>NC_011886.1:2400000-3600000 GCF_000022025.1 Pseudarthrobacter chlorophenolicus A6
CGACTTTTACGCCCTGGTCCTGGGCAAATCAATGGTCTACTCCTGCGCCGTCTGGGCAGACACCTCCGGCGAGACCAGAGAGGGCAGCACCGGAGAGAACAGCACGGCCGGCGTCGACGGCCCGGAAGGCCTGGACGGCTTGGATGCTGCTCAGGAGGCCAAGCTGGATCTGGTGTGCCGGAAGCTGGGCCTGAAGCCCGGGATGCGCGTGCTTGATGTGGGCTGCGGCTGGGGCAGTTTTGCCCTGCACGCGGCGGAAAAGTACGGCGTCACAGTGCTGGGGGTGACGCTGTCCGCCGAGCAGGCCAACCTGGCACGGAAGCGCGCGGCAGAGGCGGGGCTGACGGAGAAGGTGGAGATCCGGGTACAGGATTACCGGGACGTGGCGGACGGGCCGTTCGACGCGATCAGCTCCATCGGGATGTCCGAGCATGTGGGGCGTGAGCAGACCCCCGGCTACGCCTCCGCCCTCCATTCGCTGCTCCGGCCCGGTGGCAGGCTCTTGAACCACGCGATTTCCTGGAATGCCGGCCCCACGGGTCCGGACCCCGATTCGTTCATTCCCCGGTACGTATTTCCCGACGGCGAGATGATCAGCCTGGGCGAAATGGTGGTGGCGCTCGAGGGAGCGGGGTTTGAGGTCCTGGACGTTGAAGCGTTGCGGCAGCACTACGCCCTGACGCTGCGTGCCTGGGTGCGGCGGCTCGAAGCGAACTGGGACCAGGCAGTGGCGCTAACCGGAGTTGGCCGCGCCAGGATCTGGCGGCTGTACATGGCGTCGAGTGCCATCGGCTTTGACAACGGCCTGACCGGGGTGAACCAGGTCCTGGTACAACGTCCCGGCGGCGCCGAGCCTCCGCTTCGCCGCACGGGGTGGATGTAACCCCATCAGCGGAAACGCAAAAAAGGGAACCATCACAGGTGATGGTTCCCTTTTCGTTCCGTGGAGCTGAGGGGACTCGAACCCCTGACCCCCTGCATGCCATGCAGGTGCGCTACCAGCTGCGCCACAGCCCCGGAAACTTGCTGTTCCGGTCGGTTTCTCCGGAGCAACCTGACCAGCCTAATGCACTTTCCCCGCAGTACCAAATCGCTCCCACGGGCGGGTTTCAGTGGCCCCTGGCAGATGTTTGGGCTGTCTCCGCCGATAGCCCCTGACGCCCGGCCGGGACCGGGGCACATAAAAAAATCCGCCGGAATCACAATGATTCCGGCGGATTGTCCGGTGGAGCTGAGGGGACTCGAACCCCTGACCCCCTGCATGCCATGCAGGTGCGCTACCAGCTGCGCCACAGCCCCGAACTGCTGCCGCTCCTTCGAGCTTTTTTCGGGTTTCCCCGAAGCAACTCAAATATCTTAGATCAGCGGTTCCAGGAATTCCAAATCGGGAATACTCCGCGGAGCGGCGCGGGTTTATTCGCTGTCGGACGTGGCCGCGGCGGCGTCTTCCAGTTGCAGGTCCACCACCGGGCAGTCTTTCCAGAGCCGCTCAAGCGCGTAGAAGACCCGGTCCTCTTCGTGCTGGACGTGGATCACGATGTCGGAGTAGTCCAGGAGGACCCAGCGGCCGCCGGATCGGCCTTCGCGGCGGACCGGCCGCAGGTCCTGCTTGGCAAGTTCTTCCTCGATGCCGTCCACGATCGCGTTGACCTGACGCTCACTGGGGGCTGACGCAATGAGGAAAACGTCGGCCAGTGCCAGGCGTTCACTCACGTCGAGGGCAACAATGTCCTGGGCAAGCTTGTCCGCAGCAGCCTTGGCGGCGTCGCGGGCAATGGTGATGGATGTATCTGATGCAGTCACGGGACTCCTCGTTGATGGAAAAACAGGGTGCGGCAGGTCAGGGATTCATGCCGCTGATGATCAGGACGACGCCGGACACGAGGGCCACGACACCGAAGGCAAGGATGCAGAACTGCAGGATGCGGTTGCGTCTCGCGCGGCCAAGGCCGGCGGTGGCTGCGTCCAGGGGTTCCAGCCCGTAGGCCGAGCTGGCCGGGACCCTCGGAACGTCCTCGAAGGTCGCCTGGCTGTCCGGAAAGACAACGGGCTTGGGACGAGTGGCCGCTTTGGCCGCAGCTTCCGCCCGCGCAATGACCTGCGAACGGCCGGACACCGGCTCGGCTGCGCGGGCCGCCCTGGCCGCCGGCTTCTTCTTACTGCCACCGGCTGCAGGAACCTTGGTTCCCGGCCGGGTGGTGACCGGAACGTGGGATGTTGCCGGCGGCTTCATGACGGGACGGTCCACGCCGGGAACCTGGACGAATTCCAGCGGCGTGACCATGGCCAGGTTGCTTGTGGTGGACGGGCCCGGCCGGTCCTGTGGCGGATTCGACTTGGGCGGGTTTGCCTTCGGCTGCGAAGCCGTGGGCGACGCTGCCTTGGGTGGCGGGTTCCCGAAGGGCGCGGCCTTAGGCTGGGCCGGCGCCGATCCTGCGTCCGCGGCCTGGCCGTCGGCGGGAGCTCCAGCTCCGCCGGCCTGCTCCGCCAGTTTCTGCCGGGCCATCGCACGCCGGTTCAGCACTGCTGCGCGTTCCGCCAAGGCGATCTGCTCAGCAAGGATTTCTGGATCCACCGCCTCCGGATCCATGGAGGCGATGTGCTCCATCTTGGCGATCTGGTTTTTGGCCTGCTCGGCAATCAGGGAACGGGCCGCAAGCGCCTGTTCAACAGTCATCCCCGCAGGGCCGGAGGGAGCGCCGGCCGTCTTCGGTGCCGGCGTGCCGGACGGCGCACCCGGCGCCGCCGGTGCCTTGCTCTCTCCCCCGGCGGATGGTGCAGCTGTACTGTCGCCGGCGGGTTCCGGACGGACAGGCGCTTTCGACGGGACAACAGCCGGCGTGGCGGCGGGAGGAACGATCGGGTTGGCCGAGGTGAGGGCCTGCTCCTTCAGCTGCTGCAGGCGGAGCTGGCGGCGGGTGGGAGGACCGCCCGCGGCAAGCTGGCCTTCCTTTTCCTCCAGGTCCTTGATGGTGCGCAGGGCTGCCCTGTCCCTGGCGCGGATTTGGGATGACCGTTGCGTGTGTGCCGGCACCGCGGCGGGCTGGTCCACGGGCTGCTGGTCCCGGTCGGGAGCTGCAGGAAGTTTCGCGGCAGCAGGTTTGGCGGGCGCAGGTTTGGCGGGCGCAGGCGCAGCGGCTGCCACGGGCTTTTGGGGCTTCCCGGTTGTCCCGGCCGTCGCGGCTGACGACGGCTTCGTGGCAGGCGAAGGCTGGTCCTTGCCCGCGGGAACTGCCGCCTGCTGGGCGGCGTCCCGCGCCTTCCGGAGTTCCCGGCGGCTGCGGATGGGGGGTTGTTCCTGGCTCATTGAGAACTCATTCAGTGCTGGCTCGTTCGCGTGCTTCGGAAGATTGATCGTCCCCGGCTGCCGGTGCGTACAGCCCATACTTCGCGATGTACTGCACCACGCCATCAGGTACCAGGTACCAAACGGGATCGTTTCCCGCTACCCGGGTGCGGCAGTCTGTGGAAGAGATGGCCATGGCCGGCACTTCGAGGAGGCTGACGTCGTCGCGCCCCATGCCGTCAAGGACGTGGCCCGGACGGGTGACTCCAACGAAATGGGCCAGGGACCACAGTTCGTCGATGTCCTTCCAGGACAGGATCTGCGCGAGGGCATCAGCGCCGGTAATGAAGAACAGGTCCGCGTCAGGGCGCTGCGCGCGAAGGTCGCGCAGGGTGTCGATGGTGTACGTGGGACCGGGGCGGTCCACATCCACCCGGCTCACCGTGAACCTCGGATTGGAGGCAGTGGCGATGACCGTCATCAGGTAGCGGTGTTCCGGCTCGGTAACCCGTTTGTGGGACTTCTGCCATGGCTGTCCGGTGGGGACAAAGACGACCTCGTCCAGGTCGAATTCCGCAGCCACCTCACTGGCGGCAACAAGGTGGCCGTGATGGATGGGGTCGAACGTCCCGCCCATCACGCCCAGCCGGATCCGGCCCTTGTCACTGCTCCGGCGCAAAATGCGGGAAATGTTAGTGGCCCTGCCCGCGATCGTGCTTGTTCGGGTGCTGGCGGTGCGGGTCCGCGTGCTCCTCCGTGGCGGTGTGGCGGTTGCCCAGGTTGGTATAGGACAACGTGACGAACATCATGACCATCAGGATCGCAAACATGACAATGCCGAAGACCCACGGCTCAGCCCACAGCGGCGCGAGTTCCTCGTGTTCAGCTTCGCCTGCGGCGGCGATGGTCGTGGCGATCTGCTGGAACAGCATGTTCTCCCCTAGGTTCAAGTATTTTGGGGCAGCGGACTTTCCCGCTGCTTTTTTGGCGTCTGGTCTATGTTACCGCGTTGCTACCCGCGGACCTGGCCTTCACCCTGGACGATCCACTTGGTGGTGGTGAGCTCGGTGAGCCCCATGGGCCCGCGGGCATGCAGCTTCTGGGTGGAGATGCCCACTTCGGCGCCGAGCCCGAGCTCCCCGCCATCGGTAAACCGGGTGGAAGCGTTGACGATCACGGCAGCGGAATCCACCTCGGCGATGAACCGTTCGGCATTGGCGAGGTCGTTGGTGAGGATCGCCTCCGTGTGGCCCGTGGACCACTTCCGGATGTGGCGGACCGCTTCGTCCAGACTGTCCACCATTGCCACGGCAAGGTCCAGGTCCATGTACTCCGTGCCCCAGTCCTCGTCCGTGGCGGCGTCGGCAGCTACCGAAGCCGGGAGGGCCGCACGGACGCGCTCATCGGCATGCAGGCGGACGCCGGCCTTGCTGAGCGCTTTGGCCACGGCGGGAAGGACGGTAGACCCGGAATGGACCAGGAGGGTTTCCACGGTGTTGCAGACGCTGGGCCGCTGCGTCTTGGCGTTGAGGAGGATCTCCACGGCCATGTCTTCGTTGGCCGATTCGTCGATGAAGATATGGACGTTGCCTTCGCCTGTCTCGATGACGGGCACGGCGGAGTTGGTCACCACCGACTGGATGAGGTCGCGGCCGCCCCGCGGGATGAGGACGTCTACCCTGCCGCGGGCACGCATCAGCACGGTGGCGCCGGCACGGCCGTACTGGTCCACCGTCTGGACGGCGTCCGCGGGCAGCCCCACCGACTCCAGGGCTTCGCGCAAGACCCTGACCAGGACGCCGTTGGTTGATTCCGCCGCGCTGCCGCCGCGAAGGATGACGGCGTTGCCGCTCTTAAGTGCAAGTCCTGCGATGTCTACGGTGACGTTGGGCCGGGCTTCGTAAATGGCCGCCACAACACCCATGGGAACGTTGACCTGGCGCAGCCGCAGTCCGTTAGGAAGGGTCTGGCCGCGGACCACGTTGCCTACGGGGTCCGGCAGGTTGGCGAGGTTCTCCAGGGCGGCCACCAGTCCGTCGATGCGGGCGTCGGTGAGCGTCAGCCGGTCCAGCAGCGCTGCCGATGTTCCGTTGGCCTTGCCGTTGGCGACGTCTCGCGCGTTGGCGTCGAGAATGGCGCGGGTGTTGGCCTGAAGCGCCGCCCCGACGGCGCGCAGGCCGCGGTCCTTCCAGGCCCGGTTGGCCATGGCCATCCGGCGGGCGGCGTGGCGCGAACGGTCGGCGATGGCGTGTACCGCGGCCTCGATTCCGGCATCGGTGAGCGGACCGTCCCCCGGGGCGGGAGCTGCTGAGGGGGCCTGCCGCTGCGGGGTGGCCGTGGCGGCGGTGTCTGCGGAGTTGTCGGCAGTCGTGTGGATCAGGGCCTCAGTCATGGTTCAAGTTTAGGCGAGGCGCCGGTTCAAACCAGCACCAGGTCGTCAACATGAACAACTTCACGGTCGTAGCCGGTGCCGAGTTCCTCGCCGAGGTCGCGGGTGGACCGTCCCAGCATGCGTGGCAGCTCTTCGGAGGAGTAGTTGACCAGGCCCCGGGCCACGATGGTGCCGTCGGCACCTGCGATCTCGACGGCGTCGCCCGCTTCGAAGACGCCGTGAACGGCGGATATGCCGGCCGGCAGCAGCGAGGTCCGGTGGTGGCGGACGGCCCGGACGGCGCCCTCGTCCAGGATCAGCCTGCCCTGGACAGAGGCAACGTGGGCAAGCCACAGCAGGCGGACGGGTTTGCGGGCGCCGTTGACGGTGAACCAGGTACCAACGTCCTCACCGTTGAGTGCGGCGGCGGCATTGGGCGTGGAGGTCACCAGCGCGTGAATGCCGGATCCTGCAGCCATGCTGGCCGCCTCCACCTTGGTAAGCATGCCGCCGGTGCCAACCCCGGCTTTGCCGGTCTTGCCGATGGACACTCCCTCGAGGTCGTGCGCGCCGGTGACCAGCGGGATCCGCTTGGCACCCTGGGCGGGCGGCCCGTCATAGAGGGAGTCGACGTCGGACAGCAGGACGAGCGCGTCGGCGCGCACCAGGTGCGCCACCAGTGCGGCCAGCCGGTCGTTGTCGCCGAAGCGGATCTCATGGGTGGCCACGGTGTCGTTTTCGTTGACCACCGGGACCACCCCGAGGTTCAGCAGCCGGTCCATGGCGCGCAGGGCGTTGGTGTGCTGGCTCCGCCGCATCAGGTCTTCAGCGGTGAGCAGGACCTGGCTGACGGTAACGCCGTGGGCACCAAAGGCCTGCGTGTACCGGGCCATGAGGAGTCCCTGCCCCACGCTGGCAGCAGCCTGCTGGGTGGCAAGGTCCCGGGGACGCTTGGCCAAACCAAGCGGTGCCAGCCCCGCGGCGATGGCGCCTGAGGAAACCAGGATGATTTCGGTGCCGCTGTTGCGCTTGGCAGCCAGGGCGTCCGCGAGGGCGGTGAGGGACTCCTCGGAAATCCCGCCCTTGATGCTTGTCAGCGACGAGGAGCCAACCTTCACCACAACCCGGCGGGCCCCGGCCAGCGCACTCCTGTCCACGGAACCGGACGCCGGTTCCGTGGCTGTAGCCCTAGGACTCATCGCCGGAATCCAGGCCACTTTCCTTAATGGGCTGGGCCGCGCGCCGTCCACTGACGGACTCTGTCCAGATGCCGGCCTTGCGTTCGGCTTCGAGTTCGGCGCGGGCTGCGGCCTTGGCATCCCGGCGTTCCTGCTGCTCCTCGCGCTTCTGGCTGCGGGTGGGGCGGTCGCCGGTGTCGGCGAAACGGATGTCGGTGCCGCGCGGCGACGCCAGCAGTTCGGCACCTGCCATCATGGTGGGCTCCCAGTCGAAGACCACGCCGTCGTCTTCACCAATTACCACGGTGTCACCCGGCTTGGCGCCCATCTTGAACAGCTCGGTTTCCACGCCCAGCCTTGCGAGCCGGTCTGCCAGGTATCCGATGGCTTCTTCGTTGGTGAAGTCCGTCTGCTTGACCCAGCGCACGGGCTTGTCGCCAAGGACACGGAACAGCGGCTCGTGGGCCTTCTCCTCGCGGCGGATCCGGAACCCGGTTTCATTTACGGCGCGCGGACGCAGCACGGTGGGGGTAACCTTCGGCGGGGCGGCTTCGACGGCATCGCGTGCTGCCTTGACGATCTCGGCCATCGCGAAGCCGAGCTGCCGCAGGCCCTCGTGGCTGGTGGCCGAGACCTCGAAGACCCGGTAGCCGCGGGACTCCAGCTCAGGGCGGACGAATTCGGCCATGTCCTTGCCGTCCGGCAGGTCCACCTTGTTCAATGCCACGAGGCGGGGACGGTGGTTCAGCGGGACCACTTCGCCGTCCTGGCCGGCGTAGCTCATGTCTACCGCGTACTTTTCAAGCTCGGTCTCGATGATGGAGAGGTCGGACAGCGGATCGCGATCGGATTCGAGCGTGCCGCAGTCCAGGACGTGAACCAGGGCGGCGCAGCGTTCCACGTGCCGCAGGAAGTTGTGGCCAAGGCCCTTTCCTTCGCTGGCACCTTCGATCAGGCCCGGGACGTCCGCGATGGTGAACCGGACGTCGCCCGCCTGGACGACGCCCAGGTTGGGAATGAGGGTGGTGAACGGGTAGTCGGCGATCTTCGGGCGTGCGGCGGACATGGCGGCGATGAGGCTGGACTTGCCGGCCGACGGGAATCCCACCAGGGCGATGTCTGCAATGGACTTCAGCTCCAGGACGATGTCGCTGGATTCGCCTTCGATGCCGAGCAGGGCGAAGCCCGGCGCGCGGCGCTTCTGGGAGGACAGGGCAGCGTTGCCCAGGCCGCCGGGTCCGCCGGCGGCGGCGATGTACTCGGTACCCTCGCCCACCAGGTCCGCCAGCACGGTGCCGTCCTTGGACTTCACCACCGTGCCGTCCGGGACAGGCAGGACCAGGGTTTCGCCGTTCTTGCCGCCGCGCCAGTCGCCCATGCCGGGACCGCCGTTGGTGGCGTGCCGGTGCGGGGCGTGGTGGTAATCGAGGAGGGTGGTGGTCTGGTGGTCCACGCGGAGGATCACGTCACCGCCATTGCCGCCGTTGCCGCCGTCGGGCCCGCCGAGGGGCTTGAACTTCTCCCGGTGGACGGAGACGCAACCGTGGCCGCCGGTACCGCCGGATACGTGCAGTACTACCCGGTCTACAAAGCTGGCCACGTAAATCTCCTCAGTGTCGTGTGGGCGCCCCTGGACGCCCTATCGATTGTAATGCGCTTAAAAGAACAGTGGAGCGGGCCAACTGGCCCGCTCCACCGCTTCAGAACTGGTTGTTACTCTGCAGCTGCAGCAGCAACGATGTTGACGACGCGACGACCGCGGCGGGTACCGAATTCAACGGCGCCCGGGGTCAGTGCGAACAGGGTGTCGTCGCCGCCACGGCCAACGCCGGCGCCCGGGTGGAAGTGGGTGCCACGCTGGCGGACGATGATCTCGCCGGCGGAAACTACCTGGCCGCCGAAGCGCTTGACGCCGAGGTACTGTGCGTTGGAGTCACGACCGTTGCGAGTGGAGCTCGCGCCCTTTTTATGTGCCATCTGAAATGCCTGCCTTTAAATTCTGGGGAATCTGCTGAAAACCTGAACAGTAACCGGTGGTTACTTGATGCCAGTGATCTTGACCTTGGTCAGTTCCTGACGGTGACCCTGGCGCTTCTTGTAACCGGTCTTGTTCTTGAACTTCTGGATGACAATCTTAGGACCACGGAGGTCCTGGAGGATTTCAGCCGTAACGGTCACCTTGGCCAGGTCAGCAGCGGCAGTGGTGATCTTGTCACCATCAACCAGGAGCAGTGCGGGCAGCTCGATGGTGCTGCCAGCCCCACCGGCGACGCGGTTCAGGGTAACGAAGTCTCCAACAGAAACCTTCTCTTGGCGGCCGCCTGCGCGGACAATCGCGTACACCACTTGGGAACTCACTTCTCTCGACGTTTATAACTAAAATTGCGTGCGGCACCCGTGCACTGGTTGGCTGGGTTCCCGCTGTGCCTCAACGCCGTGGATTTCCCGAAGGTCTCCATGAGTTATCCCGCAGGACTGCCTTGTGTTTTCCACGTTGGCATGTTCCCGGGGTCATAACCCAAGTGTTGGCGTAAGCACCGAAGATCCAGAATACGCTAATTCCGTCTCCGGCCGCAAATGAGGCTGGCTCCGGCGGGTCGGCTGTGATAGGAACCACAGACATCGTCCGCCACCGGGGCCGTGCCACACCATAGTACCGGCAGCACGGCCCGGCAGCTTCAGGAGTGGAGCCGCGGCGCGTCGAAGAACTCCACTTCCAGCCGGCAGGACTGCCGGAAAGCGGTGGCCATGGCCTGCCGCTCGTCATCGGAGGCCTTCCGTGCAGCGTCGTCCACCATAGCGATGGCCCGGC
This sequence comes from Pseudarthrobacter chlorophenolicus A6, assembly GCF_000022025.1. Lineage (GTDB taxonomy): Bacteria > Actinomycetota > Actinomycetes > Actinomycetales > Micrococcaceae > Arthrobacter > Arthrobacter chlorophenolicus. The sequence goes on from NC_011886.1 coordinate 2,409,648, forward strand.
GTGTTGCCGCTGCGAAATCCTCGTCGGCATAGGTGCGCAGCCACTCGGCGTAAGGGTGGCCTGCCGGTTCCCCGTCCGCAAGGAACCTTGCATGGAGCGCCTTGCCGGCGTCCGCGTACAGCCAGAAGCAGGGCAGGACAGCTGCCGCCAGGACTGCATAGCTTCCCGACGCCGACGCAGCGGTCAGGTGGTCCACGTAGGCCTTGGTGACGGGCCCCAGTTGGGGACGGACGGTGCGGGTGCTGAGCCAGGAACGGTGCAGTTCCGACTCCACTTCGAGGCATTGCCGTGCCGAGCCCGCCCAGAACAGCTGCTCGGCTTCCGTGGGGGCCAGCGCGCTGGCCCGGGCAAGGACGCGCGAATACCCGTTCAGGTAGATGGCATCCTGCGCAAGGTAATACGCGAACTCGTTTTCCGGAAGTGTCCCCGAGGCCAGGCCCTCGATGAAGTCCAAGGCGTAGATGGCCTCAAGGTGGACGTCGGCATCTTTCCGCAGTTGCGCCGTGAAGTCGCCTGGCCGAAGGGCTTTCCGGATGTGGTGGAAATGGTGCACAGGCCCGTTGCCTGTTCCCACCTCCAGCACATCAGACGCCGCCAACGCCCCAGCAAGCCAGGGTTTTACTTCCCGAAGAGCTGCTTCCCAGTTGCCTACCTGTGCCTGGACCGTTGCCATGGCGGAGGACAGGGAGCAGCCTGTGCCGTGGCTGTTGCGCGTTGCAACCCGCTCCCCCGGGATTTCGACGACGTCAGCAGACAGCATGCCGGCCGGGCCAATCAGGGCGTCCGGGCAACTGCTGCCCTGCAGGTGCCCGCCTTTGACCAGTACGGCAGTGCCGGTGGCATCGGCCAGCCGCCTGCCCTGTTCCAGGGCTGCCTCCCACGTGTCCTGTACGTCTTCCTCCAGCAGCATGGCCAGCTCAGCCAGGTTGGGGGTGACAAGGTGGGCCAGCGGCACCAGGTTGCGGAGCGCGGCTTCGGCGCTCTCCTGCAGCAGCCGGTCCCCGCTGGTGGCAACCATGACGGGGTCCAGGACCACGACGGCGGGGCGCACCTTCTCCAGCCAGGTGCGCACGGCGGCGATCACCTCGGCGTCGCCCAGCATGCCGATCTTGACGGCGTCCACGTGGATGTCGTCGCTGATGGCCGCCAGCTGCTGTGCCAGGAACGATGCCGGAGGAACATGGACAGCGGTCACCCCACGGGTGTTTTGGGCTGTGAGGGCAGTGATGGCGGCCATGCCGTAGCCGCCGTGGGCCGCGATGCTTTTGAGGTCCGCCTGGATGCCGGCCCCGCCGGAGGGGTCCGAGCCCGCGATGGCCAGGACGCGGGGCACGTCCCGTCCGGCTGCCGTCAGTGCGGCGGCGGAGGGATTGGGGAACGGCGTGGCTGCAGGTATGGCAAGGGTCGTAGACAAAAGAGACATCCCTTCGCCGGTACTAACCGGACAGGTTCAACGGGTGTGGATCTCAGCCGGGCCTGGTGCGCGGCACCCCGTGTCGGTTCCCCAGCCTAGCCGTTGGACAGCAGTCAACCGAAAGGTGACTGCCCCTGTTAAGCGCGCTGCTGAGGGGGACTCCCTGTTAACGGCAGAAGCCCGGCCCACCACAGGAGTGGCGGGCCGGGCATCTGGCGTTACCTGGGTCCGGTCAGAGCTCTGAGGCCGGAACCCCTACGCCCAGGATGATGGGCGCATCGGCTTTGGCTGCCGGTTCTGCCGGCGCGGCAGGCTCAGGTGCCTTGGCCGCATGGGAGTGGCCTTCGCTGGCCGCCGGAACACTCTCGTGGTGTTCCACGGTGGTGGCGTTGGCTGCACCCTGTGCCCTGCTGGCACTGCGGTTACGCCGCGGACGGCGCTGCCGGGACGGGTCGGCGGTGGCTGCGGCGTTCAGCTCACGCGCCGGGGCCGCAGCAGCAACGGGCTGCCGGGGTGCCGAAGCCACTTCCTCCGCCGGTTCGGGGGCGGCCGGCGCGGCCTGGGCCGTGCCGGACTCCCGTGACGGGCTGCCAACAGGCGAAGCCGGCTGGCCCAGGTGGGCAAACGCTTCGGCCAGCCGGTCAAGCGACAGCGCAGGTGAGGCCTGGTGCTCGTCTGCGTGCTCAACGAAGGGCAGCGCGACCTTTTCGCCGCCGAACGTCAGGACAGCCGCGGGGCGTGCCGGCATCCCGTCGTCGTGCTTCTCCGTGGTGCCCGCGTCCTGCAGGGCAGGAGTTTGCCGAGCCGCCACCTCGTCATCATGCAGGTGGGCAGCGTGCGCGGCCGCGGCAATGTTCGCCAGGGCCAGCCTGGTGGCTTCAGCCTTGGCATGGCGTTCGGCCTCGTGCGGGTCCGGCTGGACGGGGTGGGCGGCCACGGCTGCGGGTGCGGGTGCCGGTTCGGCCGCCTGGCCGCCCCGTCCGCGGCGGCGCTTGCGTTCGCCGCGGTTACCTTCCTGGTTGACGTCGGTGCGCTGGCCCTCATTGCGCTGGCCTTCGCTGCGGTTGCCCTCGTTCCGGTTCCCACTGGGGCGGGCGTCGGAACGGTGGACGTGCTGCTCGGCAGCCACGATGTTGGCGCGGCGGTGCTCCACGGGGTCGTCGTGGGTGACCACGCCGCGGCCGGCACAGGCTTCGCACTGCTCGCCGAAGACTTCGAGGAGCCCGGTGCCCATGCGCTTGCGGGTCATCTGGACGAGTCCCAGCGAGGTGACTTCCGCTACCTGGTGCTTGGTGCGGTCGCGGCCCAGGCATTCCACCATGCGGCGCAGGACGAGGTCGCGGTTCGATTCCAGGACCATGTCGATGAAGTCGATCACGATGATGCCGCCAATGTCGCGCAGCCGCAGCTGGCGCACCACTTCCTCGGCCGCCTCAAGGTTGTTCTTGGTGACGGTTTCTTCGAGGTTGCCGCCGCTGCCGGTGAACTTGCCGGTGTTGACGTCCACCACGGTCATGGCTTCGGTCCGGTCGATCACCAGCGAGCCACCGGAGGGCAGGAAGACCTTGCGTTCGAGGGCCTTGTGGATCTGCTCATCAATCCGCCAGGCAGCGAAGATGTCCTGGTCCTTGGTCCACTTTTCGAGGCGTCCCACCAGGTCCGGGGCCACATAGGTGACATAGGCCTCGATGGTGTCCCAGGCTTCCTCACCGGAGACAATCAGCTTGGAGAAGTCCTCGTTGAAGACGTCACGGACCACCTTGATGGTGAGGTCCGGTTCGCCGTACAGCAGCTCCGGAGCCAGGACTTTGGTGGAGGATGACTGGCTTTCGATGCCTTCCCACTGGGCGCGGAGCCGGTTGATGTCGTGGGTCAGCTCCTCCTCGGACGCCCCTTCGGCCGCCGTGCGCACGATGACGCCGGCCTGCTCCGGCAGGCGGTCCTTGAGGATGCGCTTGAGCCTGTTCCGCTCGACGTCGGGCAGCTTGCGGGAAATTCCGGTCATGGAACCGCCCGGGACGTAGACGAGGTAGCGGCCCGGCAGCGAAATCTGGCTGGTCAGACGGGCGCCCTTGTGGCCCACGGGGTCCTTGGTCACCTGGACCAGTACGGTGTCGCCGGACTTCAGCGCGTTCTCGATACGGCGCTGCTTGCCTTCAAGGTTCACTGCTTCCCAGTTCACCTCGCCCGCGTACAGGACGGCGTTGCGGCCGCGTCCAATGTCCACGAAGGCAGCTTCCATGGACGGCAGCACGTTCTGGACCTTGCCCAGGTAGACGTTGCCGATCAGCGAGTCCTGCTGGGTCTTGGAGACGAAGTGCTCGGCCAGAACGCCGTCCTCGAGGACGCCGATCTGGATTCTGTCGTCGCGCTGGCGGACGATCATCTGCCGGTCCACGGATTCGCGGCGGGCCAAGAACTCCGCTTCGGTGATGACAGTGCGGCGGCGGCCCGTGTCCCGGGATTCGCGTCGGCGCTGCTTCTTGGCTTCCAGGCGGGTGGAGCCCTTGACGGAGGTGACGCGGTTGCTGGCGGGTGCCTCGCTGACGGCACGCGGGGCGCGGACACGGGTCACGGTGTTGGGCGGATCGTCGCCTTCCCCGCCGGTCAGTTCGAGGTCCTGGTCACCGCGGCGGCGACGGCGGCGACGGCGGGACGTTACGCCGTCTTCCGCCGGACCGGTTTCATCCTCGTCCGATTCGTCGGAGGCGCCATCGGCGTCCGAGCCGTCGGTTCCGGCGTCCTCGCGGTCGTCCAGCCGGCTGCGGCCACGGCGGCCACGGCTGCGGCGCCGGCGGCGGCCGGAGGATTCCTCGGATTCGTTGTCCTCGGCGTCGTCCTGGTCTTCGCCCTGATCCGCTGCGGCGGGCGCGGCGGGGCGGACGACGGTACTCAGGTCGGGGGCCTGGAACAGCACGGAGGTGGGCGAGGCAGGCTCGAGGAACAACGAGGCGAAGGCGCCGGGTTCCTCGGCAGCTTCCCCTGCAGCCGGGGCGGCTTCGCCCGGCGTCGTTGCGGATTCTCCTGCAGCCGCGGGAACCGCCGTGCCGGTGGCCTGCGCCGGCCCGGCAGTGGCTTCGTCAGCGTCAGGTTCCTGTTCTGCAGCCGTGGTTACTGCTGCCTGCACGGCCGCCTTCCGGGCTACGGCACCCCGGTCCTCCGTTTCAGCGTCCAGCGCGACAGCGGCGGGCGGTTCCTGCGCAGCGGCGGGCGTTTCCGCGGAGGCCTGCGTTTCTGCAGGGTCCCCCGCAGGAGCCGCCTTCCTCGTGGCAACACGGCGGCGGCGGACCGGCTTGGTCTCTGCCTGTTCCGCGGGCACTTCGCCGGCAGCAGCCGCTTCTGCAGCAGTGTCAGCGCCGGCGTCGGCAGCACCAGCGGCCGCACCGGAACCGGCGGGGTCTGCATCGATGGCGAAGGCGGGCAGCGGCTCTGCGGCGTCTGTCTTCTTCCTGGCCCGGGGACGGCGCGCGGCGGCTTTGGCCGGGGCTGCGGGGGCGTCCGCGGTCTCGGGCGTCGCAACGGCAGCCGGGGCATCGTCCGGAACCGCCTCTGCAGCGGGGGGTGCGGCTACGGCGTCATCGGCCTTCGGCGCTGCCTTGCGTCGGGTCCGGGGAGCCTTTTTGGGTTCGGCCGCGGCTTCCACAGCCGGTTCAACCTCGTTAACGGAAAGCTCTGTTTCATTGTTCATCTGTGGCAACACTCCTGCCCCTGACGTACCGCCACATCCGGCACCCATTGGGGCACATATTGTCAAAACCCGCAGGCGCTGACAGAAGTCAAGTGGATGCTCCCAGGTTCGCACCGGCCTTGGGGTGCGGCAGCCCGTAGGAGCCAGTGGAAAGTTCTGAAACCCGTTGTTCTACATGCCACAACCAGGTGCCGTCCAATGGAGATTGCGGGAGTGTCGGATAATCCGAAGCCTGCCCTGCTCGTCATTGGCGGTCTTGGGAACGAACCACCGGACCGGAGACCGAATGTGGTTCGGCTTCCAGCCACGTTCATTCTCTCATACGCGGGGTAAATCACGCGGGAAGGTGCCCGGGGCTTTCTGTTTCCTGGGCGTTCCCTCCAGCCGCCGGCGTTACAATCAGGCTCAGGAGCACCGGACGAAAAGGACGCCATACCAATGCCCAGCATCTCCCCCGTCAACGGCACGCCAGCCCAGGAGCGGACCACCACCACGGACAGCGCCCCGGCGGCCAACACGCCAATGATGGCCCGGAACCGGCCCTTCGGCTGGCTCCTGGTGATTACCGGAGCTATCGGCTGGCTCGCTTCCGGGACCCTGGTCCTGGAAAAGCTCGCAGTGCTGCAGGATCCCAACCACACCACCGTGTGCGATGTGAATCCGTTCGTCTCCTGCGGCGAGGTGATGAAGACCTGGCAGAGTTCACTCTTTGGCTTCCCCAACATGTTTATCGGGATCGTGGCGTTCGCCATCATCATCACCGTGGGCATGGCCCTGTTGTCCGGCGCAACGTTTGCCCGCTGGTACTGGATCGGGCTGCAGACGGGCGTCACGCTCGGCTTCGTCTTCGTGGTGTGGCTGTGGTCCCAGGCCCTGTATGACATCCATGTCCTGTGCCCGTTCTGCATGATCGTCTGGGCGGCGATGATCCCGCTCTTCATCTGGACCACCATCCGCAACATCTCGGCCGGGGTCATCCCAGTCCCGTCCGGCGCCGCCCGCGTCGTGGCGGATTCGGGCTGGATCATCGTGGCGCTGATCTATGTGGGCGTCATTGCCAGCATCTTCTTCGCCTTCATCCAGGTGTTCGCCGGCACATCAGGCTTCTAACCGCCCAGCCATGAAGTAACAGATAAGGCCAATGTTCCGAAGAACATTGGCCTTACCTGTTGGTACGCGCCACTGTGGTGGTGCGGAACCGGGTCCTAGAACCAGATTTTGATCTCGCGCTCGGCCGAGTCCGTGGAGTCTGATCCGTGCACCAGGTTCTGCTGCACCTTCAGTCCCCAGTCGCGGCCGAAGTCGCCACGGATGGTGCCCGGGGCCGCTGTGGTGGGATCGGTGGTGCCTGCCAGGGAACGGAAGCCTTCGATGACGCGGTGGCCTTCGAAGATCGCAGCTACCACGGGGCCGCTGAGCATGAACTCCACCAGCGGCTCGTAGAAGGGCTTGCCCACGTGCTCTTCGTAGTGCTGCTCCAGGAGCTCGCGGGTGGCGTCCACCTTCTTGAGTTCCGCCAGGGCGTAGCCCTTGGCTTCGATCCGGGCCAGGATGGCGCCGGTGAGGTTACGGGCGACGCCGTCGGGCTTGATCAGGACGAGGGTGCGCTCAGTGGTCACAACTGCTCCAATGCGTTGGTGGGGTTTCGGGTCAAGTCTACGGGGACTGCTCTACTGGGCCGGACCGGATCCGGCGGCCTGGTCCGGGTTGGCTGCTTCCCACGCGGCCTGCTCACGTTCGCGTTGCGCGGCCTCGCGGTCCAGCCTGATTCCCGTACGGATGCCGTACCACCAGCAGATGGCGAACAGTGCGCCTACCAGGAACATGGCAGGTTCGAAGATTCCGGTGAGGATCAGCACCACCTGCAGCACCCAGCCCAGTCCGATGCCCCAGGGTTTGCGGAGGACCGCGCAGGCCAGCACCATGACGACGCTCAGGGCTATCCCGATACCCAGGATGAGCGCCGGTGGGAACTCGCCGCGGCGCAGGCCGAACACCGCCAAGGTGGCAAAGAACATGACGAACGCCTCAAGCAGGAGCACCGTCGAGGCGAACATGACCTTGGTGGAGCGCCGCTTCTTAGGCATGCCCGGGCGCCATTCGCGCTGGGCCTTGGTCAGCCTGGCCACTACGCCTCCGTCTTTCCGAGCAGGATGCGGGCCTCGGCCACGAGGGTGATGGAGCCGGTGACCAGCACGCCGCCGGACAGGTCGTCGTTCGCTTCGGCCCGTTCCACCGCCCATTCCAGGGCGTCGTCGAGCTTTTCTTCGATGTGGACGTTGTCCTCGCCGAAGCCGAGGTCGATGGCCAGCTCGGCCAGCTCGGCGGCCGGCACGGCCCGCGGCGAATTGGACTGCGTGAAGCAATATTCTTCGGCCACGTCGCCCAGGGATTCCTTGAGTTCACGGAGGATCTCCTCCGCGTCCTTCTCCTTGAGCACGCCCACCACGGGGACCAGCCGGGAGAAGGTAAAGGCCTCCTTCAGTGCCGCGGCAGAGGCCTTGATGCCGTCGGGGTTGTGGGCCGCGTCCACGATGATGGTGGGCGCAGACCGCACCACTTCCAGCCTGCCGGGCGAGGATGCGGCAGCAAAGCCTTCCTGCAGGACGTCGAAGGGAAGTTCCTTTTCGCCGCCGAAGAACGCCTCCAGGGCTGCCACGGCCACGGCCGCGTTCTGCGCCTGGTGGGCGCCGTGGAGCGGCACCAGCAGGTCCGGGTAGCGCCCGGCGATGCCCTGGATGGTGACCATCTGGCCGCCCACGGCAACGGTGCGGGATTCGACGCCGAACTCCACGCCCTCGAAACGGAACGGCACGCCAACTTCCTTGGCTTTTTCCAAAAGGACCTGCGCGGCGTCCAGGGGCTGCGCGGCGCTGACCAGGAAGCCGCCGGGCTTGATGATGCCGGCTTTTTCGTGCGCGATGTCCTCGGTGGTGTCCCCCAGCAGGTCGGTGTGGTCCAGCGAAATCGGGGTAATCACCGATACCTGTCCATCGCCTACGTTGGTGGCATCGGTGATGCCGCCCAGGCCCACCTCGATGATGGCCACGTTGACGGGCTGGTCGGCGAAAATGGCGAAGCCCAGGATGGTGAGGCACTCAAAATACGTCAGGCGGGGCTGGCCCTCCGCCTCCAGCTCGGCATCCACGATCTGCAGGTAGGGGCGGATTTCGTCCCAGATCCGCACGAACGTTTCGTCGGAGACGGGGTGCCCGTCAATGCTGATCCGTTCCGTGACCTTGGACAGGTGCGGGCTGGTGTAGCGCCCGGTGCTCAGGCCCTGGGCCCGCAACACGGACTCGATCATGCGGGACGTGGACGTCTTGCCGTTGGTTCCGGTCACGTGGATGATCGGGAACGCCTTGTTGGGCTCGCCGAGCACATCCATGGCGCGGAACAGCGGGGCCAGCCGGGGCTCCATCTTGTTTTCCGGCGCACGCCCCAGCAGCTCGGCGTAGACGCTTTCCACGGAAAATTCGTCAGTCATGCCTTAGGCCTCCACTTTTTCAACGACGACGGCGGGTTCGGGCACGTCTGCCGGCTCGGCCGTCAGGTCCACCGTCAGCGTCTCCCCCTTGACCAGGTCCGCGTTGGCCTGCAGGGCGTCCACGACGTCCTGCGCAGCGGTAACGGTGGTCCGGATGCGGTCGCTGACGTTGAGCCCGGCGTCCTTGCGGGCCTGCTGGATGGCGCGGACCATATCGCGGGCCAGGCCTTCGGCTTCAAGCTCCGGGGTGACCTCGGTGTTCAGGACCACGAAGCCGCCGCCGGGCAGGACTGCGACAGCAGACGACGCAGAGGAAGCGGCAGCACCGCCGCCGGACTCTGCAACCACCGTCTCCAGGGTGTACTCCTGCGGCTCCAGCTGCAGGCCCCCGGCGGTCACGACGCCCGAGTCATCCACGGACCAGTCGCCTGACTTTGAGCCCTTGATGGCCAGCTGGACGTTCTTGCCAAGGCGCGGGCCTGCGGCGCGGGCGTTGACCACCAGCTTCTGCTGGATGCCGAACTCCTCCGGGGAGGCAGTGGCGGCGTCGAGGAGACGGACGGAGCGGATGTTCAGTTCGTCCGCGACGACGGCGGCGAAGCCTTCCAGCGAGTCCGCGCCGGGTGCCACCACGGTGAGTTCCTGCAGCGGCAGGCGGACGCGCAGGTTGGCAGCCTTGCGGAGCGAGGAGCCGGTGGAGCAGATCTGCTGCACCTTGTCCATGGCATCGACGAGGCCCGGGTTGGCCGGGAAGAGGTTGGCGTCCGGCCAGTCGGCCAGGTGCACGGAACGGCCCCCGGTCAGGCCGCGCCAGATTTCCTCGGTGACCAGCGGCAGCAGTGAGGCGGCTGCCCGGGATACCGTCTCCAGGGCGGTGAACAGGGCGTCGAACGCGTCCTGGTCCTCGTCGAAGAACCGCTGGCGGCTGCGGCGGACGTACCAGTTGGTGAGCATGTCCAGGTAGCTGCGCAGCGCGTCGCAGGCGCCGGAGATGTCGTAATCGTCCAGCCGCTCCGTCATGGTGCGGACCAGGTCTCCGGTGTTGGCCAGCAGGTACTGATCCAGGGTGTCCGCGTAGCCGTCGTAGCGGAGCCTGGCCTCGTAGCCCCCGCCGCCATTGGCAGCGTTGGTGTACAGCGTGAAGAAGCTGTACACGTTCCACAGCGGCAGGATGACCTGGCGGACGCCGTCGCGGATGCCCTGCTCGGTGACGATCAGGTTGCCGCCGCGCAGGATGGGGCTGGACATCAGGAACCAGCGCATGGCGTCGGAGCCGTCACGGTCCAGTACTTCGGACACGTCCGGGTAGTTCCGGAGGCTCTTGGACATCTTCTGCCCGTCGGAGCCGAGCACGATGCCGTGGCTGATCACGTTGCGGAACGCCGGCCGGTCGAACAGCGCGGTGGACAGGATGTGCAGCATGTAGAACCAGCCGCGGGTCTGGCCGATGTACTCGACGATGAAGTCCGCCGGGTTGTGGGTGTCGAACCAGGCTTCGTTCTCGAATGGGTAGTGCACCTGCCCATACGGCATGGAGCCGGAATCGAACCAGACGTCAAGGACGTCCTCAACGCGCCGCATCACGGACTGTCCCTCTTCCGGGGTGCGGGGATCGTCCGGGTTGGGCCTGGTCAGTTCGTCGATGAACGGGCGGTGCAGGTCCACCTGGCCGTCCTTGTTCAGCGGCAGCCTGCCAAAGTCCGCCTCGATCTCGGCGAGGGAACCGTACACGTCGGTGCGCGGGTATTCGGGGTCGCTGGACTGCCACACCGGGATGGGGCTGCCCCAGTAGCGGTTGCGGCTGATGGACCAGTCGCGCGCGTTGGCGAGCCATTTGCCGAACTGGCCGTCCTTGACGTTCCCTGGGATCCAGTTGATCTCCTGGTTCAGTTCGGACATGCGGTCCTTGAACTTGGTGACCTCTACATACCAGGAGGACACCGCACGGTAGATCAGCGGGTTGCGGCACCGCCAGCAATGCGGGTAGCTGTGCTCGTAGCTGGCCTGGCGGACCAGCCGGCCCTGGGCGCGGAGCACCTGGGTGATGGGTTTGTTGGCCTCGAAGACCTGCAGGCCGGCGATGTCGTGCAGGTCGCCGTGCTTGAACAGCGGCAGGAACTTTGCGCCTTCGTCGACGGAGAGGACCACGGGGATGCCCGCTTCCTCGCACACCTTCTGGTCGTCTTCACCATAGGCGGGAGCCTGGTGGACAATGCCGGTGCCGTCCGTGGTGGTCACGTAGTCGGCCACGAGGAAGCGCCAGGCGTTCTCCATGCCGTACTTTTCGTTGTCGCTAAAGTCGTCCCAGAGGCGCTGGTACTGCAGCCCCTCAAGTTCGGTACCGGTGTGGGTGGACACCACTGCCGCTTCGGCATCTTCGAATCCGTCGTAGCCGAGGTCCTTGGCGTAGGCGGCGATGAGGTCGGCAGCAAGGAGGAAGGTGCCGGTGACGGGGGCGTCGGCGGAGGCGGCCTTGATGCCGTTGGGGCCGGCGGGCAGCACGGCATACGCGATGGAGGGCCCGACGGCGAGCGCGGCGTTGGTGGGGAGGGTCCAGGGGGTGGTGGTCCAGGCGAGGGCCTGTACCCCTGCCAGCTGGCGGGAGAGCTCGGAATCGCCCGAGAGGATGGGGAACGTGACCGTGACGGTCTGGTCCTGGCGGTTCTTGTAGACGTCGTCATCCATGCGCAGCTCATGGTTGGACAGCGGTGTCTCGTCCTTCCAGCAGTACGGCAGGACGCGGTAGCCGTTATAGGTGAGGCCCTTCTCGTGGAGCTGCTTGAAGGCCCAGAGGACGGACTCCATGTACTCAACATTGAGCGTCTTGTAGTCATTGTCGAAGTCCACCCAGCGCGCCTGGCGGGTGACGTACGCGCGCCATTCATCGGCGTACTTCATCACGGAGGCGCGGCAGGCATCGTTGAATTTGTCGATGCCCATGGCTTCGATCTGGGTCTTGTCAGTCATGCCCAGCTGCTTCATGGCTTCAAGTTCAGCCGGGAGGCCATGGGTGTCCCAGCCGAAGCGCCGCTCAACACGCTTGCCCCGCTGGGTCTGGAACCGGCCCACCAGGTCCTTGGCGTAGCCGGTCAGCAGGTGGCCGTAGTGCGGGAGGCCGTTGGCGAACGGCGGACCGTCGTAGAACACGAATTCGTTGCTGCCGGGTTCGCCGCCGGGCAGGTCGGCGCTGCGCTGGTCGATGCTGGCCTGGAAGGTGCCGTCCTGATCCCAGTACTTCAGGATGCGCTCTTCGATCTCCGGAAACTTCACGGAGGCGGAAACGCCTGCGCGGCCGTCGGACGGGCCGCCGGTGGTGGAGGCTGAGGCCTTGGGATAATACGTCATTCTCGACATCCTGGGTTGAGCTGGGCGAACCGGCAGTTGCCGGACACTTTCCGGGATGCGAGGACGGCTTGCCGTGCGGTCCAAGGACTGCACGCTTACCGCGGTACCACCTCACTTACCGGCGCAGCGTGTTCCACAGGAACGGTGCTGCCCCGGCCTCTCATTACTGCTGTAACGGGCTTACCCGTCCGGTTCTACTGGCACTTCCCGCGGACGGGTGATGCGTTCTTCCGGAAGCTCACCGGTGATTGCCGGGTCATAGCCTTTGATGAGTCTACTATCGGGTCCACGTGCATTTCCATTCCCCTGGGCTGGCTGTTGCCGGCGCACCGGCCAGCCAATGTTTCCGGCGCCTGCAGTGCCTAGACTCACTCCCATGACAGCTTCCGGCCGGCGGGTCCCCCCGCGCCTCTCCACAGTGTGCACCTGGTTGTCGCTCCTGGCCGCAGTGCCGGTGCTGGTGATGTCCGTTTTCCGGGCTGTCGGCGCGGAGTGGCCGGTGCTGGTGGTCCAGCTGCTCGCCTTCACGCCGTGGCTGGCGGTGCCCGCGGGCGTGGCCCTGGTCCTGTCATTGTTCGGAGGCCGCAGGGAGCCGCAGGTGGTGGCGGCAGCGCTCTTGGTCTGCCAGCTTTTCTGGCTCTTCCCCCTGGACATCGCCCGCCCCATCCCCGCCGCTGCCGCCGCTGCCGCAGCGCCGGCGGCGTCGCCTGCGGAGCAGCAGCCGACGGCCACGGTGCAGCTGAACGTCATGAGCATCAATTCGCAGTTTGGCCGGGCTGACGCCGCCACCATTGTCCGGCTAGTGCGGGAGAAGAAGGTGGCGCTCCTCGCCATCCAGGAACACTCACAGGGCCTGCAGGAACGCCTGGCCACTGAAGGCCTCGACGCGCTGCTGCCCCACCGGATCAGCCAGCCCACGGACGACGGCGCCGGTAGCGCCGTGTATTCCAGCCATCCGCTGGAGCCGGTGGGGTTGCTGCCGGACACCCCGTTCCTGATGCCAACGGTGAGGCTCACTGCCGGCGGTTCCGGCGGGGCTGGCGCCAGTGCCGTCCTGGAACTGACCAATGTCCACACCCTGCCCCCGGTCGACACTTGGGTGGGCCAATGGCGGAGCGACCTCAAGGCCTTGTCCCGGTTGGCGGAACGGCCCGGCCACAGGCTGCTGCTGGGTGACTTCAATGCCACCTACGACCATGCGGAGTTCCGGAGCCTCCTCCGCGCCGATGAGGAAGGCCTGGTGGACGTGGCCGCCGCCTCCGGGTCCAGGCTCCTTCCCACGTGGCCCATGGATGGCACGCGACTGCCCGGCATCGCCATCGACCACGTGGTGACAAGCCCCCGGGTTGGCAGCAGCGGTTACCAGGTCCACAGGGTACCGGGTACGGACCACGCGGCGATCACCGCAACGGTCGTGGTTCCGGCCGCCTGAAGCCCAGCAACGTTGCGGGTCTATGGCCCCGTGCCGTCCGGCGAACTCAGCCCTTGCGGATCAGCTTGTGGTTGGCGGCCTGGGCCACCGGCCGGATGACTATCTCGTCGAGGTTGACGTGGTGCGGGACGCTGACGGCGTACCGGACGACGTCGGCCACGTCACCCGCGGTCAGCGGCTTCTCCACGCCTTCGTAGACTTTGTCCGCAGCCTGCTCGCTGCCCAGGCGGTTGAGCGCGAATTCCTCGGTCTGCACCAGGCCGGGCGCCACCTCGATCACCCGGATGTTGTTCTCCACTTCCTCCAGCCGAAGCGCATTGGTGAGGGCGTGCTGGGCGAACTTGGCCGCGTTGTAGCCGCCACCGCCTTCGTAGGCTGCAATCGCGGCAGTGGAGGTCAGGTTCAGCACCGTTCCCTCGCCGTTGGCACGGAGCATCGGCAGGAACGCGCGGGTGAGTTTCATGGTGCCCAGCACGTTGACCCGGTACATCCACTCCCAGTCAGCGGTGCTGGCTTCCGCCACCCTGTCCGCGCCGCGGGCGCCGCCGGCAATGTTGATGAGCGTATCGATGCCCCCGGCGGCGGTGACCTTTTCCACCAGCCGGGACACGTCGTCGTCCTCGGCAATGTCAGCTGGAACGGCCACGGCACCGGTCTCGGCTGCGAGCGACGCGAGGCGGTCTTCGCGGCGGGCTACGGCGAACACCGTCCAGCCTTCCGCGCGCAGTGCGCGCACCGTCGCCTCACCAATACCGGTGCTTGCACCAGTCACCAGGGCTGCCTTGCTGTGCTGCAAATCGTCAGTCATGGGCACCACCCTAACGGGAGGTTCCCGCCTCAGGCGGACCGCGCGTTACACAGCGTCAAGCGGGCACCCCGCCCACCGGATCTGCGGCAGGATGCTGCGCCGGCTCCCAGCGTTTCTCCGGGATTGAACGGAGCATGAAAGAATTGCCCAATGGCTGAAGACATACAGGGTACAGACACGCCCACCACCGCCCCCATCAACGTTCCCGACAAGCCGGCACTGGAGGGCCTTGAGGCCGCCCTGACCCGGCGCTGGCTGGATGAAGGAACCTACAGGTTCAACCCGGACACCACCCGGGAGCAGGTCTACTCGATCGACACTCCCCCGCCGACGGCCTCGGGCTCGCTGCACGTGGGCCACATGTTCTCCTTCACGCAGACCGACGTCCAGGCGCGGTACATGCGGATGACCGGCAAGAACGTCTTCTACCCCATGGGCTGGGACGACAATGGCCTGCCCACCGAGCGCCGGGTGCAGAACTACTACGGTGTGCGCTGCGATCCCGCCATCCCTTACAACGCCGACTACCGGCCGCCGGCACAGCCTGCCAAGAACCAGCGCGACTTCGACGTGGTGTCGCGCCAGAACTTCATCGAACTGTGCGAGGAACTCGCCGTCGAGGATGAGAAGGTCTTCGAAAACCTGTTCCAGACCCTCGGCCTGTCCGTCGACTGGAACCTGACCTACCGCACCATCGACGACACCTCCCGCGCCGTCTCCCAGCGCGCGTTCCTGGCCAACCTGGCCGCCGGTGACGCCTACATGGCCGAGGCGCCCACCCTGTGGGACGTTACCTTCCGGACCGCCGTTGCCCAGGCCGAGCTGGAGGACCGCGAGGTTCCCGGCGCGTACTACCGCTACCCGTTCTTCACCGAAGCGGGCGACAAAATCTTCATCGAGACCACCCGCCCGGAACTCCTGGCCGCGTGTGCCGCACTGGTGGCAAACCCCGACGACGAGCGGTACCAGCCGCTGTTCGGCAAGACCGTGCGGTCTCCCCTCTTCGACGTGGAGCTTGAGGTCAAGGCGCACCCGCTGGCCAAGGCCGACAAGGGCTCAGGCATCGCCATGGTGTGTACCTTCGGCGACCTCACCGACGTCACCTGGTGGCGTGAACTCCAGCTGCCCACCCGGGCCATCATGGGCCGCGACGGCCGCATCATCGCCGAAACTCCGGACTGGATCACCACTGAAGCCGGCAAGGAAGCCTACGCTGCGATCGCCGGCAAGACGGCGTTCTCCGCCAAAGAAGCTGTGGTGGAACTGCTCGGTGCTGCGGGCCTGCTGGACGGTGAGCCGAAGAAGATCACCCACCCGGTGAACTTCTTTGAAAAGGGCGACAAGCCCCTCGAAGTGGTCACCTCGCGCCAGTGGTACATCCGCAACGGCGGCCGCGATGAAGAGCGCCGCGAACGCCTGATCGCCAGGGGCCAGGAGATCAACTTCCACCCGGCCTTCATGCGCTCCCGCTACGAGAACTGGATTGCCGGCCTGAACGGTGACTGGCTGGTATCCCGGCAGCGGTTCTTCGGCGTGCCCATCCCCGTCTGGTACCCGCTGGACGCCCAGGGCAACCCGGACTACGAGAACCCCGTCCTGCCCTCGGATGACATGCTGCCGGTGGACCCTGAGGCGGATGCAGCCCCCGGCTTCGACGAATCCCTGCGCGACCAGCCCAACGGCTTCACCGGCGACGCGGACGTCCTGGACACGTGGGCCACGTCCTCGCTGACCCCGCAGATCGTGGGTGGCTGGAGCCGGGACGAGACCCTGTTCAACAAGGTCTTCCCCTTCGACCTCCGCCCGCAGGGTCATGACATCATCCGCACCTGGCTGTTCTCCTCCGCTGTCCGTGCCGATGCACTGCAGAAGACCGCGCCGTGGAAGCACGCAGCCATCTCCGGCTGGATCCTGGATCCGGACCGCAAAAAGATGTCCAAGTCCAAGGGCAACGTGGTGGTACCCACGGATGTCCTCAACGAATACGGCTCGGACGCCGTCCGCTACTGGGCGGCGTCTGCCAAGCTCGGCGCGGACACCGCATACGAGATCGCCCAGATGAAGATCGGCCGCCGCCTGGCCATCAAGCTCCTGAACGCCTCGAAGTTCGTGCTGAACCTCGGTGCCACGGAGAACTCGGTGGTTTCGGCGGACCTGTCCGTCCTCACGAACCCGCTGGACCGTGCCCTTCTGGCCCAGTTGTCCGACGTCGTTGCCCAGGCCACCAAGGCGTTCGAGAACTACGACTACGCCCGGGCGCTGCAGCTGACCGAAACCTTCTTCTGGCAGTTCACGGACGACTATGTGGAGCTCATCAAGGACCGCGCCTACGGGGCGGCCGGCGAAGCGGAGCAGGCATCGGTGCTGGCGGCCCTGGCCACCACACTGGACACGCTGCTGCGCCTGTTCGCACCGTTCCTGCCGTTTGCCACCGAGGAAGTCTGGGGCTGGTGGCGCACGGGCTCGGTTCACCGTGCCGCGTGGCCGGCAAGTGTTGAGGTTGATGGCGACACCACCATGCTGGCCACAGTCGGTAATGCGCTCAGTGGTGTCCGCAAGGCAAAGTCCGAGGCAAAGGTGAAGCAGCGCACCGAGGTCCTCTCGGCAACCATCAGCGCCCCGGAGGCCCTGACCACCCAGCTGAAGGCCGGCCTGTCCGATTTGAGGGCGGCGTCCAATGCCCGGGAGATCACCCTGGTGGTGGGCGAAGGGGAACTGACCGTAAGCGACGTGACCCTGGCTGCCCCTGAGGAGACAGCGGCCGTCTAGTCCGGTACACGCCCTGTTTCAGGGCAAAGGGGAAGCCCCATCAGCGTTTTGCCGTTGGTGGGGCTTCGACTTTTCGGCCATCTCGTGACGAACTTGATGGTCTGGCAGGATCCGGGGATTTCCAGGTCTTCCTACCTCGTCACTGGTAGCTCGAATCCGGCGTCGCCAAAGGCTGCGTCGAATACATTTCACTGGATCTTTGGTTCCTGCGTCCCCCTTCTTTCGAAGTTGGTAAGAACTATTTTGATCCTATGCGCGGGAGATCACAAGGGCCCCGGAAGAACTACATGGCAGTAGTTCTTCCGGGGCCCTTGAAGTCTTCAGCAGCGGCAGCCGCGCGCCGGCTCAGCCGAATTCGGGGTTTTCGGTACGGCTGCGCTTCAGCTCGAAGAAGTGCGGGTAGGAGGCAATTGCCGTGGTGGCGTCCCACAGCTTGCCGGCCACCTCACCCCGCGGGATGCGGGTGAGGACCGGGCCGAAGAATGCCGTTCCGTTGAAGGCCACCACGGGGGTGCCGACGTCCTGGCCCACGAGGGAGATGCCTTCTTCATGGCTGGCCCGGAGCTGGGCATCATAGGCGTCGGACTCCGCAGCCTCTGCCAGGGAGGCAGGAAGCCCGCACTCCGCCAGGGCCTTGGTGATGACGACGGACCGGTCCTTCTCGCCGCCTTCGTGGATCAGGGTGCCCATGGCATCGTAGAGCGCCTTGACGGTTGCGTCTCCGTGTTGCTGGGCGGCGATGATCACCCGGACCATGCCCCACGCGTTGTCCATGGACTCACGGTACGCGGGGTCGAGGTCGCGTCCTTCGTTGAGGACTGCCAGGCTCATGACGTGCCAGACGGTTTCGATGTCGCGGACGGCTTCCACCTCGCCGATCCAGCGTGAAGTGATCCAGGCGAACGGGCACAGCGGATCAAACCAGAAGTCGGCGCGGCTCTTGGCGGTTTCAGTCATGGCTAATCCTTGGGATAGGGGCGGCTGCGCAAGCGGCAGCCACCACTGACGGGGGTATTGCGGGCAACGCGGCTCAGGCGGACTTCCGCCGCTTGGTCACGTGCGGGATCATGGTGGGCTCGGCGCCGCGGAGGACAACATCCTCGGTGATGACCACGCTGGCCACGTCTTCCCTGCTGGGAAGATCGAACATCACCGGGAGCAGGACTTCCTCAAGGATGGCGCGCAGGCCACGGGCTCCGGTGCCGCGCTCCAGTGCTTGGTCGGCGATTGCATCCAGTGCGCCGTCATCGAAGACCAGCTCCACGCCGTCGATCTGGAACATCTTCTGGTACTGCTTGACCAGGGCGTTCTTGGGCGTGGACAGGATCTGGATCAGGGCGTCACGGTCCAGGTTGGAAACAGTGGTGATGACCGGGAGGCGGCCGATGAACTCGGGAATCAGGCCGAACTTGAGCAGGTCCTCCGGCATGACTTCGCCGTAGGAGTCCGCCTTCTTGCTGGCTTCGTTCAGGGGTGCACCGAAGCCGATACCCTTGCGGCCGGACCGGGATCCGATGATCTCTTCCAGCCCGGCGAAGGCACCTGCAACGATGAAGAGGACGTTGGTGGTGTCGATCTGGATGAATTCCTGGTGCGGGTGCTTGCGTCCGCCCTGCGGCGGCACGGAGGCAACAGTGCCTTCGAGGATCTTCAGGAGTGCCTGCTGCACGCCCTCACCGGAAACATCGCGGGTGATCGAGGGGTTTTCGCTCTTCCGCGAGATTTTGTCGATCTCGTCGATGTAGATGATGCCCTGTTCGGCCTTCTTGACGTCGTAGTCCGCGGCCTGGATGAGCTTCAGGAGGATGTTTTCGACGTCCTCGCCGACGTACCCGGCTTCGGTCAGCGCGGTGGCGTCGGCGACGGCGAACGGCACGTTGAGGCGGCGGGCGAGCGTTTGGGCGAGGTAGGTTTTCCCGCAGCCCGTGGGGCCGATCAGCAGGATGTTCGACTTGGCGATCTCGACGTCGTCGTGGTGGCCGCCGTCGCCAAGGTTCCCGGACTTCGGCGCGTGCCCGGCCTGGATGCGTTTGTAGTGGTTGTAGACCGCGACGGCGAGGGACCGTTTGGCCGGTTCCTGGCCAATGACGTATTCCTGCAGGAAGTCGAAGATCTCCCGTGGCTTGGGCAGTTCAAAGCTGCCGAGGTCGGCGACCTCGGCGAGTTCCTCTTCGATGATTTCGTTGCACAGTTCGATGCACTCATCGCAGATGTAGACACCGGGCCCGGCAATGAGCTTCCGCACCTGCTTCTGGCTCTTTCCGCAGAAAGAGCACTTCAGCAGATCCGTGCTCTCGCCAATCCGAGCCATATGTGAACCCCTTAGTATCCTGCTGCCGCGCAGCTTGCACCGTTGCTGGAATCTTCCCCGGACCGTGCGGGCCGGTTTGTGACAACTTCCACTCTAGGTCACATTGGCTCCCAAGGGTGGAAGGAAAAGGCCGGCGGGGCCAAAATGAACTGGCCCCGCCGGCCTTTGGGTACTGCTACCTCGTAATTGCCTGAGGTTTGATCTTGCGTGAATCGAGGACCTGGTCGATCAGGCCGTAGGACTGTGCCTCTGCCGCGGTCAGGATCTTGTCGCGTTCAATGTCATTGTTGACCTGCTCGGACGTCCGGCCGGAGTGGTGGGCGAGGGTGTCCTCGAGCCAGGACCGCATGCGCATCACTTCGGCTGCCTGGATCTCCAGGTCCGATGCCTGTCCGCCCTGGCCGCCGGACAGGGCGGGCTGGTGGATCAGGACGCGTGCGTTGGGCAGTGCCAGGCGCTTGCCCGGGGTACCCGCGGCAAGCAGGACGGCTGCGGCGCTGGCGGCCTGGCCCAGGCACACCGTCTGGATTTCCGGGCGGATGTACTGCATGGTGTCGTAAATGGCGGTCATGGCCGTGAACGAGCCGCCGGGAGAGTTGATGTACAGGGTGATGTCGCGGTCCGGGTCAGTGGACTCGAGCACCAGCAGCTGGGCCATGATGTCATCGGCCGAAGCGTCGTCCACCTGCACCCCGAGGAAGATGATGCGGTCCTCGAAGAGCTTGGTGTAAGGGTCCTGGCGCTTGAAGCCGTATGGTGTGCGTTCCTCGAACTGCGGCAGGACGTAGCGGCTGGACGGAAGATTACCGGCGGACCACCCGAAGTTGTAGTTCATAGTTATTGCTCCTGATCGAAAGGGTTCTGGTAGCCGGGAATTAGTTCTCGGAGGACGACTGGCCGGAGCCGTTGGAGGTTCCGCCGCCGCCGGAGACGGAGCCTGCGTGCGCGGCGATCTTGTCGAAGAAGCCGTATTCGAGGGCTTCGGCGGCCGTGAACCACTTGTCGCGGTCGTTGTCCTTGAGGATTGTCTCGACGGTCTGGCCGGTCTGGTCGGCGGTCAGCTCTGCCATGACCTTCTTCATGTGCAGGATGAGCTCAGCCTGGATCTTGATGTCCGAGGCAGTGCCGCCGATGCCGCCCGAGGGCTGGTGCATCAGGACGCGGGCGTTGGGGGTTGCGTAGCGCTTGCCCTTGGTGCCGGAGGAGAGCAGGAACTGCCCCATGGACGCGGCGAGGCCGGTAGCCACGGTGACGACGTCGTTGGGGATGAACTGCATGGTGTCGTAGATGGCCATGCCGGCCGTCACGGATCCACCGGGAGAGTTGATGTAAAGGTAGATGTCCTTTTCGGGGTTCTCGGCAGAGAGGAGCAGCAGCTGCGAGCAGATGGCGTTGGCGTTGTCGTCACGCACCTCCGACCCGAGCCAGATGATGCGCTCCTTCAGGAGTCGGTTGTAAATGTAGTTGTCCTGGGCTGCGGGATCGACGGTCGCCATCCGGGGGGCCTCTTGGTGCTGTGACATGTTTACTTACCTCTCGCTGGTGACGGTGACATCACTGAAAATCACTACTTGGACACTAACCGGTTTCACCGACATTTTGTTCGCGCCCCTGCGGCTGTTCGCTGACGGCGCACGATGCCGGCGCCCGCCGCCCTGCCGCGGGGTTTCAACGCGAACGGCCCCCGGATCAGCAGATCCGGGGGCCGTTCGTCAATGCCTGTTGAGGCTATGCCTTGGCTTCAGCCTTCTCGTCCTCGGCAGGAACCTCAGTGGCTTCGCCCTCAGCGGTGTCAGCCTCGGTGACCTCGGCGGCCGGAGCTTCCTCCTCGCCGCCGGGGCGGACGAAATCGCTCAGGTCAACGGCGTTGCCCTCGGAGTCGGTGACCGTGGCCTGGCCCAGCACAACTGCCAGTGCCTTGCGGCGGCGGACCTCGGAAACCATCATGGGGACCTGGCCGCTCTGATCGATGATCTGGGCGAACTGGTTGGGGTCCATGCCGTACTGGCTGGCAGTGGTGACGATGTAGTCGATCAGCTCGTTCTGGCTGACGTCGACTTCTTCCTTCTCGGCAATAGCGTCGAGGATGATCTCGTTCTGGAACGCGCGGGCGGTGTTCGCGCGCACTTCCTCACGGTGTTCTTCGGTGTCGTGTTCGCCGTCGCCGTGGCCGTTGCCTTCCTTGAAGTGGGCCTCGAGCTGCTCTTCGACAACGCTGTCCGGAACGGGAACCTCAACCAGCTCAACGAGCTTGTCCAGGACCTTGTCGCGGGCTTCGACGCCCTGCTCCACAACCTTGGACTCAGCCGCCTGCTTGGCCAGGTCTTCGCGCAGTTCGGCGAGGGTGTCGAACTCGGAAGCCAGCTGGGCGAAGTCGTCGTTGGCCTCAGGCAGCTCGCGCTCCTTGACGGCCTTGACGGCAACCTTCACCTGTGCGGCTTCGCCGGCGTGGTCGCCGCCCACCAGTGTGGTGTCGAAGATCGCGTCCTCGTCGGCGCTGAGGCCGGTGACGGCCTCGTCCATGCCTTCGAGCATGGTGCCGGCGCCTACCTGGTAGGACAGGCCTGCAGCGGAGTCAACCTCTTCGCCGTCGATCGTGGCGGTGATGTCGATGGTGAGGAAGTCACCGTCGGCGGCCGGACGGTCCACGGACTTCAGCGTGCCGAAGCGGCCGCGGAGTTCGTCCAGGGCCTTGTCCACGTCTGCGTCGGAGGACTCGGCGGCAGCAACCTCAACCTTGATGCCAGCGTAGTCGGGCAGCTCGATCTCGGGGCGGACGTCAACCTCGGCAGCGAACTTCAGGCCGCCGTCGGTGGCGGAGGGGTCCGGAACCTCGGTGATCTCAACCTCGGGACGGCTCAGCGGGCGGATGCCGGATTCCTGCACGGCAGCCTGGTACCAGCCGTTGAGGCCATCGTTGATGGCGGTTTCGAGGACATAGCCGCGGCCGACGCGCTGGTCGATGAGCTTTGCGGGGACCTTGCCCTTACGGAACCCGGGCACCTGGATCTGCGAAGCTACGGTCTTGTAAGCCGAGTCGATGCTGGGCTTCAGTTCCTCAAAGGGAACC
The DNA here is from genome assembly GCF_000022025.1 of Pseudarthrobacter chlorophenolicus A6. Classification (GTDB taxonomy): domain Bacteria; phylum Actinomycetota; class Actinomycetes; order Actinomycetales; family Micrococcaceae; genus Arthrobacter; species Arthrobacter chlorophenolicus. The sequence continues at coordinate 2,431,972 of NC_011886.1, forward strand.
TCAACGTTGAGCTTGACCCGCGTGGGGGTGAGGTTCTCGACAGCGCTCTTCACGGTCTAAGTACTCCTGGGATTGTGGGATGGGTTTCTGCGGAACTCACATGTTCCTGCCCGATCCGAGTGGCCGGGCCGCAGAGTCGGGGTGACAGGATTCGAACCTGCGACTTCCTGCTCCCAAAGCAGGCGCTCTAGCCAAGCTGAGCTACACCCCGTAAGTGCACAGGCAAGTCTACGGTGATACGCGTCGCGAATGCACATTTGACACGTAGGCCATGGATTAGGTTTAGTTATATCCGGCTTGAACAGCCAGCCCGAAGATTCCGCGAAAAAACGGAGCTTCCTTCGGGGACGTAGCTTAATGGTAAAGCCTCAGTCTTCCAAACTGATTACGCGGGTTCGATTCCCGTCGTCCCCTCCACTGAAAAGGACCCCTCACCCGAGGGGTCCTTTTGTGTATGTCGGCATGTGTGTGGCGGGTTGTATGTGACGGGCAATCACGAGTGTTGGCAGACCGGGCACCAGTACAGGTTCCGCCCCACCAGTTCGGCAGCAAGGACCACGGTGCCGCAGACCCGGCAGGGCAGCCCGTTCCGTTTGTAGACGTAGTGCGCGTCGGCACGGACCGGCATCGAAGCGGTTTTGGCCGGCAGCGACACGGTGCCGTCCGCGTTCCTGACCCTGCCGGTTTTTCCGTTGCGCCGGGTCCAGTATTTTGCGGCGGTGGTGATGATCCGGCCGTCCGCCACCCCGTCGGACATGAGGTTCACGACGTCGCGCCAGAGCTTGCGCGCGGCGGCGTCACTGAGTGCCCCGCCGGGCAGGTAGGGGTCCAGCCGTTGCCGGAACAGCACCTCAGCCCGGTAGACGTTCCCCACTCCGGCGATGATCTTCTGGTCCATCAGGAGCGCGGCGATGGTGGGCTTCCGGCCGGCCAGGTTCGCGGCGAAGCGGCCCGCGTCGCCCCGGAGGTTCCTGAGCGGGTCCGGGCCCAGCCGGTCCAGGACGGCCTGTACCTCGGCTTCGGTGATCGTTTCGCACGTCGTGGCACCGCGGAGGTCGGCCCAGCCATGGCCGCTGGCCAGCCGGACCCGGACGGCACCCACGGGGGCGGGCGGCCCCGCGTAGGAGGCGTCGGCGTCGCCGCTTGCGGGCGACTCCTGCTCCCCTACCCTGCGGGGTGCTCCGATGCTGGACGACCCGGTGAACGTCCGGTCACCGCCGAAGCTCCACGCGCCGTACAGGCCAAGGTGTACGTGCAGCACCCGGGCGTTGTCGAAGTGCAGGAACAGGTGCTTGCCGTGGGCTTCGGCGGCCACCATGGTGTGGCCGTCCAGCAGGGCCGCTCCCCCGCTGAACCTGCCCTGCGGGCTGGACACAGCGAGGCGCTCTCCCGTGAAGACGTCCCCGAACTGGCGGGCCAGCCGGCGGACGGAGTGGCCTTCAGGCACTACTCGATGACCTCGCCGGTTGATTCGTAAGCCGCGATCTTGCCGATCCGGCGGACGTGGCGTTCGTCATTGCTGAACGGCTCGGCCAGGAACGCCTCGATCAGCCCGGTGGCTTCCTCCACGGAGTGCTGGCGGCCGCCGACGGCCACCACGTTGGCGTCGTTGTGCTCACGGGCCAGGGTGGCGGTGGAAAGGTTCCACGCCAGTGCTGCCCGGACGCCCTTGACCTTGTTGGCGGCGATCTGCTCGCCGTTGCCCGAGCCGCCCAGCACGATGCCCAGGGCGTGGACGCCTGCCTGCTGGTCGGCCACGACGGCGAGGGCTGCGTTGATGCAGAAGGACGGGTAGTCGTCCTGGGCGTCGTAGGCCTTGGGCCCGTGGTCCACCACGTCGTAGCCCTTGGCGGTGAGGTGGGAGACCAGATGGGCGCTGAGCTCCATCCCTGCATGGTCGGTGGCGATGTGGACCCGCGGGAAGGAAGGGGATGAGGTCACGTTCAGGTTCCGTTCGGTTTGGCGGCGCTGGCGGCCGGCGGCGTGGGCGCCGGCCCGGGAAACAACACGGACAAGGATACTAGGAGCCCGGGCCATGCCCGCCGGATGACGGGCCGCCTCCCTTCCGGGCCCTGGCGGCCACCCGGGTGAGGACGTCGGCAAGGCGCGCCGCGGATGCCTGGCTGCCGCCGCTGACGGCGAGGCGCCGGCCGTCGGTCTTGCTGACGACGACGGCGGGGCCGCTGCCCACGAGCATGGCGTCGGTGCCGCCGTGGTGCCGGTAGCCCCACCCGCCGTAGTCTGCTGCCTTCAAGTCTGCTGCGCTGGCGGCGGTGATGGATCCGGCCGGAACATCCATGACCGGCAGGACGCCGGCCAGGAGGACCTTCAGCCCGTACCTGTCAGCCTTCACCCGGGCGAAGAGGAAGCCCGCTCCCACCACGGCGAGGAGAACCAGGAGGCCACCGAGCCAGGGAAGCGCGATGGCGATGAGCGCGGCGGGGAAGAGTGAGGCGATGCCGATCATGACGAAGACCGAACTGCGTGCATGCACCCACAACCGGACGGTGTCCGCCGTCAGGTCGGGGTCGGCTTCCCGGATCAGGGCGCGCTGCAGCGCCCGGTCGTCGTCCACGGACCAGTGCTGGTCCGCTTTGTAGACCATGGCCAGGGTGACTCCCAGGGAAACCGCCGCTCCGCTCCCCAACGCCAGGACTGTCAGGTCGACGTGCGAGTTGCGCGCATCGGTGACGCCTGCCTGGCCCACCAGGCCGGCAGCGAGCACGGTGGTCACGAAGAGGCTCAGGAACAGCCCGACGCCCATCATGATCCGGCGCATGACGGCGGGCCTGCCCAGCGGCAGTGCCTGCGAGAGGACCAGCCAGCCCGCGGCAAGGATCAGGGCTGCTCCCCCGCCCGCATAGGCGCCGAACGGAGCGAAGGCGGCGCCGCCGTCGTCCGTCCACTGGATGGCGAGCGGCTCCGGAAGGTCACGGCGCAGCAGTGCCGCGCAGAAGACAAACGCGCCGGCCAGGACCACGGGGAAGCCGATGACGAAACGCAGCGCCTTCCGGTCCACCCTGTCCAGAATCTTTCCCATGGATTAACGCTACCCCCGCGGGCGGTCACCCCCGGAGGGGCCGGAGCGGAAAGGTGTGACGGGGACGTGACCTGCGCAACGTGGCAGGGTCCGGGCAGTGTAAGAATGATCAGAGCCGGAGCCGGCTACCGCCGGCGCCGCAGCAGCCAACGTCTTCTGGAGGTCTCCTTGCCAGGCATGAACCTGACGCGCGATGAAGCCCGCGCCCGCGCCGAACTGATAACCGTCGAGTCCTACGAGGTCAGCCTGGACCTGACCCGCGGCAGTGAGGTGTTCGGCAGCACCACGACAGTGAAATTCGGGGCCGTTGCCGGGGCAGAGACGTTCATCGATGCCGTAACGCACACGGTGCACAGCGTGACCCTGAACGGTCAAAGCCTGGACCCCGCTGCTGTGGCCGACGGTGTGCGGATCCAGCTGCCGGGCCTGCAGGAACACAATGAGCTGACGGTGGTGGCGGATGCCCCGTACATGAACACCGGTGAGGGCCTGCACCGTTTCGTTGACCCCGTGGACAGCGAGGTCTACCTGTACACGCAGTTCGAAGTGCCCGATTCCCGGAGGATGTTCGCCGTCTTCGAGCAGCCGGACCTGAAGGCGACGTTCGCCTTCACTGTCACCGCCCCCTCGCACTGGGACGTCATCTCGAACTCCCCCACGCCCACACCGGCCGAAACCTCCGCCTCCGGCGACGGCGGAGCCCGCTCCGTGTGGACCTTTGCACCGACTCCACGGCTGTCCTCCTACGTGACAGCCCTGATTGCGGGCCCGTACCAGTCGGTCCGCAGCGAGGTTACAAGCTCCGACGGGCGGGTCATCCCGCTGGGAGTCTTTGCCCGCAAGTCGCTCATGCAGTACCTGGATGCGGACAATATCTTCGAACTCACGCGCCAGGGCTTCGGCTTCTTCGAGGCACAGTTCGGCTGCCCCTACCCGTTCGAAAAGTATGACCAGCTGTTCGTGCCGGAGTTCAACGCCGGCGCCATGGAGAACGCAGGTGCCGTGACCATCCTGGAGGGCTACGTCTTCCGGAGCAAGGTGACGGGGGCGCAGATTGAACGGCGTGCCATCACGGTGCTCCACGAGCTCGCGCACATGTGGTTCGGCGACCTGGTGACCATGCGGTGGTGGAACGATTTGTGGCTGAACGAGTCCTTCGCCGAGTACATGTCGCACCTGGCGGCCGTGGAGGCCACGTCCTTCACAAGCGCCTGGACCACATTCGCGTCGGTGGAGAAGTCCTGGGCCTACCGCCAGGACCAGCTGCCCACCACCCACCCGATCTTCGCTGAGATCAACGACCTGCAGGACGTTGAGGTGAACTTCGACGGCATCACCTACGCCAAGGGCGCCTCGGTCCTGCGGCAGCTGGTGGCCTGGGTGGGTCCGGAGCAGTTCATGGCCGGCGTCCGGGAATACTTTGCCAAGCACTCCTGGGCCAACACCGAGCTGAGCGACCTGTTGGTGGAGCTCGAGAAAGCCAGCGGCCGCGACCTGGACAACTGGGGACGGCAGTGGCTGGAGACCGCGGGGGTGAACACGCTGGTTCCCGAACTGGACGTGGATTCCGACGGGACGTTGCGCTCCTTCGCCATCCTGCAGTCCGCCGTACCCGAGTGGCCCACCATCCGTCCGCACCGGCTGGCTGTGGGGTTCTACAACCTGAGCGCCGCCGGCAGGCTTGAGCGCGTGCACCGCGAGGAACTGGACGTCGACGGCGAACGCACCGACGTCCCTGCCCTGGCCGGACTCAAGCAGCCGGACCTCATCCTTGTCAACGATGACGACCTTGCCTACGCCAAGGTCCGCCTCGACCCGAAGTCCCTGGCCACCGCCACAGCCCACCTGAAGGACTTCCAGGACAGCCTGCCGCGCACGCTGGTCTGGAATTCGGCGTGGGACGCGGCGCGCGACGGCGAAACTCCGGCGCGTGCCTACGTGGAGCTGGTCCTGGCCAATGTCGCCGCGGAAACAGATTCCTCAGTCATCCTGGTGCAGCTGCGCCAGCTCGCCACCACGCTGAACTTCTACGTAGCCGAGGATCACCGCGAGGCCACCACCTCCGCGGCCGCGGACCGGCTCTGGGAGCTGGCCCAGGAAGTTGCCGGCGGTTCGGACGCCCAGCTCCAGTTCGTTAAGTCCTTTGCGCTGCTGGCCGGCAGCACATCCCAGCTGGACCGGGTGGCAGGGCTCCTGGACGGATCAGCCACCCTGGATGGACTGACCGTGGACCAGGACCTGCGCTGGGAGCTGGTGGCTTCCCTGGTGGCCGGCGGCAGGCTCGGACAGGACGGGATCGACGCCGAACTGGAGCGGGACAAGACCGCCAGCGGCCAGAACGCTGCGGCCCTGGCCTCGGCGGCCATCCCGACCCCCGAGGCCAAAGCCGCCGCCTGGGAGTCAATCGTGGTCAAGGGCGATCTGTCCAATGCGTTGCAGGGTTCGGCCGTGGCCGGGTTCATGCGGGTGCTGGACCGGTCACTGCTGGAACCCTACGCGGAGAAGTACTTCGCCGCCGTCCCGGGCATCGTGGCCACCCGCACGCACGCACTGGCCCAGCAGATCGTCGTTGGCCTCTACCCGGCCCTGCTGACCAGCCAGGCCACCGTGGACCGCACGGACGCTTTCCTGGCGTCCCTCCCGCAGGAGAGCGCCGCGCTCCGCCGGATGATGCTGGAAAACCGCGACGGCGTGGCCCGGGCCCTGCGCGCCCGTGCCGCCGACGCCTGACAGGAAGGAACCGCAGCCATGGGCCTGCATGAACACAAGTACGCCCTGACCGTCCAGTGGACAGGTAACCGCGGTGAGGGGACCTCGTCCTACCGCGGCTACTCCCGGGACCACGACATCGCCATTCCGGGCCTGCCGGTCCTGAAAGGCTCGGCAGACCCCACCTTCCACGGTGACCGTGAGCGGTATAACCCGGAGCAGTTGCTGCTGGCCGCTTTGGCCCAGTGCCACATGCTGTCCTATCTCCACGTAGCGGTGAAGCACGGCGTGGTGGTCACGGACTACCGGGACGACGCCACCGGGGAGCTGGTGCTGAACCGGGACGGGAGCGGGCAGTTCCAGAGCGTTACCCTGCATCCGCGGGTCACCGTGGCGGACCCGGGGCAGGCGGAACTGGCGGCGTCGCTGCATCATGAGGCCAACCAGGTCTGCTTCATTGCCCGGAGCGTGAACTTCCCGGTGGGCCACGATCCCGTCACTGTGGTGGCTTAGGCAACGTTACCGGCGCTGGCCCGCCCTCCCTGCTGGAGCAGGCGGGCCAGCTTGGCTTCGGTTTCCGGCGCCAGCCCGGCGTTGCGTGGCCGGCCCAGCCCGCGGGTACGCTCATCCCGCAGGACGTCTGCGATGGTTTCCTGCCAGGGGCGCAGCACCAGACCCGCCGCCTTGGCCGCCTGGTTGCTGCGGGCCATGAACCCGTCATGGCCGGGCGGGAGCCACAACGGCAGCGAATCAGGCCCTGACCAGTAGGCGATGCCCTGGCTCGCGAGCCACTCCGGCGGTGCATCCAGGATGTGGCCGGTGTGGCCTGCGGCCTCCCGGGACGCGGCCATGTAGGCGGCGAAAGGCACCTGGTCCCCTATGGCGTTCAGGGCGCCCGTAATTCCCTGGCCGGCGGCTTTGAGGATCCATGCCGCGAGATCCCGGACGTCGATGACCTGGGTGGGGGCCGTTCCGATATCCGGGACCACCACAGGCGTGTTGTCCCGGGCGAAGCGGGCCGGCCAGTAGCCGTAGCGGTCGGAGCCGTCGCCCGGCCCGGCGATAAGGCCTGCACGGACAATATGGGCCCTGCCGCCGGTTGCTTCCGCGGTGGCCGCTTCGATGGCCGTCTTCGACTCGCCGTAGGTTTCCGGCGTTGATGCCTCCCCGTCCGGCAGCGGCTGCAGCAGGGCCGTGTCCTCGGCGGCGCCGGGAACCGAATGGTCCGCATAGACCGAACAGCTGGACACCAGGGTCCAGTGTCCAGCGCGTGCCGCAAGGCTTTCCAGCGCATCGCGTGCCAGGGCCGGGTCGCGAGCCACCTCGATCACGGCATCCCATTCCCTGGCCGCGTCGTCGTAGGCGTTCGCGCCCAGTGAACGGTCCGCCTGCAGCCATACCGCACGCCCGGGCGGCCGCCCCGACGTGCCCCTGGCCAGGCACGTTACGCGCTGGCCTGCGGCTATGGCCTGGCGGGCGATTTCTGCTGACAGGAAGGCGGTTCCGCCCAGGACGAGGATGCGCATTGCTCCACGCTACGGCGCTAGGGTTGAAGGTGAACAGAGCCAAGTTTCAAGGAGTATTTCCCGCATATGGTCAGCATGTTGTCAGTTCTTCCGTCCGCCACCACCGATCCGGACGGCATCAGCATTACCGGGATTGTGATCAGCCTCGGTGTGGGCGTCGCCGTCTGGCTGGTGGCAACGTTCGTCATTTCGCGCATCACCACGCGTGTGGCGGCCGGGAGCAATTTCTTCAAGAAGCGCACCTTCAAATGGGTGGCCCCGGCTTTGCGGGCGCTCGATCACGAGCGGCGCGTACAGCGCGCGGAAACCATCGGGTCGCTGCTGAACAGCGTGGTGGGCGTTCTGGTGGTGGTCATCACCGGCATGTACGTGCTGCAGAACCTGGACATCAATATTGCGCCGCTGCTGACCAGCGTGGGCATCCTGGGTGTGGCCATCGGCTTCGGCGCCCAGCAGCTGATCCGCGACTTCCTGGCCGGAATCTTCATTACCATTGAAGACCAGTTCGGCATCGGCGACGTCATTGAAACCAGTGAAGTAGTGGGAGTGGTGGAGTCCATGGGCCTGCGCATCACCCGGGTCCGGTCCGACGACGGCGCCATCTGGTACCTGCGCAACGGTGAGATCCTGCGGGTGGGCAACCGTTCGCAGGGCCGTTACGTGCCGCTGCATGAAGGGCCCACGGGCACCACCGACCAAAGCTCCGACCACGGTGCCGAGAACACGAAGACCCAGCAGAAAGCCGGAGAGTAGCCATGAGCCTCCCCATTGAGCCGCAGCGGCCGCAGCTGATGCAGAATGACCCCTTCAGCCAGCCGGCCTACACCGACAGCTTTTACGACGCCGTGGGCGGCCACGACACGTTCGTCAAACTGATCGATGTGTTCTACGACGGCGTGGCCACCGATCCGCTGCTGCGCCCCATGTACCCGGAAGAGGACCTCGAGCCTGCCAAGCGGCGCTTCCTCATGTTCCTGGAGCAGTACTGGGGCGGGCCCACCACGTACGGTGAGGAACGCGGCCATCCCCGGCTCCGGATGCGGCACATGCCCTTCAAGGTCACGCCCGAGGCAAAGGACCGCTGGCTGTTCCACATGCGCACCGCAGTGGATGCACTGGAGTTGCCGGCCCTCTATGAGGGCACGCTGTGGGAGTATATGGAGCGCGCGGCGCTGTCCATGATTAACAGCCCCTCCGGCGCCTAGGAAGAAAACTTACGACGACGGGAAGTCCGGTTGAGTGCCGGTGTTCCCGGATGCGGAACTGCCGGCCGCCCGGCGGCTAGAGCAGTCCGCTGCCGGTCCGTGCCAGGACATGCCCGCGGTTGCCGGAAAGCCGGAACCAGCGGCCGGCCCGGTAAAGCTTCTGGTCGCCGTCGGCCAGGAACCCCAGGGCCAGGGCGGCGAACGCAGCACCGGCCGGCAGCCCGGTGGCGTCCAGTTCCCGGCCCCACACCGCGGCGCGGGCATTGTTCACCATCAGCGCTCCGGGATTGTTGGGCACGGCGCCGGCCACCTCGCCGATGCCGGCCTCCGCTGCGGACTTCAGCTCCGCGTCCGGGATCGAACCCAGCAGCTCCCACCCACCGCGCGGGGCGCCTACCCCCGTCCACGATTCGGTGACGGTGGTGGGCGGAACGGGCAGTTCGACGTCGTCCGCGCCTGCCCGGGCCAGCCGGTCCAGGACCGCCGCCAGCGGCACGGTGACATCGGTTTCCGAAGGGGTGGCAAGCTCCATGGTGCGCAGGCCAAGGATGGTGGGCGTGGATTCGCCCAGGACCCGCGGCCGCAGCACGCAGACGTAGGCTGCCAGCACGGAACCGGCAGCCTGCAGCCGGATGGCGCCGTCGTCTATCGCTTTGGCGCGGGTCGCGAAGGTCTTCAGGTCGGCAAGATCCCGCGGGTCGGCGAAGCGGAAGGACGAAGTAAGAAGATCAGACACACCAAGAACACTACCGGCTGCGCCTTGTTTGAGCGGTGCCGGGGGTCCGTCTAGAGTCAGACCATGACTGAAGCCGAAGCCGGAATCCTGGCTCTTCCCGGCGGCGACCCCACGTCGTCGCTCATCAAACTCCTGGACCTGGGCGAACTGGAAGGCGCGCGGACTGACGAGGATATCTTCCTTGGCCCGTCCCAGCAGCAGCCGCACCACCGGGTGTTCGGCGGCCAGGTGCTGGCACAGTCGCTCGTAGCGGCCACGAGGACGGTGGAGGAGGACCGCGCTGTCCACTCGATGCACGGGTACTTCCTCCGGCCCGGTGACGCCAACAAGCCCATCACCTTCGGGGTCCAGCGGCTCCGGGATGGCCGGTCCTTCTCCGCCCGGCGGGTCCACGCGTACCAGGAAGGCACGCCCATCCTCTCGATGATCGCGTCCTTCCAGACTGAGGATGAAGGCATCGAGCACGAATCTGCGATGCCGGCCGGGATCCCCGACCCCGAGAGCCTCCCCACCACGGCAGACCTGCTGGGGAAGTTCGACCACCCCGTGGCACGGCACTGGGCCTATGAGCGGCCGTTCGACATCCGGCACGTCAACCCCCCGCTGTATGTTTCGGCGGCGGGCGGGAAGGAGGCCACCAACGCCGTCTGGATGAAGACCTTCGGCCCCATGCCGGACAACCCGAACCTGCACCGTGCTGCCCTTGCCTACGCCAGCGACTACACGCTCCTGGAATCAATCCTGAGGCGCCACGGCCTCAGCTGGATCACGCCTGGCATGAACGTGGCCAGCCTCGACCACGCCATGTGGTGGCACCGCCCGGCCCGCGTGGACGAGTGGCTGCTCTACATCCAGGAGTCACCGAGTGCGCAGTCGGCCCGGGGCCTGGCGACAGGAAAAATCTTCAACCGGGCCGGACAGCACGTTGCCTCCGTTGCCCAGGAGGGCATGGTCCGCGTGCCCTCTGACCTGAAAAGCAAAGTGGCAGGGGCCGTCCAGTCCAAGGTGCTGGAGCACCAGCTCCGCAAGGCCGGCCGGGCGTAGGGCTCCGACCGCCGCGTTCCTGCTGGCCCGGCGGTGCTTCATCACATGGAAAAAGGCCGGCGCGTGACTTAGTCGCGGGTCAGGCGGCGGTGGGTCACGCGGTGGGGCTTGGCGGCGTCGGGGCCGAGGCGCTCCACCTTGTTCTCCTCGTAGGATTCGAAGTTACCCTCGAACCAGTACCACTTCGACGGGTTTTCCTCATCGCCTTCGTAGGCCAGGATGTGGGTGGCCACCCGGTCCAGGAACCAGCGGTCGTGCGAGACCACCACGGCGCAGCCGGGGAATTCGAGCAGCGCGTTCTCCAGGCTGCTCAGCGTTTCCACGTCGAGGTCGTTGGTGGGTTCGTCGAGGAGCAGCAGGTTGCCGCCCTGCTTGAGGGTCAGCGCCAGGTTCAGCCGGTTGCGCTCACCACCGGAAAGCACGCCGGCCTTCTTCTGCTGGTCCGGTCCCTTGAAGCCGAATGCGGCAACGTAGGCGCGGGACGGCATTTCGACGTTGCCCACCTGGATGAAGTCGAGCCCGTCGGAAACGACCTCCCACAGCGTCTTGTTGGGGTCGATGCCACCACGGCTCTGGTCAGCGTAGGAGATCTTGACGGATTCGCCGATCTTCAGGTCGCCGCCGTCGAGCGGTTCAAGGCCCACGATGGTCTTGAACAGGGTGGTCTTGCCGACGCCGTTGGGGCCGATGACGCCAACGATGCCGTTGCGCGGCAGGGTGAAGGACAGTCCGTCGATGAGCGTCCGGTCCTCGAAGCCCTTCTGGAGGTTCTTGGCTTCCAGGACGACGCCACCCAGGCGCGGTCCCGGCGGGATCTGGATCTCTTCGAAGTCCAGCTTGCGGGTACGGTCGGCTTCGGCAGCCATCTCCTCGTAACGTGCCAGGCGGGCCTTTGACTTGGTCTGGCGGCCCTTGGCGTTGGAGCGGACCCACTCGAGTTCCTCGGAGAGGCGCTTGGCCTGCTTGGCGTCCTTCTTGCCCTGCACTTCCAGGCGGGCACGCTTCTTCTCGAGGTACGTGGAGTAGTTGCCCTCGTACGGGTACAGGTGGCCGCGGTCAACCTCGGCGATCCATTCGGCCACGTGGTCCAGGAAGTACCGGTCGTGGGTGACGGCCAGCACTGCGCCCGGGTAGCTGGAAAGGTGCTGTTCGAGCCACAGCACGCTTTCGGCGTCGAGGTGGTTGGTGGGCTCGTCGAGCAGCAGCAGGTCCGGCTTCTGCAGCAGGAGCTTGCACAGCGCTACGCGGCGGCGTTCACCACCGGAGAGGTTGGTGACATCGGCATCGGCCGGCGGGCAGCGGAGGGCATCCATGGCCTGCTCCAGCTGGGAGTCGAGGTCCCAGGCATCAGCGGCGTCAATGGCTTCCTGGAGCTTGCCCATCTCTTCGAGAAGGGTGTCGTAGTCAGCGTCGGGGCTGGCCATTTCCTCGGAGATTTCGTTGAAGCGCTGGATCTTGCCGTAGATCTCGCCGACGCCTTCCTGGACGTTACCCAGGACGGTCTTCTCCTCGTTCAGGGGCGGTTCCTGGAGCAGGATGCCCACGGTGTAGCCGGGGCTCAGCCGGGCCTCACCGTTCGACGGGGTGTCCAGCCCGGCCATGATCTTCAGGATGGTGGACTTACCGGCACCGTTCGGACCCACCACGCCGATCTTGGCACCCGGGAAAAAAGACATGCTTACGTCATCAAGGATGAGTTTTTCGCCAACGGCTTTGCGGGCCTTGGTCATTGTGTAGATAAATTCCGCCATAGTTCCAAATCTAGTGGGTTGGCGGGCATAACTCACATTCGCGTTGAGTGGGCCAATGGCCTCATGACCCCACGAAGCACTTGCCGCTCGCGAGGACGGGGAGGACCGTAACAGTGACGGACCCTTCGCGGACCTGGCCGATCACGCAATCCTTCCCCTGCAGAACGGCGGCCTCGATGGCATCCGCCTCCAGCCCTGTGGGTGTCCGGCTTTGCGATACCTGAAGCGCTGCCGGGGCGATACCCGCCGCAGTGAGCACCTCCGTGACCTGCGCCGTGGCGGGTTTTGGCGTGCCCGCGGCCAACCCGGTGAGGCTTTGGGTAACGGTGCCTTTCATCGCTTCGGTGGCGGCCTTGTCCGCATCGGACGTGGTGGCCGGCGCCTGAGCGTTTTGCGTGGCCGCTACCTCCGACGAGGCGGATGGCGGGGCGCTTGCTGCCTGCTGTTCCGGAGCCGGCTGGCTCTCTGACTGCTGGCTCTGTGCCTGCTGGTCCATGGCCGGGTTGTCCGCGCCGGACCCGGCTGGGGAAGGGCCACTGTCGCACCCGGACAAAAGCAGCACCAACACTGCTCCCGCTGTTGCCGTGAGACGGGAGGTTCCGGAGTGCCGCATGGTGCCATTCTGCCATGTGCCGGGCCGCAGTAAGGGCGCAGCGAGGGCGCGGCAGAGTCCGGCGGTCCACAGGGCTGGTACGGCTCGCCGCATCCTGCTGCGGGCTCCCACTGATTGACGGCGGCGTGTGGCGGGCGGACGGAATGCGGCCGGGGGGTGCCGCGTTCCGCCCGCCCGGGACTGGCAGGACGTTGAACTCTGATGGGCCTTAGACTTCGGCGAGTTCCCCCGTTTCGAGGTCGAGGGAAGCGAGGTCGCCGTTACTGTCCTCAATGACAACGGCCTGCTGGGCTTCGTCGTCGGGATGGTCGAAGTCGTGGTCTTCCGGCTCGTCCTGGGACGGGCCCATGGCTGACTGGGGGTCGTCGGGAATGGCGGGTGGCTCCACCAGGGACAGCGAGGGCCTGGACGACGTCCGGGTGAAGTTTGCCGAGCCGAGGGAAAGGTCGTGGCCCACAGCATCGGCGTAGATAACTGTCGAATGGTAGACACGCCCGTCCTTCTCCCAGGTGCTGAGCCTCAGTTTCCCGACCACGATGACCGGCTGGCCCTTCCTGATGCTGCACCCGATGGTCCCCGCAAGTTGGCGGTACCCATGGACGGTAAACCAGTTGGTGTGCTCATCCACCCAGGCCTTGGCGGACTCGTCGAAGCGGCGCGAGGTAACCCCCACACGGAAGGATGCTTTCGCGGTGCCGCGCCCGGTGGTGGAACTCGTTACATCCGTTGCAACGAAGCCCCGGATGGTCATTAGGTCTTTCATCTTTCACGTCCTGTCTCAATGGTGGTGCCGTTGCAGGCAGTAACAGCATTGCGCCGCCAGGCGTCCGGCAGGAGAGGCAGGTGGGGCTATGTGCATAAGGCGCCGCCGGAGCCGGATGTGGAGGGAGAGTCACCTGCAGATGACGGCAGCGGCACCCGCGGCAGGGTAAACTTTTTGAGGCACTGGCCGAGAAGCCGGAGACCAAATGCCTCAGTAGCTCAGGGGATAGAGCAGCGGCCTTCTAATCCGCCGGTCGGGGGTTCGATTCCCTCCTGGGGCACCGAAAAGCGGTCCCGGCCTGCACCTGCAGGCCGGGACCGCTGTTGCTTCAGCGGCTGCAAGAGTTCCGCCGGGCTATGGGACCGCGTAAGCGCCGCGCCAGGTGTCCAGACCGGATCGCTGCGGTCCCTGGCCTGCCCGCTGCTACCTCTGCAGCAGGTGCGGAGCGTCCACCAGCGAGCGCAGGACGCTTCCGGCCGCGCCAAGGAGGGCACCCTCCTCACCCACGGCAGAGGTGACGACATTTTCGGGGGCCAGCTTCCCCGGCGCATACGTGGAAAGGCTGCGCAGCAGCGGGGCACGCAGCCATTGGTCAAGGACGGCAAAGTGGCCGCCGAGCACCACCGAACCGATGTCCACCACCCGCGCAGTTGACGCAAGGGCTATTCCCAAATACTTGCCCGCCCGTTCGACGGCGGCTATCGCCCGGGCATCCCCCGCGGCAAGCGCTCCAAGGAGGCCGCGCATGGCTGCGGAGCGGCTCTCGCCGGCACCTTCAACGCCCGCGGCAGCGGTTATCGCGTCCTGGCCGGCAATTGTTTCGAGGCAGCCCGTCCCACCACATGAGCAGAGCGTTCCTCCCGGGTCCACCACCACGTGTCCCACTTCGCCGGCGTGGCCGGCCGGCCCGGTAAAGAGTTCGCCGCCCAGGACCAGGCCGCCACCAACGCCCACTTCCCCGGAAACGAACAGGAAATCGGAGTCACTGCCGGGCCTGTGCCGGAGTTCAGCCAAGGCCGCAGCGTTGGCCTCGTTGAACAGTGCCACGGCCAGCGGCGCCTCCGGAAGCAAGGCACCAAGGTCAAGGTGGACGTCGGTCCACCCCAGGTTGGGAGCGCTCAGGATTCCCGTCCCTCCGGGCCCCACCAACCCGGGCACGGCAAGGCCCCCGCCGAGGATTTCCACGCCCCGCTCCCCCGCGTTACTGCGCGCTTTGGCCGCCAGGACTGCGAGCGCCTCCAGGACGGGTTCAGGCTGGTTTCCCCGGTTGTCGCGTTCCCGGACTTCCAGGAACACCACTGTCCCGGACAGGTCCATCACGCCGGCAGCTATGTAGTCGACGTTGACCTCCATGCCCATCACGGCCCGCATGGTGTTCAGGTCCAGGCCAACCCCGGGCCGGCCGCGCTCCCCCCGCGCGTTGAGTCCGACTTCGCGCACCAGGCCTGCGTCGAGAAGATCCATCACCATGCTTGAGACGGACGCCTTGGTCAGGCCGGTGGCGGCAGAAACCTGGGCACGGGTGGGAAACGCGCCCCGGGGTGCACCGGCGATGGCACCGAGGACCAGGGAGAGGTTGCTCCTGCGTACGTCCCCCATGCTCCCCGGGGCCGCCGGTCCGTGGGACGTCGAAGCCGGAACAGGCAACCTCATGGCACTCCTCGCTGCGGATCCCGCCAGGAAAATTTGTTGGCCCGCACCGTCGGACCCTTGACCACAGCGTACGTCGGCGAATAAAGTTCAGGCAATAAACTAAATATCCGCACACCGCGGAACTTCGATCGCAAGGACGCATCATGACTCTCTCCCCCACCACTGCCGACAAGTTCACCTTTGGCCTCTGGACGGTGGGCTGGACCGGCGCGGACCCGTTCGGTGTAGCCACCCGCGCGGCGCTTGACCCGGTGGAAGCCGTCCATAAACTCAGCGAACTGGGCGCCTACGGCATCACTTTCCACGACAACGACCTGGTTCCCTTCGATGCCCCCGCCTCCGAGCGCGAACTGATCCTCAAGAACTTCCGCGCAGCCCTGGCAGACACCGGGCTCAAGGTGCCGATGGTCACCACCAACCTCTTCAGCCACCCGGTCTTCAAGGACGGCGGCTTCACCTCCAACGACCGCTCCGTGCGCCGGTTCGCCCTGTCCAAGGTGCTCCGCAACATCGACCTCGCCGCAGAACTCGGCGCCGAAACCTTCGTCATGTGGGGCGGCCGCGAAGGCAGCGAATACGACGGCTCCAAAGACCTCGCTGCAGCGCTGGACCGCATGAAGGAAGGCGTGGACACCGCCGCCGGCTACATCAAGGACAAGGGCTACAACCTGCGCATCGCCCTCGAGCCCAAGCCCAACGAACCCCGCGGTGACATCTTCCTGCCCACCGTCGGACACGGCCTGGCATTCATCGCCCAGCTCGAACACGGCGACATCGTGGGCCTGAACCCCGAAACCGGCCACGAACAAATGGCCGGACTGAACTTCACCCACGGCATCGCCCAGGCACTCTGGGCAGGCAAGCTGTTCCACATCGACCTCAACGGGCAGCGCGGCATCAAGTACGACCAGGACCTCGTCTTCGGCCACGGCGACCTCACCAGCGCCTTCTTCACCGTCGACCTCCTCGAAAACGGCTTCCCGGGAGGCGGACCGAAGTACGACGGCCCCCGCCACTTCGACTACAAGCCCTCCCGCACCGACGGCTACGACGGCGTCTGGGAATCCGCCAAGGCCAACATGGCCATGTACCTGCTGCTGAAGGAACGGGCACTGGCCTTCCGCGCCGACCCCGAAGTCCAGGAAGCCCTGGCAGCGTCAGGCGTCTTCGAACTCGGCGAACCCACCCTCAACGCCGGCGAAACCACCGCCGACCTGCTCGCGGACGCCGCATCCTTTGAAGACTTCGACGCCGACAAGGCCGCCGAACGCTCCTTCGCCTTCGTCCGGCTCAACCAGCTCGCCATCGAACACCTCCTCAACGCCCGCTGACCATGGCACTTGTCGCGGGCATCGACAGTTCCACGCAGTCCTGCAAGGTGATCATCCGCGATGCAGGCACCGGCGTTTTGGTGCGGCAGGGCCGCGCCCCACACCCCGAGGGCACCGAGGTGCACCCTGATGTGTGGTGGGACGCGCTGCAGGACGCTATCGCCCAGGCCGGTGGCCTCGACGACGTCGCCGCTGTCTCCGTTGCCGGCCAGCAGCACGGCATGGTCTGCCTTGATGCCGACGGCGCCGTGGTCCGCCCCGCCCTGCTGTGGAACGACACACGGAGCGCCGGTGCCGCCGCGCAGCTCATCGACAAGGCGGGCAACGGCGATGCTGCCGCCGGCGCCCGCTTTTGGGCACAGGCCACCGGGACAGTCCCGGTGGCGTCGCTGACGCTGACCAAGCTGCACTGGCTCAGGGACAACGAACCGGAAAACGCAGCCAGGGTTGCCGCTGTCTGCCTCCCGCACGACTGGCTGTCCTGGCGCCTGGCCGGGTACGGCCCGGGGAGCGGCACGGCAGGGCTTGATGCGCTGGTCACGGACCGCTCGGACGCTTCGGGTACCGGATACTTCTCGACGGCGGAGGGAAAGTACCTGCCCCACCTCGTGGCCGCATCGCTCGGCCACGCACCAGCACTGCCGCGGGTCCTTGGCCCCTTGGAGGCAGCGGGCCGGACGCCGGCCGGAAGCCTGCTCGCAGCGGGCGCAGGCGACAACGCGGCAGCCGCACTCGGCGCTGGCGCAGGACTGGGCGATGTGGTGATGTCCTTGGGCACTTCCGGCACGGTCTTCGCGGTTTCAGGGACTCCGGCGGCGGATGAAACCGGTCTGGTGGCCGGTTTCGCGGATGCGGCGGGACACTACCTGCCCCTCGTGTGCACGCTGAACGCCGCCCGGGTCTTCGATGCAACGACGGAACTGCTGGGAGTGGACCTTGCCGAATTCAACAGGCTCGCCATGTCAGCGCAACCTGGTGCCGGCGGCCTGACCCTGGTGCCTTACTTCGACGGTGAACGTACCCCCAACCTGCCGGATGCCACCGGTTCCCTGCACGGCATCACTCGGGCAAACTACACACCGGCCAACCTGGCGCGCGCCGCCGTCGAAGGCGTGGTGTGCTCCCTGGCTGACGGGCTGGCCGCACTCCTGCAACAGGGCGTGGAGGCGAAGCGCATCGTGCTGGTGGGCGGCGGCGCGCAGGCGGAAGCCGTCCAGGATGCCGCGGCCCGGCTGTTGGGGGTGGACGTCGTGGTGCCGCAGCCCGGCGAGTACGTAGCCGACGGCGCCGCCCGCCAGGCCGCCGCCGCACTCACCGGAACCTTCCCGGAGTGGTTACGCGCCGCCGTCGAACATCCCGCGCAAAAGGACGACGGCGGAGTGCTGGGAAGGTACCGGGACCTCGCCTCCCGCTACGCCTAAACATCAAGGCGCGGCAGACCCGGACCGCTGGCGGTCCGGGTCTTCTGCATGTGGGACGCAGGCCCCTGCCGTGACGCAGCAGGAGCCCGCGGGTCTGGACGGGCTATCTGTGCCGGGTCACGCGAACGGGAGGACAAGCTCCGTGTAGCGCTCCTTGACCGTGGACAGGACGGTGTTGCCGTCGGTGTCCCAGATCTCCTGGTTGAAGATTTCGACTTCAATGTCGCCGGTGTAGCCGGCGTCGCGCACCCAGGTGCCGATGGTGGCGAAGTCCACCACGCCGTCGCCCATGTATCCGCGGGAGAGCAGCGGATCAGCGGCAATGGGCATGTTGAAGTCGCACACCTGGTAGGACGCGATGCGGTTTTCGCGGCCGGCGCGCTCGATCTGCCCCTTCAGTTCCGGGTCCCACCAGACATGGAAGGTGTCGACTGCGACGCCGACCGTCGCCGCATCGAAGG
This sequence comes from Pseudarthrobacter chlorophenolicus A6, assembly GCF_000022025.1. Lineage (GTDB taxonomy): Bacteria > Actinomycetota > Actinomycetes > Actinomycetales > Micrococcaceae > Arthrobacter > Arthrobacter chlorophenolicus. The sequence continues at coordinate 2,450,225 of NC_011886.1, forward strand.
GCGCCGCGAGGTCCAGCGCCTGGCCAAGGGTGGAGACGAGTGCGCGGTCCGCGGCGTACATCGGGTGCAGCGGTTCCAGCACCAGCCGCACCCCGTTTTCCGCGGCGAAGGGAGCAAGGTCCGCCAGCCGGTCCGCCACTCGCTGCCGGGCCGCCACGACGTCCTTCTCCCCCGGCGCCAGGCCGCCAACCACCAGGAACAGTTCCCTGGTGTCCAGGGCCACGGCCTCCAGGATTGCTGCGCGGTTGTCGGCGAGCGCAGCAGCCTGCCCTTCGGCGTCGGCCGCGGTCAGGAAACCGCCGCGGCACAGCGAGGAGACGCGCAGTCCGGCATCCTTGATCAGGCGGGCAGCCTTGTCCAGGCCGGCCTCCTCCACGCGGTCCCGCCACGGGCCAATGGAGGGAATGCCGGCGTTGACGCAACCCTCCACTACCTGGGCCAGCGTCCACTTCTTGGTGGTGGCGCTGTTGATGGCCAACCTTGAGAAGTCGTTCATACTCCCACCCCGTTGATCCGCAGGTAGTCGGACATCCGGAAGGCGGCGAGGGCGGGATCCTTCAGCAGGCCCGCCCGGTCCGCCAGTTCGAAGGTCGTGGCCAGGTGGCAAACGGAACGGCCGGAATGCAGGCCGCCCACCATCTGGAAGCCCGGCTGCTTGCCATTGAGCCAGGACATGAATGCAATGCCCGTCTTGTAGTAGAAGGTGGGGGCGCTGAAGATGTGCTTGCCCAGTTCGCGGGTGGAGTCCAGGATCTCGCGGGCCTTCGCGGCGTTGCCGGCGTCGTAGTTCTGCAGGGCTACCGAGGCCGCCGGGTAGATGGCTGCGAAGATGCCGAGCAGCGCATCCGAGTGGTGCGTGCCGTCGCCGTCGATGAGCTCGGGGTAGTTGAAGTCATCGCCGGTGTAGAGGCGGACGCCCGCAGGCAGGGCTGCCCGGAGGGCCACCTCGTGGCTTGCATCGAGCAGGGAGACCTTGACGCCGTCCACCTTGTCCGCGTTGTCCTTGATGAGGCCGAGGAAGGTCTCGGTGGCGGCAGCGACGTCGTCGGAGCCCCAGTAGCCGGCCAGCGCGGGATCGAACATGGTGCCAAGCCAGTGCAGGATGACCGGCTGGTCCACTTCCTGCAACAGGGTGGAGTACACGTTCAGGTAATCCTCCGGGCCCGTGGCTACCTTGGCCAGGGCGCGGGAGGCCATGAGGATGACCTTCGGCCCGGCTTCGCTGATGACGGCAATCTGCTCGCGGTAGGCCTCGAGGACAGCCTTGAGGCCGGCTTCGCCTGCGGGCAGGGCGTCAATATCCAGCTGGTCGGTGCCTGCGCCGCAGGACACGAGGTCACGGACGGACTTGCCGGCGGTGGCCGCGTTGTTCGCAGCAACCACGGACGCCGCCTCGACGCCGGTGCGCTTGATGAGCTGCTGGGTGGCTGCCCAGTCAAGGCCCATGCCCCGCTGTGCGGTGTCCATCGCATCGGCGACGCCCAGGCCATAGGACCACAGTTCGTGGCGGTAGGCCATCGTGGCGTCCCAGTCCAGGCGTGCCGGGGCACCGGGGGTGTTGTCGGCAAGGACTTCGGGGATGACGTGGGCTGCGGCGTACGCCCGCCGCGCCGTCAGGGGGGCGGAGGGACGGGCCCAGGTGGTGCCGCCCTGCAGGCGGTATTCCCTGGTGCCGCCGTCGTGGGAGGGAAGGATGAGGGACGTCATTAGAGCGTGATCTCCGGGATGTCGATGGTGCGGCGTTCGTCGTTGGACTGCAGGCCCAGCTCGGCCAGCTGGACTCCACGGGCGGCGGAGAGCAGGCCGAAACGGTGTTCGCGGCCGGCGACGACGTCGCGGAGGAATTCTTCCCACTGCAGCTTGAAGCCGTTGTCGAGTTCGGCGTTTGCGGGAACTTCCTGCCACTGGTCGCGGAAGGATTCGGTGACGGGCAGGTCCGGGTTCCAGACGGGCTTGGGGGTGTGTGCGCGCTGCTGGGCTACGCACTTGTTGAGCCCTGCAACAGCGGACCCGTGGGTGCCGTCGATCTGGAATTCCACGAGCTCGTCGCGGTAGACGCGGACGGCCCAGGACGAGTTGATCTGGCCCACCACTGCGTCTCCCGCGGGGGTCTCAAGCTCGAAGATGCCGTAAGAGGCGTCGTCGGCCGTTGCCTTGTATTCCTTGCCGGCCTCGTCCCAGCGGGCGGGGATGTGCGTGGCCGTCTTGGCGCTGACGCTCTTGACCTTGCCAATAATGCCTTCGAGGACATAGTTCCAGTGGCAGAACATGTCCGTGGTCATTCCGCCGCCGTCTTCCTTGCGGTAGTTCCAGGACGGGCGCTGGGCGGCCTGTACGTCGCCTTCAAAAACCCAGTAACCGAACTCGCCGCGAATGGAGAGGATGCGGCCAAAGAAGCCTTCGTCCACCAGGCGGCGGAGCTTGACCAGCCCCGGGAGGTACAGCTTGTCGTGGACTACTCCGGCGGTGACGCCGGCTTCCTTGCCTATGCGGGCCAGTTCGATGGCTTCTTCCAGGGTTTCCGCGGTGGGCTTCTCGGTGAAGATGTGCTTGCCGGCCAGCATGGCCTTCTTCAGGGTGGCGGCACGCAGGCTGGTCATGGAGGCGTCGAAGATCACGTCAACCGTGGGATCGTTGATGACCGAGTCCAGGTCTGTGGTCCATTCGGCGACCTTGTGCTTTTCCGCCAGTTCACGGATCTTCGCTTCGTTGCGCCCCACCAGGATGGGCTCAACCTGCACGCGGGTGCCGTCCTCCAGGGTGAAGCCGCCGGCGTCGCGGATCGGCAGGATGGAACGCAGCAGGTGCTGGCGGTATCCCATGCGGCCGGTAATGCCGTTCATGGCGATGCGGATCGTCTTTGTTTCGAAGCCCATGTGTCCTCCACGGTGAGTGAGCAAGTTTTACTCAAGCCTGATTGGGAAAGCGCATTCCCACTGGTTCCATCATGCACCGCTCGCGCCGGAGTTGGCAAGCGCTTTCCGGAAGAACTTTCAACTGCCATAATGTGGTGACCGTTAACTTCCCCGACGTCCAGGAGCTGCTGTGGCTGCTAGTACCCTCACCGAGGTGGCCCGGCTTGCCGGGGTGTCTCCCGCCACCGCCTCCCGCGTCCTCAACGGCTCCGCGCGCAAGCCAGGCAAGGACATCGCCGAGCGCGTCCGCCAGGCGGCAGACTCACTGGGCTACATTCCCAACGCGCAGGCGCAGGGGCTGGCAAAGTCGAGTTCCGGCCTGATTGGCCTGATAGTCCACGACATCGCGGACCCCTACTTCGCAGCGATAGCCAGGGGCGTCCAGGAAGCTGCGCGGGAACAGCGCCGAATGGTGCTGCTGGCCACCACGGACGGGGCACCCGGGGAGGAAAAGGAAGCAGTTGCCGCCTTCGCTGCACGGCGCGCCGACTCGATCGTGATCGCGGGCTCGCGCTCGTCGCGGGCTGAAGACGGGGACCAGAACGCTGAACTGGCTGCTGAGCTGGACCGCTACTGCCGCAACGGAGGGCAGGTCGCTGTAGTGGGACACCCTGTAGTGGGCGCCGCCGCCCCGGAGGGTTACCACGTGGTGTCGGTCCCCAACCAGGAACTTGCCGCAGACCTGGCCGTGGAACTTGCCGCCGGCTGGGACGGCGACTTCGTCATCATCGGCGGCCCGGAAGGGCTCTTCACCTCCGATGACCGGATCCGCGGCTTCCAGGAAGGGCTCAGCCGGGCAGGCCGCGGCCCCGCCGAGGTCCTTCGGAGCTCCTTCAACCGGTCCGGAGGATACGACGCCGGCATCAAGCTGGCTGCGCGGATCAAGGCCGGCGGAACGGGCGAAAGGGGCCGGCCCGCAGGCACCGGGTTGGGTATTTTCGCTGTCAACGACGTCATGGCCATCGGGGCGGCCGCCGCCTTACGGGCAGAAGGGCTGCGGATACCGCGCGACGCGCGGATCGCCGGCTTCGACGACATTGAGACACTGCGCGATTTCAGGCCCGCACTTTCCACTGTCAGCCTGCCGCTGGAGGAGATTGGCCGGCTCGCCACCAGGGCCACTGCCCCACCCGCGGCCGACGGCGACGAACAGGATTACGCACCGCTTCCGGTGGCGGGCAAAGTCATGCTGCGCCGCAGCACGGAGACTGCGGACTGATGGCGCCGAACGGCCTGACCTCAGTTCCTGCCAGTCGACACGATGGCGGGATGCGGCCCGCCGTGCTGGTCCTGCCCGGCGGCGGCTATGCGCGCCAGGCCGACCATGAGGCCGAACCCGTGGCCGAATGGCTCGCCTCGCTGGGCATTCACGCATTTGTCCTGCGCTACCGCGTAGCTCCCCACCGGCACCCCGCTCCCCTGGCGGACGCCAAGGAAGCCATGCTGTACATCCGCAGCGGCGCCCATGGCCTGGCGGTGGACCCGGAACGGATCGGGGTGCTGGGGTTCTCGGCGGGAGGCCACCTCGCTGCAACACTGTCGACGGCGGTTTCCACCGGCGTTCCGGCCCTCGATGTCCCCGGCTCCGTGCCTGACCTGGCAGTGCTGTGCTACCCCGTGGTCTCGTTGACCCGGGACGTGCACCAGGGGTCGGTGGACAACCTTGTGGGCGACGCACCCTCACCGGAACTGCTGTCGGCTCTTTCCGCGGACCGGCAGGTGACCCCCCGGACCCCGCCGGCGTTCCTGTGGCACACGGCCGACGACGCAGCGGTTCCCGTCAGCCACAGCATGGGCTACGCGCAGGCGCTTTTCGACTCCGGTGTACCAGCGGAACTCCACGTGTTCCCCCACGGCCGGCACGGCATCGGCCTCGCCTCCGGCGCGCCGGGCGCTGAGCAGTGGCCGGCTCTTTGCTCGGCCTGGCTGGCGCGCGCCGGCTGGACGTACGCCGGCCAGTCAGCCGCTCCACATCCCGCGGCAGCGGCGCGCTGACCGGTCGGCGGAGGTGCCGGGCCCCGGCAGCCGAGCTGTCCCCCTGTCAGGTCGCCCGCGGTCAGAGTGCCCGGATGGTCCAGGAGCCCGAGTGCGTTCCGCCTGGCTGCAGATGGATCAGATCAGCGCCCGAATTGAATGCGTCCGGCGGGCAGGTCATGGGTTCCACGGCCAGCCCCAGACGGTCAGGGCCCACAGGTTTGTCGGCCGTGTGGACCTGGACCCACGGCCACTCCGGACCCCATTCCAGTTCGACGCCTGTCCCGGCCGGATCGAGCACCCTGACGCAGGCCACTCCGCTGGGATTCCGGGTGAGGCCGGTAAAGGCGTGGTCGATCTTCACAGATCCCAGCGGGCGCGGGCTGCGGAAGTCGAAGGCATGGTTTTCCACGGACTGCATGCCGATGGGCAGGAGCCGGTCGGGTGTGACATCCAGGTACTCTTCCGCCGGGAGTTCCAGCTGCCAGTCATCCAGCGGTGAAGGGCCGGCCACGAGGTAGGGATGCGGGCACACACCGTATGGTGCCGGGACCGTGCCCGTATTCCGGGCGTGGACCGTAGAGTGCAGGCCGTCTTCGCTGAGCAAATAGCGCACTGTCAGGGTGAGGCTCCCGGGATAGCCCGGGGAAGCTTCGATCCGGCAGGCGAGCGTCACCGAGGACGGCCCGGCTTCTTCGACGTCCCAGCGCAGGTCGGTGACAAGGCCGTGGAGGGCCGCTTTCCGCTCCGGCTCATTGACGGGCGCCGCGTATGGCTTTCCGAGGTAGTTGTAGGTACCGTCGGCCAGCCGGTTGGGCCAGGGTGCGCAGATCACCCCACGGTAGTCGGGAATGCCCCCGTCGGGCCCGAAGCCCACTACCAGGTCGCGGTCCTGCTGCCGCAGGTTCCGCAGGGCGGCGCCCCGGGAGGTAACGGTGGCGGTGTAGGGGCCAAACGCGATCTGGCATTCCGGGCCGGACATGGCGTAACTCCAGACATCTAAACTTGTTGTTAGCGCTCACTAGCCTAACTCATCCGTCCCGTGGGGTGCTCCTGCGGAGCCATGGGCTGCGGAGGCCTGGCACGCTGTCTAAGGTTGCCTCATGGACAGCCCCGCAACTTCCAACACCGAAGTGCTCGCTGCAATCCGGTCTGAACTGCGGGAACATGCCGATCCAGTCCGGGCAGCGGGCGCGCAGGCGTACATGAGGTCGAGCCTGCCCTCGCTGGGAGTCCGGGTGCCTGAAGTTCGCCGGATCGCGAAGAACGCAGCCGCGGCGGCCCCGTTCCGGTCCGGAGAGGAACTGCGTGCCACCGTCCTCGATCTGTGGCGCCACTCCGAAGTACGCGAAGAGCGGTACGCCGCCATTGATTTGACCGCGAACAGGATGGTGTCCCGGGACCTGCACATGCTGCCGGTCTACGAGGAAATCATCCGTACCGGTGCCTGGTGGGACTTCGTGGATGGTATTTCGGGGCGCATCTTCGGCCTGCTTCAGGCCCACCGCGAGGAAATGACTGCGGTGCTGCACGCCTGGAGTGCCGATGAGGACTTCTGGTTCAGGCGGGCCTCCATCATCGCCCAGCTGAAGGCCGCGGCCGCCACGGACACCGGGCTGCTGGCCGCAGTCATCGAACCCAACCTGGGGGACGGGGAATTCTTCGTCCGGAAGGCCATCGGATGGGCGTTGCGGGAGTATGCCAAAACGTCCCCGGACTGGGTGGCGGCTTTTGTGGCAAAGCACTCGGCCGTCATCAGCCCCCTGTCGCGGCGGGAAGCCCTGCGCCGGCTCAACGGCCGGGCTGCGGGCCGCTAGATTACCGGGCGTTCAACAACCAGGTCGCCGGACTTGCGGAACAGCCGCTTCGTCGAGGGATCCCAGAAGATCAGGTAGAGGCCGAACAGCAGGCCTGTCACGGCCGCCGCGACCCGGGCCAGGGTCAGCGCGAAGCCCAGGTCATCGGCCTGCAGGTACGGAAAGACTTCAAGCTGGTCCGAAATGGCGTAGATCATGAAGAAGGACACCACAAAGTAGAGGGCTTTGACCTGCCAGTCGTTGCGGATGCCGGTGACGGCAAAGAGCGGAATGAGCCACACCACGTACCAGGACTGGATGATGGGGGCCAGCAGGACGATGGCAGCGAATCCGAGCGTAAGCCGCCGCATCAGCCGGTCGTAGTCGCCCCGCAGGATCAGCCAGGCCACAATGCCCACCGCCAGGAGCTTTCCGGCGTTGAACACCCACCCTGCGAAGACACTGCCGTCCAGGCCAAACGAATTGGCCAGTGAGCCCACGATCATCCCGATCAGGCCAACCGGGGCGTACCAGATGGCAATGCTGCCGGGGGCGGAGAGCCCGCTAATCCACCCGAATCCGAAACCGTTCACCAGGCCCATCAGAACCAGGAGGCCGAGGCTGATGCCGGCGGTCAGCGCCCAGAAGGCAAACTTGCGGACCCAGCCGGCATTCTGTCCGGCCCAAAGCAGGCCGATGAAAGGCAGGAAGACGATGGTGATGGGCTTGACCGCGATGGACAGTGTCACCAGGACAATACCGCGCACCACCCGGCGTGTGGCGCAGTAGTACAGACCGGCGAGGGCCAGGCCGATCATGAGGGAATCGTTGTGGACGCTGGCAATGAAGTTGGTCAGGAACAGCGGGTTGGCGGCCGTCAACCAGAGCGCCCGGTGCGGGTTGACGCCATGCAGCTCGGCAAGCTTCGGCACGTAGATGACGCACAGCACCACCCCCGCTACCGCCACCAGGCGGAACAGCATCACGCTGGCTTCGGGCTGGACATTTGTGGACCACACCACGAACTGCTCGATCCACAGGAACAGCTGGCCGTAAGGAACCGGAGCCTCGGTCCACATTTTGTCTGCGCCCAGCTGGAAATAATTGGACAGGGCCGAGATACCGTTTTCGTACGGGTTGAAGCCTTCGACCATGAGCCGCCCCTGGCCGATGTAGGCGTAAACGTCCCGGCTGAACAGCGGGACGCACACCACCATGGGCAGGCCCCATGCCAGGATCGCCTTATGCGTGGCGCTGCGTGCCTGCGCGCCCCACACATGGACCTTCTGGCCCAGCCGCAGCCAGGCCCGCACCAGGAGCATGCCGCCCACGGCCAGGAGGATGATGGACAGTGCAACCCCGGCGGCCTCAGCGCGCATCCAGATGAAGAGGGGGATTCTGCGCAGTTCGGAGACGGGCGCCAGCCAGCCGACGCCCAGGGATCCGGCCAGCATGAACATGGAGCCAACAAAGCCTGCAAGGATCGGCGAACGGGGATCGTCCATCTCGGCACCGCCGGTGACGGCCGGTGCAGCGGCAGCCATTCCGCCCGCCGCGGGCAAAGGCGCCGTCATATCAGGGGTAGTCCAATCGTTGTGCGTTTTCGCAGGCCGCCCCCGCCGGCCGCAGGGCCTGTCCGGGGCGCGATTCCACGCAGCGGGATGACCCGCCACGTACTCGGAATCCTAGCACCGGCCGGTTGGCGGGAGGTGTAACGGTAGGCTGGTCCGGTGCCTATAACAAACGAAAGAATCGTCTGGATTGACTGCGAAATGACCGGTCTGGACATCAAGAACGACGCCCTGATCGAGGTGGCTGCGCTAGTCACCGACTCCGAGTTGAACATCCTCGGCGAGGGGGTCGACGTCGTCATCAAACCCGACGACGCCGCCGTCGCCCAGATGAACGACTTCGTCCGGGACATGCACACGAAATCAGGACTCCTCAAGGAACTTCCGTCAGGCAAGACCATGGCCGAGGCGGAAGCGGCAGTCATGGAGTACATCGCTGAATGGGTACCGGAGCCGCGGAAGGCACCGCTGGGCGGCAACTCGGTGGGAACGGACCGGGTCTTCCTGTCCAGGGACATGCCGGCAATCGTTGAACACCTGCACTACCGCGTCATCGACGTCAGTACCATCAAGGAACTGTCGCGCCGCTGGTTCGCCCGGGCATACTTCCAGTCCCCGGCCAAGAAGGGCGGCCACCGCGCCCTGGGTGACATCCGCGACTCCATCGACGAACTCCGCTACTACCGGGACGCCGTCTTCGTACCAGCACCCGGGCCGGACAGTGCAACCGCCCAGAAGATCGCCCGGCGCATCACCAGCACCGAACCGGCCCTTCCAGAAAAGTAATTTGCGCCACGTTTAGAGGATTTTTCACTGAAAATGCCAAAAGTGGACAAAGCACCCCCAAAGAGCAGGTAAGCTATTTGAGTTGCCTTTCCAGAGGGCCGGGAAGCCGGTCATACTGCGGGGCACATGGTGGGCGTAGCTCAGTTGGCAGAGCGCCTGGTTGTGGTCCAGGAGGTCGCGGGTTCAACCCCCGTCGCTCACCCTCACCGGACGGTATTCAGCCGTCCAAAGGAGGCCGCATCGGATTATTCCGGTGCGGCCTCCTTTGTCTTTACCACCTCTTTTCATCACCGCCCTGCGCCCGCTGCGGGGCCGCAAGCCGAAGGAAAGCGAAGATGACCGTCCTGCCCATCACCATCTGGGGCGAACCCGTGCTGCACCGCCGGGCTTCCGAAGTGGAAGTTTTCGACGACGAGCTGCGCACCCTGATTGCGGACATGTTTGAGACCAATGATGCCGCCAACGGCGTGGGGCTGGCAGCACCGCAGGTAGGGGTGGGCAAGAGAATCTTCGTCTACAAGTACGCGAACGACGACGACGCGCCCGCCAGCGGAGTGGTGGTCAACCCTGTCCTAACACTTTCAAAGATCTCCGGAGCTGCTCCCGACCCCGATGAGGAAGAGGAAGGGTGCCTGTCCTTTCCCGGCGACCAGTACCCGCTTAAACGCGCCGAGTGGGCACGGGTGGAAGGCTTTGATGGAAACGGCCAGCCCGTGAAGTTCGAAGCTACCGGATGGTTTGCCAGGGTCATCCAGCATGAATACGACCACCTGGACGGCAAGCTGTACGTCAACCGCCTGATGGACAGGTACGCGCGCAAGGCCAAGAAAACGGCAAAGAAGAACGGGTGGGGCGTTCCAGGCCTGACTTGGCTGCCGGGCGTGGACCCGGACCCGTTCGGGCACTGAGCAAGCGGTAAACTGCCTCAGGTCGTCCTGATGGTCTGCTGCCCGGGGCACGAGTCCAGAACGCGCTTTATGGCGTCCTTCTCGGCCTCCGTCACCCACAGCCCGTACGCCGCTTTGACGGACACCTGCCGCGCTACGTAATGGCACCTGATGGACTTGTTCTTCGGAAGCCACGTGGCGGCGTCACCCGCACCCTTTTGCTGGTTGCTCGGGCCGTCTGCAGCGATCAGGTTCAGGGGATCATTCGCCAGGTTCTGCCGCTGGCGCGGGGTAAGGGCCTGTGCGCCCTTCTGCCACGCGTCGGAGAGGGCCACCACGTGATCGATCTGGACGGCCGCGCTGCTCTCCTGGCCGCGGCGGAACTCAATGGGCTTTCCCGTGTAGGGCTCCTGGAAATGTCCTGCAGAGATGCGGCACTTTGAGCCCTCCGCAAACACAGCGCCGGCCAGGTCCCGGCGGAGGATGTCATTGCGCGTGTCGCAGCCGTTGCGGTCAGCGTCCAGCCAGGCCTGCCCGAAAGCTTCGCGGGTGTAATTGTCCTTGGCAGCACGGCCCCTAACGGGAAGGGCCTCCAGCGCGTCCGCGGCTGAGCCCGGTGGCACCGGATGGACCGCTGTAACCGGCTTCATCCACGCAGCGTCAAAGACGGGAGCCGCCGTGGGGCCCTCTGCCCCGGGTGCGGCCATTTCAAATTGCCCCGCCGTAAAGAACCAGCCCAGGAGCCCCAGGAGTCCAGCACCGGCCACAGTCAACAGAGCCCAGGCCTGCCGGGAACGGCGTCGCGCCCGCCGGTAGGCGGACCAGCTGACGGTCACCGGACTGCGAATCGAAGGCGGGAGTGGAGCACCCCATGAGCCTAGGTCACACGGAACCGCCGCCCCCGGATATCCACAGTGTGCAGGACGGGTGAAGGGTCACGCCGTCATGGCTACAACTCCCGTGACACCCGCTGGAGGTCCTCCTCGGCGACGGCCAGAAGGCTTTCAAGCTGCTGCACCCGTTCAGCGGTGACGTCGCCCGAAGCATGGGCGGCCCGGGCGCGGTCCAGCAACCGGAGCGCTTCCTTGTGGTTGGCCTTGGCTACGTCAAAGGCGTGCTCCAGCGTGGTTTCGTGTTCAAGGGTCTGATCGTTTTCCATCCCCCAAGTGTGGGCCTGATTCCCGGCTGATTCCAGAGAACCAGCCGGGAATTCACCCAAAGGAACAGTTAACGTCAGACGGCGATGGCCGCCAGGGCTTTCGCGCTCTCCTTGGCCGGGAAGGACGGCGGGTTTACTCCGGCCATTTCCTCCATGACCCGGACCACCTGGCAGCTGTAGCCGAATTCGTTGTCGTACCAGACGTAGACCACCAGGTTCTTATCGGTGGAGACCGTTGCGAGTCCGTCCACGATGCCGGCGCGGCGGGAACCGACGAAGTCAGTCGAAACGACCTCAGGGGAATCGATGTAGTCAATCTGCTTGCGCAGGTCCGAGTGCAGCGACATCTCGCGGAGGTAGTTGTTGACCTCGTCCTTGGTGGTCCCGTTCTCCAGGCTCAGGTTCAGGATGGCCAGTGATACATCGGGGGTGGGGACGCGGATGGAGCTGCCGGTGAGCTTGCCAAGCAGCTCCGGCAGGGCCTTGGCAACTGCCTTGGCTGCTCCGGTTTCCGTGATCACCATGTTCAGGGCGGCGGAACGGCCCCGGCGGTCGCCCTTGTGGAAGTTGTCGATCAGGTTCTGGTCGTTGGTAAACGAGTGGACCGTCTCAACGTGGCCGTGGATCACGCCGAACTTGTCGTTGAGGGCCTTCAGCACGGGCGTGATGGCGTTGGTGGTGCAGGACGCCGCAGAGACAATCGTGTCGGTGTCCTCAATGGTGCCGTGGTTGATGCCGTGCACGATGTTCTTCAGCTCGCCCTTGCCCGGCGCGGTCAGCAGGACGCGGGCGGCACCCTTGCTCTGCAGGTGCTGGGACAGGCCTTCGGCGTCGCGCCAGCGTCCGGTGTTGTCTACCACCAGGGCGTTGTTGATGCCGTAGGCCGTGTAGTCGATGGTGGCGGGATCGTTCGAGTAGATGACCTGGATCCGCACGCCGTTGGCCGTGATGGTGTTGGCTTCCTCGTCGACGCGGATGGTGCCTTCGAAGGAGCCGTGCACGGAGTCGCGGCGCAGCAGGCTGGCCCGCTTCAGCAGGTCGTTGTCGGAGCCGCGGCGCACCACGATGGCACGCAGGCGCAGGCCGTGGCCACCTCCGGCCTTTTCGACCAGCAGGCGGGCGAGGAGCCGGCCAATGCGGCCGAAACCGTACAGGACGACGTCGGTGCTGGTGCGGTCGTCGCCGCCCCGTTTACCCACGATGTCGGCCAGCTCGGAGCGAAGGAACTCTTCAAGGGTGGCGCCGTTGCCCTCTTCCTTGAACTTCTGGTTGAGCCTGGCGATGTCGATGGCCGCGGCGCCGAGCTCCAGCCCGGCCAGGGTGTTCAGCAGGGGTGCGGTCTCCTCCAGGAGGAGTTCGTCCTTGCTCATCCGGCGGGCGAAGCGGTGTGCCTTGAGGATGTTCATGGTGGACTTGTTGATCAGGCTCCGGCCGTGGATGCTCGTGACCACGTTATTTTCGCGGTACAGCCGGCCGATCACCGGAATCATGGCCTCGGCGAGGGCCTCGCGGCCCATCCACGTATCAAGACAAGAATCTGACGTCTGGCTCACAGAAATACCTTCCTCGGTTCAGCCGCATACGTCCTCGTATGCGGATGTAGGCCACCTGATGATGTCCAGGGGCATCCACGCCTGCGGGGTTCGGCCCCCAGGCGCCTGGATCGTGTGCAAAGAAAAACCGCCGGATGCGAACGCAATTCCAGCGGAAGAACCCCTACGTCCGGAATCCATTCTAATTTGGCGCGGCCCCGGGAACAGGCCCGCCGGGCGTGAAATCACTCACACGGAGGTCAGTTATGGAGCGCCGCGTAAAGGTTTAGGCTGCAGGAGAAAAGCACCCAGGAGAAGTAGGGCAGCACCAGCAGCCCGGCCAGGCCGTTCACCGGGCCAAACCGCAGGATCAGGAACACGAGGCACCCGGCCAGCGCGGTGAGCACCGCCAGCGCGGCCCACAGCGCGCCCGGGCCCAGCAGGGGGTAGAGGCCGAAGTAGCTCAGCGGCCAGGCGGCATTGAGCACAAGCTGGACCAGGTAGCCGGCCATGGTGCCGCCGGTGAGCGCACCTTTCCGCCAGACCAGCCAGGCGGCAACAGCGATACTGGCGTACAGAGTCAGCCACACGGAGCGGAACATCCACTGCGGCGGCATCCAGGGTGCCTGTACGGAAGCCGCGAACCAGCCGTGCATGTTCAGCAGGATCGGAACCGTGGCCAACGCCCAGGCCGTGACGGAGAGGGCAAGGAACGCCAGCAGGCCCAGGACCTGCGTGGGCAGGTTGCGGGCCAGGGGGCCGGCAGGCCGGCCGGCCGGCTGCGGATCGGTAATTGCGGGCACGGTTCAGGATCCCCAACACATCTTCCAAGGTCAAACCGGTTGTGCGGATGGGACAACCGATACGCCGGGTTCTGTTCCCCCGTGCCGTTGCCGTCACGGGGGCGACGGCCATCCATCTACGGGTACCGTTGCCGGCACCCTCTAGCGGCCTACCCGGACACTCGGGCGGGCAGCCCTCAAACGTGCCCTGTCTGGCCTTGCTCCGGGTGGGGTTTACCTAGCCTTCCCGGTCACCCGGGAAGCTGGTGGTCTCTTACACCACCGTTTCACCCTTACCTGCCGCTTTCCGAAAACGGAAAACGCAGGCGGTCTATTCTCTGTGGCACTTGCCTGCGGGTTACCCCGAGTGGGCGTTACCCACCACCCTGCCCTGTGGAGCCCGGACGTTCCTCGAGCCACTTTCGTGACGCGCGGCCGCCTGGCTGTCCCATCCGCTTCCAGTCTACCGGCGCCGGCGGCCGCTGCTGCCGCCGGTAGGATCGGACGGTGCTGATTCTGCTTCCCCCCTCCGAAGGAAAGACCCCCGCGGTCAACGGTGCCGCCGTCGATTGGTCGTCTTTGGCCTTTCCCGGCCTCAACCCTGCGCGGGCGAAGGTGCTGGAGGCGCTGGGAACCGTGAGTGCCCACGAGGACGCCCTCGACCTCCTGGGCGTGGGCGCATCGCTGCGTGACGACGTCGTACGCAATACGCGGCTGCACGCTGAACCGGCGGCCCCTGCGCACCGTATCTACACCGGCGTCCTCTACGACGCCCTTGGCTACCGGACCATGACGCCGGCCCAACGCCGAAAGGCTGACGAATCGGTACTGGTGGTATCGGCCCTGTGGGGCGCCATCCGCTTTGGCGACTCCGTGCCCGCCTACCGGCTGTCCATGGGCACGGCACTGCCCGACGTCGGACGCCTCGCCACGTTCTGGAAGCCGCAGCTTTCCGAGGCCCTCGCCTCCGTCGTGGAGGACCAGCTGCTGGTGGACTGCAGGTCCAGCACCTACGCTGCCGCGTGGGCTCCCCCGGCAGGACAGACGGTTTCCGTGAACGTTTTCACCGAAGCCGGCGGTGTGCGTAAAGTCGTCAGCCACTTTGCCAAGCACACCCGGGGCGAGCTGGCCCGCCACCTGCTCTCGCGCCGGGGCAAGGCGCCGTCGACGCCTGCCGGGCTGCTGAAGGCCGCCCAGGAGCGGTGGACTGCAGAGCTCGTGCCCGGAACGGCCCGCAAGCCGCATGCGCTGAACATCATCCTGCCGGGCTAAGGCTCTCCTGCCCGGCCCAACACGGTAGCGCCACGCGCCGTTGTGGCCGGGCAAATCGGCGCCAGGAGCTGCGTACGTGGGTCAGGCCCACTCCTCCGAACGGACCAGGATGGCACCTGAGTCGGGGCAAAAAACGATGTCGTCTCCGGAAGCGGCGGTGATCTCCGCGAGGTCGCCGGGGCTCAGCTTCATGCCCGAGGCCTCTGAGGTCCCATGGAACAGCCGGGCAGCGCCCACGCCGCGTTTGGCCAGGGTCTTCTCATAGATGGCCAGCATTCCGGCGTCCAGTCCTGCGGCAAACTCAGTGCGCTTGCCCCGCACGTCTGCAGCCTCCGCGTCGACGGCGGCGAGCTCCTTGTCCAGTTCCGCGCGGATGCTGCCGAACGAGCCCTGGATATCGTCCACGATCTGCTGCTGGGCAGCCTGCCGCTCACGCAGTGTGTCAAGGCGTTCCAGGACTTCCAGCTCCACGTCTTCGAGGTCCGAACGCCTTCTGTTGAGCGAAGCGATGTCCTTCTGGAGTGCCACCAGGTCCTTGGACAGTCCCGTGCCGCTGTTCAGGCGCGCTTCGTCCCGCTCAATGCGTGTGGCCACCTGTTCAACGTCCGCCTCGGCCCGCTTCAACTCGGCTTCGGCATCGTGCACGGCAACTTTTGCGGCACCAAGTTCGCCGCTGGCCACGGAGAGCGCAGCCTCAAGGTCCTTGATGCGGGGATCGTTCTCCAGCGAGCGGCGGCGGCTGGCCAGGGCCTTGAGCTTTGCATCCAGGCCTTGCAGGTCGAGCAACTTGATCTGTTCCGCCGGTGCTGCCTTCGCCACTGTAACCTCCGCTTGATCCCTCCGGCCACGGCCGGGCACCTTACCGGCGCTTCCTCGACTCTAGCGCCTGGCCGGTGTCCCTGCCTCGACGGACTTCACGGGTGCGCGGCGCGTCAGCCCGGAGTAAGGATGAAATCCCAGGGATCGCTGTTGGTGGCACTGACCTGGATTTCGACGTCGTGCCCCTGATCGGCGAGGACGTTGCCCAAAGCTGCCGCAGCGGCCGGCAGCCAGAGCCATTCGCTGGCGAAGTGGGATACGTCCACCAGGTAAGGGCGCCCGTTCAGGGCGGCTTCCCGCGCCTCCGAAGCCGGATGGTGCCGCAGGTCGGCAGTGACATAGACGTCGGCGTTGCTGGCCCGGACTTCGTTGAACAGCGAGTCCCCCGCGCCGCCGCACACCGCGATCCGCCGGACCAGGCCGTCCTTGTCACCGGAGACGCGCACTCCCCCGGCTACGGACGGCAGGATGCCGAACACCCTGGCCGCAAAGTCGCCCAGGGTCATGGCGTCCTCGAGGTCTCCCACGCGCCCAATACCTTCCTCCGGCAACCCGTTGGCCGCCACGGTCAGCGGGGCAACATCCTGAAGGCCCAGCGCGTCCGCCAGCACATCGGACACACCCCCGACGGCGGAATCACCATTAGTGTGGACCGTCAGCAGGGCTGTTCCGGACTCGATGAGCCGGTGGACCGCACGGCCTTTGGGGGTGGTGGCCGCGACGGACGTAACGCCTTTAAGGAGCAGCGGATGATGGGTGATCAGAAGTTCGGCGCCCCAATCGACGGCTTCCTCGATCACCTCCAGCGTGGGATCGACGGCGAACATCACCTTGGTGACCGGCGCCGCAGGGTGCCCCGCCACGAGGCCCACCTCGTCCCAGCCTTCGGCCAGGGATTCAGGCCACAGCTCCTCCACCGCAAGCAGCAGGTCGCCGAGGGTGGGAGCCCCGTCCGGCACCCCGCCGGCCTGCCCGGCGAAGGGGGCGTCGCCGTCGTGCTCGTCCGGACCGGTAACGTCGGTGTCCACAGGTTCCATAGTCTTAGTTTTACCCCATCGCCCGGCAGGCGCAGGCATGCTGCCCGGTGCGACGCGGGAAGCGCCGGGGAATCATCCGGCGCTGCCAACCATTGAAGAGGTCATGAAAACTTTTGTTCTCGGCGGAGGCTGCTTCTGGTGCCTCGACGCCGTCTACCAGAAAACAAAGGGTGTCACGGCGGTGGTGTCCGGCTACACGGGCGGCCACGATCCGTACCCTGACTACTACTCAGTCTGCAGCGGCACCACCGGTCACGCCGAAGTGGTGGCTGTGACCTTCGATGAGGAGATCATCCCCGCCGAGGTCATCCTGGACATGTTCTTCGCCCTGCACGACCCCACCACGCTGAACCGGCAGGGTTACGACGTGGGAACCCAGTACCGCTCCTCGATGTTCTACGAAACCACCGAGGAGAAGATCCTGTTCGAGGAAGCCATCGACCGGAACCAGGCCTTGTGGAGCCACCCGATCGTCACCGAGGTCAGCCGCCTCCCCCGGTTCCATGTTGCCGAGGAGTTCCATCAGGACTACTACGCAAAGCATCCCGAGCAGGGCTACTGCCAGGTCATCATCAACCCCAAACTCGCCAAGGCCAGGAAATATTACTCTGCATGGCTTAACGCTTAGCCAGCATTACGCGGCCTCGTTAGGCTGACCTCAGTATTCACCCCTCACAGATAGGCGTATCTACATGGCACGGATTTATGACGACGTAACGCAGCTGGTAGGCCGCACCCCCTTGGTCAGGCTGAACCGGCTCAGCGAGGGGCTGGGTGCCACCGTTGCCGTAAAGCTTGAGTTCTACAACCCGGCCAACAGTGTGAAGGACCGCATCGGTGTGGCCATCATCGACGCTGCCGAAAAGTCCGGTACGCTGAAGCCGGGCGGCACCATCGTCGAAGGCACCTCCGGCAACACCGGAATCGCCCTGGCCATGGTCGGCGCAGCACGCGGCTACAAGGTCATCCTCACCATGCCCGAAACCATGTCCACGGAACGCCGTGTCATGCTCCGCGCCTTCGGCGCCGAGATCGTCCTCACGCCCGGTTCCGAGGGCATGCGCGGCGCAGTCGAAAAGGCCCAGGAAATCGTGGCCAACACCGAAAACTCCATCTGGGCCCAGCAGTTCGCCAATGACGCCAACCCGCAGATTCACCGTGACACCACGGCCGAGGAAGTCTGGGCCGACACCGACGGCGCCGTGGACATCTTCGTCGCCGGCGTGGGCACCGGCGGCACCATCACCGGCGTCGGGCAGGTCCTGAAGGAGCGCAAGCCCGGCGTGCAGATCGTGGCCGTGGAACCCAAAGATTCCCCCATCCTCAACGGCGGCGCCCCGGGCCCGCACAAGATCCAGGGTCTGGGTGCCAACTTCATCCCGGAGCTCCTGGACACCAACGTCTACGACGAGGTCATCGACGCACCCCTCGAGGACTCCGTCCGGGTGGCCCGCGAGCTCGGCGTGAAGGAAGGCATCCTGGGCGGCATCTCGTCCGGCGCCATCGTCTGGGCAGCCCTGGAGCTGGCCAAGCGCCCCGAAAACGCCGGCAAGCTGATCGTTGCGGTCGTCTGCGACTTCGGAGAGCGTTACATCTCCACGGTCCTCTATGACGACATCCGCGGCTGATCAGACCGCGCAGTCGCCCGTTTCCTGTAGAAAGAACTTTGTGGGCTTTTTCGCAAGACTAAAAGAGGACCTCGACGCCGCCCGGTCGCACGACCCGGCGGCTCGGGGCTCCCTCGAGAACTTTTTCGCCTATTCCGGCCTGCACGCCATCTGGATCCACCGGCTGACGCACCGCCTGTGGCAGAACCCGGCGCTGCGTTTTCCCGCCCGGCTCATTTCGCAGCTGGGCCGGTTCACCACCGGAATCGAAATCCATCCCGGCGCCACCATCGGGCGTCGGTTCTTCATCGATCACGGCATGGGCGTGGTCATCGGCGAAACCGCCGAAATCGGTGAGGACGTCATGATCTACCACGGTGTCACGCTGGGCGGCCGTTCGCTGGCCCGGATCAAGCGGCACCCCACCATCGGTGACCGCGTGACCATCGGCGCCGGCGCCAAAATCCTCGGCCCCATCACCATCGGCCGGGACAGCGCTGTAGGCGCCAACGCAGTGGTGGTCAAGGACGCTCCGCCGGAGTCGATCGTCACGGGCGTGCCTGCCAAATGGCGGCACCGTGACGCGCAGCGGGAGACCAAACCTGCCGTCGACCCCGCCGAGTACGACATCGAATACCGCATCTAAGGTCCGGCCCGGGGTACGCCCGGGAATGCTGGGCGCACCATGGCCGGCGGCACATAAAAGGCGGGCAGTTCCAGGATTTCCCTGAAACTGCCCGCCTTTTGCGTTGTGTCAGCGGATGCTAGTGGGTGTCTACCGCTTCGATCTCTGACTTGTCTTCGCCCCAGAGGGTGTGGAACGTACCTTCGGCGTCCACGCGGCCGTAGGTGTGGGCACCGAAGAGGTCGCGCTGGCCCTGGATAAGGGCTGCAGCAACGCGCTTGCGGCGCAGGCCATCGTAGTAGGCCAGCGAGGACGAAAAGACGGGCACCGGGATGCCGAGCTGCACAGCGGTGGCCACCACGCGGCGCCACGCCGGCAGTGCGTCCGCGATGGCCTTGGTGAAGGCCGGTGCAAACAGCAGGTTGGCGGGCTTCTCGTCGGCGGCGTAAGCCTTGGTGATGTCCTTGAGGAGTTCTGCGCGGATGATGCAGCCGGCACGCCAGAGCGAGGCGATCTCGTCCAGCTTCAGGTCCCAGCCGTATTCCTTGGCGGCGGACGTCAGCATGTCCAGGCCCTGGGCGTAGGAGACGAGCTTGGAGGCGTAGAGCGCCTGGCGGACGTCTTCGACGAAGGTCTCCGGAATTTCGACGGCGGATTCGCCGCCCTCGAGGAGTTCCTGGCCCAGCTTGCGCTGGCCTGCCTGTGAGGACAGTGCGCGGGCGAAGACGGATTCGGCGATGCCGGACACCGGCGAACCCAGTTCCAGTGCGGAAATGACAGTCCAGCGGCCGGTACCCTTCTGGCCGGCAGCGTCCACGACGACATCGACGAAGGGCTTGCCGGTCTTGGCGTCCACGTGCCCCAGGACCTCAGCGGAAATCTCGATCAGGAAGGAGGAGAGGTCGCCCTTGTTCCATTCCGTGAAGATCTTCGACTGTTCGGCGGGCTCGATACCTGCACCGGAGCGGAGCAGGTCGAAGGCCTCGCCGATAACCTGCATGTCGGCGTACTCAATGCCGTTGTGGACCATCTTGACGAAGTGGCCGGCGCCGTCGGTGCCGACCCAGGCGCAGCAGGGCTCGCCGTCCACCTTGGCGGAAATCTTCTCAAGGAGGGGGCCGAGGGCCTTGTAGGACTCTTTGGATCCGCCGGGCATGATGGACGGGCCGTTCAGCGCGCCCTCCTCACCGCCGGACACGCCGACGCCCACGAAGTGCAGGTCCTTCTTGGCCAGTGCTGCTTCCCGGCGGCGGGTGTCCTCGTAGTGCGAGTTACCGGCGTCAATGATGATGTCGCCCGCTTCCAGAAGCGGCTCAAGCTGCTCGATGACCGAGTCGACCGGCTTGCCGGCCTTGACCATGATCAGCACCCGGCGGGGCTTCTCCAGCGAATCCACGAGCTCCTGCAGGGTCTCGGTGCGGATGAAGTCGCCTTCAGTACCGTACTTTTCCAGCAGGGTATCCGTCTTTTCCACGGACCGGTTGTGCAGGGCCACGGTGAAGCCGTTGCGGGCCAGGTTGCGGGCCAGGTTGGCGCCCATCACCGCGAGGCCGGTGACACCGATGTGTGCAGACATCAAAACTCCAATTCATTGCGTACGACGGAAAGTGCGGCAGGCCTGTCCCGCGCGGGATGGCGCTGCGCTGATCAAGCTGTCGGAATAAAGCATATATATTCTTCGGGTCACAGGGAAGTAACGCCCATCCAGTGGACCAGACCGGGCCCGCCGCGGTCCATCCCCGGAGCATGGCCTCGTGCTGCTGCGCACTAGGCTTGCAGCATGACAAGCAGCCTGCACCACCGTGCCATCGAAAACCTTGGCACCCGCATCATCTCGGGAGAATTGCCCGCAGGCCACCTCATGCTTGCAGAACAGCTCGAAGTCGAACTGAAGGTTTCCCGCTCGGTGATCCGGGAGGCTGTCCGGGTGCTGCAGTCCCTGGGACTGGTGGAGACCACCAAACGGGTGGGCATCCGCGTCCTGCCCGCCAGCCGGTGGAATCCGTTCGATCCGCAAGTCATCCGCTGGCGGCTGGCAGGCAACGCCCGTGGCGCCCAGCTGCGGTCACTGGCCGAGCTCCGCGCGGCAGTAGAACCCGTTGCGGCCGAGCTGGCGGCCCAGAATGCCCCCGCTCCGCTGCGCCTGGAATTGGTTGACGTGGCCTACGCCATGCGCGACGCCGGCAACAAGGGTGACGTGCCCCGCTTCCTCGAGCTCGACATTCACTTCCACTCACTGCTGCTTTCCGGCTCCGGCAACGAGATGTTCGCCAACCTGATGGGCCAGGTGGCAGAGACGCTGACGGGACGCACTGTCCACGGCCTCATGCCCGACCATCCGCACGAAGCCGCCCTGCAGTGGCACGTGGATGTGGCCGAAGCAATCTCCAGGGGCGACGCAGCTGCTGCCCGCGAGGCCTCCGACCACATCATGCGCAGGACGATGTCGCAGATGTCCGATTCCTGGACCGAACAGCCACGGGTTTTCATCCCGGTCAAGCGCTGAACCCCGGACAGCCGACAACAGTCCGGCGCTATCTTCCACTCCCCCGCGACACACATCCACGAACAACTTCTTGTTTCCGGAACTTCACTGTATATTCATCTCAGGCCCTCCACCGCGGCATCCCCCAATAGTCGCGGTGGAGGGTTTTCCAATGCCCGGAAGTGGCCCAGTGCCTGCCAAAAGCCCCTAGGCGGCATCCGCAACGGCATCCCGCAGCCGCCATCCTCCGCCGAGCCCGTCGCGCTCAAGCAGCATGGTGGTCAGCGCTGAGCCGGCGTTCCTTCCCAGGCGCACCTGGACCTGCAGGATTTCTACGTCCACCCTGCTGCGGCCCCGGGGCATCCTGCGGTTGGTTTCCCACCAGTTGACCCGTTCGAACCATCTCACCGGCTCGGCGCCCACCAGCCACTCACGGCCGCGGCAAACCACCGATGCGGGTATTCCATTGCCCTCGTCACGGACGATCACGTGTTCCATGCCTGTACGTTATGGCGTGGGTCTGACAACGCGCTCCGGGAAAATCCCGGCGGCAGTATCCCTGAAAAAGGGCAAGAAAAAACCCGCCTGGCGTTCTTTGTAAAGCACGCCAGGCGGGTTTTTGGTGGGTCCTACCGGGATCGAACCGATGACATCCACGGTGTAAACGTGGCGCTCTACCAGCTGAGCTAAAGACCCTTGCCAATTGGAATGCTTTCGATAAGCCGCAAACCAACGAACATAGACTCTACCTGACACGGGCGGCTAAACGCGAATCGGGATCCGGACCCGGCTTCCGGGGGTTTCCTGCCGGTCAGAGGGGCGAAAGATGCTGCGCCAACCACCTCAGTGACTCGCTCACTCCCGCTTCAAGCTTGATGGTGGCTTTGTCATCCCCCCGCGTCTCGCCCCGGTTGATGATAACTACCGGCTTGCCGCCCTTGGCTGCGTGGCGAACAAAACGCAGGCCGCTCATCACGGTCAGGGATGAGCCCGCCACCAGCAGGGCCGCCGCCTCATCCACGATCGCATAGGAACGCTCCACACGGTCCTTGGGCACGTTCTCGCCGAAGTACACGAAGTCCGGCTTCAGCGTCCCTCCACATGCCGGGCAGACGGCCACGACGAAGCTGCTGATCAGGCCCAGGTCTTCCACCGTGGCGTCCGCATCAGGGGCCATCTCCACGAGGCCGGATTTCTCGGCCTGCTCCAGGAACCCCTGGTTGAGCTCACCCAACATGCCGGCGAGGAGCCCGCGGGAGTAGGTACGCCCGCAATCGAGGCAGACCACTTGGTCATACCGGCCGTGGAGGTCCACCACGTTGGTACTTCCCGCGTCCTCGTGGAGCCGGTCCACATTCTGCGTGATGAGGCCTGTCAGGTATCCCCGGCGCTCAAGCTCTGCCGCTGCGAGGTGTCCATGGTTCGGATCGGCATGCCGCAGATGGGACCAGCCGATGTGGTTCCGTGCCCAGTACCGCTGCCTGTTGGCCGGGTCCCTGACAAATTCCTGGTAGGTCATGGGTGAGCGTGGCGGGGACCCCGGACCACGGTAGTCGGGAATTCCGGAATCAGTGCTCAGGCCCGCCCCCGTGAGCAGGGCGAACGGCGCTCCGGACAGGAGGTCGCGTATACGGCCCAGGGCCTCAAGTTCCCGGCTCGATGGGTGGGCCGGCTCGACGCGCGGCATGCTGGCGAACCCGGTGAGTCCAACCCCGTGCCGCGGCTTCTCCACTGCCGTCAGGCCTGTTCCAGCCCGGCCAGCGCTGTGCGGTAGGCGGAAAAGTCGCGTGCCTGGCCGCGGGGATTTACCACGGTGTACCGGATGACGCCGCCGGCGTCGATGATGAAAGTACCGCGTCTCGCCATGCCGCTGTCTTCATCAAAGACACCGTAAGTGCGGGCAACGCCGCCGTGTGGCCAGAAGTCGGCGAGCAGGTCGAAGCTGTAACCTTCCTGCCCGGCGTAGGCCCGGAGGCTGAACTTGCTGTCGACAGAAACGGCCAGGACGGTGGCATTCGAGTCCTCGAACGAGGCAAGGTTGTCCCTGATCTCGCAGAGTTCGCCCGTGCAGATGCCGGAAAAGGCAAACGGGTAGAAGACCAGGACAACGTTCTGGCCGCGGAACGACGACAGCCGGACCGGTTCGCCAAACTGGTTGGAAAGTTCAAAGTCCGGCGCCGGATCGCCCGCCGCCAGCAGGGATGAAGCAGCAGCAGCAGGCGCTTGCGTCACTTGTTCTTCCTGCTGACCAGCCTTGTTGCACTCCAGTCCTTGGAGACCCCGGCCGACGTCGTCACGTGCAGGCCGGCGGTGGGCGCTGCTTCCTGGATATCAGCAGGCGAGACGTATCCGTCGCGGCCTGACTTTGGCGTCAGGATCCAGACCACGCCGCTTTCGCTGAGGGTGGTCAGTGAGTCCATCAGGCTGTCCACCAGGTCGCCGTCGCCGTCGCGCCACCAGAAGATGACGGCGTCCGCCACTTCATGGTCATCCTCGTCGAGCATGTCTGCGCCGGTGAGGTCCTCGATGTCGTCACGCAAGTCGAAGTCGACGTCGTCGTCGTAACCGAACTCCTGAATCAGATCCCCATTTTTGAAACCCAATTTTTCCGCCACATTTACCGAAGTGGCGGCGTCGGCCTCGCTCACGTGTTCCTCCAATACGTTTGATATGCAATCTGCATAGTGATTTCCATTACTCCCAAGCCAACACCCTTTGTGCCTGCGCTTCAAGCTGGCATACCCGGAATTGCGCATATTCTGCGTCACACCGGGGGTTCCAGCCTGCGTCGCAGCGGCCCATCGTCACACAACCAGTATGACGGCGAAATACAACTGTCGCGCCCAAGCCGCGGCTACGCATCGGCTTGCCCCGACGGTTAGAGTGGCTGATGACGACTATGCCTGCAGGACAACAACCTTGTAACTCCGTGCAGACGTAGGAGCTCTAGGAACCCTGCCCGGCACACATGACCGGGCTGATGTAACCGATACGTCGCACACGGCGTACGTTTGCCGGGCAGTCACCCTGCCTGGCCTGAGTGCGCCGATCTATGCGCGCAAAGAGAGGTTGGACGTGGCTGCAGGAGAAGATACCTCCCATATCCTCAGCGGGTTGACTGACCAGCTGCCTGATCGTGATCCGGAAGAGACTGCGGAGTGGGTTGAGTCCCTGGATGCGTTGATCCGGGAACAGGGTACGGAGCGTGCCCAGTACATTATGCGGAGCCTGCTGCAGCGTGCGGGTGCGCAGAGTGTCGGGGTGCCGATGGTGACCACCACCGATTACGTGAACACGATCCCGGTGGACCAGGAAGCACCGTTCCCGGGCAACGAGGAATACGAGCGCCGGTACCGGGCGTACATGCGGTGGAACGCCGCGGTGATGGTGCACCGGGCGCAGCGGCCCGAGATCGGGGTGGGCGGGCACATTTCCACCTACGCCGGTGCCGCGACCCTGTACGAGGTCGGCTTCAACCACTTCTTCCGCGGCAAGGACGCCCCCGGTGGCGGGGACCAGGTCTTCTTCCAGGGCCACGCCTCCCCCGGCATGTACGCCCGCGCGTTCATGGAAGGCCGCCTCACGGAGGAGGACCTGGACGGGTTCCGGCAGGAAAAGTCCCGGGCCGGCCACGCCCTGTCCTCCTACCCGCACCCGCGCCTGATGCCGGACTTCTGGGAGTTCCCCACCGTGTCCATGGGCATCGGGCCGATGAACGCGATCTACCAGGCCCAGTCCAACCGGTACCTGCACAACCGCGGCCTCAAAGACACCTCCGACCAGCAGGTCTGGGCGTTCCTGGGCGACGGCGAAATGGACGAGCCCGAATCCCGCGGCCTGCTCCAGCTCGCCGCGAACGAGAACCTGGACAACCTGAACTTCGTGATCAACTGCAACCTCCAGCGCCTCGACGGGCCGGTCCGGGGCAACGGAAAGATCATGCAGGAACTCGAAGCGTTCTTCCGCGGCGCGGGCTGGAACGTGATCAAGGTCGTCTGGGGCCGGGAATGGGATGACCTGCTCACCCGGGATACCAACGGGTCCCTGGTGAAAATCATGAACGAAACCCCCGACGGGGACTACCAGACCTACAAAGCCGAATCCGGCGGGTTCGTCCGCGAACACTTCTTCGGCAAGGACCCCGCCACCAAAGACATGGTCGCGGACCTCACCGATGACCAGATCTGGAACCTCAAACGCGGCGGCCACGACTACCGCAAGGTCTACGCAGCCTACAAAGCCGCCACCGAATTCAAGGGCAAACCCACCGTCATCCTCGCCAAAACCGTCAAAGGCTACGGACTCGGACCGCACTTCGAGGGCCGCAACGCGACCCACCAGATGAAGAAGCTGACCCTTGATGACCTGAAGAAGTTCCGCGACCACCTGCGGATCCCGGTCACCGACGAACAGCTCGAGCAGGACACGTACCGCCCGCCGTACTACCACCCGGGCACGGACGCCCCGGAAATCAAGTACATGATGGAGCGCCGCGCAGCCCTGGGCGGGTCCGTCCCGGAACGCCGTTCCAAGCACGCCGAGATCGTGCTGCCAGAGGCAAAGACCTACGAGGTTGCCAAGCGCGGCTCGGGTAAGCAGCAGGCAGCCACCACCATGGCGTTTGTCAGGCTCCTCAAGGACCTGATGCGGGACAAGAACTTCGGTAAGCACATCGCCCCGATCATCCCGGATGAGGCCCGGACCTTCGGTATGGATGCGTTCTTCCCGACAGCGAAGATCTACAACCCCAAGGGCCAGAACTACCTCTCCGTGGACCGCGACCTCGTCCTGGCCTACAAGGAATCCCCCGCCGGCCAGCTCATCCACCCCGGCATCAACGAAGCCGGCGCCGTCGCAGCCTTCACCGCCGCCGGCACCGCCTACGCCACCCACGGCGTCCCCCTGGTCCCGGTCTACGTGTTCTACTCCATGTTCGGCTTCCAACGCACCGGCGACGCCTTCTGGGCAGCCGCAGACCAAATGACCCGCGGCTTCATCATCGGCGCCACCGCAGGACGGACCACCCTCACCGGCGAAGGCCTCCAACACGCCGACGGCCACTCCCCCCTCCTGGCATCAACGAACCCGGCAGTAGTCACCTACGACCCCGCCTACGGCTACGAAATGGGCCACATCATCCGCGACGGCATCGAACGCATGTATGGGCCGGACTCGGAGGACCGGAACCTCATGTACTACCTCACGGTCTACAACGAGCCCATCGTGCAGCCGGCAGAACCTGCCGAACTCGACGTCGAAGGCGTCATCAAGGGCATCTACCTGCTCGCTCCGGCAAAGATCGACGGTCCCCGGACCCAGATCCTGGCCTCCGGCGTGTCCGTGCCCTGGGCCCTCGAAGCCCAGCGCATCCTCGCCGAAGACTGGTCCGTCTCCGCCGACGTCTGGTCCGTGACCTCCTGGAACGAACTCCGACGCGACGGCCTCGCCGCCGAAGAAGAAGCCTTCCTCAACCCCGAACAGCCCGCCCGGGTCCCGTTCGTCACCCAGCAGCTCGAAGGCGCCACCGGCCCCGTCGTCGCCGTCTCCGACTACATGAAAGCCGTCCCGGACCAAATCCGGCAGTTCGTCCCGAACGAATACGCCACCCTCGGCGCCGACGGCTTCGGCTTCTCCGACACCCGCGCAGCAGCCCGCCGCTACTTCAAGAACGACACCCACTCCATCGTGGTGCGGGCCCTCGAGATGCTGGCACGCCGCGGCGAAGTGGATGCCGGCGCCCCGGTCAAGGCGATCGAGAAGTACAAGCTGCTCAACGTCAATGCCGGTACCACCGGCAACACCGGAGGCGAGGCCTGACCCCGCCATCAGGGAAATTCGGCCAGGTATGTGTGCGTCAGCGGTGCTGAAGCGGCGTAACTGACCGCGAACTCCTTCCGGCAGCAGCAACGACGGCGGCCCCCGCGCTAAATGCGGGGGCCGCCGTCGTTGCGTTTCCGCGGACTGTCCGCTGTGACGCAGGGCAAAGCGTGTTGTAGCCTTCGCACAAATGGAGCTTGCCGGGTGCTGGCCGTATGCTCGGAGAATGCCAGCACCGTCCACGCAGCCCGCGAAGCGTAAACCGTCCCAGCCGAAGGTCACTCCGGAAAAGTCCGAAACCCTCAAGAAGCTGCGGGCTAACGTGGGTCAGCTTTCCACCACCACCATGCGGCAACTGGAACAGTCGCTGCCCTGGTACAGCAGGCTGAGCGCCGATGAACGGTCCGCGCTGGGCATGGTGGCCCAGAACGGCATCGCCGCATTCGTCACCTGGTATGAGCGTCCCAGCTCCCCCTCCTGGATCCTGACAGACGTTTTCGGTACCGCCCCCACTGAGCTGACACGCTCCATCAGCCTGCAAAAGGCGTTGCAGCTCATCCGCATCGTCGTGGAAGTAGTCGAAGACCAGGTGCCGGTCATCGCGCCCGAGGCCGATCAGCCCTCGCTCCGGGAGGCTGTGCTGCGGTACTCGCGGGAAGTGGCTTTCGCAGCGGCCGATGTCTATGCCCGCGCGGCCGAATCCCGGGGGTCCTGGGACACCCGGCTCGAAGCGCTCATCGTTGACGCCATCCTGCGGGGAGAAAACACCGATGCCCTGCGCTCACGGATCGCAGCGCTTGGCTGGAAAGCGCAGGAGCGTTTCACCGTGATGGTGGGCAATTCACCGTCAGAGCCCAGCGCCAGCTATGTCAGTGAACTGCGGCGGATGGCTGGCCGATACGCCGAGGACGCGCTGGTGGGAATCCAGGGCGACCGACTCATCCTGATACTCGGCGGCTTACAGGACCGCGAAACCGCCTATGTGAAACTCAGCGAAATGTTTGCCCCGGGGCCCGTGGTGTATGGCCCCGAAGCCAGTTCGCTGCTGGAGGCCAGCAACTCGGCGCAGTCAGCCTTTGCAGGGCTGACGGCGGCACGGGCCTGGCCCTCGGCGCCGCGTCCCGTGGCTGCGGATGATCTCCTCCCCGAGCGCGTCATCTCGGGTGATGACGCGGCCCGCCGCTCCCTGGTCAAGAACATCTACCGGCCCCTCCTGGCCGCTTCCAACGGCCTGGTGGAGACGCTTGGCACGTACCTTGAACTGGGCCATTCGCTGGAGGCCACAGCACGTGAACTCTTTGTCCACGCCAACACGGTGCGGTACCGGCTGAAACGGGTTTGCGACGTTACCGGGTGGGATCCGCTCCTGCCCCGCGAAGCATTCGTCCTGCAGGCAGCCCTCGTCGTAGGGCGCCTTTCCGGCCCGCCGAAGTCCGCCACGGAGCGGCAGCCGTCCCGGAATCAGAGCTGAGGCGTTGTAGACTTCCTACAACCTGACCCCGTGAGGTTGGTGCGGACAAACACCGCTGGACCACACAGTAATTTGGAAAGCTGGTTACGTGCTTGCAATAGTCTGCCCTGGACAGGGCTCACAGACCCCGGGGTTCCTGGCCCCCTGGCTGGAACTGCCCCAGGTGGCAGGCCAGCTGGCCGCCCTCAGCGAGATCGCCGGAATCGACCTGGCCGCCCATGGCACAACTTCGGACGAGGAAACCATCAAGGACACTGCCGTAGCGCAGCCCCTGATCGTCGCCGCCGGACTCATCGCAGCCTCGTCGCTTTTCGACGTTGAACTCAGCTCCCTGCCGGTGGTCCTGGCAGGCCACTCCGTTGGTGAAATCACGGCCTCCGCCCTGGCCGGGGTCCTCACCCAGGACGAAGCCATGACATTCGTCCGCGAACGCGCAAACAGCATGGCGGCCGCCGCTGCCGTCACTCCCACGGGCATGAGCGCCGTCGTTGGCGGCGACCCCGCCGAGGTCCTGGCTGCCATTGAGGCCGCCGGCGCCACACCCGCCAACGTCAACGGAGCCGGCCAGACCGTGGCCGCCGGTACGTTCGAACAGCTCAAGGCCCTGGCAGATAACCCGCCGGCCAAGGCGCGGGTCATCCCCCTCAAGGTGGCCGGTGCCTTCCATACGAGCCACATGTCCCCCGCCGTCAGCGCCCTGCAGGCCATTGCGCCGCAGCTGAAGCCGCAGGCCCCCACGGTGCCGCTGCTGTCCAATTACGACGGCGGCGAAGTCACCGACGGTACTGCCGCCGTCGAAAGCCTGATCGCCCAGGTGTCACGGCCTGTCCGCTGGGATCTCTGCATGGAATCCCTGGTCCAGCGCGGCGTCACCGGAGTCATTGAACTGGCCCCGGCGGGAACGCTGGCCGGCCTGGCCAAACGCGGCATGCCCGGCGTCAAGACCGTCGCGGTCAAGACCCCCGATGACCTGTCCGCCGCCCTGGCACTTTTCGCGGAACTGGAGGGCGGCGCATGAGCGTTCCCACGCTGAAGCAGGCTCCGCTGCAGGAGCACACACGCATCCTGGGACTGGGCGCCTTCCGCCCCGGTGTCATTGTCACCAACGATGACGTCTGCCAGTGGATCGATTCGTCGGATGAGTGGATCCGCCAGCGCACGGGAATCGTGACCCGGCACCGCGCCGCGGCTGACGTAAGCGTCATTGACATGGCCGAGGGCGCCGCCCGTGAAGCACTGGCGAAGGCGGGGATCGAAGCGACGGACCTTGGCGCCGTCATCGTGTCCACCGTGACGCACCCCTATGCAACCCCTTCCGCGGCCGCAAGCCTGGCTGACCGGCTCGGTGCGACGCCTGCCCCGGCCTTCGACATCTCCGCAGCCTGCGCCGGATACTGCTACGGCATCGCCCAGGCTGACGCACTGGTCCGCTCCGGGGCCGCCAAATACGTCCTGGTGGTCGGCGCCGAGAAGCTGTCCGATGTCATTGACAACCGCGAACGCACTATTTCCTTCCTCCTCGGTGACGGCGCCGGCGCCGTGGTGATCGGGCCGTCCGACACGCCCGGAATCGCACCCTCCGTCTGGGGCTCGGATGGCAGCAAGTGGGATGCCATTGGCATGACCCGTTCCTTGCTCGATGTCCGGGACCTCGGGATGGCTGCACGCCAGTCCGACTCCACGGGCGACCTCGCCCTCCTGGAAGAAGCACAGGAGCTCTACCCCACCCTGCGGCAGGACGGCCAGACCGTGTTCCGGTGGGCTGTGTGGGAGATGGCCAAGGTTGCCCAGCAGGCGCTGGACGCTGCCGGAGTGGAGGCCGAAGACCTGGTGGCCTTCATCCCGCACCAGGCGAACATGCGCATCATCGATGAGATGGTCAAGAAGCTGAAGCTGCCCGAGACGGTTACAGTTGCACGGGACATTGCCGACGCCGGCAACACGTCCGCGGCTTCCATTCCGCTGGCAACCCACCGCCTGCTGCAGGAAAACCCGGAGCTCAGCGGCGGGCTGGCCCTGCAGATCGGCTTCGGCGCAGGCCTGGTTTTCGGCGCACAGGTTGTTGTCCTTCCCTAGCATCGTCCCATCAAAGGGGCCGCACCCGCGGCCTGATCCATTTCCGGCAGCCCCTGCCGGCAATACAAGAAAAGGAGCCATCAATGGCTAGCAACGAAGAAATCCTGGCCGGCCTGGCTGAAATCGTCAACGAGGAAACCGGCCTGGCCCCCGAAGCCGTAGAGCTGGACAAGTCCTTCACCGAGGACCTGGACATCGACTCCATCTCGATGATGACCATCGTGGTCAACGCCGAAGAGAAGTTCGGCGTCCGCATTCCGGACGAAGAGGTCAAGAACCTCAAGACCGTCGGCGACGCCGTCAGCTTCATCGCCGGCGCACAGGCGTAGTTACAGCTTCCGCCGCTCCGGCGGCATGGCCAGGGCTGCCGGTCCGGATGACCGAGCCGGCAGCCCGCCGTATTTCCAGCCACTTTTTGCTTTACCTGGCGCAGGCCTTCAAACCGGCCACGCCGGCCATCAAGATGCGGGACCCTCCGGCAGACGGAGACGGTTTCCCACCGACGAAAGAGTGATCCCATGACACGCAAAGTAGTCATCACCGGCCTGGGTGCCACCACACCCATCGGCGGCGATGTACCCACAATGTGGAAGAACGCGCTCAAGGGGGTCTCCGGTGCCCGCACCCTGGAGGACGACTGGGTGGCCAAGTATGAACTTCCCGTGCACTTCGCGGCACGCTGCAGCACCCCCGCCCTGGACGTCCTTTCGCGCGTCGAGGCAAAGCGCATGGACCCCTCCACCCAGTTCGGCGTGATCGCCGCCCGCGAGGCGTGGGCCGACTCAGGCATCACCGAGATCGACCAGGACCGGCTGGCCGTGGCATTCGCCACCGGAATCGGCGGCGTCTGGACGCTGCTGGACGCCTGGGACACGCTGAAGGAAAAAGGCCCCCGCCGGGTCCTGCCCATGACCGTTCCCATGCTCATGCCCAACGGTGTTGCCGCGGCCGTCAGCCTCGACCTGGGTGCCCGGGCCGGCGCCCACACCCCTGTCTCGGCCTGCGCTTCCGGCACCGAGGCCATGCACCTGGGCCTGGAACTCATCCGCTCCGGCAAGGCTGACGTGGTCATGTGCGGCGGCGCCGAGGCAGCCATCCACCCCATGCCCCTGGCCGCCTTCGCGTCCATGCAGGCCCTGTCCCGCAGGAATGACGACCCCCAGCGGGCATCCCGTCCCTACGACACCGACCGCGACGGTTTTGTCATGGGCGAAGGTGCCGGTGCCCTGGTCCTCGAAGCCGAAGAGCACGCCCTGGCCCGCGGTGCCCGCATTTACGGTGAACTGGCCGGCACGTCCGTCACGGCTGACGCGTACCACATCACGGCTCCGGACCCTGAGGGCCTGGGCGCCACCCGCGCGCTGAAGGCTGCCATGTTCGACGGCCGGATCCAGGCCGAGGACGTTGTGCACGTCAATGCACACGCCACGTCCACGCCAGTTGGTGACAAGCCCGAGTACACTGCCCTGCGCGCCGCCCTTGGCTCCCAGCTCGAGAGCGTGGCTGTCTCCGCAACGAAGTCGCAGATGGGCCACCTCCTCGGAGCTTCAGGCGCCGTGGAGGCTGTCCTGACGGTCCTGGCAGTCTACGAGCGCAAGGCGCCGGTAACCATCAACCTGGAGAACCAGGACCCCGAGATCCCGCTCGACGTGGTGACGTCGTCTCCCCGGGACCTTCCGACCGGTAACATCGTGGCGCTCAGCAACTCGTTCGGCTTCGGTGGCCACAACGCTGTCGTTGCCGTCCGCAGCGTCTAGTCCGTCCGGCCGCTGGCTTTCGGTGCCGGCGCTGTTGCATAAAAGGAGGAGGCCCCGCCATCAGGCGGGGCCTCCTCCTTTTGCTATGGAGATTCCGGTAGTGCCAGGGGGAACGACGGCGGTCAGCCCACCTGGTGGAGCCAGCGCACAGGCGCGCCCTCTGCCGCGTGACGGAACGGTTCGAGTTCCTCATCCCACGCCTCGCCCAACGCGAGCGACAACTCGTGGTAGACGGCCGAAGGATCGCCGGCCCCCGATTCATAGGCATAACGGATCCGGTCCTCAGAGACCATGATGTTTCCGTGCACATCTGTGACGGCGTGGAAGATGCCAAGTTCGGGCGTGTGGGACCAGCGGCCGCCGTCCACACCCTGGCTGGGTTCCTCAGTGACTTCGTAGCGCAGGTGGGCCCACCCGCGCAACGACGACGCCAGTTTGGACCCGGTGCCGGGAGTACCGGCCCAGGACAGTTCGGCCCGGAACATTCCGGGCGCGGCAGGCTGAGGGGTCCATTCAAGATCCGTGCGCTTATCCACAACAGATCCAATGGCCCACTCGACATGAGGGCACAAGGCCGTAGGGGCCGAGTGAACGAACAGCACACCGCGGGTCATTGCAACAGACATTCCATCCTCCATAGCTCTAGGTACGTCTTCCCCAACGACCTGTGCCTGGATGGAACTTCTGCGCCCTGTGCTGCGGCTGCTGTGTCCTGCCTGGTTATTTAGCTGTATCGGATTAAATAGTGTCCGGACTCGCTGTGCCGCATGAGGCCTGAGGGCTTCAAGAGGCACTTGTAAGTTGCCGGACGTGACTCTTATTGTGCCGTACCCCGCCTGGTTATGCCAGTGCGATGCGTCTCACGTCGTTTCAGGCCCTGGGATGGGCCTGCTGGTAGCTTTTGCGCAGCCGGTCCACTGACACGTGGGTGTAGATCTGGGTGGTTGCGAGGCTGCTGTGCCCCAGGATCTCCTGGACGGCTCGCAGGTCGGCGCCGCCGTCCAGAAGGTGGGTGGCCGCCGAGTGGCGCAGTGCGTGCGGACCCGAGGCGGAGGTGTCGCCCATGGCTTCGAAAAGGCCGTGGACAACAGAGCGGACCTGGCGCTGGTCCACCCGGCCGCCCCGGAGCCCCAGGAACAACGCCGGCCCGCTGGTGTCCTTTGCCATCAGCGGCCGCCCCCGGCGCAGCCAGTCGTCGACAGCGAGGGCAGCCGGTACACCATAGGGAACGGTGCGCTCTTTGTTGCCCTTGCCGATCACGCGGAGTGTCCTCCGGTCCGGATCCAGGTTGTCCACATCCAGGGCGGCCAACTCCCCCACACGGATTCCGGTGGCGTAGAGCAGTTCGACGATGGCCCGGTTCCGGACGGCCATCGGATCACCATCTGCAGCGCCATCCTCCAGCTCCTTTAACAGCCGCTCAAGCTGTGGGGCCTGGAGAACCCCAGGGAGTGACTGTTCACGCTTGGGTGCTTTGAGCCGCAGCGCAGGATCGGCCTCAAGGTACTCTTCCCGCAGCGCCCAGGCGGTGAAGGCCCGGATCGTGGCGGAGCGCCGCGCCAGGGTGGCCCGGGCCGCACCGGACTGGCTCTGGGCGCCCAGCCATCGACGGAGGGTCCCCAATTCCAGGTCCTCGAGTTCGGCTGCCCCCTCGGAGGCGGCGAAAGCCAAAAGGCTTTCAAGGTCGCCCAGGTACGCGCGCCGGGTGTGTGGGGATAGTGCCCGCTCGCCGGAAAGGTAAGCGGCAAACCCTTCCATTGCCCACTGAAGTTTCGCGGGTAGCCCAGCGGGCTGTTCAGCATGTTCCACCCTCCTACTTTCTCAGGTCCGGCTTCGCAAAGCGGCCTGACACGGCACACCGGCGATCCAGCATCCGTGCATCCGTAAATCGGCGAGTCTGTGAATCCGTGGCCACCGCGACCGTGATTGCCGACGCGTTGGCGACCGGCGCCGGATTGTGGTCAGTCAGTCGGTTGCTTTGCCCCGCTTCCAGCCGCCGCGTTCCGAGACCGCCAGCCCCACGAGCCCCAGGCGGCCCAGCCCGGCCCGCACAGAGTCCTGGCCCAGCCCGGCGACTGCCGCCAGCTTCTCCACCGAGGTGGTGGAGCGCAGGGGTAACGCGTCCAGGAGGATCAGGTCCTCAAGCGTCAGCCCGTCCTGGACCTGTGCAGCGCCCTGCCGCAGGTCCGGGAGGGCGGTTCCGCTGGGGGCGGCGAGCTCGGCGACCTCGGCGGCGTCGGTCACGCAGACCGCTCCCCCATCACGGAGGAGCCTGTGGCAGCCGGCCGAGTTGGCGCTGTGCACTGAACCGGGAACCGCGCCGACGGCGCGCCCCAGGGTTTCCGCGTGGTGGGCGGTGTTGAGCGCTCCGGACCGCCACCTTGCCTCAACCACCACCGTCACGGCGGACAGCGCGGCGATCAGGCGGTTCCGCTGCAGGAACCTGTACCGGGTTGGCGCCGAGCCCGGAGGCACTTCCGCGAGCACAGCTCCCTGGTTGCAGACAGCCCGGAGGAGGTCCTCGTTTCCTGACGGGTAGAAGCGGTCCACTCCACCGGCCATGACGGCGATAGTGGGGACGGCTCCCGAGCCGCCGGCGAGTGCTGCCCGGTGGGCGTGTGCATCGATGCCGTAGGCCCCGCCGGAGACCACTGTCATCCCCCGCTGCGCAAGGGAGTAGGCAAGATCACCGGTAACCGAGGCCCCGTAGCTTGTGCTGTCACGGGACCCCACCAAGGCGATACTGCATTCCAGGGCGGGCAGGGGCTGTTCGTGGCCCCGCCACCAGAGGCAGATGGGCTCCTGGATGCCGAGATCGCTGAGCTGCCCTGGCCAGAGCTCGTCCGATGGGACGATCAGGCGGCCGCCGAGCCGGGCCATGGTGGCAAGGTCACGCTCGGGTGCGAGGTCCGGGATCCGCGGTTGCCACCGCTTCAGGGACGCGGCCAGACCGGACCAGTTTGCGGACGGGCCGTTGTCCGCCAGCAGGCCTGAAATTTCCTGTTCGAGCCCTGGCCCCGCGGCCACCTGGCCCGTGGCAATCCGAAGCCCGTCCACTGCTCCTGCCACCTGGACCAAAGCCAGGCCGGCGGCATCCTGCGGTTCCATCAGACGCGAGAGCGCCGCACGGGCGAGACGTTCCGGGTTCATGCCTGCTTCAGTGGCGCCGGTCATGCCGCGGCCGCCGTTGCCTGCCGCAGGCCCAGTGCCTGCCCCACGTCGTTGGCATCCGGGGCATCCCGCAGTCCAAGGTCGGCCAGCGTCCAGGCCAACCGGAGGACACGGTCATATCCCCGCGCCGTCAGTATCCCGCGCTCCAGGGAGTGGTCCAGGATCCGGGTAACGCCGGGAGGCAACCGCAGTTCGCCGCGGAGGACCCGGCCGGACACCTGGGAATTCGTCTCCAGCCCGAACGGACCAAGCCGCTGTACCTGGCGTTGGCGTGCGTCCCGGACCCGGCGGGCCACTGATGCGGTGTCTTCCTCGGCTCCTGCCTGCCCGAAGTCAGCCAGCGAAACCCGCTCCACCTGCAGCTGGATGTCTACCCGGTCCAGCAGGGGCCCGGACATCCGGGCAAGGTACCGGCGCCGCATCATCGGCGTGCAGGTGCAGTCCAGCCCCTTCCCTGAAGCCTTGCCGCAGGGGCAAGGATTGGCTGCGAGCACCAGCTGGAACCGGGCCGGGTAGGCTGCTGTCCCGGCTGACCGGTGGATCACCAGCTCGCCGCTTTCCAGGGGCTGCCGCAGCGCATCGAGCACCCTGCGTTCATACTCGGGCGCTTCATCGAGGAAGAGCACACCGCGGTGGGCGCGGGATGCTGCCCCGGGCTGGCAGTCCTGACCCGCCGCCAATGATGGCCGCGGCGGTAGCCGTGTGGTGCGGGTTCTCAAAGGGCGGCCGCCGCAGCAGCTGGACCTGCGACGAGGGCAGTCCGCAGAGGGAATGGATGGCCGTCACTTCCATTGATTCGCGGTCTTCCAGGTCCGGCAGGATCCCGGGCAGACGCTCCGCCAGCATGGTCTTCCCGGCTCCGGGCGGCCCGGTGAGCAGCAGGTGGTGGGCGCCCGCCGCCGCCACTTCCAACGCCCTGCGGGCCTCTCCCTGCCCGGACACGTCTGCCATGTCCGGGCAGGGGGCCGCTTCCCCCGGCGCTCCTGCGTCGTCGTCGGCGTCGTCGGGCTCGAAATCGAGGGCAAGCTCCTGGGGGTCGGCGCCGAAATCGAGGGCGAGCCGTGCCAGGGTCCGGTATCCGTTGACGTTGGCTCCGGGGACCAGCGAGGCTTCGGCGAGGTTTGCCTGCGCCACCACAACATCGGGGTACCCGG
The DNA here is from genome assembly GCF_000022025.1 of Pseudarthrobacter chlorophenolicus A6. GTDB lineage: Bacteria > Actinomycetota > Actinomycetes > Actinomycetales > Micrococcaceae > Arthrobacter > Arthrobacter chlorophenolicus. Next base: position 2,486,918 of record NC_011886.1, read on the forward strand.
CCTGCACGGCTGCCATGACGGCGGGAAGTATGCCGCGGACAGGCCTGAGCCTGCCGTCCAGGCCCAGTTCGGCGATGAAGACGGTTCGTCCTGTGGCGCGGATGTCATTAGCCGCCCGGAGCGCCGCCATGGTTACGGCCAGGTCGAAGCCGGAACCGCGTTTGGGCAACGAAGCAGGGATCAGGTTGGCGGTGATCTTGCGGCGGCTGAGGGGTATGCCCGAATTCTTTGCCGCGGAGCGGATGCGTTCCCTGGCTTCATTCAGCGCTGCATCCGGAAGTCCCAGGATCACGAACGCCGGAAGGCTTTGGCCAATGTCAGCTTCGACCTCAACCATGTACCCGTTCAGGCCCACGAGCGCCACAGAATAGGTGCGTCCGAGCGCCATTCAGCCACCCCCTTGAGGTGTTCCACCACGGGGCTGCCGCCGCCGTCGTCCACCACCGCGATGACGTCGACGCGGCGCAGCGGCATCCTCAGCTCGCGGTCCCTGCACCAGGCGGCTCCGAGCCGGTGCAGGCGGGCCAGCTTGTCCGGTCCCACCGCCTCGAACGGGTGGCCGTAGTCAAGGGACCGGCGCGTTTTGACCTCGGCAATGACCAGCGCGTCCCCGTCCAGCGCGACGACGTCGATTTCGCCCTCGCTGCAGCGCCAGTTGCGCTCCACTATCAGCATGCCGAGGGTCTCGAGATAGCCGACGGCGAGGTCCTCGCCATGCCGGCCCAGCAAATCTTTGGCTTTCATTTCTACCTCCGCAACCAGCCTGCGGGCAGGCGGTTGCGGAGGACAGGGAGCGTGTCCCCTATGTGCATGGCGGCGGCGGTGTGGAGGAATAGTCCACGTAGCGGGCAAGGCGCCACGGACCCCCGCAGCGCCACTGGAGCCGGCGCGCCCTAGTTGCCCAGGTCTACGTCTTTCGGCAGTGCCAGTTCCTCGTTCCGCGGAAGTTCCTCCACGTTGACGTCCTTGAAGGTCAGGACGCGGACGCTCTTGACGAACCGTGCGGACCGGTAGACATCCCAAACCCACGCATCGGAGAGGGTCAGGTCGAAGTAGACCTCGCCATCTGCACTGCGGGCCTGCAGGTCCACGTGGTTGGCCAGGTAGAAGCGCCGCTCGGTCTCGACTACGTAGCTGAACAGTCCGACAACGTCGCGGTATTCACGGTAGAGCTGCAGCTCCATGTCAGTCTCATAGTTTTCAAGGTCCTCGGCACTCATGCTTCCATCTTGCACTATGTCCAGCAGTGCCGGAGCCGCAACAGCCCGGGAGCGGGCGCTGCGGGTCCCGGAACGGAGTCAGTCCCCGCCTGCCATGTCACCGGCGTCCTGGAGTTCCCCGCCCAGGAGGCGCCAGCTCACCCGGTGGTAGGGAGTGGGTCCGGCGGCACGCAGCACATCGCGGTGCAATACCGTGGCGTAGCCATTGTTGATGTCCCAGCCAAAGTCGGGGTACTCGGCGTGAAGTTCACGCATGGTCCGGTCCCGCTCCACCTTGGCGATGACACTGGCGGCGGCCACGCTCAGGCACTGCATATCGGCTTTGACCTTGGTGTGCACCGGAGCGTCGCATGCTGCCTCCGGCGCCTCCTGGTCGAAGAGCGAGAGCTGCTCTGCCGGCGAAAGCCAGTTATGGCTTCCGTCCAGCAGCACCATGTCCGGAATCACCCCGGCGGCCAGGATGTCCTGCCAGGCCCGCGTTCCCGCCAGCCGCAGCGCCGCAATAATTCCCAGTGCGTCAATCTCATGCGCCGAGGCGTGCCCCACCGCGGAGGCCACGCTCCAGCGGCGCACCAGAGGCTCCAGCCGCTCGCGCTCGGTGGCGCGGAGGAGCTTGCTGTCGCGTACGCCTGCCAAGGGCTTCTGGCGTTCAAGGTCGACGACGGCAATCCCCACGCTGACCGGACCGGCCAGTGCGCCGCGGCCCACCTCGTCCACCCCGGCAAGGAACCGTACGCCCTGCGCTTTGAAGGTCCGCTCATGGCGCAGCGTGGGCGCCTTGCCGCGGCCCGTGGCCTTTGATGATCCGGACCTCGGCCTGGCGGGCGCCTTGACGGTCACGGCCTGTACTGCCTCGGTCATGGTCAGGGCGCAGCGGGGACGTTGCGGAACACTTCGGGGTAGTTGCCCAGGGTGGTGATGCGGTTGAGCGGCCAGGCGATCACGGCTGCTTTGCCTTCAAGGTCGCTGAGGTCGATGAAGCCGCCATCGGACTCCATATGGGAGCGGGAGTCGGCGGAGTGGTTCCGGTTATCGCCCATCACCCATACCTTGCCTTCCGGGACCGTGACGTCGAAGTCGCGGACCTGCGGGACTTCTGCCGGGTTGATATAGGTTTCGTCGACCGCGGCGCCGTTAATGGTCAGTTTACCGCCGGCGTCGCAGCAGACCACATGGTCGCCCGGCAGCCCGATGACCCGTTTGACGAGGTGCTGGTCTGTAGTGTCGGGGAGCAGGCCGACGAAGGTGAGGCCGTCCTGGACCCAGGTGAACGGACCCTTCGCCTCGGGTGTTGCCGGCGGGAGCCAGCCCTTTGTGTCGCGGAAGACGACGACGTCTCCACGGCTGAGGGCGAAGGGTTCCGGGACCAGGAGGTTGACGAAGATCCGGTCGTCAATGTCCAGGGTGTTCACCATGGACTCAGAGGGGATGAAGAACGCGCGGAACAGGAAGGTCTTGATGAGGAAGGACAGCACGACGGCGATTACCACCACTGTGGCTACTTCCTTGAGCCAGGCAAACACCGGGCTGCCCGAGTCCTTGCCGGAGGGTTTGCCCGCGGCTTTGGCAGCCGAGCGGCTCGGCGCCTGGGCAGGCTCTGCGTCGACGTGCGCCCCTTCGGCCCCGGTGTCAGGCACTGGATTCGGGGCTGCGGCTGGTTCGGGTGACTGCCCGGCGGGCTGGTCCGCGGCTCCATCGCGCCGCGGTTCGGGTGTCCGCGCGTGGTTCTCGGGCATCTACTGTCCGTTCTTTGGGGTTGGTGCAGCCGCAGCCGGCCGTGGTACTGGAGCAAATCTATCAAGCGGCCAGACGATCTGGACGGGACGGCCGATGACACGGTCCAGCGGAACCATGCCGCCACCGGGTGCGCCCAGCAGGCTTCGCGAATCGGCGGACACGGAGCGGTGGTCGCCCATGAGCCAGAGCCGGCCTTCAGGGACCACTGAGTTGAATTTTTGGGTGCTCGGCACGTCTCCCGGGAAGACGTAGGGTTCGTCCACGGGCTCCCCGTTGACGGTGACTTTACCGGCCGCGTCGCAGCACACCACGGAATCCCCGGGCAGTCCAATGACCCGCTTGACGTACGTGGTGTCGCTTCCTGTCAGCCCCAGCCACCGGGTGGCCGCGGTCGCGGCGTCTGCCAACGGGCCCTTGCCGCTGTTGAGCGGGGCGAACGTGCCGCGTCCGTCGAAGACCACCACGTCCCCACGCCGGATGGGTTCGGCCGTGAAGTCGGTCCGGGACACCAGGATCCGGTCCCCGCCTTCCAGCAGGGGCTCCATCGATTCCGAGGGGATGAAATAGATATCCAGCCACAGCGACCGGACCAGCCCGCTGATGACGACGGCGAGCAACAGTGCCAGGAACGCAAAACGCCAGCCCGGTTTCCTGGGCTGGCGTTTTGTCTGGTCCATATGTCCGTATCCTGGGCGCTGGTGCTGGTGGCTCCGGCGCTGGCCGGATACGGCTGCGGCCCAGCCTTCGTAGGTCCGGGAGGACTTACTTGGCAGAGGTGAAGTCGCGCTTTTCCTTGATCTTTGCAGCCTTACCGCGCAGTGCACGCATGTAGTAAAGCTTGGCGCGGCGGACATCGCCCTTGGTGACAACTTCGATCTTGTCGATGATCGGGGAGTGCACCGGGAAGGTACGCTCCACGCCGACGCCGAAGGACACCTTGCGGACCGTGAAGGTCTCGCGGACGCCATCACCCTGGCGGCCCAGGACGAAGCCCTGGAACACCTGGACACGGGAGTTCTTGCCTTCGATGATGTTTACGTGCACCTTGAGGGTGTCGCCGGCGCGGAACGCGGGGACGTCAGTGCGCAGCGAAGCTGCATCGACGGAATCGAGAATATGCATAATTGCACTCCTGGTGAACGCCACAGGTCATTCACTTTAGGTCACGGCCGGGAAAGCCCAACGCCGAAGGCGCAGTGGGAGTATCCCGCCCGAAGTTAAGTGGTCCGGCCGCCTCACTGGTTGACGAGGCCGGTTGTCAAGCTGTTGGTTGCGCTCCCCCTGTGGCAGGTGCGGACCCAGCAGACACAAGGACTAATTTTGCCACAGCGGCGCCCGTACAGCCAATCCTGCGCAGCTTCAGCCTGCGGGTTCCGCCGTGCCCTGCCGCCGGACAGGCCTGCCGTCGACAATGTCGTAACCCAGTTCCTGCAGGGCCAGGCGGTCGGCCTTCGGAAGCTTCCCGGCATCGAACACCTCCAGCAGGTCGGGACGCCGCTCGGACGTCCGGCGGAACTGTTCATGGCGCCGCCACTGGGCGATCTTGCCATGGTTTCCGCTCAGCAGGATGGCTGGTACCTCGCGGTCGCGCCAGACGGCGGGCTTGGTGTACACCGGATACTCCAGGAGGCCGTCTGAATGGGATTCCTCCACCAGGGATTCGGGATTTCCCACGACGCCGGGCAGCAGCCGCCCCACCGCCTCCACCATGGCGAGCACGGCGACTTCTCCCCCGTTGAGGACGTAATCGCCCAGACTGACGGGCCGCACGTCGAAGTGCTCGCCGGCCCATTCGATCACGCGTTCATCAATGCCTTCATAGCGTCCGCAGGCGAAAGCCAGGTGCTCTTCGCCTGCCAGCTCGTGGGCCAGGGCCTGCGTGAAGCGCTCCCCTGCAGGTGACGGAACGATGAGGACGGGCTTGCCCTGGTGCCCGCGCCGCGCTTCGGCAACAGCGGTAAGCGCCTGCGACCACGGTTCAGGCTTCATGACCATGCCGGCGCCGCCTCCGTAGGGAGTGTCGTCCACGGTACGGTGCCGGTCGGTGGTGAACGACCTGAGGTCGTGGACATGCAGGTCCAGGATGCCGTCCTGGCGAGCCTTGCCGATCAGGGACAGTTCCAGGGGCGCCAGGTACTCGGGAAAGATACTGACGACGTCGATGCGCATCTAGTCGGTGCCTTCGGGTTCCGACGGTGCGGCTTCGCCGGAGTTGACTTCGAAGAGCCCGTCCGGCGGGGTGAGGAGGATGTACCCCTCGCCGACATTGACTTCGGGGACAATCTGCTCGACGAAGGGGATCAGGATTTCCTCGCCGTCCGGGGTGGTGACCATCAGCAGGTCCTGCGCCGGGGCGGTGTTGAGGGCGGTCACCTTGCCCACGACCGTGCTGCCCACACGGGCTTCGAGGCCCACGAGCTCATGCTCGTACCAGCCGTCTTCATCGTCCTCGTCCAGTTCCGCTGTTTCGATGAAGAGCTTGGCGCCACGGAGCGTCTCAGCCTGGTTGCGGTCCTCGATTTCCTCGAAGGCCAGCAGCAGGATGTCCTTGTTCCAGCGGGCGCTGCTGACTGTCAGCGGCCCGGACTGCGCAGGTTCCACCACGAACTCCACACCGGGGACGAAACGGTCCCCGGGGGCGTCGGTCATTACCTGGACCGTGACTTCCCCGCGGATGCCGTGGGGCTTGCCGATGCGGGCCACCTGGAGCTGCATATGTTCCTCTGTTCGGGTTGGTGCACATTGTGTTGGTTCGTGAAAAAACTCCGGCCCCTCCACCAGGTGGTGGAGGGGCCGGAGAGCAAAACTGGTGTTGCCGGACGCTCAGCGGCGGCGGTCGGTGTCGACGACGTCAACCCGGACCGGCTCGCCGCCAGCCAGCGCTGCCACGACGGTGCGCAGTGCACGTGCCGTGCGGCCCTGGCGGCCGATCACCCGTCCCAGGTCATCCTGGTGAACACGAACCTCGAGGGTATCCCCGCGGCGGTTGTTCTTCGAATTGACCGTGACGTCGTCCGGGGAATCAACGATTCCGCGGACCAGGTGCTCCAGCGCGTCTGCCAGCAACTTACTCAGCCTCGGTGGTCTCTGCTTCGGCTTCGGCTGCCTCAGACTTGGAAGCCTTCTTAGTGATGGCTTCCGGGATGATGACGGAACCCTTCTCCGGTGCGACGAAGGCTTCCTTCTCGCCCTTGGTCTTCAGGGTGCCTTCCTGGCCCGGGAGGCCCTTGAACTTCTGCCAGTCACCGGTGATCTTGAGGATCGCGGCAACCTGCTCGGACGGCTGGGCACCGACGGAGAGCCAGTACTGTGCACGCTCGGAAGCGACCTCGATGTACGAGGGCTCTTCGGTGGGGTGGTACTTGCCGATCTCCTCGATGGCACGGCCGTCACGCTTGGCGCGTGAGTCCATGACGACGATGCGGTAGTACGGGGCGCGCATCTTGCCGAAGCGCTTAAGGCGAATCTTTACGGCCACTTTTGTGGTCACTCCTGTTTCAGAAAAGGGGTGAACCCGGCGTTCTGCACCCGTGGGGCGGGCCGTACTTGCGGGTTCGAAGGACAGGATCCAGACGCGGAGAGAGGGGCCACGCAGATCGAGTACCTGTCCATTGTGCCAGATCAGCGGGAGGATTTCGACTTGGCAGCCCGCGTCCGCGGGGACGGCGCCGGGCCCTGCCCAAATCGCCGCGCCGGGGGAAGCTCAGGCGGACCAGACGTACAGTCCCGAGCGCTCCGAATCGCCGATTCCGCCGGCCAGTTCGGCAATTTGCCGGATGTAGGCTTGCGCCTGCCCGGCGTCGAAGGGCATGTCGTCCTGCGCTGCCCATTGCGCCGCGACGTCCTCGAGGACATCGCCTTCGCCTTCAGTTTCGTAGGTGAGCAGGTCGGCCAGGGCGCGGACCATGGCCGGGGGCGGCCAGCAGGGAGTCGCTGGCCACGTCCACCATCGTCAGTTCGTAGTCGGCGCCGCCCGCGTGGACCGCAGTACCTGCCAGGTCTCCGAGCTGCTCTACTTCGAAGTCGCTGATGCCGGGGATCCGGACCGCGTCGGCGGCGGGCGGGGTGCCCCCGCCGTCAAGGGTTCCGGCGCGCTTCAGGGCGGCATCGTGGGTGGCTACGAAGATTTCGGTAAAACCCATGGGAAGTGACCTCTTCCGTGTACGGTACGGCGCGCCGGGGATACCTGCCTGGCATCCCCGGTCTAACGGTTTCAGCCTAGTACGCGGGAGGGCCGCTCAGCGCACCGCAACCCGGATGCTGTTGCGCCATGGGTCCTCGAAGCGCAACTCAGCGCCGGTGTGGTGCGAGGAGACCCCGGCGACCTTGAGGCGGTCAGCGAGCGCGCCGACGTCGTCACCGGACGGCACCTCGATGAGGACCTCGCCGAGGCCAAGGGTGTCTTTCCGCGGAACGGCGCCGCGGCTGTTCCAGACGTTCATGGCCATGTGGTGGTGGTAGCGGCCCGCGGAGACGAAGAGGGCCTGCCCGTGCCAGCCGGCGGTCTTTTCGAACCCGAGCGTTCCCACGTAGAAGTCGCGGGCGGACTGGACGTCGCCCACCTGGAGGTGGACGTGGCCCACGCCGGCGGTGGTCTGCCGCTGGCCTTCCAGGGACTCCTCGGTGAGGTGCTGCTCAAGGTAGCGCTGGGGCGGGAGCGCCAGGCTGTCCATGACCACGTCGGTGCCGTTCCAGGACCAGTTGCTGCGGGGGCGGTCCCAGTAGAGCTCGATGCCGTTGCCCTCAGGATCGCTGAAGTAGAACGCCTCGCTGACCAGGTGGTCCGCACTGCCCGTGAAGGCCCGCGGCTCGAACTGGGCTGCGGTGGCCACCGTGGCGGCGAGCGCCGCCTGGTCTTCGAAGAGGAGGGCCGTGTGGAACAGGCCGGCCTCTCCCCTGCCGGGGATGGCCAGTCCGCGGGCCGGGGCCAGATGGACCAGCGGCTTGCCGAGGCGGCCGAGGTAGAGGCCGCCGTCCTGCTCCGCGACCACCTCGAGCCCCAGTGCGCGCTGGTAGTAATCGGCCATGACCTTCATGTTGCCGACCTTGAGCATTACGGTGCCCATGGCGAGATCGGCAGGAAGAAGATCCTGGCTGGTGGCTTCTGCAGTCATTGAACGCTCCCTCTTCTGGAGGCCGTCCGGATGGGGCGGCCCGTCATGAGTTAAAATTACTTGAAGCTTCAATTTATTCCAAGTGCAGGACGGAGGTTTCCCTAGCGGACCACGTGGCCGCCCAAAACTACGTGGGATGGGTGAGCCACGGTCTCCAGGGTCCTCCGGGGATCGTCCCGGAACAGCACGACGTCGGCACGCGCCCCTTCTGCCAGCCCGTCAGCGCCCAGCCATGACCGGGCGGCCCAGCTGGCCGCATTGAGCGCCTCGGCCGCGGGCAAGCCCGCTGCGTGCAGGGCAAGGATTTCGTCCGCGATCCTGCCGTGGCGGATCACGCTGCCGGCATCTGTTCCGGCGAAGACCTGCACCCCGGCTTCCCAGGCCTCCCCTACGCGTTCCAGCCGGCGTTCCCAGAGCGCCAGCATGTGGTCGGCGTACACCGGAAACTTGGGCCTGGCCTGGGCGGCAATATCCGGGAACGTGGCGATATTGACCAGCGTGGGCACGATGGGTACGCCCTGCTCCACGAACCGCGGCAGGTGCCTGGGCAGCAAGCCGGTGGCGTGCTCGATGCAGTCAATGCCTGCATCGAGCATCTGGTCCAGGGTGTCTTCGGCGAAGCAGTGGGCGGTGACGCGGGCACCTTCGTCGTGTGCGGCACTGATCGCGTCGCGGACGACGCCGGCGGGAAAGGAGGGTGCGAGGTCGCCGGCGCCCCGCTCGATCCAGTCCCCGACGAGCTTGACCCAGCCGTCGCCGTCGCGGGCTTGCTTGCGCACGGCTTCCACGAGCCCCTCAGGCTCCACCTCGTGGGCGAACCCCCGAAGGTAACGGCGAGTCCGGGCGACGTGCCGCCCGGCCCGGATCAGCAGCGGAAAGTCGCGGCCGCCCTGCATCCAGCGGGTGTCCGCGGGCGACCCCGCATCCCGGATCAGCAGTGTGCCTGCGTACAGGTCGGCACGGGCCTGGGCTTCCGACTCGGCGGCGTCCACCGGCCCGGCAGGACCCAGGCCGATATGGCAATGGGCGTCAACGAAACCGGGCAGCACCCAGCCGTCCAGCACAATGTCCGGGCCCGCCTCCGGACGGGTGAATGTCAGGCGTCCGTCCACGGACCAGAGCCCGCGCCGTTCGCTGTCCGGTCCCGTGAGGGCGGTGCCGCTGAAACCGATGATGTATGGCATGCATGCCTCCTCTTCCTGCCCGGTCAGGCTAGCACCGGCAATTAGGACAGGGCTGTCCGCGCCCGCCCCTCGAGTGCGTGTGGTAGCTTCGTTCCTGACCACACGGGTGCCCCTGCAGGGGCTGAGATCGGGCTGACGCGGCCTGCGACCGTCGAACCTGTCCGGGTAATGCCGGCGAAGGAAGTGAGTATTCCTTGAATACACCCAATGCAGTGCTGCCCCCTGCCCAAAACCACCCTGCCGGAGCCACGCCTGAAGCACCGGTCACCCAGTCCCTGAAGTCCCACTCGCTGGCCTACATCGATGATCCGCAGCACGGCATCCGTGTCCCGGTAACGGAGATCGCGCTGGAGCCCTCGCCCAACGGCCAGCCGAACGCCCCTTTCCGCACGTACCGGACAGCGGGCCCGGGAAGCGACCCCGTCCGGGGCCTCAGCCCTTTCCGGTCGGGATGGATTGAAGGGCGGGATGACACGGAAGAGTACAGCGGAAGGGCACGGAACCTGCTCGACGACGGCCGCTCGGCTGTGCGCCGCGGCGCCGCCTCTGCGGAATGGAAAGGCGGGCGCCCGGTGCCCCGCCGCGCCGTCGACGGCCGGACAGTCACCCAGATGCACTACGCCCGGAAGGGCGTGGTGACGCCGGAAATGCGGTTCGTGGCGCTGCGGGAAAACTGTGATCCGGAACTGGTCCGGAGTGAGGTTGCGGCTGGACGGGCCATTATCCCCGCCAATATCAACCATCCGGAGTCCGAACCGATGATCATCGGCAAGGCTTTCCTGGTGAAGATCAACGCCAACATCGGCAACTCCGCCGTCACCAGTTCCATCAGGGAGGAGGTGGACAAGCTGCAGTGGGCCACCCGGTGGGGTGCCGACACGGTGATGGACCTTTCCACGGGCGACGACATCCACACCACCAGGGAATGGCTCATCCGCAATTCCCCCGTGCCGATCGGCACCGTGCCCATCTACCAGGCCCTGGAAAAGGTCAACGGCGAGGCGAACGCACTGACGTGGGAAATCTTCCGCGACACCGTCATAGAACAATGTGAACAGGGCGTGGACTATATGACGGTCCACGCCGGCGTCCTGCTCCGCTACGTGCCGCTGACCGCCAACAGGGTCACCGGCATCGTGTCCCGGGGCGGGTCCATCATGGCGGGATGGTGCCTGGCGCACCACCAGGAGAACTTCCTGTACACGCATTTCGATGAGCTGTGTGAGATCTTCGCCAAGTACGATGTCGCGTTCTCGCTGGGTGACGGCCTGCGCCCCGGTGCCACCGCCGATGCCAACGACGCTGCGCAGTTCGCGGAACTCGACACGCTGGCTGAGCTTACGGACCGCGCCTGGAAACATGACGTGCAGGTCATGGTGGAAGGGCCGGGCCACGTCCCGTTTCATCTGGTGCGGGAGAACGTGGAGCGCCAGCAGCAACTGTGCAAGGGCGCGCCGTTCTATACGCTGGGGCCGCTGGTCACCGATGTGGCCCCAGGCTACGACCACATCACCTCAGCCATCGGCGCCACCGAGATCGCGCGCTACGGCACCGCCATGCTCTGCTACGTCACACCCAAGGAGCATCTGGGACTGCCCGACAGGGACGATGTGAAGACCGGAGTCATCACCTACAAAATCGCCGCGCACGCCGCCGACCTGGCCAAGGGCCACCCCGGGGCGCACGAACGGGACGACGCCCTGTCCAAGGCCAGGTTCGAGTTCCGCTGGCGGGACCAGTTTGCCCTTTCACTTGACCCCGAGACGGCCGAAGCCTTCCATGATGAAACCCTTCCGGCCGAGCCCGCCAAGACGGCACACTTCTGCTCCATGTGCGGGCCGAAGTTCTGCTCGATGCGGATCAGCCAGGACATCCGCAATGAGTACGGATCCGCGGAAGCCCAGGCCGCGATAGCCGAAGCGGCATCCGGGATGCGGGAGAAGAGCCAGGAGTTCCTGGAATCCGGCGGCAAGGTGTACCTTCCCGAGCTGAAAGTCCCGGCCGGCAGCTAAGCCTGCCGCCGGCGGCGACCGGCGATTGCCTGTGACCGGCCCGAGCAGTCAGGACGCCCGGGCCGGTTCACTCCGGCTGACTTCGGCGAGGAACTGCCGGATGGCCCGGTTGCCGTCGGCTGAGTCGTGGGGCCGGTGCCCGCCGGCGGCGACACGGTGCAGGGCACCGGTTTCCTGCAGATACCCGGCAATCTCTTCGTAGAGCGGTTCCCACCCCCCGGTCAGGACAAGGGTAGGGACGCCCGGAACGATGTGAAGCGGCGCTTCCCATGACGGTGACTGCAGCCGCAGCCGGCGGGCTGAGCGCTTCTCCTCCAGGGTTGCCGGCTGGTGCAAACCCGCGGCGTAGACGCGGCGGACGAACTCCCGCTGGAAGTCCTCGTCGCTGAGCTGGTGGCGGACGTCAAACAGCGGCTTCATCATCCGGATGTGGGCGGCTGTTGCGGGCAGCTCCGCGGTGAGGGAAAGGCAGGCCGGCTCCACCAGGGTCAGCGAATGAACGAGGTCCGGGCGCTCCACGGCCGCCATCATGGCCGGAATGGCTCCCTGTGCGTGAGCCACCACGTGTCCTCCGGCAGCACCGCGCCCGTCATCGCCCAGGGAACGCAGCACGATGGCCGTGTCCTCCGCAAAGGAGGACTCCAGGGGTTCGGCGGTGCTGTGGTATCCGTGCCGGCGGAGGAACAGCGCATCGTACATCAGCGCCATGCCGTGCTGCCGGGGCCAGGCGGCGGCGCCGAAAGTCCCCGAGCCGTGCACGAACACTACCCTCTGCTTAAACATCCCCCAACCCTATTCCACCGCACCGGCATCTTAACTAAACAGCGCCAGGTGTCGTTGGGACGATTCCAACAACACTTGGCGCTGTTTGCCGCTAATTTCGGGGAGGTTCCTATTTGCCCAGGAACTTGTCGAAGCCCTTGGGCAGATTCAGCTGGGACGGGTCAAAGTCACCCGACTGCTGGCCGAAGGAAGCTCCGGTGGGCAACGCCTTCGCGGCGTTCGCCCGGCGTGCCTCGGCGTCCTTCCGCTCCTGGGCAGCCTTGGCCGGGTTGCCGGACTTCGCCTTCTTCTTGGGTGCATTCTTCGCGTTCTTCCGTGCACCTCCGCCGGCGCCCGGCATGCCTGGCATCCCGGGCATGCCCGGCATGCCGCCCTGGGCCATCTTCTTCATCATCTTCTGAGCCTGTGCGAAGCGTTCCAGCAGCCCATTGACCTCGGAGACGTGGACACCGGAACCACGCGCAATACGGGCACGGCGCGAACCGTTGATGATCTTGGGGGCCACGCGTTCGTGCGGCGTCATGGACCGGACGATTGCTTCCACGCGGTCGATCTCGCGTTCGTCGAACTGCTCCAGCTGCTGGCGGATGTTCTGGGCGCCAGGCATCATCATGAGCATTTTCTTCATGGAGCCCATGTTGCGGATCTGCTGCATCTGGGCCAGGAAGTCGTCCAGGGTGAAGTCTTCCTGGTCGGCGAACTTCTTCGCCATCCGGGCAGCTTCGTCTTTGTCCCAGGACTTCTCGGCCTGCTCAATGAGCGTGAGGACGTCGCCCATATCCAGGATGCGCGAGGCCATCCGGTCCGGGTGGAACAACTCAAAGTCGTCCAGGCCTTCACCGGTGGACGCGAACATGACGGGCTTGCCGGTGACCGAGGAGACCGACAGCGCGGCACCGCCGCGGGCATCGCCGTCGAGCTTGGACAGGACGATGCCGGTGAAGTTGACGCCCTCGTCAAACGCCAGGGCCGTGTTCACGGCGTCCTGGCCGATCATCGAGTCAATGACAAAGAGGACTTCGTTGGGCACGATGGCCCGGCGGATCTGGCGCGCCTGCTCCATCATGTCCGCATCGACGCCGAGGCGGCCCGCGGTGTCCACGATAACGACGTCGTGCAGTTTCTGGCGGGCTTCCTCCACGCCGGCCCGGGCGACAGCCACGGGATCGCCGGCCGGATGTTCCAGCTCGGTTGAGGTGGCACCGGGGTGCGGGGCGAAAACAGGCACGTTGGCCCGCTGGCCCACCACCTGCAGCTGGGTGACGGCGTTGGGCCGCTGCAGGTCACACGCCACCAGCATGGGGCTGTGGCCCTGGGACTTCAGCCACTTGGACAGCTTGCCCGCAAGGGTGGTCTTGCCCGCGCCCTGGAGGCCGGCCAGCATGATGATTGTGGGGCCGTTCTTGGCCAGGCGGATGCGCCGGGTCTCGCCGCCGAGGATCTCCTTGAGTTCCTCGTTGACGATCTTGACGATCTGCTGGCTGGGGTTCAGCGCCGCTGAGACCTCGGCGCCCAGCGCACGTTCGCGCACGCGGCTGGTGAATTCCCGCACCACGGGAACGGCAACGTCCGCGTCCAGCAGGGCGCGGCGGATCTCCCGGACGGTGGCATCGACGTCGGCCTCCGTCAGGCGGCCCTTGCCGCGGAGATTCTTGAAGGTTGCTGTCAACCGGTCAGAGAGTGAATTGAACACGCGCCGTGAACTTCTTTCAGGAGATGATCGGGACTCGACTATCTAGGGTACCAAGTCGGGCACGCCAGATGGCATGCTGGCAAAATGACGAGCCAACCAACTGTCAAGACCCTGCTCATCCTCGGCGCCTCAGGCGACCTCACAGGCCGGCTGCTTCTGCCGGGGCTGGCCCGCCTGGTGGCCGCCGGCCGCGCTGGGGGCCTCCGCCTCGTGGGCGCCGGCTCCGACCCCTGGACACCGGAACAGTGGCGGGAACGGGTGCAGTCCTCCTCCGCCGCAGCTGCGGACACCGCGGGGCCGGACGGAAGGGACGCGCTGGCCGCGCTGGCAAAGGACACTGTGTACCACCAGCTCGATGTCACGGCTGCCGGCGCCCTTGCGTCCCTGCTGGAAAGCCTCGACGGCCCCATCGCCGTCTACTTCGCGCTGCCACCCCGCATCAGCCAAATGGCGTGCGAGGCACTGCGCCCCGAAGAGGTGCCGGCAGGGACGCGGCTGGTGATGGAGAAGCCCTTTGGCTCCAGCGAGGAATCGGCGCGGTCCCTGAACAGGACGCTTGCCCGGCTGGTACCGGAGGACCACATCCACCGCGTGGACCATTTCCTGGGGAAAGCCACGGTCCTGAACATCCTGGGGCTGCGGTTCGCCAACAACTTCCTGGAACCGGTCTGGAACCGGCGCCACGTGGAGAAGGTGGAAATCTTCTTCGACGAAGATCTCGCCCTGGAGGGCCGGGCACGGTACTACGACGGTGCCGGCGCCCTGAGGGACATGATCCAGAGCCACCTCCTGCAGGTGATGGCCCTCCTGGCCATCGAGCCGCCGGCAACCCTGGGTGAGCGGGACCTGCGCGACGCCATCGCGTCCGTCCTTCGCGCAGCCAGCGTTGCTCCGCCCTTTACCGGTTCCACCCGGCGGGCCCGCTATGGTGCGGGCACCGTGGGAGGCAAGACGGTGCCCGATTATGCCCGCGAGGACGGCGTGGACGCGGACCGCGGCACAGAGACACTGGCTGAAATCCGGATTGGAATCGACAACTGGCGCTGGAACGGCGTTCCCTTCATCCTCCGGTCCGGCAAGGCCCTTGGTAAGAAGCGGAAGGAAGCTGTGATCACCTTCCTTCCGGTGCCGCACCTGCCGCAGGGATTCACGGGCGTCGACTCCCCCAACCAGCTGAGGATCGGATTCGGCCCGGACACCCTGGAGTTCGATGTTGACGTCAATGGCCCCGGAAACATTTTCAGCCTTGGCCGGGTCACCCTCGAGGCGGAGCTGAGCGCCTCGGACCTCCTTCCCTACGGTGAGGTCCTTGAAGGTGTGCTGACCGGTGACCCGTTGCTGTCGGTGCGCGGTGACACCGCCGAGGATTGCTGGCGGATCGTTGAACCGGTGCTGCAGGCCTGGGCGCAGGGTTCGGTTCCCCTTGAAGAGTACGACGCCGGGTCGGCGGGTCCGGCGGCCTGGGCCACCTCCCGGGAAGGGCAGTGAGCGGAGGCCGGCTTTAGGGTCGGCGCGCACCCCCTTAAACGCCGAAGCGGGGTGGGCGGGAACCTTCCGGTTCCCGCCCACCCCGCTTCCGTCTGCCCGTGCTCCCCCTGTGGAAGGAGCCGGCCGAAGGACTGCCCTAGATGGCGGCTACGCCGCGTTCGCCGGTCCTGACCCGGACTGCCTCAAAGACGTCCATGGTCCAGACCTTGCCGTCACCCGCCCTGCCGGTGTTGGAACTGGCGATGATGACGTCCAGGATGTCATCGGCCTGCTCGTCCGTAGCCAGCACCTCTACCCGGATCTTGGGCAGGAGGTCCACGTTGTACTCGGCTCCGCGGTACACCTCGGTGTAGCCCCGCTGCCGGCCGTAGCCGCTGGCTGCGCTGACCGTCAGGCCCTGCACTCCGTAGGCCTCCAGGCCTTCCCGGATGGCTTCAAGCTTCTCGGGCCTGACGATTGCGGTGATCAGTTTCATGCCCCCACGCTTTCCTTGCCTGTTGCGGTTTCTGACTTCTTGGCATCTGCTGCGGCGCTGCCGGCGGTTTCTGCCTGGTTCTTGCCGGTGATCATGTCGTGCAGCGGCTGGAAGCTGCCGCCGTGTCCGGAGACGCCGAACTCGTAGGCGGTCTCGGCGTGCAGGCTGAGGTCCACACCCACCGTTTCCTGTTCCTGCGAGACTCGGAAGCCCATGGTCTTGTGGATGGCCAGCGCGATGATGGTGGTCATGACTGCCGAGTAGGCGATGGCGATGCCGGCAGCTGCGAGCTGGGCCCAGAGCTGGGCGAAGCCGCCGCCGTAGAAGAGGCCGCCGCCCGCACCGTCGGCGGGCAGTGCAATGAAGCCGAGCGCCACGGTGCCGATGATGCCTGAGACGAGGTGGACGCCAACGACGTCGAGCGAGTCGTCGAAGCCCCAGCGGAACTTGAGGCCGACGGCGAGTGCGGATGCCACGCCTGAGACCACACCGAGGCCGAGGGCACCGACGGGGCTGACGTTGGCGCAGGCCGGGGTGATGGCCACGAGGCCGGCGACCACACCGGACGCAGCGCCGAGGGACGTGGGGTGGCCGTCGCGGATCCGCTCGGTCACGAGCCAGCCGAGCATTGCCGCTGCCGGAGCTGCCAGGGTGTTGACCCAGATGAGGCCGCCCTGCTCGGCCGTGGTGGCGGCACCGCCGTTGAAGCCGAACCAGCCGAACCACAGGAGCGCAGCACCCAGCATGACGAACGGAATGTTGTGCGGGCGGTGGTTCGGGTCCTTGCCGAAGCCCTTGCGGTTGCCCACGATGAAGACGAGGATAAGCGCCGCTACACCGGCGTTGATGTGGACTACGGTGCCGCCGGCGAAGTCGATGGCTTCACCCAGTGCGGCGCCGACGGCGCCTTCTTCGCTGAAGAGGCCGCCGCCCCACACCATGTAGGCGAGGGGGCAGTACACCAGGGTTACCCAGACGGGGACGAAGACGCTCCAGGCACCGAACTTTGCCCGGTCCGCGATGGCGCCGCTGATGAGGGCTACGGTGATGATGGCGAACGTTGCGCCGAAGCCCACCATGATGAGGCCGTCAGGGGTGTCGATGTTCGCAAGGCCGAACTTAGCGAACGGGTTGCCCACCATCTGGAGGAAGCCCTCGCCGGAAGACATCGAGTAGCCCCAGAGGACCCAGACGACACCGACCATGCCGATGGAGATGAAACTCATCATCATCATGTTCAGTGCCGCTTTGGCGCGTGTCATGCCGCCGTAGAAAAATGCCAGCCCCGGTGTCATCAGCAGCACGAGTGCTGCGGACACCATGACCCAAACGTGACCTGCGGTAAGTTCCATGGTGCACGTCCTCTCTTCCGAATCTTGCGGAGTCCTCCGCCTGCCAACGCCCTTTGCGTCCTGTAACGAGTGTGTCGGCGGCGTGTTTCGCCCGCAGAGGATTTAGATTGCCGGACTGTTACAACAACCTCTAGGAAGTAAATGGTGCATATCCGCCTTGTTACGGTTGTGTTTCACCACTCCCGCCGGCAGCCGGCGGCCCACCCTGCAAGGAACTGTGCACCATGACGGCAGAAGCCCGCGCCAGCGGCACCGCTTCAAGGATCCTGGCCCGCCTGCGGCCCCGCCGGGACAAGCTTCCCCGCGATATCAAGGTGATGC
Organism: Pseudarthrobacter chlorophenolicus A6; assembly: GCF_000022025.1. Taxonomy (GTDB): domain Bacteria; phylum Actinomycetota; class Actinomycetes; order Actinomycetales; family Micrococcaceae; genus Arthrobacter; species Arthrobacter chlorophenolicus. The sequence continues at coordinate 2,504,297 of NC_011886.1, forward strand.
TGGCCGCCGCGTTCCTGATCGCGCTGGGATTCGGGCTTGTTGCGCCTGTATTGCCGCAATTCGCCACAACATTCGGTGTGGGCAATACCGAGGCTGCCGTGATCGTGGCGATCTTTGCGTTCATGCGGCTGGTCTTCGCCCCGGCCGGCGGTGCCCTGATCGCCAAGCTCGGGGAACGGCCGGTCTATGTGTCGGGGCTGCTCATTGTGGCGGCCTCAACGGCGGCCTGCGCCTTTGCCGGGAGCTATTGGCAGCTGTTGCTGTTCCGTGGACTGGGCGGAGCGGGTTCGGTGATGTTTACGGTGGCTTCCATGGCCCTGGTGGTCAGGCTGGCGCCGCCGGAGAGCCGGGGCAGGGTGTCCGGCGCCTACGCCTCTGCGTTCCTGATCGGCAACGTCTGCGGACCGATAGTCGGCGGCCTGCTTGCGGGATTCGGCCTGCGGGTTCCGTTCCTTGCCTACGCGGCGGCCTTGGTCATCGCGGCAGCAGTGGTCCAGACGCAGCTGAGCCACCAGCGTCGCGGCTCCGGCCCGGCGGCCAAGCGGGCGCCGGACATGCCCTTCGGCGAGGCCCTGCGGACCGGGGCCTATCGGGCCGCGCTGGCCTCCAGTTTTGCCAACGGGTGGGCTACGTTCGGGGTCCGGATGGCCACCGTCCCGCTGTTTGCTGCAGCGGCCTTCGGCGCCGGTCCCGAGGCGGCCGGACTGGCCCTGGCGGTATTCGCGGCCGGCAATGCGGCGGCGCTTTCATTTTCCGGCCGCCTGGCAGATTCGCTGGGACGCAGGCCCATGATGATGTGGGGGCTGGCGGTGGCGGGGTTGGCCACCGCGGGCATCGGCTTCACCCAGAACCTGCCCTGGTTCCTCGCCGCTTCTGCGCTTGCCGGCGTCGGCTCGGGCCTGTTCGGCCCTGCCCAGCAGGCTGCCGTTGCAGATGTTATCGGCAGCGGCCGGTCCGGCGGCAAGGTGCTGGCGGTCTACCAGATGACGTCCGACGTCGGTGCGATCGTGGGTCCCGTCCTGGCCGGCCTGCTCGCGGACCGGCTGGGCTTCGGCTGGGCTTTCGGTGTCACGGGCGGGGTCCTGCTCTTGGCTGTCCTTGCGTGGCTGGCCACGCCGGAAACACTTCGGCCCGCCACGTCGCAGGACGCAGCGGGCCAAAAGAAGGATTAGCGGCTAGTTCAGCAGCGCGTCCACAAATTGCTCGGCGTCGAACGGAGCGAGGTCGTCCGCGCCTTCGCCCAGGCCGATCAGCTTGACCGGGACGCCGAGGCTCTTCTGGATCGCGACGACGATGCCACCCTTGGCAGTGCCGTCGAGTTTGGTCAGGACGATGCCGGTGATGTTGACCACCTCAGAGAAGACGCGGGCCTGGTTGAGGCCGTTCTGGCCGGTGGTTGCGTCCAGGACCAACAGGACCTCGTCCACTTCGGCAAGCTTTTCCACGACGCGCTTGACCTTGCCAAGTTCATCCATGAGGCCAACCTTGTTCTGCAGCCGTCCGGCGGTGTCGATCATGACGACGTCGACTTCCTGGTCGATGCCTGCCTTCACGGCTTCGTAGGCCACCGACGCGGGGTCGGCTCCGTCAATATCGGACTTGACGGTGGGAACGCCGACGCGCTGTCCCCAGGTGGCCAGCTGTTCGGCGGCGGCGGCACGGAAGGTGTCTGCGGCACCAAGGATGACATCCTTGTCTTCAGCCACCAGCACGCGTGCCAGCTTGCCCACCGTGGTGGTCTTGCCCACGCCGTTGACGCCCACCACCATCATGACGGCCGGCTTGTCCCCGTGGCGCTGGACATTCAAGGTGCGGTCCATGGTGGGGTCAACCACCTTGATGAGTTCCTCGCGGAGCATGGCCTTGACGTGCTCCGGGCTGCGAGTGCCGAGAACCTTGACGCGTTCGCGGAGGGCATCCACCAGCTGCATGGTCGGTTCGGTGCCGAGGTCCGCCAGGAGGAGGGTTTCCTCCACCTCGTCCCAGACATTCTCATCGATCTTGTCGCTGGAAAGGAGGGCCAGCAGGCCCTTGCCCATGATGCTGTTGGAGCGGATCAGGCGTTCGCGCAGCCGGGTCAGGCGTCCCGCCACGGGCAGGGGGGTTTCAACCGGAATAACTTCCAGTCCGGCGGCGTCGTCGGGGACTGTGGTGTCCACGCCGTCAAGGTCCGCCCCGGCGGGGGCTGTCCGCTCCGTAGTGGCGGTATCTTCGGCCACGAGGGTGCTGCCACCGGGCCGGAGTTCGGGGTCGTTTGCGTCACGCGTTCCCGGGTAGCGGTTGATGTTCTTCCGCGTCTTCACCAGGACCGGGATCAGGGCTCCGACAACCACCAGGGCACCGAGAATGGACAGGATTATGGGAAGGATGTCATTCACTCCCCTAGCTTCTCATAACCGCCGGAGCCCTTTTCCCGCTGCGGCGGGGAGCTGACCTGCCGTTACTCGGGTGTTGGCCCGGTGACAGTCCGGCGGCGGTCAGGCAAACACCGGTCAGTCGTCGTTGCCCAGGCGCTGGCTGATCACGGTGGAGACGCCGTCGCCGCGCATGGTGACTCCGTAAAGGGCGTCGGCCACTTCCATGGTGCGCTTCTGGTGGGTGATGACAATGAGCTGGCTGGACTCACGCAGTTCTTCGAAGATAGTGATCAGCCGGCCCAGGTTGGTGTCGTCCAGGGCGGCCTCCACTTCGTCCATGACGTAGAACGGGGAGGGGCGGGCTTTGAAGATCGCGACGAGCAGGGCCACCGCAGTCAGGGACCGCTCCCCGCCGGACAGCAGTGACAGCCTCTTGATCTTTTTGCCCGCGGGACGGGCCTCCACTTCGATTCCGGTGGTGAGCATGTCCGCGGGGTCGGTCAGGACCAGCCGGCCTTCGCCGCCGGGAAAAAGCCGGTCGAATACCCGGACGAACTGTGCCTGGGTGTCCTCGAATGCCTCGGTGAACACCCGCTGGACCCTGTTGTCCACTTCCTTAATGATGTCCAGCAGGTCCTTGCGGCTTGCCTTGAGGTCCTCCAGCTGGGTGCTGAGGAACTGGTGGCGTTCCTCCAGGGCTGCGAACTCCTCCAGCGCCAGCGGATTGACCTTTCCCAGGCTGGACAGGTCGCGTTCGGCCTTCCGGAGGCGTTTCTCCTGTTCAGCCCTGACGAACGGCACCCCTTCGACGATGGCCTCACCGGTTTCATCCACCGGGGCACGCAGGGCAGCCCATTTGTCGCCTGTTTCCTGCGCGGGAACCGGAACTGCAACGTGCGGACCAAACTCCGCCACCAGGGCGTCAGGGGTGATCCCGAGTTCATCGACGGACCGGGTTTCCAGGGCTTCGATGCGGGCGCGCTGCTGGGCCCTGGCAAGCTCGTCACGGTGGACGTTGTCGGTAAGCTCGGCGAGCTCCTTGGCGAGCAGTTCGTTGGCGGCGCGGAGTTCCTGCAGCTCACTGTCCCGGCGTTCGCGGTTTTCTTCCGCCAGGTCACGGGCGTGCCGTGCCATATCAACGGAAACGTCCACGAAGTCCAGGGCCGAGTCAACAGCCGCCCGGACCGCCGCTGCCCGCCGGGCCTCGATGCGCCGGCGCCGCGCCCTTTCGGCAGCCTCCTCACGGGCACGCCGTTCAGTGGCGGCAGCACGTTCCAGTGAGGCGACGCGGTTGCGTGTGGCCGCCGCCTGCTCTTCGGTGCTCCGCAGCGACAACCGGGCCTCCACCTCTGCCGCACGGGCGGCCGAGGCAGCCTTTGCGAGGGCATCACGCTCTGCCGTTGACGGTTCCTGCTCGAGAGGCACCTCCTGTGCCGCGGCAAGCCTGGCCGTGATGGCCGCGAGCGCCTGCTCCTCTGACTCCACGTTGGCCTCGGCGCGGGCCAGCGAGGCCGCGAGCCGGTCGCTTTCGCCCACGGCGCTGCGCAGTACTGAGTTGAGGTGTCCCAGCCGCTCAGCTACTGCGGCCAGCCGCGCGTCGGACTCGTGCAGCCTGTCCAGGGCGGCGTCCGCCTTTTCCTGCGCTCCGGCGCGCTCTGCCTCGGCCCTGGCGAGGGCGAACCTGTTGCGCTCCAAGGCGCCGGTAACCTGCCCAAGCTCTTTGTCGGCGTCGTCCACGGCGGCCTGGACTTCCAGCAGTGACGGCGCCTTCGCCGAGCCGCCGGTAACGGACACGGCGGTAAAGATGTCCCCCGCGTGGGTGACGGCTGTCAGGCCGGGCTGTTCCGCTACAAGGGCCGCGGCGGCCTGGATATCGGGCACGACGGCGGTCCGGCACAGCAGGTGCCGCACCAGCGGGGTGTAGGCGTCGGCGGTGTCGACGAGGCTTGCGGCCAGGACCGCCCCTGCCGGGAGTGCCTGGGCCGGTGGATGGCCTTCGGGCAGTGGACCCGCTGGAACCAGCAGCAACGAGGCCCGGCCGGCGTCGTCGTCCTTGAGCATCTGCAGGACGGACTCCGCGGTGGACGGGTCCTCGACCAGGAGCGCCTCGGAGGCTTCCCCGAGTGCTGCGGCGATGGCGGTCTCATAACCGGCCCGCACCCGCAGCTCACCGGCGAGCGCGCCCCGGACCCCGCCAAGCCCTGACTGCAGGACGTGCCTGGCTGCGTCCTTGCGCTCCAGGCCGAGCTTCAGGGCCTCGAGGCGGGCTGCGAGGGCATCGCGCCGGCGGATGCCCTCGTTGACGTCTGATTTGAGGTCCGAGATTTCCTGCAGGACGGTATCCAGCGCTTCGCTGGCGGCCTCGTATTCTGCGTCGAGGGACTCCTCGCCTTCCTCCACGCCCGCAACCTGGTTTTCCAGGGCGGTGAACTCTTCCTGCGCCCTGGCACGCCGCCCGGCACCAGCGGACAGTGATTCGCGGAGCCGGCCGAGCTCCGCCTGGGCGGACTCCACCCGGGAGCGGGCAGTTCCGACCTGGCCCGCGAGGCGCGCCAGGCCTTCCCTGCGGTCTGCGACCGCACGCAGTTCCGCGGTGAGGCGCTGGTCCTCGGCCTGCGCCGCGCGCTCTGCTTCCGCCTTGGCCGCCGTTGCGGCTTCAAGGGCCGTGCGCCGGCCCGCGAGTGACTGTTCAAGTCCGGCCAGTTCACTGCCCACGCGCGCCGCCTGCCGTTCCAGCTGCTCGGGATCCCGGCCCCCGGACGGTGCATCGTCCACGGATCCGAGCACGCGGCTCCGCTCCTGGGCCAGCGACCCGAGGGAACGGAGCCGCTCCCGTGCGGCCGTCAGCCTGTACCACGTGTCCCGGGCCGCGTTGAGGCGCGGCGTAGCTTCGGCTGCGAGCTGCTCCAGGGCAGCCTGTTGCCGGCGCCCGGATTCCAGTTCCTGCCCCACGATGATTCGCCGCTCCTTCAGTGCGGCTTCGTCAGCGACGTCCTGCTGCAGAACCAGTTGCAACTGCACCAGGTCATCGGCCAGCAGGCGGGCGCGGGCATCCCTGACGTCGAACTGGACGCGCTGGGCGCGGCGCGCCACCTCGGCCTGCTTGCCCAAGGGTGTGAGCTGGCGGCGGATCTCGCCCGTCAGGTCCGTGAGGCGCTGCAGGTTTGCCTGCATTGCCTCGAGTTTGCGCACCGTCCGTTCCTTGCGCCGTCGGTGTTTGAGGATCCCGGCGGCTTCTTCGATGAAGCCCCGGCGGTCCTCGGGGGTAGCGTGCAGGACCCGGTCCAGCTGGCCTTGGCCCACGATGACATGCATTTCCCGGCCCATGCCGGAATCGGAGAGCAGTTCCTGGATGTCCAGCAGGCGGCAGCCGGCGCCGTTGATGGCGTACTCCGAGCCTCCTGTTCGGAACAGCGTCCGGGAGATGGTGACTTCGCTGTACTCAATAGGCAGGGCGCCGTCAGTGTTATCGATGGTCAGCGAGACATGTGCCCGTCCCAGTGGGGGGCGGCCGGAGGTCCCAGCGAAGATGACGTCCTCCATCTTGCCGCCGCGGAGGGTCTTGGCGCCCTGCTCCCCCATCACCCAGGCCAGGGCGTCCACTACATTGGACTTGCCGGAGCCGTTTGGCCCCACCACGGCAGTGACTCCCGGTTCGAAGTCGAAGGTGGTGGCGGAGGCGAAGGACTTGAACCCCCGGACGGTCAGGCTTTTGAGGTGCAAGGCTTTTCGGGTCTCCTGGGCGGGGCTGGGGCGGCTGCTTGGCGGTCCTAAATCTACCGGGTTGCGGCCGAAAGTCGCGGATCCGGCGCCGCCTGTCCCGTCCCGCCCCGCGTATATCCGCCAGCAGGTAGGCGGGGACGCGTCATCGGACCACGGCCGGAGACCAGGCATGTTCGATGAAGAGTTCCGGGGTTGCTCCGGCGTGCGTGGACAGGGACCAGATATCGCTGTCCTGGCCGGTATCATCGCGGGGAAGTCCATAGAGGATGGTGTTCCCGTCCAGCCATTCGAGCTGGTCGTCCAGGTTCCGCTGTTCGCCCAGCACGGTGACGTTTCCCGTGGCAAGGTCCAGCACGGCAGGGTGGCGGTCACCCACCAGGGTCCCGGAGTCACTTTTCTTGAACGCGATCCGCTTGCCGTCCGGGGAGATGGACGGGCATTCCACCCCTGAAGCAACCACTGTCAGCGTCCGCTCTGCCAGGTCGCCGCGGACCAGCCAGATGTTCCCCTGGGACGAGGCAGTGGCGTAGAACGCGTTGGGCGCGCCAGGCACGAACGTCACGCCCCAGATGTTCCGGTCCGTGGCCTTGATGCGGGTTCCGTCTGCCATCAGGGCGAAGGTTTCGAGGTTTCCGTAGACTGTGCCGTCTGCACCGCGGATCACAGTCTCCGTGGAGAATCCCGCCGAAGCGTAGGAGTGCCCCGCGACGAATACCGTGCTGGCCAGGAGCGCTCCGTCGGGGCTGATCCGGGTCCGGCTGGGGATACCCCCGAGTGCCCATCCCTGCAGGGGCTGGAGCGACGGGCCATATGTGCTTGCCTCGAATGTGGTGGGAACAGCGTTCTTCGTCGCCAGGCAGCTGACAATCTGCCGGGTGGCATAGACGCGGTCGCACGCACGGCCGGAGAGGAACCGCTCCCCCGACGGATTGGTGAGAGGAGCGAAAGCGGCTTCACCGTTTCCCCGGCCGGCGGCGGTGTTGCGGAACATCACGAAGGGTTCCGCGGGGAGGGCGCTTGCAGCAGCGACCTGGACCGCGGGCACCGCTGCCTGGCTGGTTCTGGCCTCCTGGAACGCCGTGGCGGCGTAGGCGCCGGCCCCGGCCAGAGACAGGAGCGTGACCGCCAGCAGCGCCACTATCCGCCGGGGGACGCCGGCAACGGACCGAAGGCGGGGACCTGCAGCGGCAGCATGCGCGCCGTCGTCGCCCGTTCCTTTGCGGCGGGCGGGCCGGGCCTGCTGGGCGCGCCCGCTCAAGACGCTGTCCGCGGGGTATGGCGCAGGAGTACCGTCGCTGCGCCAAGGGCCGGAAGAAGGAGAACAGCCACGCAGGCCGCCGCCGCTGCGGGGCCAGCGGCGTACCACAGCACGCCGAACGCAGCCGCGGACACCATCCGGCTGAGGGCCACCACGGTTTGGGCCGTCCCGAGCGCGGTGCCGAGATATTTCGGTACCGCCAGCTGGGAGACCATAGCGGCGAGTACCCCGTCCGTTGCCGCGTAGAACAGGCCGAGCAGCAGCAGGCAGCCAAGGGTGGCTGCCGTGCCCCCGGCTGGAACGGCAGCCAGCACGTAACAGGCGAAGAGCGCCAGGTGGCCGGCCAGGAACACCGGCACCCGGCCCAAGCGGTCGGCCAGGCGACCGATGGGGATCGCGAAAACAAGGAATGCGGCGTTGGTGCCCACGAACAGGAGGGGGAACCATTGCACGGGAAACGCTTCGCGGCTTTGCAGCAGCAGGTACACGAAGCCATCGCCGATGGTCAGCAGGCCCAGCAGCCCTGCTGCCACGAGCAGCCGTGGCAGTCCCCGGACCCTGAGCGCCCGCCACGAGGTCCGCGACCATCCCGTTTTCGGTTGATGCGCGGGCGCTTCGGCCAACGGTTCCCGGAGGTCAGTCTCCGCTGCCGGTGCTTTGCCGGGCCATGCCGTTCTGTTGGGCACCGCCAGCAGCAGCACGGCGACTCCGATGACGGCAAACGCCAACGACACCACGAAGACGCTGCTGTACCCGTTGGGAATCAGTGACAGCAGCGCGAAAGCAATCAGCGGTCCGGCGGCCGCGCCGATGTTGTCGAGCATCCTGTGGACACCGAAGGACCGCGCGAGGTAGTCGGGCTGCGCTTCGGCAGCGATCATGGCGTCGCGCGGGGCGGTGCGGATGCCCTTGCCCACCCTGTCGCCGGTAACGATGGCTGCTATGGACCAGAACCCGCCGGCGAAGAGGAAGCCCACGCGGGCCACCATGGAGAGCCCGTATCCGGCCGCGGCTACGCTCTTCGGCCGGCCGGTCCGGTCGGAGATCCAGCCGGCACCGATCCGGACGATGGCGCTGGCACCCTGGTTGATGCCGTCGACAATTCCGAAGGCAATGGTGGAAAGCCCCAGGAACCCGGTGACATAGAGGGGAAGGACGGCGGCCACGGACTCGGACGAGATGTCGGTGGCCATGCTGACGATGCCAAGCCAGATGATCACCGGGGACAGGCGGAATGCTGTGCGGGTGGCGGACAGGACAGTGTCCGGCTGGTCTTTGCGGCCACCTTTGCGGTCTGACATCGATATGTACAACGGCTGCCCGTCCCTCAATCAGCTGGGATGGCGTTGCACTGCCGCGGGCCGCGCACCGCCTGTTCCGGGCCAGCCTTTCAGCCGGCGGCCGGTTGGGGAATCAAGAAAGCCGAAACTTTTTGTTGGCGTTACCAGCGTCCGTTGCGGGGCCGCGGCTGGCATACCGGGCACGTGTAGGAGGACCGGTTCATGAACTGTTCACGGCGGATGGTGGCGTGGATTCCCGCAGCCGTGCACCGTTTGCAGGGCTCGCCTTCGCGCCCGTAGGCATTGAGCGACCGGTCAAAATATCCGGAGGCCCCGTTGACGTTTACGTACAGGGAATCGAAGCTGGTTCCGCCGGCGTCCAGGGCATCGAGCATGACCGCCCGGGCGCTGTCGATAAGCCGGAAGGCGTCAGCCCGCCGCAGCTTGTCGGTGGGACGCGCGTAGTGCAACCGTGCACGCCAGAGGGCCTCATCGGCGTAGATGTTACCGATTCCCGAAACCAGCCCCTGGTCCAGGAGCGCCCGTTTCAACCCGGTTTTCCGCGCACGCAGGCGCTGGTAGAAACGGTCGAATGAGAAGGCCGGGTCCAGCGGATCCCGGGCAATGTGTGACGCCTCCCCGGCGATCAGCGGAAGGGGCGACTCCGCGAGGCCGCCGGGGCCGCCGTCGTCGGTGGGAACCAACGCGGTGACAAAGAGCCCACCGAAAATGCGCTGGTCCACGAAGCGCAGCTGGCCAGGCATGCCGGCACTGGGGCTGAGATGGAGCCGGACTTTCAGGTGCTTTTCGTCCGGAACGCCCGCGTCCTGCATGAGCAGTTGCCCGCTCATGCCAAGGTGGGCCATCAGCGCCACCCGCGAGGGTGGGGCTTGTCCGTTGCCTGCCGCCTGCTGGTGGGCGGAACCATCGACTAACGGCAGCCACAGGAATTTGCCGCGCCGGACGACATCAGACACGGTGGCACCCTGCAGGTTGCCGATGAAGTCCTCCACACCGAGGGCGTGGCGGCGGATGGAGCGGGGGTCCAGCACATCGACAGACTCGATGGTCCTGCCGCGGACCCAGCTCACCAGGCCGCGGCGGACCACCTCCACCTCGGGCAGTTCAGGCACGGGAGGCTACTTGGCGGGGACTGAGCCGGCGGACTTGCCGGCGCCGTCAGCGGCATCGGGTCCGGACAGGACGCGCCAGGCATCCGCCGCAGCCTCCTGCTCCGCTTCCTTCTTGGAATGGCCCGTGCCCTTGCCGTAGGGCTTGCCGCCGATATTCAGGACTGCGCTGAAGGTGCGTGCGTGGTCCGGCCCTGCGCCCTCCACTGCATAGTGGATGGTTCCAAGCTGCCGGCTTGCCGCGAGCTCCTGGATGCTGGTTTTCCAGTCAGTCCCGGCCCCAAGCACGGCTGCATCCTTGAGCAAGGGTCCAATCAGGCGCATGACCAGCTGGCGCGCGGTCTCGATGTCGTTGGAGACGTAGGTGGCACCAATCAATGCTTCCATGGTGTCAGCGAGGATGGAGGCCTTGTTCTTGCCCTCCGTGAGTTTCTCGCCCTGTCCCAGGTAAATGAACTCGCCGATGCCAAGGCTCCGGCCGATGTTGGCAAGGGCCCGCGTGCTGACCACGGCCGAACGCCGCTTGGCCAGCTCGCCCTCGGGGAGATCCGGATTGTCCCGGTAGAGGGAATCCGTGACCGAGAAGCCCAGGATGGAGTCCCCCAGGAATTCGAGCCGCTCGTTGGTGGGGATTCCGCCGTTTTCGTAGGCGTAGGAACGGTGTGTGAGCGCAAGACGAAGCGTCCCGGCGTCAATAGTGACGCCGAGACGCTTCAGAAGCTCTTCAGTTGAAGACATCAGTCAGCCTGAGTGGCCGATTAGACGTCAGCGACCTTGCGGCCCTTGTACTCAAGGAACAGCGCAGTGCCAGCAGAGTCGGTAACGACCTTCGCCTGGTGCGGCAGGCTGTAGGTGACCTGGCCGTTTTCAACGGTCTTCACCAGGTGGGGGGCGGTCGCCTTCCACTGCGAGCGGCGGGCGCGGGTATTCGAGCGAGACATTTTCCGCTTGGGAACAGCCACGGCTAACTCATTTCTCTCTAGACAAACACGTACAAATCAATTTTGCCGGTCAGGCTTAGCCATATCAGCTAGGGCAGCCCAGCGAGGATCCAAGACCTCGTGGTGGTGCCCCGGCTCGTCTTCCAGGCGTACTCCGCATTCGGAGCAAAGGCCCTGGCAGTCTTCCCGGCACACCGGCTGGAACGGCAGGTTGGTGACAACCGCGTCCCGCAACACCGGTTCAAGATCGATTACATCGTGCTCGACTCGACGTTGCTCTTCATCTTCTTCTCCGTCCGAAAGCTCAGCACCTTCGTAGAAGAAAAGTTCTTGCACATTGACCTCAAGGTCATACGCAAGGGGATCCAGGCATCGGCCGCATTCCCCGGTTACACCGGCGATGACGGTTCCTGATACCAGGATTCCTTCGTGTACGGCCTCCAGCCTCAGGTCCAGCTCGACATCCGAGCCTTCCTGAACGCCAATGAGCGCCACACCAAGATCACCAGGTGCGGGTACATGTTCCTTCAGTGTCCGCATGCTTCCCGGGCTGCGCCCGAGGTCCTTGACGTCGAACGCCAGGGGCGAACCAGCATCTCTTTTAATGAGAACTCCTGTTGAACATATGACCGACGTACCATCTTAGCCTGAAGAGCCACGGGGACTCAAACCGGCCGGCGATACCGCCGAAGTACCGGACCAGCCTACCGCCTGGGCTGCTGATTCGCCGAAGGCTCGCCCGCCAGCAGCCTCCGCAGTACTGACCTGGGGACGTACTCGGAGACGTTGCCGCCCAGCCCGGCCACCTCCTTGATGAGGGTCGACGACAGGTGGATGTAATGCGCTTCCGCAGGCAGGAAGACAGTTTCCACCCCACTCAGTTGCCTGTTCATCGTGGCCATGGGCAATTCATAGTCAAAGTCCGAGGAGGACCGGAGTCCCTTGACGATGGCCGAGACGCCCCGCTGCCTGCAGTATTCAGCCAGCAGCCCCTCACCTACGGGTTCAACAACGATTCCCTTGAGGGACGCGAGGGTTTCGCGCGCCATTTCGAGGCGCTCATCGAGGCTGAACCGGTACTTCTTGGCGTAGTTGGTGGAGATGGCCACAATGACTTCGTCGAAGAGACCGGCAGCGCGGGCAATAACTTCGAGATGGCCGTTATGGATGGGATCAAAGGATCCGGGGCAGACAGCTCGTCTCATGCTCCGAACCTACCCCATGCGAAGCCCGGGATACCATGACTGGATGCACGCGTCACGGGAACTTTCCGCGCCTTCTGCCCCCGCTCCATGGCAGCGGACCGCCCTGGGAGCGAACCTCCTGGCCGCTGACGGCGGACTTGGCGTCACCATCTTCGAGGAGATGACCAACCTCGCAGTCCAGACCGGGGCAATCAACCTGGGCCAGGGCTTCCCCGACGAGGATGGACCGCAGGAGATCCTGGACGCCGCCCGGGATGCCATCGCGGCGGGTGCCAACCAGTACGCGCCCGGTAAAGGGATCCCCCAACTGCGAGCCGCGGTGGCCGCCCACCAGGAACGTTTTTACGGGCTGACCCCTGACCCGGACACGGAAGTCCTGATCACCACCGGCGCCACCGAGGCGATCGCCGCCTCGCTGCTGGCCTTTACAGGGCCCGGCGACGAAGTCCTCACCCTCGAACCGTTCTACGACTCGTACGGTGCAGTGATCGGGCTGTCGGGGGCCACGCATGTCACTGCGCCCCTGCTCGCGCCCGATTTCATGCCGGACTTGGCCGCCCTCGAGGCCGCCTTCAGCGAACGGACCCGCGTGGTCCTGCTGAACAATCCGCACAATCCCACAGGTGCGGTCTTTCCCCGTGAGGTGCTGCAGAAAGTTGTGGCCCTGGCACAAAAGCACGACGTGCTGATCATCACCGACGAGGTCTATGAGCACCTCACCTTCGGCGTCCGCCATATCCCGGTGGCGTCCCTGCCCGGGGCGGCCGAACGGACCATCACCATCTCTTCCGCCGGGAAGACCTTCTCCCTCACGGGCTGGAAAATCGGTTGGCTGACCGGGCCCGCAGAGCTCGTGGCCGCCGCGCGTACCGTCAAGCAGTTTCTCACCTACAGCTCAGGCACCCCCTTCCAGCCCGCCATAGCGGCAGGGCTGGGCCTCCCCGACAGCTTCTACCAGGGCATAGCGGCCTCCCTCGAGCAAAAACGCGACATCCTCAGCGAGGGGCTGCGCGCCGCCGGCTTCGGCGTTTACGCCCCGCAGGGCACCTACTTCGTCAACGTGGACACGGCGCCGCTGGGCATCACCGACTCGGTGGACCTCGCGCGGCGCCTCCCCGGGCTGGTGGGGGTGGCCGCCATCCCGGTGCCGGTATTCTGCCACCCTGAAGGTGCTGAACGCACGCGCAGCCTGCTCCGCTTCGCCTTCTGCAAGAAAGCGGACGTCCTCGAAGAGGCCGCCGGGCGGCTGGCCGCGCTGGGCAGCAGGCTTTGATGGCGGCGGGCAAACACGGGCACACCTCCCGCTTCCTTCGCGCCACTGGCCAGCACGCGACTATTGAACCGGACACGTTCACCGACGGCAGCTACGTGCTCAGCATCGGCGGGGCTGAGCAATCACACGTGAACCTGTCCCACCCCGAGGACATCTTCTACGAGTACCTCCGCCGCATCGGCCACCTCGTTGACCTGGCGGCCCCTGCCGGAGCGCCCGTCCGTGCGCTGCACCTGGGAGCGGGCGCGCTGACCCTGGCCCGCTACATCCAGGCGACCCGACCCGGCTCCGTGCAGTACGCGGTGGAACTGGAGCGTGAACTGCTGGATTTCGTCCTGCGGGAATTGCCCCTGCCCGCGGGGACAGACCTGCACGCCATCATCGGCGACGCCCGGCAGGCACTCGGTGAGCTTGACCCGGAGCTCGCGTTCGACGTCGTCATCCTGGACATCTTCTCCGGCCCGGAAGCGCCCGCGCATATCGCCTGCGCCGAGTTCTACGGCGAAGTCCGGGCGAAGCTGGAACCCTCGGGGGTGCTGGTGGTCAACGTCGGAGACGAGCCCGCACTCACCCTGGTCCGAAGCCAGGTGGCCGCGCTCCGGGAGACCATGGCGGACGTTGCGGCTTTCGCAGAGAACGGCCTGTTCGAGGGCCGGTACCCGGGCAACATCATCCTCGCCGGGACCCAGGGGGCCTGGCCCCAGGAGTGGACTGCCCAACTCACTGCCCTCGGCCCCCACCCGGCGAAGGTGCTGTCGGGAGTGGACCTGGACCGGCTCGCCCCATAGCCGATCCGCCCGGAACCTCAGCGTGATCCTGGCCGAAGCGGCTGCTAGGACTCCGCAGCGGCCGGAAGGTCATCGCTTCCGATGGCGTCCGGGACGTAGGGCTCAGCGAACCAGAGCCGGGTTTCGCCGTACTTTTTCTCGGCGAACCTTTCCAGTTCGTCAGGCCAGTCCGGTTCGGGTGACCGGGAGGACCGTTCGACGACGACGACGGCGGATGGCGCCAGATGCGCGGCGAGTTTCCGCAGTACGGCGGCGAGGGCCACTTCGTCGAGCGGGTACGGCGGGTCCAGGAACACCAGGTCCCACGCTGCGGACTCCGCGGCGCGGTCCAGGAAGGGCTCCACCTTGGACCGGTGGACGGTCACTGCCTTGCGGCCCACAACCCCATTGACCAGGTCCGCGTTGCGCTGGCAAACCGCGCTTGCCTTGGCTTCGGATTCGACAAGGTCCACGCTGCCGGCTCCCCGGCTGCCGCTCTCAACCCCCAGCGAACCGGACCCGGCGTAGAGGTCCAGTACGCGGGCTCCGGCGATGACGTCGAAGGCATCCAGCCGCGAGAAGAGCGCCTCCTTGACGCGGTCGGTGGTAGGGCGGGTCAGCGAGCCCGGAACGGAGGACAGGGGTGTGCCGCCGGCCGCTCCGGCGATGATCCGGCTCATGCCGTCAACCCCTGTCCGGCCGGGGTCCTGCTGCTTCCGGCAGGGTCCTTGCTAACCGCGTTCAAGGAACGCCTCCTTCTCGGGGTTGAGGTACCTGTCAATGGCATCGGCCAGCTCAGGATGGGCTGCCAGGGACGCATCGCCGGTGACGATCTCCTGAGCATCGGAACGGGCCTGGGCAATGATGTCTTCATGCTCCAGCACGCGGAGGAGCCTGAGGGTGGAGCGCCCGCCGGACTGGGAGGCGCCCAGGATGTCGCCCTCACGGCGCAGCTTCAGGTCCTCCTGGGAGAGGACGAAGCCGTCGGTTGTGGCCGCCACGGCGTCCAGCCGCCGCCGGCTGGGGTGCCCGCGTTCCAGGGAGGTGACCAGGAGGCAGGTCCCCGGAAGCCCACCCCGGCCCACCCGTCCCCGAAGCTGGTGCAACTGGGAGATGCCGAACCGGTCGGCGTCCAGGATGACCATCATCGTCGCGTTATGGACGTCCACGCCCACCTCGATCACGGTGGTGGAAACGAGCAGTTTGATGGAATTGGCCGCGAAGCCTGCCATGGTGGCCGACTTGAGGTCCGGGTCCTGGCGTCCGTGCAGTGGGGCGACAGGCACCCCGGCGATGGACGGTTCGTCCTGCAGCTGCTCGACGACGGCTGTCACGGAGGCTAGTTCCCGCCCGTTCTCCTCGAGGTCGGCGGCGGCCGGCTCCGCTTCGCCCGGGGTGAAGTCGCCGTCGTCGTCGGTGCCGATCTTGGGGCAGACAACGTAGACCTGGTGGCCGGCATCA
This sequence comes from Pseudarthrobacter chlorophenolicus A6, assembly GCF_000022025.1. GTDB lineage: Bacteria > Actinomycetota > Actinomycetes > Actinomycetales > Micrococcaceae > Arthrobacter > Arthrobacter chlorophenolicus. Next base: position 2,519,692 of record NC_011886.1, read on the forward strand.
ATTTCCTCGCGTGCGCGGGCCCAGATCCGCCCGGCCCAGCCAGGGTTTTCTGCCAGGCCGACGAGATGGGTGGAAATAGGGGCTCGGCCCTTGGGAAGTTCGTCCAAAGTGGAGGTTTCGAGGTCGCCAAAAACTGTCATGGCCACGGTGCGCGGGATGGGCGTAGCGGTCATCACCAGCAGGTGCGGTGGTTTCCTGGCCTTGGCACGCAGGGCATCGCGCTGCTCCACGCCAAAGCGGTGCTGCTCGTCCACCACGATCAGTCCGAGGTCATAGAAGGACACGTTGTCGCTCAACAACGCGTGGGTCCCAATGACGATCCCCGCTGTCCCTGACGCGGCGTCCAGCATGGCCTGCCTCCGGGCCGCGGCAGGCATGGAACCCGTCAGCAGGGTGACCTGCACCGCTTGCCCGTCCGTGCCGCCGAATGCGCCGAGCAATCCATCCCTGGACAACGGGCCGAGGGTCCGGCGAATGGAGTCGAAGTGCTGGGCGGCGAGGACTTCCGTTGGAGCCAGCAGGGCGGCCTGGCCCCCGGCGTCCACCACCTGAAGCATGGCCCGCAGCGCCACGACGGTTTTGCCCGATCCCACTTCACCCTGCAGCAAGCGGTTCATGGGGTGGTCTGCGGCAAGCCCGGCGGCCAGGGTTTTACCGACGGCGGCCTGGCCGTCGGTGAGCGTGAAAGGCAGGTTGCGGTCGAACGCAGCAAGCAGGCCGTCCCGGACCGGCCGCCTGGCCGTTGCTTCCTCTGCGGCCAGTTGGGACCGGCGCCTTGCCAGGGCGGACTGCAGCACCAGCGCCTCCTGGTAGCGGAACCGCTGGCGTGCGCGCTGCCAGTCCGCCGCCGTTTCCGGTTCATGGATCAGCCGGTAGGCATCAGCGAGCGGCAGGAATTCCTCCCTCGCGGTGACGGTCTCCGGAACGGGATCCGGGAGGGCGGCGAGGTCCACGGTTTCGAGCAGGGTGGCAATGACTTTTTGGATTTTCCAGCTGGGCAGCTTTGCGGTGGCCGGGTATACGGGAATCGGCATGGCGGCGAGCTTCTCCGGGTCATCACCGCCGGCCGTGAAGGGGTCCGAATCCAAAACCTGGAAATCGGGGTTGGTCAGGCCGAGGGAACCTTTGAAACTGGTGACCTTGCCCGAGAACAATGCACGGCGGCCGGGGAGCAGTTCGCTCTTTGCCCGGAAGGCATTGAAGAAGCTGATTTTCAGGGTGCCCGGAACTTTCCCGTGGAAGTCGGTACCGCCGACCAGCTTCAGGCCGTTCCTGCCGTCATCGTCCGAGATCACGACATCGGTGATGGTTCCCCTGCGTGCCTGCATGGAACGGGTATTGCTCGAAAGTACGCGCGCGATGAGGGTTACCTCTTCATCACGCGGCAGGTCGCTGATGGGCGTCAGTTCACCACGCGCCATGTAGCGCCGCGGGAAGTAGTTAAGCAGGCCCTCAACCGTGGTGATGTTGAGGTGCTTTTCGATGACCCCCGCTGAACGCTTGCCGATGCGGCGTTCCAGGGCAAGGCCGGGCTCAGCGTTCATGCCCACCGGAGTCCACTGCCTCCTGGAGCGCCTGGCTCCGGTGGCCGGACGTGTCAGACAGGGCGCTGATGGACATGTCGGTGGGCGTACCCAGGGTGCGGATCAGTTCCACGGCCGGACCCGGCGTAGGGACGTGCACGTGGACCCGCCACCGGTAGGTGCCGTCACCGGCTTCCCCGCCGCCCAGCTGGCTCATGATGACAGAATCGCCCAGCTCGTCCAGGTGCTGCCGGAGCGTGGCTGCATCCAGGGGCGAAAGGCTGATGGTGCACATGACCTCCACGCCTTCGTCCACCGGCATGCTGGTGTGGATGTGGGGGTCCTGGACGCTGTAGCCGTGAAGGTCGTCGAGCAATGTTCCCTGCAGTTCTTCCCCCAGGACCACGGAACGGAGGCAGTCCAGGATGAGCAGCAGCCCCACGCCGCCGGCATCCACCACCTTGGCTGCCTGCAGGGCGTCGAGCTGGTCCTCCGTGGAGACGACGGCGGCCAATGCCGCCGCGACTGCGGCGTCCAGCGTCACCCCGAGGGCGTGGTTACTGTCATCTCCGGGATGGAGGGCGTCGATCTCACCGGCCGCCAGGGATGCGGCTTCCATCACGGAAAGCATGGTGCCGGGAACGGGATCGCTCAGCGCGGTCCAGGCCCGGATCTGGGCCCGGTGCAGGGCTGTTGCCAGCAGGGCCGAGCTCAGGCGCTGCTGGCCTGCGAGGGGTTCAGCCGCCGCGCAGAGGAAGACGGAGAACAGCGTCCCGGAGTTCCCCCGGGCTTTTTCCAGTGCCGCCTGGCCCGCGTGGGTAAGGACGGCGCCGACATCCGTAACTGACGGGTCCAGCCCGTCCAGGGCGTCGGAGGCGGCACGGACCGTGAGGTAGAGGTTGGTGCCGGTGTCGCCATCCGCGACAGGGAAAATATTGATGGCGTTGAGGCGGTCGCTGTGGTTGCCCAGCGCGGTTTCCGCTTTGTTGAGCCACCGCCTCATAGCCTGGGCATTGGCGGCGATCTTAGTCTGCAAAGTGGTCCCATCCCCCGGTGTCCGCGGCCCGGCCCGCAATCGTCACGCGCGGACCTTCGTCGATTCCCAGTGCTTGTACCGAGCCTATCGCAGTGAATCCGGGAGGAAGCTGAACGTCAGGCGGGAAGGTGGCAAGCAATCCGTGGTCTTCGCCTCCGCCCAGCAACCACGTCCGGGCATCCGTTCCCAGCAGGTCCGCTGCCGGCTCCAGGGCAGCGGCCAGCAGGTCCAGGCTGGCCGGATCGAGGTCTACGCAGACGCCGCTGGCCAGTGCGATCCGGTTCCCGTCCCGCAGCAGGCCGTCCGAGACGTCCAGCATTGCGGTGGCGCCCGCCGCCCGTGCGGCAGGCCCGGCGGCCAGCGGGGGTACGGGACGGCATTGGAGGTCCAACAGGCTGCGCTGCTGCGGGGTCAGCTGCCCCACGTGATGCGTGGACTCCAAGAGTGCCAGGCCCGCAGCGGCGTGGCCCGCTGTACCTGCCAGCGCCAGGACGTCCCCCGGACTGGCGCCAGAGCGGAGGACCGCGTTCCCGCCGTCGAGCGTGCCGAGCACAGCAACTGTTACGGATATTTCCCGGCCCCGGCCCAGGTCTCCGCCCGCCACCGAGCAGCTTGACGCTCCCAGCTCCCGGATCGCGGCGGTGAGGCCGTCGGCCAGCTGCTCCACCCAGGCCACCGGGGTGTGCGGCGGCAATGTGAGGCTCACCACCATGGAGGTTGCCCTGGCACCCATGGCGTTGATGTCGCTGAGGTTCTGTGCTGCCGCCTTCCAGCCCACATCAAACCCCGTACTGCAGTAACCGTTGGGCCAGCTGAGGCGGAAGTCCTGGTCCTGGACCTGGGTATCGATGCTGATGACTGTCCTGGCGTCCGGCGCGCTGACGATGGCGGCGTCGTCACCGGGACCGAGAACGGTGGCGGCGGAATGCCCTGCGTCCATGGCCAGGCGCGGGAAGATCCGTGCCAGCAGCCCGGCCTCGGAGAGGGCGGCAACCACCGGAGAATCGGGTTCAGTCAAAGGCTTTTCAGGCACCCCACTACGCTACAGCGCGGCACTGACATTCCAGGCAGCTCAGCTGTTGACCGCAGCCCGGCTGCGCCGGCAACTGCTCCGAAAGTGCCCGGCGATGTCCGGAACACCCCGTTCCGGCGATAGGCTTGGATCATGCCCAGCCCCCACCTGTCCCTGCCCCGCCGTGCTGCCAGGACGGTGTTCATTGGGGCCATGGTGGCCCTCCCGCTGGCAGGCTGCTCCCCCGCCGTCGATGTCACCGCAGCCCAGGATGCAGCCAATCCTGCGTGCGCGCCCATGATGGTGGCGCTTCCGGACGCCATTGGTGAAGCAAAGCTGCGGCAGACCAACAGCCAGGCCACCGCCGCCTGGGGCGATCCGTCGCTGGTGATCCTCCGCTGCGGCGTGAATGTCCCCGGACCCACCACGGACCGCTGCGTCACGGTGAACGGCATTGACTGGGTCATCAAGGAAGGCGATCCGGTGTGGACACTCACCACTTACGGCCGCGAACCCGCCACCGAAATCCTGATGGACCCGGACAAGATCAGCTCCGCTACAGTGCTGGCCGACCTCGCCACAGCCGCGGGCAAGGTGCCGGCCGGCCGCAACTGCGTGGGCCAACAGGAACTGCAGGACCTGCCCCAGAGCCAGTAGCAGGCCCGGGCAGGCCCCACCGCGGGGAGGAAAGCCCAGGTCAGCGCAGTCCGGTCTTCCTGTTCAGGGCCAGATGGATCAGCTCGTCGATCAGTTCGGCATAGCCGAGACCGGATTTGGCCCACATCTGCGGGTACATGCTCTTGGGCGTGAACCCGGGCATGGTGTTGATCTCGTTGATGATCAGGTCGCCGTCAGGTGTGTAGAAGAAGTCAACGCGGCTCAGGCCTTCGGCGCCGACAGCATCGAACGCGGCGGCGGCGAGTTCCCGCACCCTGGCGATGGCTTCATCAGGAATGTCTGCGGGGCAGCTCAGCGACGCGGCATCGTCCTCGACGTACTTGGCGTTGAAATCGTAGAACTCGTGGCCGCCGCCGGCCACGGAAATCTCGCCAGGCAAAGAGGTCCGGGGCGCATCGGTTCCACGGCCCTCCAGCACGGCGCATTCGATTTCCCGGCCCACGATGCCGGCCTCGATGACCAGCTTGAGGTCGTGACGGCGCGCTTCCTCGATGGCTGCATCCAGCCCTTCCAGCGAGTCCACCTTGGAGATGCCCATGGAGGAGCCGGCCCGTGCGGGCTTGACGAACACGGGGAAGCCCAGCCTGTCGACCTGCTTCCGGACAGCCTCGGGATCCTTCTGCCATTGCCTGTCAGTCACGGCAACATAGGGCCCCACATGGAGGCCGGCAGATTCGAAGACAACTTTCATGAAGTGCTTGTCCATGCCCACGGCGGACGCCAGGACCCCGGCGCCGACGTACCGGGTGTCCGAGAGTTCCAGGAGCCCCTGGATGGTTCCGTCTTCACCAAAGGGCCCGTGAAGGAGGGGAAAGACCACGTCCACCGTGCCAAGTTCCTGCGGAACCTCATTGGGGGCAGCCACGATCAGCTGGTGCTCTCCGCCGATCTCGGCCAGCGTGACAGTCTGCTCGGACGGCGCCACCTCGGGCAGTGCCTTACCGGCAAGGGACCACTGGGCAGTATCACCGCCGGCCAGCACCCACTGGCCCGATTTGGCGATCCCGATGGGGATGACGTCGTACTTGTCCTTGTTAATGGCGCCGAGCACGCCCGCGGCGGTGACGCAGCTGACCGCGTGCTCGCTGGACCGGCCCCCGAACAGGACCGCTACCCGCGGTTTGGGACGCCCGGCCGGCTCCCCTGAGGTCAGGTCTTTGTGGGACATCGTCAGTCATCACCTTCAGGTTTCAGTTCCCGGGACAGCAGGACAGGTCCCAGTTGGTTAACGGACAGCTTGCCGGCCAGCACGGCCACAACGGCGGCGGTGATGGGCATTTCCACGCCCAGCTTGCCCGCCAGTTCATGCACGGCCTGGCCGGATTTGATGCCTTCCGCCGTCTGCGTCATCTTCTGGCCCACTTCCTCCAGCGTGAGGCCCTGGCCCAGCAGCCTTCCTGCCGTGTGGTTTCTGGACAGCGGCGATGAGCAGGTGGCCACAAGGTCGCCCAGGCCGGCGAGTCCGGCCATGGTCTTGGCTTCGCCACCGAGGGCAAGGGCGAGGCGGGACGTTTCGGCCAGGCCGCGGGTGATGACGGAGGCCTTGGTGTTGTCCCCCATCTCCTTGCCTTCGCAGATGCCGACGGCCAGGGCAATGACGTTCTTGACGATCCCGCCGATCTCCACACCTACCACGTCAGAGGTGGTGTAAGGGCGGAAATAGGGCGCCGTGCAGCTTCGCGCCAGCCAACCGGCGACAGCGGAATCGGCGCAGGCCACCACCGAGGCGGTGGGCTCCTCCCGCGCAATTTCCATGGCCAGGTTGGGACCGGAGACGACGGCGATCCTGCCGGCATCGAGGCCGAGCTCCTCGCTGATGACCTGGCTCATGCGCGCGTCAGTGCCGAGCTCGAGGCCCTTCATGAGCGAGACCACCACGGCATCAGGGTCGATAAGGTGGCGCCACTCCCGCAGCTGCGGGCGCAGCGACTGGGCGGGGACTGCCAGGACCACGAGGTCGGCCCCGTGGAGCACGTCCTCGACGTCGGTGGACGCCGTGATGCTGGCGGGCAGCGGCACGTCCTTAAGGTACTGGTGGTTGCGGTGGCTGCTGTTGACCTGCTCAACCACTTCACCGCGGCGGCCCCACAGCCTGATCTCACGCGGGGTACCCGCCGCCGTGGCGGCATCGGCCAGGATTTTCGCGAACGTTGTTCCCCAGGAGCCGGCGCCCAGGACCGCGACGGAGCGGGCCGAACCCGCAAAATCCAGGGTCACTGTGCGTCCGGCCCATCGGCGGGGCGCTGCCCGCCGCGCTCCATGAAACGGCCGTGCTTGGACTGCTGCTTCCTTGCCGGATCCCAGCGTTCGGCGGGCGGCACCTCGGCCCTCAGGCCGGCGAGGAGAGCCGTGATGGCATCCATGATGGCTTCCGTGGCTTCCGCCAGCGTGGCCTTGTCCATCGGCCTGCCGGCGAAGGCGCTGAGGTCCACGGGGTCGCCGATGACAACCCTTGATGTCTTGCGCGGGAAGATGTGGAACGTCTTGCCATAGCGCGGAAACACTTCGTGCGCTCCCCAATGGGCGATGGGGACCACCGGGATGCCGCCTTCGAGGGCGAGCCGGGCAGCCCCGGTATGGCCCTTCATCGGCCACAGGTCCGGGTCACGGGTGAGCGTGCCCTCCGGATAGATGATGATGGCGCCGCCCTCCGCCACGATCTCCTGGGCCACCTGCAGCGACCGGTTCGCACCCGCCGTCGAACGCTCCACCGGGATCTGCTTGGTGGCGTGCAGGAGCCAGCCGAGTGCGGGGACCTTGAAAAGACCTGCTTTGGCGAGGAAATGCGGAGCCCGCTTCTGGTTGTACAGCATGTGCCCCACTACCAGCGGATCGATCTCCGTGCAGTGGTTGGGCGCGGCGATGAACCCACCGGCGGGAAGCTTTTCGAGGCCTTCCCATTTCTTGTTCATCATGAGGTTCAACAGCGGCCGGGCAATGCCGGCGATGAACACGAACGTGGCCCTGCTCTTGGCAGATTCCTTCACGGCCGCCGCTACTTCGCGGCGGTGATGTCGAAATCGGCACCCAGCCCGGCGAGCTTCTCGGTGAAGCGCTCGTAGCCGCGGTTGATGATGTCGATGCCCGTGACCCGCGATACTCCGGTGGCGGCCAGTGCGGCGATGAGGTGGCTGAACCCGCCGCGCAGGTCCGGCACGTCAATGTCGGTGCCCTTGAGCTGGGTAGGCCCGGAGATGACTGCCGAGTGCAGGAAGTTCCGCTGCCCAAACCGGCAGGGAACGCTGCCCAGGCATTCACGGTGCACCTGGATGCTGGCGCCCATCCGAATGAGCGCGTCCGTGAAGCCGAAGCGGTTCTCGTAGACGGTCTCGTGGACGATCGAGACGCCCTCGGCCTGGGTCAGCGCCACCACCAGGGGCTGCTGCCAGTCAGTCATGAACCCGGGGTGGACGTCGGTTTCGAGCACCAGGGGGTTGAGCTTCCCGCCGGGGTGGTAGAACCGGATGCCGTCCTCGCCGATGTCCATGCCGCCGCCCACTTTGCGGTAGGTGTTCAGGAAGGTCATCATGTCCCGCTGGGAAGCACCCTCGACGAAGATGTCGCCGCGCGTGACAAGGGCAGCGGAAGCCCAGGACGCCGACTCATTGCGGTCGGAGAGGGCACGGTGGTTGTAGCCGCCGAGGTCGCGGACGCCCTCGATGCGGATGGTGCGGTCGGTCTGGACGCTGATGATCGCGCCCATTTTCTGCAGCACCGCGATGAGGTCGATAACCTCCGGCTCGGTGGCGGCACCGGTCAGTTCGGTGATGCCTTCAGCGCGGGTGGCGCTGAGCAGGACCTGCTCGGTGGCGCCCACGGACGGGTACGGCAGCGAGATCTTGGCACCATGCAGGCCCTTGGGGGCAGAAATATGGATCCCGCCCGGGCGCTTTTCCACCACGGCGCCGAACTGGCGGAGCACGTCCAGGTGGTAGTCGATGGGGCGGTCGCCGATTTTGCAGCCGCCAAGGTCCGGGATGAAAGCTTCGCCGATGGCATGGATCAAGGGGCCGCACAGCAGGATGGGAATCCTGGAGTCCCCGGCGTGGGCGTCAATGGCCGTGCTGGACGCCGTCTTCGCTGCCTTCGGATCAAGGGTGAGATCCCCGCTGACCGGGTCCTTCTCCACCGTCACGCCATGGAGCTGCAGGAGGGAAGTGACAACCTCCACGTCCTTGATCTCCGGAACGTTCCGCAACACCGACGGTTCGTTGCCCAGCAACGCCGCCACCATTGCCTTGGGGACAAGGTTCTTGGCCCCCCGGACGGTGACGCGGCCAGTAAGCGGGACTCCGCCGCGGATTGTCAGAACACTACTCATATACCGGTTTCCTCACGATTACTCGCCCCCAAATCCTTGCAAAGGCTCCACCCAAGCATAGGAGGTCGCGTTACCGAACCGAAATACGCAGGCTCCTTGGCCGGGGCGTGGCGGCCAAGTACGGCACCCCGCGCAGGGCCAAGGAGCAGGGCCCTGCGCTAGGAAACCTTGGCAGGCAGGGTCTTGGGCTTGAACGAAGGCCGGGTGGCCTCATAGGCCGTGATATCGGCCTCATGCTGCAGGGTCAGCCCGATGTCGTCCAGGCCTTCGAGCAGGCGCCACCGGGTGTAGTCGTCAATCTCAAAGGGGGCCACAATGTTGCCGCACACGACGGTCTTCGACTCCAGGTCCACCGTCACCTGGGTTCCCGGCGCGTTTTCCAGTTCCTTCCAGATCAGCTCGATGTCGTCCTGGGCCACCTGGGCGGCCAGCAGTCCCTGCTTGCCCGAGTTGCCGCGGAAGATGTCGGCGAACCGGGAGGACAGCACCGCCCTGAAGCCGTAGTCCTTCAGTGCCCACACCGCGTGCTCGCGGGAGGAACCGGTGCCGAAGTCGGGCCCGGCCACCAGGACGGAGCCGGCGTTGAACGGTTCCTGGTTCAGGATGAAGGACGAGTCCTTGCGCCAGGCCGAGAACAGGGCGTCCTCGAAGCCGGTGCGGGTAATGCGCTTGAGGTACACCGCGGGGATGATCTGGTCCGTGTCGACGTTGCTCTGGCGCAGCGGAACGCCGATGCCTGTGTGCTTGGTGAACTTTTCCATGGTTGTGTCCTAGGCTGCGTCGGTGCGGATGGCGGCGGATGCGGGGGCAGGATCAAGGTCCGACGGCGAACTGAGCGTGCCACGGACAGCCGTGGCCGCTGCCACCACCGGGGACACCAGGTGGGTGCGGCCACCCTTGCCCTGGCGGCCCTCGAAGTTGCGGTTGGAGGTGGAGGCGCAGCGCTCCCCCGGTTCCAGCTGGTCCGGGTTCATGCCCAGGCACATGGAGCAGCCGGCGAAGCGCCATTCGGCGCCGAAGTCCTTGAACACCCGGTCCAGGCCTTCAGCCTCCGCTTCGAGGCGGACGCGGGCGGAGCCCGGCACCACCAGCATGCGGACCTTCGGGTCCTTTTCCCGGCCGCGGATAATGTCCGCGGCGGCGCGGAGGTCCTCGATGCGGGAGTTGGTGCAGGAACCCAGGAAGACGGTGTCCACACGGATGTCCTTCATGGGGGTGCCGGCTTCCAGGCCCATGTACTGGAGGGCGCGTTCCGCGGCGGCCTTGGCGTTTTCGTCGCCGAAGTCCTCGGGGGACGGAACAGCCTGGGACAGGGATACGCCCTGGCCTGGGTTGGTGCCCCACGTGACGAACGGCTCCAGCGTGTCGGCATCGAGGTCCACCTCGACGTCGAAGGTTGCGTCGTCGTCGGTCTTCAGCGTGTTCCAGTACTCGACGGCGGCATCCCAGTCAGCGCCTTCGGGGGCGTGCGGGCGGCCCTGCATGTAGGCGTAGGTGGTCTCGTCCGGCGCCACCATGCCTGCGCGGGCGCCGGCTTCGATGGACATGTTGCAGATGGTCATGCGGGCGTCCATGGACAGGGCACGGATGGCGGAGCCGCGGTATTCCAGGACGTAGCCCTGGCCTCCGCCGGTGCCGATCTTGGCGATGACGGCCAGGATGATGTCCTTGGCCGTGACGCCGGGGCGCAGCGTGCCCTCAACGTTGATGGCCATGGTCTTGAACGGCTTCAGGGACAGGGTCTGGGTGGCCATCACATGCTCCACCTCGGAAGTGCCGATGCCCATGGCAAGCGCCCCGAAGGCACCGTGCGTGGAGGTGTGTGAGTCGCCGCAGACCACCGTCATGCCGGGCTGGGTGAGGCCCAGCTGCGGACCCACCACGTGGACGATGCCCTGTTCGGCGTCACCGAGGCTGTGCAGGCGGACACCGAACTCCGCGCAGTTGTTGCGCAGCGTCTGGATCTGGGTCCGGCTGGTGAGGTCGGCGATAGGCTTGTCGATGTCCAGCGTGGGAGTGTTGTGGTCCTCCGTGGCGATGGTCAGGTCCGGGCGGCGCAGCGGGCGGCCAGCCAGGCGCAGGCCCTCGAAGGCCTGCGGGGACGTGACCTCGTGGACCAGGTGAAGGTCGATGAAGAGAAGGTCGGGCTGGGCGTTGGCACCTGCGCCGTCGCCTTTGCGCACCACGTGCGCGTCCCAGACTTTCTCGGCCAATGTCTTTGCCATGGCCATCTCCCTTCACTGCTGTTTGGCTGAATGCTTCAACTGAAGCAGGACGGCTCGGCACGGCGCCAGCCGAAAGATTTGCATCTCAGATAATGAGACGGCAATATCATTACATGGACAATTCTAGTGGAGTCGGCGTCATTGATAAAGCAGCACAGGTGCTTGACGCGCTCGAAGCCGGCCCCACCACGCTGGCACAGCTCGTAGCCGCCACCGGACTGGCCCGTCCCACTGTCCACCGCCTCGCCCTCGCGCTGGTCCACCACCGGCTGGTAAGCCGTGACATCCAGGGAAGGTTCGTGCTCGGAAGCCGGCTGGTTGAACTGGCATCGGCCGCCGGCGAGGACCGCCTCATCGCTTCTGCCGGCCCCGTCCTGATGCAGCTTCGGGACGCCACCGGCGAGAGCGCGCAGATCTTCCGCCGCCAGGGCGACTGGCGGGTCTGCGTGGCATCGGCCGAGCGCCCCATCGGCCTGCGCGACACCATTCCGGTGGGCACCCAGTTGTCCATGAAGGCCGGCTCCGCTGCCCAGGTGCTGCTTGCCTGGGAAGACCACGACCGCCTGCTCGAAGGCCTGCAGTCGGCGCGCTTCACGCCCACGGTCCTGGCAGGCGTACGACGGCGGGGCTGGGGCCAGAGCCTTGGCGAACGCGAGCCGGGGGTCGCCTCAGTCTCGGCGCCGGTGCGCGGACCGTCCGGCCGCGTCATTGCCGCCGTATCAATCTCCGGCCCCATTGAGCGGCTGACCCGGCAGCCCGGCAGGCTGCACGCCGAAGTGGTCTGCAACGCCGGCCGCATCCTTACCGAAGCGCTGCGCAAAAACAACGACTGAACGCCGCCGGGCAACAGCACCCAACCCGGCCTCGGGCGGTTAGGCTGTGGCCCATGGGCAGCTACGCAGTATTTCTCCGCGGCATCAACGTGGGCGGCATCAACATCAAAATGGCAGACCTTCGCGACGCACTGAAGGCCAGCGGCTTTGGCGACGCCAAGACACTGCTGGCCAGTGGCAACGTGGTCCTTACCAGCGGACTGGACGCCGCCGGCGTGAAGCAGGAGTTCGAGAAGGCCCTTCGCGCCGCTTTCGGCTACGAGGCCTGGGTAGTGGTCCTGCCGGCCGGCCGGGTGGCAGAGCTAGTGGAGGCGTGCCCGTACCCGGACGACGACAAGTCCACGCACTCGTACATCACGCTGTCTTCCGACCACGCTGTCCTGGACGAACTGGACGCTGCGGGCCAGGCCCTGGGCGACGCACACCGGCAACACCGGCTTGGCCCTGAGGCCCTCGCCTGGCTCGCACCGGCCGGCGGGACCCTGGACAGCCCGTTCAGCAAAGTTTCGTCCAAGGCCAAATTCAAGGCCGCAACCACTACCCGCAACCTGCGCACCATGATCAAGGTGCGGGACGCTGCTGCCGGCCTGGAAGCCGCAGGCGGCAAGGGATGAGCCCCTCCCCTAGCCTGCCGCCACCTTCAGTGCCGCGTTAAACGCCGCAAGCCTGCTGACCTCTACCTCAACCGGTTCCACCACAAGGTTCCGGGCAACCCCGGCCACGGCCGCCTCCAGCCGCTTCCGCGCCCTCGATGCCCGTGCCGCGGCGGTCCCTGCGGCAATGAAACGGCCGGCTAGGGCCAGCACAATCCCCAGCACCACTCCGAAGGCGGCCATCAGGGTTGGCACCGGCCACCCTTCCACCCGCGGCGGCTCCGGTGCCGGCATTTGGAAATACTGCAGTGCCGCGAGGCCGGCGAGCCAACCGAGGCCGCCCAGGACGGTCAGCAGCGCCAGCCACTGGACCACATTAAAGACACCCCACCACCAGGATTTCCGGTTGGCCCCAAGGTCGGTGCCGGCGATGGCCTGGTCCAGGGCATCCGGAAGCCGGTCCCGGCCGTCACGGGCCGCGCTGCGGATGGCGGCCCTCCAGGGACCCGGCGCGCCGGCGCTGGCGGCATCTGCAAACTCCCTGACGGCAGAGTCTGTGCGCGCCCGGGCAGGGGCACTGGCCGGCGGAAGCGACGTGCGGTTGAGTTCCGCCGGTGCGTCCCTGCGGAGGTTGAGCCTGCGCAGGGGGTCGGGCCGGAACCTCGAGAGCCATCGGGTGGCGGGCCAGCCCGTCCGCCGGACGGATTCGAGGCGGTAGGAACGGGCCACGGCACTGACAACCACCGGCACATTGGCTGCCGCCGCCAGTTCGCCGCCCAGCCTCGCCACGGCCTGGTTGCGGACACCGGCAGCTTCACCGTCCCCGGACGCCTCCCTCAGTTCCCTGGAAGCTTTCGCTACGTCCGCCTCCAGCCGCTGCGAGCGGGCCTTCCGCTGCACCACCACGTTCCTGATCGCAGCACGCACGCCGTCCACGCCCTGGCCCGTCAGCGCAGATGCAGCGAGGACCTTCACTTTGCCCAGGCCTTCGGCGGCAAGGATCCCGCGGAGGGATTCCAGGACGGGCGGCACGTCGTGGGCCGGGAGCCTGTCCGCCTGGTTGAGGACCACCAAAGTAACGGCGCCGTGCGAGGCCAGCGGGGCGAGGAAATCCTGGTGGACCGCCGCATCCGCGTACTTTTGCGGGTCGAGCACCCAGACGAGGACATCCACCAGGCCCACCATGCGCTGCACCACTTCACGGTTGGCCGCGCGGGTGGAATCGAAATCCGGCAGGTCCAGCAGGATCAGGCCGGTGTCCTCGCCCGCGAAGCCTTCCACGGGGGCTGCGTGGTGCCGGTTGCGGACATCGAGCCAGTCGAGGAGCGGTTCGCTGCCGCCCACTCCCCAGACCCCCGCCAGCGGCTCCGATGTTGTGGGGCGGCGGGCCGCCGTCGTCGCGAGGTCGCTGCCGCTCACCGCGTTGAACAGCGAGGACTTACCGCTTCCGGTAGCACCGAAGAAACCCACCACAGTGTGTTCCGCTGACAGGGACCGGCGCGACCCGGCGCGCTCCAGGACCTGGAGAACCTCCTCCAGCTGTGCGTCCGGAAGGACACCACCGGCCAGCTGCCGCGCGTCGTTCAGTGCTTCCAGCCGCCGGTCCAGCCGTGATGAATCGCGGGCGCCGCTGTGCCGGCTCACGCGGTACCCGCCAGGCGGGCCAGCGCATCTGCCTGGCTGTCGAGCATGCCGGCCGCCGTCGCGTCTGCGGCCGGGAGCCGGTCCAGGAACCGCTGCTGTTCCTCTTCGAGCAGCCGCTGGCAGCGGGCAGCCAGGTCAGTGCGTGCCTTTTCGGCCATCCGGCGCACAGCATCTTCACCGAACACGGCCTCGAGCAGGCGTTGGCCCACGACGGCGGTTCCCCCTGCCACACCGACCTCCAGCCCTGTCAGGCCTGCTGTCATCGAGAAGACGACGATCATCAGTGCGGCACCCAGCCCGTTGATGCCGAAGGATAGCCACCGGGCCTGGGTCCGCTTTCCCTGGCCCTCCGTGCGGATAAGTTCCATCAGCGTCTCCTGCCAGGCGCGGATCTCCTGTGCTGCCCGGTCCGCGAAACCGGGGCCGGCCCCCGAGAGGTCGTCTGTGCCCAGCAGCTGCCGGCCCGCCGGGTCGGACCGCCAGCGGCGATCGGATTCCTCGGCGGCGTTTGCAGCCTCATCGACGATGACGGCCTGCAGGCCCGTTTCGATGGCTGCTTCGACCTTGATGGCCGGCGGCGGTTCACCGCGGAAGAAGGCACCCAGCCGGTCGCGGAAGCGGCCCACGTTCTGCTCGAGGGTCCGGAAGAATTCACCGGTACCCACAAAGTCCTGCCAGCGGGCCAGTACTTCCCCGCGGAGCAAGGCGCCGTCCCGCGTGGCATCGAGGATCCTGATGCCCGCGTCCCGGTACGCGGCTCCGACGCCGGCCTCCAAGGCAGCGGCCGCGCGCTGCTGCTCTGCGGCGGATGCGGCGATCCCCGCAACCCTGCCGGCCAGTGCCCGCACCGCACCGTTGAGGGTGCGGCGCGCAACGTCGGCCCGGCCTCCGGCGTCAGCGGCCAGGCCGACGAGCCAGTTCCGCAGCGGGAGGACAGCCTCCGCGGGCAGCATTCCCAGCGGATCCAGCGTGGACTCGGGGATGACAAAGAGCTGGGCACCCGACAGGCCCTCAGCGTCGAGGAGTCGCCGCAAATCCTCGACGACTTCTTCTTCCGCGCCCGGCGGTACCCTGTCCAGGACCACCGCCACCATGATGTCCCTCGCGGCCGCATCCAGGAGCAGCCGCCAAGGAACGGCGTCGGCATATCTGTTGGCCGTGGTGACGAAGATCCACAGATCCGCGGCTGCAAGCAGCTGGCCGGCCAGCTTCCGGTTGTCATCGGAAATGGAATCAACGTCGGGAGCGTCGAGGAGCGCAATGCCCGCCGGAACGGCGTCATCGGCGAGCAGGACCAGCGAGGAGACGGTCCCGGCGTCCGGTCCCGTCACGGTATGGGCTGCAGGGACCGGTCCGGCGGACAGGGCACCCCGGATCCGGCCGAGGCCCGGCAGGACCCGGCTGCCCTCGAACCAGCCGGCTTCCGCAGGATGGTGCAAGAGAATCGGCTGGCGGGTTGTGGGGCGGATGGCACCGGAACGGGTGACAGGATGGCCCGCCAACGCATTGACCAGGGTGGACTTTCCGGCTCCGGTTGACCCGCCGACGACGGCCAGCAGCGGGGCGTCGAGGCTGCGGTAGCGGGGAAGGATGTAATCGTCGAGCTGGGCCACACCGGCCGCGGCATCACGCCGCCCCTGCTCCGCCCCCGGCAGGGCAAGGGGCAAGGCAACCTCCGCCAAGGTGCCGCGGACCTGTCCAAGCAGGGACACGGCCGCCTCGTTCCGTTGCTCCTGCCGGTCCGCCGGGCGATTCTCATTCGGTGGGGTCACAGCAACATCATGCCAGCTGGGAGCTGAGAAGGAATTGACCCAGCTGCGAGCTGGGGAAGAATTGAATCGGGTCGCGAATACAAAAAATGGTCCCGGGCTTATTGCCCGGGACCATTTTGATGGTGACCCCAGCGGGATTCGAACCCGCGTTACCGCCGTGAGAGGGCAGCGTACTAGGCCGCTATACGATGGGGCCAAGTAACTTTTTTGGCGTTTCCGCCGTTCAAGCTCAGTGAGTATTTCATACACTTTGCTTTGGATTCAAATCGGCGAACCGATTGAAACCTTCTGATGTGAACATGCAGAACATGTTCAAACCAGAGCTGGGATACCAGGACTCGAACCTAGAATGACGGTACCAGAAACCGTAGTGTTGCCAATTACACCATATCCCAATGACACTTTCGGGCCCGGTCTTCAAGGCCTTCGCCCTGCTCCGTGCGCCTCAGCACGAGAAAATACTCTACCCGAGACTTTCGGCTCGCACAAATCGAGGCGGCCGGCCCCTCCCCCGCGCCCGGAACTGCCACGGATTCCACCCTTGCCCAACGGCAAAGCTTAAAAGTTACTGTCGAGTAAGTTACTCATCAGTAACCTGCTAATGCCCTCCCATTCGGGCAATCCAGAGCACTGGAACCGTTCCAACCACCATGGTCTTCGCCGCCGGGCAGCGTCGTCCGGGGGCGGGTTAGGAAGTCAGCGTTGACAACCCGTACAGCAGCCATTGCGGCAGACGGCCGCAAGAGCCGGTCCCAAACCATTGCAATTTTCGCCTTATCCCTGTTACTTGTCCTGCTCCTTGCCTTCTACACCTATCTCACCGGCCAGATCTCCGGCGGCGCCGCCCGGCTCAGTGACGGCGCCGCGAAAGCAGCAGCCGGTGCGGCCCAACTCAGGGACGGCTCTGGCCAGCTCGCCACCGGCGCTGGAGCCGCAAACTCCGGCGCCGGCCGGGTCAGGGACGGCTCAGCCAAGCTGGAAGACGGGTCCAAGGCACTCAGCACCGGCGCCGTAGCCCTCCAATCCGGGGCAGGTGAGATCTACTCCGGGGTCCGGGACAAATTGGCACCCGGAGCGGACAAACTGCATGCAGGCACCACAAAGCTCCAAAACGACGTGGTTAACAGGCTCGTTCCGGGTGTCTACCAGGTCGATGACGGCGCCAGGAAGCTCCAGGCAGGTGCCGTCGAGCTTTCCACTGCCCTGACTCCCACGCCGGCCGGGAACGCGCCCAACAACCTTGCGGACGGCGCAGGGCAATTGGCGGCAGGAACCAGCCGCCTCTCTACCGGCGCAGGACTGCTGGACACCGGTGCAGGCACCCTCAACGCCGGCGCGGCGGCACTGCGGGACGGCACAGCCCAGCTCAAGGCCGGGACGGATCGGCTTGAGGGATACCCCGGAGCGGGCAACGACCCGCGAAGGGAGATGGGCTGGCTGCGCTCAGCCAGGGTCTTGACCAGCTCGAGTCCGCGGCGAACGGCCCCCAGGGCCTGGTGCCGATCGGCCTGCTCAAAGACAAGATCGCCAAGCTTGCCGAAGGCGGCCGCAGGGCCTACTCGGGGGCAGCCCAGCTCAATGCCGGTGCCGAAAAACTCGACTCCGGGGCGGTTGCCCTCAGCGACGGCGCAGGCAGGCTCAAGGCCGGAACCAGCACGCTCACTGCGGGAGCGGACGAGCTGAATGCCGGTGCCGGCAGGCTCACCGCAGGCTTTGCCACACTGGCGGAGCGGCTCAACTCCACGGACCCGCACAACCCGGGAGTGGTCCTGGGCACTTCACTGTTGGCCGACGGCACGGCAAAGATCCGCACCGGCATGGACGGTGTTCCCGGGGACCCGGAGAAGCCGGGACTGATCTACGCCGCCAACACACTCCATGACGGCACCGCCAAACTCATGACAGGGATCAACGGCGACGGAGACCCGGCAAACCCCGGCCTGCTCGCGGGGGCGCAGGCCCTCTCTGACGGCACCGTGCAGCTAAGCGCCGGGGCAGGCAAGCTTCAGGCCGGCAGCAGCCAGCTGGCTGAAGGCACAGGAAAGCTCGCGGAGGGCAACGGCAAGCTCGACGATGGTTCGGGCAAGCTGGCGGAGGGCGCGGGCAGCCCCGCCAACGGGAACTCGCAGCTTGCCGCCGGTACGGAAGAGTTGCAGGCCAAGGTGGCGGCAGTATCGCCGTCGTCGTGGCTGAACGGTCCGGCGACGGCGCTGCTGCTCGTCGCGCTGCTGCTGGCCGCCGGCGTCGCAGCCTTCCTCGTCCTGCGCCGCCGCTCCGCCCGTCCGGGAACGGACTGAGCGGGGCGGGCTTATCGACGGCGGACTGGACCGCGGCGGACCAGCTGCACTGAACCGGCGCTGCTCCTAGTGGAAGAGCGGGACCAATTCCGCCAGCGTGGAAACCGCGGCTCCTGAAAAGTGCGCCGCGGTTTCGGCGTTCCGGTTCAGCCACACGCCCTGGAGGCCGGCCGCCGTCGAGCCTTCCGCATCCAGCAGCATATTGTCGCCCACGTACAGGGTTTCGGAGGGGGCCGTCCCAAGGAGCCGGACACCCTCGAGGTAGATCGCCGGGTTGGGCTTGGCCACCCCCAAAGTGTCGGTGCCCACGAGGTGCGCCACACGTTCCAGGCCCGCGCCGTCCAGTTTCGCCCGTTGGTAGTCATGGACGTTGTTGCTGACGGCCCCGTAAGGGATCCCCGCTCGGTCCAAAACATCGAGCAGAGGCAGGACGTCCGGGAACGGCTTCACGTAGGACGGCTGCTTCTGGATGTAGGCGCTCAGCCACTGGTGGGATTCCTCGCCGTCCGCCAGTTCGATGCCGAAGTGTCCCAAAGCAGCCCGGCCCCGCAGGAGGCGCTGCTCATTGAATGTCAGCTCCCCCGCAAGGTACTGGTCGTAGTAATGCGTGGTCTCATGGGTAAAGATACGGCCGAACCGCTCCCACCCGGACTGGTCGAGCCCGGGCAGGAGATGCTCGCTGACCTCACGCAATGCAGTGGTCATGGAATATTCGAGATCCACGAGCGTGTCGTCGATATCGAACAGGACGCCCCGGACGGTACCCACGCGGGTCTCCAGGATGCCGCCGGCAGCGAAACTGGCCACAGCCATCAGCCGCGGAAAGCCCGGAGCCTGCGGAGTGAGGCATCCTTGCCCAGGATCACCATCGACTCGAACAGCGGCGGCGAGATGCGGCGGCCGGACACGGCAGTGCGGACCGGTCCAAAGGCCAGGCGTGGCTTCAGTCCCAGGTCTTCGACGAGGGCCTGCTTGAGGGCCGCCTGGATGGTCTCCGGATTCCAGTCAGCGATGGGCTCAAGGGCGCTGATCGCTGCATCCAGGACTTCGGCCAGGTTCTCCGGCAGGCCCTTGCGGGCGTCGTCGGCGACGTCGATGGCGTCGTCGGCCTTGAACAGGAAGGCGATCATTTCCGGTGCCTCACCCAGCAGGGTGATGCGCTCCTGGATCAGGGGCGCCGCTTCCGTGACGATCTCCTCTTCGCGGTCGGTCAGGATCTCCCCCACCAGGCCGGCTTCACGCAGGTAGTGCGCCACCCGGTTCCGGAAATCCTCCGGGGCGAGCATCCGCACATGCGTGCCGTTGATGGCTTCGGCCTTCTTCAGGTCGAAGCGTGCGGGGTTGGCCAGGACATCGTGGATGTCGAAGTTCTCCACCAGCTGCTGCACGGTGAAGATGTCTTCATCGGCGCTGAGGGACCAGCCCAGCAGGGACAGGTAGTTCAGCAGGCCCTCCGGGATGAAGCCCCGCTCCCGGTGCAGGAAGAGGCTGGACTCGGGATCGCGCTTGGAAAGCTTCTTGTTGCCCTGCCCCATGACGTACGGCAGGTGTCCGAACTCCGGCATGTACTCGGCCACGCCAATGGCGTACAGGGCACGGTAGAGCGCAATCTGCCGGGGGGTGGAGCTGAGCAGGTCTTCACCGCGGAGCACGTGGGTGATGCCCATCAGGGCGTCGTCAACCGGGTTGACCAGGGTGTACAGCGGTGCGCCGTTGGCCCGAACCACGGCAAAGTCCGGAACCGAACCGGCGCGGAAGGTTATCTCGCCGCGGACCAGGTCGTTGAAGGTCAGGTCCTCATCGGGCATCCGGAGGCGGAGGACGGCCTGGCGGCCCTCGGCCCGGTATTGGGCCAGCTGCTCCTCGGTCAGGTGCCGGTCGTACCCGTCGTAGCCGAGCTTGGGGTCGCGGCCGGCGGCACGGTGGCGGGCTTCGATCTCGTCCGGTGTGGAGTACGACTCGTAGATGAAGCCGCCCTCATGCAGCCGCTTGATGACGTCCTGGTAGATGTCGCTGCGCTGGGACTGCCGGTAGGGTTCGTGCGGGCCGCCCACCTCGACGCCCTCGTCCCAGTCGATGCCGAGCCATTTCAGCGCGTCCAGCAGCTGGTGGTAGCTCTCCTCGCTGTCCCGTGCCGCGTCCGTATCCTCGATGCGGAACACCAGGGTGCCCTTGGTGTGCCGTGCGTAGGCCCAGTTGAACAGGGCGGTGCGGATCAGGCCCACGTGCGGGGTGCCGGTGGGTGAGGGGCAGAAACGGACCCGGACGGGTGTTTCCGCGGTAACAGGCGGGATGGAGGCGGCAGGCGACGAAGAAGCGATAGTCATAGTGGCTTCAACTTTACCGTCTGGCGCCTGCCGCCACCGCGGCCTGTCCCTTAGCGGCGGACGATCGGGTTGGACAGCCGGCCGATGCCTTCGATTTCCACTTCGTACCGGTCTCCGGCGGTGACCAGGCCCACGCCGGCAGGAGTACCGGTCATGATGACGTCGCCGGGCAGGAGGGTGAACGCCTGGGAGACGATGGACACCAGTTCCCGCACACCGCGGATCATCTGGTTGGTGTTGCCGTCCTGGCGCACTTCGCCGTTGAGCCTGCCCTGGATCTGCAGGTCCTCGGTGTCCAGCTCGGTTTCAATCCACGGGCCGAGCGGCGCGGAGGTATCGAAGCCCTTGGCGCGGGTCCACTGCAGGTCGGTTTTCTGGACGTCGCGGGCCGTGAGGTCGTTGCCGCAGGTGTAGCCGAAGATGACGTCGTCCACGCGGTCCTCGGGGACGTCTTTGCAGATCCGGCCGATGACCACGCACAGCTCGGCCTCAAAGGAGATTTCCTCGGAAAACTCCGGCAGCACCACGGGATCGTTCGGGCCGACGACGGCCGTGTTCGGCTTCAGGAACAGCAGCGGCTGGGCAGGCACATCGTTGCCGAGCTCGTGGGCGTGCTCCACGAAGTTCCGGCCGACGCCGATCACCTTGCTGCGCGGGATGATCGGGGCCAGCAGCCGGACGTCCTCCAGCTTGTGGCGGACGGACGTGCGCTCCACGCCATTGAAGAACGGGTCACCCTGGATGACGGTAATTTCCTCGCTGCCGGCGTCACCTTCAACGACGCCGTAGAGGGGATCGGAATCGACAACAAACCTCGCAATACGCATGGTTCATACCCTACCGTTTCCCCGGTGGGCCCCCGCATCGCCGGACCCCTCCCGCAGGTAGTGCAGCTGCGCGGCCACTGACATCTCGGCGGCGCGCCTAACGGAAGGTCCGACGTCGGAATAGACGGCGTCCGCCACGTCGCCGGCGGACGCGTCCCGGCCCAGCCGGCCCAAGGCTTCGCGGATCTGCTCCAGGCGTTCGTGGCGGTGCGCCCGGTAGCCGCGGGCAACCTCTGCCAGCGAGGGCAGGACGGGTCCGTGGGCCGGCAGGACCGTGGCCGGCCCCAAGGCCTCAAGCCGGTCCAGGGTGGCCAGGTAGTCCCCCAGCGTCCCGTCGGGATAGTCCAGCATGGTGGTTCCCCTGCCCAGGATGGTGTCGCCGGTCAGGACGGACCCGTCCGGCCCGTCGCCGGGCAGATGGAAGCAGACCGAGTCGGAGGTGTGTCCCGGAGTGGCCAGGACTGTCAGTTCGAGCCCCGCGGCGCGGACCACCTCGCCGTCCCGCAGCGGCGCTGCCCCGCCGTGGCAGTGGGCGGGATCCGCGGCGCGGACGGGGGCGCCGGTCAGCTGGTGCAGCTTCGACGAACCGGCCGTGTGGTCGGCGTGCCGGTGGGTGATGAGGACGAGTTCGACGGCGGCCGCGCGCGCCAGCGCCAGCAGGTGGTCTTCGTCGTCCGGTCCGGGATCCACCACCACCGCGGTGGGGCTGCCGGGCGCGGCGAGGACGTAGGAGTTGGTTCCGTCCAGGCTCATGGGCCCGGGATTGGGCGCAAGGATGAACCGGGTCAGGCCGGAACTGCGCTGAAGTGTGGCGGCGGGATCTGGAGTCACAGCCCCATCCTTGCACCGATGTGCCGGGGCTTCCCGATCACCGGCGCCGGATCACTGGCTGGAATAGATCGAACACCCGCGTGGGTTGACCACAAATGACGCCCCACCCACCACCAGGAAGCCGGATACATCCATGACCAGCGCACCCACCATTGCAGAGCTCATCGCCAACGCTGAAGCGGACAACCACGACCACTCATCGACGGAGAAGAGCACCGGGCTCCTGCACATCCACAACCACGCGGCAGGCACCGTGGTCTGGTTTCCCACGTGGAAGACGTTCCGCGGGACGGCCGACTGGAGTGAAGCAGTGGACGCGGCCGGAGCGGAACTCGCCACCTTGGATACAGCGGACACAGCAGACGCTCAGGCGGCCGGGATCCTGGCCGGCGAACTCGAGGAACTCCTGAAGCGTGCCGCTGTGTCGGGTGATGCCGCAGCTTTCGCCGGTGAAAACCTCACCGGGCACCTGACCCGTAGCTGGGCGCTGGGGGACGCGGCCGCCAAGGCCACGGGAAGGGAACCCTACAGCGCCGGTACGCTCCCCGCCGCCTTCGAGGGCTATCCCTACGAGGTGTACGCGCAGGACGGCGGGGTGTTTGCCTCATCGCTGTTCAACGACATCATCGACGCCCGGCGCCAGCACGCTCTGGCTGAAGAGGCTGCCCGGAAGGCCCTGAAGCCGGTGTCCCGCAAAGCCCTGAAGAATGCCGCCCGAAAGGCAGCCCGGCGCTGACCGCCGTCGTACGCCCTTTAATCACCCCAGCGCGCACCGTTCCGAAGCTTCTTCGCGAAACCCGACCTCCACGGTTCGGATGCGCGAACAAGCCCGGGACCGGCGCCGGGGTTAACCGCAGACGGCGCCTGTCTGGACCGAAGTCCGGCAGGCGCCGTCGTGCGTTATCGAGCCGTTGGCCAGCTTAGGCGAGGCGGGTCAGCCATCCGTGGGTGTCCGGAACGGTGCCGGTCTGGATGCCCAGCAGCTGCTCGCGGATGGCCATGGTGGTTTCGCCGGCCTTGGCGTCCTCCGAGCCGATGAATTCGGTGGCGTCCTTGAGGACCCCGATGGGGGTGATGACGGCCGCGGTACCGCAGGCAAAGACCTCCGTGATTTCGCCGGAGGCAACGCCGTCGCGCCATTCATCGAGGGTGATCTTGCGCTCGGTGACGTCCCGGCCCATGTCCTTGGCCACCTGCATGACGGACATCCTGGTGACGCCTTCGAGGATGGTGCCGGTCAGGGCGGGCGTGACCAGGGAACCGTCCTTCATGACGAAGAAGACGTTCATGCCGCCGAGTTCTTCCACGGCGTCGTCGTTGAAGTGGTCGAGGAAGAGAACCTGCTTGCAGCCGTTGGCTTCCGCTTCCTGCTGGGCGATCAGGGACGCGGCGTAGTTGCCGCCGCACTTCGCATCGCCCGTTCCGCCCCGCCCTGCACGGGCGTATTCGCGTGAAATCCAGATGGAGACCGGCTTGAGCTCGCCGCCGAAGTAGTTGCCGGCAGGCGACGCGATGACCCGGAAGGAGACCTCGCGTGCGGCGCGGACGCCGAGGAAGGCCTCGGTGGCGATCATGAACGGCCGCAAGTAGAGGGCCTCACCGTCACCGTTGGGCACCCAGTCCTTGTCCGCGGCCACAAGCTCCCGGATGGCGCCGAGGAAGTACTCCACCGGCAGTTCAGGCAGGGCCAGCCGGCGTGCGGACTTGTTCAGCCGGGCCGCGTTGGCCTCCGGACGGAATGTCCAGACGGAGCCGTCGGCGTGGCGGTAGGCCTTGAGCCCTTCAAAGATCTCCTGGCCGTAATGGAAGACGGCCGCAGAAGGATCCAGGACGATGGGTCCGTAGGCTTCGACCCGGGGGTCGTGCCAGCCGCCATTGCCATCCGCGTCGACGCTGTAGTCGACGACGGCAGTGTGGTCGGTGAAGTAGTTGCCGAATCCCGGGTTCGCCAGGATGGCTTCACGCTGTTCTGCAGTCTTCGGGTTCGCCGAAGGCTGCAGGCTGAATTCGACGCCATGGGCAGTCTGGGTCATGGTTCCTCCACGATCGGCCGCCGGGGTTCAGCGCTGAACGAAGGTGGCGGCATTTGGTAATTCGAGACAAGCTTACGCCCGATGCCGGTGGCTCCGGCGCGGGTCAGAGTCCGGCGGCTATGGCGTCGCCGACGGCGGTGGTGCTGCGGGCGGTGCCGTCGCGCTTTTCGACGTCGGCCACTACCGCCGCTTCGATCTTCCGGGCCGCTTCGGCATAGCCAAGGTGGTCCAGGAGAAGTGCGGCGGAGAGGATGGCCGCCGTCGGATCGGCCTTGCCCTGGCCGGCGATGTCCGGCGCGGAACCATGGACGGGCTCGAACATGGAAGGCGCAGTCCGGTCCATGTTGATGTTTCCGCTGGCGGCCAGCCCGATGCCGCCCGTGATGGCGGCAGCCAGGTCCGTGAGGATGTCACCGAAAAGGTTGTCGGTGACAATGACGTCGAAGCGGGACGGGTCGGTGACCATGAAGATGGTGGCGGCGTCCACGTGCAGGTAGTCGTGGGTGACCTCGGGGAACTCCTGGGCCACGGCCTCGACGGTGCGCTTCCAGAGGTGCCCCGCGAAGACCAGGACGTTGTGCTTGTGGACCAGGGTGACGTGCTTGCGTTCACGGGCGCTGGCGCGCCGGAAGGCATCGCGGACCACGCGCTCCACGCCGTGGGCGGTGTTCAGGGACACCTCGGTGGCTACCTCATGCGGGGTGCCGGCGCGCAGGCTGCCGCCGTTGCCCACGTAAGGGCCTTCGGTTCCTTCCCGGACCACGATGAAATCAATGGTGCCCGGGTTGGCGAGGGGGCTGCCGACGGTTCCGTACAGCCTTGACGGGCGCAGGTTGACGTAGTGGTCGAGGCTGAAGCGCAGCTTCAGGAGCATCTCGCGCTCGATGATCCCGGAGGGGATGCGGGTGTCACCGGGGGCTGCCCCGACAGCGCCGAACAGGATGGCATCGCGGGTGCGCAGGTCCGCCA
This sequence comes from Pseudarthrobacter chlorophenolicus A6, assembly GCF_000022025.1. Taxonomy (GTDB): domain Bacteria; phylum Actinomycetota; class Actinomycetes; order Actinomycetales; family Micrococcaceae; genus Arthrobacter; species Arthrobacter chlorophenolicus. The sequence continues at coordinate 2,544,613 of NC_011886.1, forward strand.
GGACCTCGTCCGGCAGGGTCTCCCCGGTGGCAAGCCAGTGCTCGGCGCCAAGCTTGTAGTGGGTCTGCTTGAGCTCCACTCCCTCCGCGGCAACAGCCTTTTCCAGTACTTTGACTGCCTCGGCGATGACTTCGGGGCCGATGCCGTCGCCGGGAATTACTGCAAGGTCAATGGAGGATGCGCTCATACTTTCAGGGTAGCCAAAGCTTCCATATGCTGGTCAACCTGTCTCACTATTCAGACACGGCGGCTCCCTGGATGCCACTGGTGGGGACACGGAAAGCGGAGATCAGTCTCCGGTATGAGGCCGGCAGCGCCCCCAACAGCATAGAGTTCCCGGGTGGAAAGACGGCACAAGCTCTATCAGTGGCTCCGGGTTAACACCTTCCGGGTGGACCTGGCGCTCATGATCGCAGTCCTTTTGTTCTGCGGCCCGGTCTATCTCCTCGCCGACAGGCCAGGCCATTTCCTCCTGTCCAGCGCACTGGTGATTCCACTGGCCTGGCGGCGGACCAGCCCGGTCCGGGCGGCGGCAGCCATTGTGCTCGCATGCCTGGCGCTGTGGGCTGCCGGGCTGGAGCCCCTGGCGGGCCTGGTGGCTGTCCCGCTGATCATCTACGCCGTTGCCGCCTACGGTCCCGCCTGGGCCAGCCGCACCGTGCTCGGCCTCGGCCTGCTGGGCGGAGTGCTCCTGACCAGCCGCAACCTGAGCAGCACCGCCGAAACCGGGGTCCTTGGCCTGACCATCAGCGCGGTGTATACGGTGCTGATCTGGATGCTGGTCCTGTTCAGCTGGACCCTGGGCGACCTTACCCGGGTGCGGCGCCAGCAACTCCAGACCCTGTCGGACCGCGCCCGCAGGCTCGAAATCGAACAACAGCAGGAACGGTCCCTGGCCGCCGCCGATGAACGCGCCCACATCGCCCGGGAAATGCACGACATCGTGGCCCACTCCCTGTCCGTGATCATCACCCAGTCCGACGGCGCCAGGTACGCCGCGGCAACCAACCCTTCGGTCGCCACCGAAACACTGGCCACCGTCGCCGCCACGGCGCGGACCTCACTGGCGGAAATGCGGCGCCTGCTGGGCGTGCTGCGGCACGGCGACGGGGCCACCACCCGCCCACTGCCCGGGCTGTCAGACGTGGATGAGCTGTTCCTCGGTTTCCGGGCGGCAGGGCTTCCCCTGGACTTTGAACAGCAGGGCTCACCGCGCCGGGGCCTTCCACCGGGTGCCGAACTCACCGCCTACCGGGTACTCCAGGAGGCTCTCACCAATGTGCTCAAACATGCCGGGCCCCGGGCCAGCGCCAGCGCCGCCCTCCGGTGGCAGCAGCGGGGGCTGCAGATCGAGGTGTACGACGACGGCCGGGGCGCCTCCGCTGACTACGCCGGCGAAAATGCGGAACACGGCGGCAACGGCCTGCGCGGAATGCGGGAGCGGATCAGCCTCTACGATGGTTCGTTGGAGGCCGGACCGGCCGCGGGCGGGGGCTTCCTGGTCTCGGCTTTCCTCCCCTACACAGAGGCCTGAGCAATGACACACCTGGAAGAACACCCGCCTGCGGACAGGATCAGGGTTGCCCTGGTGGATGACCAGCAGTTGGTCAGGTCGGGGTTTGGGATGCTGATCAACTCCCAGCCGGACCTCGATGTGGTGGTCGAAGCGGGTAACGGCCTTGAGGCGCTGCAGGCACTCGGTGCGGTGGCGGCCGACGTGGTCCTGATGGATGTCCGGATGCCGGGGATGGACGGGATAGAAGCCACCCGGAGACTGATGGAAAGTGCGTTGGCGGCTCCCGCCGGTTCGGCCAGGGCAGAGCTCCGGGTGGTGGTGCTGACCACCTTCGACCTTGACGAGTACGCACTGGCAGCCATTCAGGCAGGTGCCAGTGGGTTCTTGCTGAAGGACGCTCCCCCGGAGGAACTGCTGGAGGCCATCCGGACCGTCCACCGCGGGGACGCAGTGATCGCCCCGTCCACCACCCGGCGGCTCCTGGACCATGTGGCACCACTGCTGCGCAGCCAGGGCAATGAACGTCCGGAACACCACGCGGCCGTCCAGCGGCTCACCACCCGCGAGCGCGAGGTGTTCCAGCTTATTGCGCAGGGACGGTCCAATCCTGAGATTGCGGCAGGCCTGTTCGTGTCCGAAGCGACGGTGAAAACCCATGTGGGGCATATCCTGGCCAAGCTGGGGGCCCGCGACCGGGTGCAGGCCGTGGTGATCGCTTACGAGACCGGAGTGGTCACTCCCGGAGGCTGACACCCCAAGTGCCGGGCTCAGACCACGGTATGAGGCGGGCCTTGGCAGGACCAGACCCCCGGCCGATCCCCCGGCCGGGTGCCGGCCCATAGCGTGGAACCATGACAACTTCCGTGCATGCCCACCCTGGTTTGAACAGGGATAACGCCACTTCCTCCCCCGCCGTCCAGGCAGTGTCCCTCACCAAGAACTACGGCCGCGGCGCCACCCGCGTGAGTGCCCTGCGAGAGGTCAGCGTCAACTTCGACGCCGGCCGCTTCACCGCAATCATGGGACCCTCCGGCTCGGGCAAGTCGACCCTGATGCACTGCCTGGCCGGCCTGGACACCGCGGACTCCGGACAAATCCTGGTGGGCGGTACGGACATCACGGCACTTAACGACAAGCAGCTCACAGCGCTGCGCCGCGACCGGATCGGGTTTGTCTTCCAGGCGTTTAACCTGGTGCCCACACTCACTGCGGAACAGAACATCACGTTGCCGCTGGCTTTGGCCAACAAAGCCACCGATACCGCCTGGTTCGACACCGTGGTGTCCACGCTGGGCCTCAAGGACAGGCTCCGGCACCGGCCACATGAACTCTCCGGCGGCCAGCAGCAGCGGGTTGCCGTGGCGCGGGCCCTGCTGACCCGGCCGGACGTGGTCTTCGGGGACGAACCCACTGGCAACCTTGATTCGACAGCCGGCGGCGAAGTCCTGGCACTGCTGCGCCGCAGCAGCCGCGAAATGGGCCAGACCATCATCATGGTCACCCACGATCCCGTGGCAGCCAGCTACGCCGACAGGGTTGTCCTGATGAGTGACGGCAACCTGGTGGGCGAGATCGCCGAACCCACCGCCGCGTCCGTCCTTGCCGCCCTCGGCAAGCTGGGAGGCTGAGCGTGCTGCGCGTTGCCCTCTCGCAATTCCAGTCGCACAGCCGGCGGTTCATCGCCGTCGGCCTGGCCGTCATGCTGTCGGTGGCGTTCCTGTCCACCACTCTTATGGTCGGCGCCAGCACCAGGGCGTCGCTGGGCGCCAGCCTCGGCGAGGCCTACAGCAAGGCGGGGCTCATCGCCACCCCGGATGGGGGAACCTTTAACGGTGCGGCCCTGGCAGCGGTCCGCGGGGTACCCGGCGTCAGCGAAGCCTACGGACGCCTGCAGGCGTACACGGAGTTTACGGCCGGCGGCCAGGAAATCTTCGCCCAGGCCCGCAACCTGGCGCCCGAGGCCCTGGAAACAGCAGCCGTTGCCGATGGTGCGCTGCCCTCGCGGGCCGACGGCGTCGCGGTGGATAGTGACACCGCCGGGCGCTACGGGCTGCACGTCGGCGACTCCCTGGTGCTCAGGGTTCCGGACGGCGCCACCACCATGGCGATGACGGTCACGGGGATCCTCCGCGGCAGCCATGACCCGTTCGCGTCCGCGCTCCCGCAGCTGCTCGCCGGAACTCCTGCGGTCAGTGCACTGGCGGCGGCTGGCCAGGGACCCGACGCCGGCTCGGGCGCGGCAGACGGCTATGCCAGCATCCAGCTCGCGCTGGCGCCAGGCACCGACATTGCCGCGGCCAGGGCGGGCGCGCTGGCAGCGCTTGCCGGCACCGGAGCCGAAGCACAGGTCAAAACAGCCGACGAGCAGGTCACGGCCCAGGTGGCCCTGATGACCGGCGGCCAGGACGAACTGACGGTGGTCCTGCTGGCTTTCGCCGGGATCGCCCTGCTGGTTTCCGGCCTGGTGGTTTCCAACACCTTCGCGGTGCTGGTGGCCCAGCGCACCCGGGAACTCGCGCTTCTCCGGTGCCTGGGCGCCGCCCGGACGCAGGTGCGCAATTCCGTCCTGGCCGAAGCCCTGGTGGTAGGCCTGGTCTCCTCTGCGGCCGGCGTGCTCGCCGCCGTTGGCCTGATGGCATCCCTGATCGGCTGGGCCGGGACACAGCCGGACATGGCCTTCGCGACCATGGCCGTGCCGGCGTCGTCCATTGTGGCGGGCCTGGCCGTGGGCACGGTCCTGACCGTGGCCGCCGCCATGGTTCCTGCCCGGGCGGCGACGGCCGTGGCCCCGCTCGCTGCCCTGCGCCCGTCCGATGATGCAGGCATCGGGAACCGGCGCGGCCGGGTGAGGCTGGTCATGGGCCTTGCTGCCCTCGCCCTGGGCGTTCCGCTGCTGGCCTTTGGCGCGGCCGGCGTGATGCTGGTGGTGGCCTTTGCCGGCGGCGTACTCTCCTTCATCGGGGTGCTGCTGTGCGCCACGCTGTTCGTGCCCCGGCTGGTGGGTCTGGCGGGACGGCTGGCCGCTCCCGCCGGCGTCCCCGGAAAGCTGGCTGCGCTCAACGCCGTCCGCAACCCTGCGAGGACTTCGGTGACGGCTGCCGCCCTGCTGATCGGAGTCACTTTGGTGGCCCTCATGATGACCGGAGCGGCCACTGCGCGCCAGGCATTCGATGATGCCCTCGCGGAAACCTATCCGGTGGACATGGCCGTCAGCGCCGGGTCCACGGGCCAGGCGCTCACCTCCGCCCAGCGGGAAGCCGTGTCCCGGGTTGACGGCGTGGCCGCGGCAGCCCTGCTGCCGGTGGTGGGACGGACCGGCAGCGACGGCCTGGAGAGCCCCGTTTACTCGCTGGATCCGCCGGAGGCGGCGAACCTGTTGCGTGACGCTTCACTGGTCCTGGAGCCGGGCAAAATCTACCTGCCCGAAGGATCGCAGGCCGGTACGGCGCAGGTGGACGGAACTGCAGGTCCTGTGGCCCTGGAGGCAGTGGTCCTGCGGACCCGGAACATGCCACCGTTGGTCTCCAGCGAGACAGCCCCCCAGTTCAGGCCCGCCCACGGTGCAGCCGGGGCCGGCGTAGCAGAACGGGATGCTGCGGTGTCGGGCGCTGCGGTCTGGATCCGGCTGGCCGACGCCCCCGGCGGCGGGCAGCTGTCCGGGGACCGCATCAAGGACATCCAGTCCGCCGTTGCCACGGCAACGGGGGTGGCCAGCGGAGCGGTCAGCGGCGCAGCCATCGAGCGGGTTACCTTCAACGAGGTCATTGACGTGTTGTTGCTGGTGGTCACCGGCCTCCTGGGGGTCGCGGTACTGATCGCGCTGATTGGCGTGGCCAACACGCTGTCCCTGTCCGTGCTGGAGCGGACGCGCGAGAACTCCCTGCTGAGGGCACTGGGCCTCACCCGTGGCCAGCTCCGCGGAATGCTTGCCCTGGAGGCCGCACTGGTGGCCGGCGTCGCGGCGCTGCTCGGCTCAGCCCTGGGAACGGTGTACGGCTGGCTGGGCGCCCGTTCGGCGCTGGGCAGCCTGGCCGCGGTCACGCCAGTGGTCCCCTGGCTGCAGCTGGCGGGCGTGCTGGCGGTGGCAGTTGTGGCCGGCCTGGTGGCTTCGGTGATTCCTGCCCGGCGTGCGGCGCGCCTGTCCCCGGTGGAGGGACTGGCCACCGCCTAGCAAAAGAGACCAGGACTAGAAGGAAAGGGCAGGAGCCGCGGAGATTCCGCTGCTCCTGCCCTTTTCAGGATCTGGTTTTTCGGGGCGTCCGGTTACGCCTCTGCCGGATCCTCGTACTTGGGGAACACCGGCGCCGGTGCAGGCAGCGGCGTCCCGGCGGCGATGCGCGTCGCCACCGCGCCGAACTGGCGTGCGTCCCCTTCCGGCTGGCCAAGGGCGTCAAGCAGCCGCGCCGTCGAACCCGGCATCACCGGCTGGGCCAGGATGGCCACGATGCGCAGCACCTCAAGGGTGACGTAAAGGACGGTGTTCATGCGTTCGACGTCGGTCTTCCGCAGCACCCAGGGCGCCTGCTCAGCGAAGTAGGCGTTGGTGTCGCCAAGGACCGCCCAGATGGCTTCGAGGGCGCGGCTGAATTCCTGTTTGTCGAAGGCAGCCCGCGCGTTGTCCAGCAGGCCGCCGGCCTGTTCCAGGATGGCGGTGTCAGCGTCCGTGAAGGCGCCCGGCGTGGGAACTGCTCCCCCGCAGTTCTTCGCCACCATGGACAGCGAACGCTGCGCCAGGTTGCCGAAGTTGTTGGCCAGGTCCGAGTTCATCCGGCCCACAATGGCCTCGTGGTTGTAGCTGCCGTCAGCACCGAACGGCACCTCGCGGAGGAAGAAGAACCGTACCTGGTCCAGGCCGTACTGCTCCACGAAATCGGCCGGTGCCACGACGTTGCCCAGCGACTTGGACATCTTGACACCGTTGTTGTGCAGGAAGCCGTGGATCATGACGCGCTTGGGGAGTTCCAGGCCGGCGCTCAGGAGGAAGGCGGGCCAGTAGATGGCGTGGAACCGGGAGATGTCCTTGCCGATCACGTGGACATCGGCCGGCCAGAACCGGCGGAACTTCTCCGAGTCCACGTCCGGGTAGCCCACACCGGTGAGGTAGTTGGTCAGTGCATCCACCCACACGTACATGACGTGGTTGCTGTTGCCCGGAACCGGGACGCCCCAGTCGAAGGTGGTGCGGCTGATGGACAGGTCCTCCAGGCCGCGCTTGACGAAGCTGATCACTTCGTTGAACCGGGACTGCGGGGCACCGAACTCAGGCTGGGCTTCATAGAGCGCCAGCAGCTTGTCCTGGTAGGCGGACAGCCGGAAGAAGTAGCTCTCCTCGGCCGTCCACGTCACCTCGGTGTCCGTCTCCTTCGAGTACCGCACGCCGTCGTCCTTCACAACGGTCTCGTCCTCGCCGTAGAACGCCTCGTCCCGGACGGAGTACCAGCCCTCGTACTTGTCGAGGTAGATGTCGCCATTGGCTTCCATCTTCTTCCAGATGGCCTGCGACGCCGCGTAGTGGTCCTCGTCCGTGGTGCGGATGAAGCGGTCGTACGTGATGCCGAGGGCCTCGTGCGCCGCCTTGTAGATTTCCGCGTTCCGGTCCACCAGCTCCTTGGGAGTGATGCCTTCCTTTTCGGCCGTCTGTGCGATCTTCATCCCGTGCTCGTCCGTGCCCGTCAGGAACATCACGTCGTAGCCGTCCAGCCGCTTGAAGCGCGCCATGGCGTCGGTGGCGATGTACTCGTAGGCGTGGCCGATGTGCGGTACGCCGTTGGGGTAGGTGATGGCCGTGGTGATGTAGAACGGCGTTTTCTCTGAAGCAGTCACGTGCGGACAGTTACCTTCGATGCGGAGGGACGGGCTAGATCAGTTCAGTCAGGCTATCGCTCAGCCGGACCAGTTCATGGTCGTGTGACGCCACCAGGACGGCGATGCCGTCCGAGGTGGTGTCCTTGAGGATGCTGATGATGCGGTTGGCAGAGGCACGGTCCAGGCTGGCCGTGGGCTCATCCACCACCAGGACGCGGGTGCCCAGGATCAGGGCGCGGGCGATGGCGACGCGCTGCCGCTCACCGCCGGACAGCTGCGCGGGACGGTGCCGCATGCGGCGGCCCAGGCCCACCAGGTCCAGGAGGTCCTTGGCCATGTCCCGGCGCTGGTCCACTTCGCCGTCGGGAACGGCAGGCAGGAGGACGTTCTCCAGGGCACTCATGCCGTCAATCAGGGCACCGCCCTGGTCCACGTAACCGATCAGCGCGCGACGGCGGTCGGCGATTTCGTCGTCGCCCATGCTCTCCAGGGAATCGCCTTCCCAGAAGACGCGTCCCGACGTCGGCAGCGTCAGACCCGCGCCGACCGTGAGGATGCTGGTCTTGCCCGAGCCGCTTCGGCCGGCGACGCAGTGCATCTCGCCCGCGTGCAGCGTCAGGTCGAAACCCTCCACGACGCTGACGGCTTCGGCCCCGCCCTTGCCCCCGCCATAGCGGATGGTGATGTCACTCAGCTCCAGCGGGGTGGCGTGGTCAGCTGCCTTGACGATGGTGTTGGCGCGGGTCTGCAGGGGAACCTCGCCGGCGCCGCCCCTGCGGCTCCGCTGGACATTCGTCGGGTTTGTCATTGGACCACTTTCGTTGCAATTGGAATCCAGCAAAGTACTGCCACGAGGCCGGCAACGCCTGCCCACAGCGCGGCGTAGGGGGCCAGGAGGAGGCCGATGCCGAGGGCGCCCAGCACGCCCAGGGGCAGGGCGACGGTTCCCACCAGCGCGTTTTCGAACAGGCGGACCTGACGCAGCATGTCAGGGTTCCAGCCCATGGCCTCGAGGATGCCCAGGTACTGGCGCTTGGCGTTCAGTTCGAACCTGCCCGTGACCAGGGTGAGGACGAGTCCCACGGCCACGCCGGCGATGGCCAGCAGGATGCTGGGCAGCGCGACGCTGGCTGCGGCAAGTCCGCTGAGCGCGCTGGCGCCGGCTGCACGGGGAATGTCGATCAGCAGTGCGATCAGTCCGCCTACGGCGGCGCCGAAGACACCCACTGCCACGGCCAGGGACAGCGTGTTGAACTTGTTGGTGCCCAGCTGGCGGTTGGCGAAGGTCAGCGGCGAGTCCACCGGGATCAGCCGTTCGTCGTGTTGCGGTTCCTGGTCGATGACGTCGCGGTGCCTGAGCTGCTGGGCGGCAAACAGTGCCGCGGCTGCATAGAGCACCAGGACTGCGGCGCACACCAGCGCGGTGGACAGGCTCCAACTGATGAGGCTCAAGGCGATGCCCGCCACGGCCAGCAGGACCGCACCTACCCCGAATTCCTCGAGCACCCAGCTGCGGATCCTCCGCTGGGTCCAGCCCATGGCACGCAGGGTTCCGGCCTCGCTGCGCCGTTTACGGATATAGCTGACCGTCGATGCCCCGGTGAGCAGGGCTGCGCCGCAGAGGGTCAGGAAGAGCAGGGTGACGTTGGTACCGGACAGCGATCCGGTGACGGCGTCTGCGGCGTTCTGCCGGACCCAGGACTGCTGGACGGTGCCCAGCGGCGATTCCTTGCCGGCGTCGTCCTTGGAGTAGCCGGGTACGAAGATGCTGGCGTCTTCACGGGCTGAACCAGCCACGATGGTGGCTTCCAGTCCCATGTCGCGGATCTCCGCGGCGAGCTTTTCGACGTCGGGCTGTGCTTCCTTCCAGCTGCCAGGCGCCTTGGCCCGGACCCGGATGGCGTCGATGACGTTGGCGTTGTTGGTGTAGCCGCGGGCTGCGGCCAGGCCGTAGTAGTCCGTGATGGCGCCCGCGGACTGGCTGGCCAGCCCGGTGGCACTGAGGGAGGGCTGAAGCTCCGTGGCCGGAACGTCCTTGCCCTCGGCGTCCTTGACCATCGTGAACGGCGTAGGGTCGTAGCCGCCCAGGGGCAGCTTGTTGACGTCGCCGGAGGCCTCGGCCACTGCTGCGGGGTCGAAGGTGCCGTACACCATGGCCAGCGGCGAGGCCTGCTTCTGCCCGGTGGACAGGTTGTCCCGGTAGGAGCGCTCGTCCACCGGCTCGCGCTGGGTCTGGTCCACCGAGGCGCCGTTGGCGCTCTTTTCGGGAAGGCGGTTGACGGTTACCCATTCACCGGGAACGGCGGTCTTGTCCACGGCACCGTTGGCGGCCGTGCCGGCATCGGTGTATTTCGGAGCTGCCGCGAAGTCGGTGCTCCATTTTGCGGGGGTGTAAAGGCCCTGGTTGAAGTTTCCATTGGCGCCCAGCAGCGACGTGTGGTCGGTCGAGCCGGGCCAGGACAGCGCGAACGGATCCTTGGAGACGAACGGCAGGTAGTCCTTGTCCAGGGAGCGGGTGGCGGTGCCCACCTCGTTGACGACCTTGCCGGACTCGTCGATTTCTTCAATCTTGACGTTGTACTTCAGGTCAAGGGAGGTACCGGAACGGACCACCAGGGGGATGGCCTGGGAGTCGGACGTCAGCTGGCCGGTGCGCTTGGCCTGCTGGTACTGGGTCATCAGCGGAGCCCAGTACTTGAGCTTCACGCCGAGGAAGTCCGGCCCGTCCTTGAGTTCGTCGAGGCCGATGCCGTTGGTGAAGAGGCCTTCGAGGTAGCGGCCGACGGCGCCGGCATTCCGTGCGTCGGCGGGCGGCGCTTTTTCGAGGGGGGCCAGGAAGTCCCCGGCGTTGCCGAGGAGGGCGCGCTCCGATGCGGGGTCAACGGCCACTACCGATTCCGTCACCTCGGGCGCGAGCGGCAGGGAGACCGAGAGGTTGAACAGGTTGTGCTCGGAACCGCCGGCCGGGGAGGGGAACTTGATGCCGGTTTCGCCGGCGGGTGCGGCGATGCGGATGCTGCTGCCTCCGGCGGCCTTCTCTTCAACGAGCTTGGCCTTGCCCAGGGTTCCCTCGGCAGTGGACTTGAACAGTGTCTGTTCTGAAACGCCGTCCGAGCTCACCGCGCTGGCGGTCAGCCGGTACTTCTTGGCTTTGTCGCTCAGGACCGATTCCGCCGCGGGCCACTGGTCCGGGGACGTGGCCCCGGCGGCCTGGTCAGCCGTTGCCGTACCGGCGAGGCCGGCGTTGTAGCCGAGGTAGTCCATGGCATCCAGCCGGGGCGCTTCGAGGTTCTGCGTCACGCGGGACACGAGGCTGATGGGCGCAGCCACCGAGGTTCCGGAGAGCTTCCGGATCGAATCCAGCTGCTCGAAGCTGATGCCGCCGGTGCCGTTGGCGATCTCGGGCTGCAGCAGGGCTCCGGAAGGAGCCTTGGCCTGGACCAGCACGTCGTACAGGCCGCGTGAATTTTCATCCACTGTCCTGTTAAGTGCAGCCTGTGACTGGCTTTGGACGAGGACCGACAAGCACATGGCTGCGATCAGGATGGCCGCGGTCAACAGCAGCACTTTGCTCCTGATGAACCTCTGGACGGCGTTCATTGAACTCCCTGAAACCTGGATTGCGTGGCGCACACCCGTGTCGACCACGTGGCGGCAGCGGACATGGACGATTACGGCCGGATATGCAAAAAGTATTGGCCGGCCTGCCGGACCGGTCCCGAACCGGAACCAGGCCATATTAAGCAGACCGGCCAATCATACGTGGCCGCAACGGGACGCGCCGAGCCGGGACGTGTCGTTCGGCGTTTCGTGCGGCTTACGGGATGCGGGGAGCTAGTCCTCCAGGTCCACTTCGCGGACCATCTCTGCGCCGATGCCGGCCTTGATGGCGTCCAGGACCTGCTGCGGGACGGAGCTGTCGATGGTCAGCAGCGCCAGCACCTGTCCGCCTTCGTCGTGGCGGGCCACCTGCATGCCGGCGATGTTGATGTTGTTCATGCCCAGGATGTGCCCGATGGTGCCAATGACGCCGGGGCGGTCGGCGTAGGCCACCACCACGAGGTGTTCGCTGATGGGGATTTCCACCTCGAAGCCGTTGATACCCACCAGCTTCTGGATCTGCTTGGGACCGGTCAGGGTGCCGGCCACGGAGATCTGGCTGCCGTCGCTCAGGGCCCCGCGCAGGGTCAGCACGTTGCGGTAGGACTCAGTGTCCGGGGTGGTGATCAGGCGGACGTTGATCCCGCGCTGCTCGGCGATCACCGGGGCGTTGACGTAGGAAACCTGTTCGGTGACGACGTCGGCGAAGATGCCCTTGAGGGCCGCGAGTTCGAGGACCTTGACGTCCAGCGAGGAGATTTCGCCGGCAACTTCGATGTCGAACTGGGTAAGTGAATCGTGGGTCAGTGCGGTGAAGATGCGGCCCAGCTTCTCGATGAGCGGGATGCCGGGACGCACGTCGGGGGCGATGACGCCCCCGGCCACGTTGACTGCGTCCGGAACCAGTTCACCGGCGAGGGCCAGGCGGACAGACTTGGCCACGGAGACGCCGGCCTTTTCCTGCGCTTCATCGGTGGAGGCGCCCAGGTGCGGGGTGACCACCACGTTGTCGAGCTTGAAGAACGGAAGGTCCGTGCTCGGCTCCTTGGAGAAGACGTCGACGCCGGCACCGGCGATGTCGCCGTCCTGCAGGGCCGTGAACAGGGCCTCTTCGTCCACCAGGCCGCCGCGGGCGACGTTGATGACGTAGGCGGTGTTCTTCATCTTCTTGAAGGCATCCGCGCCGAGCATGCCCACGGTCTCCGGGGTCTTCGGCATGTGGATGGTGATGAAGTCGGACTGGGCCAGCAGCTCGTCCAGGGTGACCAGCTGGACGCCGAGCTGGGCTGCGCGGGCCGAGGTGATGTAGGGGTCGTAGGCAAGGATCTTGGTGTCGAAGCCCTTCAGGCGGGCTGCCACCAGGGCGCCGATGCGGCCGAGGCCGATGATGCCGATCTTCTTCTCGAAGAGCTCGATGCCGGTGTACTTGGACCGCTTCCATTCGCCGTCCTTGAGGGCGGCACTGGCCTGCGGGATGTGGCGGGCAAGGCTCAGAATGTGGCCCACCGTAAGTTCAGCTGCGGAGACAATGTTGGACGTGGGGGCGTTGACCACCATGACGCCTGCCTGGGTGGCGGCCTTGATGTCCACGTTGTCCAGCCCCACCCCGGCGCGGGCGATGACCTTGAGGTTCTTCGCCGCTGCGATGGCTTCGGCATCCACCTGCGTTGCGGACCGGACCAGGATGGCGTCAACATCGCCAATTGCGGAGAGCAGCTGGGAACGGTCAGCGCCGTCGGCCTGGCGGATTTCGAAGTCCGGGCCGAGGGCCTCGACGGTGGCGGGGGAAAGTTCTTCGGCGAGCAGTACTACGGGTTTTGACACGGCTGATCCTCTGCGTTGCAGTCCTGGGGATGGGAACAAGTCTAGGCCGACGGAAAGGCCGGGCTCACATTGTTAAGTGTGAACCCGGCCTCATCGCGGCACTTTAGCTGGCTGTCGCACGTTCGCTTGGCGGCGCGCGGTGGCCTTAGCGGGCTGCGGAACCTTCGACGTAGTCCGCGTCCTGCTGCTGCCAGGAGAAGAGGGAGCGCAGTTCGCGGCCAACCTCTTCGATGGGGTGCTGCTCTGCCTTGGCGCGCAGTTCCTTGAACTCAACGCCGCCGTTGTCCTGGTCCTCGATGAACCGCTTGGCGAAGGCGCCGGACTGGATGTCGGCCAGGACGGCCTTCATGTTTTCCTTCACCTCGGGGGTGATGACGCGCGGGCCGGAGACGTAGTCGCCGTATTCTGCGGTGTCGGAGACGCTCCAGCGCTGCTTGGCGATTCCGCCTTCCCACATGAGGTCCACGATGAGCTTGAGCTCGTGCAGCACCTCGAAGTAGGCGATCTGCGGCTGGTAGCCGGCTTCGGTCAGGGTTTCGAAGCCGTACTGGATCAGCTGGGAGACGCCGCCGCACAGGACGGACTGCTCGCCGAAGAGGTCCGTTTCGGTCTCTTCGGTGAAGGTGGTCTTGATGACGCCGGCGCGGGTGCCGCCGATGGCCTTGGCGTAGGACTTGGCCAGGTCCCAGGCCGAGCCCGAAGCGTCCTGCTCAACGGCGATGATGTCCGGGATGCCGCGGCCGGCTTCGAATTCGCGGCGCACGGTGTGGCCGGGGGCCTTCGGGGCGACGAGGATAACGTCAACGCCCTCAGGTGCCTGGATGTAGCCGAAGCGGATGTTGAAGCCGTGGGCGAAGGCCAGTGCCTTGCCGGGGGTCAGCTTGTCCTTGATGGACTCGGTGAAGATCGAGCGCTGGTGCTGGTCCGGAGCCAGGATCATGATGACGTCGGCCCATTCGGCGGCGTCGGCAACGTTCTTGACCGTGAAGCCTGCGTCCTCGGCCTTGGCGATCGACTTCGAGCCGTCCTTGAGCGCGATGACAACCTCGACGCCGGAATCGCGCAGGTTCTGCGCGTGGGCGTGGCCCTGCGAGCCGTAGCCAACGATGGCTACCTTGCGGCCCTGGATGATCGACAGGTCGGCGTCGTCGTCGTAGAACATTTCAGTCACTTGCGTAACTCCTCTTGAGTGGTTTTGTAGTGGTGGTCTTGCGGTGCTGCGGTTGCGGGCAAGCGTCCCGCCACGGCGTGCTGCCTAGGCGGAGCGCAGTGCCCGGTCACTCATGGAGCGGGATCCCCGTCCAACGGCCAGGGTGCCGGACTGCACAATTTCGCGGATGCCGAAGGGCTCCAGCACTGAAAGCAGCGCCGAGAGCTTTTCGGGATGGCCGGTGGCCTCGATGACGACGGAGTCTGTGGACACGTCCACCACCGAGGCGCGGAACAGGTCTGCAGCCTGGGTCACCTGCAGGCGTGTTGCGGCATCCGCACGTACTTTGACCAGGATGTGGTCGCGCTGTACGGAAGATTCTGAGGTCAGCTCAACGATCTTGATCACGTTCACCAGCTTGTTCAGCTGCTTGGTGACCTGCTCGATGAGCTCACCATCGGCGTCGACCACCACTGTCATCCGGGAAATGCCGGGGACTTCGGTGGGGCCAACTGCCAGGGAGTTGATGTTGAAGGCCCGGCGGGCAAAGAGGCTTGCCACGCGGGTGAGGACGCCGGGTTTGTCTTCAACCAGGACGGAAAGTGTATGGCGGCTCATGGTCAGTCTTCCTCTTCCCAGTCCGGGGTCATGTTGCGGGCAACCTGGATCTGGTCGTTGCTCACGCCGGCGGGCACCATCGGCCACACCATGGAGTTGGGGCTCACCACGAAGTCGATCACCACCGGGCGGTCGTTGATTTCGAGGGCCTTCTGGATGGTGGCATCGATGTCCTCGTCGCGTTCGCAGCGGAACGACGCGCAGCCGTAGGCCTCCCCCAGCTTGACGAAGTCCGGGATGCGGACGGTGTCATGGCCGGTGTTGAGGTCCGTGTTGGAGTAGCGGCCCTCGTAGAAGAGGGTCTGCCACTGCCGCACCATGCCCAGCGAGGAGTTGTTGATGACGGCAACCTTGATGGGGATCTTGTTGATGGCGCAGGTGGCCAGTTCCTGGTTGGTCATCTGGAAGCAGCCGTCGCCGTCGATGGCCCAGACCACGCGGTCGGGCTCCCCCACTTTGGCGCCCATGGCTGCCGGCACGGCGTAGCCCATGGTGCCTGCACCGCCCGAGTTCAGCCAGGCGTGCGGGCGCTCGTACTTGATGAACTGCGCTGCCCACATCTGGTGCTGGCCCACACCCGCTACGTAAACGCCTTCGGGGCCGGTCAGGGCACCGATGCGTTCGATGACCTTCTGCGGTGCGGTGAGCCCGTCCTCGGGTTCAGTGAAGCCCAGCGGGTAGGTTTCCTTGAGGTTGTTCAGGAAAGCCCACCACGTGGTGAGGTCCGGAGTTCCGGCGGCCTCGAACTGGGCCCGCACGGCCTCGGTCAATTCGGGAATGATCTCCTTGACCGAGCCCACGATCGGGACGTCCGCGGCGCGGTTCTTGGAGATTTCCGCGGGGTCGATGTCTGCGTGGATCACCTTGGCGTGGGGCGCAAACGTCTTCAGGACACCCGTGACGCGGTCATCGAATCGGGCTCCGAGGGTGATCAGCAGGTCCGACTGCTGCAGGGCCGTCACCGCCGAGACGCTGCCGTGCATGCCGGGCATGCCGACGTGCTGCGGGTGCGAGTCCGGGAACGCGCCCTTGGCCATCAGGGTGGTGACCACCGGCGCACCGGTGGCCTCGGCCAGTGCCCGCAGTTCGGCGCTGGCATGGGCCTTGACCACACCGCCGCCAACGTAGAGGACCGGCTTGGTGGCCGCGGCGATGAGCTTTGCTGCCTCGCGGACCTGCTTGTTGTGGCCGCGGGTGACGGGCCGGTAGCCGGGCAGGTCAATGCGGGGCGGCCAGGAGAAGGTCATCTGGCCCACCTGGGCGTCCTTGGCCACGTCCACGAGGACGGGGCCCGGACGGCCGGTGGAGGCCAGGTGGAAAGCTTCCGCCATGACATGCGGGATGTCGTTGGGGTCGGTCACCAGGAAGGAGTGCTTGGTGATGGGCATGGTGATGCCCACGATGTCCGCTTCCTGGAAGGCGTCGGTGCCGATGACACCGCTGGACACCTGGCCGGTGATGGCCACCAGGGGTACGGAGTCCATGTGGGCATCCATGATGGCGGTAACGAGGTTGGTGGCGCCGGGGCCGGAGGTGGCGATGCACACGCCCACCCGTCCCGTCACCATGGCGTAGCCTTGCGCGGCGTGGCCGGCTCCCTGTTCGTGACGGACCAGCACGTGGTTCATGGTGGAGGCCATCAAGGGGTCGTAGGTGGGCAGGATCGCGCCACCAGGCAAACCGAAAATATCGTCGACGCCGAGTTCTTCGAGCGAGCGGACAATAGCTTGCGAGCCGGTCATCACCGTTGGGGGTACAACGTTGTTCGGCCCAAGGACAGGAGAGACAGCAGCAAGGTCGGCGACGACGGCGGCGTGCTCAGCCGTCCGGTCGGCACGTTCCGGAGCCTTGGGGGCTCCAGGGGACTTGGCAGCCATCAGCGAGGGGCTGATCGGCGATCCTTTGCTCATCGGACTCTTCCTTGTGGATCATCATTAGCGGTGAAACTGCGGGGAATAAAAAAACCCCTCAAGCCGTGTTGGCTCTTCGAGGGGTTTGCGCGTGACAGTTCGTTGCCGGGGCTAGTGAGCCACGCGCTTGGTAAGGACGACGACTGCAACTGCGCAGTTGGTAACGAAAGTCATGCGTTCAGTTTTCCCTCTGGTGTGACGGGTGTCAACGCGGGACAATCCCATCTCACCATGTGGACTCCAACGTCCACCCTTTGATCATATGGCATGAGAAGCGCAGGTTCTGACAGGCTCAACCATAGGCCGGCGGTTGAGCCTGTCGAAACCCGTCAGCCGCAGTATGCGCCGGTGCTCGCGCTGTGCACGAGCTTGGCGTACTTGGCCAGGACGCCCTTGGTGTAGCGGGCCGGCAGCGGCTCCCAGCCAACCTTGCGGGCCTCAAGCTCGGCGTCATCGACCAGCAGGTCGAAGCTGCGCGCGGCGATGTCCACGCGGATCCGGTCACCGTCCCTGACGAAGGCGATAGGGCCGCCGTCCACCGCTTCCGGCGCGACGTGGCCGATGCACAGCCCGGTGGTCCCGCCGGAGAACCGGCCATCGGTCAGCAGCAGGACGTCCTTGCCGAGGCCCGCGCCCTTGATGGCGCCGGTGATGGCCAGCATCTCCCGCATGCCCGGGCCGCCCTTGGGCCCCTCGTAGCGGATGACCACGACGTCGCCGGCATGGATTTCGCCCTGGTCCAGCGCCTGCAGGGCGCCCTGCTCGCGGTCGAACACGCGGGCGGTCCCCTCGAAGACGTCGGCGTCGAATCCTGCAGTCTTCACTACGGCGCCTTCCGGCGCCATGGTGCCGTGCAGGATGGTGATGCCGCCGGTCTTGTGGATGGGGTTGTCCATTGCGCGCAGGATCTTGCCGTCAACATCCGGCGGGTTGATGGCTTCCAGGTTTTCCGCCACGGTCTTGCCGGTGACGGTGAGGCAGTCGCCGTGCAGCAGCCCGGCGTCGAGCAGTGCCTTCATGATGACGGGCACGCCGCCGATTTTGTCGACGTCGGTCATGACGTAGCGGCCGAACGGCTTGAGGTCGCCGAGGTGCGGGATCCTGTCACCGATGCGGTTGAAGTCGTCGAGGGTAAGCTCTACCTCGGCTTCGCGGGCAATGGCCAGCAGGTGCAGGACCGCGTTGGTGGACCCGCCGAACGCCATGGTGACGGCGATGGCGTTTTCAAAGGCCTCCTTGGTCATGATGTCGCGGGCGGTGATGCCCTTGCGCAGCAGGTTCACCACTGCTTCACCGGACTTGCGCGCAAAGTCATCACGACGGCGGTCTGCCGAGGGCGGGGCGGCAGATCCGGGCAGGGACATGCCCAGCGCCTCACCGATGCAGGCCATGGTGTTGGCCGTGTACATGCCGCCGCAGGCGCCTTCGCCGGGACAGATGGCCTTTTCAATGCGCGTGAGGTCTTCCATGCTCATCTTGCCGGCGGCGCAGGCGCCCACGGCCTCAAAGGCATCGATGAGGGTGACTTCCTTCTCGGAGCCGTCCTCGAGCTTTACCCAGCCCGGCATGATCGAGCCGGCGTAGAGGAACACGCTGGACAGGTTGAGCCGGGCCGCGGCCATGAGCATGCCGGGAAGGGACTTGTCGCAGCCGGCGAGCAAGACCGAACCGTCAATCCGCTCGGCCTGCATGACGGTTTCGACGGAATCGGCGATCACTTCGCGGGAGACCAGGGAGAAGTGCATGCCCTCGTGGCCCATGGAAATACCGTCGGACACGGAGATGGTGCCGAACTGCATGGGGAAGCCGCCACCGGCGTGGACACCCTCCTTGGCGCCCTGGGCCAGCCGGTTCAGGGAGAGGTTGCAGGGAGTGATCTCGTTCCACGAACTCGCAACCCCGACCTGGGGCTTCGCGAAGTCGTCGTCGCCCATGCCGACCGCACGGAACATGCCGCGCGCCGGTGCGGCGTGGATTCCGTCGGTAACCACCCGGCTGCGGGGCTTGATGTCAGGCTTGCTCTCTGTTTCGATCTGGCTCTCACTCATGAGGGAAAGTCTATGGCCCCCATCGCGCCAAACGGGCTGAAAGGGGACGGTAAAAAACCGGACCCCGAGACATGCCGCCCGCCGGCAGCCTCCCGCGACGATCTGCGGCCACTCCATGAGCGATCGCCGCGGCCCTGGCCAGCCAAGTCGCTTCCCCGTCCGCCAGGGCCGGCAAACCTAGACAGCCATGGTGACCCGACGTAGCGTCGGGGCAGAACGCGTTGTAAGCCAAACTGAAGGGATTGCCATGGATGTCGTCATGTGGATCGTGGTAGCAGTCATCGTCGTCGGCGCTGTGTGGTGGCTGGTCAGCCGCAACAGCCGGGCAAAGAGCTCCGGTGCCGCAGGCCCTGCCGGGAACACCCGGCCCGATGCAGCACGGCCTCCAAGCTCTCCGGCAGACCGCCGGACGGATGGGGCCCTTTCCGGCGGCGGCGCCGCGGCATCGGCCGAAGCGGCGGGAACGGCCGGAATTGCCTCTGCAGCAGGCTTCGGACGGCCCGCCGAGCCCGCGGCACCCTCCGCCGCGGACGAGCCTGCAGATTCGGCAGCAGCGCCGGGAGAAGCCACGGCCCACCCGGGCGCCGCCCACACGGCAACTGACCGCGCAGACCTCAGCCGGGACGCTTCCGGCACAACACCAGCCGGGGCGGCAGCGGATGGCACTTGGTCGTCGCCGCTGGGAGCCGCCGCCGAGGCGCCGGCATCCCCGGCGGATTCCCGCCCGGAAAGCCCTCGGGATGAGCGGAGCCGCCAGGATCAGGCGGAATGGGAGACGCAGTGGTCCGAGGCCGGCGGCTCGGGTACGCCGGAGACGACACCCCTCGTCGCGCCCGCGCCGGAACAGGCCCCGGCGCCGGCCGCCCAGCCCGTTCACCACGCGGAATACACGGAGCCCCACTCACCCACCCTCCCCGGCGCTGAGACTGCAGCCGTGGAAGAGGACGACGCCGGCCTGTCGGCTGCTGCCCGGACCGGAGGGCAGACGAGCTACTCCCCCGGCCCGGCCCCGGCCACCGACGTCCCTGTGGACACGGGCGCGGCGACTGCGCCGGACTCACCGGACAGCGGTACAGGCAGCGGCCTCAGCGACGCCCCTGTTGCCCCCGCTGAAGATTCCGCTGGTTCCGGCTTAGCTGCCGCGGAGACCGCGGACCGCACCCAGTCATCTGCCCTTGCAGAGAACGGTGCCGACCACCTGCAGGCACCCCCGTCCGCTCCGGCGCAGGGAGCCCCGGAACCGCAGGGCCATCTTGCTGCCGAGGAACCGTACGGAGCAGGGTCCGCAGGTGCCGGTGCGGACGGCAGCGGCCCCGCTGAGTACACGGTCAAGGGCGATGCCGGCTCCATGGTCTATTACGAAGAAGGCCACCCGGACTACGACGGGACGCGCGCCGAGGTCTGGTTTGAATCCGCCGCCCATGCCGAAGCCGCCGGTTTCCGGGCTCCCCGCCGCCGGCGCCTCTGAGGCGTTGCCGGCAGGGCATGCACGTGCCGGCAAGCCCCGCAGATCCCGCCCGCCCCTGCCTGTGTCCCAACTCACAGCAGGGACGGGTTGCCGGAGGGCGCATAGCGGGCCGCTTTCCACCATCCCGACGCAGTGCGCATGGGCCGGAAATCCTTGAGTTTCTGCGGATTCCGGACGGGAAGACCATCCCCACTGAACTGCCGGGCAGGCCGATTTCACATGCACCAAAAGTTCGTGTAGAGTTTCATGTCGTTGCGGAGATCAACGGGAAAGAAAAAGCCCGGGAGATCGAAACAAATAAGATGCACCTCTAGCTCAATTGGCAGAGCAATTGACTCTTAATCAATGGGTTCCGGGTTCAAGTCCCGGGGGGTGCACCACTGGGAAAACAGCCCCTGGCTCGCGGAAACGCAAGCCAGGGGCTGTTTTGTTTAGTCCGGCACTTTTCGCCCGGCATTCGGCACCGCCCCGCACGGATCAAACGGGGACCCCTTCTGCGGCAGAGGCATCCCCTGCGGGCACAAAAAACGTGGCCCGGGAATCCGGGCCACGTTTTTTGTGTAATGAGTGCGTGCGGTGGCGCGTTCAGCTGGAAGGGTTGTCCACCAGGGCGGCAGCGTTGCCCGGGGTGGTAGCGAACTGGCTGGCAAGTTCCCGGACCACGGACTTGAGCTCCTGCCGCAGGAGTTCGGGGTCGATGGACGAGGACGCCAGCACCGAACGCTCCATCTCGACAGCCTCAGCCACCGCTTCCTTGCCCCTCTCGGTGAGGGAGACCACGTGGCTGCGGCGGTCCGATGTGCTGCGGACGCGGGCAATGTGGCCGTGCGTCTCAAGCCGGCTGAGGGTCTTGCCCATGGTTTGCGCCTGGACACGCACGTATTGGGCCAGCTGAGCCTGGGTCATGGGACCCTGCGCAGCAAGGACCTCAATGGCGATAACGCCGGCGTGGGTAAGGCCGATGGCGCCAAGTTTTTCGTTCCACGAGTGTTCAACGAGGCGCGCGGCAGTGGACAAGAGGCGCCCCGTGGGCCAGTGATCCATATCAGGCATAGCAGCAAGTATAGCCAAATGCTGATTAGCGCTGGCTTCCCCTGCTTATTAGGCTGTTGTGTCCCGCCCGCAACAAGGAGAAAAACAATGGCTGAAAGACTCGTTACCGGCGACGACGCGCCCGGATTCACGCTCAAGGATGCATCGGGCAAGGATGTTTCCCTCTCCCCCGGCTCCGGGCGCAACACAGTGGTGTACTTCTATCCGGCAGCCGCTACGCCGGGCTGCACCAAGGAAGCCTGCGATTTCCGTGACAGCCTGGCGTCCCTCCAGTCCGCCGGCTACGACGTGGTGGGGATCTCCCCGGACCCGGTGGCGAAGCTCGCCAAATTCGCTGCCGCCGAGGAACTGACTTTTCCCTTGCTTTCGGATGAGGACCACGCCGTGGCCGAGGCCTACGGTGCGTGGGGTGAAAAGAAGAACTACGGCAAGACCTACCAGGGCCTCATCCGCTCCACCATCGTGGTGGACCCCGACGGCAAGGTGGCTCTGGCCCAGTACAACGTCCGGGCCACCGGCCACGTTGCCAAGCTGCGGCGGGACCTGAAGCTCGACGCCTAACGTCCCGGACTGGCGGGCGGTGCACGTGCTCACCGCTACAATGGAAGCTGGCATTCGACGTCGTGCGCGTTTTTTTGCGCAGCGAAGTGGTGCCGGGCGCGAGTGGTGAAATTGGCAGACACGCAGGATTTAGGTTCCTGTGCCTTCGGGCGTGGGGGTTCAAGTCCCCCCTTGCGCACTCAACAAATACGGGAATCCCCTGGCTTCGGCCGGGGGATTTTTGTGTTTCAGCAGGTGGACCCCGGAAAAACTTTTCGGAACCGCCCATCCGGATCGACCTGCCGCCCGAATGCACTGTGAGACGCCGGCCACAGGGCAGGTGCCCACCAGCCGGATCAGTACCACTACCGCAGACATCCAGTCGGCGGCCGGCCCACAACAATCAAGGAGAACGCAATGCAGACAATCAAGCGCACAACTTTCACGGTCGCAGGCGTTGCAGCTGCCGCGCTGCTTAGCCTGACCGCGTGTGGCGGCTCCGGAACCACTTCCGGATCCTCGTCCGCTCCCTCAGCGGAGCCGTCGGCCTCCAGCATGGCCCCGTCACCGTCGGCGAGCTCCTCTGCCAGCGCCTCCGCAGGCATGATGGACCCGGCTGCCAACCTGGTGGGCCCGGGCTGCGCCGGTTACGCCGAGAAGGTACCCACCGGTGCCGGATCCGTCGAGGGCATGGCCCTTGATCCCGTCGCCGTTGCGGCCTCGAACAACCCGATCCTCACTACCCTCACCGCTGCGGTTTCGGGAAAACTGAACCCGAAGGTTGATCTGGTTGACACGCTCAACGGTGGCGAATTCACCGTCTTCGCTCCGGTTGACGACGCCTTTGCCAAGATCGACCCCGCGACCATTGAAACGCTGAAGACTGACGACGCCCTGTTGAGCAAGATCCTCACCTACCACGTGGTGCCCGGCCAGATCACGCCCGACAAGATCGCCGGCACTCACGCCACTGTCCAGGGCGGTTCCGTGACTGTAACGGGCAGCGGCGACAACCTTAAGGTTGACGATGCCAACGTGATCTGCGGCGGCGTCAAGACCAAGAACGCCACCGTTTACCTGATCGACTCGGTGCTGATGCCCAAGTAGGCAATGCCGGATCTTCCGGCCCAAATCGTTGAAGCCGGGCCCGCTTATAGCGGGTCCGGCTTCAGCGCGCTGGTCCTGTACCCGCCCGGCGGCGGACACTGCCCGCGCCGGCCCGATGGCGGCGGCTAGACTGGACCCGGTCCGCAGGCGGCCGAGATCCACAATCCAGGGGTGATAAACGGGTGACCAGAAGTACATCGCGGCGAACCGTCCTCACGGCCGGCGCCGCACTACTGGCCTGGGGTGTGACCTCGTGCACCAACGCACCGTCCCCTTCGCCGTCGTCGGATTCCCCCAGCTCCACGGCCGGCGCGGAACCCGCGGCGACATTCAACTTCGGCACGGCGGCCCAGCCGCTCGGCCTGGACCCTGCGCTCTCCAGCGACGTCGAATCACAGCGCATCACCCGGCAGGTCCTCGAAGGCCTGGTGGGAGTCGACCAGACCACCGGCAAGCCCACTCCCCTGCTCGCCACCGAATGGACCGAGTCCAACGAGGGCCGCAGCTACTCCTTCAAGCTGCGCGACGGTGTCACCTTCCAGGACGGCACCCCCTTTAATGCCGACGCAGTCTGCGTTAATTTCAACCGCTGGTTCGCCTTCCCGGCCGAGTTGCGGCGGCAGGCCCCCGGCAGCTCGTTCAAGGGCGTCTTCAAAGCGCACTCCGACGAAGCCTCGCTCTCCATCTTCGAGAGCTGCACGGCCGTGGACCAGGGCACCGTCCGGATCGACCTCACGCAGCGGTTTACGGCATTCCTGCAGGCCCTGACACTGCCCGCTTTCGCCATGGCTTCTCCGGCAGCCCTGGCGGCCGGGAAAGCCGATGTCCTTGACCAGAACCGGGCGGGGCGGCCCGTTTCCGCCTTCGCGACGGCGCCGGTGGGTACCGGCCCCTTCAGCTTTGGCTCCTGGGATGACCAGAGCGTCACCCTGCTGAGCAACAAGGGGTACTGGGGCGACCGTGGCCAGATCGCCACCATCAACTTCCTGGCCTACGATCATCCGCAAACACGGCTGCAGGCGTTACTCGACGGCCGGATCGACGGTTATGACGCCGTCACGGTGGGCAACTTCGACCAGCTGGTGAAGCGCGGCAAGCAGATCGTCCAGCGCGACCCGTTCTCGGTCATGTACGTGGGCATCAACCAGGACATCCCGGTCCTGCAAAACCAGAAGGTCCGGCAGGCCATCGAGATGGCCATCGACAAGGAGACCCTGATCCGCAGGTTCTTCATCGACAACACCACCAAAGCAACCCAGTTCGTCCCGCCAAAGATCAGCGGCTTCAACAAGGACGCCCCCGAGCTCGGCCACGATCCGGCGAAGGCAAAGGAATACCTGAAGGACGGGGGCTACGCCGGCGAGGAGCTGAAGTTCTACTATCCGCTCAACGTCACCCGGCCCTACCTGCCGACTCCCGAGAAGGTGTACGCCGAGATCAGCCGGCAGCTCACCGCCGTCGGCATCAATGTGCGGCCGGTTCCCGTGGACTGGGCAGACGGCTACCTGCAGAAAGTCCAGTCCCCCGGCGACCATGCCCTGCACCTGCTGGGCTGGAACGGTTCCTACTC
The DNA here is from genome assembly GCF_000022025.1 of Pseudarthrobacter chlorophenolicus A6. Taxonomy (GTDB): domain Bacteria; phylum Actinomycetota; class Actinomycetes; order Actinomycetales; family Micrococcaceae; genus Arthrobacter; species Arthrobacter chlorophenolicus. The sequence goes on from NC_011886.1 coordinate 2,568,822, forward strand.
GGACGCAGACAACTTCGTGGGGCCGCTGTTCGGCGAGAAGAACGGCGAGTTCGGCTACCAGGATCCGCAGGTGTTCTCCAAGATCAACCGCGCGCGCGGCCTGCCCGAGGGTGAGGACCGTGATGAGCTCTATCACACCATCAACGCCCAGATTGCGGCCACCGTCCCGGCAGTCCCCATCGCTTTCCCCATCTCTGCATTGGCTTTGTCCGACCGGGTGGTCAGCTACCCCGCGTCACCGGTCTTAAATGAAGTTTTCACGAAGGTGCAATTAAAGCCTTGACGGGCTGGGCCAATTTCAGTATGTCGGCAGGGCGGGGATATTCTGTGACAGCCAGAGCCGCTGCAATCGGAGACTGATCGTGACCTTCATTTCCAAGACCCAACATGCCGACGTCGTCCTGATTGGCGGCGGCATCATGAGCGCAACGCTGGGGGCATTCCTCAAGCAGCTGGAACCGAACTGGACCATCTCCCTGTTCGAGCGGCTGGACCAGCCCGGCCTCGAAAGTTCAGACCCCTGGAACAACGCCGGGACCGGCCACGCGGCCCTCTGTGAGCTGAACTACTCCCCCGCAGCCAAAGACGGCTCGGTCAGCCCGGCCAAGGCCCTTCTGATCAATGAGCAGTTCCAGCTCTCCCGCCAGTTCTGGTCCCACCTGGTGGACGGCAACCTGATCGGATCCCCCAAGGGCTTCATCAACACCGTGCCGCACATGAGCTTCGTGATCGGCGATGACCACACCAGGTTCCTGAAGACCCGTTACGAGGCCCTCAAGCCGCACACGCTGTTCCGGAGCATGGAGTACTCCGAGGACCACGGCCAGATCGCCAAGTGGGCACCGCTGATCGTCAAGGGCCGCAACGCCCAGCAGAAGGTCGCCGCCACCCGCGCCGCCGAGGGCACCGACGTCGACTTCGGGGCACTCACCCGCGAGCTGACCACCTACCTCGGGAACAACGGCGTCGAAATCAACTACGGGCACGACGTCACCGGGATCAGCAAGGCGTCCGACGGCGGCTGGGACCTGACGCTGAAGCACCCCAGGTCCGGCGAGCACGGCAGGATCCACGCCAAGTTTGTCTTCGTCGGCGCCGGCGGCGGTGCCCTTCACCTGCTCCAGGCCTCGGGCATCCCGGAAAGCAAGGGTTACGGCGGGTTCCCCGTCTCCGGCCAGTTCTTCCGCTGCACAGACGAAACCATCGCCGCCCAGCACAGCGCCAAGGTCTACGGCCAGGCGTCAGTGGGCGCCCCGCCGATGTCCGTCCCGCACCTGGACACCCGTTACGTCAACGGCAAGCGGTCCCTCCTGTTTGGACCCTACGCCGGGTTCTCCACCAACTTCCTCAAAAACGGCTCCTACCTGGACCTTCCGTTGTCCATCCGGCCCGGCAACATCATTCCGATGCTGGCCGTTGCCAAGGACAACATGGACCTCACCGCCTACCTCATCAAGGAAGTGGCCAAGCGCCACGGCGACAAGGTTGAAGCGCTCCGGGAGTACTACCCCGAAGCCAAGGACGGCGACTGGGAACTGATAACTGCCGGCCAGCGTGTACAGATCATCAAGAAGGATCCGCAAAAGGGCGGCATCCTTCAGTTCGGTACTGAAGTGATTGCCGGCCGCGACGGTTCCATCGGCGCGCTGCTGGGAGCCTCACCCGGAGCCTCCACCGCTGTTCCCATCATGATCGAACTGCTGCAGAAGACGTTCCCCAAGAACTTCAAGGGCTGGCAGGGCAAGCTGAAGGACATGATGCCCGGTTACGGGGTGAAGCTGGATGAGAATCCCGAGCTCGCCGCCGAGCTTGAGCGGGCAACTGCCAAGTCCCTTCAGCTGGAGAGTGTCTCCGCCAGCAACTGACCCTGCCGGGGCCAGTGGCTGGCTTACCGGATCCAGTCACTAACCCCTCCAGGAGACCATCGATGTTCCGGCTGGCACACCTATCACTGGCGAACCGGGCGCTGATCGCGCTGATCACCATCTTTGCTTCGGTCTTCGGCGTGATCACCATGTCGTCGCTGAAGCAGGAACTCATCCCATCCATTGAGTTCCCGCAGATCACTGTGCTGACCTCCATGCCGGGCGCCTCGCCGGAGGTGGTGGACAAGCAGGTCAGCGGCCCGCTCGAAACGGCCCTGAACGGCGTGGAGGGGCTGGAGTCCACCTCCTCAACGTCCCGCAACGGCGTTTCGCAGATCACGATGGTGTTCACTTACGGTTCCAACCTGGACCGGGCACGGAACCAGATCGACCGGGCCATCTCCAACGCCAAGCGCACCCTGCCGGCCGACGTACAGCCGCAGGCCATCGCCGGAAGCATCAGCGATTTCCCCATCGTCTTCCTGGCGGTGTCCTCGGACAAGCCGCTCAGCGAACTCAACACCGATCTCCAGCGGCTGAGCGTTCCCCGGCTGCAGAAGATCGACGGCGTCCGCGGCGCCGATGTCACCGGCGGCGCCACCCAGCACATCGAGATCCTTCCGCGCCCCGAGACGATGGCTGCCTCCGGCGCCACCATCGCCTCCCTCCGCGATACGCTCTCCAACAATGGAGCCCTGGTCCCGGCCGGCACGCTGGAAGAGCAGGGCAAGACGCTCTCGCTGCAGATCGGCAGCCCGGTCGACTCGCTCGACGCCGTCAAGGCCCTTCCCGTGTCCGGCGCCAAGGACGGGGCCACCATCGGGTCCGTGGCCGACGTCGCCATCAAGGACGACGAACGCACGTCCATCACCCGGACCAATGGAGCCGAAACCCTCGCGGTGTCCGTCACCAAAAAGCCCGAAGGGGACACGGTGGCCATCTCCCATGCAGTGAGGGACAGCCTGGACGAGCTGGCAGCGGAGCTTGGCTCAAACGCCAGGTTCACGCCGGTCTTCGACCAGGCCCCCTTCATTGAGAAGTCCATCAAGGACCTGACCACCGAGGGCCTCCTGGGGCTGGGGTTCGCCGTCGCGGTCATCCTGGTCTTCCTGATGTCGGCCCGTTCCACCCTGGTGACAGCGGTATCCATCCCGCTGTCCCTGCTCATCACGTTCATTGGGCTCTCGGCTACCGGCTACTCCCTGAACATCCTCACCCTCGGCGCCCTCACCATCGCCATCGGCCGTGTAGTGGACGACTCCATCGTGGTGATCGAGAACATCAAGCGGCACCTCACTTACGGCGAGGACAAGGTCACCGCCATCCTCACCGCCATCCGTGAAGTGGCCGGGGCCATCACGGCGTCCACCCTCACCACCGTGGCTGTGTTCCTGCCCATCGCCTTTGTGGGTGAACTGGCCGGCGAGCTGTTCAGGCCCTTCGCCCTGACGGTCACCATCGCACTGCTGGCGTCCCTCCTGGTGTCCCTGACCATTGTGCCGGTGCTGGCGTACTGGTTCCTCAAGAGCCCCGCGCCGTCCGGTGCCGGCTCACGCGCCGACGCCGACGCCGCCCGGGCAGCGGCGCAGGAGAAGGAACAGCGCAGCCGGCTCCAGCGCGGCTACCTGCCCATCCTCACCAAGACGCAGAAGCACCCCGTCCTGACCCTGGTGGCTGCCGTCCTGGTGCTCGGTGCCACGGCAGCGATGACACCGCTGCTGGCCACCAACCTGCTGGGCAACTCCGGCCAGAACAGCCTGACGGTGCGCCAGGTGCTTCCGGCAGGCACCAGCCTGGCGGACACCAGCGCCGCAGCCGTCCGCCTCGAAGAGGTGCTGCGCGGAATCGACGGGATCAAGGACGTCCAGGTCACCTCCGGCAACGCGCAGGCCGGGTTCGCCGCACTGGTGTCCTCCGGCTCGTCGAATTCCACCTTCACGGTGGTAACGGACGAGAAGGCGGACCAGGACCGGCTGCAGGAAACGGTCCGCACTGAGCTGGCCAAAGTCCCGGACTCCGGCAAGGTGTCCGTGGGGACCCAGCAGGGCGGCTTCGGCACTTCCTCCACCGTGGACATCACCCTCAAGGCTGCCAGTACGCAGGACCTGCAAGCAGCCAGCGACGCAATGGTGAAGGCCATGACGGGCGTGCCCGGCACCAGCGAGGTGGAAACCAACCTCGCCGCTAGCCAGCCGGTGGTCCAGGTCAAGGTGGACCGGGCCAAGGCAGTGGCGGCGGGCCTGAATGAGGAGCAGGTGGCGGGCGTCCTTGCTGCCACCATCAGCCCGGTCCCTGCCGGAACTGTCCGGATCGACACCAACGACTTTCCTGTGAGGATCGGCCAGGGAACCAGGTTCACCAGCATCGACGCCGTCCGTAACATCCCCCTTCCGGCAGCCGGAAGGCCTGTCACCCTGGGCAGCATAGCGTCCGTGGAACAGGTGGATATTCCGGTGTCCATCACGGCGAGCAACGGCCAGCGCACCGCAAAGGTGTCCGTGACGCCGTCGGGATCCAACCTCGGTGCCGTCAGTACCGAGGTTCAGTCCCGCCTCGGAGGCGTCGGGCTGCCTGCGGGTGTAACCGCTGAGATCGGCGGCGCCACGACGCAGCAGGCAGAGTCCTTCCGGCAGTTGGGGCTGGCGCTGCTGGCTGCGATCGCCATCGTGTATGTCATCATGGTGGCCACCTTCAAATCCCTGGTCCAGCCGCTGATCCTGCTGGTGTCCGTGCCGTTCGCCGCCACGGGGGCCGTTGCCCTGCTGCTGGTCACCGGTGTTCCCCTGGGCCTGCCCTCGCTGATCGGCATGCTGATGCTGGTGGGCATCGTGGTCACCAACGCCATTGTGCTGATCGACCTCATCAACCAGTACCGGCAGCCACGAACCGGCCCCGCCGGGACAACCCTGCCGGGAATGAACGTTGCGGATGCGATCACCCACGGCGCCCGTCAACGCCTCCGGCCCATCCTGATGACGGCGCTGGCGACAGTTTTCGCGCTGACTCCGATGGCGATGGGACTCACTGGCGGCGGCGGCTTCATTTCCCAGCCGCTGGCCGTGGTGGTGATCGGCGGCCTGGTCTCGTCCACAGCCCTGACCCTGGTCCTGGTTCCTGTCCTGTACCGGCTCGTGGAGGGACGGCGGGAACGGAAGGCACTCCTCCGCGACCTGCAGGCGCAGCCGGAACTTGGGCCGCCAGCCGACGTCGATGCCGAGTTCCGCGACTGGACCACCGGCGATGTGCCGAGGGTCAGCGGACGCCGCGCCGCACCCGGCAGCCCCGACTGACAAAAGCGGAATAAATCCCGCATGGGTGCGTTGTATCCGTCGATAGATGCAAATGCATCTAATTTGGACTACACTGGAACCAAGCCAGCAAGTCCAGGAAACGGAAGGGCACATCATGCAGTTCGGTGTTTTCAGCGTCAGCGACATCACCACGGACCCCACCACGGGCCGCACCCCCACCGAGAACGAGCGCATCAAGGCCTCGGTGGCCATCGCCAGGAAGGTCGAAGAGATCGGCATGGATGTGTACGCCCTGGGCGAGCACCATAACCGGCCCTTCTTCTCATCCTCCCCCACCACCACCCTCGCCTACATCGCCGCGCAGACCGAGCGGATCACCCTCTCCACGGCCACCACGCTGATCACCACGAACGATCCCGTGAAGATCGCCGAGGACTTCGCCATGCTCCAGCACCTGTCCGATGGGCGCGTTGACCTGGTGCTGGGCCGCGGCAACACCGCCCCGGTCTACCCGTGGTTCGGAAAGAACATCCAGGACGGTGTGGAACTTGCCATCGAGAACTACAGCCTGCTGCGCAAGCTGTGGGATGAGGACACCGTCAACTGGTCCGGTAAGTTCCGGACTCCGCTGCAGAACTTCACCTCTACCCCGCGCCCGCTAGATGGCGTTGCCCCGTTTGTGTGGCACGGCTCCATCCGCACACCGCAGATCGCCGAGGTGGCGGCCTACTTCGGTGACGGGTTCTTCGCCAACAACATCTTCTGGCCCAAGGAGCACTACCAGCAGCTGATCGGCCTCTACCGCGAGCGGTACGAGCACTACGGCCACGGCACCGCGGACCAGGCAATCGTTGGCCTGGGCGGCCAGTTCTTCATGAGGAAGAACTCCCAGGACGCTGTGAAGGAATTCCGTCCGTACTTCGACAACGCCCCCGTGTACGGCCACGGACCGTCCCTGGAGGACTTCACGTCGCAAACCCCACTGACCGTGGGCAGCCCGCAGGAAGTCATCGAGAAGACCCTGAGCTTCCGTGAGCACTTTGGTGACTACCAGCGCCAGCTGTTCCTGATCGACCACGCCGGCCTCCCGCTCAAGACAGTCCTGGAACAGCTGGACCTGTTTGGCGAGGAAGTCCTGCCCGTCCTCCGCAAGGAGTACGCAGACCGGAAGCCTGCCCACGTGCCGGACGCACCCACCCACGCATCCCGCGTCGCAGCGCACCTGGCGGCCCAGGACGCCGAGAAGGCCACGGCGGAGGCGTAATGGCAACCAGCCAATCCACGTCCCCCGTCCGGCTCGCGGCGGAAACCTGGGAGTCACTGTTCCGGGCGCAGGTGGCCGTGATGCGCAGGCTGCAGTCCGGCCCGGCGTTCCGAAAGCTGGCCCTGAATGAGTACGACGTCCTGTTCACCCTGTCACGCTGCCCGTCGGGCTGGCTCAGGCTCAATGAGCTCAACGACAACGTCCTGCTCAGCCAGTCCAGCCTGAGCCGGCTGGTGGAGCGGCTGGAAAAGCGCGGCCTGGTAGCGCGGATGCCCGCCCCGGAGGACGGAAGGGGCGTGCTGCTCAAGCTCACTGACGAAGGCCGGGAACTCCAGAAGGAGATCGGCCGCGAGCACGTCCGCGACATCTCCGCCCTGGTGGGGCCGGCACTGACCCCCGACGAGCAGAAGGAACTGCGCCGGCTGACGGACAAGCTCCGGAACTCGCTGGGACAGCTGCCGAGGTAGGAGTGCCGGGCGGCACCTGAAGCGGACCGGACCTGGACAGGACGGAGCTGAACCGGCCCGGGACAGGTCAGCCCAGCGCCACCGGCGCGGCAGGATCCTCTGCCGGCAACGTGCCGTTGACCACTGCGGTGACGCGGAGCTGGTTGAGTGTCAGGCTTCCGCCCACCGTGGACAGGAACGCAGTGTCGGACGAGTCACGGCCGGCAGTGATGCGCAGCATCGATTCCCGCGGGGCCAGCCCCGTGGGGTCGATGATGCGCCACGCCCCGTTAACGTAAGCCTCGGCCACGGCGTGGAAATCCATGGGGGCCAGCCCCGGCGCGTAGACCGCGGCAAGCCGTGCGGGGACATCCTTGGACCGCAGCAGCGCGATGGCCAGGTGTGCGAAATCCCGGCAGACGCCGCGGCGGTGCAGCAGCGTTTCCACCGCGCCGTCGGTGCCACGCGAAGAACCGCTGATGTACCGGAGTTCGCCGTAGACCCAATTCCTCACGGCCTGGACGAGTTCTTCCCCGTGCAGGCCTCCGAATTCAGCGTAGGCGGTGGGGAGGAGCCGGTCAGACTCGGCGTAACGGCTGGGCCGGACGTAGCGGATCTGTTCCGCCAGGGTGGCGCCCTCCGGCTCGGCGCGGCCGGCCACTGTGGCTGAGTACTCGACGGTGACATCGGTGGGTTCGGCGAACTCCATGTAGTGGAACCGGCCGCCGTGGTGGTCGGAGATCTCCGTCAGCGGGACTTCCTCACCGCCGGCAAGCACCGAGAGGGATTCCTCGAAAGACGAGTATCCGTTGTTCCTGGCAGCGGCAATGGCCATGGCCACCTTGGTGTTCGCCGCGGTGCGGAAGGCCAGGCGTGCGGAAACAGAGCGTTCCATGAATCTCCGGGGGTGTCGGCGTTGGAAAGCAGTGCCGTGCCTGGGCGCCCTGTGGGGGCCGGCGACGGGACTAGTTTTTGATCTCCAGAGACATTAGCATCCGCTGGACATTGGCAAAGTCCGGGCTTTCCCCGGCATACGCGGCCGCCGCGCCAAGGGTGTCGAAGGCCTTGGCGGGAGCCACCTTCTCATCAGGGGCAAACGCCTTCAGGGCCACCAGGTCGCCGAAGGACCAGTCACCCTTGCCTGCCGGACCGCTGACGGTGTTGCGCAGCTCGCAGGCCTGGTTACCGGCGCCGCCCACCACGTTGGTGATCCCGTAGGAGCCGAAGTAGCGGTAGCCCTGGATCACCCGGAACACCACCCGGGGCGGGATGGTGCCTTCGCCGGTCCCGGCGGAGGCGGCCGGCGAAGCGGGAACGCTGCTGATCACCGTGTAGGGCCGGCGCGAACCCTCAGGGCATTCAGCGGACGACGGCGGCAGGCCGGTCCGGAGCGCGGCCATGAAGGTCCCGTCGGGCTTCTTCACCTCGATCTTTAACGCACCCGGGAGGGTACCGTCCTCGGCTTGCACTGATTGGGCGATCCAGTCCTGGGGAAGTTCAAAGCTGACCGTCCTGGCAGGATCGGCGAAAGTCTTCCACGTCGCGGCGGTGGCCGCGGGCCGCGGATCGGCTGAAGCGGTGCCGGTAGCACCGGCTTCGCCGGACGGACCAGGCAAGCCACCCGGGGGTGTTGTGCCTGACGGCGCCGTCGCCGGCGCACCCGCCGCACCGGCCGAGGGTTCAGCCTGCGCGGTCCAGCCCGCTCCGGATCCGCCCGCCTGCGGACCGCTGCACCCGGCAAGCAGCAGGGCACCCACCGTAAGGACAATCAGGGACCCCGCCTGGGCCCGTCCCCGCACCGGTACTGCTGCTGTTCCCTCGACTTCCATGCAGCCAGCCTATCCGCGCCGCACTGCCCGGCCGCCCAGGCGCGTGGCGTTTCCCGGCGCCGGGCGCGGACCAAGCGTCCACCGCATCCCCTGCCCCCCCATCACGCCCCACCGCACCGCACCCGGGGAACCGCCGGAGGTGCCGTCGTCGTACGCTGCGCCTTCCGTGCGCGGCAGTACGGCTAGGCTGGGGATATGGCGCACGGGCAGCAGGGCATGGACGAAGAGAATCTGGCGGAAATGTCCGCCGTCGACATCGCCGACTGGAGGCTGCGGACGTTCAACCTCTACGACAATGTGCGCCGGATCGCCGCCGATAACCCGGCGGAAGCACATTCGTACTGGCGCCACCAGCGTGACCTGATGTTTGCCACGCATCCGGCGTCAGCGCTGACACCGGCGGCCAAGGCGCAGTTCTCCGGGCTGAAGACCGCTGACTACGATCCCATCTACCGGTTCCATGTTCCCCTCACCATGGAGGGTGCCGGCCGGGAAATGAGCGTGGAAACGGGCACCGACGGCGTAGTCAGCTTTGTCCGGCTGGGCACCTTCGACCTTCCCGAGATGGGGCAGCTGGCCGTGTGGAAGCTCAAGGGATACGGCGGCGGTATCTTCGTGCCGTTCCGTGATGCCACGGCCGGGAGGCCGGGCGGCACGTACGGGGCCGGCCGGTACCTGCTGGACACCATCAAGGGCGCGTTCCACGGCGTGCAGGGTTCCGGCCCCAACGCCACGTTCGTCCTGGACTTCAACTTTGCCTACAACCCGTCCTGCGCGTACAACGACGCCTGGGCCTGCCCGCTGCCCGGCCCGTCCAACCGGCTGGCCGTCGAAATCCCGGCCGGCGAGCTCTACTGACGCTCCGGGAGCGCGGGCACAGCCTGCGTTGCGGCACCAAACACAGCGCCGCGCCCGCGGACTGAACCGGGACGGTGCTCCCGGTATGGCAGGGTGGACGGATGGATTCCACCAGCGCGCCGGCAGCCGTCCAGGAGCAGCAGGACGCCCGCCGCAGTCCGGCCTCCCTGCGCCGCCGCGGAATCCTGCGGTTTCCAGTGGTCCGGCAACTCCTCCGCTTCACGGGCGTGGGGATCATCTGCACGGGCGCATCGCTGGCGCTTTACGCCCTCCTCCGGCCGTGGATCGGTCCGCAACCGGCAAACGCCGTTGCCCTGGTCCTGACTTCCCTGCTGAACACCGCGCTGAACCGGCGGCTGACCTTCAAGATCTCCGGGACCCAGCGCCGGGCCAGCGACCACCTGAACGGGCTGGTGGTGATCGCCGTGGCACTGCTGATCACCGGAGGAAGCCTGGGCGTGCTCCACTGGCTCAATCCGGAGGCTACTGTGGCGGACGAGCTTCTGACCACCACCCTGTCAGGGTTCCTGGCCACGGCCGTCCGGTTCACGCTGCTCCGCCACTGGATTTTCCGCCGGGCACGGCACCGTTAGCCCGTCCACCGGATCAGCTCGTACCGAGTGACCTCACTCCGGCCACAGCCGCGCTGACGGCTTTGGCAGCGGTGTCCAGGTCTTCGCCGGTGACCGCCGCGTCGAAGCTGAAGCGGACCGCCGTCTGCGCCACTTCGCGGGGAATGCCCAGCGCCGTCAGCACGGTAGAGGGTTCATCCGAACCCGCCGCACACGCTGACCCGCTGGAGCACACCACATCCTGGCGTTCGAGTTCCAGCAGGACAGATTCGCCGCTGGTGCCGGGAAAGCAGAAAGATGCCACCGAGGGAAGCCGGTCCGTGGGGTGCCCGGTGAGGATGGCCTCCGGCACCCCGGTAAGCACAGCATCAATGAATACGTCCCTTAGCCGCGAGACCCGCCCGGCCTGTTCCCGTTGCGCGGCCTGCACCAGGGCCAGCGCGGTGGACAGTCCCACGGCCCCCGCGACGTTTTCGGTGCCGGACCGGCGTCCGCGTTCCTGGCCGCCGCCGTGGAGCACCGGCTCCACGCGGACCCGGCCCCTGACGTAGAGCACGCCGCAGCCCTTGGGGGCGCCAAGCTTATGCCCTGAAATGCTGAGGGCGTCCACGCCCAGGGCAGCGGTGTCCAGCGGCAGCCAGCCGGCGGCCTGGACGGCGTCTGTATGGAAGGGGATGCCCTGCCCGCGGGCCAGTTCCGCGAGGGCCGGGATGGGCTGGACCGTGCCCACCTCGTTGTTGGCGTACATGATGCTGACCAGCGCCGTTTCCGGCCCCAGCAGCGGCAGCAGCGCTTCCGGCGTCACTTGTCCGTTGGCGTCCACGGGAACCACATCAACGGAGAAGCCATGGAAGCGTTCGAGGTACCTGGCAGATTCCTCCACTGCGGGATGCTCGACGGCGCTGATCACCACGCGGTTCATGGCGGGGTCCGCAGCCTGCCGGGCCAGGGCGATGCCCTTGACGGCGAGGTTGTCCGCCTCGGTGCCGCCTGAGGTGAAGACCAGCTCGCCGGGCCTGCAGCCGAGGACCGCGGCCAGGGAGGCCCTGGCACCGGCGAGCGCAGCGGCGGCTGACTCCCCCAGGCTGTGGTGGCTGGAGGGGTTTCCGAAGTCACCGGTCAGATACGGCCACATGGCCTCCAGCACCTCGCGGCGGACGGGAGTGGTGGCGGCGGCGTCAAGGAAGATCATGGCTTCACCCGACGGTCAGTTCCACGTCCAGGCCGAGGTCCAGCGCTGCGACGGTGTGGGTGAGCGCCCCGATGGAGATGACGTCCACGCCGGTGCCGGCGATCGCGGCGACGGTGCCAAGGTTTACGTTGCCGCTGGCCTCCACACGGGCCCGTCCGGCCACCAGGGCAACCCCTGCGCGCAGTTCATCCAGGCTGAAGTTGTCGAGCATGATGGTGTCCACCCCGGCGGCGAGCACGGGTTCGATCTGGTCCATCCGGTCCACCTCCACTTCGAAGTGCGTGGTGTGGCCCAGCTGCGCCTTCGCCGCGAGGAGGAGCCCGGTGAGTTTGGCGGGGTCCCCGCCGGTCATGACCGCCAGGTGGTTGTCCTTGGCGAGGACGGCATCCGAGAGGCTGTAGCGGTGGTTCGCTCCCCCGCCGCAGCGCACTGCGAACCGCTCAAGGATCCGCAGCCCGGGGGTGGTCTTGCGCGTGTCGGTGATGCGGGCCTGCGTCCCTTCGGCGAGCCGGACGAACTCGGCGGTCCTGGTGGCGATGGCGGACATCCGCTGGACCAGGTTCAGGGCCACGCGTTCGGCGAGCAGTACCGAGCGCGCTGGCCCGCTGACGCGCGCCAGGTGGGTGCCGGCGTCGAACGCCTGCCCGTCCTGCACCAGCAGGTCCACGGACGTGGCCGGATCCACCAGCTGCATGGCGTCGCGGAAGACCGTGGCGCCGCTGAAGACGCCGGGGACGCGGGCGTTCAAAACGGCTGTTGCGCGGGCCTGGGCGGGGATGAGCACCTGGGAAGTGATGTCACCGGCCGGCGCGTCCTCCGCGAAGGCACGCTCGAGGATGTCGCGGACGGGTGCCGGCGGAAGGGAGAGTCCGGTGTCAGCGCGGACGTGCTCGATCACGGTGGGTTCAGTCATGGGAGAGGCTCGCTTTCGGCCGGAGGGGGATGGTCTCGACAGTTTCGTCGCTGCGGTAGTGGGCGCCCAGTGAATCGCGCCGCGCCAGCGCGGAGGACACCAGCAGCTGCGCGGCCAGGATGAGGTTGCAGTCTTCGTGCACGGCAGGGTCCGCGGAGCCAGGGACAGCATCGGGGCGTACGACGGCGGCCCACCGGTCAAGTGTCTCGGCCGCCTCGCAGAGGAGCGCCCCGGAGCGCAGCACCCCGGCCTTGGCAGTCATCAACGACCGAAGTGCCTCGCGGGAAAAGGGTTCCGGGGCGCCTTCTCTCCCACCGATGCTGGACTGCCAACTCCCCTGCGGCACGTCCGGTTCGGAGGCCTGGCCTTCTAAAGCAACCGGGACGGTGACGAACGCATCCCAGCCCCCGTCACCGGAGAGGAAGTCTTCAACAGCGCGGCGGCCGAAGACGAGTCCCTCAAGGAGGGAGTTGCTGGCCAGCCGGTTTGCCCCTTGGACTCCGGTGCACGCAACCTCCCCCGCAGCGTAGAGCCCGGGGATGCCGGTGCGGGCGTGGAGGTCGGTGGCGATGCCGCCCATCCAGTAGTGTGCAGCCGGGGCGACGGGGACCAGTTCCCGGGTCCAATCGATGCCGGCGTCGAGGGTCTTTTGGGTGAGGGTGGGGAAACGCCGGCTCAGGAAGCCTGCTCCGTGCGCCTGCTCGATGGGCCTGGCGTCAAGGTAGACGTGGCCGGCGGGGTTTCCGAGCTTGGCCAGGTGCAGGGCGATGCTGCGTGAGACGACGTCCCGGGGGGCCAGTTCCGCGTCCGCGTGGTAGGCCTTCATGAAGCGGCGGTTACCGGCGTCCACCAGGACAGCGCCTTCGCCCCGGACGGCTTCGGAGATGAGCAATGGCCCGTCCAACCGCTCGGGCCGTGGGGTGGCGCCGGCCACCAGGCTGGTGGGGTGGAATTGGAAGAATTCGAGGTCTGCGGGAGAGGCCCCGGCGCGGACGGCGAGCGCCAGGCCGTCCGCGGTGGCCACGGCGGGGTTGGTGGTCTGGCCGAAGAGTCGGCCTGCTCCCCCGGTAGCCAGCAGGACGGCGTCGGCGGCAAGCGCCCGGAGCGTCCCGTCCTGCAGGTATTCGACGCCGGCCACCCGCCCGTTGTGCCGCTGGAGGGCGGTGGTGTGGGCGTGGGTGTGCACGGTGAGCGTCCCCAGGGCTGCCCTGGCAAGGACGGCGCCGATCAGCGCGCGGGCGGTACGGGCGCCGGTGGCGTCGCCGCCGGCATGCAGGATGCGCGGCGCACTGTGTGCTGCTTCGAGGCCCAGGGCGGGGCCGCCGTCGGGCCCTGAATCAAACCGGACCCCGAACTGCTGCAGCGCGGCAATGTCTCCGCCGGCCTCCGTGCACATTAGCCGGACAGCGGCTTCGTTGCAGTGCCCGGCACCCGCGCGCAGGGTGTCCGCGATGTGGGCGGCCACGGTGTCGCCCGGAGCCGGTTCCGGCAGTACCGCCGAGATCCCGCCCTGCGCATACCAGGTGTTGCTGTGCTCCAGGCCGCCCTTGGTCAGCAGCACCACGTCCGCGCCGGCATCTGATGCCAGCAGGGCGGCGTACAGCCCGGCGATGCCGCTGCCGACGATGACAAGCCGGCGGCTCATCAGGGCCTCGCGGCGAGCATGCGCTCAAGGGCAGTGCGGGCGTTCGCCTGGACGGCGTCGCCAACAGTGATGCGGTTGACCACCCGGCCGGCCACCAGTTCCTCCAGGACCCAGGCCAGGTAGCCGGGGTGGATCCGGTACATGGTGGAGCAGGGGCAGATCACCGGGTCAAGGCAGAAGATGGTGTGCTGCGGGTATTCGGCAGCGAGCCGGTTCACCATGTTGATTTCGGTGCCGATGGCGAACGTGGTGGGCTCGGTGGCGGCGGCAATGGCCTTCTTGATGAAGTCGGTGGAACCTGCGGAGTCGGCGGCGTCCACCACTTCCATGGGGCATTCGGGGTGCACGATGACCTGGACCCCCGGGTGCTCTGCCCGGGCCTGCTCGATCTGGGCCACGCTGAAACGCTTGTGGACGGAGCAGAACCCGTGCCACAGGATCACCCTGGAGTCCAGCAGTTGCTGTGCCGAGTTGCCGCCCAGGTCCTTGCGCGGGTTCCACATGGGCATCTGCTCCAGCGGGACCCCCAGGGCCTTGGCGGTGTTGCGGCCCAGGTGCTGGTCCGGGAAGAAGAGCACCCGCTGGCCGCGCTCGAAGGCCCATTCCAGGACGGTCTTCGCATTCGAGGACGTGCAGACAATGCCGCCGTTCTCGCCGCAGAACGCCTTGAGGGCTGCGGAGGAGTTCATGTAGGTGACGGGGATGACCGGACGCCGTCCTTCGGCGTCGGGCCCGGTTCCGAAGATCTCTTCAAGCTGCTCCCAGCACTCCGCTACGGAATCGGCGTCGGCCATGTCCGCCATGGAGCAGCCGGCCGCCAGGTTGGGCAGGATCACGGCCTGTTCCGGCGTGGACAGGATGTCCGCGGTCTCCGCCATGAAGTGCACGCCGCAGAAGATGATGGCTTCGGCCTCCGGCTTGGTGAGGGCGGCGTTCGCAAGCTGGAAGGAGTCTCCAACGAAGTCCGCGTACTGGATGACTTCATCCCGCTGGTAGAAGTGCCCCAGGATGACCGCGCGGTCGCCCAGTGTGGCTTTGGCGGCGGTGATGCGCCGGGCAAGTTCCGCGTCAGTGGCGCGCTTGTATTCCTCCGGCAGCTGGCCCTGCCGGGGGGTTGCCGCCGGGGCGACGTCCGCGCTGGAGGCACCGGGACCGTAGGCGGGGACGCCGGCGAGGGCTTCGGCGAGGTCGTAATCCCACGGCCCCTTGGCAAGGGCAGGGCTGCAGGTGCTGCCGCGGGCAGCACCGTTTTCAGCCTGCTCGCGCGTGATCAGCTGGATGGCTGTGTTGACGCTGCTCATGGTGTGCTCCTGTTGTCTGGGTCGAGGCCGGGCCGGCCGGTGTAGCGGTAGAGGCGTGGCGGACGGTGCTTGCCGCCCTGGAGGTATTCGCCGGTTTCTTCGATTTCCGGTGTTGCCTTGAGCTGGCGGCGGAAGTTGGCCGGGTCCAGTTGGCGGTCGAGGACTGCCTCATAGACTTCGCGGACCTGCGCCAGGGTGAAGTATTCGCCGAGCAGGTGGTAGGCCACCGAGCCGTAGGCCAGCTTGTTCCGCAGCCGCCAGAGGGCGTAGTCCACGATCGCGTTGTGGTCGAACGCGAGGTCACCCAGCCGGTCCGCCCGGAACCACCTGACGTTCTCCGACTCATCCGCGAGCGCCGCTTCCGTGGGCTGGACCAGAGCCCAGTACACGATGGACACCACGCGCTGCGAGGGCGATCGGTGCAGCCCGCCGAAGGCGTACAGCTGTTCGAGGTAGCTGGGCGCCAGCCCGGTGGTGTCACGGAGGTTGCGGGACGCGGCGTCCTGCAGCGACTCGTCGTGCGACAGCGGGCCGCCGGGCAGCGCCCACAGGCCCTTGAAGGGCTCACGGATGCGCCGGACCAGGGGCAGCCACAGGGTGGGCCGGCCGGAGGTCTCACTCGGGCGGAGCGCGAAGATGACTGTCGAGATTGCCAGCGACGGTGGCGCGGCCCGGCGCTCGGAGACATTTGCCGAACTGGAGAACATGGCCACACCGCCTTTCGATTCATGGACGTGGTATGCCCGGCGGGGCTCCCACGCTAGTTATAGTCAACTTGACTCAAACTGATTCTACGGCCACTCGGGGCCGGATGGGAAATGTTTCTGCCGCTGCGGCCGGACGCCACCGGGGCCGCCCGGTGGGCGCAGTCCCGGCGAAGAGAGTAAATTCAAGAGGTCCCACGAGGAACATCACGCCAAACCCCAAGAAGGTTCACCCGCACCATGACGACGAAGTCCGCATCCGTACGCCCGGAACGCCACCTGGGCCACACCATGAAACCCCGCCAGCTGACCATGATGGGCTTGGGCAGCGCCATCGGCGCCGGGCTGTTCCTCGGCTCGGGAGCCGGGGTGCAGGCTGCCGGCCCCGCCGTCCTGCTGTCCTACCTTGTGGCGGGCACGCTGATCATCCTGGTGATGTGGGCGCTGGGCGAGATGGCAGCCGCGAACCCCAACAGCGGCGCCTTCTCGGTGTACGCCGAACGCGCGCTGGGACGGACCGCCGGCGCCACCATCGGCTGGCTGTGGTGGCTGCAGCTGGTGGTGGTGATCGCCGCCGAGGCGCTTGGCGCGGCCGGGCTGTTGTACTCGATCTGGCCCGTAATCCCGGTCTGGGCGCTGGCACTTGCCTTCATGGTGGCGTTCACAGCGATCAACCTCGCCGGCGTGCGGAACTTCGGTGAGTTCGAGTTCTGGTTCGCCATCCTCAAGGTGGCCGCCATCGTGCTCTTCCTGGCAGTGGGCGCCGCCCTCCTGCTGGGCGTCCTGCCCGGCGTCGCGTCGCCGGGACTGTCCAACATCACCTCCGACTTCGCCCCGCAGGGCCTCGGCGGGGTGGCCGCCGCACTGTTCGTGGTGATCTTCGCGTTTGGCGGCACGGAAATCGTTTCGGTAGCCGCCGCTGAGACCCAGGACCCGGAACGCAGCGTGGGCAGGGCCATCCGCACGGTGGTTTGGCGCATCCTCGTCTTCTACATCGGCTCCGTGTTCGTTATCGCCGCGGTCCTTCCCGCCACCTCCGAAAGCCTGGCGTCCCCCTTCGCGGGCGTCCTGGACACCGCCCGGATCCCCGGTGCGGCAACGGCGATCACCCTGGTGGCCGTCGTGGCACTCCTGTCCGCGCTCAACGCCAATCTGTACGGCGCCTCCCGGATGGCCTACTCGCTCGCCGAACGCGGCGAGGCCCCGCAGTTCCTGACGCGCCTCAGCGGGGCCAGCGTGCCGATGCTCGCCGTGGCCGTGTCGGTGGCCTTCGGCTTCGTGGCCACCGTGCTGGAACTGCTCTTCCCGGACAAGGTCCTTCCCGCGCTTTTCCAGCTGGTGGGTTCAACCTGCCTGGTGGTGTGGGGAAGCGCCCTGGTGTCCCAGCTGATCCTCCGGCGCCGCGCCACCCGGGACGGCACTGCGCTTCCGCTGAAGATGAAGGGCTTCCCCGCCCTGACCGTCCTGGGGCTTGTCCTGCTGGGGCTGATCTTCGCGGTGGGCTTCAGCGCCGAGGAGAGCCGCGTGCAGCTGTTCAGCACATTTGCGCTGATCGCGGGAATTGCCCTGGCCTGCGCCGCAGGCGCCCGGATCCAGGGCCGCCGACGCCGGCCGGAGTGACTTGAAAAACCCGGCAGCCCGGCCGGTAGAGTGGCTTGTACCTTCGGCGGCCCCGCACCATCCGTGCGGACCTCCGCCACCGTGTTCGAGTTGATGAGGACTGACACCATGAGCGGCAGGCACACCGGCCAACAGCATGCGCACACCGTGGAAGGAACGGACCCCCAGCTGTTCGTGGCGGTCCATGATCCCGCTGACGATGCCGGGTTGCGCCCCGTCCTGCTGCTGCACGGCTTCTCCTCCTCGGGCAAACTCAACTGGGAAGACACCGGCTGGGTGGGCGCCCTCCTGGAGGCCGGCCGCCGCGTGATCACAGTGGACCTGCCCGGTCACGGCCGCAGCGGCGCGCCGGAGGACCGTGATTCATACTCCCCCAGCCGCATCCGCGCCGATCTGCTTCAAACGGCGTTCGACGCCGGCGTCCGGCCCCTGCAGGACGGCGATCCTTCCAGCGGGCTGGACCTCGTGGGCTACTCCCTGGGATCGCGGCTGGCATGGGAGTTTGCGTCCACCCAGCCGGAGATCGTCCACCGCCTGGTGCTCGGCGGGCCCAACATCTCCGATCCGCTGGCCGAGTTCGACCTGACGGCCGCCCAGGATTACCTGGCCGACGGCACGCCGATTGCCGACGGGTCCACGGCGCAGCTGCTGAAGATGGCGCTGCTGCTGCCCACCAACAACATCTTTGCTTTGCTCACTCTCGTGGAGGCCATCAAGGCCGAGCCCTACGATCCCGCCGAAGCCGTCCCCCATGTGCCAATGCTCCTGGTGGCCGGTGACCAGGATGAACGGATTGGCAGCCTCCCCAAGCTAGCCGAGCTGGCCAACAGCACCGGGGGCATGGCCGAGCAGCTGGTCCTGCCGGGCCGGAACCATACCAACGCCGTCACCAGCAGGGCCTTCAAGCAGGCGGCTATCGCCTTCCTGGCGGTCTGAGATTCCGGTACCCGGATGATCCCCGGAACCTGAATATCCCGGCGGCCGCCCGGCGGTAGGCTGGAATCACAGGGCCGAAAGAGCCTGGAGGGGCAGATGGGTACGCGATTCGAAGACCGAACCGAGGCAGGCGAACGCCTCGCCGCCGCTCTCTCCCAATTCCGGGAGCGGCCCGGCACCGTGGTCCTGGGCCTGGCCCGCGGCGGGATACCGGTGGCGGCAGCCGTGGCCAAGGCTCTCTACCTTCCGCTGGGGACAGTGCTGGTCCGCAAGCTGGGCATTCCGGGCCATGAGGAAACGGCGTATGGAGCACTGGCGTGGGCACGCGGCCGCACCGTCAGGCTGGTCAACAAGCCGTTGGTGGACCGGGTGCTGGACCACGGCGTCCGGCGCGAATGGCTGGACGAGGTGGAAGAGCGCGAGCGTGCCGAACTGCACCGCCGGGTGGACCTTTACCCCGGAACGTCCGTAGACCTGGCCGGGAAGACCGTGCTGCTGGTGGATGACGGCCTGGCCACCGGTGCCACCATGCGGGCAGCAGTGGAAGCGGTCCGAGAAAGTGGCGCTGCAGTTGTGGTGGCGGCCGCTCCAGTAGGTTCCATCGAAGCCGAGGCGTCGGTGGAGCGCGTTTGCGATGCCGTGATCTGCCTGCACCTGCCGGGCAAGTTCCGGGCGGTAGGCAGTTTTTACCGGCACTTCGAACAGCTGTCCGACGACGCCGCCATCGGCTACCTCGGGCAATAGCAGCGGCGGGCCGGACGCAAAGGTCCGGCCCGCCGTCGCGGTCGTTTGCTGCTGCCGCGCAAAGCGGGGTGCGGCGTGACGGTAGTTAGTGGTGGGCGCTGACGCCCAGTGGGCGCCCCTTGGTTTCCTTGGCCAGGACTACCCCGATGGCGGAGATGACGCACAGCACCATGATGTAGATGCCGATGGACCCGGCCCACTTGGTGCTCTGCAGCAGTGTTTCGGCGATCGTGGCCGCAAACGCACCGCCCAGGATGGCGCCGAACGCGTAGCCGATCGAGATGCCGGAGTACCGGACGTTGGCGGGGAACATCTCGGCATACATGGCGGACATGGGCCCGTAGGACAGTCCCAGTCCGATGGTGAGGACGAACAGTGCCACGCCGTAGAGCCAGATGTTCTTCGTGTCGATCAGGGCGAACATGGGCAGCATCCAGGCGAACACGATGGCGTATCCGGCCAGGAAGGTCTTGACCCGGCCGATCTTGTCGGAGAGCCAGCCGCCCACCAACGTGAAGATGAGCCAGCCGAATGATGCCAGGGTAGTGGCCAGCAGGATCTGCGGGGTGGGCATCTTGAGCGTCCTGGTGGCGTAGGAGATGAAGAACGCGATGAGCAGGTAACCGGCGGCATTGTTGCCGATGAAGATCAGGGTGGAGTACAGGACCGGCAGCTTGTGGTTGCGGATGAGCTCGCCCAGCGGCGCCTTGCTTTCCTTCTTCCGCAGCGCCATCTCCTGGAACACGGGGCTCTCGGCCACAGCGCGGCGGATCAGGTACCCGACCACGATCAGCACGATCGACAGCAGGAACGGAACGCGCCAGCCCCAGGCAGCGAAGTCTTCCTTCGACATGCTGCTGTTGAGGAAGAAGAGCAGGCCGGTGGCCAGGATCATGCCGACGGGAACGCCGATCTGCGGGTAGGCGCCGAACAGGCCACGCTTGTTCAGGGGTGCATGCTCGACGGCCATGAGGGCCGCGCCGCCCCATTCGCCGCCCGCGGAGAAGCCCTGGATGACACGCAGCAGGATCAGCAGGACCGGGGCCCAGGCGCCGATCTGGGCGTAGGTGGGAAGCATGCCGATGAGCGCTGTTGCCGCACCCATCATGACCAGCGTGAATACCAACATGGCCTTGCGGCCCAGCCGGTCACCCAGGTGTCCGGCAATCACTGCGCCGAGCGGGCGGAAGAGGAAGCTGATGCCGATCAGTGCGAAAGACAGGATCTGGGCCAGGCCGGGGTTCGACTCGTTCAGCGGGGCCAGGAACAGCGGGGACAGCAGCGTTGCCGTCAGCTGGGCAAAGATGAAGAAGTCGTACCACTCAATGGTGGTGCCGACGAGCGTGCCCGCGAGGACCTTGCGCTCTTCCCTCCGTGTGCTGGGACCGGAGAGAGTATCCACCTGGGAAGGTGTGGTCATTGAAACTCCATTGTTTATCGGCGGTTTGCACCGCCGGACGCCTTCAGGATTACCGACAGAACGGTCAGTTGGTAAGTAGAGTACTACGAAAATGTGAGGCGCGACACGGTATGGTCGAATTTTGCGGTGAACGGCGGAAGGGCTTCTGGGTTCCGTATTTGAACGGCAAGTTCCTATAAAGAAACACCTGCCGGCTCCGCGCACCTAGGATGGAAGCCATGAATCCCACCGCCGCAGCCCGGACCGAAGCAGCACCGGCGCAGGTATCGGCGTCCCAGACGCTCTCCCGCGGCATCCGTGCCCTGGAGATCCTTGCTGCTTCCCCTGGTCCGCTGACCATCGCCGAACTGGCCGATGCCATGGGCGTCCACCGGTCGGTGGCCTACCGGATCCTGCGCACGCTCGAGGACCATTCACTGCTGGTGCGCGACGACTCCGGAAAGGTGCAGCCCGGACCCGGTCTTGCCGTCCTGGCACGGGGGGTGTCGCGGAACCTCCAGTCTGCTGCCCTACCGGAGCTCACCAACCTGGCAAACACCCTGGACATGACAGCGTTCATCGCGGTCTGGGACCATCATGACTGCATCACCCTGGTCACCGTCGAGCCGCGGCACTCGGGGGCCACGGTGGCCCAGCACCCCGGTACGCGGCATCCCATTAACGCCGGGGCACCGGGCATCGCCATCCAGTCAGCGTTCACCGAGGCCGAATGGGACCGGCTGGACACCGGCCTGGCCTACCGGCAGGAGGCCGGCGAGGCCCGCCGGCTGGGGTACTCGGCAAGCCACGATGAGGTCATAGCGGGGGTTTCCTCCCTGGCTGCCCCCATCAGGGTGCCGGGCGGCCGGCCCGCCGCCCTGGCCGTCGTTTACATCCGTTCCGCCCACGATCCCGCGGCCGTGGGTGCCGCGCTGGCGGGGAGCGCGGCACGGATCCAGGAGCAGTTGGCCTGACCCGTCGGGCCCGGCTGGAGCCACCGAAGGCGTGGTCGAATCAGCCGCGGCTTCCGGTTCCACGCTTGCCAAGGACGACGGCGGCAGCGGCACCCAGCAGCGCCAGCAGCACGGACGCCGCGATGGGCACCAGGAAAGCAAGGTGGTGGCCGCCGGCCTCGG
This sequence comes from Pseudarthrobacter chlorophenolicus A6, assembly GCF_000022025.1. Classification (GTDB taxonomy): domain Bacteria; phylum Actinomycetota; class Actinomycetes; order Actinomycetales; family Micrococcaceae; genus Arthrobacter; species Arthrobacter chlorophenolicus. The sequence goes on from NC_011886.1 coordinate 2,590,497, forward strand.
CCAGGTAGCCGCCGGCGGCTGAGCCCAGGGCCGTGCCGGCCACAATACCGCTGGCCAGGGCGGTCATGACCGTTCCCAGCCGGCCGGCGGGCGCCAGGATGCCGCCTGCCGTAAAGACCGTCACCATGACCGGCCCCACCGGGATGCCCAGGATCAGCAGCACAACCACCATGGCGGCCAGCGAATCCGGCAGCAGCAGGAGCAGCGACAGGAGGGCCATCAGCCCGGCGGACACCAGCCAGCGCCGGGGCAGGGTGAAGGTGCGGGGCCAGTAGGCCACAGAAAGTGCCGCGGCGGCCGAACTCAAGCCCACGGCCGCGTACAGCAATCCGGCGATCTCCGGCCCCGCGATGGGCGCTGCGAAGGAGCTGAGGGCCGCCTGCGTCGAGCCGAAGAATGTTCCCATGCAGACCATGGCAGCGACAGGGAGGGCGACGGCGGCCGGCAGCCTTCCGGCCCGTGGGGCCGGTTGCCCGGTTGCCGCCTTCCGGGCTGCGGGCCGCACCGCCCGGTGGGTGGGGTGGGCCGCGAAGGCGGGCACCAGCGTCGCGGTCATGGCTGCGGCCAGGGCGAGGGGCAGCCAGGGCGCCAGGAGGCTGGCCAGGATTCCCACCAGCGCCGGGCCCAGGACGAACGTGACTTCGTCGGCGGTGCTCTCGTAGGACAGGGCAGTGTCCAGGTCGGTGGCCTGCTGCGACGCCGGGCCCTGCGACGCGAGCGCCATCCAGCGCACCCGGGCCAGCGGGCCCACCTGCGGCGAACTCGCACCGGAAACAAGCGCCGCCGCGATCACGGCTCCGAACAGTCCGCCGGAGGCCCCCGCAGCGATGGCCGCCAGGATCAGGGCCAGGACCGCCACCGTGTTGATGACGGACGCTATCAGCAGGACGGGCCGCTGCCCCCGCCTGTCGGCGAGCGCACCGAGCACCGGGGCGCCAAGGGCCGAGCCTATGCCTACAGCCCCGGCAGCCGTGCCGCCCGCGGCATAGGACCCGCTGACGGAAGTGACCATCGTGAGGGTTCCCACCGTCAACATGGCGAGCGGAAGCCGGGCAAAGAGGCCAAGGGGAATGAAGCTGCGGCCGGCCAGCAGGGGAAGCCGGGCAAACCGGCCGGTCCTGGCCGGTTGGGAAACCCCCGCTGACGCTGGGGCCTGTGACGGATATCCAGGTTCAGTTGGAACCGGGGACGGCGCTGCGGCTGGCGGCGACGTCGGAGAGGGGCTATGTGAAGTCAATTCCGGGCTCGTTCAAGTCATGCGCACCGTCCCTCCTCCCGATGCGCGCAACCCGGTAACCCACCTATTCTACGCCCGCACCTGAACCTGGCCCGGCCAGCTGCGGTCAACCGGCGTCGAGTGCCTCCGAGATTCTCAAAGTGGACCCGGTCCGGCCCTTGAGCACCTGCAGCTGGGTCCCGATCCGCTGCTTCATCTCGCCGACGTGGCTGACGAGCCCCACCACGCGGCCGCCATCGCGGAGCCCCTCAAGGGCGTCCATGACCTGCTCCAGTGACTGTTCGTCGAGGCTGCCGAAGCCCTCGTCCACGAACAGGGTTTCGATTTCCACTCCCCCGGATTCCTGCTGCACGACGTCGGCAAGGCCCAGCGCCAGGGAAAGAGAGGCCATGAAGGACTCGCCGCCGGACAGGGTAGAGGTGTCGCGGCGGTGGCCCGTCCATTGGTCCACCACTTCAAGGCCCAGCCCGGATTTGGCCCCGCGGGCAGCTTTTGCGTCTGTGTGCTGCAGCAGGTACCTGCCATCACTCATAGCCACCAGCCGCTCGGACGCCGCGATGGCAACCTGCTCAAGGCGGGCCGCGAGGACGTAGCTGTTCAGGCTCATCCGGTACGTGTTATCGCCCCTGCCGGCGGCCGCGTCCGCCAGCCCTGCCAGCATCCGTGCCCGCTCCGCCGGTCCCAGGGCAGACCCTGCCAGCGCGGCGTAGTCCCGGCTGATGGCGGCCAACGATGCCAGGCACCGTGCGGCCATCCCGGCGGCGAGGTCTGCCTGGCGCGCCCTCTCCCGGGCCTCGGCGGCTTCGCTTTCCAGCCCGGCGAGCCGTTCCCCGCTGGGGTCGAAACCTCCGGCTTTCTCTTCCGCTGCGCGCACCAGGTCCTCGGCAGTGAACAGCTCCCGCACCCTGGCTGCCTCATCCTGTCCGGCGCGGACTTCGGCCTGGAGTCCGTCGGCCTCCGCGCTGTCGAGGAGTTGGCTGCGTGCTTCGTCGGCCGTTGCGAAGCCGGCAGCCGGCAACGCCAGCTCAAGCTGTTCACGGGCGTCGTCCGCCTGTGACTGCGCCACTGTCAGCGCGGCCTGTGCTGCCACGGCCTTGTCGAGCACCGCCACCGCGCCCTCCAGCGAGCGCAGTCTCCGGGCCAGGCTGGGACGCCCGGCCCGGAGACCTGAGAGCGCTTCGTCCAGTGCAGTGGCCTGTTCGGATACTTCTGCCAGCGAAGACTTTGCCTGTGCCAGCCCCGCATCAATTTCGGCCTTGGCGGCTGCTGCCTCGGCGATGCCGACATCCAGCGCCTCAAGCTTTCCGCGCACCTCTGAAAGACCGGCCACAGCGCGCTCTGCCTCGGCAGCTGCAGTCCGGGCCATTCCGGCCGCGGCGAGTGCCTCTTCCTCGGGAGTATCGCCGCCCTGCCCGGCAAGAACTGCCACCGACTGCTCAGCGTTAGCCAGCTCGGCGCCAACCCGGGCAAGGGCGGCGTCGGCTGCCTCGTAGGCACCGTGTGCTGCGTCTTCAGCCTGGGCGAGCCCGGGGCCCTGGTTGCCGCCGGCGGTAGGTGCGGGATGCTCCGCGCTGCCGCACACCGGGCACGGGTCACCGGCCTGCAGCTGGGCGGCGAGTTCCGCAGCGGCATGCGTGAGCCGCTCCTCCCGCAGGTCCAGCCATTGCTGCTTGGCCGCCAACTGGCGTTCCCTGGCCGCATCGCAGCGCAGCTTCACGGCATTACGCGCCGCGACAGCCGAAGCGTGGCGGCGTACTACATCCAGGAGCTCTTCCGCTGACGCGGCTTCCTTGCTCCGCAGCGCAGCGGTTCCGGCCAGCAGCTCCAACGGCGCCAGCCCGGCTTCAAGGCCTTCCCGTTCTTCAAGGAGCGCCGCGGAGCGGATCCCGAGCTTGGCTTCGGCTGCCTCCAACTCTGCCTGTTTCCTGCCGAGGTCGGTATGGCGTTTCCGCAGGGCCTGCAGCCTGTCTTCGTCGGGAAGGCGGGCCTCCACGACGGCCAACAGGGAACGGAGCCGGCCCAGTTCATCCGCGGCAGATGCCATCACGGATTCCGGAAGGGAAGCTGCGCTGCTCCCGGTCCCAGCTGCGTCCACAAGTTCGAACGGCGCCAGTTCGGGGTCCTCGTCCGCGGCAAGGCGCAGGAATGTCAGGGCCGACTCCGCTGCGCGGGACGCACTGGCGACCTTGGCCGCAGCGCCGTCTACGTTCTTTAGCTGGCCCACGAGGACTTCGGCCTTGCGGTGCCGAGCCAGCCGGGCTTCAAGTTCCCTAAGGCGGGGAGCCGCGTCCGATACTGCATTCCGCCGGGCTTCGGCCGCTTCGAGCCGTTGCCGGCGTTCGCGGCGTCCGGATTCCTCATCGACTGCCAGCGTCCGCTCTGCGGCCGCTGTTTCGGCGTCCTCCGCGAAACCGCGAAGTGCCTCCAGGCGTTGCGCGACGGCGTGCTGCAGCCACTCAAGGCGTTCTGCCGCCTTGTCAGCCGCCGGCGCGCTGTCCTCCGCAAGCTCCAGTGACGCAGCCTCGGATTCGGCACGCGCAGTCAGGAGTTCCAGTTGTCCCGACAGTGCAGCGACGCTTTCCCGGGCGGCCAGCGCCTCGCGGGAGAGCTCCTGTTCCAGGGCTTCGAAGCGCTGGGTGCCGAAGAGCTTCTGCAGCAGCTCGAGCCGGTCAGCAGCCTTCGACCTGAGGAAGGCGGCAAAATCCCCCTGGGGGAGCATCACCACGCGGGTGAACTGATCCCGGTCCATTCCCAGCAGCGCAGTAATCTCCGCGCCGGCCTCGTCATTGCGGGCGGACTTCTCCACCCAGGTGCCGTCGACACGCTCCCGCAGGAGCGTCTTGGCCTGCTGCGTGGTGAAGCCGTTCCTGCCGCGTGCGCTCGGCTTGTCCCAGGCGGGTGAGCGGGTGACTTCGAAGCGCCGGCCCTGCGCCGAAAATTCCAGGTTCACCGCAGGTTCCTGCGAGGGCTCGGCATGGTCGCTCCGGAGGCGTTTGCCATCCTGCCGCGCCCCGGGCACCGAGCCGTACAGGGCGAAGCAGATGGCGTCCAGGACGCTGGTCTTGCCTGCACCAGTAGGCCCGTTCAGGAGGAACAGTCCGTGCCCGCTGAGCCGGTCAAAATCAACGTCCTCGGTCCCGGCGAAGGGGCCGAAGCCGGAGATGCGGAGATGGTGGATCCTCACAGTGCCGCCTCCTGGAGCCGGACGTTCTCCAGTGCGGCCGCGAGCGCTGCCCTCTCGGCGTCGTCCGGTGTGCGGCCACGGACGTGTTCGAGGAACCCGCAGCACACTGCGAGGTCGTCCGGGGCTTCGGCGAGCCTGCTGCTGTAGCTGGTGGACACCGCAGGCGCCCCGCCTTGGGGGTCGAAGCCCAGCACCAGGGTGTCGGGGAACCGTGCGCGGAGCCGCTCCATGGCGCGAGCGGGCCGCTGGTCATCTGTCAGCGTGACCTGGCAGTAGGCGTTTTCGGCCCACGCATGCTCCGGTGACTCCAGCAGTTCCGCCAAGGGACCCCGCAGGAGCGCCAGGCGGCGCGGCGCGTCCCACAGCACTTCCTCCACGGCCGTAACGCCGTCCGGTCCGAGGTCCACCAGCCACGCACCCTTGCTGTGGTTGGCTTCGGAGAAGGAATAGGCCAGCGGTGAGCCTGAGTACCGGACCTGCGGCGAGAGGGACTGGCGTCCGTGCAGGTGGCCCAGCGCCGTGTAGCCAAAGCCGTCGAACAGGTCCAGCGGGACTGCCCCAACGCCGCCGATGCTGAGTTCCCGTTCACTGTCCGAGCTGATGCCGCCGCTGGCGAACGTGTGGGCCAGGACCACGGAATGGACCGGAGCGGAGCCGGCGCGCCGCGCGATGTCCTCCCGGATCAGGGTGGTGGCGGCGCGGGTGACATCGAAATGGCTGGCCGCCTCCACACCCAGCTGCTCTGCCACGAGCCGCGGTTCAAGCCAGGGGATGCCATAGATGGCGGCGAGGGCGTCCCTGCCGGCCGCATCCGGACCCAGCGGCAGCAGCAGCGGCTTGTCCAGGTCCTCCACGCGGGTCCGCAGGTGCACTCCCCCGCGTTCGAGCAGCCGGGCCGCAAAGCCCAGGCGGATGGCGGAGTCGTGGTTGCCGCTGGTGAGGACCACCTTTGCCCCGGCGTCCGTGATCCCCACAAGGGCCTCATCCAGCAGTCGCACGACGTCGACGCCGGGCAGCGCGCGGTCGTAGACGTCCCCCGCGATCAGGACGACGTCTACCCCGTGCTCCGATACCGCCGCTACGAGCTGGTTGACGAAGGCACGCTGGGCCTCAAGCATGCCCACGCCGTGGAAAGACCGGCCGAGGTGCCAGTCCGATGTATGAAGTAACCGCATCTTTCTAAGCTATCGGCTGCCACTGACACTTTGCGCCAGCGGCGCATCCCGTCAATGGCATCACACCGTAAGGGCCCTCAGCTCCGCTTGCCGTCAAAGAACTCCTGGGCCTCGCTGGGGGCGCCGCCGGCGGACTCGGCCGCACGTTCCGGCTGCCCCGCGCTGCGTGTTGCCCCGGCGGATCCGGCTGCGCCGTCCGTGCCGGCCCCCGCAGCACCTTCAGGGTGCCCCTCCAGGGAGGCGTCGTCGTCGGACGTGTCCCCGGCGGCGGGAGCGGACACCGGCGCCGGGGCAGCACGGAAGATGCGGAACAGCAGGCCTGCAACGGCCGCACCCGCAAGGGGCGCCACCAGGAAGACCCAGAGCTGTTCAACGGCCCAGCCTGAGCTGAAGACAGCGGACGCCAGCGCCCGGGCGGGGTTGTAGGGCAGGTTTCCCATGGCCTGTCCCAACTGCAGGAGGGCGGCGAACGTCAGGCCCACGGCAAAGGGCGCGATGACGGCTCCGGCCCGCTCTCGGGCGGCCGCGCCGAGGAAGACGGCCACCACGATGGCTGCGCCCAGCACCTCAAGGAGGAGCACCGCAGCCACGGGAGCCTGGATAATCGAGTGCTCACCGAAGCCGGCAGTGACGGTATCGAAGGCTGTGCGGCTGTCCGCGATGCCCGGCAGGGTGCGCAGCACCGCGAACAGCACCAGGGCGCCCACCACGGCGCCGGCCACCTGGGCAACAGCGTAGGCGGCTGCCACCCCGGCCCGGATGCGCCCGGCGAGAAGGTGGCCAAGGGTAATGGCCGGGTTGAAGTGCCCGCCGGACACGTGCCCCACCGCGAGCATCGCAGCTGTCACGGCGAGGCCGGCTGCAAGGGCGGCAGGCAGGGGGCTGGACTGCGGAATGCTGAACAGCGGCACCCCAAGGCCGGCGACGGCGATAAAAAGGCTGCCGAACGCTTCGGCACCAAGCCTGGGCAGCAGGCCCGGACGGACGGTGTCGGAGGTGCCCGGGAAGGCATCGTGTCGGTCGGTAACGGTTGTGCTCATGATGGGACCTTTGGGTAGGGGCCAGGGGTGCTGCCGCCGGGCAACCCCAGTATTCTTCCAGCGCCGGCTGGGCGTTGGCTGGACACGGTCCGGGTGCCGGCACCGTCGCGGGCGGGGATGGTGCCTGCTTTCCGGCCCGCGGCGCGCCCACGGTAGATTTGCAGCATGAGCTTTGACACTGCCGCGCCCGCACTGAGGTCCCGCATCCACGGATGCCTGCTGGGCGGCGCACTCGGCGATTCCCTGGGCTACGAAGTCGAATTCGATCCGATTGACGATATCCGGCGCCGCTTCGGCCCGGACGGGTTGAGGGACTTCGCAGCCATCGCCGGCAGCACCCACATCTCCGATGACACGCAGATGACCCTGTACACCGTGGACGGCCTGGTTGAAGCGCTGGAGTGGGCCAACTCGGGGTTCGGCGCCGACGTGAACGCCTGCCTGTGGCTGGCGTACCTGCGGTGGCTTGCCACCCAGGGTGAGGTTGCCGGGCCCGCAGCACCGGCCCCGCAGCCCCGCTGGATCGACGGGCACGCCGTCCTCCACCAGCGCCGCCACCCCGGCCGCGCCTGCCTTTCAGGGCTGTCCACCGGAGAGATGGGAACGTCCGTCCGGCCCGTAAACCCGGACTCCAAAGGCTGCGGCACCGTCATGCGGTCGGCACCCTTCGGCCTCGTGCCGCACGTGGCGCCCGACGCCGTCTACAAGTTGAGTGCCGACGCCGCCTCCCTGACGCACGGGCACCCCTCTGCGCGGCAGAGCGCAGGGGTGTTCAGTCTCCTGATCCACCGCCTGGTCTCGGGTGAGTCCCTCCACGACGCGGCAGCAGCGGTGGCAGCCCACGCCGCCGGCATCACCGGCGTGGCACCGGAATTGCCGCGGCGCCTTGACGTGGCACTGCGGCTGGCGGCGAGGGGCGTTGTCCCGCCCGAGGAACTTGTGGCCGAACTTGGCGAGGGCTGGGTGGCGGAGGAGGCGCTCGCCGTCGGCCTCTATGCCGTACTGGCCACCCGCCCCACCGATGACGCTGCCGCGGACGCTCCGGTGCGGCACTTCCGGGACGCGGTGGCATTGGCCGTGAACCACAGCGGCGACAGCGACTCCACGGGATCCGTGGCGGGCAACATCCTGGGCGCCTACTACGGCGAGGCATGCCTGCCGGAAGAATGGCTTAGCGTGCTCGAGGCCCCCGACGTGATCCGGGGCATGGCGGACCTCCTGGTGGGCGTCACAACCGGCGAAGGCTGATGTTGTTGCACGCTTCGCAGACGTCCTCAGGGATCAGCCCGCGGCGCTGAAGCCAGCCGAAGATCACGCAGCCCAGGCAGAACGCCAGGAACGCCTCCAGCGAGGCCGCCACGATCAGGATGCCCAGGACAGCCCACGACGCCGGCACGGCACCGGACAGGAACAGGACAAGCGCCGCGGTGGACACCACCGCTCCCATCCCCTGGGCGAAACGCTTGGGCGGTCCGGCTACCAGTTTGACCTTGCCCAGCCACGGCGTGATGACCTTTACGGAGAGCAACGCCAGCGGCGAGATCCGGGGACCGAACAGCAGCCTCAGCCAGAAACCCGCGGCGATGGCTGCCAAACCCCACACGGATCCGCTCAGCGCCGTGGCCACCGCCACCAGCACCACCAGGGCCGCCGTGACACGGGCCGCGTACTCGTTGACGGGGTTGGGGAAGGCGAAGAGGCTCATGGTGCAAGGCTAGGATCGGCCCGTCGCCGGAGGAAGGATTGTTGCTTCGCGTGAACTTGTGTGGGGCAGCGCTGCTTGGCCTTTTCAGGAGCGGCGGCCCGGGCATGCAGGCGGCTACGCTGTCGCCGCGCCTGCCATGCTCCCCACCATCTGCAGGAACTCCCCCTCGGACAGCACCTCAATGGCCTGCCCGCGGTCGTGGAGCTCCAGCACCCGGCGGGCCTTGCCCGTCAGCCGGCCCGAACGGAGGTCAGCGGCCACGAATCCGTCACCGACCACCAGCACGGTGGTCCTGCCGGTCACCCGGCTTTCCGTCCGTGCACCCGCCTCGGCAGAGCGGACTTTCGCCTCCGGCCGCCCGATGGACAGCTGACCGGTGAACACCACGGTCTGCCCGTAGAGGGGATGGCCCGGCTCCGCATCCGGGTTGGGCTCCGGGTTGAGTCCTTCGTCCGGCCAGCCGGACTGGAAGGGCCGCACCAGCGCGGCGCCGTTCCCGGACCCGCCGGCCAGGGCGGTCAGGCTTTGCTTGGACAGCTGGTCCACTGCCGGATCAAAGGCGTGCTGCCGGGGCATCACCAATCCCAATGAGAGATAAAGCTCGGCCAGGCTGTTGGCCCCGTTGCGCCGGGCGATGTCGATCAGGATTCCGGCGCAGGCCCGGGCATCCTCCGCGGCGTCGTGGTGCCGGAGCAGCGGCACTCCGGCCTCCTCCGCAGCAAACGGCAGGGAGTTGGACACCAGGGAGTAGCACCGGCGGGACAGCATCACGGTGCAGACGTAGTCGTACGCGGGGCCGGGAAGTCCGGAAACCTCCAGGGCCGAGCGGATGACGCCCAGGTCGAAGGCGGCATTGTGGGCTGCCAGCACGTCGTCGCCGATGAAGGCCCCGATTTCAGGAAACAGGTCACCGAAGCGGGACCGGCCCGCCACGTCCGCTGCGGTGATGCCGTGGATCCGGACGTTGTGGTAGTCAAAGTGGTCGTGTCCGGCCGGTGGCCGCATCAGCCACGCCGCTTCCTCCACCACCTTGCCGCCGCGGACTTTCGTCAGGCCCACTGCGCAGGGAGAACCCCTGAAGCCGTTCGCCGTTTCAAAGTCAATCGCCGTAAAGTCCAAACCCACGCCAGCAACCTTACCGCCGGAAGGCGCCCGCACCCGACAGGCTGCCGGCCCGTCCGGACCGCCCGGCGCAGGCCCGTCAAGTACCCTTGAAAGGTGAACTTTCCCCTGATGAACGACCTTGCTGTGTCCATGCTGGGCGGTGCAGGACCGGTCCAGCCGCAGCTGGCTTCCTTCCTCCCCGACTGGCTGAACCCCCAGATCTTCCTGGCCGATCCTGCCCTGGCCCCATGGGTGGTCCTCCTGGTGTGCGGCATCGTCTTCGCCGAGACCGGCCTGCTGGTGGGCTTCTTCCTCCCCGGCGATTCAATGCTGTTCACCGCCGGCCTGCTGGTTGCCACGGACACCATCAAGTTCAACATCTGGCTGCTTGCCCTGTTGATTGTGATTTCAGCCTTCATCGGAAACCAGACCGGCTACTTCATCGGGTCCAAGGCCGGCCCTGCCATCTTCAACAAGCCGAATTCACGCCTGTTCAAGCGCGAAAACGTGGAGAACGCGCACGCGTTCTTCGAAAAGCACGGCGGCAAGGCGCTGATCCTGGCCCGCTTCGTCCCCATCATCCGGACCTTCGTGCCGGTCATCGTGGGCGTGGCCCAGATGGATAAGAAGAAGTTTCTCCTCTACAACGTCATCGGCGCCCTGCTGTGGGGCGGCGGCGTGACGCTGCTCGGCTTCCTCCTCGGCGACAAGGTGCCGTGGGTGCGTGACAACCTGGACATCATCTTCATCGTCATCGTGCTCGTCTCGGTGCTGCCCATCGGCATCGAGGTCCTGCGCGGCATGTCCGCCAAGCGCCAGGCCCGGGCCTACGGTACCGACGCCGTTGACGAGTTCATTGAAGAACACACTCCGGAGGACGAGCACAAGACTCCCCGCCACCCTAAGTAGCCGGATGGCGAAAGGCGCGGTCCCCATTTCGGGGACCGCGCCTTTTTCGTGCACATTCCGCTATGTACCGGGGCAGTCCTGCGTCAGGACGGCTGCGCTTCCAAGGCCGCCACGATGGCGGGCAGCAGTGCACGGAAGGCCTTGCCGCGGTGGCTGATGGCGTTCTTCTCCGCGGCCGACAGTTCGGCACAACTGCGCTCCTCGCCGGCCGGCTGCAGGATGGGATCGTAGCCGAAACCGCCGGCGCCGCGCGGCTCGCGGAGCAGGACGCCCTCAAGCTGCCCGTACTCCACCACCTCGCGGGTGTCCTCACCCTCCGCCGCCGGGACGGCCAGGGCTGCCGCACAGACGAACGCGGCACCGCGGTGCTGGTCCGGCACGTCGGAGAGCTGGCCCAGGAGGAGGTTGAGGTTGGCTTCGTCGTCGCCGTGCCTGCCGGACCACCGCGCGGAAAAGATGCCCGGCGCACCTCCCATGACGTCGACGGCGAGGCCCGAGTCGTCGGCGATGGCCACGAGGCCGGTGGCGGCAGCCACGGCGCGGGCCTTCAGCAGCGAGTTCTCGGCAAAGGTGACGCCCGTTTCGACGACGTCCGGCGCACCCGCCGCGGCCGCATCGACCACCTGGGTATCGACGTCGAGCCCTGGCACCTGGCCGCGCAGGAGCTCGCGCAGCTCCCGCAGCTTGCCCTTGTTGTGCGTGGCAAGCACGAGGCGCGGGGCAACGTCGAGGGGCGGCGTGGCCGCAGCGCTCACAGGGTGTCCGCCAGCGTCTCGCGCTGGATGGCCGCGAGCTGGGTGGTGCCCAGCAGCGCCAGGTCCAGGAGCTGGTTCAGCTCGTCACGGTCGAAGGGTGCGCCTTCGGCGGTGCCCTGGACCTCCACGAATTTGCCGGAACCGGTGACCACCACGTTCATGTCCGTCTCGGCCCGGACATCCTCGACGTAGGGCAGGTCCAGCATGGGAACGCCGTCGATGATGCCCACGGACACGGCAGCGATGGTGTCGGTCAGCGGCTGGGCGTTCCGCGCGATCAGCTTGTTGTCGCGGGCGAAGCGGATGGCATCGGCGAGGGCCACGTAGGCGCCGGTGATCGCTGCCGTCCGGGTGCCGCCGTCGGCCTGCAGGACGTCGCAGTCCAGCACGATGGTGTTCTCGCCCAGGGCCTTGGTGTCGATGATCGAGCGCAGGGACCGGCCGATCAGCCGGGAGATCTCATGGGTGCGGCCGCCGATCTTGCCCTTGACGGACTCACGGTCGGAGCGGGTGTTGGTGGCGCGCGGAAGCATGGCGTATTCGGCGGTTACCCAGCCCCGGCCCTCCCCCTTGAGCCAGCGCGGGACCCCTGCAGTGAGGGAAGCGGTGCACAGGACCCTGGTGTTGCCGAATTCGATCAGCGCCGAACCTTCAGCCTGGTTGGACCATCCGCGGGTGATGCTGATGGGCCGGAGCTGGTCGGGGGCGCGGCCGTCGGCGCGCACAATGGGCACTGCAGTTGCTTCAGAAGTCATGCCTTTAGCTTATCGAGTGCCAAGCACCGGACCCGCCCCGTGCAGCCGGGCACGCTCAACGGGCCGCTAAATGGTGTAGTGCACCCCGGCCACGGCCACGGCAACATCGCCCGGGAACACCGGGCGCGCTTCAGCCATGACGGTGGTCTGCGAGGTCCAGACGGGGATGTGGGTCAGCAGGAGCCTGCGGGCGTTCGCAGCGGCTGCTGCTTCACCGGCGCGCTTGCCGGTGAGGTGGACGTCCTTGATTCCGTCGTCGCGGCCTTCCTCGAAGGCCGCCTCGCACAGGAACAGGTCGGCATTCTTCGCTGCCTCCTCCAGGCCGGGGCAGGAGTCCGTGTCCCCGGAGTAGGTGAGCGTGCGGGCCACCGGATTGCCGTCCTTGTCCGGTTCCACCACGTCCACCCGGAGTGCGTACGCCTCCTCCACAGGATGGTTCACGGCGTAAGGCGTCACCGTAAAGGGCCCCACCGTAACGGGCCGGCGTTCGCTCCAGTTGGTAAAGTCGAATTCCTCGTGCATCCCGGGGTCCAGGTCCAGGCCGTACGCGGTGGCCATCCTGTCAGCGGTGGCAGCCGGCCCCCAGACGGGAATACGCCCGCGGTCCCAGCCGCCGGGCTTCCAGCGGACGGCGACGTGCAGTCCGCACAGGTCCATGCAGTGGTCCGGGTGCAGGTGGGTGAGGAAAATCGCGTCGATGTCTTCAAGGTCCGTGTAGCGCTGGATGGCTCCCAGGGCACCGCTGCCGAGGTCCATGACCACTTTCCAGGTGCGCTCCCCGTCAGTAGCCGTCAGGAGGTAGCAGGATGCCGGGGATCCCGGTCCGGGGAACGAGCCGGTGCAGCCGACGATGGTGAGCTTCACAGGCCGGTCCCCCCGGTGCGGCCGGCGTCGGCAAGGCTGCTGCCAGGGCTGCGGTCCACGAAGTTGGAGATCCGCGGCCGGGACCGCGCGCTTTGGGCGGCGGCGATCATCTCCGGCGTGATGCGGGCAAGGCTTCCCGTGGGGTACTGCGCAGCAACGTGGTCCACGTGGCGGACGGAGAGCACCTCGGGTCCGAGGAACCGCCTGGCCAGGGTTTCGAACTGCGCGGCGTCGCCGGTGGCCACGAAGTGGTGTTCCGGCGGCGTGGCCGCGGTGCGCTGCAGGTTGTTGGTTGCCAGGGCCCGGTAGACGTCCTTGGCGGTTTCCTCAGCGCTGGAAACCAGGGTGACGTCCGCGCCCATGACATAGGAGATGACGCCGGTCAGCAGCGGGTAGTGCGTGCAGCCCAGCACCACGGTGTCCACGCCCGAGGCCTTCAGGGGTGCGAGGTATTCCTCGGCAACGGCCAGCAGCTCAGGTCCGGTGGTGATGCCGGCTTCGACATAGCTGACGAACTCAGGGCAGGCAACGGAGGTGATGTGCAGGTCCGGGGCGGCGGCGAAGGTGTCCTCGTAGGCCCGGGAGCCAACAGTGGCGGAAGTGCCGATGACGCCCACCCGCCCGGAGCGGGTGGCCGCCACGGCACGGCGGACCGCCGGCTGGATGACTTCAATGACAGGGATGCCGTACTTGGCCGTGTACCGCTCTCGGGCGTCCCGGAGCACCGCGGCCGACGCCGAGTTGCAGGCTATGGTGAGCAGCTTGACGCCGGAGTCCACCAGTTCGTCCATGACGCCGAGGGCATTGGCGCGGACTTCGGCGATGGGCAGCGGCCCGTAGGGCCCGTGCGCCGTATCCCCCACGTAGAGGATGGACTCGTTGGGCAGCTGGTCGATGATGGAGCGGGCCACCGTGAGGCCGCCTACGCCGGAATCGAAAACGCCGATGGGCCGGGTTTCCAGCGCCGCGGCGGGAAGGTCGCTGGCTGCGGACGCCTGTGCAGCGACCGCTGACGGCTCCTTGCTCGAGGCTGTTGTCATGATTATTCGAGGATAGGTCTTCCCTGAAGCCTCAGCCATCATGTTGTGGCCTGGAACTCGTGTCTGTTGTGTCACAGGCCCGGCTGCCGGCGCGGCGGCGGCAGCTCAACGGCGGCTTTCCATGGACTGCAGCATGGCCTGCACCAGGGATTCCTGCAGCCAGGTGGTGAAGTTGTAGACCAGCGCCAGGTAGCTTTCCACGTCTTCGGCCTGGGACCAGTCCTGCATCAGGTGGACGTGCTCTGCGTCCTGTTCGTCGCGGATGTCCAGGCGCTCGGCCAGCACCAGGCGGACGTCGTTCAGCGCGGTGGACCAGTGCTTGGCACCCTCGGTGGTCAGCACGATCTCGTCCTTGTCGAGGTCAAGCGCGGCGGCCCGCAACGCTCCGATCTTTGTTTCCCGCAGCGAGCGCTCGGTGAGCTGGCGGAACTCCAGCGAGGCGGCGCCGTCGTCCTTGACCACATTCGGCAGCAACCGCCTGACCGCACGGTCGGTGGGCTCAGCGACGTCCATGTCCAGTCCGATGAGTGCCGCCAGCGGGTCCTGGCCTTCGCGTTCCTCCGGCTGCAGCATGGAAATGACATCGGCGATCAGGCTGCGGAGGAGTTCGCGCTCGGTTGGTTCCAGGAATCCGGTGATGCCCTTGAGTCCGTACTTGAATGCCTTAGCCACGTTTCCCCTTGCCCTTGCCCGGGTTGCCGGACGCACCGCTTGCCTTTTCCACGGTGGCCCACAGTCCGAAGCCGTGCATGGCCACCGCGTGGCGCTCCACCTGTTCCTTGCTGCCGTGCGTCACGATGGACCGGCCCTTCTTGTGGACCTCCATCATGAGCTTGTTCGCCTTGGCCTCCGAGTACCCGAAGTAGCTTTGGAAGACGTAGCTGACATAGCTCATGAGGTTGACGGGATCATTCCAGATCACCAGGTTCCAGGGGATGTCCGGGGCGGCCAGGGTGTCTGTGGACTCCGCTGTTCCGGTCCGGGTGCCCTCCTGCGTGTCAGGGCCGGGCGCAACGCTTATGGTCATCTGTCCATTCTATGGGGCTCCCCGATAGAGTGATTTTCGTGAGTACCTCTGCCGGCTGGGACCATCCCCGCACGTCCTTCTATACAGACCACTACGAGCTGACCATGCTGCAGGCTTCGCTCCATTCCGGCGCGGCCCACCGCAAATCGGTGTTCGAGGCTTTTGCCCGGCGGCTCCCGGACGGCCGCCGGTACGGCATCGTGGCAGGCACCGGCCGGCTGCTGGAGGGCATTGCCAATTTCCGCTTCGGTGAGGCCGAGCTGGATTTCCTGGCCCGCACCAACGTGGTGGATGACACCACGCTGGAGTACCTGGCGTCCTACCGGTTCTCCGGCGACATCTGGGGCTACGCGGAGGGTGAGGCCTACTTCCCCAGCTCCCCCATCCTGATCGTCGAGGGCACGTTCGCCGAAGCCTGCATGCTTGAGACGTACGTCCTGTCCGTACTCAACCATGACAGCGCCATCGCTTCCGCTGCGTCGCGCATGGTCAGTGCCGCCGGCGGACGCCCCTGTGTCGAGATGGGGTCGCGGCGCACGCACGAGGAAGCGGCTGCTTCGGCGGCCCGTGCGGCCGTGATCGCCGGCTTCGGCAGCACCTCCAACCTCGAGGCGGGCATCCGGTACGGCATCCGGACGGTGGGCACCGCCGCGCACTCCTTCACGCTGCTGCATGACACCGAACGCGAAGCCTTCGAGGCGCAGATCGCTTCCCTGGGCGAGGGCACCTCCCTCCTGGTGGACACGTACGACGTCGAACAGGCCGTCCGCACGGCCGTGGACATTGCGGGTCCCCGGCTGGGTGCGGTCCGGCTGGATTCGGGCGACCTCGTGGCCCAGGCCCAGTGGGTCCGCCGGCTCCTGGACGACCTCGGCAACGAGGACACCAAAATCATGGTCACGTCCGATCTCGATGAGTACGCCATCGCCGCCCTGCAGTCCGCTCCGGTGGACGCCTACGGGGTGGGCACGTCCCTGGTCACCGGTTCCGGCGCTCCCACCGCCAGCATGGTCTACAAGCTGGTCAGCCGCACCGGAGACGACGGCGAGTTCGTCTCCGTGGCCAAGGCCGCCAAGAACAAGGCCAGCGTGGGCGGGCGCAAATATGCACTGCGCAAGCTCGACAGCCGCGGAGCCGCAACGGCCGAGGTGGTCGGCGTGGGCCACCGGCCAGAAGACGACGGAAACGACCGCCCCCTGCTGCAGCAGTTCATGAAGAACGGCGAGCTCCTGCCCGGCTGGACCGGGCACGAAGGAGTGGTGCGGGCGGCCCGGCGGCACGCCGATTCCATGGCCGAACTGCCGCCGGTGGTCAACCGGCTGCAGCGCGGCGAGGCAGCAATCCCCACCATCTACGAAGACAACTGAGGAAGACCGATGTCACGCGCACTGATTATTGTCGACGTCCAGAACGACTTCTGCGAGGGCGGGTCGCTTGCCGTTGACGGCGGCGCTGCCGTGGCCGGCGCCATCAGCGAATACGTCGACGCCCACCACAACGAATTCGACCATATTGTCGCCACCCAGGACTGGCACATCGATCCGGGCAGCCACTTTTCCGAAAACCCTGATTTCAAGGACAGCTGGCCGGCGCACTGCGTGGCCGGAACCCGCGGCGCGGAGCTCCATCCGGACCTGGACACCGAATACATCGAGGCGTATTTCCGGAAGGGCCAGTACGCTGCCGCGTACTCGGGCTTCGAAGGGCTGCTGGCACCCGAGGACGCCGTCCCCACCGGGGAGCGGCAGGCCGGGTCAAATGCGGACGCCCTTGAGGAGGACGGAGACGCCGTCGGCCTTGACGACTGGCTGCAGAGCCATGACGTTGAAGACGTTGTGGTGGTGGGGATCGCCACCGACTACTGCGTGCGGGCCACGTCACTCGACGCCGTCCAGGCGGGGTATTCAGTCACCGTGGTCCGCTCCCTGACGGCAGGCATTGCCGAGGACCTGGAAGAGACCGTCGCGGAGATGGAACTCGGCGGCGTGGACATCGCCTGAGAGCTGGAACATACAGGAATGGCCGGGCCTCAAGGCCCGGCCATTCCTGTAGGCCCATCAGCTACTTGCGGCCGACGAACCAGTCCTGAAGCTTCCGCAGCCGTGCCTGCAGCTGCTCCTCGTTGGCCTGGGCCACCGCCGGACCGCCACAGACGGTGCGCAGCTTCGTGTGCACCATTCCGTGCGGAGTGCCGGTCCGGGCCGCCCACGCAGCCACGTTTTTCGCCAGCTCGTTCCGCAGGTCCATCAGCATCCTGTGGTCCGGGACGGCGGGAATAACGGTTTCTGACGCTGCCGGCCCCTTGCGGTTTTTCCGGTTCAGCTGCTCATGCTGGCGCTGCCGCAGCAGCGTGCCCACCTGCTCGGCGTCCAGGAGCCCCGGGATGCCCAGGAAGTCCATCTCGTCGTCGGACCCTACCTCGCCGCCGGTGCCGAACTCGCCGCCGTCGAACAGGACCCTGTCAAAGGACGCCTGTGAGTCCAGTGCCTCGAACTTGCCCTTGGTGAGGCTGTCGGACGCTTTGTCCTCACGGTTGGCCTCCGCCATGAGCGAGTCCTCGGGGTTGAACAGGCCGTCGCCGTCTTCCTTCTCCGGCCGGTCCAGGGCGTGGTCCCGCTCCATCTCCATGGAGTTGGCCAGCGCCATCAGCGTGGGGACGGACGGCAGGAACACCGAGGCAGTTTCGCCGCGCTTGCGTGCACGCACAAAACGCCCCACAGCCTGGGCGAAGAACAGCGGCGTGGACGTGGACGTTGCGTACACACCAACGGACAGCCGCGGCACGTCAACGCCTTCGGACACCATCCGGACAGCCACCATCCACCGCTTATCGCTCGCGGTAAACTCTTCGATCTTGCTCGAGGCCTTGGCGTCGTCGGAGAGGATCACTGTGGGCGACTCCCCCGTGATCCGCTTCAGCTGGCCGGCATAGGCCCGCGCGTCCTCGTGGTCAGTGGCGATCACCAGGCCGCCGGCGTCGGGCACCGTGCGGCGCACCTCGCTCAGCCGCCTGTCCGCCCCGGCCAGGACGGCGGGGATCCACTCGCCGGCCGGGTTAAGTGCTGTCCGCCAGGCGTGCGAGGTGATGTCCTTCGTGACGGCAGCCTCGCCCAGCGACGCTGCCATCTCCTCGCCGGCACTGGTACGCCAGCGCATCTGGCCCGAATACGCCATGAACATCACGGGCCGGACCACGTGGTCGCGCAGGGCGTTGCCGTAGCCGTAGGTGTAATCGGCTTTGGAGCGCCTGATGCCGTCGCGGTCCTCGGCGTACTCCACGAACGGAATGGGCGAGGTGTCAGAACGGAACGGTGTTCCGGTCAGGGACAGCCGGCGGACCGCGGGGTCGAACGCCTCCCGCAGCCCGTCGCCCCAGGACAGGGCCTCGCCACCGTGGTGGATCTCGTCCAGGATCACCAGGGTGCGGGCGGCCTCGGTCTTGGCGCGGTGCAGCATCGGTTTGCTGGCCACCTGGGCGTACGTGACGGCAACTCCGATGAATCCGCGGCCATGCTGGCCATCCGAGTTCTTGAAGTTGGGGTCGATCGCGATGCCCACCTTGGCGGCGGCGTCAGCCCACTGCCGTTTGAGGTGGTCGGTGGGCGCCACGATGGTCACGCGGTTGACCGCACCGGAATCGATGAGCGTTGAGGCGATGCGCAGGGCGAAGGTGGTCTTACCGGCGCCCGGGGTTGCTACCGCAAGGAAATCGCGGGGACTTCTGGCCACATAGAGGTCAAGGGCTTCCTGTTGCCAGGCACGGAGTTTCGGGGCGGTTCCCCAGGCTGCGCGTTCCGGATAGGCCGGGGGCAGGGTGGGGCCGCCAAAGAGCGTCTCCGTCACTACTTGTTGCTGCCTGAGTCCCCTCCGGGACCCTTGCCGCCGTCATTGCCCGGGCGAAGGCCCTCGTAGACCTCTTTGCACGTGGGGCACACCGGGAACTTCTTCGGATCCCGGCCCGGCGTCCAGACCTTGCCGCACAGCGCGATGACGGGCTCACCGCTCAGCGCCGACTCCATGATTTTTTCCTTGCGGACGTAGTGCGAGAAGCGCTCCCGGTCCCCCGGTTCGACCTCCTGGCGCAGTTCCTCGCGCTCAATGGTGGCCGTGGACGTTCCAGCCCCGGAAAGCTCGCGCATCGGGTCGTTTTCGAGAGGGTCCGTCATGCTAGTCATGCCAACCATCTTAGCCTTTCCGGCAGGGCTGCGTCCGACGGCGGTGCGGCGCCCCGAGGTACGGCTGCCCGGGCAGGAAGCACCCCGGCGAGGCCCGCCGTCGTACGTTCCCGGGACGTGTCCCCGCGCCCAAGGTGCCGCTAAATGCCCTGCCAGGAGGGCTTGTTGTCATAGGTATGCCGGTAGAAATCGGCGAGTTTCAGGGCCGAAGCCGCGGCCTCGTCCACCAGGACGGTGGCGTGCGGGTGGAACTGCAGGACCGACGCCGGGCAGATAGCAGCAACGGGGCCCTCCACGAAGTCCCGTACCGCCTGTGCCTTCTGGGCCCCGGTTGCGATCAGGATCACGTGCCGGGCGTCCATGATGGTGCCCAGGCCCTGCGTGATCACATGGTGCGGAACATCGGCCAGGCTGGTGAAGAACCGCGCGTTGTCCTTGCGGGTCTGTTCGATCAGGCTCTTGATCCGGGTGCGCGAGGCGAAGGAAGACCCGGGCTCATTGAAACCGATGTGGCCGTCCGTGCCAACGCCCAGCAGTTGCAGGTCCACGCCCCCGGCAGCGGCGATCGCGGCTTCATAGGCATCGCAGGCTGCCGGGATGTCCGTGGCGGCGCCGTCCGGCGAATGGACGTTGGCGGGTTCAATGTTGATGCGGTCGGTGAATTCGCGGCGGATCACGTTCCGGTACTGCTCGGGGTGCCCATCCGGGAGTCCCACATATTCATCCAGGGCGAAGCCTGACGCCCGGCTGAAATCCAGCCCTGTTGCGTGGCGCGCGGCCAGTTCCTCGTAGACGGGCAAGGGCGAGGACCCGGTGGCCAGCCCCAGCACGGCGTCCGGTTTGCGCCGCAACAGCTCCTCGATGGCGTCAGCCGCCAGCTTCCCGATGGGACGGCTGCCGCCAAGGATTACAACTTCCACGCCAGGTCCGTCCTTCGGGGGTAGTGGATCAACGGTTCACAGTGAGCTGGGCCAGCATTTCCGGACCGCGGGCTTCCAGCCAGCGGCCGCCAACCCTGACACCCACCACAAAAAGTACCAGCCCCAGGGCCAGGCCCACGCCAAGGTTCAGCCACCCAAAGAACGGGTTGCCCGTGACGCCCTGCACGATGAGGAGTGCAGCTTCCGGGATGACCAGGAGTGCCAGGATGCCCATGCCGCCGAACTGCACCAGCATGGTCTGGCCAACATTGCCCGGTGGCTTCTTGAACGGGCTGTCGCCCGGCAGCGGAACGGCGATGTTGTACCGGGCGGACACCACTGATGACAGGCCCAGCCCGCTGAGCAGCATGCCCAGTGACAGGCCCAGCACGCCCGGCAACCACTCCCAGGACCCGGTGAAGGCAAACGGCACCACCGTGAAGGCCAGCACCACCGGGACGGAAAGGATCAGGCACGCCAGTGCCCGGCCCAGGCGGTCGGCGGTTCCCCGGACCCCGGTGGCCAGGTGGAGGGCGAAGGCGGTGTTGTCGTAGGAAATGTCAGCCGAAATGGACCAGGCCATCAGGAAAGCCGTAAGCGGGCCGAGCACGGAGAGGACGCCCAGGCTGTCGCCCTGGCTGGCCTGGAAGAACAGCACTACGGCCAGCAGCGGAATGACAACGAGCGATCCGCCGTAGCGGGGGTCCCGCAGCCAGTACGTGAGCGAACGGGCCGTCACGGCTCCGGTGGGTGTTGGCGGCAGCAGGGCGAACATTCCCAGCTTTCCGCCCTTCCGGCTTCCACCGCCCGCGTAGGGAGGGTTGACCAGCGCACGCTCCAGGAGGATTTTCCAGCACCAGGTAAGGGCCGCCAGCGTGGCGGCCGCAATCAGCAGTTTCAGCCCGGCAGCACCGGGCTGCCCGGCATCAACGTCCCCGCCGAGGGACCAGGCCGCACCAAGCGGAGTCCAGGCAAGGGCACGGGCGAAGTCCGGCAGGAACGCCGCGGAGGCACTGATTCCTTGTGCCACGCCTGCCACGATGGGTCCCAACAGGATCAGCGGAATCATGAAGACCACTCCGCTGATGTCCTTGAAGCGCCGGGACGAGGCGAGGCTCGCGGTGGCTGTGGTCACCACCTTGGACAGGATGATGCAGGTCAGGATGCCCAGGACGGCCCCCACCAGTGCGGCGCCGGCCGGGGGCACGCCCCTTGACCAGGTTGCCACGGTGGCGAGGCCCACCAGGGCGGTGCCCACCCCGGGGATGCCTATCAGGCCGCCCAGTGCGAGCCCAGCCAGCAGCTGCCGCATGGGCACGGCGAAGGTGGTGAACCGCAGCGGGTCCAGGGTCATGTCGGCAGACGATGCTGCCACCGGGATGAGCCCCCATCCAAGGATGGCGATGGATCCGCCCAGCACCACGGCAGTCTGGGCAATCTCGTGGGTTTCGCGGCCCAGCATGACCAGCGCGACCACCAGGGCCACCACGATTCCCACGGCATAGAGGGCGCCAAAGGCGATACCGACGATCTGCCAGGGGCTGCGCTTGAGTCCGTTGCGCAGCAGTGTCAGTTTGAGCTTTAGGAGGTGCGCAACCATTCCAGCCCTTCCGTGTGGCTCCGGCCGCCCACCAGCTGGACGAACCGGTCTTCCAGGGAGGCGCCGGCGCGGACTTCGTCAACGGTTCCGGCGGCCAGCAGCCGGCCGCCGGCCACCACTGCCACGTGGTCGCACATGCGCTGCACCAGGTCCATCACATGACTCGAGACAATGACCGTCCCGCCCGAGGCGACGTAGCTGTCCAGGATGGAGCGGATGTTCGACGCCGAGACCGGGTCCACGGCTTCAAAGGGTTCATCAAGCACCAGGAGCCGCGGGGCGTGGATCAACGCCGAGGCAAGGGCGATCTTCTTGGTCATGCCGGCCGAGTAGTCCACCACCAGCGTGCCGGCGTCCTGGGCAAGGTCCATGGCAGCGAGCAGCTCGCCCACCCGGGAAGCAACCACCTCACGGTCCATGCCGCGCAGCAGCCCGGCATAGGTGATGAGCTGTTCTCCGGTGAGCCGGTCGAACAGCCGGACACCGTCGGGGAGGATGCCCATCAGCCTTTTGGCCTCCAGGGGATTCGCCCACACATCCACCCCATGCACCAGGGCCGTGCCGAAGTCCGGGCGGAGAAGCCCCGTCGCCATCGACAGGGTGGTGGTCTTGCCGGCACCGTTGGGCCCCACGATGCCGTAGAAGGAGCCAGCCGGAACATCGAGGCTGATTCCGTCCACGGCGATCTTGGTGCCGAAACGCTTGGCCAGCCCCCGGATGGACAGGGCCGGAACGGCCCCGCCAGGGGGTGGGCAGGCAGGGGTGGGTGGAAGCGCCGGGTGCGGTTGCGGAGCAGTCATGAAGCCAGACTAGCCCGCAGGTGCCGCCCCTGGGGTCCTCCCGGAGGAGTAGCGACAAAGGCGTACGACGCCGTTCGAGGGCAGGTGCCTAGCGGACCTTGCGGATGCGGATGGGTCCCTTGGCGGTGGCCGGATCCACCACGGAACCGCCCTGGGTGACCTCGACGTCGCCGGCTTCGACCAGCCGGCGGGCGGCTTGGCGGACCGGCTCCATTAAACCCCTCCAGTGCTCGCCGCCCACGGCGCGCGCGGCGTCGGAGGGGCAGATGGTGGACGTGGCTGCCCGGGCGGCCAGCAGCTCCAGGATGGCAGCCTCCAGTTCCTTGCCGGTGGGCCCGGAAGGGCCGGAGGCGGACTTGCCGGAGCGGGCGGCGCCGGATGGCTTCGGCCCGGACTGCCTGTTCACGGCATGCCGGTCAGAACGAGCGCCGCGGAATGGCGCGCTCATACTGCGGAACCCAGGGCAGGTCATGGCCCAGTTCGAAGGCCGCCCGGAGCCACCAGTGCGGATCGCGGAGCGCCGCCCTGGCAATCAGGACCGCATCCGCCTGGCCGGTGGCCACGGCGTGCTCCGCCTGCCCGGCGGAGGTCAGGAGTCCCACGGTGCCGGTGGGCACTCCGGCTTCCTCCCGGATGGCGGCTGCGAATCCGGTCTGGTAGCCCGGGCCCACGGTGATCATCTGATGGGCCACCGCTCCCCCGCTGGAAACGTCGATCAGGTCCACGCCGTGCTCTGCGGCCTGGCGCGCCAGGCGGACAGACTCCGGCAGGCCGATGCCGCCCGGCGCCCAATCGCTGGCGGAAATCCGCAGGAGGAGCGGCATCGAGTCCGGGATGGCGGCCCGGACGGCATCGATGACGGCGAGCATCAGGCGGTTCCGGCCTTCCTCGTCGCCGCCCCATTCGTCGTCGCGCGTGTTGCTCAACGGGCTCTGGAACTGGTGCAGCAGGTAGCCGTGGGCGCCGTGGATCTCCAGAGTGTCGAAGCCGGCGTCGACAGCCCGGCCCGCAGCAGCGGCGAAGTCAGCAATCACTGCCTGGATCTGGTCTCCGGTCATGGCTGCCGGAGTGTCGTACCCCTCGAAGGCGAGTGCCGACGGGCCCACCGTGGTCCAGCCGCCCTCGGCTTCGGGCACCGATCCGCGCCGGCCGGAAAACGGCCAGAACGTGGAGGCCTTCCGGCCGGCGTGGGCCAACTGGACGCCGATCCTGGTCCCACCGGTGCCGTGCTGGTGAACGAACGAGGTGATCCGCCGCCAGGCCTGCACCTGTTCGTCGTTCCAGATGCCGGCGTCGCGCGGGCTGATGCGGCCTTCCGGGTTCACGGCTGCCGCCTCGGTGAGGATCAGCGCGGCCCCGCCGGCGGCAAAGGAGCCCAAATGCATGAGGTGCCAGTCGTTGGGAACTCCCGGGCCGGCGTCGGGGTCGCAGCTGTACTGGCACATGGGCGATACCCAGCCCCGGTGCGGCAGCTCCAGCGACCTCAGCTTCAGCGGCTCGAAGAGCGCCGGCACTAGAAGAGCACCCTCGCCAGCGCCTGGCGCGCCTTCGCTACGCGTTCGTCCGAGGCACCCACGACGTCGAACAGCTCCAGCAGCCGCACCCGCGCGGTCTCGCGCTCGGGGCCGAAGTTCCGGCCGATGAAGGCCACCACGCGGTTCAGCCCATCCTCAACGTGGCCTCCGGCAACATCCAGGTCCGCGACGCCCAGCTGGGCTTCAATATTGTCCGGTTCGTTGGCTGCGAGCGCCCGGATGGCCTCGCCGTCCTGGGCGGACACCACCTGGAGCCTGGCCATCAGTTCAACCTGTGCGAGGCCGGCCTTGGCCTCGTGATCGGACGGCATCTCGTTGAGGGCCTGGCGGTAGGACGCGGCCGCCGACTCGTAGTCACCCGATTCGATGGCGTCGTATGCGGCCTGGTGCAGCGGCGGCAGCGGCGCTTCTTCCTGTGCGCCGCCGTCTCCGGCGTTCAGGCTGCCGGTGACACCGTTGGCAGCGGCAACCTTCAGCAGTTCGTCGAAGAGGCTGCGCACCTGCTCTTCCTCGGCGTGGCCCTGGAAGAGGGGAACGGGCTGCCCCTTCAGGACGGCCACAGCGGTGGGCACGGCCTGGACCTGGAAGGCCTGGGCAAGCTGCGGGAACGCTTCGATGTCCGCGGCGCCCAGGACCAGCCGGCCGCCGTAACCGGCCACCACACGGTCCAGGACTTCAAGGGCTGCTCCGGATTCCGGGGAGTACGGAGCCCACAGGGCGAAGACCACGGGCACCTGCGCGGAGAGTTCCACGAGCTGCTGGAAGTTCTGCTCGGTCACGTCTACCCGCAGCTCGGGGCCGTTACCTGGCCCGCCGGCCCCACTGGCCCCCGGGGTGCCCGCGGGGGCATCCTGCGACGGCGGGGCCGCTGACGGTGACGGAGCGGCGGGGCGTTGCTTCAGGCTGGAAAGATCGACGGCGCCGCGCAGGTTAAGCAGGTTGGCAGCGGCCGGAGGGACTGGACGGGAAGCAGGCGAACTCATGCTTCCCACTCTAGCCACTGCGGCCGCTGCCGGTGGTACTGCAGTAATGGGACTACTTGGTGCGGGGGTTACTTGAAGCTGGCGCCCACGAGCCCGCGGGTTGCCGCCACAAGCTTCATGGGATCGGAAGACCCCGCCGGCGGAACGTAGACCGCCACAGACTCGGCGAAGCTCAGGACCATGCCCGTGGTGGTTTCCTTGCCTCCGGCCAGGGCTGCGGCGTCGTCACCAATGGAGAGCTTGTCCCCGGCGGCCTTCGGAGTTCCTTCGAAGCCGAAGTTGATGCGGCCCAGCACCAGCGCGCCGCCATCCTCGGTGCGGAACACCACGGTGCCTTCGGGTGCCACCTTGTGGGTGAAGGAGAAGTTTCCGTTCTCGCCGGCCTTGACCACCTCGGCCTGGTAGGACAGGGTGTCGGCAATGTACGGCGAGGACTCGCCTTCCACAATCTTGTCCTTGAACGCCGAATTGGCATTGCTGAGCCGGTCGGCCAGGCCCGAGAGAGCCTCGTCCCCGGTGTACAGCAGGCCGGTCTTGTCCTTGGCTTCCAGGGTTTCGGTGCCGCCGCGGCTGATGGCAGGGAACGTGGTGCCCGGCTGGAGCGGCGTGGTCTCCATGAGCTTGTAGTTTTCCCGCGGGGACTTCTGCACGAGGGTCAGCAGCTGGGGAACCACGTTGCCGTCGCCCTGGGAAACGGCGAGGACCGAGCGCGGCCATCCGCGGTCAGTGGTGACCGCCGTCGTCAGGAGCTTGGTGGAACGGACCGGCATGCGGGGCTCATACGAGCCCACCTGGGAGCGGATCTTGTAGTTCGAGGTACGGACTTCCAGCTCCGTGCCTCCCACCCGGTCAGCCAGCTTGGCAGCGTCCTTGGCGGCGTCGCCGGCATCGGCAGCGCTGGACACCTGCTCCAGGATGCGGCGGAACTGCACGTCCAGCAGGACGGGGGCGGCGTTTCCACCCTGGGCGGCCGGCGCCGAGGCGGAGCCTGTGGGCGCGGGGGCAGGCGAGGTGGCGGCGGTAGCCGCAGTTCCCGTGCCGGCCAGTACAGCGGCGGCCACGCCGGCAGCTGCCATGGTGACCCTGGAGGAGGTGCGGGCCTGCTTGCGGGCACGGGCACGCTGGGCGAATCCGCTGCCCTCGCCGTCCCCGTCGCCGTCACGCCGGCGGGCGGAAAGTACTGCGAGCACAATCCCGCCAATGATGAGCAGTGAGCCGAGGACCATCAGCGGGACGGCCCAGGGGGTGGCGGTGTCGTTGGGGAAGGTCATCGAAACGGTCGCGGGGGCAGCCTTGGTTCCATCAGCGGCCAGCAGCAACGTCCAGTCGCCGTCCGCCGGAGGCGTCCAGGAGTATTCGAGCTCACCGCTGGCGTTCTCGGTGGTGACCCAAAGGTCCGATCCCGCAGGATTGGGTGCCGCGGCTTCGCCGTCGGTGTGTTCAACCTGCAGGGACTTGCCGTCCTCGGATGTTCCCGTGATGGTGTTGTGGGCAGCGGTACCCACCCATGCCTCGACGTCGTCGGGCCGGCCCGCGGCAAGCATGAAGTTGCCGTCGCCCTGGACATCGATCTTGACGGTTCCGCCGTGGAGTGTCCGCAGCTTCTGGTCGAAGACGGTCAGCGGGGCTGCCGTGGCGTCGGCGGGCGCGGACGCCGTAAAGGTCTCGGAAGGGGCCCAGATGGTCTTCTGGCCGATACCGGCCAAAAGTGTCAGGAGGCCGAGCAGCACAAGTGCGGCTGCAGTCTTTAAACGCAAGGGAACACCTATCATCAGCGGGGTTTAGCTTCAATAGTAACCATTTTGTTACCACGAGCCCCAGTTCAGGCCCACCTCGAGGCTTTCCGGGGCACCGCGCAAGGCGCCGCCGCGGGGCTCCTCCGCAGGTGTTGACAAGCCTGCTGATAGTGTTTGCGATGATCATCACACCGGCCCGCCCAGGCGGTGCCATGCACGGAACAGGCGCCAAAAACCAGTGACTGACAAGACGGACGGGTCCTCCCAGCCAGCAGGCGATCCACGGGACGTTGGGCCGTCGGCCGCGGTCCCCCAGGCTTCCGGAACTGCCCGCGGGAAAGGTGCCGCCGCAGCAGCCCTGGGCTTCCTCGCCCGCCGCCTCCGCCAGCCGCTTCCCGGCGCACAGCCCCGACTCCGTTTCGAGATGCCCCCGGAATACTCCCAGCAGGACCAGACCATCGAGGACCCCGACGGCGTGGCGCGTCCCCAGTATGGCGCTCCCGGGCCACGGATGTCCCCTCAGCATCCGCTGTACATGGGCTTCATGGGGACCGTCGGCGTTGGTGCGGCGCTGCTGGTTTACTGGATCGGTTCCCACACCACCCAGTTACTCCTGTGGATCGTTGCGGCGCTGTTCATCGCGCTGGGCCTGGAGCCTGTGGTGAAGTGGCTCGAGAACCGCAAGATTCCCCGGCCGGCCGGAATCCTGATGTCAGTCGCCGTGCTGATTCTCGCGGTCGTTGGCTTCTTCGCAACGCTGATCCCCACGATCGTCCAGCAGGTCACCGAGATAGTGCAGCAGGCGCCCACGTGGGTCCGGGACTTCATGAACTCGGACCTGTTCCGCACCCTGGATGACCAGTTCGGGGTCCGTGACCGCATCGCCGATGAGCTGAACAAGTTCGTCAACGATCCCAACGCCATGGGCGGAATCGCCGGCGGCGTCGTGGGATTCGGTTCTACGGTGGCCAACGGCCTGTTCGGCGCTTTGATTGTCCTGGTTCTAAGCCTCTATTTCCTGGCTGCCCTCCCGGCGATGAAGAAATGGGGTTACCGGCTGGCTCCGCGTTCCCGCCGGCACCGGGTGGAGGCGTTGTCGGATGCCATCACCAAGTCAGTAGGCAACTACGTGATTGGCCAGGCGTGCGTTGCGTTGCTCAATGCCACCTTCGCGTTCATTGTGATGTCGATCGTGGGTATCCCGTTCGCCCTGCTGCTCGCGTTCGTGGTGGCATTGCTTGCCTTCATTCCGCTGGTGGGTGCCATGATCGCCGGTGTTGTGGTGGTTCTCATCGCCCTGACCGTTGGCTGGCAGACGGCCGCCATCTACGCCATCTGCTACTTCGCCTACCTCCAGTTTGAGGCCTACTTCATCTCGCCGCGGATCATGCAGAAGGCCGTGGCCGTTCCCGGTGCCGTCGCCGTCATATCCGTGATCGCCGGCGGCAGCCTGCTGGGGGTCCTGGGCGCCCTCATCGCCATTCCCACCGCCGCTGCCATCCTGCTGCTGATAAAGGAGATCTATATCGTCAGGCAGGACCAGCACTAGCCCCACAACCGCGGAGTGCCCGATGCAGGGACGGGTCAGGAGGCGGCGGTCGCCGCGGGCCCGTCCCATTCCGTCGGCAGCGCAGCGGCGTTCCCGCCCGTTGCGGATACATGCCCCACGATCTCGTTCAGGACCCGCGCGGCGTACTTCTCGCCCACCCACAGATGCTTGGCGCCATCCACTCCCAGCACGTGCGCCTGGGGAACCAGGCTGAAGCGGGCGGCCGCCTCTGCGGGCTGGAGGAAGTCATCGTGCTCAGGTACCAGGACCTTCAGCGGCTTGCCCGATTCGGCCCACAGCTGCAGGTGCTTGTCCGTGGCCCGGTGCAGCGGCGGGGACAGCAGGACAGCGCCCTCCACCTGGGATGCGACAGGTTCGGTGGCACCGTACATCAGGGCAAGTTCCGTGCCGAAGGACCAGCCCACCAGCCACCGGTTGGGCAGGCCGCGTTCGACGGCGAAACGGACAGCCGCTTCCACGTCGTGGCGTTCACCGACGCCTTCCTCGAACGCACCCGTGCTGGTGCCCCGGGGGGAGCCGGTGCCGCGCGTGTTGAAACGCAGCACGGCGATGCCGGCCAGCGCCGGCAGCCGGTAGGACGCCTTGCGGTAGACGTGCGAGTCCATGAAGCCGCCATGGGTGGGAAGCGGGTGCAGCGTGATCAGCGTGGCACGGATTTCGCCGGTTTCCGGCAGGGCCAGCTCGCCCACCAGTGTGTGCCCGTCCGCTGTCTGCAGCTCGACGTTCTCGCGCCTGGCCGGCAGCACTGTGGAGGCACGGATGGGAACGGGGCCAGCAGCCTGGGTGAAGTCGTACGACGCCGGATCAAAAGTCATGCCTGCCAGCTTAGCGACAGCGGGCGGCTTCCCGGGCCCGGGTTCCCCCGCGCCGGGCGTTCAGTGCCGCATCAGCGGTACCGGTAGCTGCGCGAATTCCAGCAGTTCGTGTGCCAGTGGCGGCGTTCGGCGAGGCCGGCGGCGGCACCGAACAGGTGGTCGTCCTTCCAGACCACCAGGTGCGCCACTCCAGGCAGCACTGCGGTGGAACATTCGGGGCAGATGTATGTCTTCGCCGCGTTCCGCGCTGTCATACTGCGGACCATCCATTCCCCGTCCGGGGCACTCTCCCGGCGGGCGATGCCTGCCCGGGCACGTTCGAGGTCCAGCTCGGGGACGTCACCGTTCCCCTTTTTCCCGGTTCCCCGCCCGGTTGCCGCGGGCTTCCCGGACACGGGACGGCGGGGACGGTTGGAGCGCGGCATGCATCCATTCTGCCCCAGCGGGACGGGCCGCCGCTGCAGCCGCTCCGCGGCAGGCAGCGCACTGCCGCCGGCATCTTCGTCCTCCTCCCCGCTCCGGCACCCGGTAGTGTGTACGGCGTGCGACTTGTGATTGCCCGATGCTCCGTTGATTATGTTGGCCGGCTCAAAGCCCATCTCCCCCTCGCCACCAGGCTCCTGCTGGTTAAGGCGGACGGCTCTGTCCTTGTGCATTCAGACGGCGGCTCGTACAAGCCCCTGAACTGGATGAGCCCGCCGGCCACGCTCCGTGTTTCGTCACCGGAGGACGTTGACCTGGAGCTCGGAGTCGCGGAGCAGTGGACGGTCCAGTCCGCCAAGACGGATGACCGGCTGATCATCAACATCCATGAAAAGCTCAGCGAAACCTCGCATGACCTCGGCGTGGACCCGGGCCTGATCAAGGACGGCGTGGAAGCGGACCTCCAGCGGCTGCTGGCAGACCAGATCGAAACGCTGGGAACAGGGTATTCACTGATCCGGCGCGAATACTTCACGGCTATCGGTCCGGTGGACATCCTGGCCCGCGACGGCGACGGCGCAACCGTGGCCATCGAACTCAAGCGGCGCGGGGACATCGACGGCGTGGAGCAGCTCACCCGCTACCTCGAGCTGTTGAACCGCGATCCCCTCCTGGCGCCGGTGCGCGGCATTTTCGCGGCCCAGCAGATCAAGCCGCAGGCCAAGGTCCTCGCCAACGACCGCGGGATTGATTGCGTCACCCTCGATTACGATGCAATGCGCGGCGTCGACGACAGCGAATCCCGGCTCTTCTAAAGCCGCCTGCCCTTCGGTCATTGGCCAATTGTGTCCCGGCAAGGCATGCAACCCGGTTTTTACCTAAAATTTGTCCGATTCCGCCGCCGAAGCGTTGACCTGCGGGAACGGGCATGAAATTCTTAACTCAGTCTTTGTGTAGGTGTTTTTCATGCTCGCAAGACATGTTGCGAGCGCGAAGCTCCTGCAGCGCCGGTTCCCTTTCCGGACGGCTATTCAGGATTCTTCTCGCGGAGTGACCAAGGCCGGTACGAAGTGTGCCGATCTTAAGAAAGTTCCACAATGAGGAGAAATAAATGGCACAGGGAACTGTGAAGTGGTTCAACGCTGAAAAGGGCTTCGGCTTCATTACCCCGGACGACTCCGACGGCGACGTCTTCGTCCACTACTCCGAGATCCAGACCGGCGGCTTCAAAACCCTCGACGAGAACCAGCGCGTTCAGTTCGAAATCGGCCAGGGCGCCAAGGGCCCGCAGGCCACCGGCGTTACCCTCGTCTAGTCTTCGGGCAGACTGCCAAGCCTAATTAGCAAAGAATGGTCCCCGGCACAATTGCCGGGGACCATTCTTTTGCCCGCCGCATTGTGCGGCCAGCCGCAGGCCGTTGCTTTATGCAGCCCCGTCCCGCTCGATTTCCGTCAGCGAATACCGGCCTTATCAAACCAAATTCCGGACCAGCCTCGCACCCTGCGCCAGGGACAGGCCGGGCAGGTAGGCCCGGGTGAGCGCGCGGCCGATTGCCGGCAGTTGAAGAGGATCCTGGTAATAGAGGTACAACGCCCGGTACTCGGGCTTGAAACGGGACTTGAAGGCCGCCAGTGAACGGAAGCCGTAGACCGGCTCCAGCGCGTGGCCCACCAGATCCAGGATGCGGACCAGGTTCTTGGCTCCCCCCTGGGCAGTGTCCTCGGCTCCACCGTCATTTGCCAGCGGTGAGCCGGACAGCGAAATCACCTCCACGGAGTCCCTGAGCTCCAGGACAGCGGAGGCGATCAGGAATTCCATCACCCCGGGGAAGCCGCCGGCGCCCCGGCGCATCACGTCCAGCGTCCGGCTGACAAGGCGGCCGTCGTCGTACACCGGAAGCCAGCTGGTGAACCCGTGGACCCTGCCCTCACCGTCAACGGCAAGGCAACACAGCACCTCATCGTCGTCGAGCTCGTCCACGCTGCCAAGGGTGAACCCCATTTCCGGTACGGACTTTCCGGCAGCCCATTCCTCGGACACTTCATTCAGCCGGGTGCGCAAGGCCACCGGCAGCCCGCTGTACGGACCCCAGACGGCATGCACCCCCAGCTTTGCAGCCCGGTTCAGCGCAGTCCTGACGTTCTGCCACTCCTTGCCCTTGAACTCCAGCTCACGGATGGCCAGCCGGGTTTCCTGGGCCACCGATACCCGTGAGAATCCGCGTTCACGCAGGGCCGGCCAGACGGTATCGTCGCAGGAATACAGTGCCGGAATCAGCGCCTCGCGCCGGCAATGGGCAAGGAATCCCTCCGTGACGGCAAGGTGGGATCCTGCAGGGCCGATGGCGCAACCGAGGGTCAGGGCCACGCTGCCGTGCTGCTGGTAGGCCATGGCCCCCTGGCCGTCCGGGCTGAACCAATACGTGTTCGGTTCCCACAGGGCCATCCAGGAGAGCGGGCCGCCGCCCTGATGGAGCAGCGCCCGTGCCCGCGCCCTGTCCTGCCGGCCGGAGTCATGTCCGTGGTTTCCGCCCAGCAGCGCCCACCACACGGCTGCCAGCGCAATGAGCCAGAACACCGGCCCGGAATAGGCGAACAGGACCGCCTCCACAGTGTTCCGGTCCGCGAAGACGCGGTGGAAATGCTGGGGAATCGGCACCGGTACGTACTGCCGGGCCAGCTCGGCAAACAGACCCAGCACGCCGCCGTCGCGGGACATCCCGCCCGAGGCGAACCACGCGGTGGCATAGGCGGCAGCCAGCGCTCCCCAGGAGCCGCCCACCAGGACGGCTAGCGTGCGCCGGGCGGTGGGCAGGGTCTGCACTCGGAACTGCCTGCGGTTCAGCCACAGGATGACGGAAAGCAGCAGCGGAACCACCACCAGCGGAAGCACATGCGCAAAAGCCGAGCCCATGGGCGCCGCGTGGGGGCCTTGCGGCCGGGAGGGAACCAGGGCGAACAATGCCAGGTACACGGCGGCCAGGGCCGTCACGGCCAACTGGATCGCCAGGGCAATGTTCAGCGCCATCCTGCGTCCCCGCCGCATCCCGTCAGCGCAGAT
The DNA here is from genome assembly GCF_000022025.1 of Pseudarthrobacter chlorophenolicus A6. Lineage (GTDB taxonomy): Bacteria > Actinomycetota > Actinomycetes > Actinomycetales > Micrococcaceae > Arthrobacter > Arthrobacter chlorophenolicus. The sequence goes on from NC_011886.1 coordinate 2,622,910, forward strand.
CAGCAGCAGCACCACGGGGACCACTGCCAGTGCCAGGCCGAACGGACCGGCGAAGCCTGCCCTTCCCGCTTCAAGGCAGGATGCCTCCACAGTGGCCCCGCAGTTGAATGCCAGTTGGCCCAGCGTCGGCAGCGGATTGAGGACAACATCCCGGAGCAGTGCCAGCGGCCCGGTGGGCGCCCGGGTGATCCCGGTAAGGATGGGCCCGACGGCGAAGACGGCCACCATCAGGGCCAGCAGGTTACGGGCCTCCCGTCCGGTGGAGCGGTGCCGGTGGAGTTTTCCTTCGTCGCCTTGGATCCACCAGCCCACCAGCAGTCCCAGCAGCGCACCCAGGAGGCCAATCACCGTCTCGGCATGGCCCACGTACAGGACAAGCAGCAGAGAGATCGAGAGCGTCGCCGTGCGCAGGCGCCGCTGCCAAAGCACCGGCAGCCGGGCGCTGCCTGCCATGCCTGCGGCGAGTACCGGGGCGTAGGGGCCAATCAGGATGACGTCGGTCATGGTATCGAGCCACCCGTCCCCCACGTAGGCCGCAAGTTGAGTGATCAGGAGGAACAGCGTGACGGCAGCAAACTGGCCGCCCAGGAACAGTGCAGCGGCAGCCCGGACACCGAGTTTCCGTTCGGCCAGGCCCAACAGGACAATGATCATCAACGCGGCCACCACATATGCAGTGGGGTTGGTGGCGAAGAAGAGGCTGGTGAAAAGCGACCACCATCGGCCCTCGCGCAGTCCGGGACCGCTGACCCCTGCCACATCCAGCAGCTGCTCGGATGGGCCGGCCAGGAAGCTGTCCGTGGCCGCGCCGGTCCCCACAAACAGGGCAAGGACGGCAAGCGTGAAGGGCATGGCCTTCAGCCCCGCCGCTGCCCGGCCCAGCGTTGGCCGGACCACGGTGTCCCAGGCCAAGGCCAAGGTCCTGGTGTCCTGTCCGACGCTCATCCGCCGGCCCCCCACTGGTCTGCAAGGAACTGCAAGGCATCGCCGAACTTCCGTGATGACGTGTCCCACGAGTGCCCGGTGTGCTCCACCTCGTAGTCGCGCACGGTGAATCCGGCGTCCCGGGCAGCGGCCGCCAGGGTCCTGAGGTAGCCCACAAATTCAGTATCGTTCTGCCCGGCCGTCAGGTACAGGCCGTGGCCGTCGAAACGCTTGTCCGCCATGATGGCCAGCGGCGTCTGCCGAAGGAACGCCTCGGGGTCCCCCGGGAAGGCGGCGTCGATGGTCTTCTGGCGCTCCTTGGCGATGGCCGGCTCGGCTTCCGCCGAGAATGCCAGGACCTCGGGGAACAGGTCAGGGTGGCGGGTACCCAGCTGGATGGCGCAGGTCCCGCCGAAGGAGAATCCCCCTACTGCCCAGTGGGCATGGTCCGTGTCCACGGCAAGAGTGGAGCTGATCCACTGCGGCACATCCTGCGACAGGTAGGTATCGGCCTGGGCAATCTGGCTGTCCATGCACATGGTGTTGGCGTTCTGCGACCCATTGGCGTCGGGAACCACCACCACGGGGGCCACGCCGCCATGCGCGGCTGCATAGGAGTCCATGTGGCCGCGGAGCGCACCGCCGGTCAGCCAGTCGGCCGGACCGCCGGGCTGCCCGGCAATGAGGACCAGGACAGGCAACGCCGGACGGTTTTGGGCGAAGTAGGCCGGCGGGAAGTAGATAAAGGCGTCCCGGGTTTCCATGCCGGAGACGGTGCCCGGAATGGCGGCCTTGCGCAGGACTCCCCCGTCCGGGATGTCCCCCTGCGGACGCCAGCCCTGCAGCGCCACGCCGTCGGGATCTCCTGCGCGCCGGACGAGGTTCTGCTCCAGGGCAGGAATGCGGGCCAGTGCCGTGCCCATCAGGTCGCTCACCGTACGGTTGAGTCCGAAGTAGGCATTGATTTGCACGCTGGAGAGTGCAATCACCAGCAGTGCGGCCGCCAGCCCACCGCCACGGCGGCGCCATGAGTTGCGCGGCAGGAGGAAGAGCCACAGCAGGACCGCGGCCACGGCCGGCACCAGCCACAGCAGGACCGGGTCCGGGATGTTCTCCGGGAAGACTGAATACAGGTTGATCAGGGCCCAGTGGACGGTGGCCACCAGCGCAAAGGCCAGGGCAACGGCGGTAATGACCCGGGAGAGCCAGCGCAGCGGTCCGTGGGGCGGCGGCGGTATGAGGAGGAACGCGGCGCCGGCGAGGCCCAGGATCAACGCGGCCCAGTAGAGGGGGCCGTCGGTCAGCCGGACATCAAAGATCCAGTCCACGCGGCTAACGCCAGGTGCCGACGCCGATGACCGGCCCGGCTTCAAGCCACGACGACAGGCCTGTGTAAGCATCGAATTTCATGGCGAGCCGAAGGTCCTGGCCCTCGTAGCGGAGTTCCACGATGACGACGTCGGGCTGCACCTTGACGGCTTCGGCTTCGGTGGGCTTGCGGCGGCCAAGGAGTTCAAGGGAATGCCGCTTGAACTTGTGTTTTGGGCGGACACTGAGCGAGAGCAGCCGGAACCACTCGAGGTCGTTGTCCTGATAACGACAAACCCCCATCTGCCAGCTGTTTCCAGCCATGCAAATGGAGGCGTCCACCGTGCCGAGGGCACGCCGCAGGTTAAAGCGGCGCACCCCCGAAAGGCACAGTGCAAAAATCAGCAATCCAAAGGCGATTGCCAGTGCGATGAACGGAAAGCTCGGTGCGTCCATCAAGGTCGTGCTAGCGGATCCCAGCGGTAGCCGAGCCGCCAAGCTGGGCGTTGTCAGCAACAATGACTACCCGGTTGTTGTCGACGGAGAAGAACCCGCCGTCAACGTCAACCGCAATACGGTCCCCGGACACCGGCTGGATCGCGAGTTCACCTTCGGCCAGGATCGCCAGCAGGGGCGAGTGGCCGGGCAGGATTCCGATCTCACCATCGCTGGTGCGGGCCTTGACCATCGTGGCCGCTCCGGACCACACGAAGTGGTCCGCTGCGACAATCTCAACCTCAAGCTCAGCCATATTACTTGGTCTGTTCCTGGATCTTGGCCCACTGGCGCTCAACGTCATCGAGGCCGCCGACGTTGAAGAACGCCTGCTCCGCAATGTGGTCGAGCTCGCCGTCGCAGATGGCGGTGAAGCCTTCGACGGTGTCCTTGATGGAAACCGTGGAGCCTTCGACGCCGGTGAACTGCTTGGCGGTGTAGGTGTTCTGCGAGAGGAACTGCTGGATGCGGCGTGCACGCGACACGACGATCTTGTCCTCTTCCGACAGTTCGTCAACGCCGAGGATGGCGATGATGTCCTGGAGTTCCTTGTTCTTCTGCAGGATCTGCTTCACACGGACAGCCGTGTTGTAGTGGTCCTTGCCGATGTACTGCGGGTCCAGGATTCGTGACGTGGAGGTCAGCGGATCCACAGCCGGGTACAGGCCGCGGGACGCGATCTCACGGGAAAGTTCCGTGGTGGCGTCCAGGTGGGCGAACGTGGTGGCCGGGGCCGGGTCGGTGTAGTCATCCGCGGGAACGTAGATGGCCTGCATCGAGGTGATGGAGTGACCCTTGGTGGAGGTGATGCGTTCCTGCAGGAGACCCATTTCGTCAGCCAGGTTGGGCTGGTAGCCCACGGCGGACGGCATGCGGCCGAGCAGGGTGGAAACCTCGGAACCTGCCTGCGTGAAGCGGAAGATGTTGTCGATGAACAGCAGCACGTCCTGGTTCTGGACATCGCGGAAGTACTCCGCCATGGTCAGCGCGGACAGTGCAACGCGAAGGCGCGTTCCCGGCGGCTCATCCATCTGGCCGAATACAAGGGCGGTGTCCTTGAGGACGCCTGCCTCTTCCATTTCAACCCAGAGGTCGTTGCCCTCACGGGTACGCTCGCCAACACCGGCGAACACGGAAGTACCACCGAAGTTGCGGGCAACACGGGTGATCATTTCCTGGATCAGAACGGTCTTGCCCACGCCGGCGCCGCCGAACAGGCCGATCTTTCCACCCTTGATGTACGGGGTGAGAAGGTCGATGACCTTGATGCCGGTTTCCAGCATCTCCGTGGAGCCTTCGAGCGAAGCGAAGGCCGGTGCCTTGCGGTGGATCGGCCAGCGTTCGCTGATGTCCAGTTCCGACTCGGTAACGTCCAGGGGCTGGCCCAGCACGTTGAAGATGTGGCCCTTGACGCCGTCGCCCACGGGGACGGAGATGGGGGCACCGGAGTCCACCACTGAGGTGCCGCGGACCAGTCCGTCAGTAGCCTGCAGGGAGATGGCGCGGACGAGGTTGTCACCCAGGTGCTGGGAGGTCTCGAACGTGATGGTCTTGGTCTCACCGTTGAGAGTAATCTCGGTGGTGAGGGCGTTATAGATCGACGGGATTGCGTCAGCCGGGAATTCGACGTCGACAACCGGGCCGATTACGCGCGCAATACGGCCGGTGGCACCGGACGTTGCGGCTACGTGTTCGGTAGCAGTGGCAGTCATCTCTCTCACTTCACTCAGTAGATGGCGTGGGGTTAAGTTTATCTGTTGTGGTGCAGGTTCCGCGGAGTCCGGGGCAGTGCGGGCTAGGACGCGAGAGCGTCGGCGCCGGCAACAATCTCGGAAAGCTCCTGCGTGATCTCGGCCTGGCGGGCCGTGTTCCGCAGACGCGTGTACTTCTTGATCAGGTCGGTGGCGTTGTCCCCTGCCGACTTCATCGCGCGCTGGCGGGCAGCCAGTTCGGATGCGGCGGCCTGCAGCATTGCTGCGAACAGGCGTGACTCGATGTAGCGGGGCAGCAGCGCGTCGAGGACCTGTTCGGTCTCCGGCTCGAACTCGTACAGCGGCAGCAGGTCCGACTCGGAGGCGGCTTCCTCTTCCACTACCTCAAGCGGCAGCAGGCGGATGACCGTGGGCTCCTGGGTGACCATGGACTTGAAGCGCGTGTAGACAACATGGATTTCGTCCACGCCGCCGTCTTCGAAGTCCGCGGCAAAGTCGGCCAGCAGTGCAGCGCCGATTTCACGCGCGGTGCCGAACTCGGGTGCGTCGGTTCCTCCGGTCCAGACCCGCGCATATTCGCGGTTCCGGAAGTCGAAGTAAGCCTGGGACTTACGTCCCACGAGGTAGGTCTTGACTTCCTTGCCTTCGGCGTGGAGCAGCTCGTTGAGACCTTCCGCCTGCTTGAGGACGCTGGCCGAGTACGAACCTGCCAGGCCGCGGTCCGAGGTGATTACCAGGACGGCGGCACGGCGGATCTGCTCGGGCTCAGTGGTCAGCGGGTGGTCGATTTCGCTCTGGCTGGCGACAGCAGAAACGGCGCGCGTGATCGCGTTCGCGTAAGGCAGTGAAGCTGCTACGCGCGCACGGGCCTTCCCGATGCGCGAGGTAGCGATCAGTTCCATCGCCTTGAAGATCTTGCGCATCGACGTGGTCGAGCTGATCTTCTGGCGGTAGACCCGGATCTGGGCTCCCATACTTATCCTTTCCTAACATTCCGTAAACCGGGTGTGCCGGACCCTGCGGGCCCGGCACACCCGGCCATCGGAACTAGCGCTTCTGCTTGACGATCTTTTCCTGGTCGACTTCGCCCTCGGAGATGGCGTCATGTGCCTCGTGTCCTGCGCCCACCAAGTGGTTGTCGCCTTCGCCGAAGAAACCCTTCTTGAAGTCGATGATGGAGGACTTCAGAGCTGCTGCGGTGTCATCGTCCATCACGTTGGTCTGCGCCAGCGTGGTGAGGATGGAGGACTTGTGCTTGAGGTGCTCCAGGAACTCGGTTTCGAACCGGTTCACATCTTCAACCGGAACGTCATCCAGGTGGCCGTTGGTGCCTGCCCAGATGGAGACAACCTGGTCCTCAACCGGGAACGGCGAGTACTGCCCCTGCTTGAGCAGTTCCATCAGGCGGGCTCCACGGGTGAGCTGCTGGCGTGAAGCGGCGTCCAGGTCCGAGGCGAACATGGCGAAAGCCTGCATGTCGCGGTACTGGGCGAGTTCCAGCTTCAACGTGCCGGAAACCTTCTTCATGGACTTCACCTGCGCTGCACCGCCAACGCGGGACACCGAAACGCCCACGTCGACTGCGGGACGCTGGTTGGCGTTGAACAGGTCCGACTGCAGGAAGATCTGGCCGTCGGTGATGGAGATGACGTTGGTCGGGATGTAGGCGGACACGTCGTTCGCCTTGGTCTCGATCAGCGGCAGGCCCGTCATGGAGCCGGCACCGAGCTCGTCGGAGAGCTTTGCACAACGCTCCAGGAGACGGGAGTGCAAGTAGAAGACGTCACCCGGGTACGCTTCGCGTCCCGGCGGGCGGCGGAGCAGCAGGGATACTGCGCGGTAGGCTTCGGCCTGCTTGGACAGATCATCAAACACGATGAGGACGTGCTTGCCGCCGTACATCCAGTGCTGGCCGATCGCGGAACCGGCGTACGGAGCCAGGTACTTGAAGCCGGCGGGGTCGGATGCGGGAGACGCCACGATGGTGGTGTACTCGAGCGCGCCGTTTTCCTCGAGGGTCTGGCGGACAGCGGCAATGGTGGATGCCTTCTGGCCGATCGCCACGTAGATGCAGCGGACCTGCTTGGTCACATCGCCGGAAGCCCAGTTGGCCTTCTGGTTGATGATGGTGTCGATCGCGATGGCCGACTTGCCGGTCTGGCGGTCGCCAATGATCAGCTGACGCTGGCCGCGGCCGATCGGGATCATGGCGTCGATTGCCTTGAGACCGGTCTGCATCGGCTCGTGCACCGACTTGCGCTGCGTCACGCCGGGAGCCTGGAGCTCCAGGGCACGGGTGGTCTCGGCCTTGATTTCGCCGAGGTCGTCGATGGGCACGCCCAGCGGGTCGACAACGCGGCCGAGGAAGGCGTCGCCCACGGGCACGGACAGAACCTGTCCGGTGCGGTGGACTTCCTGGCCTTCTTCGATGCCGGTGAAGTCGCCGAGGATGATGACGCCGATTTCGCGGACGTCAAGGTTCTGGGCGAGGCCCAGGGTGCCGTCCTCGAAGCGCAGCAGCTCGTTCGCCATGACCGAGGGAAGGCCCTCAACACGGGCGATGCCGTCACTAGCGGTGGTTACGCGGCCGACCTCTACGCGTTCTGCGTTTCCGGGTTCGTAGGACGCCGCGAACTCGTTCAGCGCATTACGGACGTCGTCGGCGTTGATGGTCAATTCGGCCATCTGCAGTCCCTGCTCTCCTGTTTTGTGATCACCGTCAGGTGACCGGGGTTTCTATCAGTTTGGTTGTGCTTGTCCGGCTAGCCGGCCAGCTGGCGTTGCAGCTCGCCCAGGCGGCTGATGACCGAAGCGTCGAGCACTTCGTCACCCACCTGGACGCGGATGCCGCCAATGAGTGCCGGATCAACGTTGATGTTGACCTTGAGTTCCCGTCCGTAGAGCGCGTTCAGGCCCGCCTGGAGGCGGGACAGCTGCGTCGACGTCAGGGGACGGGTCACGCTGACCGTTGCAATCCAGCGCTGCTGCCGCTTGGCCGCCAGCTCGGCGAACCGTTCCACCAGGCGCGTCGCCTTGATGCCGCGGGGCTGGGTGACTGCCTGGGTAATGAGGACTTTTGCTTCCTCACTGACGCCGGGCACCAGCTTTTCGGCAAGGGCAGCCTTGGCTGCCCCGCTGGCCTGTGGTTCGGACAGAGCACGTTGTACCTCGTGGCTGGACGCCACGGCCTGGTTGAAGGAGAACAGGTCGTTCTCCAGTTCTTCCAGGCCAGTGATGCCGGAGGCAGAAACGGCCGACTTGTTTTCAGCAACGGAAATGACCACCGTTGCGGCAAGAGTCTCGAGTGCATCGCCGATGTCCCGCGCAGATGCCCAGCGTGAACCGGCCAATCCGCCCGCGACCTCTGCAGCATCAGCGGAGACTTTTCCGCCAACCAGCTGCCTGACCAGCGCCGACTTTTCGTCACCGTTACGGGACGGGTCAGTCAGGGCGCGGCGCAAGCCAGCCGAGCTGTCCACCATTCCCAGAATTCCGAAGAGTTCCTTTGCCAGCTGCAGCGACGCGGTAGGAAGCTTGGCTTCCAGCGCGGCCAGTGCTGTTGCCAGCGATTCGCTCGATACGCCTGCCATTACTTAGCTGCACCTGCGCTCTGGGTCTCCAGATCTGCCAGGAACCGGTCCACGACCCGTGCTGAGCGGTCGTCGTCGTTGAGCGATTCGCCCACGATGCGGCCGGCAAGGGTGGTGGCCAGGGTGCCAACCTCGGAGCGCAGGGACACAACGGCCGCCTGGCGCTCGGATTCGATCTGTGCGTGTGCCTGCGCAGTGATGCGGGCAGACTCGGCAGCAGCCTTCTCCTTGAGGTCCGCGAGGATCTGCGCACCTTCGGCGCGTGCTTCCTCACGGATGCGGTTTGCTTCGGTGCGGGCGTCGGTCAGCTGCTGCTTGTACTCTTCGAGTGCAGCAGACGCCTCAGCCTGGGCCTTTTCAGCCTTGGCAATGCCACCTTCGATGGCTTCGGCTCGCTCGGCAAAGGTCTTCTCGAACATCGGGACAACAAACTTGACCACGATGAACATGAGAATCGCGAAGCCAACCAGGACAACGCCCATTTCCCAAAGGTTGGGAACGAGGGGGTTAACCTTTTCGCCTTCAGTGGCGGCTGAGATGATCAGCTGATTCATATTTCACCCGTCCTTATCTACTCGGTTCTGAATGTTCGCTTCGCGCCAGGATTAGGAAAGGACGAAGGCGAAGACGAGACCAAGGATGGCGAGGGCTTCGGTCAGTGCCAGACCAAGGAATGCGATCGGCTGCAGCACGCGCTGAGCCTCCGGCTGACGTGCAACACCGTTGATGTAAGCGGCGAACACGAGACCCACACCGATACCACCGCCGATGGCCGAGAGACCGTAGCCGATGAGGTTGAGGGAGCCGTTGATTGTGCCTTCCATTTTTCTTCCTTTCAAGATGCCACCCATGTGGCAGGTTGTTTGGGTTGCTTCATCCCCGCGAGGGGAAGATTTGTGTGTGCCTGTCGGCAGGGCGCCTAGTGGCTGTCGGCGTGCAGGGCGCCTTCGATGTAGATCGCCGTCAGCAGGGTAAAGACGTACGCCTGCAGGACCATGATCAGGGCCTCAAGCATGTACATCGCGATGGCACCGGCGAGCACCAGCACCGAGGTGCCCTTCAGCAGGATGCTTTCCTGCATGACCAGGTATTCGATGCCGGAACCGGCAATCATCACGATGAGGTGGCCGGCAAGCATGGTGGCGAACAGACGGAGGCTGTGAGTCACGGGCCGGACGACGAAGTTGGAGATGATCTCGATCGGGATGACGATCGGCAGGATGAACCAGGGAACACCAGACGGCACGGTGGCCAGCTTGAAGTAGCGCAGGCCGTTCTTCTTGATGCCGATGGCAATCCAGGTGAAGTAGACGATGCCGGCGAGCACATAGGCTCCACCCACGTGAGAGAACGTGGGGAGCTGGATCAGCGGGATGGCACCGTAGATGTTGTTCACCAGGATGAAGAAGAACAGGCTGAACAGCAGGGGCACGTACTTGATAAAGTCGCGGCCGCCGATGATGTCCTTGGCGATGCCGTTGCGGACGAAGCCGTAGGCGGCCTCGCCGGCGAACTGGAGCTTGCCGGGTACCAGCTGCTGCTTGCGTGCAGCCAGCACGAAGAAGACGGCGATAAAGACGACAGAGAGGAGGACCAGCAGCATCTGCTTGGAGAATCCTTCTGCGGCACCCCACGGCAGGATTGCCGGCAAATGCATTTCGTTAATACCAGGAGGTGTAAACTCTCCTGAATCTTGGGCCGGGAGCGCAAGCGCGATCAACGCGTTTCCTCTCTGCAGTGTCCATCATTGGGCGTTGGGCGGGGAGCAGGGGCTTTGCGGCCTGAAGCTCCCCCTGTGAAATTATTTGGCATTCGTGCCGCCGTCCTGGGACGGACCGCCGGCAGCAGGACGATCACCAGTGTTTTTGCGGGAACTGGTGAGGCCATGCATGTGGGAAAGGTAAAAACCTCCGACGGCTCCAAGCAGAGCGCCTGCGAGCACAATCCAGCGCGTTCCCCACAGAAAATCCAGTCCCCACCCTATCAAACTCCAGACGATGATTCCGCCAATGATGTAGCTGAAGACGGCCATCCCGGCGTTGTATCCGCCGTCGGTGTTCTCGCTGGCGACGCCGGGCGCGGAACTGCCGTGTGCACGGTTGCTGTTGCCGGCGGCGCCACGTTTCTTTGGGTTACGCACGGGTCTCCCCCTTGTCCTCTGGATCGTTGTAGATCTGAAGGCGGGCTTTGCTGAATCCATAGATTTCGGCAGCCTGCCACAGGACGAGCGCCACCACGGCTCCGGCGACGAACCAGCGGCCCTGCAGCCACTGGGGCGCACCGAGCACGAACATCACAATGGCGAATCCCACCACTTTGATGAAGTAGGTGGCCACGAAGACGCCGATGGCACCGGAGGGGTTGCTTCGTCCAACATAGTGGCCAACCAGGAGGCTGATCCCGAAGAACAGCATCACCAGCAGACCGCCCAAAGCACTCGAGAGTGCGGCGGCGCCACCATCAAGGATCATCGCGGCGGCACCGCACAGGATAAGGCCGGCTGCCGCGGCAGCGGCGCTGATCTTTAGCAGGTGCAGCCACAGCGATGCGGTGGGACCGGAAGCACCAACGTGTCCTTTGCCGGACGCAGGTCCGGGCTCGGCGTTGGAGGTCATTCGATCCCAATCGTCGGGGCCATTTGGCGGAGAGCCAGCAGGGTGGAGTGGCAGCTTGTGCTGCCCCTAAATTCTACACGAGATAGAAAATGTTTCCGCACGGCGTTACGTGGCTGGTTCATCGCCGCTGCGGGACAGGTACGGCCAGGCCGTAATCAGGCCCATGACGAGGGTGGCGAACAGGTCCACCGCGAGGACAATCTGCCACGGGAAGATCGCAATAGCGAGTCCCCCGAAGGACAGCACCACTGTCCAGAGGTACATCAGAATCACGGCTGTGCGGTGCGAGTAGCCGATGTCGAGGAGCTTGTGGTGCAGGTGTCCCCGGTCCGCGGACCACGGCGAACGTCCGCGTGCGGTCCGCCGGACCACGGCGAGCCCCAGGTCCAGCAAGGGCAGGAAGAGCACTGCGAAGGGAAGCAGGATGGGGATGACCGTGGAAATACCGTTGGCGCGGTCGTACAGGCCCGAGGTGATCTGCCCCGTGGACACCACGCCTGCCGAGGCCATCAGCAGCCCGATCAGCATGGCCCCGGAATCCCCCATGAAGATCTTCGAGGGGAACCAGTTGTGCGGCAGGAACCCGAGGCAGCTGCCTACAAGGACCGCCGTGATCAGCGTGGCAAGGTCTGAGTAATCCAGCAGGACCGCATTGCGGTGAACCCAATAGGCCGTGACGAAAAACGCGGTTCCGCCAATGACGGCCACTCCCGCCGCAAGCCCGTCAAGGCCATCGATGAAATTGAAGGCGTTCATGGTGGTGACAATGAGCCCTGCGGTCAGCACCACCCGGAGCGTTCCGTTCTCCAGGTAGATGGGTTCCGGAACCCAGGGAACGATGGTCATTTGTACGCCCCAGATGGCCACGGTAAGGGCAGCTACGCTCTGGCCGATTAGCTTCACCCACCAGCGGATGTCCAGGAGGTCGTCGGCCACACCCACCAGGACGATCACCGCGGCCCCGGCCAGCACGCCCCACGGCGAGAAATTGTTCCGGTAGATGTCCTTGACGAAGAACGACTGGCTCGCGACGATCAGTGCCACCATCACACCCAGGAAGATGGCAACGCCGCCAAGCCTGGAAACGGGGGTGGAATGCATATCGCGGCTGCGGATGGGCTGGTGCAGTTCAAGCCTGTGGCCCACCACCCGGGCACCCCACGTGGCGGCGTAGGACACGACGGCGGCCGTCAGGCCCATGAGCAGGTACATGATCATGTGGTAGCGGCCGTTTCAGGATTGAGGGGGCCGGGAACGGGCCGCCGCGCCGGCGGCTGGTCCGGGATAGGGGGGCTCACTGGCCGGGAATCTGTTCTCCGATAAATGAAACTTCTCCGTCGCCGAGCGCGCAGCAGACAGTACGCAGATAGCCTTACGCAGTGCCTTACAGGGCTGTATTACAGTGGACTCTAGTCAAAGATACTAGCGCCAACGGCGTCATGGCTCCGCGCCACACTCGCGCAGAAGGAGCAGGGAAACCCCTGACAGCCATGCTGAAAGGACCCCCATGACCGCCCGCATTGCAGTTGCAGCCGTGACCTTCGACCGTCCGAAGGAGCTCGCGGTACTGCTGGATTCAATCAAGGCCCAGACTGCCGCAGTGGACACCATTTGCCTGGTGGACAGCGGCACAACCCCGGCGCGCAGCATAGCGGAACAGCATGCCAACGTTGACTATGTCCGGTCCGAAGCCAACCTCGGCGGGGCCGGCGGGTTCGCCCTAGCGGCCCTCAAGGCGGTGGCCAGCGGTGCCCGATGGATCTGGATGATGGACGACGACGCCGTGCCAGCCGATCCTGAATGCCTCGCCACGCTGGTGCGGGAGGCTGAAGCCCGCGACCTTGAGGCCGTGGTTCCGCTCGTGACTGCGCCCGGTCAGCCCGACAGGCTTTCCTTCTTCTTCCGGCTGGACGGCAAGGTCACCCACGACCGCGCCGAGGTGGAGAAGCTGGGGTTCCTTCCCGACGACGGGCACTTCTTCAACGGTGCGCTCATCCGGTCCGACGTGTTCTTCAAGGTGGGCTTGCCCGACATGCGCCTGTTCATCCGCGGCGACGAAGTGGACTTCACCATCCGGCTCCGCCAGGCAGGGATCAGGTTTGGAACGGTCACCACCACGGCTATTACGCACCCGCACGCGTTTACCGAAACCCAGCACGTGTACGGGGCCGGATGGCACGTCATCGTTCCTGAATCGGCGTTCAAGCGCTACTACTACTACCGCAACCGCGGGTACCTGATCCGCCGGTATTTCCGGGTCCGCTCGTTTGTTGCGGACGTAGGCGGCTATCTGGGCTACTTCCTGCAGCGCCGTGACCTTCCCGGGCTGCTGGCCTGGGCCAGGACCTTCAGCACCGGCCTGCGCGGCAAAGGATTCGGCCCGTTGGAGGATCAGAAGTTCTAGTGGCACTCCCCGGGCAGGGGCTGCCGGGGAGCACGCTACTTACGGGAAATCCGGCGCGTTGCCAGCAGCCACAGCAGGACCCAGGGCTCGCCGAAAACGCGGTAGGCAACGCGGCGCGGGTGCAGCAGCAACCGCCAGGCCCACTCAAGGCCCAACCGGCCCAGCCAGCGCGGCGCCAGCTTCTGGATCCCGGCCAGCTGTTCGATGGCACCACCCACGGCACAGTAGATGGCCGGCGGCATGCCGGCGAGCCGACGCTGCAGCACTTCCTCCTGCAGGGGCATGCCCAGACCCAACAACACCAGCTGCGGCTGCTCGCGGTGCAGCCAGGCGACGGCCGCGTCCTCCAGTTCAGGGTTCCAGTCCTCGCCCGGAAAACCTGCAACCCGGGCACCGGGAACAATGGTCTTCAGCCGGGCGACGGCACCGGAGTTGGCTTCATTGCCGGCGCCCACCACGGCCATCCGCTCGAGGCCGTGCACCTGGCCAAGGGCGGGCAGCCAGTCGGTCGAGCCGAGCCGGTAGTCCATGACGGGACCGGCTGCGTTGCCGGTCCTCCCCCACAGCCACAGCACCGGCGCCCCGTCCAGCAGCACAATGTCGCTGGCATCGTAAAGGCGTCGAAACCCGTCATCGGACAGTGTGAGTGTGACGCTGTGCAGGTTGTGTCCCAGCACTGTCCGGGTGGTGCCGTCCTCGATGAAGCGGCTGAGCTCCTCAACCAGCTCGGGAACCCGCAGCGGCGTGGCCTGGACGTCCAGGACAGGGATCTGCTGGCGGTCCAGCGCCATCAAGGCTGCTGTTCCCTGGCCGGTGCGGTGGCATCAGCGCCTGCCGAATCACCGTTTGCAGCATCGTTGCCCGGGTTTTCCGCGTCTGCCGGCTCTGCACCCGTATCCGGCTCTGCCGGGTCCTCCTCGGCCATTGGAATCTCGCCGAGGCCCAGGACGCCCGGAACGTGTTCGCGGAGCTGGTCGAGGCTGACCGCGCCGTTGCGGACAACGCGGAGCCGGGGGCCGGTGGCATCAACAATGGTGGACGGAACAGCGTCGGCGCCTTCGGCCGGGCGGAAGCCGCCTTCCAGGTAGACCTCTACCGAATCCGCCAGTTGCTCGCGCGCCGCGGCGGCCGTCTGCGCCGGTGCGTGTCCGGTCCGGTTCGCGGAGGATACGGCCAGGGGCCCGGTGAGGGTCAGCAGCTCCTGCGCAATTTCATCGGCCGGCATCCGCAGCGCCACAGTCCCCTTGGTCTCGCCAAGGTCCCAGTCCAATGAAGGCTGGGCGTGGAAGATGAGCGTGAGGCCACCGGGCCAGAAGGCCTCCGCCAGCTTCCGTGCCTCTGCGGAAATGTCCGTGGCCAGCCCGTCCAGGGCGTTGATGCGGGGAATCAGCACGGGCGGCGGCATGGTGCGGCTGCGTCCCTTGGACACCAGGAGCATGGTGACGGCCTGCGGCGAGAACGCGTCGGCGGCTATTCCATACACGGTGTCCGTGGGCAGGACCACGCATTTCTTCTCGCTGATGGCCCTCTGGGCGTGTTCAAGGGCTTCGGCGCGCTGGCCGTCGGTGCTGCAGTCGTAGGTTGTGGTCACAGGCCTATTCTTTCATTCCGTGTGGCCGGGTCCGGCAAGGAAGGCGCTGGTGGCGCGCTCCTTGCCGTTGAGGTCCACGTGCGTGCTGATACCGGTCCAGGCGCCCTGCCTGCCAAGCATGGCAGCGATCCAGCCGGCCTGGACCTCGGCGTGTTCCATCACGAAGTAGCCCCCGGGCCGCAGGAGGCGCGCAGCGGAGGCCGCGGCCGCCGTCGGGAGCTCCATACCGTCCGCTCCCCCGCCGTACAGCGCCTCAGGCGGGTCGTGCAGTGCCACTTCCGGTTCGTTGGGGATGGCTTCGGCCGGGATGTAGGGCGGGTTGGAAATAACGACGTCGAAGGTTCCGTTCAGCTCCGGAAGTGCCGTCCGCAGGTCCCCCAGGACGAGGCGGACGCCGAGGGGTTCGAGGTTCCGGGCCGCCCACGCGTGGGCCAGCGGACTGAATTCGACGGCGTGGACTTCGGCGCCGGGGACTTCATGGGCGATGGAGCCGGCGATGGCGCCGGACCCTGTACCGAGGTCCACGATCCGCGGGGCATCCTTACCCGCCACATGGTCGATCACGAGCTGCACCACGGATTCAGTCTCGGGGCGGGGAATAAAGACACCGGGCCCTACCGCCAGTTCCAGGTACCTGAAGTGGGCCACCCCGGTGATGTGCTGGAGCGGGACCCGGCCGGCCCGCTCCGCGACAAGCTCGTCATACCCCTCGGGAGCCGGCGTGTCACCCAGCATCAGGGCGCGGAGCCGGCCCAGGCCGACCTGGAGCAGGTGGTCGGCGAGGAGTTCCGCGTCCACGCGGGGGCTGGGCACACCGGCCTCGCGGAGGACAGCGGTTGCCGCACTGACGGCGTCAGCGAGGGACTGGCCTGCACTCATGGTCGAGGACTAGTCGCCGATGGCGTCCAGGCGTGCCTGTTCGTCCATCTCGATGGCAGACTGGATGACCGGTTCCAGGTCCCCGTTCATGACCTGGTCCAGGTTGTACGCCTTGTAGCCGGTACGGTGGTCCGCGATCCGGTTCTCCGGGTAGTTGTACGTGCGGATCCGCTCGGAACGGTCCATGGTGCGGATCTGGGATTTCCGCTGTTCGGAGTTGGCGGCGTCAATCTGCTCCTGCTGGTGGGCAAGGATGCGTGCACGCAGCACTCGCATGCCGGCTTCACGGTTCTGCAGCTGCGACTTTTCGTTCTGCATTGCCACAACGATGCCGGTGGGAAGGTGCGTAATGCGGACTGCGGAGTCCGTGGTGTTCACCGACTGGCCACCCGGGCCGGAGGAACGGTACACGTCGATCTTGAGGTCGTTCTGGTTGATTTCGAGCTCTTCGGGCTCGTCCACTTCGGGGAGGACCAGGACGCCCGCGGCAGACGTGTGGATACGGCCCTGGGACTCGGTGACGGGGACGCGCTGGACACGGTGGACGCCGCCTTCGAACTTGAGCCGCGCGTACACGCCCTCGGCGGGGTCGTTGGAGCTGCCCTTGACGGCCACCTGGACGTCCTTGTAGCCGCCCAGGTCCGACTCGGTGGCGGAGATGATTTCGGTCTTCCAGCCGCGCGATTCCGCGTACCGGGTGTACATGCGGAGGAGGTCGCCGGCAAACAGCGCGGCTTCGTCGCCGCCTTCGCCGCCCTTGACCTCAAGGATCACGTTGCGTGCGTCGTCCGGATCGCGCGGGATCAGCAGGCGCCGAAGCTTGGCCGCGGCAGTCTCCAGGGATGCCTCCAGCTCGGGAACTTCCGCAGCGAACTCGGGATCTTCTGCAGCCATTTCCCGGGCAGCAGAAAGATCGTCCCGCAGCCCCTCCCAGCGGTGGTAAGCCTCCACAATGCCATTGAGCTGAGCCGACCGCCGCCCCAGCTTCCGGGCAAGCCGCTGGTCAGCATAAACAGCAGGATCCCCCAGCTGCGCCTGAATGGAGTCATGCTCATCAAGCAGGCCCTGTACGGACTCAAACATTTATAAACCTCTTTCGACTTGTACAAGTCTAATGACGCGTACAGCGGCAGGTGACGTGCGACCGCCGTCGCATATTTTGCCAGCCAGGGAGTGGCATCGGGCCTGTCGGAGCGTTGCAGCTGACGTACGCAGTACGTCAGCTGCAACGCGAAGGGGCGGGGCCGGCAAAATATGCGACGGCCCCACCCCTGTTATGCAGCTACTTGTCGTTATCCGACTTCGCACCAAGCGTCGTCTTCTGTACCTGCATGAGGAACTCGACGTTGCTCCCGGTTTCCCGGATCTTGTTGGTCAGCAGCTCAAGGCTCTGCTGCGTTTCGAGTCCGGAGAGGACGCGGCGCAGCTTCCACATGATCTTGACTTCCTCCGGCGAGAGCAGGTTCTCTTCGCGGCGGGTGCCGGACGCGTTGACGTCAACGGCGGGGAAGATGCGCTTGTCTGCCAACTGGCGGGACAGGCGCAGTTCCATGTTGCCGGTGCCCTTGAACTCTTCGAAGATGACTTCGTCCATCTTGGAGCCGGTCTCGACGAGGGCGGTGGCCAGGATGGTGAGCGAGCCGCCGTTTTCGATGTTGCGGGCTGCACCGAAGAAGCGTTTCGGCGGGTACAGCGCGGCGGAGTCGACACCACCGGACAGGATACGGCCGGAGGCCGGTGCTGCCAGGTTGTAGGCACGGCCCAGGCGGGTCATGGAGTCCAGGAGGACCACCACGTCCATGCCCATTTCCACGAGGCGCTTGGCGCGTTCGATGGAGAGTTCGGCCACGGTGGTGTGGTCATCTGCAGGACGGTCGAAGGTGGAGGCAATGACCTCGCCCTTGACGGTGCGCTGCATGTCCGTGACTTCTTCGGGGCGTTCGTCAACCAGCACCATCATGAGGTGGACCTCAGGGTTGTTGGTGGTGATCGCGTTGGCGATGGACTGCAGGATGAGCGTCTTGCCGGCCTTGGGCGGGGAGACGATCAGGCCACGCTGGCCCTTGCCGATGGGAGCCACGAGGTCGATGACCCGGGGGCCGATCTTCTTGGGGTCCGTCTCGAGGCGCAGGCGCTCGGAGGGGTACAGCGGGACGAGCTTCGCGAATTCAACGCGGTCCTTGAGCTCTTCGGCCGTCTTGCCGTTGACGGACGTGACGCGGACCAGGGCGTTGAACTTCTGGCGGGTGGACTGCTGGTTGCGGTCTTCGCCGTCGCGCGGTGCACGGATGGCGCCGACGACGGCGTCACCCTTGCGCAGGTTGTACTTCTTGACCTGTGCCAGCGAAACGTAAACGTCGTTGGGGCCGGGCAGGTAGCCGGAGGTGCGGATGAACGCGTAGTTCTCCAGGACGTCCAGGATGCCGGCGACGGGCAGGAGGACGTCGTCCTCGGTGACCTCGACGTCGTCTACGTCCGGGCCCTGGTTGCGTCCGCGGCGGCGGTCGTTGCGGTCGCGGAAGCGGTCGTTGCGGGAGCTGTTATCCCGGTCCTGGCCACCGGAGCGGTCGTTGCGGTCGTTGCGGTCGCGCCGGTTGCGGCGGTTCCGGCGGCTGTTGCCGTCGGTGTCATCGCCGTCGCGGTTATCGCGGTTGTCACGGCTGTTGTCGCGCTGGCCTGCGTCGCGGCTGTTGTCGCGCTGGCCGGCGTCGGCATCGCGGTTGTCGCGGCCACCACGGCTGCGGTCGCGGCGGTCGTTGCGCTGGCCGGCGTCCACGGTTTCGGTGGACTCGGAGCGCTGCTCGGCGGCCTTCTGCTCCGTGTTGCCCTGCTCGGCGGCCTTGGGTTCGCCGGCCGGCTGTTCCGCAGGAGTTTCGGCGGACGCCTCCTGGGCGGCGGCTTCGCCGCGGCGGCGGTTGCGGGTACGGGGCTGGCGGCGCTCGGGAGCGGCTTCGGCTGCCTCCGCAGCCGGAGCGGCCGGTGCTGCAGCAGTTTCTGCCACGGGCGCTGCGTCAACTGCGGGAGCGGTTTCGGCAGCGGGGGTTACAACAACGCCATCGCTGCCGGCACGGCGGCTGCGGCCGCGGCGTGCGCGGGTCCCTTCAGCGGCCGGTGCTTCGGCAGCCTCAGGTGCGGCCGCCGGAGCGGAAACAACGGGCGCGGCAGCAGGAGCGGAAGCCTTTTCTGCCCTGGCCGGTGCTTTGGTGGTGGGAGTACCGGCCCGGTGGGCGGAGATGGCAGCCACAAGGTCCCCCTTGCGCATGCGGGAACCGCCCGAGATTCCCAGCTGGCTGGCCAAGGCCTGCAGCTGGGCGAGCTTCAGGCCTGCAAGGCCGCTGCTCTTGGCGGGTGCTGCCGGTGACTCGGCAACAGAAGATGATAGTTCCACAGCTGGTGACAGCTCAGTGGTTTCGGTCACGAAGGATCCTTCCCCCTCGACGGCGTCCGGACTAAGAGCTGGACGCGATGATTTGATCTGGGCTGCAGTTCAGATCTGCAGCCGCATTGTGCGGCCTTGCCGGTTGGATTTCGGCCAGCAGGGCCGGTACTGATTCACCTTCCGTAACGCCCGTGGCGGAACGGAGGACTGACGCGTGGGGGGCAGTTGGATGCTGCAAATTCCTGCGACAGACCAAGCAGGTGGCACCGGAATAGATTCGCAGTAGGAGATCAGGAGCCACTGAGTGCAGAAGCAGATCAGATAGGCGGAATTACCGCCGGTGCACGTCCACCTTAGCACCTTCCACGTCCACTGCGAGCTTCAGTACACGCCAGTTCACTTCCGGCGTGTTGGAGCCCGTGAACGCGTCGATGAAGGCCAGGATGTCTGCTGCTTCCGGCTCGCCGTTGGCCAGTACCAGCACGGTGGGACCGGCGCCGGAAACCACTGCCGCATGGCCGGCCCGCCGCAGTGCCGTTATCAGGGCCGCACTGGGCCGCATGGCCGACGCCCGGTAGCTCTGGTGCAGGTAGTCCTCCGTGCCTGCCAGCAGGAATCCGGGATCCCGGGTCAGGGCGTGGATCAGGAGCGCGGCCCGGCCGGAGTTCATGGCAGCCGCGTGGTGTCCAACCGAAGCGGGCAGGAGCGCCCGCGCCGCTTCGGTGGACAGTTCGAAGTCGGGAACAGCCACGATGGGGATCACCGCTCCGGCCACCTCGGCGCGGGTGCTGCTGTACTGGTCACTGTCCTGCCATGACAGCGCCAATCCGCCGTAAATCGCCGGTGCGACGTTGTCCGGGTGGCCCTCCATCTCGCTGGTGAGCTGCAGGATCCAGTCGCGGCCGCGCCGGCTTTCCGCCGGAACCATGGCATTTGCGGCGGATACTGCCGCCACCACTGCCGACGCGGAGGAGCCCAGCCCCCGGCCGTGCGGATTCACGTTCTGGGCCGTGACCTTCAGGCCGCCGTGGCGGAATCCGAGCCGTTCGAAGGCTGCGTCCATTGCCCGGATCACCAGATGGCTGGCATCCCGCGGCAGGGTGTCCGCCCCTTCGCCACGCAGGTCGAAGACGAGTTCGTCCGTGTCCAGGCTCTCCACCGTCAGGGTGTCGTGCAGGGCCAGGGCCATGCCGAGGCTGTCATATCCCGGGCCCAGGTTGGCCGTGGTGGCCGGCACCCGGACTGTAACGCGCTGGCCGGGCTCAATGAGTTGCAGTCCGACGGCGGCCTGCGAGGTGGCGTTCAAGGCTATTTTTCTTCCAGTCCCAGTTCAGCAGCAACAGTGACAACATCGTTGGAGACCTTGACCGGCTGGACGTCGCTGCCGTCCTCAGTGCGAAGGGCCCACTGGGGATCCTTGAGCCCGTGCCCGGTGACCGTGATGACGATGGTCTTCCCCGAAGGAACCTCACCGGCAGCGTGCTTCTTGAGCAGACCGGCAACGCCAGCAGCGGAACCGGGCTCGACGAAGACGCCTTCCTTGGCGGACAGCCAGCGGTGCGCGGCCAGGATTTCGTCATCGGTCACGGCATCGATCAGGCCGCCGGACTCGTCGCGGGCGCCCACGGCGCCGTCCCAGGAGGCGGGGTTGCCGATCCGGATGGCGGTGGCGATGGTGTCCGGTTCGGTGATGGGGTGGCCGGCAACGAACGGCGCGGCACCAGCGGCCTGGAAGCCCCACATAGCAGGCGTCTTGGTGGACATTGCGGGAAGCGTGCCCGCGGTTTCGGACTCGAACGGCGCGGAGTACTCCTTGTAGCCCTTCCAGTACGCGGTGATGTTGCCGGCGTTGCCTACGGGGAGGACGTGGATGTCCGGGGCGTCGCCGAGGGCATCAACAACCTCGAAGGCTCCGGTCTTCTGGCCCTGGATGCGGGCGGGGTTGACGGAGTTGACCAGGAATACGGGGTAGGACTCCCCCAGCTTCCGGGCGATGTCCAGGCAGTTGTCGAAGTTGCCGTCCACCTGCAGCAGCGTGGCGCCGTGCGCAATGGCCTGGCTCAGCTTGCCCATGGAGATCTTTCCTTCGGGCACCAGGACGGCGCACTTCAGACCCGCTGCCGTTGCGTAGGCGGCAGCCGAGGCGGAGGTGTTGCCGGTGGAGGCGCACACCACTGCCTTGGCACCGGACTCGACGGCGGCCGTCATGGCCATGGTCATGCCGCGGTCCTTGAAGGAACCGGTGGGGTTCATGCCCTCAACCTTGAGGTACACCTCGGAGCCGGTGAGCTCGGAGAGCTTCTGTGCGTGCACCAGCGGAGTGCCGCCTTCGCCCAGGGTGATGACCCGGGTGGATGCCGTGACGGGCAGGCGGTCAGCGTATTCGCGGATGACGCCGCGCCATTGGTGAGCCACTTAGACTCCTTCTACCCGCAGAACGGATGTAACTGAATTGATGACGTCCAGGCCCTTCACGGCCTCGACGGTGGCCGCAAGGGCGGCCTCGGACGCGCGGTGGGTGACGATCCTGAGTTCGGCGGATTCCACATTGGACTCCGCGTCGCGGTGGATGGTCTGCCGCATGGTTTCGATGGAGACACCGTTCCCGGCAAACAGCTGGGCAATCCTGGCCAGGACGCCGGGCTGGTCCGCGACGTCGAGTCCGATGTAGTAGCTGGTGACCGAGGCATCGATCGGCAGTGCCGGGACGTGGCCGGTGGTGGTTTCAGTGCGCTGGGGTCCGCCGAGGACCAGTCGCCGGGCGGCGGAAACGAGGTCGCCCAGGACGGCAGACGCCGTCGGCGTGCCGCCGGCACCCTGTCCGTAGAACATCAGTTCGCCGGCATTTTCCGCCTCGATGAATACTGCGTTGAAGGCGCCGCGGACAGCAGCCAGCGGGTGTTCGCGGGGCAGCAGCGTGGGGTGCACGCGGACGGAAACTCCCTCTCCGCCGCCTGTTTCTGTGTTTGGGACAGTCAGCTTTTCGGCGATCGCCAGCAGCTTGATGACAAAGCCGGCGTCCTTGGCCGCGGCGATGTCTGCCGCGGTGACGGAGGTGATGCCCTCGCAGTGGACGTTTTCCAGCGCGAAGCGGGTGTGGAAGGACAGCGTTGCGAGGATGGCGGCCTTGGCGGCGGCGTCATGGCCTTCGACGTCGGCTGTCGGGTCTGCTTCGGCGTAACCGAGGCGCTGCGCTTCGGCGAGGGCGTCGGCGAACTGGGCACCCGTCGAATCCATCTGGTCAAGGATGAAGTTGGTGGTGCCGTTGACGATGCCCAGCACCCGGGTGATCCTGTCGCCGGACAGGCTGTCCCGGATGGGCCGCAGGATGGGAATCGCACCGGCCACGGCGGCCTCGAAGGAAAGCTGTACGCCGGCTTTGTCCGCTGCTTCGTACAGCGNGGGGCCGTCCTGTGCCAGCAGGGCCTTGTTGCCGGTGACCACGCAGGCACCGTTGGTGAGCGCAGAGAGGATCAGCGTGCGGGCCGGTTCGATGCCGCCCATCAGTTCGATGACCAGGTCGGCATCCTTGACCAGGGTCTCGGCGTCGGTGGTGAACAGTTCCTGCGGGAGCTCGACGTCGCGCTTGGAGTTCACGTTCCGCACGGCGATGCCGCTGAGCTGCAGGCGGGCACCGGTGCGGGCAGCGAGGGCGTCGGCGTCCTCAATGAGGATCCGCGCAACCTGGGCTCCAACGTTGCCACAGCCCAGCAGGGCTACTTTCAGCGTTCGCATTTCCGTCATTCAGGCTCCCATGTCGCGGTTCAGCAGATCTTCTTCGGTTTCCCCGCGGACAATCAGCCGGGAAGATCCGTCGCGCACAGCGACAACGCCCGGCCGGGCCAGATAGTTGTAGTTGCTCGAGAGGGCCCAGCAGTAGGCGCCGGTCCCCGGTACAGCAAGCAGATCACCGGCTGCCACGTCCTCGGGCAGATATACATCTCTAACAACTATGTCGCCGCTCTCGCAATGTTTGCCCACTACGCGGGACAGCTGCGGGGCGGCGTTGGAGGTGCGGGAGGCCAGGACGGCCGAATAATCCGCGTCGTACAGCACCGGGCGGGCGTTATCGCTCATGCCGCCGTCCACCGAAACATACCGGCGGGGATACGTAACGTTGTCGCCCGCATCACCGTCACCGGAGGTGCCGGGTGCGTCCACGCGGACCGTCTTCAGCGTCCCCACCTCGTACAACGTGAAGGTGGTGCTGCCCACAATGGCGCGTCCCGGTTCGATGGAGATGCGCGGCGCGTCGATGCCAAGCTCTGCGCAGGTGGAACGCACGACGGCGGCCATCGCGTTGGCGATCTCAGCGGCAGGGCGCGGGGTGTCCTCCGGCGTGTAGGCGATCCCGTAGCCGCCGCCGAGGTCCAGTTCCGGCAGGGTGATGGAGTACTTTTCCTGCATGGCGGCCAGGAAGCGCAACAGCTTCTCGGCAGCGAGGGCAAAGCCATCGGGTTCGAAAATCTGGGATCCGATGTGGCAGTGCAGGCCCAGCAGCTCGATGCCGGGATGCGCTGTTGCGGCGGCCACCGCTTCCTCGGAGGCGGAAATGCCCGCTTCATCGGTGGTGTCGGCAGCCATGGAGAGGCCGAACTTCTGGTCCTCGTGGGCGGTGGCAATGAATTCGTGGGTGTGGGCATGCACGCCGGGGGTGAGCCGCAGCATCACCTTCGCCTGCTCCCCGCGCCCCTGCGCGATCGCACCGACGCGCGCCAGCTCATCGAGGCTGTCCACCACGATCCGCCCCAGGCCCATGTCCAGCGCCCTGTGGATCTCGCCGTCGGACTTGTTGTTGCCGTGCAGGGCGACGTCGGCCCCGGGGATTCCGGCGCGGTAGGCCACCGCAAGTTCGCCGCCCGAAGCCGTGTCCAGCCGCAGCCCTTCCTCCTCCACCCAGCGGACCACCGCGGTGCAGAGGAACGACTTGCCGGCATAGTAGACATCCACGCCCCCGCAGATATCCGCGAAGGCGTCGTTGAAGGCGTCGCTGAATGCCCTGGCCCGGGCACGGAAGTCGTTCTCGCTCATCACGAAGAGCGGCGTCCCGTATTGCCGCTGCAACTCGCTGACGGGGATGCCGCCGATGGCGAGTTCACCGTCAGCGTTGCGCGCTGCGTCACCGGCCCACATCGGCTCGTGGAGGGCGTTGAGGTCTTCCGGAACGGCAAGCCACTCCGGGGCAAGCGGAGATCCCTGGGCTGCTGTGTGCGTCATGGGTCCCTACATCCGTTCCGGCGCGGAAACGCCCAGGAGGTCAAGGCCGTTGGCCAGTACCTGGCTGGTGGCGTCATTGAGCCAGAGCCGCGTGCGGTTGACATCAGTGACGGCCTCTTCGCCCATCGGGGCAATGCGGCAGGCGTCATACCAGCGGTGGTAGGCGCCGGCGATGGCCTCGAGGTGCCGTGCCACCCGGTGCGGTTCGCGCAGTTCCGCGGCTTTGGCCACGATCGACGGGTAGCTGCCCAGGTAGGACAGCAGCTCATTTTCTGTTGCGTGGTCAAGGAGGGAAGCGTCGAAGCTGTCCGCGCCGTCCACCTGGCGTTCCACGCCGGCTGCCACCGCGTTGCGCGCGGCGCCGCGGGAACGGGCGTGGGCGTACTGCACGTAGAACACCGGGTTTTCGTTGCTGTTCTTTTTCAGCAGCTCCGGGTCAAGCGTCAGCGGGGAATCCGCCGGGAAGCGGGCCAGCGAGTAGCGGACCGCGTCCTTGCCCAGCCAGTCAATGAGGTCCTTGAGTTCGATGATGTTGCCCGCGCGCTTGGAGAGCTTGGCCCCGTTGACGGAGACGAGCTGGCCGATCAGTACCTCGATGTTGACCTCGGGATCGTCCCCGGCGGCGGCGGCAATCGCCTTGAGGCGGTGGATGTAGCCGTGGTGGTCGGCGCCCAGCAGGTAGATCTTCTCCGTGTAGCCGCGGTCCTTCTTGGAAAGGTAGTAGGCGGCGTCCGCGGCGAAGTAGGTGGGCTCGCCGTTGGCGCGGATCATGACGCGGTCCTTGTCATCGCCAAAGTCCGTGGTGCGCAGCCAGACCGCGCCGCCGTCGTCGAACACGTGGCCCTGCTCGCGCAGGCGCGCCACGGCACTTTCGATCGCGCCGGCGTCGTGCAGCTCCTGCTCGGAGAAGAAGACGTCGAATGCGACGCCGAAGTCCGCGAGGGTGGCCTTGATGTCCTTCATCTGGGCTTCGTAGGCGGCAGCACGGATGACCGGCAGGGCGGCCACCTCGGTGAGCTCGCGGATGTCCGGGTGCGCCGTCAGGACCTCATGGCCGAGGTCTGCGATGTACTGGCCCGGGTAGCCGCCCTCGGGGACGGGCAGGCCGTGCAGGCGGGAGTACACGGAGTTGGCGAATGTGTTCATCTGCGAGCCGGCGTCGTTGATGTAGTACTCGGCGGTGACGTCGGCGCCCGAGGCGCGCAGCACGCGGGCGATGGCGTCGCCGAGGGCGGCCCACCGCGTATGGCCGATGTGCAGCGGCCCGGTGGGGTTGGCGGAGACGAATTCCATGTTGACGGTGTGGCCGGCGAGCGCGGTGTTGGTTCCGTACTGCGTGCCGGCCTCGACGATGGCTTTGGCGAGCGCACCGGCGGCAGCGGCGTCAACGGTGATGTTCAGGAATCCCGGCCCGGCGATATCCACGGCGGAGACGCCGCTGATCGTCTTCAGCCGTGCGCTAAGGATGGTGGCGAATTCGCGGGGATTCGTGCCGGCCTGCTTGGCGAGCTGCAGCGCGATGTTGGTGGCCCAGTCGCCGTGGTCCCGGTTCTTGGGTCGCTCCACGCGCACGTCCTCGGGGACGGCTGATTCTGCCAGGGCGATTTCGCCGGCGGCGACGGCGTCCTTCAGGCATGCGGATATGGCGAGGGAGAGTTCTTCGGGAGTCACCCTTCTAGGGTACCGGGGGCCAGTCACAGCAAAGAATTGCGGGCATTTGCTTCGTCGTGCTTCCGCGCAGGGCGCCTCCAAGGAAATCCCAGAGAATGCACAGGGTTGAACCAATATGGTGGTTTCAGCGTTGACAAGGTCGTAACGTCCGCCGATACCTGTGATCCCCTACGAAACGAGAGCCTTCATGAGACCCTCAGCACTGAACCGACCAGTACGCAAGAGCATCTATGTTGGAATCGCCGGGCTGTCCCTCGTGGGCACAGTGGCCGGCTGCGCCCCCTCGGCGGCCGAAAGCAACCCAGCCCCGGCAGCAGGCGGCGCCTCTGCTGCCGCGACCACACCCTCCGCCGGGGAATCTGCCCTTGCCAGCAGTGGTTCGAGCTACAAGGACGGTACGTACAGCGCCGACGGCACGTATGTTTCGCCCAACGGAAACGAAAAGGTGGGCGTGCAGCTGACCCTGGCGTCGGGCAAAGTGACGGACGTCCAGATCACCCAGCACCCGTCCAACCCCAACACCCGCAAGTTCCAGGGCGAGTTCGCCGGAGGCATCGCCGCCCAGGTGGTGGGCAAGAACATCGAAGACCTCAACGTATCCAAGGTGGCCGGCTCGTCCCTGACCAGCGGTGGCTTCAACCAGGCCGTGGAGCAGATCAAGTCGGAGGCGCAGTAGGCGGTGCCGCACGCGGACTGGGCTGCTTTTTCGTTCGAGGGCATCGGGACGCGCTGGGAGGTTTCCACGCCGCACGACCTTGCACCGTCCGCACAGCAGGACCTGCTGGCCCTCGTGGAAAATTTCGACGCCGCCTGGTCCCGTTTCCGCGCTGACTCACTGGTCACCGCCATGGCCCGGGAACCGGGCAGCTACAGCTTTCCCGCAGAAGCTGCCGGGCTGGGGGAACTGTACAGGACGCTGTACGGACTGACCGGCGGCGCCATGACGCCGCTGGTGGGCGCAAGCCTCGAGCGCCTGGGCTACGACGCCGCCTATACCCTCCGGCCGTCAGGTGACCCGTTGCCGGCTCCGCGCTGGGAGGATGTGCTGGACTGGAACGGAACGTCGATCAGCACCACCGCTCCGGTGGTGCTGGATATCGGGGCCGCCGGCAAGGGCCTGCTGGTTGATGTGCTGGCATCCGCCCTGGAAGTACGCGGAGTGGAGGCCTTCATGGTGGACGCCAGCGGTGACCTGCTGGCCCGCGGCCCCGGTACCGTCCCGGTGGGGCTCGAACATCCGTACAACCCGGCCCAGGCCATCGGCGTGGTGGAGCTGGGCGGCAGGGCACTGTGCGCTTCCGCCGCCAACCGCCGGGCCTGGGGCGACGGACTGCACCATGTCCTTGACGCGACCACCGGGCAACCGGTGCGCACCGCCGTCGCAACCTGGGCGCTTGCAGACACCGCCGCCGTGGCCGACGCCCTCGCCACCGCCCTCTTCTTTGTCCCCGGCGCCGTGCTCGAGGAGTCATTCGACGTTTCCTGGCTGACGGTTTTTTCCGATGGCAGTGCCGCCTATTCCGCAGAATTCGAAGGGACACTTTTTACATGAGCACTGTTGAGACGCCGTCCGCCGGCCCGGCCCCAACCATTGCCGGGCGGCTGGACACCATGCTTGGCCGCTTCACGATGTACCGGCTCATCCTGCTGGTCCTGGCTGGCCTGGTGGCGTACAGCCTCCTGCTGGACGTGCTGGGATGGCTGACGTTCGGCATTCCGGAGATGCTGGCCCACCTGGCCCTGTGCCTCCTGCTGACCTACGCCTCCAACCGTTCACTGGCGGCGTTGTTCAGGGTGCGCCCGCACTCCGAGTCCTCCCTCATCACCGGCCTGCTGCTCTACTTCCTGTTCTGGCCTTCGTTCCAGGCCATGGACATCGCCGGCGTGGCACTGGCCTGCGTCCTTGCCTCCGCATCCAAATACGCACTGGCATGGCGGGGCAGGCACGTGTTCAACCCTGCAGCCCTTGGCGCCTTCGTGACCGGCCTGACCGGGCTCAACATCGCCACCTGGTGGGCGGCCACGCCGGCAATGTTGTGGCTTCTGGTTCCCGGCGTCCTGCTGGTCCTGTACCGGACCCGGAAGTTCCTGATGGCCTCGGTGTTCACGGTGGTCTCTACCTCGATCATCACGATGGAACTGCTGCGGGCCGGTATGGGCCTGGGAATGGGTGTCTGGCAGGCACTGGCGCAGCGTCCGGTGCTGTTCTTCGTGGGTTTCATGCTGTCGGAACCCCTGACGCTGCCGCCGCGGCGCTGGCAGCAGCTTTCCCTGGCGGCAGTGGTGGGCGTGGTGTTCGCAGTCCCGTACAACTTCGGCTTCATCGCCAATTCTCCGGAGGCTGCCCTCCTGGTAGGCAACCTTGCGGCCTTCCTGCTGGGCCAGCGCGGCGGCGTAAAGCTCCGCTTTGCCTCCAGCCGGCCGCTGACGCCCAGCACCACCGAGTTCTCCTTCAGGCCGTCGCATCCCGTACGGTTCCTCCCCGGCCAGTACATGGAGCTTGACCTGCCGCACGCGAAGACCGACGGCAAGGGCAGGCGGCGCGTGTTCAGCCTTGCCGGCTCGCCAACGGATCGCCTCGTGAAATTCGGCGTCCGTACTGCCGAACCCCTTTCCGCGGCCAAGAAAGTCCTGCTGGGGCTGCAGCCCGGTGACGAACTGACGGCCACCTCCGTGGGCGGCGACTTTGTCCTGTCCCGGGATCCGAACCGCC
This sequence comes from Pseudarthrobacter chlorophenolicus A6, assembly GCF_000022025.1. Classification (GTDB taxonomy): domain Bacteria; phylum Actinomycetota; class Actinomycetes; order Actinomycetales; family Micrococcaceae; genus Arthrobacter; species Arthrobacter chlorophenolicus. Next base: position 2,651,408 of record NC_011886.1, read on the forward strand.
CGGTGCTCCTGGTCGCTGCGGGCATCGGCATCACGCCGTTCCTCTCGCACGTCGCCTCCGGCGCACTTGAGGAGCGCGACGCTGTGCTGCTCCTGCTGGCCAGGAGCGCGGACGACGTCGCCTACGCGGACGAGCTCCGGGCTTCGGGCGTGCGGGTCCTGGTCTGCACCGCCGACGGGTCGGAGCCGCCGCGGGGCCTCGACGCCGCGCCGGCCGGCAATTCCAGGCTCGACGCAGACGGGCTGAAGGCCCTCGTCCCCGATATCGCAGGCCGCGACGTGTACGTGTCCGGTTCACCTTCCAGCGTGGCGTCCCTGCGGCGGGCCGCGCGCCGGGCAGGGGCGAGGCGCGTGCATGTGGACTCTTTCTCGGGGTACTGATGCGCGTGGCGCAGTGCGCCTGCGCTGGCTGCTCCGGAGCTGTCAGGGATTGGCCCCGGCCTTAAACCCGCGCCGATTTTCCTTTGCGGGGCACCTTCCTGCTAAGCTCTAGGACGTCCCGCCAGCAACGGCAGGAACCCCGGATTGCCCTCGTAGCTCAGGGGATAGAGCGTCTGCCTCCGGAGCAGAAGGTCGTAGGTTCGAATCCTATCGAGGGCACAGAGAAAACCCCGCCGTCCAGTACGGCGGGGTTTTTGGTTTAAGCGCCGGACACCAAGCCCGCCCTGCCATGCGTGCACTGCCGCGGCTGCTGACTGCGGCGCGGCGGGAATCTGGCTGCAGTGTGGCTGCCGCCAAATGTCGGTGCCCCCTCCTAACCTGAAGTTACCTACTTGAGGGGGTACGCCATGCACGTTCCGTTCTGCACCATCGTTCCGCCGTACCTGCTGCGGCGTCTTGCCCGGCAGGACGCGCCGGAGTATTCCGCGGCAGCCAGGGCTGCCAAGGAAGCCCTGGGTCACGTGAAAAGTGTCCAGGCAGCCCGGATAACCGCCCGGCCAGGGACCCCCACCGGGATGCTGGCGGCCAAACCAGGCCCGGCAACCAGGACCATCTATGACGCCCAAGGCGCCGAATCCCTCCCCGGAAAACTGGTGCGGAAGGAAGGCGAACCACAGACGGGAGACGCCGCTGCCGATGAAGCCTATGACGGCCTGGGCCATACCCACCGCCTCTACGCGGATGTCTTCGGCCGGGACTCCATTGATGGCCGCGGGCTCCCTATGGACGCCACCGTGCATTTCGGCAGGCTGTATGACAACGCCTTCTGGGACGGCAAGCAGATGGTCTTTGGTGACGGTGACGGCGCCGTCTTCCAGCGGTTCACCGCCTCACTGAGCGTTATCGGCCACGAGCTGGCGCACGGGGTCACGCAGTTTTCCGCCGGCCTGGCCTACCGCAACCAGGCCGGAGCCCTGAACGAATCAATGTCGGATGTCTTCGGCGCGCTCGTGGAGCAGTATGTGAAGGGCCAGTCCGCGGCGGAGGCCAGCTGGCTCATCGGGGAAGGACTCTTCACCCCGGAGGTGCAGGGGCAGGCGCTGCGGTCCATGAAGGCCCCGGGGACGGCATACGACGACGATGTGCTGGGCAAGGATCCCCAGCCCGATTCCATGGACGGCTACGTCCGGACCAGCGCTGACAACGGCGGCGTCCACATCAACTCAGGCATCCCCAACAGGGCGTTCTACCTCGTGGCGCAAGCCCTGGGCGGGAACGCCTGGGATGCTCCGGGACGGATCTGGTACGAAACGCTGACCGGGGGCTCGCTCCCCACCACGGCCACCTTTGCCGTCTTTGCACGCGCCACGCTCGCAGCGGCCGAGGAACTTTTTGGGTCCGACAGCAAGGAGCATGACGCCGTCCGGCAGGCGTGGGAAACTGTGAAGGTCAAGCTTTAACAGCTTCCTGACGGCCGGATACAGGCCGCCGGGCTGAGCGGAAGCCCCAGGAACCAGGCCATGAAGATCAGTGTGGAGCGCACCGGCGGGATTGCGGCAATCACCAGGGTGTGGACGGTGGATGCCCGGTCCGAGACTGCCATCAACCAGTGGCAGCCAATCGTTGAGGCGTGCCCCTGGGACGCCGTTCCGCGGACTGCGGTGGCGGCGGCCCGGGAGTTCGCCGACGCCCAGCCGGATCGGTTTATTTACTCCATCCGAGCCGGCGGGCGCCGCGCCGCACTGCCGGAGCGCGCAGTCACCGGCCCGTGGCGCATCCTCGTGGAGAGTGCCCGGGCCGCAGCGGAAAAGGACCAGGCGTCAGCGGACGACGACGGGGCGTCCGGCGCGTAGGCTAGCCCACCTCGGCCAGTTGGCCCCGGAACGCCCGGCGGTAGGACTGGGGGCTGGTATCCAGCACCTTTGCGAAATGGTGCCGCAACAGCACCGGATGGCCAAAGCCTGATTCCCTGGCCACTTCGTCAATATTCAGGTCCGTGGACTCGAGCAGTTCCTGCGCCCGCAGCACCCTTTGGGAGTTGAGCCAGGCGGCGGGAGTGGCCCCGGTTTCCGACCGGAACTTCCGTGCGAACGTGCGTGCCGACATGTGAACGCGGGCGGCCAGTTCATTGACCGAGTGCTCACGGTCCAGGTTCTGCACCATCCAGCGCAGCAGTGCCTCCATGGGCGCCGAGCCGCAGGTGGGCATGGGCCGGTCAATGAACTGGGCCTGGCCGCCGTCACGGTGCGGCGGAACCACCATGTCCCGTGCAATGGCGGAGGCCACCTGCGCGCCGAGCTCCACCCGCACCAGGTGCAGGCAGGCGTCAATGCCTGCGGCGGTTCCGGCGGAGGAGATGATGTTGCCGTCCTGGACGTACAGGACGTTCTCGTCCACCTGCGCGTCCGGATAGGAAGCGGCCAACTGGTCCGAGTAGTGCCAGTGCGTGGTGCAGCGGCGGCCATCCAGCAGCCCGGCCCGGGCCAGGGCGAAAGCGCCGGAACAGATGGACATAACCCAGGCTCCCCTGGCGTCGGCGGCGCGCAGGGCGTCCAGGAGCGGTTCCGGCAAGTCCTGGTCGTGTCCGAACGGAGCCATGATCACCAGGTCCGCATCCTTTGTCGCATCAAGGCCGAGACTGACGTTCATGGACAGGCCGGATTTCAGCGGCACCTCGCCCGGCGACGGCGTGCACACCCGGAATTCGAAAGCGGGTACGCCGCTCCCCCGGCCCGAACGGTCGATTCCGAACACCTCGCAGGCGGTGCCGAATTCGAACATCGAAAAGTTGGGAACCACGATCACGGCCACGGTTTTCAGCATGTCTTCAGTGTGGCAGAAATTTTCCCTTTTTGGTCATTTCTGCCACTGTTTCTTCCCGGACTACAGGAGAAGCATGGAGCTATGGAATTCTTTGCAGCCATCCTCGTCATCGTCCTTCTCCTCGTCGCCGCGGCCACCGTGGCGGCACTCCTCAGCGACGGCCGGGGGCACACGCCTCCCGTTGCGTCGCACCGGGACTGGTCCGCACTGGACCTGCCCAGCAGCAGCTACACCCTTCGCATCTTCTAGCAACCAGCAGCAGCCGCAGGCAGTCGAACCACAGGGAGCCGGCCCCGCCGCAGTAGACTGTCTGCAGCCATGACTTTTCACATTTCCTATCCCGCCGAGCTGCCGGTCTCCGAGCGCCGCGAGGACCTGATGGCAGCCATCGCGGCCAACCAGGTGACCATCATTGCCGGCGAGACCGGTTCCGGAAAAACCACCCAGATCCCCAAGATGTGCCTGGAGCTGGGATTGGGCGAAAACGGGCTCATCGGCCACACCCAGCCGCGCCGGCTCGCAGCCCGCACGGTGGCCGAACGCATCGCCGAGGAACTGGGCGTGGAAATCGGCCAGGAGGTGGGCTTCCAGGTCCGCTTCACCGGTGAAGTCAGCAAGGCCACCAAGGTCAAGCTGATGACCGACGGCATCCTGCTGGCCGAGATCCAGCGCGACAAGCTGCTGCGCAAATACAACGCCATCATCATCGATGAGGCCCATGAGCGCAGCCTCAACATCGACTTCATCCTCGGCTACCTGAAGCGGATCCTCCCCCAGCGGCCGGACCTGAAACTCATCATCACCTCAGCCACCATCGATCCCGAGCGCTTCGCCAACCACTTCGCCGCGCCGGAAACGCCGGCCCCCATCATCGAGGTCTCCGGCCGCACCTTCCCGGTGGAAATCCGCTACCGCCCCCTCTCGCAGCCCAGGGCGGAAGACGATGATGCCTCGGACGACGAACTTGAAGAAGACCGCGACCCCCTGGACGCTGTCTGCGACGCCGTGGACGAACTCGCGGCTGAAGCCCCGGGCGACATCCTCGTGTTCTTCTCCGGCGAGCGCGAGATCCGTGACGCCGCCGAAGCACTCCAGGCGCGCATCCAGGGGAACCGCCGGCTCGCCGGTACCGAAGTGCTTCCGCTCTTCGCCCGCCTGAGCCTGCAGGAACAGCACAAGGTATTCCACCCGGGCAGCAAGCGCCGGATCGTGCTGGCCACCAACGTGGCCGAAACCTCGCTGACGGTCCCCGGCATCAAGTACGTGATCGATACCGGAACCGCCCGCATCTCCCGGTACTCGCACCGCACCAAAGTCCAGCGGCTGCCCATCGAACGGGTTTCCCAGGCCTCCGCCAACCAGCGGTCCGGGCGCTGCGGCCGCGTCTCCGACGGCATTGCCATCCGGCTGTACTCGGAGGAGGACTTCGAGTCCCGCCCCCAGTTCACCGAACCGGAAATCCTGCGGACCAACCTTGCAGCCGTCATCCTGCAGATGACTGCCATGGGCGTGGCACGCGGCCCCAAGGACGTTGAGGAATTCCCCTTCGTCGAGCCGCCCGAGACCCGCGCCATCAATGACGGCGTCACCCTCCTGCGCGAACTCGGAGCCCTGGCTCCCCCGCGGTCCCAGGGCAAGGGTGGCCAGGCGGAAACCGGCAACCGTGGCGGCTCGCAGGGCGGCTCGCAGGGCGGTGGCCTGACCGCCGTCGGGCAAAAGCTCGCCCAACTGCCGGTGGATCCCCGCCTGGGGCGCATGATCGTTGAAGCCGGCAAGCGCAACTGCGTGCGGGAAGTCATGATCCTTGCAGCGGCGCTCACCATCCAGGACCCGCGCGAGCGCCCAACGGACAAGCAGCAGCTGGCGGCGGAGAAGCACAACCGGTTCAAGGACGAAAACTCGGACTTCACCGGCTACCTGAACCTGTGGAACTACCTGCAGGAGAAGCAGCAGGAACTCTCGTCGTCGGCGTTCCGCCGCCTCTGCCGGGCCGAGTTCATCAATTACCTGAGGGTCCGGGAATGGCAGGACCTCTTCACCCAGCTGCGGCAGTTGGCCCGCCCGCTGGGCATCACCCTGGACAACAAGCGGCTCACGGATCCTGTGGGAAACCACGACGGCGTCCACATCAGCCTGCTGTCCGGGCTCCTGAGCCACATCGGCATCCTGGACGAACGTAAGCGCGAGTACGCCGGCGCCCGCGGCAGCAGGTTTGCCATCTTCCCGGGTTCGGCGCTGTTCAAGAAGTCCCCCACGTTCGTCATGGCCGCCGAACTGGTGGAAACCAGCAGGCTGTGGGCCCGGGTGGCCGCGAAGTTCGATCCCGTCTGGGCGGAGCAGGTGGCCCCGGACCTGGTGAAGCGCAGCTACAGCGAGCCGCACTGGTCAACGCGCCAGGGGGCTGTGATGGCCTATGAAAAGGTGACCCTGTACGGCGTGCCCATCATCGCCCAGCGGCGGATCAACTACGGCCGGGTGGATCCGGTGGTGGCGAGGGAACTGTTCATCAGGCATGCCCTGGTGGAGGGCGACTGGCGTACCCACCACAAGTTCTTCCACCGCAACCGCGCCCTGCTGCACGAGGTGGAAGAGCTGGAAGCCAGGATGCGGCGCCGCGACCTGATGGTCGACGACGACACGCTCTTTGACTTCTATGACGCCCGGGTTGGCGCCGACGTGGTCTCGGAGCGCCACTTCGACAAGTGGTGGAAGGACGCCCGCAGGGACCATCCAGACCTCCTCGACTTCGACAAATCATTGCTGCTCAGCGACGATGCCGAGGACCTGGACGAGGCCGCGTACCCGAAAACCTGGCTGCACAAGGGCTTCGAGCTTCCGCTGAGCTACGAGTTCCATCCGGTGGCCCCCGGGTCTCCCCCCAACCCTTCGGACGGTGTCACGGCGGAAGTTCCCGTGCTGTTCCTCAACCAGCTGGAGGACGCCCCGTTCCGGTGGCTGATTCCGGGCCAGCGGGTGGAGCTGGTGACTGCCCTGATCAAGTCGTTGCCCAAACAGGTGCGGAAGAACTTTGTCCCGGCTCCTGATGTGGCACGCCAGGCCGTGGCCCTGCTTGAAGCCGACTTCGACCCGGCCGCGGATGCGCTGGAGCCCTCGCTGGAACTCGCCCTCCGCCGCCTCCGCGGAGTGGTCATACCGCCCGGTTCGTGGAACTGGGACGCCGTGCCGCCGCACCTGCGCGTGAGCTTCACGGTGGTGGACGGCAAGGGCAAGGCCCTCGGTGAAGGAAAGGACCTTGCGGCGCTCCAGGAGAGCCTCGCTCCGGCTACCCGCCGGGCCATTGCGGAGTCCCTCGGAGCCACGCCCGCCACAACGGCCCGCGCCAAGGGCCAAGGGGCGCCCGGGGCCGCTCCAGCAGGAGTAACGCCCGACGGCGGAGCGGGGCCGGCCGGGCAGCCCGCCCCCGCCAACGCCGGAGGCAGCCCCGCGGCTGCCGGATTCGTGGAGCGCGACGGCTTGACGGAGTGGAGCTTCGGCACCGTCGAACGCCAGGTCAGCAACATGGTGAAGGGCCATACGGTGACCGGATACCCGGCGCTGGTGGACCAGGGAGCATCCGTGTCACTGCAGGTCTTCCAGACCCCGGACGAGCAGCTGGACGCCATGCGGGGCGGCGTAATCCGCCTGCTGGCGCTGCGTGTGCCGGCGCCGGACCGCTACGTCCTCGAACACCTGAGCAACACCGAAAAGCTCACCTTCAGCCAAAATCCGCACGGCTCAGTGTCAGCCCTCATTGCCGACTGTGCACTGGCGGCCATCGATAAGCTCACCCCGGCAGAGCTGCCGTGGGACAGGAACGCCTTCGACCGGCTCTATGAGGTGGTCCGTGCGGAGCTGATCGACACCGTGTTCAGCGTGACTGCCGTCGTGGAGCGCATCCTCGCCAGCACCCGCCGGATCGAAAAGCAGCTTAAGGGAACCACCAGCCTGGCCCTGATCAGCGCCCTGAACGATATCAAGAGCCAGTTGGAGCAGCTGGTCTACCCGGGTTTTGTGGCACGCACGGGCTACGCACAGCTCAGCCAGTTGCCCCGGTACCTCACGGCCATTGAAAAGCGGCTGGAACGCCTTCCGGGCAACGTCCAGCGCGACGCCCTCAACATGGCAGTGGTCCAACGCCTCGAAGACGACTACGACGATGCCGTCCCGGCGTTGCTCCCCGGGCGGCGCGCCGGGCGCGATTTAACCCAGGTGCGCTGGATGCTCGAGGAGCTCCGGGTGAGCCTCTTCGCCGTCGAACTTGGAACTGCCTACTCCGTCTCGGAGAAGCGCATCCGTGCCGTACTCAACAAGGCCCTGGCCCCCGCCTAGCGGGCAACTTACCCCACGAGAGGAAACCCCATGGAGATTTCGCTTGCCCACGGGCCTGCCGGCACCGAGATAGCCGGCCTTGGCCACGCACAGCCGGTGCGCGTCATGGACAACCATGAACTCGAAGGCATGATGGACACCAACGACGAATGGATCCGCCAGCGTACCGGCATCATCACCAGGCGCATCGCCGCGGAGGGCGAAACCGTGGTGGACCTCGCCGTTCCGGCCGCCCGGATGGCGCTGGAAGACTCCGGCGTCCCGGCTGCGAACATCGACCTCGTCGTCGTAGCCACCACCACGGCAGCCGAGCGCTCCCCCAATACCGCCGGGCGGGTGTCAGCAGCCCTCGGGCTGGGACGGGACGGCCGGGGACCAGCCATCATGGACGTCAACACGGCCTGTTCGGGATTCGAATACGCCCTGGGGATCGCCGACCAGGCCATCCGCACCGGAAGCGCGTCCCACGCGATCGTGGTGGGGGCCGAAACCCTGTCAGCGGTGACGGACTGGACGGACCGCGCGACGGCGGTGCTCACCGCCGACGGTGCGGGCGCCGCCGTCGTACGTCCTTCCAACACCCCGCGGATCGGCCCGGTGGTGTGGGGTTCCGAAATCGGCATGGCCGACGCCGTCAAGATTTCCCCGCCCTCGGGACGCTTCGCCCAGAACGGCCGCGAGGTGCTCCGCTGGGCCCTCACCAAGGCGCCGGAACGCGCCCGCGAGACCGTGGCCCGCGCGGGCCTGACGCTGGACGACATCCAGGTACTGGCCGCGCACCAGGCCAACCTCCGCATCATCGAACCACTCGCCGAGGCCCTGGGCATGACGGACCGCGTTGTCATCACCGATGTCACAGAGTCGGGCAACACGTCTGCTGCCAGCGTGCCGCTCGGCTTGAGCAAGTGGTGGCACTCCGGCAAAATCCCGGCGGACGTCCCGGCACTGCTCTTCGGGTTCGGCGGAGGCTTCACCTACGCCGGCATGGTGGCGATGACGCCCCGCCGCGCCTAGCGGAGCCCACCGGGCTGCTGATTGCCGGCACATGGCGCCGGCAATCAGCAAGGCCTAATCGGCCGGGACGAACTCCCCGTACCCGGCAGCCCGGAGCCCCTCGCGGAGTTTGGCGGCATTGGCATCGAGCACGGCAGGGTCCGGGTTCTGGTCCGCGGACCCGAAGTCGAAGTCTGCCATGGTCCGTGACGGCCACACGTGGACGTGCAGGTGGTTGATCTCGTACCCGGCCACGATCAGCCCGGCCCGGCTCGCGCCGAAGATGTCCACCTGGACTGCGCCGATCCGCCGCGCCACCTCCATGACTTTCGCGAGCGTCTCGGGCGACGCGTCCGTCCAGCGGTCCACTTCCTCGGTGGGAACCACCAGGGTGTGCCCGTCGGCCAGGGGCCCGGTGGTGAGGAAGGCACCGACACCGTCCTCACGCCACACAAACCGGCCGGGTATCTCGCCATTCAGGATCCTGGTGAAAAGCGTGCTCATACGTCTGCCTCCTTGGCGGGTGAGTGAAGGGTTCCGGCGTCCAGCACGAAACGGTACTTGACGTCGCCGGCAACCATCCGGTCGTAGGCTTCATCAAGCTGGTGCGCACCGACCACTTCGATATCGGCCAGCACGCCGTGTTCGGCGCAGAAGTCCAGCATCTCCTGAGTCTCTGCGATACCGCCGATCAATGAGCCTGCATAGGCCACGCGGCGGCGGATGAGGGTCCGCGGATTGACCGGAGGCATCTCCCCGGACGGCAGGCCGAGCTGGAACAGCGCGCCGTCCACGCGGAGGGTACGGAACAGTGAGTTCAGGTCGTGCGGCGCCGCGACGGTATCAATGATGACGTCGATGGTCCGGTTGGCGCGCGCCATGGCGTCCTCGTCCCGGGACAGGACCACCTCGTCCGCTCCCAGGTCCAGTGCGGCGGCAACCTTGGATTCCGAGGTGGTGAAAACGACCACCCGTGCACCCATGGCCTTGGCGAGTTTGACCGCCATGTGCCCGAGTCCGCCCAGGCCCACCACACCCACTACATCGCCTTCTTCAACATCGAAGTGACGCAACGGAGAGTAAGTGGTCACACCGGCGCAGAGCAGCGGCGCGGCGGCAGCCGGGTCCAGTGCGTCCGGGACTCGGAGGACGTACCGGCGGTCCACCACGATCAAGGAGGAGTAGCCGCCCTGGGTTACGGCGTCCCCGTTCCTGCGGTCCGTGGCACCGTACGTGCCGGTCATGCCGTTTTCGCAGTACTGCTCCAGGCCGTCGAGGCAGCTTTCGCATTCCCGGCAGGAATCCACGATGCAGCCGACGCCCACGCGGTCACCCACGGCGAAGTCCGTGACGCCGGCACCGATGCGGCTGACCCGTCCCACAATCTCGTGGCCGGGAACCAGCGGGTAGTTTTGCCCGCCCCACTCGCCCCGGGCGGCGTGGACGTCGGAATGGCAGAGGCCGCAGAATTCGATGGCGATTTCGACGTCGTCGGTCTTGGGGGCACGGCGGGCAACGGTCAGCGGGACCAGGCCACTGTCCGGAGAGACGGCTCCGCGGGCTGCAGCCAGCAGCCCGGCGGCACCGCTGGCGGGGAGGCCGCCGCCGGGAAGGCCGGCAACGGGTTCGACAGGTTTGGCAAGGGGCGGGGGAACGGGGCGTCCTGGGGTCATAGTGCGACGCTACCCTTGCCGGCGGCGCCGTTTCCAGCCGGCTCCCGGGCGCTACTTCCGGCTTCGGGGCCTGTGGCCACGGGGAGGTCCGGGTGGTTCGACCACTCCGAGAACGAGCCCGGGTACAGCGCCGCCGCAAATCCCGCGGCGGCCAGCGCGGCCACCTGGTGCGCGGCGGTCACACCGGAGCCGCAGTACACGGCCACGGGTACCTCTTCCCGGACGCCCAGCGCCTCGAACCTGCTCCGCAGCGCGTCAGCCGGCAGGAATATGCCCAATTCATCGATGTTCTCCGACGTCGGCGCGCTGACGGCGCCTGGGATGTGCCCGGCACGCGGGTCCACCGGCTCAACCTCGCCGCGGTACCGCTCCCCTGCCCGCGCATCGAGCAGGAGCCCGCTCTCCGCCCAGGTGGCGGCAGCACCGGCGTCGGCCACGGGCATGGCGCCGTCGCCCAGGGCCACGTTCCCCGGTACCGGCTGCACCGGTCCCGTTTCGACCGCCAGGCCGGCGGCCCGCCAGGCGGCCAGGCCGCCGTCGAGCAGGTATGCCTCGGGGAACCCGGCGTTGCGCAGCATCCACCACGCCCTGGCGGCAGCCATGTTTCCGGTGTCGTCGTAGGCCACCACCACGTCGCCGTCGTTGATCCCCCAGCCGCGGGCAGACGCCTGGAAGTCCGCCGGCGCGGGCAGGGGGTGCCTCCCCCGCCGGGGCTCTGCGTGGGCAGCAAGTTCCGTGGCCAGGTCCACGAACACGGCGCCGGGCAAGTGGCCTGCGAGGTAGTGGTCCCTGCCGTGCGGATCCCCCAGCGCCCACCGCACGTCCAGCAGCACGGTGCGCCGGCCTTCCGCGAGGAGCCCCGTAAGCCGGGCCACGTCCATGAGGGGATTCATCGTTCTCCTTGGGTGGTTGCCATTGTGCTTCCACTCTAGGCCGGTGCGCTCCCGTCCACGGGTAGGCTGGTGCGGTGGCAAACGGATACAACGGCAATGCCGACGGCGGCAACGCGGGCGGCGGGGGCACCGCGGACAGCGGGAGCAGGAATGCGGACGGGAGCGGCCGCGGGCGGCAGGACCGGGAGTGGGCCGACCACGCGATCCGCAGGATCACGGCGGAGAACAACCGTTCCGCCGACACCCATCTCTATGCCATTCCGCTGCCTGAGCACTGGGGCGTCCAGCTTTACCTGAAGGATGAGTCCACGCACAGGTCAGGCAGCCTGAAGCACCGCTTGGCACGTTCCCTCTTCCTCTTCGGCCTGGTCAACGGCTGGATCCGTTCCGGTACCACCATCGTCGAGGCCTCCAGCGGCAGCACCGCCGTCTCCGAGGCCTACTTCGCCCAGCTGCTCGGGCTGCCGTTCATCGCGGTCATGGCCCGCAGTACCAGCCCGGAAAAGATCGCACTGATCGAACAGTTCGGCGGTTCCTGCCTCCTGGTGGATCACGCCTCCGACGTGTACTCGGCGGCGGAAGAGGTGGCCGCCACTTCCAACGGGCACTACATGGACCAGTTCACGTACGCCGAGCGGGCTACGGACTGGCGCGGCAATAACAACATCGCCGAGTCCATCTTCGGCCAGCTCAGCCGGGAAGAGCATCCGGTGCCGGACTGGATCGTGGTGGGAGCCGGAACAGGAGGCACCAGTGCCACCATCGGCCGTTACCTCCGGTACCACAGCCATCCCACGCAGCTGCTGGTGGTGGATCCCGAGAATTCAGCCTTCTACCCGGGGTGGCTTGGAGAAGGGACCGGCGCCACAGTCCCCGCCACGGGGCTGCCGTCCCGCATCGAAGGCATCGGACGGCCGCGCATGGAACCGAGTTTCGTGCCGTCAGTGATCGACCGGATGGTCCAGGTCCCGGACGCGGCGTCCGTCGCTGCCATGCGGCATCTCCGGTCCCTCGCCGGGCTCCACGCCGGCCCTTCAACGGGTACGAATCTCTGGGGCGTGTGGCAGCTCGTCGCGGAGATGGTGGCTGACGGCCGCCGCGGCAGCGTCGTCTCTCTGATGTGCGACGGCGGCGAACGCTACGCGGGCAGTTACCACAACGCCCAGTGGCTGGCCTCCCGGGGCCTGGAACCCGCGCCGTGGGAAGCGGTCATTGCGGAGTTCTTCGAGACCGGCCGCTGGACGGCAGCCTAGATTTCCACCGATTCCCCCGCATCCAGGTGGGCGTAGTCGGTGCCATACTTTGCACCGATCCGCTTAACATGGGCCTCCACGATCTTCAGGCCATTGTCATTGAGCAATCCGTCATGGATCTGGAAGGCTTTCGGCGCGCGCACGCCCACCACAAAATCCACTACCTCGCCGGCCTTGCTCCACGGTGCGTGCAGCGGAACCAGAAGGGTCTTCACACTGATGCCGTCAGGGATGATGAAGGAGTCCCCCGGGTGGTACAGGTTTTCGTCCAGCAGGAAGCCGATGTTTGCCACCACGGGAATCTGCGGGTGGATCAGCGCATGCTGGCCGCCAAAGCTCCGGATATCGAATCCGGCTGCCTGGAAGGACGCTCCTGGTTCCACCGTGTGGATCCGGTCCTGGGCATCCCCGGTTTCGGAGCGCATCCGGGCTGCGACGCCCGCCGGCGCATACAGCGATAACCCGCTGTTGCTGCGCAGGGCATCCGCCACAGCATCGACGTCGATATGGTCAGCGTGTTCGTGGGTCACCAGCACCGTTTCCGCACCGGCCAGTGCTTCCCCGGTTTCGGAAAAGTTGCCGGGGTCGATCACCAGGACCCGGTTGTCCTTCTCGAGGCGGACACAGGCATGGGTGTATTTCGTCAGCTTCATAGCGCCAGCCTAGGGCGGGCCCCGGAAGGGTGTCCACGGAGCTCCGGCTGGTAATCTTGATCGTTGCCACCAACACCACGGAAGCGAGTTCATCCATGCCGCTCGGCGCCAAGGCTGATTCCACCCCGCCCGCCCCGGCTGCGGGCGCCGGCAAGGAACAGCGCGTCACCAAGCAGCGCCTCGCGGTCAGCGCGGCACTGGACGACCTGGACGACTTCGTCAGCACCCAGGAGCTGTACCGGATCCTGCAGAACCAGGGCGTCTCGGTATCCCTGGCAACCGCCTACCGCATCCTCCAGTCGCTTGCGGACGAGGGACTGGTGGACGTGCTGCGCAACGGCGAGGGCGAGGCTGTCTACCGGCGCTGTGCCGTCACGGGGCACCACCACCACCTGCTGTGCCGCAACTGCGGCAAGGCCGTGGAGGTGGAGGCGCCCGCCGTCGAAACGTGGGCTGCCCGCACCGCTGCCGAGCACGGCTTCACCGAGGTGGCGCACACCGTGGAAATCTTTGGCCTCTGCCCGGACTGCACCGCGCTCAAGGCCGCCGGGCGGCTCTAGGACGGGAGGCTTTCCGGCCGAATCCCGTCAGCGCGGCTGCAGGACCCGCCCGTTGATGCCCCTGCGCTGCCGCACCGACCCGATGACGCGGCACACCACATAAATCAGGAACGACAACGTGGTCACATACGGGCTGATGGGAATCCGCCCGCCGAGGGCCAGCAGGATTCCGCCCACCGTCGCCGTCACAGCGAAGGCCACACTCAGGGCCACCACGGCTGCCGGGGAAGATGCCACCCGAAGCGCGGCCGCCGCAGGCGTAATCAGCAGGGCCAGCACCAGCAGGGCGCCCACCACCTGGATGGACAGCGCCACACTGACTCCCAGCAGGACCATGAAGACGATGGCCAGGGTCCGCACCGGTACACCCCGCGCCTCGGCAAGCTCGGGATCCACGCTCGCGAAGTTCAGCGGCCGCCACATGGCAACCAGCGCAATCATGACCACCACGGCGGTGCCTGCCAGTGCCTGGAGCTGGACGGTGTCGACGGATACGATCTGGCCGGTCAGCAGCCCGAATTTGTTGGCGGCGCGGCCCTCATAAAGGGACAGGAAGAGGATTCCCAGGCCGAGCCCGAAAGGCATGATGACGCCGATGATGGAGTTCTTGTCGCGTGCCCTGACGCCCATCAGCCCCAGCAGCAGCGCCGCGGCCACGGAGCCCACGAGGGAACCGAAAACGATGTCCGCGCCGATGAGGAGCGCGAAGGCCGCACCGGCGAAGGACAGCTCGGAAATGCCGTGCACCGCGAAGGCGAGGTCCCGTTTCATGACGAAGGTTCCCACCAGGCCGCCCAGAAGTCCCAGGATGGCTCCGGCCCAGATGGAGTTCTGCACCAGGACCAGCAGCTCACCGTAGTTGTCGAAGTTGAAAATGGCTCCGAGGATGCTGTCCATGTCCATCAGGCAACCTCGCCGGCGAGTGCATGCGGTTCGGCATGGTGGTGGGTGGTGGCGTCAGGAAGTCCCACCACCACCAGCCGGCCGTTGGCGCGGATGACTTCAACGTGGCTGCCGTAAAGGTCGGACAGCACCTCGGTGGTCATGACGTCTTCGGGCGTTCCCACCCTGAACCGGCCGCCGGCCAGGTAAAGCACCCTGTCCACATAATCGATGATCGGGTTGATTTCGTGGGTTACGAACACCACGGCGCTGTTGCGTTCGCGGCACTGGTTGTTGATCAGGGCGCTGACTGCCTGCTGGTGGTGCAGGTCGAGTGAGAGGAGCGGTTCGTCGCACAGGAGCACCTGGGGATCCGAGGCAAGGGCCTGGGCCACCCGCAGCCGTTGCTGCTCGCCGCCGGAGAGCTGGCCTACCGGCACCTTCGCGTAGTCGGCCGCACCCACCAGCTCCAGGAGCCCGTCGATCTGCCGGCTGGTCTTTGCCGACGGGAGCCGCAGCCCCCAGCGGTGACCGTCCACGCCCAGTCCCACCAGGTCGCGGGCGCGCATGGGAGTGTCGGGAGCAAAGGATTTTTGTTGCGGGACGTATCCAATCAGCCTGCTGCCACGCTCCACGGGCCTGCCGCCGATATCGACGGTGCCGCGGTGGAGGTTTTGGAGGCCGAGCAGGACCTTGAGGAAGCTCGTTTTACCGCTGCCGTTGGGTCCGAGGACCGCAAAGAACTCGCCGGGATTGATGTCCAGGTCGAGGTCCTCCCAGAGCGTCCGCTCGCCGAACTTCAGGGACGCTCCGGTAAGGCTGACCGCTGGTTCCACCTATTTGCTCTCCAGGATAGTGCTGATGTTGTCCACATTGTCCGTCATCCACTGCAGGTACGTCTTGCCCTCGGGGAGGGTTTCGTTAAAGTCCACCACCGGGACGCCGGCCGCCTCCGCTGCCTTCTTCAGGGCCTCGGTCTGTGGCCCTTCGGTCTGTTCGTTGTAGGCGAGCATCCGTACGGACTTGCCGGACACCAGGTCCGTGGCCGCCCTGAGGACGGCGGGCGGCACGTCCGTGCCTTCCTCGATGGCAGCGGTGTAGTCCGCCGGGGTGGCGTTGACCAGGCCCGCATCTTCCAAAAGGTAGAGCGGCACGGGTTCCGTGACAGCCACCTGGGCTCCGCCCCCTGACGCCTTCAGGGTGTCCAGCTTTCCGTGCAGTTCCTCCAGCGACGACTTGAACGAGGCCGCGTTGGCCTTGAACTCCTGCGCGGATTCCGGCTCCCGTGCCGACAGTTTGGCTTCCAGCTCATCGGCGAGGTGCTCCATGGCATGCAGGCTGTACCAGACGTGTTCGTTGAACTCGCCATGGTCGTGTCCGTGGTCTCCTGCCGCGGCATCGGCGCTGGCGGAGGGCTCTGCCTCCTCGCCGGCGTGCTCCAGCCCGGAAAGTTCGACGGCGTCCAGCACGTTTCCGGCGTCGAGCTTGCTCCCGTCCACCAGGGTATTCATGAAGTCGTCGTACCCGCCGCCGTTGGTGATCACCAGGTCGGCCTTGGAGACAGCCAGCCGGTCCTGGGCGGTGGCCTCGTAGGAGTGCGGGTCCTGGCTGGTCTTGGTGACGATCGAGGTCACGCTGACCTTGTCGCCACCCACTGACGACGCGATGTCGCCGTAGACGTTGGTGGAGGCAACAACATTGATTCCAGCCTCGTTGGACTGCGTCCCGGGCGAAGCGCTGTCCGGCTGGGCGCTGCATCCGGAGAGCAGCAGGCCAAGTCCGGCAAGGGCGGCCAGGGACGGACGGACGGCAGAGCGGCGCACGGAAAACCTCGGTTCACTGGGGAGGGGAACGACAGATGCCCAGCTTATACCTAAATGGGAATCATTCCTATTTAGGTTCGGGTAAGCCCGGCCCCGAGCCGCCGCCGGGGACCGGACTCAATGGCACTGCGCTGCCTATCCCCCGTTGGGTTGCCCCAGCCGTCGGATGCCGGTGGCCTGGGTAGCGTCCCGGATCTCGCCGACGAGTTGTTCAATGACATCCTCGAGGAACAGGATGCCCTGGGTATTGCCGTCCTTGCCGATGACGCGGGCAAGGTGCGAGCCGGTCCGCTGCATGACGGACATGGCCTTTTCGATTTCATCGCCCAGGGCCAGGTTGGCCAGGGAACGGACGCGGCTTTCCGCAATGGGCAGCTCGTACGCCGTCGGAGGGATGGACAGCACATCCTTGACGTGCAGGTAGCCATACAGGAGATCGTCCTCATCCAGCATGGGGAACCGGGAAAAACCCGTGCGGCTGACAGCCTTTTCAAACTCCACCGGAGTAGTCGCAGCCTTGAGCATGACCAGGCTGTCCAGCGGAACCATGATGTCTCCAGCCGTGTATTCGGAGAACTCAAGGGCGCCGGTGATCAGGCCGGCGTCGTCGTCCACCAGTCCGTGCCGGGTGGATTCCTGCACGATGGACTGGACCTCCTCGAGCGTGAAGGACGAGTTGACCTCGTCCTTGGGCTCGATCCGCAACAGCTTGAGGATATGGTTCGCCGACCAGTTCAGCACCGAGATGACGGGGTGGACCAGCCGTGCCACGAAGACCAGCGGCGGGGCCAGGAACATCGCCGCCTTGTCAGCGACCGATACCGAGATGTTCTTGGGCACCATCTCGCCAAAGGTGACGTGCAGGAACGTGACGAACATCAGGGCCACAGCGAACGCGGCAACATCGGCCACTTCCACGGGCAGGCCCACCAGCTCCAGCGGCGCGGCCAGGAGGTGGTGGATCGCAGGCTCGGCCACCAGCAGGATCAGCAGCGAGCACACCGTGATGCCAAGCTGCGCGCAGGCCAGCATCAGCGAGACGTTCTCCATCGCCTTCAGGGTGGTTTGGGCCCGCTTCGACCCGGCCTCCGCCAAGGGTTCGATCTGGCTGCGCCGGGCGGACATGATGGCGAACTCGGCCGCCACGAAGAACGCGTTGCCGAGCAGCAGGAACGCCAGCCAGACGATGCCGGCCCAGTCGCTCATGATGGGCTCCCGTCGTTGTTGCCGTCCGGCTCAGGGGCAGCCGGCCGGAAGCAGATACGGTCGATGCGGCGCCCGTCCATCCGGGTAACGCTCAGCGTGCCGCCGTCCACGGCCACCGTGTCCCCTACCGCCGCGATCCTGCCCAGTTTGCTCATCACGTAGCCTCCCACGGTTTCGTAGGCTGCTTCGTCCGGGACGGTCAGGCCCGGGATCTGCTCGGACAACTCGTCCGGGCGAAGGAGTCCCGGGAAATACCAGTCCCCGGAGGCGCTCTGCAGCAGCCCCGGGCGCACCTTGTCGTGTTCGTCGGCTACCTCGCCCACAATTTCCTCGACCAGGTCTTCGAGCGTGGCAATGCCGGCGGTGCCGCCGTATTCGTCGAGGACCACCGCCAGCTGGAGGTTGCCTTCGCGGAGTTCCGCCAGCAGGGCGTCAAGGTGGATGGTCTCGGGAACCCTGAGGACTTCGGTCATGATGGCACCGGCTTCCAGCTTGTGCCGCCTGTCCGAGGGCACGGCCACGGCCTTCTTGACGTGGACCAGGCCTTTGATGTCGTCCGCAGAGTCGCCGATCACGGGGAACCGTGAGTATCCCGTACGGCGCGCCGCGTCAACGATGTCGGAGACCGGCTGGTCCGCGTCGATCATTTCCACCCGGATGCGCGGCGTCATGACGTCGGCCGCGGTCCTGGAGGAAAAATTCAAGGTGCGGGACACGAAGTTGGCCGTACCGGCGTCGAGCGTTCCCATCGCAGCCGAGCGGCGCACCAGTGACGCCAGCTCGGACGGCGTGCGCGCGCCGGAGAGCTCTTCCTTGGCTTCGAGCCCGAAGATGTGGAGCACCCGGTTGGAAAAGCCGTTGAGGACCACGATGGCCGGCCTGAAGACCGCGGTGAAGATCAGTTGCGGCCTGGCCAGGGCTTTGCCGACGGGGAAGGACAACGCGATGGCCATGTTCTTGGGAACGAGTTCGCCAAGGAGCATCGACAACAGGGTTGCCAGCACCATGGCGAGGATCAGCGAAATTGATGCTGCAGCTACCTCCGGCAGGCCAAGGGCCGTCAGCGGCCCCTCCAGGAGGCGGCCCACCGATGGTTCCATGACGTAGCCGGTGAGCAGGGTGGTGAGGGTGATGCCCAACTGGCAGCTGGAGAGCTGTGTGGAGAGCGATTTGAGGCAGGTAAGGAGGGGAACGGCGCCGGCGTCACCGGCGTCGACAGCCCGCTGGACCGTGGGCTGGTCGAGGGCAATCAGGGAGAATTCGACGGCGACGAAAAAGCCTGTGCCGGCGATCAGCAGGAGCCCTGCCGCCAGGAGTAGCCACTCCATTCAGCACCCCGCCGGGCCGGACAGGCGTCCGGTGATCAGGGGGCTGGGGTAGCGGACCGGCGGCGGGTGGTCGGCGGATGCCCTGCCCCCGGGAATTTCGACCGGGGATGCCGACAGCAGATGATGGGCGCGTGTTCGGGGTTTGCCGGCTCTGCGGGTGGGCTGTGCGGCGCTGTGGTTCCTGCTCCGCTGACAGCCCCCAGGCCGGCACCTAGATTTACTGTCCATAAGGATTTCAGTCTACAGGAGCGCCTGTCCCCGGCCCGTTCCCCGGCACCGGCAGCGGACTCCCGATCCCCATACCCGGGGAGGCCGTCCGGGGTCTCTTCCAGCCGCCATAATCAACGGTCCGAACGTCACTTCATGATTTGGGTCACCCTTATTGGCAGATACCACATTGGGGTTACTAGACTTGCAGAGGTCTGGGTTCAGAGGACTCAGGGAAACCGGTCCGTCAGAGTGCTGTAGCACCGTATGGCCGGCAGAGAAATCAAACTCATGGAAGAGGCGTATTTCAAGTGCCAGAGCAGCCAAGCCACCGTCTACCAGAGGAATTTGGCGGGAACGAGTGGCTCGTTGATGAACTGTACGAGCAGTATCAGCAGGACAAGAACGCTGTGGATGCCAAGTGGTGGCCGCTGTTTGAATCGTTCGACTCAGGCAGCAGTTCTTCTTCCAACGGACACTCGGCGAATGCCGCAGCGAACCCTCCCACAACCAAGATGCCTATCGTGAACGCGGCACCTGCAGCACCGGCACAGTCGCCGGCCGCCGCGCCGCCTGCGCCCGCAGCAGCACCGGCGGCAGCACCCTCAGCACCGGCACCTGCGAAGAAGGCGCCTGCCACGGAAGCGCGCGACGGCGGCAGGAAGCCCGCCGCCGGAGCCCAGCCCATTCCGGCCCAGCTGCCGAAGAACGTCAAGGCACCCACCGCTCCGGAAGAGGACGTCGTCTCCGTCCTCCGCGGACCGGCCAAGGCCATCGCCACCAACATGGTCACCAGCCTCGAAGTTCCCACCGCCACCAGCGTGCGCGCCATCCCGGCGAAGCTGCTGATCGACAACCGCGTGGTCATCAACTCGAACCTTGCCCGTGCCCGCGGCGGCAAGGTCTCCTTCACGCACCTCATCGGCTACGCCGTGATCCGCGCCCTGTCCCAGTTCCCGTCCATGAACGTGTACTACGACGAGGTGGACGGCAAGCCCGTCGCAGTCCAGCCGGCGCACGTCAACTTCGGCATCGCCATCGACATGCCCAAGCCTGACGGCACCCGGCTGCTGATGGTCCCCAACATCAAGAAGGCCGAAACCCTCAACTTCGCCGAGTTCTGGCACACCTATGAGGACCTGATCAAGCGTGCCCGCAACGGCAAGCTCACGGCCGATGACCACCAGGGCACCACTGTGTCCCTGACGAACCCGGGCGGCATCGGCACCGTGCACTCGGTCCCGCGCCTTTCCAAGGGCCAGGCCGCCATCATCGGCGTCGGCGCCCTCGACTACCCCGCCGAGTTCCAGGGTGCCAGCGAAAAGATCATCGCCCAGAACGCCATCAGCAAGGTCCTCACCCTGACCTCGACGTACGACCACCGCGTCATCCAGGGCGCCGGCAGCGGCGAGTTCCTCAAGCTGGTCCACCAGCTGCTGCTGGGTGCGCAGAACTTCTACGACGAGATCTTCGAAGCACTCCGCATCCCCTACGAGCCCGTACGGTGGAGCCCCGACCTGCAGGTCGATCCGGCCGACGAGATCAACAAGGTTGCCCGGATCCAGCAGCTGATCCACTCCTTCCGCGTGCGCGGCCACCTGATGGCCGACACCGATCCGCTGGAGTACGTGCAGCGCAAGCACCCCGACCTCGACGTCCTGACCTACGGCCTGACCCTGTGGGACCTGGACCGGGAGTGGCCCACGGGCGGTTTCGGCGGCAAGCCGATGCTGAAGTTCCGCGACATCCTGGGTGTCCTCCGCGACGCCTACTGCCGCACCACCGGCATCGAATACATGCACATCCAGGAGCCGGAAGAACGCAAGTGGTTCCAGGACCAGCTCGAGCACCCCTACTCGAAGCCCAGCCGTGAAGAGCAGCTCCGGATTGTGTCCCGGCTCAACGCCGCAGAGGCCTTCGAGACCTTCCTGCAGACCAAGTTCGTCGGGCAGAAGCGCTTCTCCCTCGAAGGGGGCGAATCACTGATTCCGCTGCTCGACGCCGTGATCTCGGAAGCGGCCGACGACGGCCTTGACGAGGTTGCCATCGGCATGGCCCACCGCGGCCGCCTCAACGTCCTGACCAACATTGCCGGCAAGACCTACGCCCAGGTGTTCCGCGAATTTGAAGGTACCCAGGACCCCCGCTCCGTGCAGGGCTCGGGCGACGTCAAGTACCACCTCGGCACCGAGGGGACCTTCACGTCGGAAAACGGCAACGAGACCAAGGTCTACCTGGCCGCGAACCCGTCCCACCTTGAAGCCGTGGACTCCGTCCTCGAAGGCATCGTGCGCGCCAAGCAGGACCGCCTGGATCAGGGCGAGGCTTTCCCCGTCCTGCCCATCATGGTTCACGGTGACGCTGCGTTCGCCGGCCAGGGCGTTGTCGCCGAGACGCTGAACCTGTCGCAGCTCCGCGGCTACCGCACCGGCGGCACTATCCACGTGGTGGTCAACAACCAGGTCGGGTTCACCACCGCGCCGTCGTCATCGCGTTCGTCCACCTACTCCACGGACGTCGCCAAGATGATCCAGGCACCGGTGTTCCACGTCAACGGCGACGACCCCGAGGCCGTGGTCCGCATCGGCCAGCTCGCTTACGAGTTCCGCCAGCGCTTCCACAAGGACGTTGTCATCGACATGGTGTGCTACCGCCGCCGCGGGCACAACGAAGGCGACGACCCTTCGATGACCCAGCCGATGATGTACAACCTGATCGAAGCCAAGCGCTCCGTCCGCAAGCTGTACACCGAGGCCCTCATCGGCCGCGGCGACATCACCGAGGAAGAAGCAGAGCAGCTGCTCCGCGACTACCAGGAACGGCTGGAACGCGTCTTCGCAGAGACCCACGCAGCGCAGACGTCCCCGATTCCGATCGTCACCGCTGACTCTGCGGCGGTCTCGGACATCGAGCGGCCCATCGCCCAGCAGTCCGATTTCGGCACGAACGCACCGGCCAACACCGCGATCTCTGCGGACACCCTGGCCCGCATCGGCAAGGCACACGTCGAGATCCCCGACGGCTTCACGGTGCACGCCAAGCTGAAGCAGCTGCTGGAGAAGCGCGAGCAGATGTCCCGCGAAGGCGGCATCGACTGGGGCTTCGGCGAAATCGCAGCTTTCGGCTCCCTGATCATGGAAGGCGTCCCCGTCCGGCTGGCCGGCCAGGACTCCCGCCGCGGCACCTTCGTTCAGCGCCACGCCGTGTTCCACGACCGCGCCAACGGCAACGAATGGCTGCCCCTGGGCAACCTGTCCGATGACCAGGCCAAGCTGTGGATCTACGATTCACTGCTCTCCGAATACGCGGCCATGGGCTTCGAATACGGCTACTCGGTGGAGCGTCCGGATGCACTGGTCCTCTGGGAGGCGCAGTTCGGCGACTTCGTCAACGGCGCGCAGACCATCATCGACGAGTTCATCTCATCGGCAGAGCAGAAGTGGGGCCAGCGCTCATCGCTGGTGCTCATGCTGCCGCACGGCTACGAGGGCCAGGGGCCGGACCACTCGTCCGCCCGCATTGAGCGTTTCCTCCAGATGTGCGCCGAGCAGAACATGATCGTGGCCAACCCCACCACCGCCGCATCGCACTTCCACCTGCTGCGCCGCCAGGCGTACAGCCGGCCGCGGAAGCCGCTGATCATCTTCACCCCCAAGCAGCTCCTGCGCCTGAAGGCCGCCGCGTCCTCCGTCGAGGACTTCACCACCGGTACCTTCCGTCCTGTGATCGCCGAGCACGAGCACCTGGATGCGAACGCCGTCGAACGCGTCCTCCTGGTGTCCGGCCGCCTGTACTACGATCTTCTGTCCACCCGGCAGAAGACCGGCGACAAGACCACCGCCATTGTCCGCGTGGAGCAGCTGTACCCGCTGCCCAGCGATGACATTGCGGCCGAGCTTGCCAAGTACCCGAACGCCGAGGTTGTCTGGGCCCAGGACGAGCCCGCAAACCAAGGTCCGTGGCCGTTCATCGGCCTGAACCTGCCGGATGCCCTTGACCGCAGGGTCCGCCTGGTCTCCCGGCCCGCGTCGGCCTCGACGGCAGCCGGCTCCATGAAGCGGCACGCTGCAGAGCAGGACGTTCTCCTGAAGCAGGCATTTGCACGGAAGTAGGCAGCAGGCTGCCCGGCCGGAGTCGAAATACCAGACTCCGGCCGGGCAGTTCTGTTTAATGGATGGACAGCGCCCTTTGCGCGCCGGTTGCAGCTCCAGGCTGCGGGCGGCCCGCACCGGCCGGTCAGTACGAACGTAAAGAGGATCGTGTGGAAGACAGGAAGCTGCGCATTGCAGCTGTAGGAGACGAACTGCTGGCCGGACTGGGAGACCCCCGCGCGCTGGGTTGGCTGGGCCGTGTCCTTGCCCGGACGCCACAGGACGGCATGATGCTGGAAAGCTATGCCCTGCCCTGCCCCCAGGAAGGCACCGAAGGGCTCGCTTCCCGCTGGCTGGGTGAGGCCGGGCGGCGTTTCAGCGACCAGGCGGAGAACCGGCTGGTCATCGGACTGTCCGGCCGCGACATCGAGTTCGGCCTGTCCACGGCGCGAAGCCGGCTTAACCTGGCCAACATTCTCGATTCCGCATCGCAGAACCGGATCGAGGTTTTCGTGGTGGGCCCGCCGCCCACCCTGGATCCGGCCCAAAACCGCCGCCTTGATGAGCTGAACACTGCCTTCGCCGATGTCACCACCCGCCGGAAGCACCTGTACGTGGACACCTTCTCCCCCTTGCTGAACCATGAACAGTGGCGCCAGGACCTCGCCGCCAACGGCGGAACTCCCGGGCAGGCGGGCTACGGGCTCATGGCCTGGCTGGTCCTTCACCGCGGTTGGTTCCAGTGGCTGGGCATCAACGCTCCCGAGTAGCCTGCTTTCGCGATATATCTTGACCGGCCTCCGCCTCCGGCGTACGGTGGAGGCAACCGCGATATATCGTCTTTGGAGGGGCAATGCCTGAGCAGAGCTGGACAGTCACCAGTCCACAAACCATTGATATCGACGCCCTGACATCGCTGAAGCTGGGCATGGTCAGCGGCAGGTTCGATGTTGTGACCCATGAGGAGCCGGTAACCCGCATCGAGATCTCCCAGGTCGAGGGGGATCCCGTCGCCGTATCCGTCGTGGACGGCAGGCTTGAAATCCGCCACCAGCTGCACGGCCCCCAAGGCTGGTTCAAGAACCTGATGGGCACCGTCAGCCATAACAGCGACAATTCCGCGGTCATCAGCATCGCAGTCCCGGAGAACGTCGAAGTTGAGGCAGGCACTGTCAGCGGTGACGGGCTGGTGGCCGGCATCTCCGGACACACCAGGCTGAACACCGTCTCGGGATCAGTCATGGCGGACGGTACGGCCGGCGAGCTACATGTCAATACCGTCAGTGGAGATGTCACTGCCCGGAGCCACTCCGGGGTGTTTACTGCGAAGAGCGTTTCCGGTGAGGTCACCGTCTCCGGCACCCTCAGCCACGTCCGGGCCAACACGGTCAGCGGGGACCTCAGTTTCGACCTGCAGGGCTTCACTGAGGACTTTGGTTCCAACTCGGTGTCCGGTAACCTGACCATCCGGCTGCCGCACGACGTCGGCGTGGACATCGTTGCCAAATCGGCCAGTGGCGCGGTGGTCATCAACGACCACCGCTACGTTCAGGTGGGCGGCAAGGTGGAGACGATCGCCGGGCCGGACCGCCAACTGATGCTGGTCCGGACAAATTCGATCTCCGGCACCACGTCCATCTTCCACGGGGCGGAGCGCGGTAACGCGGAAGCAGGGCTCTGATGCCCCCCGTATTCGCACACGGCGCCCTCCGCCTCTATCTCCTGGCGCTCCTTGAGTCCGGGCCGAAACACGGCTACGAGCTCATCAAAGCGCTGAAGGACAGGTTTGGCGGCACCTACTCCCCCAGCGCGGGCACCATCTACCCGCGCCTGGGCAAACTTGAGGAGGAAGGGCTGGTGTCCACCGAAACCGCCGGCAGGAGGACCAATTACCACATCACCGCGTCCGGCCTTGCCGAGCTGAACAGCCGCCGCGACGAACTGGCCGGGGTCGAGAACGAGATTTCAGCCTCCGTGCGCCGGCTGGCGGACAGCCTCCGGGAAGACATCCGAAGCAACATGCGCGGCCTCCGCGCGGACCTCGCAGCCACGGCAGAGGCCGCCCGTGCCTCCGCCACCGCTGCTGAGTTCCGGGGCAGGGGTGGACGGACGACGGCCGAGGGAACCCGGGCCCTGAAGGAAGCGGAGATGATGCTGCAGGCGTTCCGCGACGACCTCCGGCGGGAGCTGCGGCTCAAGGCCGGCAAGGAGCCCCTGAGTCCCGTGGCCCTGGAGACGGTCCGCACTGTCCTGGAGCAAGCCAGGATCGCTGTCCTCAACTCCCTGGCACGCTAGCAGCGGCTGCGGCGGCCTGATCCCGCTGCAGGTCATGAGGCGGTGGCCGGTTCGCGGCGGGTCTGATCATGTGGGAGACTGGAGGGCAGCTCTTTTGAGTACCGAAAGTAAGGAGGCCAGCTATGAGCAAGCGTGCACGCAAGCGTCGTGACCGTAAGCGTGGCGGCGCGAACCACGGGAAGCGCCCCAACACCTAGGCAACAGCCAGGTACCACGGTTCAAGTGAAAGACCCCGGACGCCAAACGGCTTCCGGGGTCTTTCACTGTCTAACTTGCTAGGCGTCCACGGGCCTGATGGCGTGGATGCGGTCCAGGATGGCGTTCTTGAGGTTGTCCGGGGCCGCTTCGGTGCAGGAGCGCTTCACCATGTTCCGGATGACGCACTCAAGGTCGTACTGCTCCGTGCATTCCGGGCACTCGTCGAGGTGGGTCTTGATCTCCGTGATGTCCTCACGGGTCAGTGCACCATCAAGGTACTCATAGATGCGTTGCATCCGGGTGTCGTCGCAATCGCCCAATCCCTGGCAGTCGCTCATTTCCTGCTCTCCTGTTGTTTGGTGTCGGCCGCGGCCTGCGATTCCACGCCCGTCTTGAATCCGCGCTCTGCGGCGTATTCCGCGAGCATGTCCCGCAACATCTTCCGGCCGCGGTGCAGCCGGGACATCACCGTTCCGATGGGGGTGTTCATGATGTCGGAAATTTCCTTGTAGGCGAACCCCTCAACATCCGCGAAGTACACGGCAAGCCGGAACTCCTCGGGAATGGCCTGGAGCGCGCGCTTGACGTCGGAGTCCGGAAGGTGGTCCAACGCCTCTGCCTCGGCGGAACGAAGTCCGCTTGAGGTGTGCGACTCGGCCCGTGCCAACTGCCAGTCCTCGATGGTGTCCGAGTTGGACTGCAGGGGCTCGCGCTGCCGCTTGCGGTACAGGTTGATGTAGGTGTTCGTCAGAATCCGGTACAGCCAGGCTTTCAGGTTTGTTCCCGGCTTGTACTGGTGGAAGGCCGAAAACGCTTTGGTGTAGGCCTCCTGCACCAGATCCTCGGCGTCAGACGGGTTCCGGGCCATCCGCATGGCGGCCGAGTACAGCTGGTCGACGTATTGCATGGCATCGCGCTCAAAACGGAGCCTGCGTTCCTCCACCGATTCGGTGGCGACGTCCAGACCGTTGCCGCCCGAATCGCCGGCGGGTACTTCCCGGGTTTCCCCGGCGGCCGGCTCCGCAGCGTTTCCGCCCTTAGCTTCAGCGCTGGACGCTTCATACATGGCCGAAACGGCCGGATCCAAGGTACTCATTGCCTTCAAGTCTACTGTCAGGCTCCCCGGCCCCACGCTGCCGTATTCCGGCAGCGC
This sequence comes from Pseudarthrobacter chlorophenolicus A6, assembly GCF_000022025.1. GTDB lineage: Bacteria > Actinomycetota > Actinomycetes > Actinomycetales > Micrococcaceae > Arthrobacter > Arthrobacter chlorophenolicus. The sequence goes on from NC_011886.1 coordinate 2,678,148, forward strand.
ATCCGATACCAGGTCCAGCGCCACCGGCCCTGGAGCACCAACTCCGTCCAACACCCTCGCCAAGGCCCAACTCCACTCTCTGTCCGGTGTCCCATTTTGCTGCTTGTTGCGGCTTGCTTTCGGGCCCAGCACCGTCTGCGGACCCAAGAGCCATAACCGCCGGCCTTGGGCAAATATTCCCTAAAAGTGCAAGACTAGAACGGACTTATGCCGCTGCCGATGCGGTTCGTCCAGCCAGGAGGAAATCCATGTCCTTTGTCCGCACGCTCGCCCGCCCCATGCTGGCTTCCAGCTTCGTCATCGCAGGATTGGACAAGCTCAAGAACGCAGATGACACTGCCCAGCAGCTGTCCCCCCTGCTCCGCAAGGCGGCGGCCTCCCTGCCTTTCCAAACGGACGAGAAGACACTTGCCCGGGTAATCGGAGGAACCCAGGTAGGCGCGGGAGTGCTTTTTGGACTGGGCAAGTTCTCCCGGCTTTCCGCCACCGTGCTCACGGTGGTCTCGCTGCTCAACACGTTTGTTGAATGGCGCAGCGCGGACATCAGCAGCAAGGAGGGCCGCGAAGCCCGCCGGGGCCAGCTGCTCAAGAACCTGTCGCTCAGTGGCGGCGCACTGCTGGCTTCCGTTGACACCGCAGGCAGGCCGGGACTGGCGTGGCGCGCGGAGCATTTGGCAGCCGACGCCCGCAAGGGTGCCGCCCACCTCGCCGCGGATGCGCGCAAGACCACGAACAAGAAGCTGACCAAGGCCGACAAGGCCGTGCGCCGCGCCGTGGAGCAGGCTACGGGGGCCTAAAAGACATGATCGCTGCAGCCGCTGCCCGGAACGATTCCGGAACGACTGTCCCCCACTGGCCGGCACCCTACGCGGACCGTCCCGTAGACGCCACCGTCACGGTTCCCGGCTCGAAGTCCCTGACCAACAGGTATCTTGTCCTGGCTGCCCTGGCCGACGGACCGTCGCGGTTGCGTGCACCCCTGCATTCCCGGGATTCGGTTTTGATGATCGAGGCACTGCGCCAGTTGGGTGCCACGATTACCGAGGTACCCGGGGATGGTGCCTTCGGCCCCGACCTTGAGGTAGTTCCGCTGCAGCACCGTGGCGGTGAAGGGCAGGAGGACGCAGCGGGCACCGCGGTGCACATCGACTGCGGCCTTGCCGGCACCGTCATGCGTTTCGTTCCACCGCTCGCTGCCCTGCGCGGCGGTCCCAGCACGTTCGACGGCGACCCGCACGCGCGGAAGCGCCCCATGGGGACGATCATCGAGGCACTGAAAGCCCTCGGTGTTGGTGTGTCAGCGGAAGATGGCGGCACACCCGCGTCGCTGCCATTCGTCGTCGAAGGAACCGGAGAAGTCCGCGGCGGCCATCTGGTCATTGACGCCAGCGCGTCTTCGCAGTTCGTCTCCGCCCTCCTGCTGGTCGGTGCACGGTTTACCGAAGGGCTGCACCTGGAGCACGTCGGCAAGCCCGTGCCAAGCCTCGACCACATCAACATGACGGTGGCTGTGCTCCGCGGCGCCGGTGTGCAGGTGGACGATTCCGTGCCCAACCACTGGGTTGTATCTCCGGGACCCATCCGCGCCTTTGACCAGCAGATCGAACAGGATCTCTCGAACGCAGGCCCGTTCCTGGCTGCCGCGCTGGCATCCGGTGGAACCGTAAGGATCCCGGGCTGGCCGGAGCAGACGCAGCAGGTAGGCGACCTGTGGCGCAGCATCCTGGCCCGGATGGGCGCAGAAGTGTCACTGCTGGACGGGGTGTTGACGGTCCGGGGCGGTACTGAAATCAAGGGAGCGGATTTCGCCGATACCAGTGAACTGGCACCCACGGTGGCCGCGCTCTGTGCCCTGGCCACCGGTCCCTCCCGCCTCAGCGGCATCGCCCACCTCCGGGGTCATGAAACGGACAGGCTCGCCGCACTGGTCACTGAGATCAACCGCCTGGGCGGCGACGCGGAAGAAACCAGCGACGGCCTGGTCATCCGCCCGGCAAAGCTGCATGCCGGCGTCGTGCACAGCTACGCCGACCACCGCATGGCCACTGCCGGGGCAATCCTCGGCCTCGCCGTCGAGGGTGTCCAGGTGGAGGACATCGCGACGACGGCCAAAACCATGCCGGACTTCCCGCGGTTGTGGACGGGCATGCTTGCACAGCAGGGTACGGACCGGGCGATGCAAGGCTCCGAAAACGGAGCGGGAGGTTCCGCCGGTGCCGCGGAGGACTGACTCCTGGGACGAATCCGACGTCCGGATCCGGCCCAATAAAAAGGGCACCCGGCCGCGCACGAAAGACCGCCCCAGCCACGACGACGCCGTAACAGGCCGCATCATCACCGTCGACCGCGGACGCTACACCGCCGTCGTTGGCGAAGACTCCGGCGATGAGCGGACCGTCATTGCCGCGCGGGCGCGGGAGCTGCGCCGGAACCCGGTGGTTGCCGGCGATTTCGTCTCCCTGGTGGGAGACGTGTCCGGGGACCCCAACACCCTGGCGAGGCTCGTCAAAATCCAGGACCGCACCACTCTCCTGCGCCGCAGCGCAGACGACACTGACCCTGTGGAACGTGCGGTCGTGGCCAACGCCGACCAGCTGGTGGTAGTAGTGGCGGCAGCCAACCCCGAGCCCCGCACCGGATTCATTGACCGCGCCCTGGTGGCAGCGTACGACGCCGGCATCGAGCCGATCCTGTTGGTCACCAAGGCGGATGTGAAGGATCCCGGCGAGTTACTGTCCAACTACACGCACCTTGACCTCCCGGTCATCATCAGCCGGACTGCCGACCTGAAGGCGTCAGGCATCGATGCACGCTCGGATGACGGATTGTCGGCCCGGCTGGACAGTGACGCTGTTGCCGCACTCAGGGCACACCTGGGCGGCAAGGTCACCGTGATGCTGGGGCATTCCGGCGTGGGCAAATCCACCATGGTGAACGCCCTGACCGGCGCGGAACGGGCCACCGGCGGCGTGAACGCGGTGACCGGACGGGGACGGCACACGTCCTCATCGGCACTTGCCCTGCGGCTGGCCGACGCACCACCCGGCAGCTGGATCATCGATACCCCGGGCATCCGGTCGTTTGGTCTTGCCCACGTGGATCCTGACCGGATCCTGAGGTCTTTCCCGGATCTTTCACCGGGCACTGATGATTGCGAACGCGGCTGCAAGCACACCGCCACTGCCGTCAACTGCGGGCTCGACGCCTGGGTGGAGGACGGACACGCCGGACCCACCGGCGAAGCACGCCTGGCTTCGCTCCGCCGGCTCCTGGGCGCCGATCCCAGGATGGAAGCCCAGGAGGCCAAGGAGCTCGGCAGCATCAGCTGACAGCGCCAACCGGCACGGCCCACCTCCCGGCAGAACGGGCGCCAGACGGTAGTTTGGAACCATGATCCAACCCGCTTCGACCTATAACGACGACCTGCGCCTGGCCCATGTCCTAGCCGATTCCGTGGATGACCAGACCATGAGCCGCTTCAAGGCGCAGGACCTCCATGTGGAGACCAAGCCCGACCTCACGCCGGTCACCGATGCGGACAAAGCCGCCGAGGAAGCCATCCGCGGGCAGCTTTCGCGCTCCCGGCCACGCGACGCTGTGCTGGGTGAGGAGTTCGGCAGTACCGGCCATGGCTCCCGGCGGTGGATCATCGATCCCATCGACGGCACCAAGAACTTCGTCCGCGGTGTTCCCGTCTGGGCCACTCTCATCGCCCTGGTTGATGAGGGCGAGCCGGTGGTTGGCGTCGTCAGCGCACCCGCCCTGGGTAAGCGGTGGTGGGCCGCCAAAGGCATGGGGGCCTACATGGGCCGTTCCCTCGCATCGGCCACCCGGCTCCGGGTCTCGGACGTATCCACGCTGTCCGACGCTTCGCTGTCCTATTCCAGCCTGGGTGGCTGGAAGGAACGCGGCAACCTCGATGACTTCCTGGGCCTGACCGAGGACGTCTGGCGCACACGCGCCTACGGAGATTTCTGGTCCTACTGCATGGTGGCCGAAGGCTCGGTGGACATCGCCTGCGAGCCCGAGCTGAACCTTTACGACATGGCCGCCCTCGTGCCCATTGTGGTGGAAGCCGGCGGCCGCTTCACTTCCCTCGAAGGCGAGGACGGGCCGTTCGGCGGGAACGCCCTGGCCACCAACTCCATCCTCCACACCGAAGTGCTGCATCGCCTGAACCCTGGGCTGGACGACCTCCTTTAGGCCGGCCTCTTTCCGAACAATCGACCGCGGGCGCCTCCGAAAGGGGGCGCCCGCCGTCGTAATCTTCGAAGAAAGTGCCCATTCCGGGCCGCACGTAACAAATCCCTTAACAATCCTCCCGGCTTCAGACCGGGCCGCCGGATGTTCTATGGTTTTATCCAGGTCACGAGTGCCAGCGCTAAACCCCGGTTTGCTGGCCGGCAACCCTCCATTCGCGGTGGGGTGCCCCGGGTGACGACCAGGCCGGTCCGGAGCGGATGCGGCAAGCGCGGATTCCAGCACAGCATGGAGTCCTGTCCTGAAGTGAGGCCTCCTTGAGCACTGCCGTCGACTCCCCCATTACCGCCATCGCCGCCGAAAGCGTTTCGGACGAGTACGTGGCTGCCGCCGGACGTCCGCTCGCAGCGGTTACCGGCGCTGAAATCCTGGCCCCGTTGATTTCCGGCGGCCCTGTCCGGTACGCCAACCTTGACTACGGGGCCTCCGCCCCTGCGCTGACTGTGGTGTCGGCCTACCTCAACGAGATCCTGCCGTTCTACGCCAGCGTCCACCGCGGCGCGGGCTATGCCTCACAGATCAGCACTTCCGTTTACGAGAACGCACGCAACATCGTCCGGGAATTCGTGGGCGGCCGCCCCGACGATTCCGTCATCTTCACCAGGAACACCACCGATTCCCTGAATCTGCTGGCCGGTTGCCTCCCCGGCGCGGACGGCAAATCCGCCGGTGACGTCCTCTACCTGGACATCGAACACCACGCCAACCTGCTGCCGTGGCAGGGTGTCCCCCACCGGAGCATCGTTGCCGCCGACACGATCGCCGGGACCATCGATTCGGTGCGCGCCGAACTTGAGCAGGGCGGCGTCAGCCTGCTGGCCGTGACGGGTGCTTCCAACGTCACCGGCGAAATCCTCCCCATCCGGGAGCTTGCCGCCCTTGCCCACCGGCACGGTGCGCGCATCGTGGTGGACGCGGCCCAGCTGGCGCCGCACCGCCGCGTCGATATCAGCGCCGACGACGTCGATTACCTGGCCTTCTCCGGACACAAGCTCTACGCACCGTTCGGTGCCGGCGTCCTGGTGGGCCGCCCGGACTGGCTCGACGCAGGAACCCCGCACCTCGCCGGTGGGGGCGCCGTTAAGGAAGCAAGGCTCGACGGCGTCAGCTGGGCCACCGGCCCGGCCCGCCACGAGGGCGGCTCCCCCAACGTGCTGGGCGCGGCAACCTTGGCGCGGGCAACGCAGGTTATCGCGAGCCTGGACCAGGACCGCTGGCACGCCCACGAGTCTGCCATCCGTTCCTACCTGGTGGAAGGCCTGCAGGCGATCGACGGCGTCACGGTGCACCAGATCTTCAAGGACACCGATCCTGACAGGGACACCATCGGAGTGGTGAACTTCTCCGTGGCGGGATACGACGCCGGCCTCGTGGCCGCGTACCTGTCTGCCGAACACGGCGTGGGGCTCCGTGATGGCCGCTTCTGCGCCCACCCGCTGCTGAAGCGCCTGGGCCTGCCGTCGGGGTCCTTGCGGGCAAGCTTTGGCGTCGGCTCCCGGCTGGAAGATGCGCAGCGGCTCCTCGCAGGCATTGAAAAGCTCCGCCGGGACGGGCTGGGCTGGGACTACGTGGTGGATGCCGGCCGATGGGTGCCCGCCAACGACACCCGGACCTATCCCCACTGGGCACCGAACACCCCGGGAACTGCCGGCGCAGCTCCCTGCATCGACGACTGACGGCCGGGAGCCCGCACCCCGGTGCATGCGGTAAATTCGGACGGTACCCGCAGGGAATCAGTTTGAAGGAGGCCGTACGTGGTTCGGGGTGGGCCCAAGCTCGATCACGGGCGTCGCCGTGAGCTCGGCCAGAGCTTCCAGGACGGCGGCAAGCACTATGACAAGGTCCGTCCGGGGTATCCGGCGGAATCGGCACGGTGGCTGGTGCCCGCAGGCGCCCGGGATGCGCTCGACGTCGGTGCCGGGACGGGCAAATTCACCGACCTGCTGCTGGCGCTGGGATTGTCCGTAACCGCCGTCGATCCGTCCGCGGACATGCTGGCGCAGCTGTCCGCCCAATACCCGGCCGCTGCCGCCCTGCGCGGCACCGCCGAGGCCACCGGCCTCGATGACGCAAGTTTCGACGTCGTCAGCGTTGCCCAGGCCTGGCACTGGTGCGACGCCCTCGCGGCCAGTACGGAACTGGCCAGGGTCCTACGCCCGCACGGAACGCTGGGACTGGTGTGGAACCAGCTGGACACCTCGGTGCCGTGGGTGCATCGGCTTTCGCGCATCATGCATGCCGGGGACGTCTACAAACCCGGCCAGCGGCCGCTGGTGGGCCCCGAGTTCGAGGGCCTCGAAGGGCATGTGACCCGTTGGCAGGAAAGTGTCACCCCGGCCGACCTGATGGAACTGGCCAAATCCCGGAGCTACTACCTGCGGGCCAACGAACAGACCAGGGCCAAAGTCCTGGCGAACCTCGAATGGTACCTCCATGAGCATCTGGGGCACGCCGAGGGTGAAGAACTCAGCCTTCCCTACCTGACGTTGTCCTGGCGCGCTGTCCGGGCGTGACACGCGCATCCCGGCCGCATGCCGCCACCGGGTAGGCTTGAACGTGTGAAGACCAGCGCGCCCTCCTCCTCCATCGAGGACTACGTCAAGGTGGTCTATTCGTTCACGGAATGGCAGGACAAGCCCATCACGTCCTCGCAGCTGGCACAGCGCCTGGGAGTGGCAAACTCGTCAGTTTCGGAGATGGTCCGCAAGCTGAAAGACCAGGGGCTGGTGGACCACAAACCCTACAGCGCCATCACCCTCACGGACGCAGGGCTCCGGCTTGCACTCTCCATGGTGCGCCGCCACCGGCTCATCGAGACATACCTTGTCCAGCAGCTCGGTTACAGCTGGGATGAAGTCCACGACGAAGCCGAACTGCTGGAGCACGCTGTCTCAGACACCTTCATTGAGCGGGTGTCAGCCCAGCTGGGCCACCCGGACCGGGACCCGCATGGTGATCCCATTCCCACGGCCGACGGCAAGGTACACATGCCCGTTGCCCGGCTCCTCGGCGAGCTCGACGAGGGCCACACCGGCCGGATCACCCGCATCAGCGACGACAACCCCGAGCTGCTGCGCTACCTTGCGGCCGAAGAAATCGACCTTGATTCCGAAGTTCAAATCCTGGGCCGTCGCCCCTTCGGCGGTGCCTTGATCGTGCGGATCAGCAATGCCGGCCGGACCAGGGAATTCGATCTCGCGGATGAGGTCACCTCCGCGCTGTGGGTGCACACCAGCCGCCCCCATGAGGGTTGCATCCTGGCGGAGTCCTGACATGCGCAGGGCCTTATGAAGGAGTCGTGGATTCCGACGGGCCGTGCCTGGCTGGCGGTTGCCGCCGGCGGCCTCATTGGTTCTGAACTCCGGTACGGGCTGGGCCTGGCCTTCCCAGAACCCGCCGGGTCGGTGCCCTGGACAACGCTCTGGATCAACGTCGTCGGCAGTTTCGTCCTGGCCGCCCTGACCACCACCTGGATGGCGCGGCCGCAGACCGCGTTCTGGCTCCGCGCCGGGCTGGGGCCGGGGGTGCTTGGCTCCTTCACGACGTTTTCGGCGGTGGTGTTTGCCGTGGACCAGCTGGCGCGCGACGGGCAGCACGCGGCGTGGATCGCCTACCTGGCGCTCTCCCTGCTGCTGGGCCTGCTCTCGGCCGCCCTGGGCTGGCGCCTGGGTAAGCTCACCGGGCGGTTGTCCGCACGGGGCGGCACCGGTAGCCCGCAGTGATCAGCGCCGTGTTGGTGGGAATTTTCGGTATCTCCGGTGCGCTCCTGAGGTTCGCCACGGACAGCTGGTTCGCCCACCACAGCTCCCAGCGCACCGTACGGCCGGGACTGTCGGAGGACCGTCTCCACTGGCCCTGGGCAACTCTGGTGGTCAACGTGGCAGGCTCCTTCGTCATCGGGATCTCCTACGGCCTCACGGCACAGTTGGGGCTGGGGCACGAATGGAGCATTGGCCTGGCGACGGGCTTTGCCGGCGGCCTGACAACTTTCAGTTCCTGGACCACTGCCACGGTGCGCCTGCTCGGCGAGGCACGGTTCGGGGCCGCAGCCATGAACATCGCCGTGAACCTGGTCCTGGGCCTCGGCGCCGCCGCCGCCGGGATTGCCTTGGTGTCCTGAGGACACCGCCCGGTCCGGGGCGGCTTTCCACGTTCACGTATTGTGGAGGTGATGATCAGCAGACGCGACGTGGCAATAGCCCTCGATATCCCCATGGAAATGGCCCAGCGCCACGGCCTCCCCAAGTTCATGTCCGAGGAGCAACTCGGCGCCCTGCTGGACAGCCCGCCGGCCTGGCTGGAACAATCCCGCGCCAACCGGACGGGCAAACGGCCGGTCTGGGTTCACCTCGTCTGCGCAGTGTGCGGTTATGAGGAAGCGGCACGGCCCAAGAAGTGGTGGCCGGACTTTACCTATGTGGTGTGCGACCATCACCGCCCGGACGAGGTGCCGCCGGCCCAGCCGGGATTCGTCCGCAGCGAGTTCGACGGCGTGGGCACCCGCTTCGTCGGCATCGCGGACGTGGAAGTGCCCGACGGCGGACGCTGACACGTCAGCAGGGCTCACCTGGGGTTGCTGGTCATTTCGTCAGGGACCGCCACGAGGTGGAGTTCCGCACCGTCACGGAGCACCGCCAGGTCCAGTGGCTGGCCGATGGCATCGGAGAACAGCAGCCGCTGCAGGCTTTCGGCGTTGCTGACCGCCTTCCCAGCGGCTGTCAGCACGATGTCCCCGGCAGCCAGGCCGGCCCGGTCTGCCGGAGAACCGGGCAGCACCTCAACTATGCGGAGGCCGTCCCGCTGGCCGCTCCGGATGACTGCGCTGGGATTGAGCCGGACCGGGGTACTGACGAGTCCCAGGTAGGCCCGCCGCACCCGGCCGTCCGAGAGCAGCGCCGAAATGATCCGCCGGGTGGTGGAGTTAATGGGGATTGCCAGGCCCAGCCCTGCCCCGGCCACGGCGGTGTTGATGCCCACGATCCTGCTGTGCGTATCGGCCAGGGCGCCGCCTGAGTTACCCGGGTTCAAGGCAGCATCCGTCTGGATGACGTCCTCGATCACCCTCCGGTTACCATCCGCCCAGACGGGAATGGCGCGGCCCAGGCCACTGACTACTCCCGCCGTTACAGAACCTGCAAGTCCCAAAGGGTTTCCGACGGCGACGACGAGTTGGCCGACACGGAGCGACTCCGCATCTCCCAGCTCGGCGGGCCGGACCCTGGGTCGGCGGCCATGGACTATTGCAAGGTCGGACAGCGGGTCTGCGCCCACCAGCTCCAACTCCATCCTGCTCCCATCGGCAAAGACAGCGTGCCCGTTCTTTGTTCCCGCCACGACATGGGAATTGGTGACGAGGTAGCCGTCTTCCGTGAATAGCACCGCTGAGCCCGCTCCAACGCGCATCCGGCCGTTGCGGCGGGTGGCTGACATCTCGATGGCGGCAACATGCGGCGTGACCTCCGCTGCCACGCGCATGACTGTGCGTGAATACGAGTCCAAGGGGCCGTCGTCGTACCTGTCCGAGGCCTGGTCCCGTACGCGCTCCATGACGCACCTCCCTGTCCTGGCACCACGCGTCTGTAGTGCGGGGGTGCCTACCGGATACAACCGGCGGCCGGGCAACGCTAGTCCCGGGCCTGCTACGCCTTCGGTGAACGCCTGGTCTTCGTGCCCCTTCTGTTGCCACCGCCTATCAGCCGCACGGCTGGCAGCCAGCCGCCCAGGCCGGCCAGCACCGATACCGCGTATGTGCGGTGCTAAAGTACCCGAGGGGATTTCCTCCACAACTTCACACCATGTGGGTTGTATTGGCTTCACCGCCGATGCGGCCTTTCTCGCTGTCCGGGCGTTGTTCCCGGCGGAAAGCACGCCTGCCCGCGAAAGCTGTGCCGGCACAGGACCCCGCTCCACGGTGAACCCACAGGTCGAATAACAAGGAGTAGGCGTGACCGGACAGGTCTTGTTCCGAACGCGGTCGGAACTGCGACGTAAAGAATCGGTCAACGCAACGCGCAAGGACATCCAGGCCCTTCGGGCCATTGCAGTCATGCTCGTGGTCCTCAACCATTTGTGGCCCGTTCGGCTTCCAGGCGGGTACGTCGGCGTCGATGTATTCTTCGTGATCTCGGGTTACCTGATCTCCAAGCACCTGCTCGGCGAACTGGAACGGTCAGACCGCATCAACCTTGGCCAGTTCTATGCCCGGCGGATCAGGCGGCTCCTCCCGGCGGCAACGCTAGTGGGCGTCGCTTCACTCCTGGCCGCGTGGGTGCTGCTTCCGTTCTCACGCTGGGTGGCCATTGCCCAGGAAACCATGGCCTCGGTGCTGTATGTCGAAAACTGGCTGCTGGCCGCCAAGTCCGTGGACTATTCAGCACACAACGAAGCCGCGTCCACTGTGCAGCACTATTGGTCGCTTTCCGTCGAAGAGCAGTTTTACCTGGTCTGGCCCCTCCTTATGCTCGGACTGTTTACGGCCGCGCTCAGGTTCCAGCTCCGCAGGCGGGCGTCACTTACCCTGGGGGTCGCCCTTGCCAGTGCCATCGCACTGGTCTTCTGCATCTGGTTTACGTACACCAACAAGAGCCCGGCCTACTTTGTCACACCGGCCCGCGTCTGGGAATTCGGCGCCGGGGCTCTGGTAGCGATCGGAGGTGCCCACGCCATGGGAGCCTTGCGCCTGCGGCTGCCCTCCCAAAACCTGGCCCTCGCCGGGACTGCACAGTGGCTGGGGTACGCCCTGATCGCCTTTTCAGCCCTGACCTTTAATGAGCAGACGTTTTTCCCCGGCTTCGCGGCCGCGGTTCCCGTCCTCGGCACGGTGCTGGTAATTGCGGCGGGTCCGAACAGCCCCGTCTGGTCGCCCAACCAACTCTTTGCCGCCAAACCGATCCAGTTCGTGGGCGATGTGTCCTACTCGCTCTACCTGTGGCACTGGCCGCTCATCGTCCTGGCGCCGGCCTTCCTGAGCCACCCGTTGGGTACTTTAGACAAAATCGGCATCCTGGCACTGGCCATTGGACTTTCCTACGCCTCCAAGAAACTTGTTGAAGACCCGGGCCGCACCAAACTCCTGAAGGGAACCAAACCGCTCCGCGTCGTGCTGGTCATGGCGGCCGCCATGGCCACCGTCTGTGCCTTGTGCGGGGGCCTCTTGCTGAGTTTCGGAAAGGCGCAGGAGGCAGAGACAGCCAAGTTGCAGAATCTTTCCGGGGACCCCTGCTACGGCGCCCGCAGCCTGGACCCGAAAAACAACTGCGGTGACCCCTTTGGCGCTGCACGGGTTGCCAACGTGGGGCCGAACGAGGCTCCTCGCTTTGACGCTCCCGAATGCCACCCTGCCGCCGACCCGATCGTCTTTGAGGACCAGAAACTTCTGACGGAATGCGATTTCACCGGTGGCGCACCGGCGTCCGCAACTGTTTGGCTGATCGGCGACTCGCATGCGGAGCAGTGGAAGAGCGCCCTGTATGAGCTTGCCAGGCTGCATAAGTGGAAGCTGAAGGAGTCCATGGTGGGTGGTTGTCCCTTCGTCGATGTGAAGCGGGTCGCATTCATGGGCGAACCCGCGGATGACGCACGCTCCCAGAAACGGTGCCTGGAGTGGAGCCAGAAGGTGACCGACAGGATCGTCCAGGAGAAACCCGGCATGGTTTTCGCTTCCTCCTTCGGAGCCGGCGAAACCATCGACGACGGCACTGGACGCCCCCAGTTGGAACAGTACGGCGATGCCGTGGCCAAGCGGTTCCTCGCCTGGACGGGTGCGGGCGCCAGGGTGTTCGTCTTCCGGGATCCCCCATTGACCCTGCGGCACAGCAGCCCGGACTGCGTGGCGCTCAACCAGCAACAGCCCATTAACTGCGCGAACACCCGCGCCGAGGCCTTGGTTCCGGACCCGATTGCGAGTGCGGCCGTCGGCATGGGCAAACCGTCGGTAAAGGTGCTCGATATGTCGGACCAGTTCTGCGACGACCAGACCTGCTACGCGGTCATCGGCGGGCTGCAGGTCTACGCCGATTTCGACCACGCCTCGCGGAGCTACATCCACTCGCTGATGCCCGTAGTGGCGCAAAGGTTCAACGAGGTGCGGCAGTAATCCTGCCTGCAGGGACCTGGGTAGCCGGGCCCTGGGTCTCACTGGTCCAGGGTCCGGCTTTTGCGGGGGCACCGGCCCGGTCAACGAGGGCAAGCCGGGCATAGAAAAACACCCCGGTCCGAAGACCGGGGTGCTTTTCAGAGACTCGACTCATCCATAAGGGATGTACCGAGCCACCGCGTGGGTGTGGAGATGGGGGGAATTGAACCCCCGTCCGATGTCGTGTTGTCAGGGCTTCTCCGGGCGCAGTTTGCGTCGGACTTTCTCGGCCCCAGCCATGCTGCAAACAGCTGGCTGATCCGGGCCCAGTCATCTAAGAGTCCCGTTTACCCCGATGACGGGGGCAAACAGCAGTGGCTATCTAAATGACGCCAGGATCCGGGGCAATAGCAACCTCGGGCTGACGGACTGTCTTACTGCTTAGGCAGCAAGAGCGAAGTCAGTGCGCTTAGATTCGGCACTTATTGGTTTGCAGACAGCGTTTACGAGATAATTCTGCATCCTCGGCCCGCTTCACCTGTCGCGACTAACATCGTCGAAACCGATCATCCCCGTATTTTGTTACCAATCAATTTTACCCAATCCCGCGGGCGTACCCGCCGGACTATTTATAGTAACGCATGTTGTGCCGGATTCATTCCGGGCACCACCGCTCAGCCGCGCCGCCTGTTGCGTTCCCGCATCTCGCGCTGGGCCTCGCGGTTGTCCTGTTGTTCGCGGAGTGTCTGGCGTTTGTCGTACTCACGCTTACCGCGGGCCACGCCGATTTCAACCTTCGCGCGGCCGTCCACAAAGTAGAGCTGAAGCGGCACGATGGTGTAGCCGGCTTCCTGGACCTTGCGGGAGATCTTGATGAGCTCTTCGCGGTGCAGGAGCAACTTGCGGCGCCGCCGGGCAGCGTGGTTTGTCCAGCTGCCCTGGTTGTACTCCGGAATGTGGATGGCTTCCATCCACAGTTCGTCGTTGTAGAAGGTGCAGAAGCCGTCCACCATGGACGCGTGCCCCTCGCGGAGGGATTTCACTTCGGTGCCCATCAGCGCGATGCCGGCCTCGTAGGTATCCAGCACGTGGTAATCATGCCGGGCCTTGCGGTTGGTGGCCACCACCTTACGGCCACTTTCTTTGGGCACGGAACAGCTCCTCAATCGAATCGAAATGTCCTCCGGCCGGGTCCCAGCGGAGTCATACCAGTGTACGGCAGGGCCGCACGCCCTAGAGCAGGCCCATCGGGTCGACGGCGGCGCCGTTCAGCCAGGTTTCGAAGTGGGCGTGGCAGCCGGTGGAGTTGCCCGTACTGCCGGAGTAAGCGATGAGCTGGCCCTGCGAAACCCGCTGCCCATTCGACACCACGATGCTGGAGTTGTGGTAGTAGATCGTGGTCAGCGAGTTGCCCTGCACCACTCCGTGGTCCAGCTTCACCCGCCAGCCGCCGCCGTCAGCTGAGTTCCAACCGGAGCTGAAGACCTCACCGGCCGCTGCGGCGTACACCGGGGTACCGCAGGCGGCACCGAAATCGATGCCGGTGTGGACATAGCCGCCCTGGCCGTAGAAATCGATGGTCCCCGGCGGGGTGGTGCGCCAACCAAAGCCGGACGTGATGGGAATGCTGCCGTCGAACGGATGGCGGAGGCCGAAGGCCGACGGCGATCCGGCAGCAGGCGGTACGTACGGCTGGACCGGCGGTGCGGGGCGGTTCGCTGCCGCGGCCGCCGCGGCAGCAGCGGCAGCAGCCGCTTCCGCCAGCCGGCGCTGCTCGGCTTCCCATGCCTCCCGCGCCCTGCGATCCCGCTCGGCGATCTCGTTGGCCACCTGGTTCTGGCTTGCCTGGACTCCGGCGAGCTGGGCCTGGATTCCCGGCTTGGCGGCCTGCAGCTCGGCGTCCAGGCGCGTCGTATCAGCGATCAGCTGGTCAACCTGGGCTTTCTTGGCTGCGGCTTCATCGCGGGCCGCCTTCTCACGCTCAAGGGCGGCGTCAGCCTTGGCCTTCAGATCCTTGATTTCCGCTTCCACGGCCTGCAGGCGCGCCTCGGAGTTGACGTTGGTGGCGTTTTGCTGGCTCAGCTTGTCCATGGCAGCGTTCTGGCTGCGCATGGCCTGGTCTGCCAAGTCCATGGTGTCGGTAAGGCTGCCGCCGTTGTTGGAACCGAAGAACAGCGACAGGTTGGACGGGACACCGCCGGACTTGTAGGCCTGCGTGGCGATCTGGCCGATCAGTTTCTTGGTGTCGGCGATCTTCTGCTTGTCCGTTTCCAGCTGCTGGGTGATTTTCGCCTTGTTCTGCTGGGCCATGTCAACGCGGGCGGACAGTGCCTCGACTTCCTTGACTGCGCTGGCAACGCGCCCCTGCGCTTCGAGCAGCGCCTGCTGGGCGCCGGGCAGCTGGCCCTGGTACAGGACCAGGTCGCCGGCGGCCTTGGCGATCCGCGAGTCAACAAACTCCAGGGACTGTTGGACGCGTTGCGCCTCTGCCTGGAGCGCGGCCTGCTTGTCCTCCAGCTCATCGGCGAATGCCGGTGCTGTGGAAGAGGCCAGCCCGGAAGCGAGTACGACGGCGAGTACCCCGCTCAGGAGCGCCGAGCGGCGCGCGGCGTGGCGCCTCGGTCGCAGGCGTGCGGGATTTTCTGACGTTACGTTCATCGGCATTCCTTGGTCGGTTTGCATAGCCTAAACGCGCAAATATCTGCGGAGGGTCAAGAGGGACGAAATTCCAGCCAAGGATCCGCCAAGGATTAACAGAGCGGGTACCAGTATCAGCGTCTGGCCCGAGGAGATGAACGCTGTGTCCGGATACTGCTTGGACATGTACTCGCCCAGGAAGAAGTGGGCCACGGCCCACAGCGTTGCCGAGGCAAGGGCTGCCCCGATCACCGCTGCTATGACGCCTTCGAGGATGAACGGCAGCTGGATGACTGTTTTCGATGCGCCCACGAGGCGCATGATCCCGGTTTCCCGCCGGCGGCTGAAGGCCGAGAGCCGGATGGTGGTGGCTATCAGCAGGATGGCACAGACGATCATGACGCCGGCGATACCCACCGCAACAAGGGACGCCCCGTTCATCACCGAGAAAAGCCGCTCCAGCAGCTGACGCTGGTCGATCACGGTTTCCACTCCGGGTTGTGAGCTGAAGGTTTCACTGATGATTTCGTACTTTTCCGGGTCCTTCATGTTGATCCGGAAGGATGCCGGCAACTGGTCCGGGGTGACGGAATCGACGATCGGTGAGTTCGAGAACTGGTCCTTGAAGTGCTTGTAGGCGTCTTCCTTGGACTCAAACTGGAAGTCGTTGATGTACTGGGCCACAGCCGGTGACTCGAGCAGGGTGTTGAGGCTGTCCTGCTGTTCCGGGGTGACCGAACCGCCTGCGCAGCCGGTGGCAGTCGAGCCGTCGCTGCAGAGGAAGACGGCGACCTGTACTTTGTCGTACCAGTAGCCCTTCATCTGGTTGATCTGCATCTGCAGCATGCCGGCTGCACCCACGAACGTCAGCGAGACGAACGTGACCAGGATGACTGAGACCACCATCGAAAGGTTGCGGCGCAGCCCGCTGCCGATTTCGGAAAGGATGAACGCCAGCCTCATCGCTGTGCCTCACCTTCGCTGCCGTCGTCCGCGGGGCGGGCATCGGGTTCGTCCCTGCCACTGGCGTCCTTGAGCCGGCGGGACTGCCCGATGACCGGAATCATCGAGGTGTAGAGTGCCTTGGCTTCGTCGCGGATCACCACGCCGTTCTTGAGCTCCACCACCCGTTTACGCATTTCGTTGACGATGTCGTCGTCGTGGGTGGCCATGACCACCGTGGTGCCATTCTGGTTGATCTTGTCCAGCACTCCCATGATGCCCATGGAGGTGGTGGGGTCCAGGTTTCCTGTCGGTTCGTCAGCGAGGAGGATGCCGGGGCGGTTTACGACTGCGCGGGCAATGGCGACGCGCTGCTGCTCGCCGCCGGAGAGCTCGTGGGGCATCCGGTGCTCCTTGCCTTCGAGCCCCACGGTCTTCAGGAC
Organism: Pseudarthrobacter chlorophenolicus A6; assembly: GCF_000022025.1. Taxonomy (GTDB): domain Bacteria; phylum Actinomycetota; class Actinomycetes; order Actinomycetales; family Micrococcaceae; genus Arthrobacter; species Arthrobacter chlorophenolicus. The sequence goes on from NC_011886.1 coordinate 2,694,504, forward strand.
CTCGGGGACGGTGTCGCGGATGACGCTGCGGCTCTTGCCGATGACCTGCATGGCGAAAGCCACGTTGGCGAAGACGTTCTTTTGGGGCAGGAGACGGAAGTCCTGGAACACGACGCCGATGCCGCGGCGGAGGCGGGGTACCCGCCAGCTTGAGATCTTCGCGACATTCTGGCCGGCAACGTAGACGGCTCCCGAGGTGGCGCGGTCCTCTTTGAGCACGAGCCGGAGGAACGTTGATTTTCCGGAGCCTGATGCTCCGACGAGGAAAGCAAATTCGCCGCGGTCTATCTCAAGGTTGATGGAGTCCAGCGCCGGCCGGGCTTTCTGGTCGTAGACCTTGGTGACATTTTCGAATCGGATCATGGCCCTAAGTACCCTGCAGGGCATGGCTGATTCGGAATGCAGCCCAGTTCTGCAGCCGGTGCACGGGTTTTCGTTGGGGGAAGTAGGGCCCCGGCCCCTCGACTATACGCAGGAATGACCGGCTAATACGCGGCTTTGGGGGCGTGTCGCGGTATGCCGGTCTGAGGCGGCGGTGTTCCGGTCCTACTTCTCAGCGTTGCGGTTGTCCGTGCGCCACCGGATCCCGGCGTCGATGAAGTCGTCGATCTCGCCGTCGAAAACTGCCGACGTGTTGCCCACCTCGTGTTCGGTGCGCAGATCCTTGACCATCTGGTACGGATTCAGGACGTATGAGCGCATCTGGTCTCCCCAGGATGCCTTGACGTCCCCGGCCAGGGCCTTCTTCTCAGCGTCTTCCTGTTCCTTCTTCAGCAGCAGAAGGCGGGACTGCAGGACGCGCATGGCAGCGGCCCGGTTCTGCAGCTGTGACTTTTCGTTCTGCATCGACACCACTACGCCGGTGGGGATATGCGTGAGCCGGACAGCAGAGTCCGTGGTGTTGACGGACTGGCCGCCCGGACCGGACGACCGGAAAACGTCCACCCGAATCTCGTTATCCGGGATGTCGATCGAGTCTGTCTGCTCGATCAGCGGGATGACCTCCACCGCGGCGAAGGACGTTTGGCGCCGCCCCTGGTTATCGAAGGGGCTGATCCGTACCAGCCGGTGGGTGCCGGCCTCAACGCTGAGGGTGCCGAACGCGTACGGGGCCTTGACCTCGAACGTGGCCGATTTGAGTCCGGCTTCCTCGGCGTATGACGTGTCCATGACGGTGGTGGGATACCCGTGGCGCTCTGCCCAGCGCAGATACATCCGCATCAGCATTTCCGCGAAGTCGGCGGCGTCCACGCCGCCGGCACCGGCACGGATCGAGACAACAGCCTCACGCTCGTCGTACTCGCCGGACAGGAGGGTGACCACCTCCAGGTTCTTCAGCGCTTTTTGGATCGACTCCAGCTCCGCGGCGGCCTCTCCCATGGAGTCGGCGTCACCTTCGTCCTGGCCGAGCTCCACCAGGACTTCAAGATCATCAATGCGCGATGCCAAGGTGGTCAGCCGCTCAAGCTCTGACTGCCGGTGTGAGAGCCGGGACGTGATTTTCTGGGCCGCGGCGGGGTCGTCCCACAGGTCCGGCTCCCCCGCGCGCTCACTGAGTTCGGCGATGTCTTCCCTCAGCGCCTCCATATCGGTAACCCGTTCAATGGACTCGTAGGTGGCGCGGAGGGCGCGGATTTCAGCGGAAAAATCAATATTGGCCATGGTCGTTTAAGCCTACGCTATCCCGCGAAAGGGACTGTTCTCCGAACCCGGCCGGGTTCGGCTGCCTACCGTGTTAGCCGCGAGCGCGCTGTCGACGTCGCTTCAATCAGGATTCCGTCCGGAACCAGGAAGTTCACCACCGGCGGATGGACCGCGGCGGTGAGCACCACAACAGCGGTAGAGCCGTCCGGGGTACCGGTTGCCCCGGCAACTGCCAAGGCGTCAAACCGTGCCGAAGCGGGACTCCTGGCAACAAAGTCAGCCGCGACATTCCGGACCCGTGCGGGGTTGAGGACGGCAGATGGGCTGCCGCCCTCGGAAGCCACCTCACCCAATGTGTAGCTGTCCGCTGCTGCGAGGGAAGCACCGTCCGCCAGGGACAGGAGGCGCTTATGTTCCAGGTAGACGGATGAAATTCCCATCACGACTGTGGCCACCAGCAGTGCCAACGCCACATACCCGATAATCATCACCGTTATCTGTCCGTCCTCGGATGTCGGCTCCCTCACCGGAACCTCCCCACAATCTGGGTAGCGGCCGCCTCCACCTCGGTGGCAGAGAGCCGGATGCCATCCTGGAACGGAACGAACGGCAGTGGGATGGACAACCTCACGGTGACGGTCACGGCAGAACCCGGCGCGAGACAGTCAGCAGGGTCGCAGGTGGTTGCCATTGAGGCCTGGTCAGGGCTGTGCCCAAAGTCGGCCAATGCCAACGCCACGGCCTGCTCCGCGGCCGCCCGGGCTGACGCGCTGTCGGGTTGTGCGACGTAGACCTTCGCAGCCTGGTCGGCCGCCCCCACCACAGCGAACGAGCCTCCCTGCATCTGCGCGACGGTGATGATGAAGTAAACGAGCGGGACCATCAGGAGCAGCGCAAGAAACGTGAACTCCACAACCGCACTTCCCTGCTCACTGCGCCCGGCCGCTTGCCCGCCGGATGATTCCGGTCCTCGGCACAGTGCCCTCAGCAACCGGCAACGGGCACTTCGGAGCACCCGCCGGGAGTCACGGCTGTACCGCGGCATGTCCCGTCACCTCCAACATTTCCCGGGGTCCAATTAACCCCACTACAGGCATGGGAGCCCGGACCGTTACTTCCAGCGTCCGAAGCCCCTGGACTGTCACTTCGCCAGTGCTGACCTCCTCAGCGAAGGATGGGTTCAGGGCAGTCATGATGAGGGCGCGGGTCCGTTCTTCCGCATCACCGGGACCCCGGTCCGCGAGCGTTCCATACCGCGCGCCGGAAGCTGCCGCGTCAATCAGCGTGTTCCGGACGTGCAGTACGAGGGTCAGTTGGAGAATTGCCAGGAAGAACATCGTGAGCAGGCCACCCACCAGCACAAAATCCACGACTGCCGACCCCTGTTCCCGGCCACGGACACCTGGCTGACCACGACCGGCGGCGCGTACGGAAGCCGCCATGGGGCTAGTTGCCCACCTTGTCCATAGCCTGGTTGAACATGGCCTCAAGAGCGGGCCCGGCCAGCGCGAGCAGGGCAGCCACGAGCACCGCGGACATCAGGGTGATCATGACCCACCCAGGCACATCGCCCCTCTCGGGATCATCGGCAACGCGGGTCAGCCCGCGCTGTTGGGCGCGGCGCCGGACGGCAGGGAAACGGTATGGAGCCGCGCGCCGGACGCCCTTGCCCGCCCAGGCGCCAGGTGCGGCGGCTACCGCCATCAGCAATACGGCCCAGCGGAGTACTTGAGTCTTCATTTGCTCTTCCTATCCCTTGTTGTTTTCCATGTCCGTGACGGCGTTGCCTGAGACTGCGTGCTGTCCTTGACCCGGTCCGTTGACGCCATTAGAGACCCAGGCTGATTGCGGAGATGCCGGGAAAGACGGCGAATACCACCGTCAGCGGAAGAACACCGAAAACGAGGGGCACCATCATGGCAATTTCCTTCTTTCCGGCGGCTTCCATCAGGTCCCGCTTGGCTGTATCGCGGACATCCTGGGCTTGCGCCCGCAGTACGTCCGCGAGGGGTGTCCCCCGTTCAACCGCAACAACGATTCCGTCCACAAACCGGACGAGCGGTGCAAGGTCCGTACGCGCGGAAAACTCCTGGAGGGCGTTGACCAGGGGCTTGCCTGCCCGCGTTTCCGCCAGGATCGTGGAAAACTCCTTGGACAACTCGCCCCTGGCGCTCCGGCACACCCGGTCCAGGGCTCCCGTGGCGCTCTCCCCTGCACCGACGGCCAGTGCCATCAGTTCGGCAAGACTGGGAAACTCGGCCATCATCCGTTCTTCCCTCCTGCGGACCTGCACCCCCAGCCAGTAGTCACGAACAATAAAGCCCGATATCCCGCTGCCGATGATGGCCACCGCAGCCAGCAGGGCATTGAACCTTCCGGCTGCAGCCCCCACCGCGACAATCGCCGAAGTGAGCGCGAAACCTGCGGCGGCCCAGATGACCTGTTCGGCGCGAAAATCTATGACTGACTTGTTGATCCCGGCCTGCGCGAGCCGGCGCGCTGTTGCTCCCGGAGCAGGACTCATTTTCCCCAAGGCGGCAATGCCGTCGCGGATGAACGGACGGAGGATCCGCTCCAACGGTCCAAAGGGCGTCAGTGTGTGCTCTCCGGACAGCAGGCGCGATTCCAGGTTCTGCGATTTCAGCTGGGGCTCGATGCGCTGGGCCAGTGTCGTCGCACGCATGATCGGAGACCTGAAGATGACCAGCCACAGTCCGATTCCCAGTACCGCGCCGCAAACAGCGGCGGCCGGTGAAACAGTGATCATCGGAGCACCCGTTCATCCTGGGGCAGTGCACCGATCCTGAGCATCGTTGAGTAGCAGGCCAACGAGATCACCAGCCCGCCCAGGAGCACCGCCGCTCCGATCGCTGTGTTGTATGCCTGCACAGCTTCGGGCCGGGTGGCCAGGAGGAGCATCACAATCCACGGCGCCGCGACGGCAAGCCGGGCAGCGTTGACGGTCCAGGACTGGCGGGCTTCGAGTTCGCTGCGCGTTCGGGCGTTTTCGCGGAGGAACTCGGCCAGGGTTCCCAGCAACTTGCCCAGGTCAGACCCTCCGACCTCACGAGTGAGCCGCAAGGCTTCGACGATCCGGTCGGCCACGGGGTCGGCGAGCCGGTTCTTCAGCTTGTCCAGGGACCCGTCAAACTGCCCTCCGGCCCTGTAGTCCGCACCAAATTCGCGAAAGACCGGCCTGAGCTCTTCGGGCCCCTTATCACCCAGTTGGATGAGCGCCTCCGGCAATGGGAGTCCGGCTCGGATCGCCGACCGCAGATGGTCAACTACGTCGGGCCACAGCTGGCGAAGGAGTGCGGTCCGTTTCTTCGCCCGCCACCGAAGGATAGTAAGTGGAAGCCAACCGGCGAACAGCCCAAAGCACACAGCGATCGGCCACGACCTGCTCACCGCGTAGAAGACCAGGACGACGAACAATCCCAAGCCGAGGCAAGTTCCGAGCAGTCCACCCACGGAGACTTTTTCCACTCCTGCCGAGGCCAGCAGGTCCGCGATCCGGTTGGGTTTCCGTTGGCGGGGCTTGCGCTCCGGCGACTCCCACAGGGACCACCAAATAAGGAACAGGCCCGCTCCCGCAGTGACTCCCAGTAATGCGGACATCATCGCGGGTCCAGCAGGGCTGCCACGTCATAGCCTGCGCGGGCGAACTTCTCCAGTGCAGGCATCGCGTTGGCGCGTGCCTGCAAAACGCCGTCCGCCATGGCGAACACCGGCGATGACTCGATGATTCCGTTTTCAACCCGGCGCCCAAGGGAGAGGATCTCGGTTACCTCCCGGCGTCCGTTGGCCAGCCGGCTGCAGTGAACCACAAGGTCTATACAGGATGCCACCGTTGGAACGACGAATGCGGACGAGATGTTTTCGCCGGCCAGCAGGGGAAGCGTGCAGATCTTGGTGACGGCGTCGTGGGCTGAGTTAGCGTGGACGGTACACATTCCCGGGAGTCCGCTGTTGAGCGCAATCAGCATGTCGAGGCTCTCGGCTTCCCGTACTTCACCGACCACAAGCCGGTCGGGCCGCATGCGCAGCGCTTCCTTGACGAGGCGCCGGAGTGGGATCTCACCTGTTCCTTCAAGGTTCGGTTGCCGGCACTGGAGTCCCACCACGTCCCGCAAGGGAAACTGCAGCTCAAAGATTTCTTCCACCGTGATGACCCGCTCCCGGCTGCCGATGCTGGCGGCGAGGCAGTTCAACATGGTGGTCTTACCGGCCTGGGTTGCCCCGGATACCAGGATGTTGAGGCCACTGGACACTGCCGCGCCAAGGAACCGCGCCGACTGCGGCGTCAGGGTGCCGAGCTCCACCAGATGTTCGAGCCGGCTGGCTTTGACGACAAACTTTCGGATGTTCACGGCCCAGTGGCGGCGCGTCACATCCGGAATGACGACGTGGAGCCTGGAGCCGTCAGGAAGCGCAGCGTCAACAAACGGAGATGACATGTCCAGGCGCCTGCCGGAACTCTTCAGCATCCTTTCCACCATGTCACGCACCTGCTGCTCAGTAAGGCTGAGCGAGGTTAACTCTGATTCACCATTGCGTGCCACATAGATTTCGTTGGGAGCATTCAGCCAAATTTCTTCTATCGAAGGATCGTCCAGCAGCGGCTGGAGCACTCCGAAGCGTGCAACTGCGTCGAAAAGAAACCGTCGCGCTGCGTCCAAGGGACCCAGCGGTGGAAGCGGTCCCATGAGGGCGCGCTCGTCGTAGTCCGTCACCGCGGCGTCGACCAGCCGCCGCACTTCACCCGATTGGTTGAGCGGGTCAAGCCCCCTGCGCCTGATCAGTTCCCGGACTTCGTCCTCGACTATCCCCAGAGCATCCATGCCAGTTTCCCCCAGTTGACTGCCGCCCCCGGCGGAGGCAGTGCAAGTGGGTCCAGCCTAGGGAGGCTACACCACGGCAACAAGTCATATTTCCGGGAATGTGGATAACTCGTCACCGCGTCTCCCCCATATCACTTCAGCCCCAAAAGAACCACTGGTTACGCTGGTCACACCAGTGCTATGGTGAGCGCGTTAATTGTCGAATTACCACGGTCAGGTGCCTCCCTGGGGGGCAGCATTTGGCCAGTTATCGTAATGAGCGCTCAGGAGAGCGCCACATTGTCTCCGGAGCCAATATGAAGCGGAACCCGTCTCAGTCCCGTCGCCCCGCCGTGAAATCGCTGTGGGTCATGCTGCTCGCAGCCTCACTAATGGCAAGCCCCGGAATTACCGGCGCCGCCTTGGCTGTTGAACCGGCGCCTTCACCAACTGCGTCGGCAGCACCAGAAGCAAGTTCGCCGGCCACGCCGCCCGCATCCCCCGCGCCATCTCCGGGCGGAGCCACCCCGGCATCGCAGGAGCCCGCGGCAGTCACCGAGCCGCCGGCTCCGGCACCCTCTCCGGAAGCCCAGCAGTCCATGGCCGAAGCGGTCGGGATAGGCGGCGCCGAAATGGGCCAGCGATCTGCACGGGTTGTGCGCTCGACCCCCTCGGAATCCGTGCGGAAGCTCAGTTCCGAAGCTCTGGCCAGCGAAGGCACCTGGATGCCCACGTTCGGCGTCCAGGGACTCGACGTGAGCGGCCACCAGCCGACCGTGGACTGGAAGCAGCAGTGGAACATGGGGTCCAGATTCGCCTATGTGAAAGCAACTGAGGGGAACTACTACACCAATCCCTCCTACAGTTCCCAGTACCAGGGAGCACGGAACGTGGGAATGATCAGGGGCGCCTATCACTTCGCCATCCCCAACTGGTCGTCGGGCGCAGACCAAGCCCGCTACTTTGTGCAGAATGGCGGCGGATGGTCCTCGGACGGCTACACGATGCCGCCGGTTCTGGATTTTGAGTTCAACCCGTACGAGGGCCGGACGATTAACGGCTTCTACTTCGGCAACACCTGCTACAACATGTCTGCAGCGCAGCTTCAATCCTGGATCCGGGACTTCGGGAACACCATGCGCTCACTGACCGGGCGGCTTCCCGTTATTTACACCAACACGAGCTGGTGGAACCAATGCGTGGGTAACCCTGCAGGCTTCGGTGATTATCCGCTGTGGATTGCTGCCTACCCCAGTTCCGCCACCAACAACGCCGGCCCTGTTCCGACGGCTAGCTGGAGCACCTACAGCATCTGGCAATACAGTTCCACCGGCCCCTTCGCCGGCGACTCCAACGTCTGGAACGGCGACTACGCCTCCTTGCGGACGTTCGCCGGAGCCGCGGCTCCCGACGGGTCCTTCGATGACCTGTCGGTGCAGCGGACCGGATCCACTACGCAGCTGAATGTGCGCGGATGGGCCGTCGACTTTGCCAATTCCTCTGCCTCAACGCAGGCTCATGTCTATGTCACCGGTCCGGATGGAGTTCGCACCGGCTATGCACTCGCCGCCAACATAGCCCGCCCGGATGTGAACGCCGCCCTCGGAGTCACCGGGCAGCATGGCTTCCAGCAAGGCATCCAGATTCGAAAATCAGGAACCTACCAGGTCTGTGCCTACGCCATCGGCGCCTTCAGCAATAGTGAAATTGGCTGTAAATCGATTGTTGCCAAGGGCGTTGAGCCGCCCATGGGCAGCATTGATGACGCCAAGGAAGTGCGGAGCGCGGACAAGGTAGCGCTATCCCTTCGGGGGTGGGCAATCGACGTTGCCAACCCGAGCACAGCAACGGAAGCCCACGCCTACCTCACGGCGCCGGACGGCACCAGGACCGGTTATGTCATGCCCGCGAATCTCTCGCGACCCGATGTGGACCAGGCATTGGGGATGGGCGCCAATCATGGCTACCAGCGCGATATTCCCATCACGGCGCCAGGCACCTACAAACTCTGCGTTTACGCCATAGGCCAGTACAGCAACACTGAGATCGGCTGCAGGCAACTGAGCTTCGCCCCGGCGGCCGCGCCCATTGGCAGCTTCGATGACGCATCCCTGATAAAGACGTCCACCACAGCCGCAATTTCAGTTCGTGGTTGGGCACTGGACCGCGGGGACTCCACACGGTCCATCCCTGTCCACGTCTACGTGACCTCGCCGGACGGCACCACCAAAAATTATCCGTTCATCGCGTCCCAGGCACGGGCCGACGTCAACAACGCGCTGGGCGTGACGGGGAACCATGGCTTTGCTGCGGCCATACCCATCACGGCGCCCGGCCAGTACAAGGTCTGCTCTTATGCGATAGCGCTCAGCCCGCTTGCCCCGGGGAACCCCCTGCTGTCCTGCCGCAGCGTCGATGTCGGAGCTGTCGCACCACCAATCGGGAGCCTCGACAGCCTGACAGTCAACAAGACGAGCACCTCGGCCTCACTGTCACTCGCCGGCTGGGCCGTGGACAAGGCAGATGCCTCGCGGTCCATAGACGTGCACATATATGTGACCTCACCCGATGGAACCACGAAGGGGTATGCCTTTAATGCGTCACGCCCCAGGGCTGATGTGAATACTGCGTTCGGCGTCACGGGCGACCACGGCTTCGCTCCCTCGATTCCCATCACGAGCCCCGGCGTCTACACCGCCTGCGCCTACGCCATCGCGCCCAGCCCCCTGGCATCCAACAACCCGCTGATCGGCTGCCGCACGGCTGACGCCGGCAAGAGCGGTGCACCGGTGGGCGTGCTCGATTCCGTAGCAATCAAGACGACTGCCGGAGTTACTTCGCTGGAGGCGACGGGGTGGACCTACGACCCCGACATGCCGACGCTTTCGAATCCTGTTCACGCTTATGTCACCGGTCCGGACGGCAAGACCACGGGATACGTCTTCTCAACTACGGTGGACCGGCCCGATGCAAACAATGCTTTCGGCATCACTGGTACCCACGGATATTCACTCAACGTCAAAACCACAGTCCGTGGCACATATACGTTGTGCACCTACGGGATAGGCGTGTCCCCCTTCACCACCGGCAATACGGCATTGGGTTGCAGGACCCTGACGTACTGAGGGGCCGCCCGGCCAACAAAAAGAGGGGTGAAGCCGTGGCTTCACCCCTCTTTTTGTTGCTCCAGCTAGTTGTTGCTCTCGGCCAGCAACTCCAGGAGGTACGCCCCGTAACCGCTCTTGACTAGCGGCTCGGCGCGTTCCCGCAACTCGTCGTCCGTCAGGAAGCCCAAGCGCCACGAGATCTCTTCCGGGGCACCAATCTTGAGACCCTGCCGGTTCTCGACGGTGCGGATGAAGTTTGAAGCGTCGTTCAGGTCATTGAAGGTTCCGGTATCGAGCCAGGCAGTTCCCCGCGGCAGGATCTCCACCTGCAGCTTTCCGGCTTCGAGATATTTACGGTTGACATCCGTGATCTCAAGCTCTCCACGGGCGGAGGGCTTCAGGTTCTTGGCGATGTCCACCACGTTGTTGTCGTAGAAGTACAGTCCGGGGACCGCGTAGTGGCTCTTCGGTGCAGCGGGCTTTTCCTCCAGGGACAGTGCCTTGCCCTGCTCGTCGAACTCGACCACGCCGTAGGCCGACGGATCCTTGACCCAGTACCCGAAGACGGCACCGCCGTCGATGGTCTTGAACCGGCGCAGCTGGGTACCCATGCCCTGGCCGTAGAAGATGTTGTCGCCCAGCACGAGGGCCACGCTGTCGTCGCCGATGTGCTCAGCGCCGAGGACAAATGCCTGGGCCAGCCCATCCGGCGAGGGCTGCTGCTTGTAGGTGATGGAGACGCCGAAACGGGAGCCGTCCCCAAGGAGCCGCTCGAACTGCTCGGCGTCATGCGGGGTGGTGATGATCAGAATGTCCCGGATTCCGGCCAGGATGAGGGTCGACAGCGGGTAGTAGATCATCGGCTTGTCATAGACAGGGACCAACTGCTTGCTGACACCCAATGTGATGGGGTGAAGCCTTGAGCCGGTTCCGCCGGCAAGTATTATTCCGCGCATGCCCCCATCTTTCCCTTCGCTAAGTGCAGCGGCAAATCCGGTACCCTTGGGAATTATGCAGCGACTTCTTGTGACCGGCGGAGCCGGCTTCATTGGCTCAAACTTTGTCCACTATGTATTGGAAAACACTGATGACCATGTCACTGTTCTGGACAAGCTGACCTACGCCGGCAATCTTGAATCACTGCGCGGCCTGCCCGAAGACCGCTTCACCTTCGTTGAGGGTGACATCGCCGACGCCGGCATCGTGGACGGCCTGGTCGCAGGCACCGACGTCGTGGTCCACTACGCAGCAGAATCGCACAACGACAATTCCCTCCACGACCCCCGCCCCTTCCTGGACACCAACATCATCGGCACCTACACGCTGATCGAAGCGGCCCGGAAGCACAACAAGCGCTTCCACCACATCTCCACCGACGAGGTCTACGGCGACCTCGAACTGGACGATCCCGAGCGGTTCACCGAGCAGACCCCGTACAACCCCTCCAGCCCGTACTCCTCCACGAAGGCCGGCTCGGACCTCCTGGTCCGAGCCTGGGTCCGCTCCTTCGGGCTGCAGGCAACCATCAGCAACTGCTCGAACAACTACGGCCCGTACCAGCACGTGGAGAAGTTCATCCCGCGGCAGATCACCAACGTGATCGACGGAATCCGCCCCAAGCTTTACGGCAAGGGCGAGAACGTCCGTGACTGGATCCACGCCAACGACCACTCCTCCGCCGTCCTGGCCATCATCGCCAAGGGAACCATCGGGGAAACGTACCTGATCGGGGCCGACGGCGAGAAGAACAACAAGGACGTCGTTGAACTGATCCTCAAGCACATGGGCCTGGCCCCGGACGCATACGACCATGTAGTGGACCGTCCCGGCCACGACCTGCGGTACGCCATCGACTCCACCAAACTCCGCAACGAACTTGGCTGGGAACCCCAGTTCTCCAACTTTGACGCCGGCATCGAAGACACCATCGACTGGTACCGCAACAACGAACAGTGGTGGCGCCCGCAAAAAGCCGCCACCGAAGCCAAATACAAGGAACAGGGCCAGTAGTCCATGTCTCTGGAGTTCTCGAAAAAGCTTTCCGGCCACACAACCCCTATTCCCGGCGTCGTTCTTTATGACCTTCCGGTCCACGGCGACAACCGCGGCTGGTTCAAGGAGAATTGGCAGCGGGAAAAAATGGTGGCCCTGGGACTGCCGGACTTCCGTCCAGTCCAGAACAACATCTCCTTTAACGAAAAGGCCGGGACCACCCGCGGAATCCATGCCGAACCGTGGGACAAGTTCATCTCCGTCGCCACGGGGCGGATCTTCGGGGCCTGGGTTGACCTGCGTGAAGGGCCCTCTTTCGGCGCTGTCTTCACCGCTGAGCTGGACCCCAGCCAGGCCATCTTCATTCCGCGCGGAGTCGGCAATGCCTTCCAGACCCTTGAGGACAACACGGCCTACACGTATCTGGTCAACGACCACTGGTCCGCCGATGCCCAGGGCCAGTACACGTTCCTGAACCTGGCAGACGAAACCGCTGCCGTTTCCTGGCCGATCCCGCTGGACCAGGCCGAACTCTCCGATAAGGACAAAGCCCACCCCCGGATGGCGGACGTCACCCCGATGCCGGCCAAGAAGGTCCTCGTCGTTGGCGCCGACGGCCAGCTGGGCAAGGCACTGCGCGAACAGTACGACGGCGAAGCACGGGTTGAGTTCGCCGGCCGCGGTGAGTTCGACCTCGCCCGGGAGGATTCCTTCAAAAACCGGAACTGGAAGAATTACTCCGCCATCGTCAATGCAGCGGCCTACACTGCTGTGGATGCTGCCGAATCGGAGGAAGGCCGGGCAGCAGCCTGGGCCATCAACGTGACGGCCGTCGCCAACCTGGCGCGCACCGCCGTCGAGCATGACCTCACGCTGGTCCACGTCTCGTCCGACTACGTTTTTGACGGAAGCCGCGACAACCACGGCGAGAACGAGCCCCTCACTCCCCTGGGCGTCTACGGCCAAACCAAGGCTGCAGGCGAGGCCGTGGCAGGTGTCGTCCCCCGCCACTACATCGTGCGGACGAGTTGGGTTATCGGTGAAGGCAGCAACTTCGTACGGACCATGGCCAGCCTCGCAGGCAGGGGGATCAAGCCGGCGGTGGTCAATGACCAGACCGGCCGCCTGTCCTTCACCCGGGACATTGCCGCTTTCATCAGCCATTTGCTGACCACCGAAGCCGCCTACGGAACCTACAACTTCAGCAACGATGGACCCGTCAAGAGCTGGGCTGACATCGCGGCGGATGTCTACGAGCAGGTTGGCGCGTCCAGGACGGATGTCACTGGAGTCACCACTGCTGAATACTTCAAAGACAAGGCCGCCGCTCCGCGACCGCTCAAGAGTGCCCTGAACCTGGCGAAGGCACACTCCACGGGTTTTGATGTTGCCAATGCCGACGAGCGGCTCACTGCCTACCTAAAGGCGGAAAACGATAAAGCATGACTCCTGCAGAGCAAGCCCACCGCACCCTGGTGATCATGCCGGCCTGGAACGAGTCGGAGGCCATCGGCGGTACCATCCGGGAAGTGTTCGAGTACGGCCCTGACTGCAGCGTCCTCGTCGTGGACGACGGCTCACGCGACAACACTGCCCAAGTTGCCCGCGACGCCGGCGCTCTGGTGGTGCAGCTCCCGTTCAACATGGGGGTGGGCGGAGCGATGAGGACCGGCTTCAAGTACGCAAAAATGCACGGCTACACCAGGGTCATCCAGGTGGACTCCGACGGCCAGCATGATCCCCGTGATATCAAGGCCGTCCTCGACGGCCTGCAGGAAGCGGACATTGTCATCGGGGCCAGGTTCGCGGACAAGGGCACGTACACCGTCAGGGGGCCCCGCAAGTGGGCCATGAACGTCCTGGCCTGGACCATCTCCCGGATTGCTGGCACCCGGCTCACGGACGTGACATCCGGTTTCCGCGCTGCCAATGCAAAGGCCATCCGCCAGTACGTGGACCACTACCCCGCCGAATATCTGGGCGATACTATCGATTCCCTGGTGGTAGCCATCCGGTCGGGATGCACCGTGCGCCAAGTGGGCGTCTCGATGCGCGAACGTCAGGGCGGGACCCCGAGCCACGACCCCGTCAAGGCCGCCATCTACCTGGGCCGGTCAGCCTTTGCCCTCCTCTTTGCGTTGACGCGCAAGAAGAACGAACCGTCGTCCAACTAGGAGTTTCCATGGCCACCCTCGTTGGCTTCATTTTTGTGCTGGTCATTCTGCTGATCATTTTCGAAATGCTGCGCCGCCGTCACTTGCGCGAGAAGTACGCCGTCATCTGGATCATCATTGGGATAGGCGTCCTGGTGCTGGCGGCCTTTCCACAGCTTCTCTTCTGGTCAAGCGGAGTTCTCGGCGTGAAGGTGCCTTCAAACCTCCTTTTTGCCATGGCGATCGTACTGCTGGTGTCCGTTTGCCTGCACCTCTCCTTCGAACAGTCCCAGGCGGAAGACGAAGTCCGCGTCCTGGCTGAGGAAGTGGGCATCCTCCGGCTCAAAGTCCTTCAGCTGGAAGAGAGCCTGACGCAGGGTGGCACAGCCGCCGGCAACGGGACTCACCCGGAAACGCTCCCGCCCGAACCAACGCCTTAACGAAAAAGGTGGCTGCCCCCTGGACTTGGGGGCAGCCACCTTTTTCTGCAGTCCGTTAGGAAACCACGTGCTTCAACAGCCTGGGCAGCGAATCGGTTTTCCCGATCATCAGTGAGCGGGCCACCAGGGTGGCTGCATTCAAACGCGACGTTGTGTGGAAGGCCGCGGCGCGCGCCGTTCCGTTCCAGCCGAGTTCCCGGAAACGCCGTGCCTGGCCTTCAAAGTACGCGCGTTCCTCATCGAACCGGCGCCCGTCAAGTGCCTTAACCGACGAGTCCGATGCGGAGTGCCGGCGGTAGAGAAACGCCAGGGTGGGGTCAACCACCATGGAGCCGCCCTCGGCTGCAATATCCAGCAGCAATGCCAGGTCCTGCACCACGTGCAGGCCCTCGGTGAACCCGATACGCCGAATGACGTCGGTCCGCCACGCGAGGGACGGGAAGTAGGCCCAGTCGGCCCGGACAAGGCTGGTGGCCATCTTTTCGCCCTGCAGCAGGACGGTGGACTTGGTGGAGGGTGCGTAAACCTTTTTGACGATGTCCACCAGCGGGGAGCACGCACGCCCCTGCTCGTCGATGACCTGGACCCCGGGCTGGACCACGCTGGCGTCGGGGTAGGCTTCGAACGCCTTGGACACGACGTCGAGGTAGTTCGGCAGCATGATGTCGTCGGCACCCATGACCACAACAATGGGAGCTTCGGCCAGGTCCAGCGCCTTCCGGTAATTGCCGTTGGCGCCGAGGTTCTCTTCGTTCTTCTGGTAGCTGACCCGGGGATCTGACATGGATTCGAACCAACGCTGGGGTTCCGGGCTGGGGTAACCGTCGTCGACCACGATGAGACGCCAATCCTCGAACTGCTGGCTCATGACGCTTTGCGCCGCAAGTTTCATCAGGTCGACGTCGCCGTAGTACGGAAGCAATACATCAATGGCCATGTGCCAGGTAGGTCCTTTTCTTGAAGATTCACAGGGTTGGATCTGTTTGCCCGGAGATGAGCACCCCGATCAATGCTACCGCGTCGGCCTGCGCGGGCGGCTTTCCCGCTGCCTGTTCCGTACCCTGCCCTTGGGCAAATGCAGGCCCCTTCGCCCCGAGGATAGACTGAAGCCTGCTGTCTGACAGTTCCCTGACGCATTGGAACGGTCGATTTGGGTAAGCGAGAAGGAACTATAAGACGTGACGCACCAGAGTGACCCGCGTGTGGTGGCTGTTATCTCAGCCTTCCACCCTCCCCAGGACCTTCCCGAGAGGGTCGAAAAACTCAACCAGCAAGTCGTTCACACAGTTGTTGTCGACGACGGTTCCGACCCCCAGCAAACGAGCAGCGTGCTGAATGGTCTGGAAGCGCTGGGATGCACCGTGCTTCGCATGCCCGGGAACGTGGGAATTGCCGCAGCACTGAACGCAGGAATCGATGAAGCGCTCAAGGCATGGTCTCCGGATTTCCTCGTCACGCTTGACCAGGACTCCGCGCTCGATGATGGCTACATCGCTGCCGCATTGGCAACGTACGCGGAGGCAAGTGCCAACGGGATCGACGTCGGCCTGGTCAGTGCCCAGTCGCACAACGGCCTCGACGTTCCGCTGCTGGCCAGGCGGGCACGGTTTCCCGAAGCCTTCGACCCCCTGCAATCGGGTGCCCTCATCCCGGTATCCACGTTTAGAACGGCCGGAATGCTCGATAGCAGGCTGTTCATTGACTGCGTCGATTCTGAATTCAACCTCCGTGTCAGGTCCCACGGCCTGGCCACCCTCGTGGGCAAGGGATGCAACATGACGCATGCCCTTGGCCAGGCACAGCCAATGATGCTGTTCGGATGGCATGTCAGCGTATTGGGCCGAAAGCGCCACGTACATTCACATGCCCCTTTCCGGGTGTACTACATGACCCGGAACAACATCCACCTTTGGCGGCAGTACGGTGCCAGATTCCCGATCTGGCTGCTCCGCAGGCTCCGCTTCCAACTGGAAAGCGACGTCTTCAGGATGCTGTACGGCGCCAATCGGAAAGGGCAGTACCAGGCGTTTGCCCGCGGCTTCGTGGATGGCTGGCTCGGAAGGCTCGGCAAGATCGATCCCTCGTTCCAGCGGAAGCTCAGCGCATGAGCGCGGCCGGCGGTGTGCGGGTATCCGTATGCATGGCAACGTACAACGGCCAGGAGTACGTTGCAGAACAGATTCAATCCATCCTGTCGCAGCTGTCGCCCGCGGACGAGCTCATCATTGTGGACGATGCGTCCAAGGACAACACGCTCGACGTCGTCCGTCGCCTTGAGGATCCGCGCATAGTCCTCCTGCCAAGCGCGGAGAACAAGGGCTACGTTGCGAGTTTCGAAAAGGCAGTCTCCGCCAGCAGGGGCGAGTACATCATGCTGTCGGACCAGGACGACATCTGGCTCCCCGGACGCGTCGAGACGTTGGTGAACGCCCTGCAGACCAAGGACTTCGCCGCCAGCAATTTCACCGTGTTCGGCGGCCCGGCCAACAGGTACCACAAGGTTCAGCTCAAGGAGTCTGACAGTGGCCGATGGCTGGCCAACCTGGTCACCACGTGGATAGGCATCCGCCCCTACTACGGGTGCACCATGGCATTCACGTCCCGGGCAAAGAACATGATCCTTCCCTTCCCGAAGTTCCTCAACGAGACCCACGACCAGTGGATTGCCATCGTGGGCAACCGGAATCGGAGCATGGTCCACGTTGCGGCGCCCACAGTGGCCCGCCGCCTGCACGACGACAACACGACGCCCAAGTCACGTCGACCGGTTGCGGTGATCCTGCGCGCCAGGATGATGCTCCTTCGCGCCTTCCTTGTGGCACTGGGCCGGAAGGCGGACACGCGATGACCACGCTGCCGGGCAGTCCCCGGGACAAGCCCGCTGCGGGCGGCCTCGCCTCCTCTTTTGGCGCCGTGGCGCTGGCGGCGTACCAGCCGGATGAACCCCTGTTTGCCCGCCAGCTGCGCTCCATCCAGGCGCAAACACACAAGGAGTTCGTCTGCCTCATCTCGGTTGATGGCGACTACCAGCGAGTTGCCGACATGGTGCACCGGGCCTGCGGCGATGACAACCGGTTCCAGGTCCTCGGATACGACGACCGCCTGGGTTTCCACCACAACTTCGAACGCGCACTCACCGCGGTACCGGCCGAGGCCCAGTGGGTGGCACTGAGCGACCAGGACGACTACTGGTATCCCGAGAAGTTGGCGACCCTCCTCCCCCGCCTCGGAGAAGCCGCACTTGTCACCAGCCAGGCCCGGGTGGTGCCTCCACACGTTTCCGCCGCCAACCAGGATCCCTCCAACGGAACCCTTACTGACAGAAGGAACGTCGGGCCCGCCGATCTGCTGGCCAACAACCAGGTCACGGGTTCGCTCTGCATCTTCCGGCGCGACGTATTGGACCTTGCGTTGCCGTTCCCCTCAATGGCCGCGCCCTCGCAGTATCACGATCACTGGATCGGGCTTTGTTCATTGGTCCGCGGCGGAATGAACATCGAGAACCTGGTGCTCCAGGACTATATCCAACACGGCGGAAACGTGGTGGGCGAATCCCGGCAAAGCCTGCCCGCCTCAGTCCGCAACACTCTTCGATTCGTCCAACGGTATGAGGGAAGCACCTCCCTGCGGAGCATCAGCAGCATCATCCATAAGACAGGGCTTGGCTGGCGGACGCTCATGGCCAGGACCCTGCTGGATCGCGCAGAACAGTCCGGGCTCCCCATCGGACAGGAGTTGCGCCAGGCATTGGAGCTCTATGCGCGGCCATACAGGTGGCAGCTCGTCCGGTCCCTCGTGGGAGGAGTCCGCCGCGGCAACGTGTCCCCCATCCGGGCCTTGGAAATCAGCCTGGGCATCGTCCTGCCGAACTTCCCACCCGGCGGCCGGGACTCGGTGCACCGATCCTGACCTCGCCCCGCGCTTCCGCCACGCCCGGAGCCCTTGGCTACACCGTGACCGATTGCTTCCGGGAACGGACCTCCCTTAGGGACAGGAGGATGTCTCGGGCGAACCGCCGGCCAACATTAAACATAAGGACACACTGAACGCATGAAGGCTGTTTTGCTGAGGCTTGCCGGTTTCACCGGACTGCCGCTGCTGTCGATCGTCACACCTTTCCTTCTTATACCGATCGTGGCCCGCGTAGCCGGAGCCGAGGGTTGGTCGAGCGTTGCGGCAGGTCAGTCAGCGGGCGCCTTTGGCGGTGCAGTTATCGCCTGGGGATGGAATACCCTCGGGCCCGTGGAAATCGCCCAGAACCCCGCGCCGCAGCACCGGGCTGAGGTCTACCGTGAAAGTATCCGGACAAGGCTGGTCTTGTCTGCCGCCGTCGCGCCCTTCGTCTTTGTCTTGGCCTGGAGCCTGGCTGCGCCGGAGCATCGCCTGGACGCGGCGGCGATGTCCATGACCACTACCGTGGCCGGAATGTCACCGGCATGGTTCTGCATTGGCGCCGGCAAGCCGACACTTCTTGCCCTTTTTGATACCTTGCCCCGGGTGGTAGCCACCGTCATTGCTGTCCCGGTCATCCTGATGACGTCGCAGATCTGGCTTTATGCGGCGATCCTGATTGTGGCCGTCATTGCGAGCCTCATGGTTTTCCACAGGATAGCGGTTCCTGAAAGGGGCAAGACGTTTGCGTCCTGGCGCGGCACCTTCCAGCATCTGCGCGGACATTTCGGCCCGGCAGCGATCAGCCTTTCCGGAACCACTTACGCAGCAACCCCTTTGCCGATCGGTCAGGCCTTCGTGCCCAACACCGTCATGGCAGGCTTCAGCTCCGCTGACACCGTCTACCGCTTTGGGCTCTTCTCGGTGATGGCATTGGGCAATACTTTCCAGGGCTGGACTCTGGAACTGCAGGAAGCAAGCCCCAGAAAGCGCCACGCGGCCGCCATCGTCTCCCATTTTGTCCTGGGACTCGCCGGGGCCGCTTTCCTTACCCTGCTGGGTCCGCTGGCAACGACGCTCATCTTCGGGGCTGACAAGAGCGCAAGTATGGCTACCTGCGCGTTTTACGGGCTGTCATTCCTGTTCATCTCCGCCAGTACGCCGTTCATCCGGAATCTTCTGCTGCCGCAGGGCCGCCAGCGCCTGATCCTGGTCTGGACCCTCATCTCGGCCATCGTCGGAGTGACTTTGATGTTTGTGGCCGCGACCCGCGGATGGGCGGACGGCATCGCCCTGTCCATGGCACTCAGCGAGGCGATCCTGTTCCTGGGATTGCTGATTCCCGGCCTGCGGCTGTGGCAGAAGGCCTGAGTCGGGACGAACCTCCTCGACGCCCAGGTGCAGGGCGGAATCAGTTTCCGCAAAGCCGCAGCTTGTAGAGCTTGGCGTCGCCTTCCGAATCTTCAAGAGTGGCCATGCCTGCGGCAATGAGGCTGTCCAGCCCCTTGTAACCGCTGTCCCGGCCATGCACTTCGCGGTGGCCAAAGTCAAGGATGTAGTCGATGTTCAGTTTCCGGACCGCAGGGCAGACTGCAGGATCGTCCTTCGACGGGGCAGGCCCGTTAAGAAGCGCACCCGTTCCGTCAGGAACGGCGCTAAGGATGTGCAGCTGGATGAGCTTTCGGTCGGCCAGTGCATAAGCCAGGGAACTGCCGTTCCAGGGGTTCCCTACCATGACGGCGTCCTCAGGCACCTCCTCCGGCAGGCGGTCAATCAGCTCCAGCTCATCACTGGAGATCAGGGGTGAGTCAGCAGAAAGCCGGTATGAACCGGCCATCGAGTCCTGCGCCTGGCGCACGCTTCCGCGCTGTGTGAGCGCACCCAGTGCCAGCACGGCAATGAGGCCGGCAACCACCATGTAGGTTGCCTGCGGGACACGGGCACCCTTTACGAGGGCTTTGCCCCGTTCCGCCGTACGCTTCCGCTGGACACTTCGCGCGCCGCGGGTGACTCCCTGGAGCAGCAGCTCCCAAGCACAGACGGCACCACGGGTGGCAAGGGGAATCGTAACCAACGGCAAGAGGGCGGCAAGCCGGGGAGGATCGTTGTACCAGATTCCCGTCCAGTAAGTCCGGAAGTCGTCCGCGGGGAACGAACTGACCACGACGAAGAGGAACGCCGCCACGGCATAGGTTCCCAACCACCAGAGCTGCCGGCCGGACCTCACCACTACGAAGATGCCAACGAGGGTCAGGGCCATGACGGCCCAGGCTACGGGGCGGCCAATCGCGGAGCTGGCGATAACTTCGCCAATAGCCTGGCCACTACTCTCAACAGGTGGCCAGAAGGCAGCTTCCGCTGGTGGCCGGACGAGGTCCCAGAGAATGCGAACAACGACGACGGCGATCACGCCCAACGCCACCAGGGCCGCCGTGGCTGCCCATCCGGTGCGCCCGCGCGCCGAAGTCCATGTCCGCACCAGAAATCGCGCGTAGACGAAAACTACGGGCGGCGCCAGCAGGGCAATCCAGGCCATGGCCGCGCTGGGGTGGGCCAGGGCGACGCCCGGCAGGACTGCGAGGAGGACGAGTGCTTCAATGATCCTCGAGTGAACCGGCACTGCAGACAATCCGAGTACTTCAAGCGAGACACCCAGAACCAGGGGCAGGAGGGCGACGGCAAGGAAATTCGGGTAGAGCACCCCAAAATCGAGCAGCGAAATGGGAAAGGCTCCGAATCCGGCGGACAGGACACCGGCGGAGAGGACGATTGCGGGGCGGTTACCCCAGATGGTTCGTCCGAGGTACATGCAGCCCAGGGGCCAGACAACGGCGGCGACGACAATGTTGATCACATTGACCGATACCGGTATTCCACCGCCGCCAACGCTGGCCAGCAATGAGACAAGGTCATGCCAAGCCGCGGGGTACGACGCCGCACCGGTCATCTCATTAAGCGTCAGGGATGATCCTGAGCCGGTATCGAGGATGTATCGGATCGCATTGAGATGAAAGACATTGTCAAATGTCTGTGAAAAGGACTCCGGGTGGCCGATGGCTTCAACAAGCCGGCGGGAAACCAAAAAGGCTGCCACGGCAACCGCCAGCAGGATTGAAACCAGGACCCAACGTGGATTGCCGCCGTCATGGGCCTGAACCACCGGGCTCTTCCTAGCCACCACTGCCGACGCGGCAAATGCGAGCCCGGCCAAAATGGTAGTGACGCCCAGGACGGGCAGCAGTGACCACCGGATTCCAGCGAACGGCGCAACGATCGCGGCAACGGCCACTACCGACACACTGAGTCCCGGTGCCAGGGCGAAGATACGGAATCCCCTCAACCTGGCTGCGGCACCCACGGCGAGTCCCGGAAGAAACAGCAAAGCCGCTGCCAGGACGAACTGTGGGACTGTATCAAACCAGGACAAGAATCCTCCGAAAATTCAGTGGCACAGCGGCCAGGGCGGCACGCCGTGCCACAAACTTTGACGATGAGGGACCATCATCCGCTCCAAAGCGGACGTCCTCGCGCGGCTGACTGTCAGGCGCGCAGGATCGAAACTGCCTCGTGGATTGGTCCGTCGAATTTCACGTTACCGTGCTCCAGGAGGATTCCGCGGTCGCAAATGCGGGAGACCAGGTCAAGGTCGTGGCTCACCACCACAAGCGTCTTTCCGTCGCGGGCGAGTTCCTGGATCTTGTCGATGCACTTTCGCTGGAAAGGCTCGTCGCCCACTGCCAGAATCTCATCGATCAGGAACACTTCGGGATCCGTATGGACGGCCACGGAAAATGCGAGCCGTAAATACATTCCTGACGAGTAGAACTTAACCTCGGTATCAATGAATTGCCCGATCTCGGAGAATTCGACAATATCGTCGAACCGGTCCTTGACCTGTTGCTCAGTCATTCCCAGGATGGCCCCGTTGAGGAAGACGTTGTCCCGGCCGGACAGGTCGGGGTGGAAGCCGGCGCCCACCTCGATGAGGCCCGCCACCCGCCCCCTGGTCCTGACGGTTCCGGTATCCGGCAGCATCACGCCGGAGATGTGCTTCAGCAGCGTCGATTTGCCCGAACCATTAAGGCCCAGCAGTGCCACGGTCTCCCCCGTCTTGACGTCGACGGAGACGTTCTTCAGAGCATGGAACTTTTCGGACAGGTCGCCTTTCCGGCCCTTGACCAACCAAACGACGGCCTCTTTGATCGAGCGCGTGTGCCGGAGGACGAACTGCTTGCTGATGTCTGAAACTTCGATTGCGTTGACCACTCACAGCTCCTGAGCGAAGCGGCCCTCGAGCCGCCGGAAGGTGAACTGACCCAAAATGACAATGGCCAGGGCGATAACCAGGCCCAGCGGTGTCCACAGGGTGAAGAGATTGGGTGGCATGGCGGTGGTGCCATCCGTCGTGGGGAACCAAAACGCGTAATGGAACAGTTCCACACCAATAGTGATGGGGTTCGCCTGATAGATGGCAAACCACGTCGAACCGAGTTTTGCTTCCACCATCGACCACGCGTACATCACAGGCGAAGCCCAGGTGGCAACCATCAGGAGCATGTCCACCAGGTTCTCCGAGTCCCGGAAGTACACATTTGCAGACCCGAAAAGCAAGCCAAGACCGGTAGCCAGGAGGCCCACGATCACGAAGCCCGCCACCGCTGCCAGCAGCTGGAACATACTCGGATGCCATCCCGCCAGAAGGCAGCCGGCCACCAGCACCACCAGCTGCGGGAAAAAGTGAACCGCGGACACCCATACTGAGGCAACCGGGAAAAGCTCACGTGGCAGGTAGATCTTCTTGATCAGGTTCCCGTTGTTCACAATCGAACGTGACGCGTTTCCCAGCGCCTCAGAGAAGAAGTTGATCAGTACGATCCCCGAGAAGAGGTAGACGGCATAGTTGGGAAGCCCCTCAGGGTTCCTCGCGCTGCGCTCCAGTCCCAGGAATACACCAAGGGCCACATAGAAGACGACGAACTGAACGCCGGGTTTTACGTAGGACCACAGCAGTCCGAGCACGGACCCGCGGTACCGGACCTTGAGTTCTTTGCGGACCAAGAGCTTTAGGAGGAATCCTGACTGCCGGATGTCCCGCAGTCCACCCCCAAGCCCTGGACTTGTCAGTTCAGCCGGAGATGATGCACTCACTTGATTTCGTTCTGGGTGTGTTGCTCGAACGTCTTCCTCCAGGATTCCATCGACGTCAGGTCCGCGACAGCTGCCTTGTACTTCCTGCTGAGCGCGGGCCATTCCTTGAGCAGCGCGGAGTGCAGGCGGGCACTTTCAGCCAGCATCTTCCTAAGTTGCTTGGGGTCGCGCTTGTACCAGGACGCACCGGTCCCCTCGGCGTTTGAGACTACTGCGCTATCGTACTGCGCCATGCGCCACCACCGGTTGTCCTGGTGGGCAATGGTCGTCTGCGGACGTTCGGTGCTGGTTTCCTTCACCGGGCTCGCCAGCTGGCGGACCACGGTCTTTGCTGCCCAGGGAAGCAGGGAAATCTTGGACGGCTGGGCCGGCCCATGTCCTCGGCGCGGCGGCTTGTCCATCTTTGCCGCAGGGAAGTCCTCAGGATTGGGTTTGAAGACGGCGTCGGGGTGCGCGGACATCATTTCGCGGATCTGGGGCAGCTTGGCCGGGAGGAGTTCAGGCAAGGCTTCGGGGCCTTTCAGGACGTCCTCAAGCGCCCACTGGCGGCCCTGTGCGGTGGCGTATTGCATGGAAACAAGGTGTTTGACATCGGCATACTGCGATTCCTTGATGACGCGCCCGCCGAACTCGTAGGGACTGTGGAGCAGCGCAGCCACCACGCGGTTCCGGGCGTGGAAGTACGCCTGCCAACCAACGAGGTCGTCCTTGTCGATCCAGGAGACGTGCCACACGGCCGATCCCGGGAGGGACACCGTGGAGTAACCGTGGGCCTTCGCACGCAGCCCGTACTCCGAATCGTCCCATTTGATGAACAAAGGAAGGGAGAGCCCGATTTCCCGGATTACCTGCGTGGGAATCAGGCACATCCACCACCCGTTGTAGTCAACGTCGCAGCGGCGGTGCAGCCAGGACGTCTGACGAAGGTTGGAGGACTGGAAGTCGTGACCCAGGATCATTTCGTCGCTGGGAAGCGACGGCTGGAACCGGTAGGGGTTGACCACCTCTCCAAAGGTATGCAGCACCGTCCGGTTGTAGAGATCGAACATGTGTCCGCCCACCAGGGTGGGAGTCTTGCAGCGATCAGCAAAGGTCAGCAGCCGGATGATGCTTTCCGGCTCCACGACGACGTCGTCGTCCATGAGCAATGCGTAGTCGCTGCCGTTCTCAACGGCCTCGAACATGCCACGGGCGAATCCGCCCGACCCGCCGAGGTTGGACTGGTTGATGATGCGCAACTTGCCGTTGAGCATCTTTTTGATGTCGTCGAACCCGTCAGCATCTGCGAGCTTCTGGGTTCCCTGGTCCACAATCAGGATTTCCTGTACGTGGTCGAGGGCCTCTTTGCTTTCGGCCAAGAGCCGGAGGTTGTTAAGGCAGAAGTCCGTCTTGTTCAGGGTGGTGATCTGGAGGGTTACGGAGCCCGGGCTGGTCTCAACGGCAGGGCCCTGCCATTCCGCATCGAGCATCACCAGTGGCTCAGTTCCGGCCAGCAGGTCAAACCAGTACCAGCCGCCGTCACCGAAGGGTGCCAGCGACAGTTCGAAGAAGTTCTCGGCAGTACCCTCAACCCGGCGCGTGTCCACGCGCTGCAGCGATCCGCGGGCGTTCGACTTGTACACGATGACAGAACCAGCGCCCTGCGTACGGACCTGCAGCCGGACCTTGTCCACGGTGGTCCAGCGCCGCCAGTAGCTGGCGGGGAAGGCATTGAAATAGCTGCCGAAGGACACGCGTTCGCCCGACCGCACGGACGTCGAGTGGCGTGAGAGGAAATCCTCCACGTGCGCTTCCTTGGTAGGGCTGCTGATGGTTCGGGCCTTGGGGGTTTTCCCGTCCCTGTCGCCGGCCGTCGGCAGTTGGATTCCCGTGGCGGTTCCCATGTCCATGTAGAGGGGAACAGTATCCATCTGGCTGGCGCTGGGAAGGATCACGCGCTGCAGGGTCTGCCACTGCTGGCCTGTTTCCGCGGCGCCGCCCTCGGCCTTGTTCTGGTTCTTGGTATCGGTGGGGACGCTCATGCGTCGACTCCTCCGCTTTCGATGTCGGCTCCCGCCTCGAAGTGAGGGCGGATCTTGTTGTCGAACATGGTCAGGGCAGAACCGATGGCCATGTGCATGTCAAGGTACTTGTAGGTGCCCAGGCGGCCTCCGAACAGGACGTCCTTTTCACCGGCCGCGAGATCGCGGTACTTGAGCAGCCGGTCGCGGTCTGCCGATGTGTTGATCGGGTAGTAGGGCTCGTCGCCCTTCTCGGCAAAGCGCGAGAACTCGCGCATGATGACGGTCTTTTCCGTCTGGTATTCCCGCTCGGGGTGGAAGTGCCGGGGTTCGATAACGCGGGTGTAGGCCACGTCTTCGTCGTTGTAGTTGACCACGGACGTACCCTGGAAGTCGCCGACATCGAGCACTTCCTCTTCGAAATCAATCGTGCGCCAGGACAGGTCACCCTCGGCGTAATCGAAGTAGCGGTCAACGGGCCCCGTGTAGACAACCGGGATATTGCCGACGACCTTGTTCTTGCTGTACTCGTGCGACTCGTCGAAGAAGTCCGTATTGAGTCGGACCTCGATGTTCGGGTGCTCCGCCATTTTTTCGATCCAGGCCGTGTAGCCGTTGGTGGGCAGGCCCTCGTACTTGTCGTTGAAGTACCGGTTGTCGTAGTTGTAGCGAACCGGGAGCCGCGAAATGATCCCGGCGGGAAGGTCCTTAGGGTCCGTCTGCCACTGCTTGCCCGTGTAGTGCTTGATGAAGGCCTCGTACAGGGGACGCCCGATCAGCTGGATTCCCTTGTCGTTGAGGTTCTGCGGGTCGGTGCCTGCAAGTTCTCCGGCCTGTTCCTGGATCAGGTCCTTGGCCTGGCCCGGTGTGAGGTTGGCCCGGAAGAACTGGTTGATGGTGGCGAGGTTGATGGGAAGGGAGTAAACCTCGCCCTTGTGGACCCCGTAAACCTTGTGCACGTAGTTGGTGAAGCTGGTGAACCGGTTGACGTACTCCCACACGCGCTCGTTTGAGGTGTGGAACAGGTGGGCACCGTAGCGGTGCACCTCGATACCTGTCTGCTCTTCCTTTTCGCTGTAGGCGTTTCCGCCGATGTGGTGGCGACGGTCGAGGACAACGACCTTCAAGCCGAGCTCAGTGGCGGCCTGTTCTGCGATTGTCAGGCCAAAAAAGCCGGACCCTACGATGACGAGGTCAGCGGTCACAAAATCTCCTGGTTCGAATGCGGGCAGCGCAATGTTGAGCATTGTCTGCTGCTCTAGCCTACCCGAGTGACTGCGGCGCCAGTCGAATCGCCTCCCTTACCGGCCCGGTCAGGGATGCGGTTTATACCTCACCCAACTCCCCGTCCGTTTCCACATACTTAGCCCCGGTCCGGGGACAGACCCAAAGGGTCCCTTCCTGCTTCAAGGGGTGCCCGGCCCGGCCAACCCATCCAACGCGGCGGGCAGGCACCCCCGCGACAAGGGCAAAGTCCGCCACATCCTTGGTGACGACCGCACCTGCGGCAACGGTGGCCCAAGCGCCGATCGTTACGGGCGCAATGCATACGGCCCGCGCTCCAATGGCGGCGCCTTCCCGGACGGTCACCCCTACCTTGTCCCAGTCCTCCTCCGTCTTCAGGCTCCCGTCGGGCGTGACCGCCCGCGGGAAAACGTCATTGGTGAGCACCACCGCAGGTCCTATGAAGACGCCCGGGGCAAGGACGGCAGGCTCATAGACGAGGGCGTAGTTCTGCACCTTGCAGTTGTCTCCCAGGACCACTCCCGGACCTATATAGGCACCGCGCCCAATCACGCAGTTACTCCCCAGCCGCGCGGATTCCCGGACCTGGGCCAGGTGCCACACTTTGGAACCGGACCCTATGACGGAATCGGGGGAAACATCGGCACTGGCAGCAATGGTGCTCACAGGTCTCCTTCGTGGCCGCAGGACCGCCGGTGGGGTCCGTGTGCAGCGATCCTAGCCCAGCGATGGATCCGCACGGCAGTACCTCCGCAGAACAATCCGAAGTTTTCCACATAGCCCCGGTACGGGCCTGCCGCTTCGGAGCCCTGCCCTTAGCTTGGAACCAAACGTTCAAAGGAATCCACCACATGACACTCCACTGGACGTTGGTGCGCGCAGCCGGCCCCGGTTCCGGTGACCCGCCACTGGAGCTGACCATTGAAGCTCCAGCCGGAACTGCCGGGACCGAAATCCACCACCATTTGGCACGCCAGTTCGATACAGGGGAGATTACAGTCCAGGGCATCCGCCTGGGCTCCCTCAGCGTTGGCACCGCTCCCCTTGTCGCCGGCGCCGTGCTCGTCGATGCCGGCGGTGCCGGCCCGCCGGTCCGGAAGCAGCTGTCCCGGATTTCCAGCGAGGCGGAGGCCGGGCTTGCACTGGCTGTCCACAGCGGTTCAGGGGCCGGCACCGTTGTTGCCCTTGCCCGCGGCTCCTTCACGATTGGAAGGAGCGGCGCACGGATCTCCATTGACGATGCCGAAATGTCGCGGAAGCACGCGAAGCTCACCGTCACGGACACAGGCATCTTCATCGAAGACCTGGACAGCTCCAATGGAACCTGGGTGGATGGCCGGAGAATCCGGAATGCGGCGGTGTCCACGGCATCCGACATCCGGTGCGGATCGTCGGTCATGTCCTTGGTTTTCGCAGACAGCCTTCCAGGGCCAATAGCAGATGCAGGCGCTTCTGTTGCGGACCCCCTTACCGTTACCGCCGGCACGGATCATGGAAACCGCGCCATCCTCGTGCTGACCGCAACGCTTCCCCTGGCCATCGGGATCGGTTTGGCCGTCTTCACGGGCATGTGGATGTTCCTGGCGTTCGCCGGCGCCTCCGCCGTCTCCGTGCTGATCCCGCTGTTGACAGGGCGAAAGCAGCGGCGGGAAACCGCCGCCGCAGTCGCCGCGGCTGTCCAGAAGGACAAAGAACGACGACGGCGGGCCGGGCCGTCCTTGGCCACCGTCGCCTTGAGGGCGCAGCGCCTTGGATCCCACAGGGAGGGTGCCGGGGATGGCAGGATCTGGCTTCGACTCGGACTGGGCATCCAGCCCGCGAATATCAGCGTCCAGCCCGCCGGCGCAGTCCGGGGCCGGCCTTCCGCGGGTGCGCTGCCGATCCTCCTCAACCCGTCCCGACCGGAGACGGTATTTCGCGGAGCACGCCCGGGGTTGGACGCCATGATCAGGGCGCTGGTCATGCAGCTGGCGGGTTATCCCCGGGGCATTGCGACCAGGGTGGTCATCCACGGCCAGCCCGAGGTCCTTCCACTTGCTGCACGGTTCCTTCCCCGCGTTGTCCTCACGGCAACCGGCGAGTCGTGCCGGCGGCATTTGTCAGAGAGTTTTTCCGGGGACGGCCCGCACGGAGTCCTCATTCTGGGGGGCCCGTTCGACTGCCGGGAAACGGACAACACCCTTGCCGCCACCGGAATCCAGCTCGGATGGCAGGTCCTTAGATTCACAACCCCGGGAGAGCCAGCCAGCAACGCCGACGTGGAACTGTCCGAGCCGGAATCGTCCCTCGCCTGCCAGGAAGCCCACGTGAAATTCGTGCCCGATCTGGCGCCTGCAAAGGTCTTTGACGCGTTCTGCCGGAACCTTGCAGCCGGAGAAGATGGCAGGGCACGCGGAGACTGCGTCCCGGATACGTGCGCCCTGGAGGAAGTCATGCCTCTATCAGCGGCCGCAACAGCTGCGCGGTGGCAGACGGCGGAGCAGGCGACGGGGCTGGCAGTTCCGCTGGGGCTCAGCGCCGGAGGCGTCAGGTCCTGGGACCTTGACGGCGACGGGCCGCATCTTTTGGTGGCTGGGACCACCGGCTCGGGGAAGTCGGAGCTTCTGCGCACCTTAATTGTTGGGCTGGCACTAAGTCACCCGCCGGAACTGGTGAACTTCCTGTTCGTTGACTTCAAGGGCGGCTCCGGACTGGGCCCCTTAGCCGACCTCGTGCACTGCGTAGGGCTGCTGACGGACTTGTCCGCCAGCGAGTTGGACCGCACGCTTGCGTCACTGCGGGCCGAGATCCGTCTCCGCGAAGAGGCACTCGCCGCGGCCAAAGTGCCTGATCTGGCGTCCTACCGGTCCGCCACGGATACGGCCGGCCCCGCACTCCCCCATCTGGTCATCATCATCGATGAGTTCAGGATGCTCGTGGACGACGCCCCGGAGGTCCTGCGGGAGTTGATGCGCATCGCCGCCATCGGACGGTCCCTCGGCATCCATCTGGTGATGGCCACGCAGCGGCCGCAGGGAGCGTTGACAGCCGATATCAGGGCCAACGTGACCTCAAGCATTGCGCTGCGGGTGCAGTCCGACATGGAATCCCATGACATTATCGGCACCAAAGCTGCGGCAGGCATCGGATTGGACCGCCCAGGTCGCGCGTTCCTTGCACGCGGGACTGAGCCTGCCCAGGAATTCCAGGCGGCAACACTGAACCTCTCCGGCAGGGAGACCCGAAACGGTGCACTTCATGTTCAACGCACCTTCGATTTCCTGAGGGCAGTCGAAGGGGGTGCACCTGGCCGCCAAACGCAAACCCCAGCGCAGGCCGCACGGCCCTATATTGTATTGGTCCGCACGCTTTGGGCAGCACGGGGTGGGTCCCTTCCCCGGCAGCCAGTGGCTCCTCCCCTTCCGCATGACCTCCGTGAGCCTGTGGCTGGACAGGAGCAGGCACGCAGCCGGTCGGCAACCGGATCGCGGCCTGATTGGTCTATTGAGCTCGGCGCCATGGACCTGCCCCACGCCCAATGCGTCCTTCCCCTCACCTGGGAACCAACCCGGAACGGCCACCTGGCACTCATTGGCTCTGCCTCCTCCGGCGCCGCTGAAGCTTTGGACCTCGCAATCCGCCGCCTGCTGGCACACCCGCGTGAGTCGCACTGCTACTTCCTCGATGCCCCTGGCGGACTCCAGCACGCCGCCGGCCACCGAAGGACGGGGGCCCATGTTGGAATCCACGAACTCCGCCGCGCGGTCCGGGTACTGGAGCGGCTGGTCCGCGAGCTTGGCAAGCGCCTCAGCCGCCCGGATCAAGGGGCCATTCCGTTGGTGCTCGTCATCTCCGGGTGGGGATCCTGGGTGTCTGCCTTCAGGTCCGGACCGCTTGCGTGGGCTGAGGACCTGGTACAGGATCTGGTCCGGGACGGTCAGCGCGCCGGGATAACTGTCGCCATATCCGGTGAACGGGAACTGGCCACCGCCCGGTTTGGCGGGTCGCTACCCAACCGGCTGTTCTTCCCCGCAGCCTCCAACGAGGACAGTAGGCTCGCTTGGCCCAGGATGCCTTCCACCGCACCTGTGAAAGGGCGGGCCGTGGCTTTCGGACCAGTCGCCGGAAGCGAGCCTGCGGTCTGCCAGGTCTACGACCTCGCCACGGCGGACCAATGGCAACGGGATACAGACACGGAGCTAAGCGCAAAGTCGGGAACACCGCCCTTCCGGATTGAGTCATTGCCTCCGCTCGTCTCAGCGACGGACGTTCAGGAGTCTGCGGCCAACCCCGCTTCATTCGTGGCCGGCGCCGGTTCCACCCCTTCCGGACTGTTGATTGGCGTGGGTGGGGACGAACTCTCCCCGGTCCGCCTCCACTTACCCGCCGGCGGCGTTTTCGCGATTCTTGGCCGCCCCGGCGGCGGTAAAAGCAACAGCCTCCGGGCGCTGCGGATCCTGAACCCGCAAGCCTGCTGGGTGTATCCGCCGGACACTGCCGAGCCGAACAGGTTTTGGACATCGCTGCTGCTGGACCCCGCGTCCCGGACCGCGGCAGGGCGCCGGATCCTCATCGCCGACGATGCCGACCACCTGTCTCCCGACGCGCTGACCGCCTTGGCGGAACTCCAGTCACGGGGCCACACCGTCCTGTTGACAGCAAACTACAATCCCCTGCTGCTCCAGCGACTCCCCCTTGTCATGGCGTCCAGGGCTCACGGCGCCGGGCTGCTGCTCGCGCCGCGCTCATTGGCGGACGGAGACCTCTTCGGCGTTCGCTTCGAAGCGGAGCCTGCTGCTCCTCCGGGCAGGGCAGTGCTGATTTCCGGAGGAGCGTCCGCCGCACTGCAGGTTGCCTGGACGCCACCCGGGGCTGAGGCCGCCGGCAGTGGGAGGCGCCAGTGCGGGCTATAGGGCCGGCGGCGCCCCACCGGTACGGGAGGCGTAGGCGATGACGCTGCCGTGGAAGAGGAGCACAAGGGCTGTCACCGCGGGGACAACCATAGCCAGTCCGGCAAGGACCAGTCCGCTGGTCAGGGTGGGGAAACCGATCGTCAGAACGAACAGTTGGGCAACCAGTGCCGCCGCGCGGGTCCACCGGAACCCGCGGTACAGGAAATGACCGACCGCGTACAGCCACGCCGAAAAGGCGAGCAGAAGCCCGAGCGTGAACACCGCACCCCAGAAGGACAGGACCGGGCTCCCCGATACCAGCTCGAATGCATACCATGCAGCAGCCGCAAGGAGAGCTGTGGCCTCTGCCGCAACGACCACCGCAATGAGGACAGCCGCGCGGGGAGGACGCACCTTCCCTGCTGCTGCGGCACCATCCCGGACAGGGTGGTGTTCCCCGGATGGAGGCGATGGATCTGCTGGGTTGGAAGGGGGTCTTGACACACTGGCACCCTACCCGACATAGTCGGAGACTGGTGAGGGCCAGCGCCAGCAGTGTGATGTATCGCTCAGCATTCCCGGGATATCAAGCGTTATTACCCCTTGTTTACACAGCGTTAACATGACAGGCTTGATGAAGATGACCAAGGGGGCCCTGCCGGGCCCTTTTCCTTTGTAGCTACTAGTGAATAATTTCACAAAGGGCGATTCCCGGAAATGGAGCAACTAATCAGCATGGATTGGCGTAACCGCGCAGCGTGCCTCGAGAAGGATCCGGAACTCTTCTTTCCTGTAGGGAACACAGGACCGGCCCTCCTGCAGATCGAGGAAGCCAAGAGTGTCTGCCGCCGGTGCCCGGTAGTCGACACCTGCCTCCAGTGGGCACTTGAATCCGGCCAGGACGCCGGCGTTTGGGGCGGCATGAGCGAAGACGAGCGCCGCGCCCTCAAGCGCCGGGCAGCCCGGGCACGCCGCGCCTCATAACAGGCAAGCCCTCCTTACATACTGCGGAGGAATTTTCACCACACAGAAAGAGCCCCGGCAGCAACCGATCAGGTTGCCGCCGGGGCTCTCTCCATTCAGTGCCAGGGCACGCGCCCGGACAGCACCCGCGGCGTCCGGCTACCTGCCCGTGAGGCTGAGGCGGATGCGGACCGCCGTGCCGCCACCCTCGCGGGGCAGCCACTGGATGGTTCCGCCAAGCTCGCTGGTTACCAGGGTCCGCACGATCTGAAGACCAAGGCCCTCGACGTGCGGAGTGTCCGGAAGTCCCACGCCATTGTCGGCGATGGTCACGGTGAGTTCTTCACCGTCGCCGTCCTCGCCCTCCGCACGGTCGGCAATGAGCCACACCGTCCCTGCCCGCCCCTCAAGGCCATGTTCCACAGCATTGGTCACCAGTTCATTGATCACCAGCGCCAGTGGGGTGGCCAGGTCGCTGGGCAGCTCGCCGAAAGTGCCCGAACGTTCCGTCTTCACCTGCTGGGACGGCGATGCGACCTCTGCGGACAACCTGAACTGCCGTCCGATCAGTTCATCAAAATCGACGCTCTGGGTCAGGCCTTGGGACAGGGTCTCGTGGACCAGTGCGATCGTCGCAACCCGGCGCATCGCCTGTTCCAGGCCCTGTTTGGCTTCCTCGCTGACCATCCGGCGCGACTGCATCCGCAGCAGGGCAGCAACGGTCTGCAGATTGTTCTTCACCCGGTGGTGGATTTCGCGGATGGTGGCGTCCTTGGTGACCAGTTCCATTTCCCGCCGCCTGAGCTCCGACACGTCGCGGCACAGCACCAGGGCACCGAAACGTTGCTGTTCGTCGCGCAGGGGAATTGCCCGGAGGGACAGGCTGACGCCGCGGGACTCGATTTCACTGCGCCACGGCATCCGCCCGGTAACGACCAGGGGCAACGTTTCATCGACCATGCGCCGGTCCTTGAGGAGGCTGGCAGTCACTTCAGCCAGTGAACGGCCCTCCAGCGATTCACCATCGCCCAGCCGGCGGAAGGCAGAAACACCGTTGGGGCTGGCGTACTGCACCACGCCGTCAGCGTCGAGCCTGATCAACCCGTCCCCCACCCGCGGTGCGCCTCGGCGCGACCCCGTTGGGGAGGCGAAGTCCGGCCACAGCCCGAGCGTCCCCATCCGCAACAGGTCGTAGGCACACTGACGGTACGTCAGCTCAAGGCGGGACGGCATCCGCGAGCTGGAGAGGTCCATGTGCGTGGTGACAACGGCCAGGGTCCGCCCATTCCGCACCATGGGAACAGCCTCGACACGCAGTGCCATGTCGCTGCTCCAGTTTGTCTCGCTGGAGCGCTCGATGGCCCTGCTGTTCCAGGCCTTGTCCACCAGGGGCCGGAGGTCGGAACGGATGCCTTCGCCGACGAAGTCCCCATGGAACACGGTGTGCGTAGTGGACGGCCGGACGTGGGCCAGCGCCACGTACCCGTACTCGGGATGCGGGAACCACAGTGCAAGGTCGGCGAAGGCCAGGTCCGCAACCATCTGCCAGTCCCCCACCAGCAGGTGAAGCCATTCGGCATCACCCGGCCCGAAATCGGCGTGTTCCCTGATGGGGTCGGTAAAGATTGCCACTGCACCTCCAGTTGCGACGCCTGATTGATCAGCGCCGGACGATAGACCTCAAGAGCCTCAATGCTACCGACAGCGACGCCATATCGTCGGTTTCGAGTGCGTTGACCTCATCGAACATGCTCTTTGCGCGGCCCAGCTGTTCGGCGTTCCGCGCTTCCCACTCCGTGAGCCGCGCCTCCGGTGAGTCGCCCGCGGCCGTGGCGTCCAGCACCGCCGTCGTAATGTCCGACACCGTGGAGTACAGGTCATCGCGAAGTGCCGCCCTCGCCAGGGCCTGCCAGCGGTCCTGACGGGGAAGGCTGCTGATCCGTTCCAGGAGGGAATCGGCGTGGAAGCGGTTGAACACCGTGTAATACGCCGCGGCGATGTCCTCGACCGGCTCTTTCCGCAGGCGGGCAATCTTGGCGATATCCAGCAGCACGAAGCTTTCGAACAACTCGGCCCAGCGCAGGGCAAGGCCCTCCGGAAGTTCCCATTCGCGCGCGTTCTCGAGCCAGCTTCCCACCCGTTCCCTATCCTCTCCCCGCAGGTAGTCCAGCACGCGGGCACGAAGGGGATCCATGAGCGGCTTGAACTCAGCGACCACTTCATCGATGGGCTGGGAGACGGTGCCCTGGGTAAGGAGCCAGCGTACTGCGCGGTCAAGCAACCTGCGGATATCCAGGTGGACCGTGCTCCAGTGCTCCGTGGGGAACGCCGCAGGCAGGCCGTTGAGCTCCCGGACCATCACGTCCAGTTCGTAGATCTCCCGCAGCGCGACGAACGCCTTGGCCACCGCCACTTCGCTGGCGGACGTTTCTTCCATGACGCGGAAGGCAAAGGTGATGCCTCCCATGTTGATCATGTCGTTGGCCACCACCGTGGCGATGATTTCACGCCGCAGCGGATGGGTGTCCAGTTCAGCGTCGAAACGTTCACGCAGCTGCGTGGGGAAGTAATCGCGGAGGGTTTGCCGGAACCACGGATCGTCCGCGAGATCGCTTTCCCGCAGGGCTGTCGCCAGTTCAATCTTGGCGTAGGCGGCGAGGACGGAGAGCTCAGGTGACGTCAGGCCCTGGCCCTGCTGCAGCCGTTCGCGCAGGGTGTCCGTGGTGGGAAGGGCTTCGAGGTCGCGCTTCAGGTCGGCTGATTTTTCCAGCCAGTCCATGAGGCGTTCGTAGCTGGGGCTCCACTCGGCAACCCGTGTGCGGTCGTTCAGCAGCAGGATGTTCTGGTCGATGTTGTCTTCCAGGACGAGCCGTGCCACTTCGTCGGTCATCGAGGCAAGGAATTCGGCACGTTCGGCCGCGTCCAGCTTCCCGGCAGCGACCATCCGGTCAACGAAGATCTTGATGTTGACCTCATGGTCGGAGCAGTCCACGCCTGCGGAGTTGTCGATGGCATCGGTGTTCAGGATGACACCCTGGAGTGCCGCCTCGATTCGTCCCCGCTGCGTCATACCGAGGTTGCCGCCTTCGCCTACAACCTTGACGCGGAGGTCCCTGCCATCAACCCTGATCGAGTCATTGGCCTTATCCCCCACCGAAGCGTTGGACTCGCTGCTGGCCTTGACGTAGGTCCCGATTCCGCCGTTGTACAGAAGGTCTGCGGGGGCCAGCAGGATGGCCCTCAGGAGTTCGGGCGGGCTGAGCTCCGTGGTGTGGGTGGGAAGTCCCAGGGCGTCGCGCACCTGGGGCGACACCGGAATGGACTTGGCCTGCCGGGCGAAGACACCGCCGCCGTCGCTGATGAGGGACTTGTCGTAGTCGTCCCATGACGACCGGGGCAGTTCGAACAGGCGCCGGCGTTCGGTGAAGGACTGCTCCTCATCCGGCGTCGGATCCAGGAAGATATGCCGGTGATCGAAGGCAGCGAGCAGCCGGATGTGCCGGGACAGCAGCATGCCGTTGCCAAACACGTCGCCGGACATATCGCCGACGCCCACCACGGTGAACGGCTGGGTCTGGGTATCCAGGTCCAGCTCGCTGAAGTGCCGTTTCACGGATTCCCACGCGCCGCGGGCCGTAATGCCCATCGCCTTGTGGTCGTAGCCAACGGAACCGCCTGAAGCGAAAGCGTCTCCCAACCAGAATCCATACTCAGCGGCCAGGCCGTTGGCAATGTCCGAGAACGTCGCGGTCCCCTTGTCCGCTGCGACCACCAGGTACGAGTCGTCGTCGTCATGCCTGACAACGTCCGACGGCGGCACCAACTTTTCGTCCGCGCCTTCGGTAACGAGATTGTCGGTGAGGTCCAGTAGGCCCCGGATGAAGGTTTTGTAGCTTTCGACGCCTTCGGCCATCCACGCCGCCCTGTCGACGGAGGGATCCGGCAACTGCTTTGCAAAGAAGCCGCCCTTGGCCCCGGTGGGAACGATGACTGCGTTCTTTACCGTCTGGGCCTTCACCAGGCCGAGCACCTCGGTGCGGAAGTCCTCCCGGCGGTCGGACCAGCGCAGGCCACCGCGGGCAACCTTGCCAAATCTGAGGTGCACTCCCTCAACGCGCGGAGAGTAGACCCAGATCTCGTACATGGGACGCGGGAACGGCAAACCGTCGATCCGCGCCGGATCGAGCTTGAAGCTCAGGTGCCGCTTGTCCTGGTAGAAGTTGGTCCGCAGGGTGGCCTCGATGAGGTTCACGAACGTCCGCAGGACGCGGTCGGCATCAAGTGTTGCAACTTTTTCGATGGACGCTGACAGTTCCTCGCGCACGGATTCCTGGGCCGCCTGCCGTGCATCAGTATCCAGTGACGGGTCGAACCGTGCAGCGAAAAGGGCACTGAGTCCCTTGGTCACATCGGGGTTGGCAAGGAGGGTATCGGCCATGAACCCGAACGAATTGGTGTTGCCCATCTGGCGCATGTAGCGGGCATAGGCACGCAGCACAGTGATCTGGCGCCAGTGCAGTCCCTCCCGAAGAACCAGGCGGTCGAAAGCATCGGATTCCGCTGCGCCGGTCACAGCTGCGCTGAAGGAGTCCGCCAGGAAGCCCCCGGTTGCAACAGGGTCGACGCCGGCCGGGTACTTCAGTCCGAGGTCGTAGAGGAAGAAATCGCGGCGGTCCGCGGTCTCGATTTCGAAGGGCCGTTCATCGAGCACCTCGAGCCCCAGGTTGTGGAAGAACGGAAGGATTTGGCTCAGGCTCTTGGGCTCAAGCATGTACAGCTTGACCCGTGCATCTTCCTCAAGCGTGGCGCCGGCGCCTTCGGGGAGGTAGACGTGGACGCCCGGGCGCTCCTGCCGCGCCCCCTCGGTGCGCTCGGCAGCCGCTCCGTACTTCTCGAAGCGTGCGATGTCGTCAAGGGCATCTTCCACTTCGTAGTCCACCCGGTAGCTCGCCGGGAACGCCTCAGCCCAGATTGCCGCGAGCTCCTTGGCTTCGGCCGCGTCCCCGCCGTCGCGAAGCACCTCGGCGATGCCCTCGCTCCAGGACCTGGCCGCACGGACCAGCCGCTTTTCGAGCTCTCCGCTGTCAACGTGGCTGACGTCCGCATCCTTCGGCAGGCGGATCCGGAAGAAGAGCCTGGCCAACGCCGATTCGGTCATCCTGGCTTCATAGTCAATGGACACTGCCTGGAAGGTCTCGCGGAGTTCCTGCTCTATCCGGAGCCTGACATTGGTGGTGTAGCGATCCCTCGGCAGGTAGACAACAGCCGACATGAACCGGCCGTAGATGTCCGGCCGGAGGAAGAGCCGGGTCCGGCGACGCTCCTGCAGCTTCTGGATGCCGACTGCTGTGGCGGCGAGGTCGGGGACTTCGATTTGGAAGAGCTCGTCGCGGGGGTAGGTCTCCAGGATGCCGAGCAGGTCCTTGCCGGAGTGCGAGTCCGGCGGGAAACCCGCATTACGGAGGACGGCGTCTACCTTTTCCCGGACGATGGGGACTTCGCGCACGGAGCCGGTATAGGCGCTGGTGGCAAACAGCCCGATGAAGCGCCGTTCACCATTGACGTTGCCCGCAGCGTCGAAGCTCTTGACGCCGATGTAGTCCAGGTATGCGGACCGGTGGACGGTGGAGCGGGAATTGGCCTTCGTGATGACAAGGGCACGCTTCTCCCGCGCCTTTTTGCGGCCCGTATCGGTCAGGTGCTGGATGTGCGGGGAATCGGCCGCCGCCCGGAGCAGTCCAAGGCCGCTGTCTTCCCGCAATTCGAGGACATCTTCCCCGTCCACGTTGATCAGGACGTACTCCCGATATCCGAGGAAGGTGAAGTTGCCGTCGTCGAGCCATCGCAGGAGGTCCTGTGCCTGCCGGAGTTCGGCGATCTGGGCCGGGTTGGCTACCTGGTCCAGGCTGTCGGCAATCTGCAGCGCTTTTTGGCGCATTTTCGGCCAGTCTTCGACGGCGGCGCGCACGTCCTTGAGCACGCGCTGCAGTCCTTCAAGCAGCGACGCTTTGGCCTCCTCGGAGATGCGGCCGATCTCGACGGCGATCCAGGACTCCATGTGTGAGGCGTTCTCGCCGGTGGCAATCAGGTGGGACAGGCTCGGCATGGCTGCAGTGTCACCGCTGGAAATTCCGATATGCGACGGAACCCTGTTGACCTTGACGAGGTGCCCGGATTCCCGGTTTCGCGTGGCTACGAACATGGGGTGGATGACCAGCTTGATGGCCGCATGCTGGCGGACCAGTTCAGCGTTGACTGAATCAACCAGGAAGGGCATGTCGTCCGTAACGACGAACACGACGCTGCTGTCTTCCTCATCGGCAATAGCCACCTTCGCCTGCCCCGGCAGCCGCTCGGATGCCACCTCGCGGTGATGGTCAGCCCGCTGCGCCAACAGCTCCTGCGGATAGCTGCGCGCGTCCTCCTCGGCGAGATGCTGGTAGTAGTCCCCCATGAAGCCTTCGAAGCCTTCAACGGAAAGGGCCTGATCCTCCACGCTGGATCCAGACGACATCAACAAACGCCTCCATCACACGATATGCGCTGCACCCTTGCAGCTCTTATGGCGAGCCTAGTCCTTTGCCCTGCGGCCTGCTGTGGAAGAAAATACAGAGGATTTCGACTTTTGCTGGACGGGTGCACAAACGAGGGCGCGGATTGAGCGGCGAAGGTCTGACTCCGGCGACGCTTCGAGCAGCAGAGAGCCGGCGAGCAACGCGGCGTCCGCGGCAGCGATGTCATACGGCAGGAACGCGTGAAGCCCGGATCCCGGACCGTAGCGCTCCCAGGCATCCCGCAGCTGCCGTTCGGGGCCCCTGCCAACCGAGGATGACCGCACTTTGTTCATCACCACCGTGGGGGCGGCCTGAGGAACAGCGTTCTCCAGTTCAGCAAGGCCCTTGACCAACCGCGGCACGCCCACCGGATCAGCAGCCCCTACCGCGAACACAGTGTCCGCCATCTCCAGGGCACGCAAAGTTGCTCCGTTTCGCCGCGGTGCCATGGTGTCAAAGCTCAGTTCTTCATCCGCATCGAGGCAGAAGCCGGTGTCCACCACGATAACGTCGGCGATCTGCCGCGCCCGTTCGAGGACGATTGACAGGGCCGGTGCCCTGAGCTCCGTCCAGCGATCTGCCCGCGTAATGCCGGTGAGCACCCTGAAGGTTCCGGCAGTGGTTGCTACCGGGGCAGCAAGCCTGCGGAGGGCGTCTGCATCCAGTGCCCCCTGGTCCGCAAGCCGGCAGGCCTGGGCCAATGCTGCCGATTCGTCGAGCAGGCCGAGGACAGCAGCCACGCTCGCCCCGTAGCTGTCAGCGTCTATGAGGAGGACCTGCTTGCCGTCGGCCGCCAGTTCAGCGGCCATGTTGGCGGCAAGGGTGGTCCGGCCAGGAGAGCCTGCGGGTCCCCATACTGCGATGATTCGTCCCGGTCCCGGCCCGCCCGGTTCGGGCACAGGCTCCGCGGCAGTGGGATGCAGGGCTGCACCGGTGTC
Organism: Pseudarthrobacter chlorophenolicus A6; assembly: GCF_000022025.1. GTDB lineage: Bacteria > Actinomycetota > Actinomycetes > Actinomycetales > Micrococcaceae > Arthrobacter > Arthrobacter chlorophenolicus. The sequence goes on from NC_011886.1 coordinate 2,734,270, forward strand.
CGCAAGGGAGCTCATTGCGCCCGTACGGCCCGGTGCCCCCGTCAGCTGCTCCACGGCATCCGCGATCCGGTCCGAAAGCTCAGCGGATTGCACGCCTGTCAGGGCGGACGCGACACCGATCTTGCGGAGCCGCGCTGCTTCTTCGGCGCTGTCGGTGAGGGCGATGATGGCCACGCCAACGGCTCCCAGCCGGTCGACCAACGAAGCCGTGAGGCCTTCGGATCCGTCTGCCACGACGGCAGCCCTGGCCAGCCCGCTTTGGCACGCTGCCAGCAGTTCGGGCAGTTCAGCGCATCTCCGGACCACTGTGACTGGCCCGTGCAGGCGTTCAAGCCCGCCCACCAGGTCCTCCCGGCTTTGCCCTACGGTGACCACCGGTATGCTCACTTGGCGCCTCCGGGGTTCCACACAACGGAGATCCGGGCGTCGTTGACCTGGGCGCCCAGGATGGCCGGCATCCGGCCGTCCTCCACCAGCACCATCAGCACTGTACTTTTGGCCGACCCGAGTGTTGTTGAACCTGCTGTTACCTCGGCGATTTCGGCACCCGGCAGCAGGAGCTTGGGTTCACTGAATCCGTTCTTGGCATCGGGCTGGGCTACCCAGACATCCACGCGGGCACCTGCGATAACCTGCTCAGGAAGGGTTCCGTCCACCGTGATGGCCACCGGCTTGCGGTCAAGGTCATCCACTTCCCCGAGGCTCGCACGCGGTACCAGCTGGTCCTTTCCGATGCGCTGCACCGCCACGACGCCTTGGGGCAACCCTGATTCGGCGGTGATGTAGTGCTGCTCCGAATCGCCGAGACGCACCTTGGCGCGGACCACGTTCTGCTCCGTCAGCGCTTCGCCCACAGCTATGCCGTCGCGGGCAGCGTAGACCTCAGTTGTTTGGTCTGCACTTCCAACCAGGAACACAACGCCCGCAACTGATGCAAACACCAGGAGGATCCCCACCAGCAGGCGCGGATCCTTCCACGACGGGCGCTTCAGGCGCCCTGATGCGGCGGATGTTTCTGCTGCCATGCCGTTTCTCCCCCTAGACATACCGGCGGGCCACTCCGTGGCCGGACACCTCATTGTTGCGGGACGGACGCCGGAACAAAAGTCAAAGCCGCAAATATGGCGGAACTGTGGATAACGCAGCGGGTGCACCGTTCGGATGGCAAAATGGAGGCATGCCCAGGTTCCTCACGCTCGCAGATGTAGCCGAGCAGCTCCAGATCAACTCTCCGGCCGCCTACGCACTTGTTCGGAGCGGAGAATTGAAGGCCATCCAGGTCGGCGGACGCGGACAATGGCGTGTGGAAGAGAAGATGCTCGAACAGTACATCGAGGAACGCTATGCCGAAGCGAGCAGGATGATCCAGGAAGCCAAGTCGAAGTCGGTCTGAGCGGGATCGTGCTTCGTAGCCTCCGGCCGTGCCGACACGCGGCGGCTACATCCCTGTCTGCCTCCTGGACCTGATGGCCGCCAGCGCGGCGAACGGCACGGTTGAAACGTCCCCCACATGCCGGCTCCTCCGCGCTTCACCGGGAGTCACCGCCGCCACGTCCACGTAGTCCTTACCCACGCGGTCGATCACGCCCTCCAACCTCGTGATTCCCGTGCTGCCACAGAGGCTGATAGCGAGCTCAGCCCTGTCCCGGGCGAGGGCCCGGAGCGAGTGTGCCAACCCCAGTGCGCGCCGCACGGCCGACACTTCCGTTCTTGCTTGCCTGCCCATGCCCACGTAGCGGGCAACCGCCGGATATGGAATCAGGACCTGGAACCGGTCCTCGTCAATAACCAGCGCCTCGGCACCGGCGTGGGCGAGCCGCCCATGGACCGACTCTCCGCTGAGGAGGTGGACTCCGAGCGTGCAACCAAGTACGCCGCGGAGCCGGTCGGACAATTCGATGGCCACCAGTTCGGCCCTGGCCCTCTCGCCGATCTCGGCCTCCAGCGAAAGCCGGTCCGATTCCACAAGCTGGCTTTCCAGGTCATTGAAGAGTGCATCCCAGCGCATTCGGCCACAGTAGGTCCGCGCGCGCACGCCGTCAATTCTCCAAACTTTTTCTCTCCACCGTCTGGACATATGACTGAATGCGGGAGCAAACTAAATCAAGCAACATCAAACTGCATCAAACTGCATCAAAAGGAGAGTAATGATGAAGCGTGACTCCCACGGAGCCAGATACGACGCCCTGATAGCGTCGGCGTTGTTGGTTCTGGGAGCTCTGCTCGTCTTCATTGGATTTGGACTTGTCCAGCAGTGGGAGGTGGCATCGGACAGGCACCAGAGCACGTCCGCCGAGGACATTCTGGGGGCCGTAGCACTGATTTCGGGCTCGATACTGATCGCCTGGTGGTTCCTGTCCCTTCTTGCCGCCGCAGCGGGCGTGCTCCTGGAGCGACGAGGCAATGACCGTGCAGCTTCGCTGACGCGCAGGCTCTCGCCCGCATTCATGAGGCGCCTGGTTGTCGCAGCGGTCTCACTGCAACTGGTGTCCGGGGCAGCGGCCAACGCCGAAACCCTCGCTCCGGGTCCGCAGTGGGCGCCCACACAGGAGTACGCCTCGGCTATGAAGGCAACACCTGAATCGCCGGCTGCTTCCACAGGTCCGGCAGGCCGCGCCATGGAGGACGCCACCTCCACGCCGGCTACGGCCCCGGGGGCAGGCCATCCGGAGCAGGCCTTAACGCCCGGTTTGACGCCGACATCGACGGCACGGGAAGAACTTGCGCACGCAACGCCCGAAACTGCCCCAATCACTGTGGACGCAAGCTCCGGCGCCGCGGGCCATTCGCAGCTGCAGCCTCGATGGCAGCCCCGGACCACCCCGTTGGTGGACCCAGCGATGCTGGCTCCGCCTGCCACGCGCGAAGAAGCCACAACAGGCGGGGATTCAGATCACACAACAGGAACCGTTGCAGTTCTCGCCGGCGACACCCTCTGGGACATTGTGCGGACCCAGTTGGGCAGCAACGCTTCCGACATTGACGTCGCCCTCGAGTGGCCGCGCTGGTACGAAGCCAACAAGGCTGTCATCGGCCAGAACCCGGATGTCCTGCTCCCGGGCCAAGTCCTGCAGCCACCCTCACCGTCCTAAGCACCCGCAACCATGCCGGCCGAGTCCCGGCACAGCACTTACGAAAGGGGAAAGCCATGCCAGCCGTAACGCCGATCCGTGCCCTCCAGGGAAGAACCGCCAGTAATGTCGAGAAGGGCTTCGCCAATGGCACAACCAGCCAGGAGGCCCTGCGACAGACGCAGCTGCGGGCCTTGGGCCCGGGCCGGTTGGCCCCGCATCCCGGAGCGCCGGTTCAGCTCCGGGCCGCGGACGAGGAAGCGGAAGTCCGGGCCCTTACACGGGGAACAGTGCAGGCTGCCATGGAAGTGCTGGCCGGTATCCGGCCCGTCCACCAACTTGCCCGCCGGCTTGACCCCCGTTGCCTCGCTGCCCTCCAGCACCGCGCCGCACTGATTCGGAGGGAAATCACCAGGACCGGAAATCCTGCGCTGGGCCGCCTGCACCGCAACTCCATTGTCCGGTCAGTGCGGATCTGCGAAGTGGCAGAAGGCACCTATGAAGCAAGTGCAGTCGTGGTCGATGACGTACGTGCCCGCGCCGTGGCAATCCGACTGGAGCGCAGCAAGCAGGTCTGGCGGGTCACGGAACTGGTCATTGGGTGACTACCCGGAAGACTCCACGGACGAACAGAGGGCAGGGCCCGGGATGCTGCCTCCCGCTGGCCCTGCCCTCTGGTTACAAGCCCTCGTCCGTGAACGCTGCTTTAGCGCCGCTTCTTTTTGGCTGGACGCTTGGCGGCGTCCTTTGCCGCATCCTGCTCTGCCGCCTTGGCGGGGTTGCCTGAGCGTCCAGTGGAGCGGGTTTCCACCCGGGTCTGGGTGCCACCGCCCTCGCTCGGTGCGGTGTACTGCAGTTGCGCAGGCTTTTCGGGGGCTTCCAGACCCGCGGCCCGGACCTGCGGCTCAACATGTTCGGTGTGTCCGCCGGCGGCGTCCTCCACCACCACATCCTGGGCCGGAGTCACTTCGACTTCCAGGTTGAACAGGAACCCGACGCTTTCCTCCCGGATTGCTTCCATCATGCTTTGGAACAGGGTGAAACCTTCGCGCTGATACTCCACCAGGGGATCGCGCTGGGCCATGGCACGCAGCCCGATGCCTTCCTTGAGGTAGTCCATCTCGTAGAGGTGTTCCTGCCATTTGCGTCCGATAACTGACAGCACGACGCGGCGTTCCAGTTCCCGCATGCTCTCGGAGCCGATGCTTTCCTCCCGCGCCTGGTAGACAAGCCGGGCGTCCGAAAGCAGCTCTTCCTTCAGGAACTCCACCGTCAGCCGGGACTTTCCTCCGGCTTCTTCAATGATGTCGTCCGCACTCACGCTCACCGGGTACAGCGTCTTGAGGTTGGTCCACAGCTGGTGGAAGTCCCAGTCGTCGCCGTTGCCTCCGGCGGTGGCGTCGTCGATGAGGGCCATGATGGTGTCCTCGACAAAGAACTGCACCTTTTCGTGCAGGTCGTCACCCTCGAGGATGCGGCGGCGGTCGCTGTAGATCGCTTCGCGCTGGCGGTTCAGGACGTCGTCGTACTTCAGGACGTTTTTCCGTTGCTCGGCGTTGCGCCCCTCCACCTGGCCCTGCGCCGAGGCGATGGCGCGGGATACAAGTTTGGATTCGAGGGCCACGTCGTCAGGAACGGAGCTGTTCATAAGGCGTTCTGCGGCGCCGGAGTTGAACAGCCGCATGAGGTCGTCGGTCAAGGAAAGGTAGAACCTGGACTCGCCCGGGTCGCCCTGGCGTCCGGAACGGCCGCGGAGCTGGTTGTCGATGCGCCGGGACTCATGGCGTTCGGTGCCAAGGACATACAGTCCCCCGAGGTTCAGGACCTCCTCATGCTCATCCTTGACGGCCTGCTTGGCTGCTTCAAGGGCAGCCGGCCACGCGGACTCGTACTCCTCAGAGTTCTCCTCCGGGTCCAGGCCGCGCTTGGCAAGTTCAGCGACAGCCGTAAACTCGGCATTGCCGCCCAGCATGATGTCGGTGCCTCGTCCGGCCATGTTGGTGGCCACCGTTACGGCAGCCTTACGGCCGGCCTGCGCAACGATGGCGGCCTCCCGTGCGTGATTCTTGGCATTCAGGACTTCGTGGCGGATGCCGTCCTTGGCAAGGAGCCGGGAAAGATACTCGCTCTTCTCGACGCTGGTGGTACCCACCAGGACGGGCTGGCCCTTTTCATGGCGTTCGGCGATATCGCGGACGACGGCATCGAACTTCACTGTTTCGTTCTTGAAGACAAGGTCGGACTGATCGATGCGCTGCATGTCGCGGTTGGTGGGAATGGCCACGACGCCGAGTTTGTAGGTGCTCATGAACTCGGCGGCTTCGGTCTCGGCGGTGCCGGTCATGCCGGAGAGTTTGCCGTACATGCGGAAGTAGTTCTGCAGGGTGACGGTGGCCAGGGTCTGGTTCTCCGCCTTGATCTCGACGCCTTCCTTGGCCTCGATCGCCTGGTGCATGCCTTCGTTGTACCGGCGGCCGGCAAGGATACGGCCGGTGTGCTCATCAACGATGAGGACCTCGCCGTCCATGATGACGTAGTCTTTGTCCCGCTTGAACAGCTCCTTGGCCTTGATGGCGTTGTTGAGGAAGCCGATCAGTGGTGTATTGGCGGACTCGTACAGGTTCGAGATGCCGAGGTAATCCTCGACCTTTTCGATGCCGCCCTCCAGGACGCCGACGGTGCGCTTCTTCTCATCGACTTCGTAGTCCTTTTCGGGCTGCAGCCGCAAAACGACCTTGGCGAATTCGCTGTACCAGCGGTTCGTGTCGCCCTGGGCGGGCCCCGAGATGATGAGGGGGGTACGGGCTTCGTCAATGAGGATGGAGTCAACTTCATCGACGATGGCGAAGTTGTGTCCACGCTGGACCAGTTCGTTCCTGTCCCAGGCCATGTTGTCGCGCAGGTAGTCGAAACCGAACTCGTTGTTGGTTCCGTAGGTGATATCCGCCGCGTACTGCTCGCGCCGGACCGCAGGGTCCTGGTTGGCAAGGATGCATCCACTGGTCAGCCCGAGGAAGCGGTAGACGCGGCCCATGAGGTCGGACTGGTACTCGGCGAGGTAGTCGTTCACGGTGACGACGTGGACACCCTTGCCGGTGAGGGCATTCAGGTAGGCAGGAGCGGTTGCCACCAGGGTCTTGCCTTCACCGGTCTTCATCTCAGCAATATTGCCCAGGTGGAGGGCGGCGCCACCCATCAGCTGGACGTCGAAGTGCCGCATTCCAAGGGTGCGCGAGGACGCTTCCCGAACAGCCGCGAAGGCCTCCGGCAGGAGGTTATCGAGCTTTTCGCCGTCCTGGTGGCGTTCCCTGAGCCGGTCCGTCTCCTCACGGAGCTCGGCATCGGTAAAGGTCTTGAACGAGTCTTCGAGGGCATTGATGGAGTCGGCATAGTTCCGCAGTTGCCGAAGTGTTTTCTTGTCACCCGTGCGGAGAAGTTTTTCGATAAGTGATGCCACGTGAAGATGCTCCCAGTCTCATGCCGCCGAATTCTGGCGTTTTTAGTCTACGGGAGAGACAACCTGCCGATGCCGGTTTCCCTCAGAGCGGATCGGAGTCCGCGTTGCCGATGGCCAGCGCCAGGTCCGGCGCGAGGTCGCCGGACGGCCAAACCTCCACGGACTGAAGCCCCAGCCATTCAGCCATGAGGCGCAGTTCCGCGGCAAGTTCGACGGCGGTGTCCGGCGGGGCGGCCGGCTCGGCAAAAGCGGCCCGGGCCAGCAGTTTTCCGCCTGCGCGGTCGGCTTTCAGGTCCACCCGGGCGACGATGCCGTCCCGGAGGAGGAAGGGAAGGACGTAGTAGCCGTGCCTCCGCTTGTGTTCGGGCGTGTAGATCTCAATCCGATAATGGAAACCAAAGAGTTCTTCAAGCCGGCGACGCTCGAACACCAGGGAGTCAAAAGGGCTGAGCAGGGCACGTCCGGTTGCCCGCCGCGGCAGGACAGCATCGGGATGGCGGTAGATATCCCTGTTCCAGCCCGTGACAGTCACCGGTTCCAAGGCGCCCCGCTCAACCAGTCGCTCCACAGACTGGGCAGTTGCCTTGACGGGTGTCCGAAAATAATCGGCGAAACACCGGACAGTTCCGATGCCGTGCGCGCGGGCGGCAGCCTCCGTCAGCCGGTCCAGTGCCCCGGCCCGGTCCCGGGCACCCTTGGGGTCCTCCCCCGCACCCATTCGGGCTTGCGGGAGAATCCTCGCCGTGAGGGTGTACTTCCGCTCGAATTGGTCTGTCCGCGAAGCTGCGGAGACGAGCCCCTCTTCAAAGAGGTGTTCCAGGACCCTCTTGACGGCGTTCCAGTTCCAGCCCCAGTTGCCTGTCTGCCGTTCTTCCACGTGGCCGATACGGGCGGTCAGTTCGGACGCTGTCAGCGGACGGCTTCCGGCAAGGGTTGCCAGGATCCGTTCCGATATCGCAGCGCGCTGTTCCTGGTCCATGCCTCCTGCACCAACCCACGCCCGCTTCTGCCAGAGCAGGAGGTCCGCATGGTGTTCCGGCCGGATGTAGCTGGCCTCGTGCGCCCAATACTCGACCATCCGGCGCGGGTGGACCCCTGACATCCGTTGCAGAATGCTCCGGTCGTAGTTCCCTAGCCGCGAATAAAAGGGGAGGAAATGGCTCCGCGCCAGGACGTTTACGGAATCGATCTGGACCAGCTGCAAACGGGCAAAGGTGCGGCCCACCGTCCGCGAAGTTACGGGTCCGGTGGGCCGTCCTTTGTCGAGCCCCTGTGCTGCCAGTGCGATCCGCCGGGCCTGGTTAAGGCTCAGCGCAGCCGGCACGCCAGTCCTCTCTGTTGGTTGCTGCCAGCACCCTAAGCGGTAGCCGCAGCATCATCCGAACGGTAGGCAAGGATCTTTTCTTCCACCACGGTGTCTCCGGGTTCGCACTCGTGGTCCAGCGTGATTACACCGTAAGTCCAGCCGCGCCGCCGGTACACGACGGACGGGGTATTGGTGGCTTTGTCGACGAACAGATAGAAGTCGTGGCCCACGAGTTCCATGTTGTCCACTGCGTCGTCGAGCGTCAGCGACGCTGCCGGGAAGACCTTCCGGCGGATCAGGACGGGGGAATCACCCGCCGGAATATCGTTGTCCACGTCGTAGGGAGACCTGTCGGCGGATGACGCGCTCGCTTCACTGCGGTGGCTGGCCTCCATGTAAAGGGGCTCGTGCGCACTGGCCGGTTCGAGGGACGCGGTTGCTTCCCTCACAGCCTTGGGCGTGTGGCGTCCGTGATGGACCTTCTTCCGGTCCTTGGCCCGGCGCAGGCGTTCAAGCAGCTTGTTGTACGCAAGATCGAAGGCGGCGAACTTGTCTGCAGCGCTGGCTTCGGCGCGGATCACCGGTCCGCGGCCCAGGACTGTCACCTCAACGGTCAACTGGTCGCCTGTTTGCCGGGCATTGGTCTCTTTGGAAACCTTGGCATCGACCCGCTGGACTTTGTCCCCCAACGACTCGATCTTTGAGATCTTCTCCCCGGCATATTCGCGGAACCGGTCTGACACTGTCAGATTTCGTCCGCTGATCATAAACTCCATGGTGCCCTCCAAATGACTTCGGTGACACGACGGCGGCGCTTCCCTGGGCCGATCTGCCTGACAGTCGAGCCCCTCTCCGAGCCGCCATCGAAAGGTACATTCTGTCTTGGTACCCACCACCGACGTTAGTTCATCGTCATCCGTTATTCATCCTTTCCCGGTTTATTTTTTTCTAAGTCGCCGTAGTTTCGCTGCTGGCTTAGGATGCGCCGTCCAAGCTGCCCGAGACCGGCGGACGCGTTGCGGCGAGGACCACCGCCCCTGCCACCCGGGCCCCGTCGCGGTGCAGTGCACGCGCGGCTTCAGACAGCGTGGAACCCGTGGTGAGGACGTCATCGACGATGATGCAGCGGGTCCCCGCAACCGTGCCGCGGGCGCGCCGCCGCACCGCCATGGAGCCCCGGACGCGTCGTGCCCGGTCACCCCTGTCGAGGCCTTTCTGGCCGCCCGCAGGCCGGATACCTCCGGGGGTGGACTTGGCCAGGACGTCCTGCATAACGGCGCCGGGAAGCTGCCGGACTGCCTCGGCAAGGAGCAGGTGCACGGGGCTGAACCCCCTTGCCAGATAGGCGGCGGAACTGGTGGGAACCGGAACAAGGACAACATGCTGGCGGTCTCCGGTTGCCGTCCGCACCGCGTCTGCGAGCGCCCTGCCAAGGCACTTCCGGAGCCGGTGCTGGCCGTGGCGCTTGAAGGACAGCAAAGCCTGCGCGAGTTCTTCCCTGTAGACGCCGGCCGCAACCACGGGCAGCAGGATCCTTCCGTCCACATCTGTCAGCGCGGGCGCGGCAGCTTCGGCACGGAACGGTTCAGCAGTGAGCCGGCGTACCTGCCGGGAGCAGTGCGGGCAAAGCTGGTGGTCCTCGGCGCCGCAGCCCACACAGTCAGAAGGGATGGCCAGAGCCAGAAGGTCGGCTGCGGCTCCGACCACCTGGTCGGCATACCGCAGGAGGACGCTCCGGTGTTCTGATCGGTGCCTCGCTGCTGGTTGGGACGGGAGGAGGTCTGGATCTGCCCGGCCACTGCCGGGCGTTGATTCGTTGCTCACGGCTCAACGATTCCTGCAGCCGGCAGCTAAGGAAAGCAGCGGCAGCGCCTATGTGGACCCAGCCCGCGCCGCGTCACCCCTGGCCGGCAGGATGTGCAGTCCCTACCCCGGGAACGAAGGATCGATGGGACCCTTGATCTGGGGAGACCATCCGTTTCCAAGCCGCTGGAAGATGCCTTCAGACGATTGCCCGTAAATCTCCTCCGGGCCGTTTCCCGCGCTGAGCGCTACCAGGCCCGGCCAGGGAGCGAGCTGCTGGGGCTGTCCCGAGGTGAGCGAAAGTAGTTCGGGTGTCACGTTGGCGGCCGCCGCGCCCTTCATGACCACAACCGTTGAGTCGTTGACCCAGGCGCCCTGGTCCGGGTTGCTGTCGGTCGCCAGGGTAATTGGCTGGGTCAGCTCACGGGGGGTCCCGTCGCCGCCGCGGATGATCCCGGCGACCTGGACCCGGGTCTTGCCGTTCTGCTCGGAAATGACCAGCGCACGGACGCCCTCCCGGGAAACCCGGAATTCCTTGACGGACCGTCCCGCCAGCCAGGCAGGCGCCAGCGTCACGGACGGTACGGATGCCCCTTCTGCAACTCCGGTGGGACGGAAGGCCACCACCTCTGTGGCACCGTTTCCTCCGGGCCCGGCCGACCAGACCCAGTCGTTAAGGCTGAAGGAGGGCCGGCTCAGCGTACTCCGGGTAGTCAGGGCCCGGGCCGGCTGGCCCGGATTGATGCTGTACAGGGTTGTTCGGCTCTCGTTGAGGAAGGCAGCGGTCTGGGATACCGGGGACTCTGCGGGGAACCGGGGGTCGAGGGCGGAGACGGGCTGCATGTCCGGAAGTGGCGAAATCCTGTTGTTTTCGTAGCGCACCAGTTCATTGCCGCTGACCGCGATCTGGCGTGAGGGGGCGCTCTTGTCCTGTACCGGCGGGAGGACTGAACCGTTGTCCTCCACCCTCACCAGGTCCTGGTTGGCACGCAGTTCGACATTGACGACGTCGGGCTGGCTGCGGAACGTCAGCGTGAGCTGCATCTGCATCCGTAGACGGTCCTCCGGGGATGTCTCCGTGAGCTCCTTGGCAGTCAGGTCCACCTGCGCGGCTCCCGAGACCACAGGGACGGACTCGCGGGCGAGCTTGATGCCCGACGGGAAGGCACTGGCCACGGCGCCGCGAAGGTAGGGGGCCGGCCCCGCCAGCAGCGCACTTGTCATGGCCTTGACCGTCTTGTTCCTGATGAACCAGCGGACGTCGGGGACCGCATACGTGAACGTGGGGTCGTAGAAGTAGATGGGGTACGCACCGTAGATCACTTTGAAGGTTTCCTCGGCGATGGCGGTCCCGTCCGGTATTGCCGAGATACGCCATTCCCCGTCCACCTGGGTAACCGTAACGGGGATCCGTTCCACGGTGCCTTCCGGGGACTGGGTGGTGATGCCGTCGGCGTCGACGGTGTAGGCCACGTCCAATTCATAGTTGTAGACGTTTTCGGTGCCCGTGGCCACCACCCGCGCATCCCGGTAGACCAAGGCCCGCTGATCCGGTTTCCAGGACACGGACGAGGCCTGCGTGAGGTACTGCCGGGCCACCGCGTAATCGTCCTCGTAACCGCTGCCGGCGCGGTAGAAGTAGTCAATGATGGTTTCCGGTGACGCGCCCGGTTGCGGTGCTGCCGGGAGGAAGACCGGCGCGTTCAGGTTGCCGGCGCTGCCTTCGCTGCTCTTGCCGACCGGTCCCGAGATGGGGATCCGGGCGCAGCCTGCCAGCACCACCACCAGCAGCGCCAGCAGGAAAGCACCAAGCTGTGCCGGACGGCCGCGGCCGGTCATGGGTTCTCCTTCGTTGTCGGCAGCGGTGCCAACCGCGCCGCTCCGGTTTCCAGGACCAGGATGTTCCTGGTGTCGGGTTCCCGGGGAACGCTGCCCGGTTCGCCGGTGGTGATGTTGTCTTCGGGTTCGAGCTGGACCGGCGAGTTGCCGATCTCCTCGCCTTGGCGCAGCGGCAGGGTAAGCCGGAAGTTCGCTCCGCTGCCTTTCCTCCCCCAGGCCTGCAGCCAGCCGTTGTGGAGCTTGGTGTCCTCCGCGGCAATGGACAGCCCCAGGCCGCTGCCACCGGTGGTGCGGGCGCGGGCAGGGTCTGCTCGCCAGAACCGGTCGAAGACCCGGGCCGCTTCGGACGGTTCCATGCCGATGCCGTGGTCACGGACAGCGATGCCGACGGCGGTTTCGCTGGCTGCCACGGTAACGGTCACCGGCCGGCCCTCGCCGTGTTCGACGGCGTTCAGGATCAGGTTCCGGAGGATCCTGTCGATCCGGCGCGCGTCCATGTCCACCACGATGGCGCCGGCGGGGGCACTCAGAACGATCTCTGAGCCGTACTCCGCGGCCACGGGCGACGCGCCCTCGATGACGTGGGCGATCACTTGGAGGATATCTTCCGGTTCGGCGTCCAGCACCGCCACGCCGGCGTCGAAGCGGGAGATCTCCAGCAGGTCCGAGAGCAGCGACTGGAACCGCTCCACCTGGTTGTAGAGCAACTCGGCGGACCGTTTGTTGATGGGGTCGAAATCGTCACGGGCGTCATACAGCACTTCGGCCGCCATCCTGACCGTGGTCAAGGGAGTGCGCAGTTCGTGGGATACATCGGACACAAAGCGCTGCTGCATCTGCGAAAGGGTGGCCAGCTGGGTGATTTGCTCCTGCAGGCTGGCAGCCATGTGGTTGAAGGAGGCGCCCAGCCGGGCCACCTCGTCCTCGCCACGGACCACCATCCGTTCCTGCAGCTGCCCGGCGGCCAGCTTCTCCGACACCATCGCCGCGTGGCTGACCGGGCTCACCACGTTGCGTGTGACGTACCAGGCCACGGCACCGATCAGGAGCACCAGCACAGCGCCGCCGGCCCAGAGGACGCTCTGGATCTCGTCCAGCGTCTGCTGCGCAGTATTAAGGTCATAAATCAGATACAGCTCATAGACCGTGCCGTTGAAGGTCACCTTGTTACCGACTGCGATGCCTGGCCGGTCCTCCGTGCCCACGGGGATCACGGTGGACGCCCAGTACTGGTCTTTGCCGGACTCCTGCACCGCCTTGCGGAGCTCAGGCGGGATGACACTGACTGTCAGCTGGTCCGATGCCCGGGATTCCACCCAGCGGTTCCGTGGTTTGGTCTGCTCCGGCATGGCTTCGAAGACGTAGCGGCGCTGGATCACGGAGCCACGGCCCTCCACGGCGTTCAGGGTGTCGTAGACCAGGGTGATGACGCTTGACTGGTCGGTGACCTGGGCGCCGTCGAACGTCTCCTGGACCTGCTTGACGTTGTACCGGGTTTCCGATTCGGCCTGCGTGAGCCGTTCCTGGAAGAGGTTGTTGGCGATCTGGTTCGACAGGTAGGCGCCAACTACGGCGAACGACGTGACTGCCAGAAGCAGTGTGGTGAGGACTGTCCTGAACTGCAGGGATCGGCGCCAACGCTTGTGCAGTGCGTGTCCGACGTAACGCAGGGCCGGCAGGAAGCGGAGGATGCCGGTCTTTACGAGCCTGGCCACCCTGAGGCTGACAATGACGGCACGCCGCTGCCAAATCCGCACGCGGAAGGCGAACTGTCTGAATCCGGGGCTCATGGCGTCCGTGTGCTCCGGCGCCGGGTGGTGCTGCGCGGTTTGATGGTGCTGCGGCTCGTTGCGCGGCTCCAGTTGTTGGTGCGGCTCTACCACGGCACGCTGTTCCGAGTCCGCTGCTTCTCCCGGGGTCGCCTGGGCGGGGACGCCGGACCGGCGTTCCCCGTCGGAGGAAGCGGGGTCAGGCCCCTGCTTTGTAGCCGACACCACGTACCGTCAATACAACTTCCGGAGCTTCCGGGTCCTGCTCGATCTTGGACCGCAGGCGCTGGACATGGACGTTGACCAGGCGGGTGTCCGCCGCATGGCGGTACCCCCACACCTGTTCAAGCAGCAGTTCACGGGTGAATACCTGCCACGGCTTGCGGGCGAGGGCCACCAGGAGGTCGAACTCCAGCGGCGTCAGGGAGATCCGTTCGCTCCCGCGGCTTACCGTGTGTCCGGCAACGTCAATGGTGATGTCCGCGATCCGCAGGGTCTCGGGTGCCTTCTGGTCCCCCGGGCGGAGCCTGGCCCGGACCCGTGCCACAAGTTCGGCGGGCTTGAACGGTTTTGGCACGTAGTCATCGGCGCCGGATTCGAGGCCGCGGACGACGTCGGAGGTGTCCGCCTTGGCCGTGAGCATGACGATGGGCACGTCTGACTCAGCGCGGACCTGCCGGCAGACCTCAATGCCGTCCACGCCGGGAAGCATAAGGTCCAGCAGGACCAGGTCCGGCCGCGATGACCGGAAGATGTCAAGCGCCTGGGCGCCGTCCGCGCAGAAAACGGGTTCAAAGCCGTCGTTGCGAAGAACAATTCCAATCATTTCGGCCAGCGCTTCGTCATCGTCAACCACCAGAATGCGTGCCTTCATAGTTATATATTCCCTTATCAGGGGGGCTTTGTCCTGTTCAGCGGCTTCGGCATGGCGGAACGCTAGGACGTCCGACGCCGGAACTATAGGCTGGGACCGTGCCGGACCTTCCCGGCGGCTTACGGCTGTCAGGGCCCGGCCGCGGGACGACGGCACGGCCGGAATGGGGGAAGGAAGAGCGTGTCAGGACAGGATTCAGGCCGGGAGGAACCGGCCGGAGCGGAGCAGCCCTCCGACGGTTCCCGGGAACCTTGGCCAGGCCAAAGCCAAGACGGCAGCGGCGGATACCCGCGCGGCAGAAGCGATGACGGTTGGGTGGCTCCCAACCGGGACACTGCCGGCGGTGGCAGCGGGACGTGGGGTGGCACGCCGTCGTGGGGTCCCCCCGGGCCGTGGTCCCAGCAGCCGGGCCCGCATGGCCAAGCCAGTCAGGTTCCGGGCCAGCCGCCGTACGGCCAGCAGGCTCCGTGGAATGGTCCCCCGCCGGCTTATCCGGGCGCAGGCTATCATCAGCACCCCTACGGAACCCCCTATGGACCCGGCTCCGGGAACCGGTACGGCAACCAGTTTGGAAGTCCCTACGGACAGCCCCGCTATGTTGCCCCGCCAAAGCCCGGCATCGTTCCCCTGCGGCCCCTGATGTTTGGCGAGATCCTTGACGGCTCCTTCCAGGCCATCCGCCGGAACCCGAAAGCCATGCTGGGTGCCGCCCTGCTGGCGCAGTCGCTCTCGGCGATCCTGGCCGCCGTCGTCACGGCAGTGACCGCCACATCTGCCGGCTCCATCGAGGCCTGGGTGGAGGGTGCCAGCCCCGCGGATTTGGCCGGCATGGGATTCGGCTTCGCAGGCGCCATCCTGGTGGTCAGTATCCTGACGCTCATCATCTCCGCAGTGCTCCAGGGGGCCATGGTGGTACCTGTTGCCCGCTCGATCCTCAACAGGCCTACAGGGTTCCGCCAGATGTGGGCCCTGGCCAAATCGAGGGCCGGTGCGCTGATTGGCCTCGCTGCACTGCTGGTGGCTGCCGTGCTGTTTGCCTTCGTGGTCTTCGGCGGCGTGGCTTTCGCGCTCATCGCCGGAACCGACAGGGCAGTGGGCGCGCTGTTCCTGATTCCCCTGGTCCCTGCCTTCTTCGCAGCGTTTGCCTGGATCGCCATCAAAGTCATGGTCGCCCCTGCCGCGGTGGTCATCGAGGAAGTCGGTCCCCTCGCCGCCCTGCGCCGGTCCTGGCAGCTGACCCGCGCCAACTGGTGGCGGATCTTCGGAATGACCCTGGTGGTAAGTCTTCTGGTGGGTGTGATCAGCCAGGTGGTGATGATCCCCGTCAGCCTGTTGACCAGTTTCCTCGGCTCCGTGGTCTCGCCCCACGGCGGTTCCGGACAGGATGCGGGGATGGCGGTGGCTGTTGGAATTGCAACCGCCGTCCTTGGCGCCCTGGTGGGCGCGTTGGGCTACGCCTTCCAGACTTCGGTGATGTCCTTGCTGTACATGGACCTCCGGATGCGGAAGGACGGCCTGGACATCACGCTCCTCCGCCTGCTTGAGACGGGTGCTGATCCCGACGGCGTCCCTGGCCGGGGCACTGCAATCAGCGCACCGGGCCACGGATCCCAAGGACCGACTGGAAGTGCATGGCCGGATGTCCGCTGAACCGCCAGTGCTTCCCGAGGCGGAACAGGCACGCAGGTGGGCCGCGGAGGAGCTGGCGAAGCCAGAGTACCGGCAGGCCGAGCCATCCTGGCTGGAAAGCGTGTGGCGCGGCTTCCTCGAGTGGCTTGGTTCCCTGGACGGGCCGTCGGGACCTGACGGGTCCGTTCCCACCCCTGTCATCGGCATCGTTATCGTCCTGGTCATCGCCGTCGCCATTATCCTGGCCCGCCCACGGCTCAACCCGGCAGCCCGGAAGCCGAAGGATGTCTTTGGTGCTGACACCACCATCACCTCCACGGACTACCGCCGCCGCGCCGCTGAGGCCGCGGCCGCCGGAAAGTGGGGCGACGCCGTCGTCGACTGTTTCCGTGCCCTGGTGCGCTCGGCCGAGGAAAGGGCGGTCATCGACGCACAGCCGGGCCGGACCGCCGATGAAACCGCACGCGAGCTCTCCGTGCCGTTCAGGGCTGAGGCACAGCGGCTGGCAGAGGCAGCCGCGGCCTTCGACGCGGTCCGCTACGGCAACAGGCCTGCCGGCGGCGCGGAGTACCAGGGCATGGTCCGGCTCGACGACGCACTGGCGGCCGCCAAACCTGAACGTCCCTCGGACCGGCATCAGCCGGCGGTCCTGCCTTGACCGGCCCCGCGACGGAGGCTGCCCGGGACGCGGGCACGGAGCGGGCTGCCGTCCGGTCCTTCCGGTCCCGGCTTCGCCGCCACCGGGGACTTGCCGCATTCGGCGCTCTGGTGGCCGTCGGGCTTGGCCTGGTGATCTGGGGCCAACTGGCGCCCAAGGGGGACGTCGTCCCACTGTCCGTGAACAATGCCGGTCCCGGCGGAGCACGCGCCGTCGCCCAAATCCTTGGCGACCACGGGGTCCGGGTCCATGACGTCCGGGACTACGACGCAGCGATGGCCGCCCTGGAGAGCAATTCATCCGCCACCCTCCTGCTTTACGACAGGAACGGAGCCCTGGACGGGCAGCGCATCAGAGACCTCGCGGCCGCAAGTGCCCGGGTAGTGGTGGTCACGCCACGCTTCGAGACGCTCCGCGCCCTGGACGGCGGCGTCAGGCAGGCCGGCGTAGTTCCGGACGGCGCCCCCGCGTTGGACGCCGCCTGCTCCCTTCCCGATGCGCAGGCAGCAGGCCAGGTCAGCGGCGGGTCAGCATTCGTGTACGACGGCGGGACCACCTGTTTCCGCCCGTCCGGCTCGACCGCCGGGGTACTTGCGGCCGGCGCCAACGGCAGGCAGGTGGTCCTCGGCAGCACCGCAGTGCTGGGGAACGAACGTCTGGACGAGCTGGGAAATGCCGCCCTCGGGCTGCGGCTGCTGGGCGGGTCGGCTGACCTCGTGTGGTACTTGCCGTCGCTGGAGGACATGGACCTCACCGGTTCGCCGCGCACCCTCGACGAATTGGCTCCGGACTGGGCGCGTTTCGTGGGCCCGTGGCTGGTGGTCGTCGCCCTCGCCGCTATCGCCTGGCGCGGCCGCAGGCATGGACCGCTGGTTTTCGAGCCCCTTCCCGTGGTGGTCAAGGCGGTGGAGACTGCGGAGGGCCGCGCCCGGCTGTACCACGACTACCGGGCCATGGGCCAGGCCCGGGACAACCTGCGCTCAGGCACGTTGTCCCGCCTGGCTACGGCCCTCCGGCTTGGTCCGGGAGCTACCGCAGAGGCCATCATTGATGCCGCCGCACGGCACTTGGCCCGGCCGGCGTCCACGGTCAGCGACCTTGTCAATGAACATCCCCGCAGCGAGGCCCGCCTGGTGGCCTGGGCCCGGGAACTGCACACCCTGGAGAAAGAGGTCAAAAGACGATGAGTGAACATGGCAGCGGCCAGCGGGTCCTTGACCCGATGGAGCACGACTCCGCCCGGCAGGCGCTCCTGGACGTCCGGAAAGAAGTGGCCAAAGCCGTTGTGGGACAGGACGCCACCGTCACCGGCTTGCTGATAGCCCTGCTGTCACAAGGCCATGTCCTCCTGGAGGGGGTGCCCGGCGTCGCCAAGACCCTGCTGGTGCGGGCGTTGTCCGCGGCACTGGACCTGGAGACCAAACGCGTCCAGTTCACCCCGGATCTCATGCCCGGGGATGTGACAGGGTCGCTGGTCTACGATTCCCACACGTCCGAATTCACGTTCCGGGAGGGGCCGGTCTTCACCAACCTGCTGCTGGCCGACGAAATCAACAGGACCCCGCCCAAGACGCAGGCCTCGCTGCTCGAAGCCATGGAAGAACGCCAGGTCTCGGTGGACGGGGAACCCCGCCCGCTGCCATCGCCTTTCCTGGTGGCCGCCACGCAAAACCCGGTGGAGTACGAGGGAACCTATCCCCTTCCGGAGGCGCAGCTGGACCGGTTCCTGCTCAAGCTCACCATGCCATTGCCGGAGCGCAGCGACGAGATGGAAGTCATCAGGCGCCACGCCGCGGGTTTCGACCCCCGGGACCTGGCAGCGGCTGGTGTGCGTCCTGTGGCGGACGCGAGTGACCTTGAGCGGGCCAGGCAGGCAGTGGCCGGCGTGGACGTGGCCCCCGAAATCATCGGCTACATCGTTGACCTAGTGCGGGCGACCCGAACTGCGCCGTCCTTCCTGCTGGGCGTTTCGCCACGCGGGGCGACGGCGCTGCTGAACACGTCCCGGGCCTGGGCATGGCTGTCCGGGAGGCCGTTCGTCACGCCGGACGACGTCAAGGCACTGGCCCTCCCCTGCCTGCGGCACCGCGTCGCCCTGCAGCCCGAAGCACAGATGGACGGGGTGCAGGTGGACGACGTGCTGGGCAGCATCCTGGCGTCAGTCCCCGTCCCGCGCTGATGGCCATTTCCGGGCGCTTCGTCCTCCTGGTGCTCCTGGGCCTGGTGCCGGTCCTGCTGCTGCCGGGATGGGGCTCGTTCTTCACCGTGGGCGCTGTCCTTGCAGCCGTTGCAGGCGCCGACCTTGCCCTGGCCGGATCGCCCCGCCTACTGCGGGCCGTCCGCAGCGGGCCTGCCAACGTTGCCCTGAATGCGACGGCGCCAGCCACGCTCACCATCCACAACGGTGGGCGGCGCCGTTTGCGCGGTAGCTTCCGCGACGCCTGGCAGCCTTCGGCCGGGGCGGCCAACCCGATCCAGCTGGTAGATGTGCCCGCGGGCGAAAGCCGGAGTGCCGCCGTCGTGCTCAGGCCTGTCCGGCGCGGGGACCTGAAATCCCCGCACGTCACCTTCCGCTCCTTCGGACCCATGAGGCTTGCCGCACGGCAACGGACTGTCGCTTGCCCCGGGTCGATCCGGGTGCTCCCGCCGTTCAACTCCCGGCGGCACCTGCCCTCGAAGCTGCAAAAGCTCCGCGAGCTCGACGGCAAGGCGGCGGTCCAGATCCGCGGTGCCGGCACCGAGTTCGACTCCCTGCGCGATTACGTCCGGGGCGACGACGTCCGGTCCATCGACTGGCGGGCAACGGCGCGGCGCTCCGCCGTGGTGGTGCGGACCTGGCGTCCCGAACGGGACCGCCGCGTGGTGATGGTGCTGGACACCTCCAGGACCGCGGCGGCGAGGATCAACGATGAGACGCGGCTGGACAGCGGCATGGAAGCCGCCCTGCTGCTTGGCGTCCTCGCTGAGCGCGGCGGGGACCGGGTGGACTTCCTCGCGTTCGACCGCAGGGCACGCGCGCGGGCAGGCACTGCGGGCAAGGGCAACCTTCTGGGCCGGCTGGTCCAGGCAATGGCGCCGCTGGAACCGGAACTCATCGAGATGGACTGGGCCGCCGTTCCTGCGCAGGTACGTACGGTAACTGCCCACCGCTCCCTGGTGGTGCTGCTGACCAGCTTCGACGGTGGCGCGCAGGAGGAAGGCCTCATTCCCGCGGCGGCGCAGCTGTCCGCGCAGCACGTCGTGGTAGTCGCCGCGGTGCGTGACCCACAGCTGGGCGCCATGTTGGCAGAGCGCAGCGACGCCGCAGGAGTCTTCAGGGCGGCCGCCGCCGAACGTGCACTCCTCCAGCGTGCCGCCGTCAGCGCTGAACTCCGCCGCTTCGGAGTGGAGGTTGTGGATGCCGAACCGCACCAGCTGCCACCCCGGCTGGCCGATATGTACATCCGGCTCAAGGCTGCCGGTAGATTGTGAATCCAGCGCCGCAATCCAGCAGGAGGTCCCCATGAACGCACCGATCTACCAAAAGGCCCTGGGCGCGGACTTCAGCCGGCTCCAGCCCGAACTCCAGGAGTACTTTTCCCTGGTGCCCGGCTCGGGGCAGTACGGCGTGGGCGAGGGAACGTTCGACGTCGTAGGCTGCCGCCAGTCCTGGCTGCGCCCACTCATGCGGCTCACCAGCAGCGAAGAAGCGTTCTTTCCGGAGTACGGGGAGAATATCCCGTTCCGGATCGAGAACCACGCACACCTCGATCCCTTTGGCCGTTCCAGCCTCACGGCCCGGCGGGAGATCCGCTTCGCGGGCCGCACCCGGATGTTCCAGGACACCACCAGCGTCAACCAGCGGAACGAAGGGCAGGAGCAGGGCGAGGGGAAGGGGCTGCGCGGCGTAACCCCCCTGGTGGACTACGTAGGACGGTACCGGCGGATGGTCACGGATCTGAACCTCAGTGTCACCCCGGAGGGCAGGCTTCGCGGCATCTCCGAGTTCTCCCGGCTTTTCCTCGGGCCGCTGCGTCTTGCCCTGCCGTCCGCGCTGGACGCCAAGGCCTACGCGGAGCAGTGGTGGGATCCGGCCGAAGGCCCGGCGGGCAGGCACCGCATCCAGGTCAAGGTCATCCAGCCGCAGATCGGCTTGGTGCTGGTGTACGCCGGCAGCTTCGATTACCGGTTGCGGCCCTACACCGGCGGCAGCTCCGCGCAGAGCTTCCTGCCCCGGTACGCACAGCCGGACCGGTGGGAAAACCGAACCTGAGCGTCCCCGGCCGGCCTAGCCGAGCGCCTGCTGATTCAGCCCGTCGGCCACCTTGGTCAGTTGGCCCAGGAGTTCCTGGGCCCGCGAAGGGGTGACGGCTGCGAGCCCCGATGAGGGAGTGATCCGGACGCTGCTGATGGCGGCGGCTGGAAGGCCAAGCTGGCGCCACGGTCGCCAGACGGAGTCAACGCAGTCAGCGGTCTTCGTCCGTGCAGTGCCGGCCACATCCAGCGCACCGATCCAGAGCCGCTTTCCCGCTTCAGCGGCGCCCGCCAACTGCTCCCACTGGCGGGTAGTCAGGGCCTTCAGCGGCACGGCGATACCGTCGGCCCCGGCAGCGAGGATCTGCTCGAAGGGCGCCTCCACTTCAGGTACCGCAATAACAGTTTCCACGGCGCCGGCAGCCCTCAATGCCTCAAGGACGAGGCGCCACGATTCCCGGGCTTCGGAACCCGCAACCGCGCGGAGCGTACGGTAGCCGCTGGCCGTGGGGATGGTGCCGGCCAGGACCGCAGCGATGTCCGGTTCATCAAGCTGGACCACCAGCCGGGCTCCGGGCACAGCGGCCGCCACCCTGCTGAGGTAGGTTCCCACGCCGGCAGCCAGCGACTCCGCGAGGTCCCGCCGGGCACCGTAGTCGATCAGGGCGCGCTCGCCGTTATGCAGGTGCAGTCCCGCGGCCAGGCTCATCGGGCCAACCAGCTGAATCTTGATTTCCGGGTCAGGGCTGTCTTCTGCGCCTGCCACATCGGCCAGGATGTTGATGTCCGTGGACAACGCCGAGGCCGCGCGGCGGTAATCCTTGCCCGGCCGGTCCACCAGGCGCCAGCCGAACGGCTGCACATCGACGGCCAGCTCTTCAAGGAGGGACGCGGTGCGCCCCAATGCGTCGGAGCCGACGCCGCGGGCCGGGAGCTCCGGGAGGAACGGCAGGTGCGGGCTGCCGAGTTCGCCGCGGATGATCCGCACTGCTTCATGGGGGTCATCACCGGGCCACTGCCCGAGTGCCGTGGCGGTCACTTCCGTGGGCAGGAGCTGTTCCGGCGCCGGAGCGGAAACCTCCGGGTGTTGGGCGGTCACGCGCGCGTCGGCGCCTGCGCCTGCCGGCCGGTCGCTGCCTGGTGGTCCTCGGCAATGGCTTCGTGGTGCCGGATCACTTCGCCAATGATGAAGTTGAGGAACTTTTCGGCAAACGCAGGGTCCAGGTGCGCGTCTTCCGCGAGCCTCCGCAGCCTCGCGATCTGCGCCGCTTCCCGCCCCGGGTCGCCCGCGGGCAGGCGGTGGTTGGCTTTGAGGAATCCGACCTTCTGTGTTGCCTTGAACCGCTCGGCCAGCAGGTACACCAGCGTCGCATCGATGTTGTCGATGCTGGAGCGGATTGACAGCAGTTCAGCCATCACCGACTGGTCGACCTGCCCGGCCAACGAACTTGCGGCGGGGTCGAAATCGTCGGAATCGGAAGAATGGAGGTTGTGCTGCGTCATGCATCCAGTCTATGGGCAGGCAGCCTATTGGACCGGCTGTGAAGCGCCGGTGCAGCGTTTGCCGCACCGGCGCTTCAGACTGTGGCCGCGCCCTAGAGGCCCAGCAGTGCCCGGCTTTCCTCCCGCCGCCGGGCCTGCTCGTCGGGGTCGGGAACGGGAAGGGATGCGATGAGGCGGCGCGTGTAGTCGTGCTGCGGGCTTCCCATGACCTGGCTGCCGATTCCCTGTTCCACCAGCTTTCCCTTGTACAGCACGCCCACCCACGTGGACAGGATGTCTACCACCGCGAGGTCGTGGCTGATAAACAGGCAGCCGAAACCAAACTCCTCCTGGATGTCCCGGAACAGCTCCAGGACCTTCGCCTGGACCGAGACGTCGAGGGCCGACGTCGGCTCGTCTGCAATCAGCAGCCGCGGGTTCAGGCTCAGCGCGCGCGCCAGTGACGCCCGCTGCCGCTGCCCGCCGGAGAGTTCGTGCGGGTAGCGTCCCGCGTACGACGCCGGGAGCTGGACTGATTCGAGCAGCTCGCCGACGCGTTTGCGCGCCTGCGCTTCGCTGGGCCGGGTGTGGATCACCATGGGCTCGGCGATGCACTCCCCGATGGTCAGTTGCGGGTTGAAGGAAGCGGCCGGGTCCTGGAAGACGAAGCCGATGTCCTTGCGGAGCGGTTTGAAGGTCCGTTCCCTCAGGTCCAGCATTTCGTAGCCCAGGACCTTGAGGCTGCCGCCGGTGGTCCGGTTCAGGCCGGCGATGGCCCGCCCAATGGTGGTCTTGCCAGAGCCGGATTCGCCCACCAGACCGAAAACCTCACCCCTGGACAGGGTGAAACTGACGCCGTCCACTGCCTTGAAGGCCGGCGTTCCCAGCCTTCCCGGGTATTCGATGGTGAGATCCTTCGCCTCGACCAGCACCTCCCCGCCCTGGTGGCGCCGTTCCGTCAGCCCTTCCGACGCCGAGTTCCGGCCCAGGTGCGGCACCGCGGCCAGGAGTTGCCGGGTGTAGTCCTGCTTGGGCTCGGCGAACAGCTTCCGCGCCGGCGCCTCTTCCACGATGTCGCCCTGGTACATCACCACCACCCTGTCGGCCAGGTCGGCCACCACGCCCATGTTGTGGGTGATCAGGACGATCGAGGTGCCGTATTGGCCGCGCAGGTCGCGGAGCAGTTCCAGGATTTCCGCCTGGACGGTGACGTCGAGGGCTGTGGTGGGTTCATCAGCCACGATCAGTCCGGGGTTCAGCGCGAGGGCTGCTGCGATCACCACCCGCTGCTTCTGCCCGCCGGAGAACTGGTGCGGGTAGTAGTTCACCCGGTGCTCAGGATCCGGGATACCCACCTTGCGCAGGGCATCGATGGCCCGTTCCTTGGCTTCCTTTGCTGAGACCCGCTTGCCGCCGCCCTGTCCGGAGTGGGCGCGGATACCCTCTGCGATCTGCCAGCCGACAGTAAAGACAGGATTCAGCGCCGTGGACGGTTCCTGGAACACCATTGCGACGTCCCGCCCGCGGATCTGGCGCAGGCGGGCAGGACTGAGGCTGATGATGTTGGTGCCGTTGATGAGGACGGCACCGGAACTGGTGGCAGTTTCAGGTAGCAGGCCAAGGATGGTTTTGGCGGTAACGGTCTTGCCCGAGCCCGACTCCCCCACGATGGCCAGGACTTCACCGGCCTTGAGCTCCAGGCTCACATCCTTGACAGCATGAACGTCGCCGGAGTCGGTGGCGAAGGTGACCTGCAGGTGGTCAATGCCGAGGACGGTCTTCGTTCCCGGGACTCCGTTGCCCGATGGCGTATCCAGGTTTTCGGTCACGGGTTGCTCGATTCTGTGTCAGGTCCCGGGGCGGCGTCGGCGGCGGGAGAAGCGGCGGGAGCCTTTCGGTTCGCGCGCTTTCGTCCGCGCAGGCGGGGATCGTTGAGGTCGTTGATGCTTTCACCCACCAGGGTCAGGCCCAGGACCACCCACACAATGGCCAGGCCCGGGAAGACTCCCGTCCACCAGATACCGGAGGTGGTGTCGGCAAGGGCCTTGCTTAGGTCGAAGCCCCATTCGGAGGCTGAGCTGGGTTCGATGCCGAAGCCCAGGAAACCCAGTGCGGCGAGGGTGAGGATCGCCTCGGACGCATTAAGCGTGAAGATCAGAGGCAGTGTCCGCGTGGCGTTCCGGTAGATGTGGCGCGTGATGATGCGCAGGTTCGACGCCCCCACCACCTTGGCGGACTCCACGAACGGTTCGGCCTTGAGCCTGATGGTCTCAGCCCTGATGACCCGGAAGTACTGCGGGATGAACACCACGGTGATGGATATGGCCGCTGCCATGACACCACCGAAAAGGCTGGATTGTCCCCCGCTGATCACAATGGCCATGACGATCGCCAGCAGCAGGGAAGGGAAGGCGTAGATGGCGTCCGCCACCACCACCAGGATCCGGTCAAGCCAGCCGCCGATGTAACCGCTGACGAGGCCAAGGATGACACCGGCGAAGATGGACAGCACTACGGCGATGATGATGACCAGCAGTGCCGTCTGGGTTCCCCACATCACGCGGGACAGGACGTCGTACCCTCCCACGGTGGTGCCCAGCAGGTGTTTGCCGCCGGGCGGCTGCTGGGCGGGGAAGTTTCCGTCGCCGTCAGACAGCTGGGCGAATCCGTACGGGGCGATGAACGGGGCAAGCAGAGCGGTCAGGAGAAAGACGGCTGTCAGGACGAGGCCCATGATGAGCATCCCGCGCTGCAGTCCCACGCTTTGGCGCACATGCGACACCACCGGGAGCCGCAGGAAGAAGGAGGACCGCGGGTTAGCCACGGGTACCGGAGCTTCAGTTGTGGACATGGTCAGTACCTCACCCGCGGGTCGATCAGCGCGGCGACAACATCCACGATGAAGTTGGTGGTGGCCACGATGACTGCCAGGAGCACCACAATGCCTTGGACGGCAACGTAGTCACGGGCCGTGAGATACGTTGCCAGCTGGAATCCCAGCCCCTTCCATTCGAACGTCTTCTCAGTCAGGACTGCACCACCGAGCATCACGGCGATCTGCAATCCCATCACGGTAATAATCGGAATCAGTGCCGGCTTGTACGCGTGCTTGGTCACCAGCCTGAACTCGCTGACACCGCGTGAACGGCCCGCTTCGACATAGTCCTTGCCGAGTGTGCCAATGACGTTGGTTCGCACGAGGCGGAGGAAGATTCCTGCCGTCAGCAGGCCCAGTGCGACGGCAGGAAGCACAGCGTGGGCCATGACGTCGCCCAGGGCAGCCATGTTCCCGCTGCGCAAGGCGTCGAGCCAATAGATTCCCGTGGGAGCCTGGAGTGACGTCAGTGCAAGCTCGGTGGATGTCTTCGCCCGTCCGGCCACCGGCAGCCAGCCCAGCCAGACGGAAAACGTCAGCTTCAGCAGCAGCCCGGCAAAGAACACAGGAGTGGCGTAGCAGAGAATGGCGAATATACGCAGGACGGCATCCGGAACGTGGTCCCTGCGGTGGGCCGCCAGCATACCCAGCGGAATTCCGACGAGCAGTGCCACGATCAGCGCGTTGATGCTCAGTTCGAGGGTGGCGGACCCGTAGGTGCCGAGCATTTCGGTCACTTTTCGGTTGTCGGACAGTGTTGTCCCAAAGTTGCCGGTCACCAGCTGGCCCAGGTATTCGAAGTACTGCACCAGGATCGGCCGGTCGTACCCGGCGGCGGTGATCCGCTGCTGCAGCTGGTCGGGCGGCAGCCTGCCGCCCATTGCGGCGGTGATGGGGTCGCCTGTGATCCGCATGAGGAAGAACACCATGGTGACCAGGATGAGGATAGTGGGGAAAATCAGGAGGAAACGGATCAGGATGTACTGGCCAAGTCCTCCGCCGGACGGCTTCTTCTTGGCCGGCAACAGGCCGTCGGAATCTTCCGGCGGCGCTTCAATCAATGTGGTCATTGGATTACCTAAAAGCTAAAGCCCGCCATCGCTCCCCCACAGGAATGGCTGGAGGCGGCCAATGGGGCGGGATGCTGATGCATCCCGCCCCATTGCCCGCCGTGGGCTGAATTGGCCGGACTACTTGGAGATAACACCCAGGCGGGTCTTGAACGAAGCGTCCAGGGTAGTCTCCACGCCCTTGACGTCGGCACCGGACACCAGGACCTGGGCACCCTGGAGCAGGGGCAGGGTGGAAAGGTCCTTGGCAACGGCGTCCTGGGCTTCGCCCAGGATCTTGACGCGCTCGTCCTTGTCCACCGTGGTCAGCTGCTTCTGGATCAGGGCCGCAACGTCTGCGTTGTCGTAGTGGTTCTTCAGGAAGTTGCCCGGAACGAAGAACGGGGTGAGGTAGTTGTCCGGATCGGAGTAATCGGGGAACCAGCCCAGCTGGTAGACCGGGTAAGCGTCGGCGGTGCGGTCCTTGGAGTAGGTGACCCACTCGGTGGACTGCAGGTTCACGGTGAACAGGCCGGACTTTTCAAGCTGCTCCTTGATCATGGCGTATTCGTCACCTGAGGAGCTGCCGTAGTGGTCAGGGTTGTACTGGAGCTTGATGGTGACCGGACCGCTGATTCCGGCGTCGGCGAAGACCTTCTTGGCCTTGTCCAGGCTAGGCTTGCCGCCATCTCCGTACAGGTCTTTCAACGGCTGCTTTGCGCCAAGGAATCCTTCCGGGACCACGGAGTAGGCAGGCAGGTACGTGCCCTTGTAGACCTGGTCGGCGATGGCGTCGCGGTCCACGATGTTGGCCATGGCCTGGCGCACGGCCAGGGCCTTTGCGGGGTCGGCCTCGGGGGTCTTGGCGCCGAACGGCATGGTGTCGAAGTTGAAGACGATGTATCGCAGCTCGCCGCCGGGACCCTTGTGCACCTTGACCTTGGAATCCTTCTCCAGGTCGGCCACGTCCGTGGCGGTCAGCGACCGGCCGGCAACATCAATGTTGCCCTGCTGGATGTCGAGCTTGAGGTTGTTGGCATCGGCGTAGTACTTGATGTTGGCGCCGTCGTTGGCCGGCTTGCCGAGCAGTCCCTGGTAGTCAGGGTTCACGCTGAGGCTGATGAGCTCATTCTTCTTGTAGCTGTCGATGCTGTAGGGGCCTGCGAAAGGCTTGGCCTTGACGATATCGTCGTCGCCCATGACCTTGTCAGCCGGGAAGACTTCCTCGTCGATGATGGGTCCCGAGTTTGACGCCAGAACGCCCGGGAAGACCTGGTCGTTTGCGGCCTTGAGCTTGAACACGACGGTGGTGTCGTCAGTCGCCTCAACGGATTCCAGGTTGCTCAGCAGCGACGCGGGGCCGTTGGGGTCCGCGATCTTCACCACGCGGTCGACGGAGAACTTCACGTCTGACGAAGTGAGGGCATGCCCGTTGGCGAATTTCAGGCCTGATTTCAGCTTGACTGTGTACTCGGTGGGGGCGGTGAAGGACGCTGATTCAGCGATGTCCGGCGAGGCGTCCGCACTTCCGGGCTTGGCGTTCAGCAGGAAGGGGTAGACCTGGTTCATCACCAGGAAGGAACCGGCGTCGTAGGAACCTGCGGGGTCGAGCGTGACCACTTTGTCAGTCGTCCCGAGGGTAATCGTGCTGCCTCCGCTGCCGTTCGTGGAGGTTCCGCCGCCGCCCGACGGGCCCGTGCAGGCCGTCAGTGCGAGTGCGGAGATGCCTGCCAGCGCGATGGCGCTGTGCAGTGCTTTGTTGCTCTTGGTCATCTCTGAACTTTCTGTCCGATGAGTACCTGCGCGCCGGCCACGAAATGGCGCATGAGCCCGGGCAGCGGCGCGCAGTGCTGATGGGTAGATTCAATCAGAGAGTCAGCACCCAGGAGCGCCAATCCTGTGAGTTGAGACACAAAATTTACCTTGGGCAACAGATGTTTTCTCTCGCCCGCAGATCGAGCGGTGGACGGCAAAGACGCCGCCCGTACTGCGCCGGGCGGCGTAAGGCGGGCGGCTGCCCGGCCCGGGAAATGTCCTAGAGCGCTGCGCGCTGAAGCGACCGGGCGGCGTCGATGGTGGCCTGGCCAAGCACGCGGCTGCCCTGGTACAGGACAACCGTCTGCCCGGGAGCCACGCCTCGCAGCGGGTCAGTCAGCGTGACCACAAGCCGGGCCGGGGCGTCCGCGGAGTCGGGATCCGCTTCCATCCGGGCATGCGCCGGCACGGGGTCCCCGTGGGCCCTGACCTGCGCATGGCAATCGAATTCCGCGCCGGTGTCCACTTCCTCGATGGGAAGACCGGCCCAGGAGACTTTGATGCCCTGGATTTCGTCGATGGCCAGCAGCGCTTCAGGGCCGACGACCACTTTGTTTTCCTTGGGCCGGATCTCCAGCACGAAACGGGGCTTGCCGTCGGCGGCCGGGCGTCCAAGTTTCAGGCCGCGGCGCTGGCCCACCGTGAAGGCGTTGGCCCCGGGGTGCTCGCCAACCTTGGCTCCGGTTTCGTCCACGATGTCCCCGGTGGACATGTCGATCTTTTCGGCAAGCCATCCGGCAGTGTCGCCGTCGGGGATGAAGCAGATGTCGTGGCTGTCGGGTTTGTTGGCCACCGACAAACCCCGGCGCTCAGCTTCCGCCCGGACCTCGGCCTTGGACGGCGTGTCTGCAAGGGGGAACATGGAGTGCTTGAGCTGCTCGTGGGTCAGGACGCCCAGCACATAGCTCTGGTCCTTGGCCCAGTCCGCAGCACGGTGGAGCTCGCGGTTCCCGTGGGAGTCTTCGATCACCTTGGCGTAGTGGCCGGTGCAGACGGCGTCAAAGCCGAGGGCGATGGCCTTTTCGAGGAGCGCGGCGAACTTGATCCGTTCATTGCAGCGCATGCAGGGGTTGGGCGTGCGGCCCGCGGCGTATTCGTCAATGAAGTCCTGGACCACATCTTCCTTGAAGCGCTCCGAGAAATCCCATACGTAATAGGGAATGCCGAGCACGTCGCAGGCACGCCAGGCGTCCCGCGAGTCCTCAATGGTGCAGCAACCCCGGCTGCCTGTCCGCAGCGTGCCGGGCATCCGGGACAGCGCCAGGTGGACGCCGACGACGTCGTGGCCCGCCTCGACGGCGCGGGCGGCTGCAACGGCGGAATCAACGCCGCCGCTCATGGCTGCTAAAACTCGCATGCTGGCTTTCTGATGGGAGGTATTCGGCTCTTGGCCCGGACGGACCGCCGGCACGTGCCGGAAAACGATCCTCGCCTATCTATTCTACGGCCGGCGGCAAATCGACTCCCGGGCCCGCTTCCGGCCGCTACGGCTGCCGGTCAGCTGGCGCTTCGGCGGGCCACCGTCGCGGCGGTCTGGATGGAAGACTCATGCCCGGCCATCCCCGCCTGCCGCGCACGGGCGCAGGCCTCCGGGAGAGCTGCCAGAAGCGCCTCCACATCCGCTTCCGTGGAAGCGTGGCCAAGGGTGAAGCGCTGCGCGCCACGCGCGGTTTCCTCATCAAGCCCCATGGCAAGGAGTACGTGGGAGGGGCGCGGCACCCCGGCGGTACAAGCAGAGCCGGTTGAGGACTCCACTCCGGCCAGGTCCAGGAGGAACAACAGCGAATCGCCTTCACACCCGGGGAAGGTGAAGTGGGCATTGCCGGGCAGCCGGCCATCGCCGGGCGCACCGCGAAGGACCGCTTCCGGTACCCGTTCCCGGACGCCGTCGATCAACCGGTCCCGAAGCGCGGCGATCCGGCTGGACTCCGATGCCAGGGAAGAGGTGGCCGCCTGGGCAGCAGCGGCAAAAGCGGCGATGGACGCAGTGTCCAGCGTTCCCGAGCGGACATCGCGCTCCTGGCCCCCTCCGTGCTGGACGGGGGTGAGTTTGACCGCCCGGCCCAGGAGCAGCGCTCCCACGCCCACCGGCCCGCCGATTTTGTGGCCGGACACGGACATGGCGTCCAGTCCCGAGCCCTTGAAGTCCACTGCCACCGAACCGAAGGCCTGGACAGCATCCGAATGGACCGGAACGCCGGCCGCGTGGGCCATCTCGACAATCCGGGAAACGGGCTGGATGGTCCCCACTTCATTGTTGGCCCACATCACGGTCACCAGGGCAATGGAGCCGGGATCCCGCGCAAGCTCGGCGCCCAGGACGTCCAGGTCCACCACGCCGTCGCTGTCGACAGGCAGCCACGTTATGTCGGCGTGTTCGTGCCGCTCCAGCCATTCCACGGTGTCCAGGACTGCGTGGTGTTCGACGGCGGAACAGAGGATTCTCCGCCGCGCCGGGTCCTCCGCCACCCGGGACCAGAACAGGCCTTTGACGGCGAGATTGTCGGCCTCAGTGCCGCCGGAGGTAAAGATAACCTCGGAAGGGTGGGCGCCCGCGGCAGCGGCCACCACTTCCCGGGCGTCCTCGACAGCGCGGCGCGCCCGCCGCCCGGAGCCGTGCAGCGACGACGGGTTTCCGGTGCGGGCCAACTCGCGCGTTAGAGCGGCCAGCGCTTCGGCGGAAAGTGGGGTGGTGGCGGCGTGGTCGAGGTAGGCGGACACGCTGTAATTCTATCCCGGGGGCGTAACAGCCCCGGCCGCGGGGTGCCCAAACTGTGCCGGAGAAGAACACCGGCGGCGGCCCCTGCATAAGCCGCCCTGCTTCGTAGGCTTCTAGTTGGACGGTGGCAGGACCGGCAGGAACTTCGCGACGTCGCCACGTGCCGACCCCAGGGATGCGGTATCGGGGCAAGACACACTGACATAGACCGAAGAACCTGCAGTGGCAAACAGCCGGGCCAGGATTGCCGTGGCCCGGCCGCCCTGCGGAACGGCGGGCTCCAGGGCCAGTACCTCGACGGTACGGGCGGGCGCGTCGGGATCGCCGCCCCACCGCAGCTTCTCCGTCTTCAGGTACTCCGGCAGAATGGTGGGATCCAGGTACTTGAAGAGTGCCACAGTGGATTCGCGGTCGTCGCCCTTGGCCAGCGCCGACTGATTACCCCTGACTTTCGCCGCCACCAGGCAACCGTCCGCTTTCAGATACTGGCTTTCACCGGCCACGTTATCTTTCACCTGCTTCCACCCCGGGGCCTCCTTCAGGCCGTCTGCCAGCCCCACCGGAACGCCGCGCGCCAGGATGGCACCGGCGCTGAAGGGGAGGTCCTGCGCAGCCACGGCTTCCGCGTCGTGGCCGGGAGTGATGGTGGGAGTGGCCAGAACCGACGGGCTTTGTACCGGTTCGGGAACGGACGGATCGCGTACATCCACGCTGCACCCGGCCAGGATGCCTGCCACAGCCGCTCCCACGGCGAGCGCCTTCAGTGGCACCCGCCGAAGCCGTACGCACACAGCCCTGTCCGCCGTCGGCATCTCCATCTCCACCCCAGTCAGTTCCCGGACGGCCGCAGTGGCAGCGCCCCCACGAGTCTAAACTCCAGGTCGCCGGGAACCGGAGCCGCCCGGGCAGACGTTGAAAGAACATGGTCAGCCGCGCTTCCGGGGAAAGACGCTGGCTAGACTGGGCACGCCGGATTCCGCGGTCCGGCACGGAGAAAAGGATGAGTGTTTGACTGAGGGCAACAGTTCCCACTACCAGGTCCTCAAGGTGGCCGTCACTGCCACCGACAAGGAAATCAAGGTGGCGTACCGCCGCGCTGCCCGCTCGGCCCATCCGGACCAGGGCGGAGATGCCGCAACGTTCCGGCAGGTAACAGCAGCGTATGAGACACTCATCGATCCCCTGCGCCGCAAGGCCTACGACCGTTCCTATGCAGCAGGTTCCTTCCAGGACGCTTCAGCGGACAATGGTGCGCATTTTGACGCTCCGCCTGCCGGCAGCCGGGCCTCCGCCACCGTGCACCGCCAGCCCGGGACACGCAACACCGCCGGAGACCCGCCCGTCTACCTGCCGCCGTACGACGACGGCAGCATGGTTCCGCTGATTCCCCTCGCCCAGGCCAGCCAGCAGGTCCACGGCATGCCGCGCAAGCGCGGCATTTTCGGCGCCGAGGCCAGGATCCAGCGCGAAATGCGTACTGTGCAGCTGCTCACCCGGCAGGTCCTGCCGGCCATCCCGGCAGCCAGGCTGATCAACGGCCTCCTGTCCCCCGCGGACAACAGCCATATCGACCACGTGGTCCTCTCCGGCTACCGGCTGGCGCTGGTAGGCTCCATGCTGCTTCCCAAGGGCGCCTACGCGTGGGACGGCCGGACGTTGAACCATGGCGGGCGTGCCATCGCACCACCGCAGCTGGGGCATGTGGTGCGCGCCATGCAGGACATCTTCCCGGAACTGAACGTGACGGGATGGACTGTGGTCCACAGCCCCGGCGGGAATTTGCATGAACCGGTGATTGACCAGCACCGGCGCTCAGCGGGAGAGCTCGAACCCGTCAGGATCGTGAACGCTGCGGGGCTGGCCCGCGGACTCAAGGAGTTCCTGTCCTCCGGCCCGGCCCCCAACACAGTGAATGTTCCGGTACTTGCCCGCCTCCTGCGCGGGATGCACTGACTGAGGTAGCTAGGATGGGGTGGTGTTCCGCATCCTCTTTCACGAACCCGAGATTCCCGGCAATACCGGCAACGCCATCCGGCTCGCAGCCATCACCGGTGCGGAACTGCACCTCGTGGAGCCGCTGGGCTTCGACTTTTCCGATGCGAAGCTCCGGCGGGCGGGCCTGGATTACCACGACCTCGCCGTCGTCACCGTGCATCCCACCCTCGAGGACGCATGGCGCCACCTGCAGCCGGAGCGCGTCTACGCCTTTACCTCCGATGGGACAGCCAGCTACACGGACATCGCCTACCAACCAGGGGACGTGCTGATGTTTGGCCGTGAATCCGACGGCCTGCCCGCCGGGGTGAAGTCTGACCCGCACGTTACGGCCACGGTCCGGCTGCCCATGCTGCCCGCGCTGCGTTCCCTTAACCTGGCCAACGCCGCCTCGATTGCTGTCTACGAGGCGTGGCGGCAGCAGGGCTTTGCCGGCGCCAAACTCTGACCAGGCGTACTCACCCCTCGTCGCGCCGAAGCCGGGTGCCTGCAGGAAATCCGCAAGGCGGCCCATCCACTGGCCCGGCAGCCCCGAATTACAGCTGGGAATAGTCGGACGCGTGGTGGAGGAGGAGCAGGTGACACTTCTGGAGGCAGGGTCCAGACCCGCCCGGCATGCCGTTGGCGTTGCTAAAGATTCTCCGCCAGGAGACTTATGCTTAGAAGCAATGGAGACTCCCAAGGCGCCAAACACCGAGGCTGTGGCAGCAGTAACTGATTCCCCGGCTGACTCCAGCCACCAACTGGCGGTCCTGCTCGAGGGGATAGCGCGCGGTGACCAGGCATCGTTTGCCGAGTTTTACCGGTTGACGTCCCGCAGGGTGTTCGGAATGGCGCGACGAGTGCTGATTGACCCTGAACTCAGCGAAGACACGACCCAGGAAGTGTTCCTGCAGGTATGGCAGAACGCAGCGAAGTTCGATTCCTCAGCGGGAAGCCCGCTCTCCTGGCTGATGACCATTTCCCATCGGCGGGCAGTGGACAGGGTGAGATCGGCACAATCCTCCAGCGACCGCGAGGCCAAGTACGGCGCGAGCTCGCAGGACATTGAGCATGACAGCGTTTCCGATGAGGTCAGCAGCAGGCTCGAAGCCGAGGCTGTGGTCCGCTGCCTGGAAACCCTGACCGAAACACAGCAGGAATCCGTGCGCCTGGCCTACTACGGCGGCCTCACTTACCGCGAGGTCGCTGAGCGGCTGAACGCTGCAGTACCAACCATTAAGTCCCGAATCCGCGACGGGCTGATCCGATTGAAGACCTGCTTGGGGGTGAGTTGAGATGACAGACATGAACCACGGACACCACGGCCGGTCTTTCGGCGATACGGTCGCCACTGACCTCGCATCAGGCAGGGCCGTGGACCTCGCTGAGCTCTATGCCCTGGACGCCGTGACGGACCAGGAGCGGCGCGCCATCGACGAATACGTCTCCTCCGCACCGGAACCCGAACGGCAGGCCTTCCTTGGCAGGGTCCGCCAGGCAAGGGAAACACTGGCTGCCACCTTCCGCGTAGAGGAAGAGCCCCCCGCAGATCTCTTTGAACGGATTGTTGCCCAGCTTCCGGCGCACGCAGTGGCCACCGAAGCCCCGCCGGCGACAGTGCCCGCCGCGGCCGACGCCGATGAACTCGCCCTGGCGCGCCAGCGCCGGGAAGAACGGCGCCGGCCATCGGGAACACGCCGCTGGCTCGCGGGCGTTGCTGCTGCCGCGGCCATAGCCCTGGGCGGAGTCGGGCTGGGAGCTTACTTCGCGGACCAGAACGATCCCGTCAACCAGGTAGTCAGGGCCTCGGATCTTCGCGAGGCGTCCGTGGACGTTACCGGCGGCGGTACGGCGACACTGCTAATCTCGCCATCGGAGAACGCCGCGGTGGTGAAGATGAACGGCGTTGCGGCGCCTCCGGCGGGCAAGGTCTACCAGATGTGGCTCATCCCGAAGGACGGTTCCGCACCCGTTTCCCAAGGCTTGATGGACAAGGAAGCACTGTCCAAGCCCGCGGTGGTCGAAGGCATTTCGTCAGCCGCAGCCCTCGGAATCACCGTGGAGCCCGTAGGCGGTTCCCGCACACCCACCCTGCCCACGGTCGCAGCGGCTCCGCTCGGCGCGTAGCCGGTCTCTGAAAGCAAAAGAACACCCCGCCTCCCTAAGGAGACGGGGTGTTCTGCGTTGGCGGCTAGAAGCCGGCGATGGTCCCTGGGCCGTTCACGGCCACCACATGGAACGCCTCTGCACTCTGCCCGTCCGGAAGACCGGCCCGTTGGGCGTTGACACTCATACCCTTCCGGACGGCTGCCTCCATGGCTGCCACATCGGGATGCTGGCTCACATGCACGTGAATGGCCTGAAGCTTCGCGTCCACGTGGCCGGTCACGTCCACCACGTGGTTTTCGCGTTCCTCCGGGCCCGCATAGAGCCACAGCCACGGCAGCTTATAGGCTTCGAGCCCCGCTTCAGCCAGTTCCGGGTAGGCGAAGGGGTTTTCGACCGCGGGGTAGACGGCCCGTGTCACGGCTTCCCCCACCGCCAGATGGTCCGGATGGCTTTTCTGGATGCGCCGCCAGTTACGTTCAGGATGCATGGAAAGCACGACGTCGGGACGGATTTCGCGGATCAGCCGAACCACTCCGCGCATTACCTCGTGCGTCGGTTCGAGGTAGCCGTCGCGTTGGTGCAGGTAATGGATATCGGTAACGCCTACCAGTTCGGCAGCCCTGCGCTGCTCAGCATCACGCATGGCGATGATGTCTGCCCGGTGGGCCGGGTCGAATCCGCCGGCGTCACCGTCGGTCATGATGCAGTAGCTCACCTGCACCCCTGCCGCGGTCCAGGCGGCAATGGTGCCGGCAGCACCGAAGTCGATGTCATCCGGATGGGCCGCGAAACAGAGCACCCGCTCCACCCGGTGGATTTCCGGATTGAACGGGCTCTGGTCCTGCTGAATCAGTGCAGCCAAGGTCAGCCTTTACGCTTCCTGATTTCCGCCGCTGCCTGGGGCAGCACATCGAACACATCCCCGATGATTCCGAAATCAGCGATTTCGAAAACGGGAGACTCAGCGTCCTTGTTGACCGCGACAATGACCTTGGAAGTCTGCATCCCGGCTTTCTGCTGGATGGCCCCCGAGATGCCCGCGGAGATGTAAAGCTGCGGCGAGACGGTCTTACCGGTCTGCCCCACCTGGGCGTCGTGGCTGATCCAGCCGGCGTCCGTAGCCGCACGCGATGCACCCACTGCAGCGCCCAGGGCGTCTGCCAGTTCCTCCACGGGGCCGAAGTCTCCGTCCATGCCGCGCCCACCGGCCACCACTACGCGGGCGTCCGTCAGGTCCGGGCGGCCGCTGGCCGCTTTCTGCTCCCGGGCAGTGATGCGGGCAGCGGGAACGGCTCCGGCGGAAACCTCCACGGTGAGGGTTTCCGGTGCCGAGGCTGCTGCCGCCGGTTCCGGTTCCAGGTTGTTGGCCTTGATGGTCAGCACGGACACAGCGGTCTTCGCCTTGCAGGCCGTGGTGTACGACCCCGCCAGGACCGACTTGTGGGCAGTTCCGTCGGCATCCACGGACACGACGTCGGTAATGACGCCGGCGTTGAGCCGGATGGCCAGCCGTGCGGCAACTTCTTTGCCTTCCGGCGAGTTGTCCAGCAGGACCACGTCGGCTTCCGTGGTTTCTGCCGCGGCCGCCAGGAAGGCAGTCTTGGGTGCGACCAGGAAGTCGTTCAGGTCCTGGGCGGAGGGACGCAGGACGGCCGCGGCGCCGTATTCGGCCAGGGAAGCGGCCACGGCGTCAGTGAGCTCACCGTTGACGGCGACTGCGGGTTCCCCCAGCGAGCGGGCCAGGGTCAGCAGCTCCAGGCTGCTCTTCTTCAGGACGTCGCCCGGGTTGTCAATGAAAACGAGTACTTTTGCCATGTCTGTGATCCTCTTAGAGCAGCTTCTGGGCGGCCAGGAAGTCCACCAGCTTGATGCCGGCGTCGCCTTCGTCGGTAATGATGGTGCCGGCGGTCCGTGGCGGCCGTTCCTCGGCGCTGGTCACCGTGGTCCAGGAGCCGGCAAAGCCAACCTGGTCGGGGGAAACTCCGATGTCCGCGAGGGACAGCGTGGCGATGCTCTTGCGCTTCGCGGCGATGATGCCCTTGAAGTTGGGGTACCGGGGCTCGTTGATCTGGTCCGTTACGGACACAATTGCGGGCAGCGGCGCTTCCACGGTTTCCGAGGACGTATCCGCGTCGCGGCGGGCGGTCAGGCTGCCGCCGGCAACCTCCAGCGACGAAGCGAACGTCACCTGCGGCAGGCCAAGCCGCTCGGCCAGCTGTGCCGGCACAAGGGACGTCTCACCGTCGGTGGACGCCATGCCGGTGATGACCAGGTCCACCTGGCCGAGGTGCCGGATGGCGGCGGCGAGCGCGAGCGACGTTGCGGCCGCATCGGAGCCGGCCAGGGCGTCGTCGGTGAGGTGGACGCCTTCAGTGGCACCCATCTGCAGCGACTTCTTGACGGCGTTGACCGCGCCGGAGGGGCCCATGCTCAAGGCGATGACCTGGTTGCCGGCCTTGCTGCCGCCCCGTGCCTCGGCGAGCTGCAGCGCCGCTTCGAGCGCATATTCGTCCAGCTCGGACAGGATGCTTTCATCGCGGTCCGTGGTGTTGCCCTCCCCATTGAGGTGGCGGTCGAACTGGGCGTCCGGTACATGCTTGACCAGGACGACAATCTTCAAAGTATCTTCCACTGTAGTGACAGCAGCCTTCCATGCTTGTGGACAGCCAGCCGGGTGAGGTCATGGCCGCGGAGTGCCCGGCATGCGGGTAGGTCTAGCTAACCATATTGCGACCGCCATGTGACGCCCGGTTAACCCCTGTGTCCGTGCGTTTCCTGCGCGGGCGCCCGTATCCGGAAACCCGGCGGCCAGGCGATTCAGGAACGACGGCGGCGCCGCCCCCGAAGGTGCGGCGCCGCCGTCGTTATTGCCGGTAGACCGGTGTGGTGGGCCTAGCTGGCTGCGGTGCCAAGTTTGACGTCGAACGTCTGTTCCTTGCCGCTGCGCAGAACCGTGATCTTCACCGAAGACCCTGCCGGCTGTTCACGGACAGCTGCCGTCAGCTGGTTGGGCTCGCCGATGGTGAGGTCGTTGAACTTGGTGATGACGTCACCCACCTTGATCCCCGCGTTGGCTGCGGGCGAATTGGCTTCGACGGTGGCTACGTCTGCGCCGACCGAGAACTCGGAGGATGCTCCCGAGGTCGTCTTTGCCTTGACGCTGACACCAAGCTGTCCGTGGGATGCCTTGCCGTTGTCGATGATCTCCTGGGCCACGCGCTTGGCGTTGTTGATCGGGATGCTGAAGCCCACACCGATGTTGCCGCTGGAAGACGATGAGGTGCCCGAGCCGGCGGAGGCGATGGCAACGTTCACGCCGATGATCTCGCCCTTGCTGTTGACCAGTGCGCCGCCGGAGTTGCCGGGGTTGATGGCCGCGTCAGTCTGGATCACGTTGATGGCGATGGATCCCTGGCTCGAATTCTGCTGGCTCTGGCCGCCGCCGGGAGGCGCGAACTGGAAGCCTTCGTCCCCGCCCTGGCTGTTGTCCCCGCCTTCGGGTGCCGCTGACGAGGCGACGCTGATGGTCCGGTTGAGGGTTGAGACGATGCCGTCCGTCACGGTGCCGGTGAGTCCCAGCGGTGAACCGATGGCGATGGCGGTGTCGCCCACATTGAGCTTGGACGAATCGCCGAGCGTGGCAGGCGTGAGGCCGGACGTGTCATCAACCTTGATAACGGCGAGGTCGGACAACGGGTCGGTGCCCACCAGCTTGGCGGGAACCACCTTGCCACCGCTGGTGCGGATCTCCAGGCTGGCGTTGGCGGATTGGCCGTCCAGGGTCACCACGTGGGTGTTGGTGAGAATGTGGCCCTGGTCGTCAAGGACGATGCCCGAGCCCGTTCCGCCGGAACTCCCGCTCGTGGCGCTGATGGTGACCACGCTCGGCGACGCCTTCACGGCTGCCGCGGTGATCTCGTTGACGCTGTCCTGGTTGTTGACGATCACGGTGCCCGGCTGGCTGTTGCTGCTGGCCGTCGTGGAGGTTCCCGTGCTGCCGAACAGCTCGCCGGAACCTACCGTGGCCACGCCGCCGCCGACGAGGCCGGCAGCAAGGATGCTGGCCACCAGGGTCCCGACGCCGAACGTCGCCTTGCGCCGGGGAGCGTCCTTGGCGTTGGGGGCAAGTCCAACACCGCCGGCGGGCGCCCCGTGGGCAGTTCCGGCGGGCGGCGGGCCGTAGTGGTGCGCGTTTCCGTTGTGCTGGTTCTGCTGGTGCTGCGGGTTCTGCCCGTAATAGGCCGACTGGCCGTAGAACGGCTGGCGCTGCGGGTACTCGGGCTGCTGTCCCCGCGGGATTTCCCGGGTGGGGTTGTCCCCGCCCTGACGGTCGAACTGCTCCGTGGGGTACTGGCGGCCCTGGTCAACTCCCCCGGTGTTCGCATGGGTAGGAGCATTGCCGTCCGTGCCCTGGTTTCCTGATGCGTCAGGACCGGCACCCGCATTGTCCGCATGCCGAGCGTCCGTGGGACCGTCTCCCGGCATCGTGGGCTGCTGCCATGGATTCCGGCTGGTGGACCGGCCGTCCTCGGGGCCGTGCCCGGAACTTTGGTTCTCAGTCATGGGACTTCCTTTCATCCTCGTCTGCATTAACTATGTACCCCATCGCTGGAACAAGTTCGGATGTTTGCTGGGAGCTTGCTGAACGCGGCTGGCGACCGGATCACCAGCCATACCGCCCCCGGAAAGCGGGCCCGCCCCCAACGTTTCGCTGGTGGCATATTCAGCTCGATGGACGGTCTGTGGGGTGCACCATAGAATCAAGATGAAATGCCACAGCGACCTGCGGCTTCACACCAAGCGTGGGGGCGCTGCTGGATTTCGTGACGACTGATTCGTCCGGAATCGGTGTCAGGCGTGCTGAAGGGTTGCACATGCGGTCAAAGTTCAAACGTATTCTCGCCGTCGTTGGCCTTACCGGCCTGCTGGCGGTTCCCGCCGGCGCGGCCTGGGCCGAAGATCCGGTCACCCTGGATCCCCAGACCAAGATCGTCGACTCGGCCGGAGTGCTGGGCGCAGACAAGTCCAAAGTGGAAGCTGCCATCAAGAAGCTTGGCACCGACCACGCCACCGTGCTGCATGTCGTTACCGTGAAGAAGTTCGAAAACCCCACTGACCGCGAAGCATGGACTGACGAAGTCGCCCAGAAGGCAAACCTGGGGTCCAATGCTCTTATCTTTGCGGTAGCAACAGAAACCCGGCAATACACCCTGAACAAGGGCGGCAGCAAAATCACGAGCGCCCAAGTTGAGAACATCAAATCGACAGCCATCGGGCCGCAGCTTGCCAACGACAATTACGCGCAGGCTGCCATCAACGCGGCATCGGCGATCGGGGACGCAGCCGGCGGCGGCAGCGGCAAGCTCCCGTCCGAGGGCGGCGCCGGCGCTGCCGTGCTCGTGGGCACAGGCGTTGTGGCCGCCGGCGGCGCCGGCGCCTACCTGTACTTCCGCAACCGCCGCAAGAAGGCAGCCGGCCAGGCCTCGAGCGCCAGCTACGGCCCCCAGGGTGGCCAAGTGGACCCGCTGGCTTCCCTCAGCGTCGAGGAACTTCGCCGAAAGAGCGGCTCACTGCTGATCGAAGCCGATGACTCCATCAAGTCCAGCGAACAGGAACTCATGTTCGCCCAGGCGCAATACGGCGACTCCGCCGTGGGCAACTTCACCAAGGCCCTGGACGAGGCCAAAGCCCACATGACCGAGTCGTTCAAGCTCCAGCAGCAGCTCGACGACCACATCCCGGACACTGAAGAGCAGCAGCGGACCTGGTTGGGCGAGATCATCCGGCGGTCGGAGGCCGCGCTGGCCTCCCTGCAGGAGCAGAAGGCAGATTTCGACTCGCTGCGCGAACTCGAAAAAAATGCTCCCCAGGCACTGGCCGCCGTGAACGCCGGAGCACGAGACGCCGACGCAAAAATTGCCAGCGCCGAAGAGTCGCTCACCACGCTGCGCGCCAAGTACGCCGACAGTGCCTTGACCCAGGTGTCCGACAACATCCTGCAGGCCAAGGAACGCCTGGCGTTCGTCAAGAACGCCAGTACCGCAGCACAACAGAAACTGGACGAGGGCGAAGCAAGCCTCGCCGCCGTGGCTGTCCGCGCTGCCGAGGAAAGCCTCCACCAGACGAACGTCCTGATGGACGCCATCTCCAAGCTCTCTTCCAGCCTCGACGAAGCCCGGAACGGCCTTGAGGCCGCCGTGGTGGACACCTCCCAGGATTTGGCACAAGCCCGGGCGATGATCCAGTCCGGTGCCCACCCCGAGCTTGCTGGCCCGGTAGCGGGCGTCGAGGCTGCCCTGGCCCAGGTCAAAGCCGAAATCCAGGGTGGCAAGATCGACCCCATTGCCACACTGCAGCGGGTTGAGACTGCCCACCAGTCCCTTGACCAGTCGCTGACCGGAATCCGCGACCAGCAGGAGCAGGCTCGCCGGGCCCAGGCCTCGCTGCAGCAGACCATCATGTCCGCCCAGGCGCAGATCAGCGCCACCTCGGATTACATCACCGCCCGCCGGGGCGGCGTCGGCACTGAAGCGCGCACCCGTTTGGCGGAATCACAGCGGAATCTGGACTACGCGCTCTCCATTGCCCGGACCGATCCCGTCACGGCCCTCACCTACGCACAGCAGGCACACGCCCTCGCCGCGCAAGCAGCGCAGCTGGCGCAGGCCGACGTGGACCACTTTGACGGCTACGCCAACCAGGGCTACGGCCGGGGCGGCATGTTCGGCGGCGGCGGAGGCGGCGGCCTGGGCGGAGCCATCCTGGGCGGCATCCTGATCAACTCCATCCTCAACGGCGGCGGCGGTGGCGGCTGGGGCGGCGGCCACGGTGACGGCGGGGGCGGATTCGGCGGAGACTCCGGCGGCTTCGGTGGCGACATGGGCGGCGGCTGGGGCGGCGACTCCGGCGGCGGCGGCGACTTCTGATCACTACAAGCTAGGCGCCCGCCGGTAAGCCGGCGGGCGGATAGGCGCAGTACACCACTGTTCACTGGCAGCAGTGGCCACAACAGAGCAGGACGAAAGGTAACACCATGGTTAAGCAGTCCATTTTCGGCCGCATCGCTCAGCTGGCGAAGGCAAACATCAACTCCTTGCTGGACAACGCTGAGGATCCGCAGAAGATGCTGGACCAGATGGTCCGGGACTACACCAACAACATCGCCGAGGCTGAATCAGCCGTGGCACAGACCATCGGCAACCTCCGCATGCTCGAAGACGACTACAACGAGGATGTCCGCAATGCCCGCGACTGGGGCAACAAGGCCCTGGCAGCCTCCCGCAAGGCCGACGAATTCCGCAGCAACGGCGATGTGACGGACGCCGAGAAGTTCGACAACCTGGCCAAGGTGGCCCTGCAGCGCCAGATGGCTGCCGAGAGCGAGGCCAAGGGAGCAGAACCCAGCATCGCATCGCAGCGCGAAGTAGTGGACAAGCTCAAGAACGGCCTCGATCAGATGAAGGGCAAGCTCAACCAGCTCACCAGCAAGCGCAACGAACTGGTGGCACGGTCCAAGACCGCAGCCGCACAGTCGCAGGTCCACGACGCCATCAAGAGCATCGACATCATGGATCCCACCAGCGAGGTGGGACGCTTCGAAGAGAAGATCCGCCGCGAAGAGGCGAAGGTCCGCGGCCAGCAGGAACTGGCCGCATCGAGCCTCGATGCGCAGTTCAACCAGCTGGAAGACCTTGGTGAGCAAGTGGAGATCGAGGCACGCCTGGCCGCACTGAAGTCCGGCGGTAAGAGCACCCAGGCCATCGGTTCGGGCAATTCTGCCGATTCCGCATCTACCGTGGATGAGGCGGATTTCGACAAGCTCTGAACCAGCCGAAGCAGCTGATTGCCAACGCAGAGGGGCCGGGACGGAAAGTCCCGGCCCTTCGCCGTTCCCGGGTGTGTAGCGTGGTGGCATGGCTTCCACAGATCTGACGTCACTCGTATGGCTGCGCGACGACCTTCGCCTTGACGACAACCCTGCGCTGTCCGAAGCTGCGCACCTCGGTGCACCGATGACGGTGGTCTATGTCCTGGACGAAGAGTCGCCCGGCGTACGGCCGCTCGGAGGGGCCAGCCGTTGGTGGCTTCACCACTCGCTGGCGGCACTGGCCGCCGTTCTGGAAGCCAAGGGTTCGCGGCTGGTGCTGCGCCGCGGCAAGGCCGCCGATGTCATCAGTTCATTGGCTGCGCAGACGCATGCGGGCCACCTGTTCTGGAACCGCCGCTACGGCGGGCCGGAACGCGATATCGACGCCGGCCTGAAGGAATGGGCCGCAGGGAACGGCATCGAAGCCTCCAGTTTCCAGGCCAACCTGCTCTTCGAGCCCTGGACCATCAAAACCGGCGCCGGCGGCCCCTACAAGGTCTACTCACCATTTTGGCGTGCCTGCCTGGCAGCCGGCGACATCCGGGATCCCCTGGATATTCCGAAGGACCTTCCCGAACCTGCCGCATCCGGCCGCGGCCTCCCTGCCAGCGACTCCCTGGGCAGTTGGAAGCTGCTGCCCACCTCGCCGGACTGGAGTGGAGGACTGGCCGAAACGTGGGTGCCCGGCGAAAAGGGCGCCGTGGACCGCCTTACTGACTTCCTGGACGGTCCCATCGAGGACTACGGGACCGGACGGAACATCCCCGGCACTGAAGGGACCAGCAGGTTGTCGCCATACCTCCGGTTCGGCGAAGTCAGTCCGTTCCGGGTGTGGCGCGAGATCCGCCGCCGCCATCCGCGGCAGGTTCCTGCCGACGTCGGCATCTTCCGTTCCGAACTCGGCTGGCGCGAATTCAACTGGCACCTGCTCTACCACAATCCGGAACTGGCCACCCGCAGCTTCCGGCCGGACTTTGAGAAGTTCGAATGGGCGTCCCTGAGCCGGAAGGAACTGGCCGCGTGGCAGCAGGGCCGGACCGGCTATCCGCTGGTTGACGCCGGCATGCGGCAGCTCTGGCAGACCGGCTGGATGCACAACCGCGTCCGAATGGCAGCGGCATCCTTCCTGGTCAAGAACCTCCTGACCGACTGGCGGGTGGGCGAACAATGGTTCTGGGACACGCTGGTGGATGCCGACGCGGCGAACAATCCCGCCAACTGGCAATGGGTGGCCGGCTCCGGCGCGGACGCCTCCCCCTACTACCGCATCTTCAACCCGGTGACGCAAAGCAAGAAGTTCGACGCCGGCGGCGACTACCTGCGCCGGTTCATCCCGGAGATCGCCGGCCTTGAGGGCAAAGCGATCCACGAACCCTGGACGGCGGAACCGGACGGCTACCCCCAGCCCCTGGTGGAGCTTCCAGAGTCGCGGGAGCGGGCCCTGGACGCCTACCAGAAGCTCAAGGACTCCTGACCGCCTGTGAGGGCCGTCAGGGTCAGCGGCTGACCTTGCCCATCAGTGACGCGATGGGACGCAGGAAAAGCGGTCGGGCGAGGAACCAGGCGCCGACCATGACGGCCACGGAAGCAGCGAAGACCCAGAAACCGAACCAGCCGTCGTCGTCACGCACACCGTACATGTGGTTGAGGTTCCGGAGCGCACCCGTGGCGAAGACCAGGAACACGTGCACCACCACGAAGGCGACGAAGTAGATCATCACCGGGAAGTGCACTGCCCGGGCCCACTCAATGGGGTATGCCTTGTTCAGGCCGGCGGCCTTCTTGGGCCACGCACCGGACATGCGCAGCCCGGTGATGAACGCCAGAGGTGCGGCAATGAATACGGTTATGAAGTAAGTGAGCAGCTGGAGCGCGTTGTAGTTGACCCAGCCGTTCT
This sequence comes from Pseudarthrobacter chlorophenolicus A6, assembly GCF_000022025.1. Taxonomy (GTDB): domain Bacteria; phylum Actinomycetota; class Actinomycetes; order Actinomycetales; family Micrococcaceae; genus Arthrobacter; species Arthrobacter chlorophenolicus. Next base: position 2,778,699 of record NC_011886.1, read on the forward strand.
CGGTGGGCCAGTTCAGCGAGGCGTACTGGAGGGCGGCCGAAAGGGCATTGGGGAAGACATCCCAGCTGGTGGGGACAATCCGCATCCACTGGCCCGTGGCAAACAGGAGAACAGCAAACACCAGGCCGTTGAGGATCCACAGGGCGTCCAGAATGAGGTGGAACCACAGCTCAAGGCTGATCTTCGTTGGCGCGCCCTTGGTCCGGATCAGGCCCTTGTTGTTGCGGGTCCAGTGGGCGCTGGGACGGGTGGTGGTCCGCACCTGCCAGCCCGTACGGATAATCAGCAGCAGGAAGAAGGCGTTGAGGAAGTGCTGCCACGCCAGCCAGGCGGGGAAGCCTTCCGGTGCCGAGTCCGGCAGCTCCGAATGGCCCGGGTAGTCAGCCACGAAGGAAGCCACCGCGGGAAGGCCCACAAGCCACCGGGCTGCCAGGACCACCACAACCAGCGCCACAAGGACGGCCGGGACGCCCCAGTAGAGTCGGGACCGCTTACCCGTGGCGGTGCCGGGCTTCTTCGTGGGTGTGGACATCGAACTACATTCCTCTCGAGAATGACTGGCCAGGTGCTCGCAGCGCGCAAGCCCTGCGAACGAGAATACTAGGAACTACCCTCATCCACGGAAAAAAGAAGACCCCGTCCGGCTGGTGTGCCGAACGGGGTCTTTCCATAGTTGCGGGGACAGGATTTGAACCTGTGACCTCTGGGTTATGAGCCCAGCGAGCTACCGAACTGCTCCACCCCGCGTCGCTTGATCAACACTACCCTATCTTTTCGGCCGCCGTGACCACATGGCCGGACGCCCCTCCCTGCCACGTGCCGCAGCACTCCCGACGGGCACATCCGGGAGCACAAAAAAGACCCGGACACTGTTTCCAGTGTCCGGGTCTTTTACCAGTTGCGGGGACAGGATTTGAACCTGTGACCTCTGGGTTATGAGCCCAGCGAGCTACCGAACTGCTCCACCCCGCGTCGCAAGAACTACTTTACCGGGAGGTGAACGCCAGGCCAAATCGGGAGGGCGTGACGTCCGTTACGCAAGCGGCACCCGCTTCCCGGAGGAAGCGGGTGCCGCCTTACGTCGTCGTACTTTCTTTCGTTCAGGTCCTGGGCGCCCGGGAGTGGCTCAGCACGCCGCGAGCCTGGCTAGTTGCTGGGCGACGGTGACGGCGTTGCCGTTGGTGACGGGCTTGCTTCCGGGGTGGTGCCGGGAATCTTGGCCTCGGCGTCCACGGCCTTCTTCAGTGCCGCGGTGATCCGCTTCTGCGCCTCACCGTAAGCGGCGAAGTCACCGGTTGACAGAGCCGACTGGCCGGCCTGGATGGCAGCATTTGCCTCGTCCAGGGCTGCCTTCAGTTCAGCCTTGGCGTCCGCGCCCGGTTCCGACGGACTGGCAGGCCCGGCTGGCGTCTGCCCGTTGTTGTCCGAATCGCCCGCTGCTGCGCCGGAATTACCGCCGAAGAGCTGCTTGAGTGCTTCATCCAGGGTGGGTGCGAAGCCCACCTTGTCACCGAATGCCACCAGGACGCGCTGCAGGGTGGGGTAGGACGTCTCACCGGTCGATTTCAGGTAGACCGGCTGCACGTACAGGATGCCGCCGCCCACAGGCAGCGTCAGCAGGTTGCCGTTCAACACGTCCGAGGCGCCCTGCCGCAACAGGTTCAGGGCCTGGGACACGGTGGGATCGGAGTTGAACTTGTTCTGCGCCTGGCCCGGGCCGGGGACCTGGGTTTCCGGCGGGATATTGAGCAGGCGCAGCTTGCCGTAGCCCTCACCCTTGACGCCCGCCTGGTTGCCGGCGTCGGAGTCCGCTGCCAGGAAGCCGTAGAGGACGTTGCGGGCGTTGTTGTTGACGATCTGCGGAATGAAGGACGACGTGAGCTGGAATGCCGGCTTGTCCTGGTCCGGCATCTGCAGCGACATGTAGAACGGCGGCTGCTTGACGTCGGTGTCCACAGTGGGATCGGCCGGGACGCTCCAGGCGTCGTTGTTCTTGTAGAAGCTGCGCGGATCCGTTACGTGGTACTGGCCCAGCAGTTCACGCTGGACCTTGAACAGGTCCTCCGGGTAACGGACGTGGCTCATCACCGCACCCGACATTTCTGAATAGGGCTTCAGCGACGTGGGGAACACTTTGTTCCAGGCCTTCAGTACGGGGTCCTGGTCATCCCAGGCGTAGAGCGTGACGGACCCGTCGTAGGCATCCACCGTTGCCTTGACGGAGTTCCGGATGTAGTTCACGGTACTGTTCGGCAGCGCCACGGCACGGCCGGAGGTGGTCTGCGTGTCTGCAGTGGCCTCGGACAGCTGCTTTTGCTGCGAGTAGGGGTAGTACTGGCTGGTGGTGTAGCCGTCCACGATCCACTTCACGCGGCCATCAACCACCGCCGGGTAGGCGTTGCCGTCAACGGTGAGGTACGGCGCAACTTTCTGGATGCGTTCACGGGGGTTGCGGTCGTACAGGACCTGGGACTCGGAGTTCACGCCGTCCGAAAGCAGCAGGTCCGAGGACTGGAACTTGATGGCGTACAGGACCTTGTTGAAGAACGAGCCCACGTTCGGTCCACCGTTACCGGTGAACGTGTACTGGGTTTCGCCTTCGCCTTCACGGCCGGACGGACGGTCCTGCTCACGTGGTGCCGTGCCTTCCGGAGCGCCGACGATCGAGTACTCGGGCGAAGATTCACCGAAGTAGATGCGGGGCTGGTAGGAGCTGTCGTTACCCAGGACGCCATTGGAAGGGATGCCGGACTGCAGGAACTCAGGCTTGCCGTCCACGGTGAACTTGTTGCCCTTGGCCGCCACCACGCCGTAGCCGTGCGTGTACACCACGTGCTGGTTCAGCCAGCCCTGCTGGTTGGCTGCCACGTTGGTTGGGTTCAGTTCCCGGACAGCGATCACGGTGTCCTGGATCTTGCCGTCCACCTCGTACCGGTCAACGTTAAGGGCCTCGGGGAACTGGTAGTACGGGCGGTACTGTTCCAGCTGCGCGAAGGCGTCAGAAATAAGGTTGGGGTCCAGGAGCCGGATGTTCGCGGTGGTCTGCGCGTCCGGGGCCAGGGCACCTGATGTTGCGGTGTTGGTAGCGTCGTAGCGCGTTTCCTGGATTCCATCGAGCCCGTAAGCGCTGCGGGTGTTGTCGATGTTCCGCTGGATGTAGTCCTTTTCCAGCGTCTCTTCCGAGGGACGGACCTGGAACTGCTGGATCACCCAGGGGTACACCCCACCGGCAAGGATGGAAGTGATGATCAGCATCGCCGTTCCGATGACCGGCAGGCGCCATCGGCCAATGACGGCTGCCACGATGAACAGCGCAGCAACCAGTACGGCAGCGACGGCGAGGATGGCCTTCGTGGGGATGACGGCGTTAACGTCCGTGTAGAGGGCACCGGCCCAGCGTCCGCCGTTGCTCTGGACCGAGGAATACCGGTCAAGCCAGAAGTTGACTCCCAGCAGGATCAGGAACGCGGCACCGGTGACGGCAATGTGGATCTGGGCGGCGCGGGCGGTGTAGACGCCGCGCTCCATGAGCCGGATGCTGCCGTACAGGTAGTGGGTCAGGATGCCGGCGATGCCGGCAATGACAACCACGCTGATCAGGAAGCCGGTGACGAATCCCAGGAACGGCAGGACCATCACATAGAAGCTGATGTCCATGTTGAACTGGGGGTCCTGCTTGTTGAAGCCCACCTGGTTGAAGAAGAGCAATACCTTCTGCCACTGGCTCGCGGCAGCGCTTCCGGCGAAGAGCCCGAACAGGATGGGCAGGCCGATCATCACCACGCGGCGTACCGGTTCCAGCTGTGCCTGGTAGCGGTTGAGATTGTCCCGGATATCGGAATCAGGCGCATAGACGGGCCGGGAGCGGTAGGCAATGCGGATGGCGAAGAACACGCCGGCGAACATCACTGCGAACCCGGCAGCGAAGATGGCGATCTTGGCGAGGTTCTCGGTGAGGAAGACCTCGATGAACCCCAGTTGCCGGTACCAAAGGACATCGGTCCAGACGTTTGCGAAGAAGATGAAACCCACGACGACGAGGGCAACAACGATCAAGGTGGGCGTCAGCGCGCCGCGTCGGGAAGGGGGTCTGCCGGTGGACATGGTGCTGGCGGGACGGGACAAACTGGGTACCTCATAGCTGGTCGTCAGATATTCGAAGCGTGCGTGCGAGTGACGTACTCCCCCGGCCTGCAGCTGGAATTGTCCGTCACCTTTGCCACGAGTGGCGGTAAGGCTTAGTTCCTGTCGAGTCTAGATGCGCCCAGTCTAGTTGTTTCCGCAGGTGGGCAGGCCCGTTGTGTCCTGGCCGCTGCCTGCACGTTCGACGGCGGACCTCGCCTCCGCGAGCTTGGCCACCTTGACCACCTGGAGCCCGTCCGGGATGTGCCCCACCACTTCGCCGCAGTTTTCGGCAGGCGCCAGGAACAGGGTGGCTCCCCCGGCGCGGGCGCCCTGCATTTTCTGCACGATGCCGCCGATGGCCCCCACGGTGCCGTCCGGCGAAATGGTGCCGGTGCCGGCGATGTGCTTCCCGCCGGTCAAGTCACCGGGGGTAACGGTGTCGATAATGCCCAGGGAGAACATGAGCCCGGCCGAGGGGCCGCCCACTTTGTCCAGTGAAATATGCACATCGAAGGGGAACGTAAACAGGTACTTGAGCATCACGCCGAGGATGAACCGGCCTTCCCCGTTGTCCTTCGGGGTGATGGTCTCAGTCACCGGCTGGCCGTCCCGCTCCAGTACCACGGCCGCCGGGGCGCCTTTGCCTGCCGCGAGCTCGTCCTGAATGACGGCCAATGACGTGATGTCCTTGCCGTTGATGGTCTTCAGGACGTCCCCGGTCCGGATCTTGCCTTCCGCAGCGGACCCGTCCGACAGTCCCGCGGCCTGCAGTTGCTGGCCGAAAGGAATGTCCAGTTCGTTCAGCGCGGAGGCGACTGCGTTTTCCTGGGAATTGGTCATGGCCACGGCGCTCTGCTCGGCGGCCTCTTCCTTCGTGGTCCCCGTGGGGTAGATCAGCTCCACCGGATAGACGGATTTGGACCGGTCAAGCCACGCGGAGAAAGCAGTCAGGATGCTTACCGGGCCGTTGGGTCCGCCGTCGACGTAGACCGTGGTGAGATCAAGGTTGCCCGCCGCGGGGTAGGACTCATGCCCGGTGACCTTGATGACGGGTGTTCCCTGGCCCTGTCCCAGGGTGTTGTACGTGGGCCCGGGGGACTCGATGACGTAGGGCACCGGGAGGACACCTACGGCGAGGCCCAGTCCCAGCGCGGTCATGCCGGCCAGCATCATCGCCGAAACCCTGGGGCTTCGCCGGGGCGCGGGTCCTGTTGGCGCGACGCCGCCCGCGTCATTGCCGCCGGCCGCTCCGCCGTCGTAATCCCCTTGCCGGGGCTGGGAAAGAAGCTCTGAAGCGTGGTCCTCGGAGGGGTGCCCGCCACGGGTTGTAGTCACCCAACAACAGTACGCGGTGGCAGGACCCGGGAGCTCTTTGCCCACAGCGAACGTCAAGCCGGTGCGGCAGACAGCCGCGGATGGCCGGGGTACCGTGAAGGTTGAGCACCAGTCACACCGACGATCGGCGGGATCATGACCTCCAACCCACACAATTCTTCGAACGGCGACGATACCCCCAAGGACCCGTTGGCAGAGATGCTGCAGAACCTGATGGGCGGCAAGGGCATGGAAAACTTCGATCCGGCCGAGCTCGCGAAGGCCGCCGGCCTGCCGAACGATCCCAACCTGCTGGCCCAGATGTTCTCCCAGGTCCAGGCCATGATGAGCGCCCCGTCCGAAGGGCCCGTCAACTGGACGCTGGCGCACGACAATGCACGGCGCGTGGCCGCGAGCAGCTCCGATCCCTCGGTAACCTCCCAACAGTCCCGGGAAGTGGATGAGGCCCTTCGCCTTGCGGAGCTGTGGCTGGACCCGGTAACGGATCTGCCGTCCACCGGACTGATCGGGCGGGCCTGGTCCCGTGCGGAGTGGGTCGAGGCGACGCTGGGGACCTGGAAGCGGCTCACCGAACCGGTGGCGAACAGCATCGCCAATGCCCTTTCTTCCGCCATGACGGATCAGATGCCCGAGGAAATGAAGTCCATGATGGGCGGCGCCTCTTCGATGCTGCAGAACATGGGCGGCGCCATCTTCGGCATGCAGTTGGGCCAGGCCATCGGTGCACTCTCTGCTGATGTGGTCAGCTCCACGGACATCGGTGTGCCGCTTGCGGACCTCGAAATGGCGCTGCTGCCGGCCAATGTTGCCGCTTTCGGCGAGGGGCTGTCCCTGCCCGAAAACGACATCCGGCTCTTCCTTGCAGTGCGTGAGGCCGCCCATGCCCGGCTGTTCGTGCAGGTCCCGTGGCTGCGGGGGCACCTCCTCGGAGCCATTGAGGCGTATGCCCGCGGCATCCACATCGACACCTCGCGCATCGAAGAACTGGCCCGGGACCTGGACCCGAGCAACCCCGAGGGAATCCAGGAAGCCCTCTCCCAGGGTGTCTTCATGCCGAAGCGCACCCCTGCGCAGGAGCAGGCGCTGGAGAAGCTTGAAACGGCGCTGGCCCTCGTGGAGGGCTGGGTGGACGAGCTGACGGCCGCGGCCACCGAGAATCTGCTCCCATCCGCTGCCGCCCTGCGTGAAACCGTACGGCGGCGCCGCGCAACGGGCGGCCCGGCAGAGCACGCCTTCGCTTCCCTGGTGGGGCTGGAGCTGCGGCCGCGCCGCCTCAGGGACGCGGCCACGCTGTGGGCCGCCCTGAAGGAGGAGCGTGGCGTCGAAGGCCGGGACGCCATCTGGCACCACCCGGACCTGTTGCCCACCGCCGAGGACCTGGACGACCCCCAGGGCTTCAGCGCCCGCCGCAAGCTGGCCGAGGCCAGTGACAGCGAAGTGGACGATGCCCTGCAGAAGCTCCTCAGCGGCGGCTTTGATGCACCCGCCGCCGATGACGCCAACGAAACGAAGGCCGGGGCCGCGGAGAACGGCGACGACAGCACGGGTTCAGGCTCAGCCGACTCAGCCGGCTCCGGCGGCGACAGCGCCGACGACGACACTAACGATAACGACGGCGGCGAAGGCACCCAGCCGAAGGCCTGACCTTCCCGCCGCGGCGGCATGCTCTACCTAGTTGTATTGACCTAGTCGGCGTCCCCCGGCCAGCCTTCGGGCTCCGGGAGGTCGCCGGCTTGGTCGTCGCCGGCTCCGCGGCCGCTTGCCAGACCGCGCGCTGACGCAAAGGACACTCCTTCAAGGAACGCCTTCGCCCGCTGCGTTTCCGGGTACGCCTCGAGCAGCTTCCAGAACGCGGCATTGTGCCCCGCCACGAGGAGGTGCGCGAGTTCGTGGAGCAGGACGTAGTCGATGACCCATTGGGGCATCGGCTTCAGCTTGTCCGAAATCCGGATGGTGCCCTCCGCCGGCGTGGCAGAGCCCCAGCGTGAATTCTGGTTGCTGACCCATCGGACGGAAGCTGGAGTTGACCGTCCGCCCAGGTATTGGGCAGAAAGGTGCGCTGCGTGGGCTGCAAGGGCGGCATCGGAGGCCGGCCGCTTCCTGCCCGCCGCGCTGCGCCGCTCCCCCTGCCGCTGCAGCTTCGCCAGCATGCGCCGGACCCACTCGGTTTCCTGGGCCGGTGTAAACCGCGCAGGGATGGCGACGACGGCAGTGCCGTCCTCCCAGAACGCAGCCACCGTCCGGGTCCGGCGGGACGACCGCCTGACTTCCACCGGGGCGCCGTCGGCCGTGGTCAATACGGCCGGCCCGCCGGACCTCACAGCTCAGCGCTCTCGGCCAGCACCCGCAGGACGTCTTCGCCGTACTTCTCAAGCTTCGATGGACCTACTCCCGCCAGGCCGGCGAGGTCCTCGATTGAAGCGGGCCTCGCTTCGGCGATGGCCGTCAGGGTGGCATCGGTGAACACCACGAAGGCGGGCACGTCGGCGCCGAGCGCTACTTCGCGGCGCCAGCTCCGCAGTGCCTCGAAGGTCTGCTCTTCGTAGCTGGGCGGGCACGCATTGCACCGTCCCACCTTGCGCTCCGCACCGGAGGACAGCATGCTGCCGCAGACCCTGCACACTGCCGGGGCGGCAGCCTTCCGCCGTGGAGCCGGGCCCTTCCCTCGGGTGTTGGACGTTGCCACGGAATTGGGACGGAGCCCGTCAAGGAACCTGGACGGTTTCCGGTTGGCCCGTCCGCCCGGAGTACGCGCCGTGCTCCAGGACAGTGAAAGATTCTCCCGGGCCCGGGTGATGCCGACGTACAGGAGCCGGCGCTCCTCATCCACCGACTCCGGGGAATCGGCGAAGGAAATGGGCATCAGCCCTTCACTGAGGCCCACCAGGAACACCGCGTCCCATTCCAGGCCTTTCGCGGCGTGCAATGACGCCAAGGTGACGCCCTGCACCGTGGGCGCGTGCTGGGCCAGCGAACGTTCCTGGAGTTCGTTGACGAAGTCCGCCAGTCCGAACTCCGGGCCGCGGACCTTGACCAGCTCATCGGCGAGGGCCACCAGCGCCGCCAGGGACTCCCACCGCTCCCGCAGCGCACCGCCGCTGTGCGGGGCGGAGTCCGTGTAGCCGAGCGAGGACACAATATCCCGGACCAGTTGCCCCAGCGGTTCACTTGCACCCTCTTCGCTCACCGCCCTGGTGGCGGCGCGCAACTGGAGGATGGCGTCCCGGACTTCCTTGCGGGCAAAGAACCTCTCGCCGCCGCGGAGCTGGTAGCCGATGCCGGCGGCGGCCAGTGCCTGTTCGTAGGCCTCGGACTGCCCGTTGGTGCGGAAAAGGATGGCTACTTCGCTGGCCGGGGTGCCGGCGTCGAGCAGTGCCTTGATCTTTTGGGCGACGGTGGCCGCTTCGGCTTCGTCGTCCGTGCACTCGGTGAACGTGGGGACCGGGCCGGCGGGCCGCTGGGCCACCAGTTGCAGCGGCGCGGCCCATGCGGCATCCGCTGCCGGACCTCCGCTGCGTCGGCCGGCCAGCAGGTCATTTGCCAGCTTCACCACCTGCGGTGTGGACCGGTAATCGCGGATCAGCTTGACCACGTTGGCCTGCGGGTACCGGGCCTTGAAATCCAGGAGATGCCGGGGTGAGGCGCCGGTGAAGGAGTAGATGGTCTGGCTGGCGTCGCCCACCACGCAAAGTTCATCCCGGCCACCGAGCCACAGCTCCAGCAGCCGCTGCTGCAGGGGCGAGACGTCCTGGTACTCGTCCACCACGAAGTGCCGGTACTGCTCCCGGACAGTGGCAGCCACTTTCTCGTCCTCCTGCAGGATCCCCACGGTGATCAGGAGGACGTCCTCGAAGTCGATGACGTTGCGGTCTGTCTTCACATCCTCGTAGGACTGGAAGACGCGGGCCACGGCGGTCAGGTCGAAGCCGCCCGGGGCGCCCCTGTCCTGGGCATTTTCCAAGTAGTTGGCCGGAGTCAGCATGGAGACTTTCGCCCACTCGATTTCCGAGGCGAGGTCGCGGATGGAAGCCCTGTCCGTGCTGAGCCGCAGCCGGCGTGCCGCTTCCGCGAGGGTCTGTGCCTTGTGCTCCAGGAGGTTCGGCAGCGTACCGCCAACGGCCTGTGGCCAGAAGAACTGCAGCTGGCGCAGCGCCGCCGCATGAAACGTCCGGGCCTGGACGTTGCCTGCCCCAAGGTCCCGGAGCCGGCTTCGCATCTCTGCCGCGGCCCGCGCCGTGAAGGTCACAGCCAGGAGCCGCTGCGGTGTGTAGACGCCGGAGTGGACCCCGTAGGCGATGCGGTGGGTGATGGCCCGGGTCTTTCCGGTCCCGGCACCAGCCAGGACGCACAGGGGTCCGTTCAGGGTGCTGGCCACCTCGCGCTGTTCGGCGTCAAGCCCGCCCAGGATGCGGTCCTCCAGTGAGGCAGCACCGTCCTGCAAAAGTGCTCCGGTGAAATTGTCTGTAGTCACGTCTATTGCTCTGTGTCCCGTTGCTGCTTTGTTCGACTGCCGCGCCCAGTCTTGCGAATATGGATCTCAGGCGTCGGCGAGGTCCCGGATCCGGCCGCCGTACCAGTGTTCAATGAGTGCCCGGGCGATGGAGAGCCTGCTGGAGATGGTGATTTCACCGCTGAGGACGGCGTCCTGGAGTTCCTCCCGGCTGAACCAGCGCGCCCTGGTGACCTCCACGCCGTCGGGCGTTGCCACGGCGTCATCGGTGATGGCGGTAAATCCAAGCATAAGGGAGGCGGGGAAGGGCCACGACTGCGAGCCCAGATACTGGCAGGCTTTTACGCGGACCCCCACCTCCTCGAACAGCTCCCTTACCACGGCTTGTTCCAGCGACTCCCCCGGTTCCACGAAGCCGGCCAAGGTGGAGAAGTTTTTTGCGTCGGCCGGTCCCCCGCCGCCCAGGAGCAGGCGGCCGTCCGGGCCCACCACCGTCACAATGATGGCAGGATCAGTCCTCGGATAGTGCTCGGACGAATCCGCGGGGCAGCGCCGCACCCAGCCTCCGGCCTGCACTTCAGTGGGCGTACCGCACCGCGGACAGTGTGTATGCCCGGCGTGCCAGTTGGCAATGGCACTCGCTTCCACGAAGAGGGCTGTCGCCGTGGGACCAAGGCCGGCCGCCACGTCACGGAACCCGGCCCAGGAAGCCTCTTCGGGAACGCCGGCCGTTCCCGGCTCGACAGCGGCGGGCAGCACGAACAGCAGCAGTTCGGTCCCCGTAGGTAGATCGGCCGCCGGCAATGCGGCCCCCAGGTAGACCACCAGGTCCGGTACGGTGCCCGCTGCGGCCAGTTCCGTGTGTAGTTCGCGGGCGTTGGCAAGGTGCAGGCTGCCACCGCTTACCAGCCCTTGCCTGCCTGCCAAAACAACGGCCACGGTGTCCGGAGCGGCAAGGAGCTCCTCCACCATTCCTGCCTTCATCCGTTCGGCGGAGCCCCTGTCCACCAGGGCGGGCCGCACCGGAAGCAGGGTGTCGCGAAGGTGGTTGGCAGCCAGAAGTCCCGGCCCGTCCGGGGTAACGGCTGGCTGCCCCTGGGCGGGGATCTCCTGGTGGACCGGTGTGGCAGACTCCGCGTGGCTCATGACTCCACCGTACTGACTGGGACTGACATTTGAACATTTTGGCACCGTTGGGTATCCCCCTGTTTTGTACGTATCTGGAGACTCGCCGTTACCGGACCGGCGTCTTGGACGGCGGGCAATCTACCGTGGGACGGTGAGAAGAAAACCGATTGAACTGGCAGCCGTTGCAACCGCGGCAGTCCCCGGACTGACCCCAACGGCAGTTAGCTCCGCTCCGGATGATCCCGCGGACTTCGACTCGGCGCTGCTCCTTGACTCGGAAGGCAAACGCTGGCGCGTCAGGTCACCCCGCCATGCGGAGGCCAGCGCCCGGCTGGAAACGGAATTCCTCGTCCTTCGTGCCTTCGCTCCTGCCATCCGGGCTGAACTGCCGTTCCTCATGCCCACAGTGGCCGGCAGCGTTCGGCTGGGGACCCTGAGCACTTTTGTCTACTCACACCTGGCCGGCAGCACCCGCAGCGTCGAAGACCTCACCGCCGGCCCGGCTCCGCTGGCCCGGGAAATCGGCGTTGCCCTGGCAGCGATCCATGACCTTCCGCGGACTCTGGTCAGCAACGCCGACCTGCCCAGCTACACTCCCAACGAGTTCCGCCAGCGGCGCCTTAATGAGCTGGACCAGGCGGCAACCACCGGCAAGATTCCTTCGGCGCTGCTGCTGCGCTGGGAGCACGCCATGGAAGACGTGTCACTCTGGCGCTTCAACCCCTGCGTGGTGCACGGCGACCTGCATGAGGACAACCTGCTGGTGGAGGGCCAACGCGTCACGGCAGTCACGGGATGGACCGATCTGCGCATTGGCGACCCCGCCGACGATTTCGCGTGGCTGGTGGCTTCCAACGAGCAGGACTTTGTTGACGCCGTCCTCGCCGGCTACACCGCCAGCCGCCGCGACACCCCGGACGCGCACCTGCTGCGCCGGGCAGCCCTGTCTGCGGAGTTCGCCCTCGCCCAGTACCTGGTCAAGGGCATTGCCGCGGGGGACGCAGAAATGGTGGCCGAAGCAGAGGGCATGCTCGAGACGCTGGCGGCCGATATCGCCGAGCACGGCGGCCAACCCATCAGCGTCGAGCCCCAGCCGCCAACCCAGCCAGGGCACACGACTGGCGGGGCGCCGGCAGGTCCCGGTGCCAGCACCGCCCAGGACGCGCCCGACGTCGGCCCGGCTGCGGGTGCGCCCGCCGTCACCGTGGTTCCAGTGCCCGTCAACCCCTCACCATCCGCCGCTACCTTGCCGGCGCAGGCAGCCGTTCACGTGACCAAGATTCCCGTGACGCCTGCCGCGGCGGCAACGGGCGAGGGCGATCCGGCACCCGAACAGGGCAGCGACGCTGCCGGCGCGGACCAGGGCGCCGGCAGGGCAGGCGACGATACCTCCACTGCCGCCCTTTCCGTCATCAGGACCAACGGCCAATAACCGCTCGCTGCCGGGCACGGCAGCGAACGGTTACTGGCTGGCAACAGCGGCGGCCACGATCGCTTCGAGTTCCACTGCTGTTCCAAGATCGTGGGGCCGGACTACCTCATTGTCTGCCACGTAGAAGAACGCTGCCCGGACCGATTCCAGTGGAACGTCCTTGAGCCGCGCCCAGGCAAGCCGGTAGGCGGCGAGTTGCACCGCCCGCGTCTTGAGCCGCGCGCCGGACGGCCGCCGCCCGGTCTTCCAGTCGACCAGGTCCCAGCGTCCGTCGGCGTCACGGAACACGGCATCGATCCGACCCCGCACCACCACGTCACCCACCCGGGTTTCCACAGGCACTTCCACGTAGGCAGGTGCCCGGTGGGCCCACTCCGAAGCCCGGAAGGTCTCCACCATGGCGTCGAGGTCGTAGGCGGCATCGATGTGGTCATCAGACCCAGGGTCCTCGCCGAGATCGAGCATTCCCGCGGAGCCGAAGTAGTCCTCCACCCACGCGTGGAAGGCTGTTCCCTTGCGGGCGGACATCCCCGGTTCACGGGGTACGGGCCGTCGGAGCCTGGCAAGCACGGCCGCCGGGTCCTCTTCCAGATCAACCAGGGTGGAAGCGGAGATATGGGTTGGCAGGTGCACGTCCTGTCCCTGGGACCGGCGTGAACGGCGTAGCAACAGCAGCGCAGCTTCCCTGGCCCATCCGGCTGCCGGGCCGGCAAATCCGGGGGACTTGGCCGGGTCCTGCCGGGTCCGGAAATCGGCCGGCCCCTTGGCCAGCTCGGCCAGCACCCGCTCGGCGGCGGCTTCCATGGATGCCCTGCGCCCTCCGGAGAGACGGAGCCGTTCTCCCGAACGGGGATCAACCGGTCCCTCCAGCGGATCGTAGGGCCAGCCCGCGACTTCCGTTTCCAGCGTCAGAGGGCTGTTTTCCGGCAAAGCTGCCTCATCGAGTGACAAGGGATGCACACCGGCGCGGGCGGGTGATCCGGCCGCCGGCGCTGCCAGGGTTTCCAGCTCGGCAAGGAAGGGTGACATGGTGCTCCGACCCGACCGCGATCCCACCCAGGCAGCGCTGGACACCCACAGGACATGCTTCGCCCGGGTATAGGCCACGTAGGCAAGCCGGCGTTCTTCGGACTCACCATGTGCCTGCACGGCTGCCTTGAAATCCTTTTCCGCATCGATCCAGCCCTTCTGGTCAGGCTGGTCCAGGTCCCACTGCGGAAGGTCGGACCGGTCCCCGCGAAGCGGCCACGGAAGCGCAGCCGTTCCGCTGCTCCAGCGTGAGTCCTTGTCGGTGGGAAAAGCCCCGGCGTTCAGGCCTGGAACGAAGACCGCATCCCATTCCAGTCCCTTGGAGGCGTGGACCGTCAGGAGCTGGACGGCTTCCCTGTTCACGTCCCCGGGCGGCGCCTCGAGGCCGTTTTCCTCAGCAGCCGCTGCTTCGAGCCAGGAAAGGAACGCGAGGATGTCCACCCTGTGGGAGGTGCGCAGGAACCCAGCGGCAGCGTCCTGGAAGGCATCGAGGTTCCGCCGGGCCTGGTGGATGCTGACACCGGGAAGGGCCGCAACTTCGATGTCGAGGAGCATAGCCCGTTCCACTTCACCCAGCAGGGTGGTGAGGTCATCGCCGAGGTAGCCGCGAAGCTGGCGGAGCTCCACGGACAGACGGTGGAGCCTCCCGCGGGCAACCTCCGTCAGGCACCGCCCGGCGGAGGAGGTCCAGCCCTCGCGGGGCAGCCAGTCAAGGGCTTCCACCAGGCTCGCGCCGTCGGTCAGGTCAGACTCCGGGACCGTTCCGTCGTCGTCCCCGGCCTCATCACCCTCCGGACCTGCTGAAAGCTGCCCGCGCCGGCGGGCCAGGTGGCTGGACCAGTCGCGCAGTGCCATCAGGTCTGCCGGACCAATCCGCCAGCGGGCTCCGGCCAGCAGGCGCATCAACGCATCGGATCTGCCGGGGTCCGCCAGGACCCTGAGGGTGGCCACCAGGTCCACCACTTCCGGGGTAACCAGGAGCCCGCCGAGCCCTACAACTTCGTATGCTATGCCACGTGCCTCAAACTGCCGGCGGATGGTTTCCATCTGGGCACGGCGCCGGCAGAGAACGGCGAGCGCCGGGGCCACCGAAGATCCGTCCGGCTTGGTTTCAAAATCAGTGACCCGGTACTTCAGGACATCGTCCGCGAGCGCAGCGGCTTCTTCAGCGTCGCTGGCGAAGCGCCCCAGGACCACCCTGCCCTCAACGGCAAACGGACTGGGCTGCAGCGGCGGCACGGTGGCTGCGGCTGTGGCTGCGCCGCCGGCCGGTCCGCGCTGCGCTTCGGCTTTGGCCAGGGATTCAGACATGACGTTGGCGGCGGCAAGGATCGACTTTCCGTTCCGCCAGGCGGTAGTCAGGTACGACGTGGGGGCCGGCATCCACTGGGCGGAGCCTTCGGCCGGGCCTGTCCGGACCGGAAACTCGCGGACGAAGTGGAACAGCTGCCCTGCCGAGGCGCCCCGGAATCCGTAGATGGATTGGTTGGGATCGCCCACCGCCGTGACGGCGTGACCGCCGCCGAACAGGCGCGAGAACAGGACCAGCTGGGCGTGGGAGGTGTCCTGGAACTCATCAAGCAGCACCACCTTGTACCGCTGCCGCTCCATGTGAGCTGCCAGGGGAACATCGCGGGCCACCCGGGCGGCCAGGGAAACCAGATCCCCGAAGTCCAGCGCCCCCCGTGCCCGTTTGGCATCCGTGTAGCGGCCCACCATGTCCGCCACGCTGGCCCGCGTCCTCAGCAGGCGTGCGATGTCCGCGGCTGCCTGCGGCGGATTCTTCTGCTTCCCGGCCAAGTAGGGCGATGCCTCATAGTCTGCGAGCCGGGCCATCAGCCAGGCCTCCACCTCCTCGGGCTCCTGCAGGTGTTCGGCACATTCGCCGGCCAGCTGGATGACGGCCTTCACGAGGGTGGACTTGGCCGCTCGGAAGTGGCCGTACTCGCCGTCGTACGCCTCGACGACTTCGGTGGCGAGCTGCCATGCCTGCGCCCCGCCCAAAAGGACCACGTCCCGCTCGACACCGAGCCGGAGCCCGTAGTCCGACACGATGCCGCTGGCGAAGGAGTGATAGGTGGAGACCTTGGGCTCAAGGGCGTCGCTGCTGATCATGCCGGCCGGAAACATCGGGGCGCCTGCGCCCCGGGCCGCCACCCGCTGCAACGCCACCAGCTTGGCCCTGATCCTCGATGCGAGCTCACCGGCGGCTTTCCGGGTAAACGTCACACCGAGGACTTCCTCGGGCCGGACCCAGCCGTTGGCCACGAGCCACACCACACGGTCCGCCATGGTGGCCGTTTTGCCCGATCCTGCCCCGGCAATAACGAGCCGCGGCGTCAGCGGCGAGGAGATAATTGCTGACTGCTCCGCGGTGGGGACGTTCTTCTCACCCAGCAGGACCGATAGTTCCTCAGGGCTGAACCGCGCAGGCGGCGGGAAATCACCGTCAGCAGGTTCGGCGGTTGGCCGGCCGTCAGCGGGCACCTGCACATCCTGGCTCATTCGGTCACCTGCCGCCCGCGGGCACAGAGCGGGCAGATTTCCGGGAGCCTGCAGCCGTGTCCGCCGAAGCTTCCCTTGCCGGGGTCGTGCCGGGCCTCGAACGCATTTCCTCCCATGACGGCTGCGGCCTCCTTGACCATGTTGAGCGCCCAGTTGTCCTGCGGGTCCAGCGGTTCCTGTTCCTGGACAGCCGGCGACTTCGCCGTCGTCCCCAACTGGGCCAGGACCGCCCCGCCCGGAAGCGTCTGCCCGGTGTCGCTGCCATCGCCAAAACCGCCGGCCAGGACGGCTGCCTGATAGGCGCCCAACTGTGGGTGGCTGGCTAGTTCGGTTTTACCTGGCTGCCGTTTCCCGGTCTTCAGGTCGACGATAACCAGCCTTCCCTCACCGTCGATTTCCAGCCTGTCCACCTGGCCGCGAAGCACCGCTTCCCGCGGGGATGCGTCATCGAGCAGCACCTCTCCAAGGGCAACGTCAAAGTCCTGTTCCACCCCAAGGAGGCTGCGGCCGCTGCCGCGCATCACCAGTACGTACTGGGCAAGCTTCCGCACCATGGCCTCGGCCCTCTGGTGGTCGAGCCGGCCCTCCCAGTTGTCTTTCATTCCCAGCTGCGGCCAGCGGCGGGCAAGCTCGGCAACATACTCCTGTCCGGAGGCCTCCGGCATGTCCTGGGCGATGGCGTGGACCAGTGTGCCGAGGCTGCGGGCAAAGTCTGTCGCGGCTTCACCGCCGGCTGCCTGGACGAACCAATCCAGCGGCGATTTCTGCACTGATTCGACCTTTGACGGCGAGACGAACACCGTGCTGCCCGGAGGCACCACGGCGTCGGTGGATGTAAGCGGCTGAATCCCCCACCAGCTGTCCGGGTGGGCGCCCGGAACCGGAGGCTCGGCGGCTGCGAGGCCCGCCAGGACCCTCGCCGCCTCCTGCGCCTGGGCGCCCTCCAACTGTGCATGCTGGCGCAACTCGGCGACAAGGGCACGCAGCGTCATGGGCCGTTCCACTGCCGTGAAGCCACGTGCATCCTCACCCGGGGCCAGCGGCGCGGCGTAGTCCAGGAACGACGACGGCTGGTCGTCCTCGGAGGCCACTGCGGTACAGATAAGCAGTTCCTCCGCACGGGAGACTGCCGTGGAAAAGCTCCGGAGTTCGTCATAACGGATGTCGCGCAACCGGCTGAGCGGGTCGCGCTGCAGGGCGTAGGACGTACCGTGCTCAACGGCGTCCGCATAGAGCGTGCTGCCCAGGAGCTCCCCCCGAAGCCTGGTGTTGGGCCAGACCCCTTCCTGCAGGCCTGCGATGAGGACAACTGGCCATTGCCGTCCTGCGGCGCTGGCCGGGGTCATGATTTCGACTGCATCGTCAACCTGCGCGCGGGCGGCGAGCGTGTCCATGGGCAGCTCCTGGTTCAGGAGATACTCCAGGAACTGCTCGGGACCGGCGCCCGGCATCTGGTCCACGTAACGCTCTGCAGTGTGGAACAGGGCCATCATCGCGTCCAGGTCCCTGTCCGCCCGGGCGCCGTGCGGACCCCCGGCCAGGGCGGTTTCAGTCCAGGCCGCGGACAGCCCTGTGGCGCTCCACAGGGCCCACAGCACGGACTCGGCGTTGGCACCCGGCTGGCGGGCTGCTTGCCTTCCTGACTGGATCATCCGGGCCGTGCGGCGCGCGGCACGGCCTTCAATACCGAGGCTCCCCAGCGCACCTGGTTCCAGGAGCGCCTCAACCAGCAGGGAGTCGCTGCCGCGCCCGCCGCCAGCCGTCAGCTCTTCGCGCCGGAGCGATTGCCGAAGCCGCCGGAGTTCAAGCGGGGTGGCCCCACCGATTCTGGAAGTCAGGAGCGACACCGCCGCCTCGGGTGTCAGCAGTGCTGTGTCCAGCGCAATGGCGTAGGCGTCCAATAAGGGCCGGACGGCCACTTCGTCGCGCACCGCCGACTCAGCAACCGGAACCCGGACCGGGATGCCCTGGCCGGACAGGTAGCGCTGCAGTTCGCTGACCTGGCCGCCGTTGCGGACGATGACGGCGACGTCCGTCAGGGACCGGCCCTGGCCGATGTGCTGGTCGAGGATCCGCTGGGCCACGTACCGCAACTCGTGGACGGCCGAGGGCACCAGGTGCGCTTCAACCCTGCCCGGCGCATCGCCGGCGGTCTGCTCCAGTCGGCGCGAAAGCTGGCCGCCGGCCCGCTGGGAGATCCGGCCGGCCACACCGAGCCACGCCTCCGCAACAGCGGGAGCGAGCCGGTGGGCGTGCCACAGTGGCCTTTCGAGCACCGTGGCGTCCGGCGAGAGCAGCCGGGGCAACTCGGCCACAAGATCGGGCCGGGCACCGCGGAACCCCTGGACTACGGTGTCAGGAGACGAGGTGACCAGGCAGTCCTTGCCGGCGGCAATATCTGCCAACAGTTCGTAGACCGCAGGGTTGGCTTCCTGGATGTCATCCACGAGGATCAGCTGCAGCCGTTGCCGCTCCGCGGCGAGGAATTCAGGAGCGTCCTGGAAGATCTGCCGGGCGGCGGTGATGATGCCGGCCGGGTCGAAAGCCTCCGGCATGCGCAGGTCCAGGACATCCCGGTATTCGCTGTAGAGGGCCGCTGCCGCGATCCAGTCCTGCCTGCCACACGCCTTGCCCAGTTCCGCCAGGTCTGCGGGTGTCCGGCCGGACTCGATGATGCGGTCGAAGAGCTGGCGGACTTCCTGACGGAACCCGCGGGTCTCCAAGGCGCCCCCAAGGTCGGCGGGCCAGGGCAGTTCGAGCCCCGGCAGCCGGTGACCTTCCAGGAGCTCTTTGATAATCAGGTCCTGTTCCGGCCCGGAGAGGAGCCGCGGCGGCCTGGCAAGGGGGATGATGCCCTCGGCCTTGGCCCTCCTGATGAGGTCGAACGCGTAGGAGGCCCAGGTCCGCGCGGGAGTGGTGCTGAGGCTTCTGTCCAGGCGCGCGGTGAAGCGGTCGCGGAGGAAGTCCGCGGCCAACCGTGTTGGGGCGAGGATCAGGATTCCCGCGGGGTCAAGGCCGTCCCGGTGGACCCGTTCCACAGCGGACTCGACAAGGACGGTGGTCTTACCGGTGCCTGGGGCTCCCGGAACCAGCACCGGCCCGGAACCGGCCGCGACGTCGACAGCGGCTTGCTGGTCCGGGGTCAGTGCGGGCCGTTCGGCATGGGACCGGCTGGGAGGAAGCAGCCTGAGGGGGCCCGAACCGGAGGACGGACCCTGCGCGGCGCGGCTGCCCGGGGCTTCCCCGCCCGGAATCTCCCGGCCGCCAGGACCTGGACCGGCCGGGTCCTGATAGGCCTCGTATTCGCCGTCAAAGGGCCCTGTAAGTGGGAGTGTTACCGTCACACAGACATCCCATCATCAGCCACTGACAATCTGTGGAGCTCACGCTCCAGCTGCTCTGCCACCGCATCCATCCGGTCAAAATCCTCTTCATCGGGTGCCCAGCGCGCCGCCTGGAGGTCCACCCGCCACCGGCCTTCTCCGGTGCGCTGCCACTCCCGGTAGGCGCCGACCAACGGCGTCCCTTCATCAAGGTAGCGGCGCAGCGCGTCTGCCTCGTGTCCTTCGGGGGCGTGTCCATTGGCTTTCAGGATCCGCCACCACGGGACGCCGCTGCCGTAGTGGCTCATGACCGAACCGATCTGGCGGGGTCCCCCGGAACCCAGCAGCTCCGCGACGTCGCCGTACGATACCGCGGATCCCGCCGGCACCATCCTCACGATAGCGAGGACCGCCTGCACATACTCAATCCGCATTGATCCAATGTAGCCGCAGTGGCGTTCCACGGAATTGTCCGGGGGTCCCTTTAGCGTGGAGGTATGAGCACCTGGAACACCCTCCCCCGCGCCGCTTTTGACCTGGAAACCACCGGCCGCAACTCGCGTGCCGCCCGGATTGTGACCGCATCGGTCACCGTCGTGGACCACAGGGGCGAGGTCATCAGGGAGCACGAGTGGCTGGCCGATCCCGGGGTTGAGATCCCCACCGAAGCAAGCGATGTGCACGGCGTCACCACTGAGCAGGCACGGAAGGACGGCCGTCCCGCGCACGAGGTAACGAGGGAGCTTGCCGCCGTGCTGCAGGAGCTTTTCGATACCGGCGTCCCGGTGATCGCGTTCAACGCCAGCTACGACTTCACGGTCCTGGCGGCGGAGTCCGCCCGGTACGGGGTTCCCCAGCTCACCCGGTTCCCCGTGCTGGATCCCTACATCATGAACAAGCAGGTGGACCGCTACCGTAAAGGCAAACGCACACTGACGGCCCTCTGCGAGGAGTACGGCGTGGTCCTCGACAACGCCCACACGTCCGCAGCCGACGCCCTGGCCACCCTGAAGGTCCTGGACGCGATGGCAGGCAAATTCCCCAAACTGATGATGCCCGCAAGCCAGCTGCATCAGCTGCAGGTGGACTGGGCAGTGACGCAGGCCGCGGATTTCCAGGGGTATCTCCGCAAGACGAAGCCCACGGCCGTCATCGAAGGTGATTGGCCCGTGCTGCCTCCTCAGGACGCTACCGGCGGCGGCTTTTAGGCCCCCGGGTCCTGCTGCGAGGCAAGTCACAGTAGCGCCGCGTAACATTTGGCGTGTCCAGCAGCGCCCATCTGTTCGGCTCTACTCGATTTGAGCGTCCACTCCGCTTCCCGTGCGCTGCTGTCGCCGAATTTCGTATGGATTCTTGGCCCTTCGGCGTCCTAAACTTCGCCCCGCGGCAGTGTTTGCCCAAGGTGAGAGAATTTAGTTTTGCGGTCACCCCTGCCCTGGCCACGCTGGACCAGCACCGGGCAGGTGCCAGGCGCCACCAGCGCAGCCTTGCGGCCCGGTTGACTTAAGACTCAATGAAAGTGACAACCTGATGAAAATCAAAGCGATGAAGTGGCTGACTACCGCTCCTGTTGCCATTGCACTGGCGGTCTCCCTGGCCGCGTGCGGCTCCGGCTCTTCCCAGCCGAGCGGAACGCCTACGGACGCCCTGCAGGGCAGCGACCAGCAGACGCTGGACAAGTACACCACCGCCGATGTCACCCCTGTCGACAAGATCGACAAAACCAAGCTTGGCCTGAACACCGAGGGCAAGCTCGAAGTCGGCACGCTCTCCGACGCCCCGCCCAACATCTTTATCGACCCGTCAGGCAAGTTCACCGGCTACGACAACGAGCTCCTGCGGGCCATCGCCGGCAAGCTGGGCCTCGAGGTCGAGTTCGTGGCTACGGACTTCTCCGCGCTGCTGTCCCAGGTGTCCACCAAGCAGTTCGACGTCGGATCCTCCTCGATCTCCACCACGGACGCCCGCCGCCAGAATGTTGGCTTCACCAACGGCTACGACTTCGGCTTCATGGCTGTTGTCGCCAAGACGGACAGCGACGTCAAGGGCTTCGACGACCTCAAGGGCGACCTCCGCATCGGCGTGGTCCAGGGCACGGTCCAGGACGATTACGTCACCAACACGCTCAAGCTCGAGCCCATCCGTTTCCCTGACTACGCCACGGTCTACGCCAATGTGCGCAACGGCCAGGTCGACGCCTGGGTGGCTCCGTCGCAGCAGGCAACCGGCCAGGTCAAGGAAGGTGACGGCACCGTCATCGCCGAGTCCGTGGTCAACACGCAGAACTTCACGGCTTACGCAGTCGCCAAGGACAACCAGCCCCTGATCGACGCACTGAACTCCGGCCTGGACGCCGTGATTGCCGACGGCACCTGGTCCAAGCTCACCAAGGAGTGGTACCCGGACCGCGAAACGCCGACCGACTGGAAGCCGGGCAGCAAGGCCGCCACGGTTCCCCAGAGCTGATTGAGCCGGGACGTTTATGGATCTCCTCGATCAACTGGCTGACACCTTCTTCAACTGGGAGGAAATGGCCAAGGTCATTCCCTCCCTGCTGTCGGTGGGCCTGCCCAACACCCTGATCCTCGCCGTGGCCTCCGGCATCCTCGGTTCCCTCCTGGGACTGCTGCTGGCCATGATGGGCATTTCGCGGAACGCCGGTGCGCGTTGGGTGGCCCGCATCTACACCGACATTTTCCGTGGCCTCCCGGCCATCCTCGTGATCCTGGTGATCGGTATCGGCCTGAGCCCGATTGCACGAGAAATCACGGGGTCCAGGAACCCCTACCCGTTGGGCATCCTGGCCCTGACCCTGATTGCCGCTGCGTACATCGGCGAAATCTTCCGTTCAGGCATCCAGAGTGTCGAAAAGGGACAGCTTGAGGCATCGAGGGCTCTCGGGTTCAGCTACGGCAGTTCCATGCGACTGGTGGTGGTGCCGCAAGGTATCCGCCGTGTCCTTCCCGCTTTGGTGAACCAGTTCATCTCATTGCTGAAGGATTCTTCGCTGGTGTTCATGCTGGGCCTGGCTGCCTCGGACCGGGAAATTTTCCGGATCGGCAACGACGCCATGGCCAACACGGGCAATCTTTCCCCGCTGGTGGCTGCTGGTGTCCTGTACCTGATCCTGACCGTCCCGCTCACCCACTTCGTCAACTTCATCGATAACCGTCTCCGCACCGGTCGGCCGGAGAAGAAGGAACCCGACGACGCGGCAGCACCTATCGGCAAGGGGGCACAGGCATGACGGAATTTGCTTCCGGAACCCTGACCGGCAAGAACCTGCACCTTTCGTTCGGACACAACCACGTCCTGCGCGGCATCGACCTGCACGTGGAGAAGGGCACCACCGCTTCGGTGATCGGGCCTTCGGGTTCGGGCAAGTCCACCCTGCTGCGGGTCATGAACCGGCTGATCGAGCCGGACCAGGGCGACATCCTGCTGGATGGCCGCTCGGTCCTGAAGGACAACCCGGACGAGCTGCGCCAGCGGATCGGCATGGTGTTCCAGCAGTTCAACCTCTTCCCGCACAAGACGGTGGCGGAGAACGTGACGCTGGCCCTGCGCAAGCTGCGGAAACTGCCCAAGGACCAGGCACGCGCCGAAGCCCTTGAGCAGCTGGACCTGGTGGGCCTCAAGCACAAGGCCGATGTCCGCCCCGCCAACCTTTCCGGCGGCCAGCAGCAGCGCGTCGCGATCGCCCGCGCGCTGGCCATGAAGCCGGAGGTCATGTTCTTCGACGAAGCCACATCGGCTTTGGATCCCGAACTGGTCAAGGGTGTCCTGGCACTGATGACGGACCTGGCCAAGGGCGGCATGACCATGGTGGTGGTGACACACGAGATGGGCTTCTCCCGGAACGTGTCAGACACCGTGACCTTCATGGACGCCGGCGTAGTGGTGGAGTCCGGCCCGCCGGAGCAGATCTTCACGGCTCCAAGCACGGATCGGCTAAAGGGCTTCCTCTCCGACGTCCTCTAGCAACACGAACACAAGAAAATCCCCGGTTGCGCAGCAACCGGGGATTTTCTTTATGCTCAGGGCCGTGCGTCCGAAGCTTGTTCGCAGGACCCCGCCGCAAAGGGAAGGCCCTGCGAACAAGCCCGGGAGCAGTGGGCGACGGCGGAACTAGCCCTGCGCGGCTGCGGCAGCCTTGGCCGCGGCGGGCAGGGCGTCGAAGATCCGGTTCATGGCCGCGTCGTCATGCGCGGCGGACAGGAACCAGGCCTCGAAGACCGACGGGGGCAGGTATACACCGGATTCCAGCATCGAGTGGAAGAACGGGGCGTAGCGGAACGCCTCCTGGCCCTGCGCATCTGCGTAGTTGTGTACCCCGTGGGCCGAGGTTCCGAACGCCACGGAAAAGAGGTTCCCGGCGAACTGGATGGAATGGTCCACGCCGGCCGCGTCCAGCGCCGAGGACAGGGCGGACGACAACTCCAGGGACCGCACGTCGATGTAGGAGTACACGTCGCGGGTCGCATGGGTCAGGGTGGCCACGCCGGCGGCCATTGCCACGGGGTTACCGGAGAGTGTGCCGGCCTGGTAGACCGGGCCGGTGGGCGCGAGGTAATCCATGACGTCGGCGCGTCCGCCCAGTGCCGCCGTCGGCATTCCGCCGCCGATGACCTTCCCGAAGGTGAGCAGGTCCGGCGTCCACGGGTCTGTGGCGTCCGGAGCGCCGCCGGTGAGCCCCCAGTAGCCGGAGTACCCGGTGCGGAACCCGGTCAGGACTTCGTCCACGATGAGCAGCGCGCCGTGCTCCCGGGTGATCCGGGAGAGGCCTAGGTTGAAGCCCTCGCCGGGCGTGACCACGCCCATGTTGGCGGGGGCTGCCTCGGTGATGACAGCCGCGATGTTGGAACCGTGGGTGGCAAACGCCTCTTTCACTGCCGCAAGGTCGTTGTAGGGCAGGACCAGGGTTTCGGCCGCGGTTGCTTCCGTGACCCCGGCCGAACCGGGCAGTGCGAGGGTTGCCACGCCGGAACCTGCAGCGGCCAGCAGCCCGTCCAGGTGGCCGTGGTAGCAGCCGGCGAACTTGATGATGAGGTTACGGCCCGTGAAACCGCGGGCCAGCCGGACGGCGGTCATGGTGGCCTCGGTGCCGGTGGAGACCATGCGCAGCCGTTCGACGGCGGGGACGCGTTCCATGACGATCTCGGCCAGGTTGGCCTCGTCCGGGGTGGAGGCTCCGAAGGACAGCCCGCGGTCCACTGCAGCGTGGACTGCGTCGAGCACGGCCGGGTGGGCGTGGCCCAGGAGGGCCGGACCCCAGGAGCACACCAGGTCCACATATTCGTTGCCGTCGGCATCCATCAGGTACGGGCCCTTGGCCGAGACCATGAACCGGGGCGTTCCGCCGACTGACCCGAAGGCCCGGACCGGCGAGTTGACCCCGCCCGGCATCAACTGACGGGCGCGGTCGAAAAGTTCCTCGTTGCGAGGGGTGCTGGAAGTCATGGTTCCTATTCTCTCAGTTTGCCGGTGCTGTCCGGTGCCGGTGCAGCCAGTTGCCGGAACGACGGGTGCCGGACAGTCAGCCGGCGAGGGCGTCTGCCACCCGGGGCGCCACCGCCGTGCCGAGCAGTTCGATGGAGCGCATCATGGCCGCATGCGGCAATGGGCCGTTGCTGTACTTGAAGTCGAAGCGGTCCACGCCCAGGTTCCGTTTCAGCTGGACGATCTTCCGCGCCACCGTGTCCGGGGAGCCGACGTACAGGGCGCCTTCCGGGGCACAGAGGGCATCAAACTCGCCGCGTCCGGCCGGACCCCAGCCGCGTTCGGCACCAAGCCGGTTGCGAAGGGCCAGCCAGTGCGAGAAGAACTCCTCACGTGCCTGCTCATCCGTGGCAGCGACGTGTCCCGGCGAGTGCGTGGCCAGCTGCTGCATGGGATGCCCGTACTTGCCCATCGCTTCGCGGTAGAGGTCCGCCAGTGGACCGAAGGCACGCGGCTGGCCACCGATGATGGCGAAGATGATGGGGTACCCGTACTGGGCGCACCGCAGGACGGATTCGGGCGTGCCGCCGACGCCGATCCAGGTAGGCAGCAGGTGGTGTTCGAGCGGCGGGTAGATACTCAGTCCGTGCAGTGACGGACGGGTCCGCCCTTCCCAGTGCACGGGTTTCTGCGCCCGCACCTTGTCAAAGAGCTCCAGCTTTTCCTCGAAGAGGACTTCGTAGTCGGCCAGGTCAAGGCCGAAGAGCGGGAAGGATTCCACGAAGGATCCCCGCCCCAGCATGACTTCGGCGCGGCCGTTCGAGATAGCGTCCACCGTGGAGAAGCGCTGGAAGACCCGGATGGGATCGTCCGAGCTCAGCACGGTCACGGCGGAGCCAAGCCGGATCCGGGACGTGCGTGCCGCGGCTGCGGCGAGGAAAACCTCCGGCGCGGACACGGCGTAGTCCTTGCGGTGGTGCTCCCCCACACCAAAGGCGTGGAGTCCGACGGCGTCTGCCAGTTCCGCCTGCTCCAGCAGCTGGCGCAGGACTTCGGCGTGCGGCTGGGGGCTGCCGTCCGGATTCACGCCGACATCGCCGAACGTGTTCAGGCCCAGAAGGATGCGGTCCCCGCCAACAGGAGCCGTTGGGGATGCGGAAGGCGATTCCGGGGCGGGCGCCTCGCCGGTAATCCCGGTCACCGGCCTTCCTTCAGCCAGCCGGCGAGCTCGGCGGCCCAATACGTCAGCACCATGTGGGCGCCCGCCCGGCGGATGCCGAGGACGGACTCGGCAATGGCTGCCCTGCGGTCGATCCAGCCGTTGGCGGCAGCGGCTTCGATCATCGCGTACTCGCCCGAGATCTGGTAGGCGGCCACCGGCACGGGGCTCATGGCGGCAACGTCAGCAACAATGTCCAGGTAGCTCATGGCCGGCTTGACCATGACGATGTCTGCGCCTTCCGCGAGGTCCAGTTCAACCTCGCGCAGCGCCTCGGTGCGGTTGCCGGCGTCCATCTGGTAGGTCCGCCGGTCGCCCTTGAGCTGCGAGTCCACGGCCTCCCGGAACGGGCCGTAGAAGGCCGAAGCGTATTTCGCCGAGTAGGCGATCACGGAGGTGTTGGCGTGGCCGGCGTCGTCGAGGGCGGCCCGGATGGCGGCGATCTGGCCGTCCATCATGCCTGACGGCCCCAGCATGTGGGCGCCCGCCTCGGCCTGTGCAACGGCCATCCTGGCGTAGATCTCCACGGTGCGGTCGTTGTCAACGTACCCGTCGGCGTCGAGCACTCCACAGTGGCCGTGGTCGGTGAATTCATCCAGGCAGACATCGCTCATGATGACCAGGTCGTCGCCCACTTCGGCACGAACGTCGCGGATGGCTTTGTTCAGGACACCCTGCGGGTCGAGGGAGGCGGTCCCTTCGGCGTCTCGGGTTTCCGGGATGCCGAAGAGCATGATGCCGCCCAGGCCAAGTTCAACCGCCTCGGCCGCAGCACGTTTCAGGGAGTCGCTGGTGTGCTGCACCACCCCTGGCATGGACGTAATGGGGTTCGGCTCGGTGATCCCTTCGCGGATGAAGGCCGGAAGGATGAGTTCGGCCGAAGCCAGCCGGGTTTCGGCGGTGAGCCGGCGCATGGCGGGGGTGGTGCGCAGGCGGCGGGGGCGTTGGCTGGGGAAAGTCATGGATGCGGTCCTTCAGGTTGTTGCGTGGGTGCTGCTGCGGCCGGGTGTGTGCCCGGTCAGGGCGGGGTAAGGGCCTTCACGACGGCGGCCACCAGCCCGTCCGGTGTGGGTTCGTCCGCCACCGCGGCCACGGGCAGGTCCAGCGCGGCTGCCTGGTCCGCCGTCGAACGTCCGATGGCCACGAGCCGGCAACCGCCCAACGGCGACAGGGAGGCAATGCGGCGCACTGCGCTCGGCGATGCCGCCACCACGGCGGAGATTCTCCCGCCGGCGATTTCAGCCGCTGCGGCTTCGGGCGTGAGCAGCGTGTACGACGCCGTCGCCTGGCCTGCGCCGCCGTCTTCAGGCTGCATGGCGAGCCTACGATCCGCTGCCGCCGGGAAGTCGACCGTGCGGTAGAACGTTACGGCGGTGACGTCGCTGCCTTTTCGAAGTCCGTCGGCCAGCGTGGCGGCGGCAATGTCGGCCTGGGGCAGCAGGACCCTGCCACCTCCGGTCCAGGCTTCCAGGAGGCCGGCGGCCGACTGTTCCCCGGCCGGCGTCAGTTCCACTGCCAGGCCATGGGATTCCAGGATTCTGCGGGTGGCGGGGCCGATCGCGCCGATCCGGGTGGCCGGTGGAACCAAGCGGGCCAGTTCCAGCCCGCGTTCCGCTGCCTTTTCCATCAGGACGTGGACAGTGGTGGCGCTGCTGACCACCAGCCAGTCGAAGGCACCCGCCGCCAGGGCGTCGCAGGCGACATCCAGGGCGTGCTGGTCCGGTGCGCGTTCGAAGTCGATCAGCGGCAGCAGGACCGGCGTGGCTCCTGCCCCGGCCAGCGCCTGGACAAGCGCCGCGGACCGTTCCGGGCTGCGGGTCACCAGGACCCGGGTTCCGCTGAGGGGTCCGTCCTTGCCGGGTGCGCTGGAAGGCATCGTCATGGCCTGGTCAGGAGGCCTGCAGGTCGGCGATGTCGGCGGCGCCGCCGGCGAGGAGGACTTCGGCCAGTTCGATGCCCAGCAGTGTGGCGCCCACTTCCGTGAGCCCATCCGTGGCGCGTTTGTCCCGGACGGAGGCTTTCCCGTCCACGGCACACACCACGGCTTCCAGGTGCAGCATGCTGCCCTTGCGGTACGCGTAGGCACCGACGGGAGCCGCGCAGCCGGCTTCGAGCCTGGCCAGCAGGGCGCGTTCGGCGGTGACGGCCAGGCGGGTGTCGGGGTCGTCGAGGGCGGCCAGGGCCTGCGCCAGCACTTCCTGGGATCCCTCTGTTGATCCGGGTTTGCGGGGCGCGTCGGCGGTCCGGGACTCGATGGCCAGCGACCCCTGGCCTGCGGCCGGGAGCATCACGTCGGGCTCAAGGTATTCGCTGACTGCATCCAGCCTGCTGATCCGTTCGAGACCTGCGGCGGCCAGCACCACGGCATCAAGGTCGCAGGATTTCCCGGGAACAACTTCGTTGGTGGCGTTGCCCGGCAGTCCCGGCACGCGGCCCAAACGGGTGTCCACGTTGCCGCGGATATCCACGATCTCCAGGTCTGCGCGCGCAGCCCGCAACTGTGCCGCGCGCCGCGGCGAACCCGTTCCCACCTTGGCGCCTGCGGGAAGATCCGCGAGCTTGAGCCCGTCCCGTGCGCACAATACGTCGCGGACGTCCACGCGCTTGGGCGTCGCCGCGAGGCTGAGGCCAACGGCGGCACCCGTGGGCAAATCCTTCAGTGAGTGCACGGCAACGTCGCATTCGTTCCGCAGCAGGGCATCGCGCAGGGCAGCCACGAAGACGCCCGTGCCACCCATCTGCGAAAGCGGTCCGGTGAGGACGTCGCCGTCGGTCCGGATGTGGACGAGCTCCACGGGGAAGCCTCCGACGGCGGCAAGCTGGTCCGCGGTCTGCTGCGTCTGGGTCAGGGCAAGCTTGCTGGCCCTGGTACCGATGCGGACAGTCACAGCTGCGCTGCTTCCCCGGACTGGCCGGACGAGGTTGCGGATCCGGCAGCGGGATACGGGTCGTGCCCGGTGCCGACGGTGGTGTCTGCCCCTGCGATGGTCGGCTTCTCGCCACGGAAGTTTGCGCAGCAGCCGGGCCGGCACACGTCGTACCAGGGTCCAAGGCCGGTCAGCGCCGGGCGGTCGCTGATGTTGTTGGCCAGCGTGCGTTCGGAGATCAGGTCCACCAACCCGTTGACGAACTT
This sequence comes from Pseudarthrobacter chlorophenolicus A6, assembly GCF_000022025.1. Taxonomy (GTDB): domain Bacteria; phylum Actinomycetota; class Actinomycetes; order Actinomycetales; family Micrococcaceae; genus Arthrobacter; species Arthrobacter chlorophenolicus. The sequence continues at coordinate 2,807,817 of NC_011886.1, forward strand.
CCGGTGCGTGCCCGGAGTGGGGACCCGGGTAGCAGCCAACCCAAGGTTGGCACAGGTTTCCAGGGCCTCCGTGTCCAGGTCCCAGACCACCTCCATGTGGTCGCTGACGAAGCCGAGCGGGACGATGACGATTCCCTTGGTTCCCTTGCCTGCGAGTTCCTCGATGGCGTCGTTGATGTCCGGTTCGAGCCACGGCACATGCGGGGCACCGGACCGCGACTGGTACACCAGGGACCAGTCCGCGGTAAGTCCGGATTCTTCCGTCACGCGCTCCATCACAGCAGCGGCCGTGGCAAGGTGCTGCGCCACGTAGGCGGAGCCGTCCTCGAATTCACGCGGTTCACCCTCCGACCGGCCTGCGGCCTCGGCGTCCCGGGTGGGGATGGAGTGCGTTGCAAACAGGATCTGGACCGGAGCGTCGGGGGTCCCGGCCTCGGTCAGCTTTGCACGGACCTCGGCGAGACCTGCAGCGGTGCCCTCAATGAACGGCTCCACGAAACCGGGGTGGTCGAAGTACTGGCGGACCTTGTCCACTTCGAGGCGGCCGTCAAGGCCGGTTTCCGTCAGGGCCATGCCGATGTCCTCGCGGTACTGGCGGCAGCTGGAGTAACAGGAGTAGGCACTGGTGGTGACCATCAGCAGGCGGCGGTGCCCGGCGTCGTACGCGTCCTGCAGCGTCTCCGGGATGTACGGCGCCCAGTTGCGGTTGCCCCACAGCACGGGCAGTTCGATGCCGCGGGCAGCGAGCTCAGCCTCGAGCGCAGCTTTCAGCTCGCGGTTCTGCTGGTTGATGGGGCTGATGCCGCCGTTGGCGCGGTAGTGGTGCGAAACTTCCTCGAGCCGTTCGTCGGGGATGCCGCGGCCGCGGGTGACGTTGCGGAGGAACGGGATGACGTCGTCCTGGCCCTCGGGCCCGCCGAAGGAGGCGAGGAGTACAGCGTCGTAGTTCTTGGGAGCCATGCGTCCGGCTTCGGTGACCGGGTTGACGGCGGTGGTCTGGGGGTCGAGCGGGCTCATGCGAGTACCTCTGCTACTTCTTCGGCGGAGACCCGGCGTCCGGTATAGAACGGGATCTCTTCACGGACATGGTTCCGCGCCTCGGTGGCGCGGAGGTGGCGCATAAGGTCGACGAGGTCAACCAGTTCGGGAGCCTCCAGACCAAGGATCCACTCCCAGTCGCCGAGGGCGAAGGAGGAAACGGTGTTGGAGATGACCTGGGGGAAGTCCCGGCCCAGCAGCCCGTGGTCACGGAGCATCTTGCCCCGTTCGGCGTCGGGCAGGATGTACCACTCGTAAGAGCGGACGAACGGGTAGACGCATAGCCATTCGGCCGGGGCGACGCCGCGTGAGTACGCCGGGGTGTGGTTCTTCGCAAACTCTGCCTCGCGGTGGACACCCATGGCGGACCAGACAATCTCCGTACCTGCGAACAGGTCGCTGCGGCGGATGTCGCGGATGGCCTGCTGCAGGGCCTCCGGCTTGGGGCCGTGGAGCCACACCATGACGTCCGCGTCGGCGCGCATGGCCGAGACGTCGTAACTGCCGCGGTGCGTGACGCCGGCGGCCGCGAGCCGTTCCAGCAGCGTCTCGAAGTCAGCTGCAGCATCGGCGCTGCGGGCAACCTGCCCGGACCGCTTGAAGACCGTCCAGAGGGTGAAGAACTGCTCGGCTGATTCTTCGGTTTTAGTGACAGATTCGGCAGAAGTGTGGCTCATGGTTACAAGTTTGCCCCTTCGCTACCCCCAAGTCGAAACCGGAGAGTTCTACAACCTGTAGAAGTGCTTAATGTCACAGACGCCGCATCGTCCGGCGCCGGATGACTGGCGGTCAGGGCTTGCGAAGACGCAGGTAAACGAGTCCTGCGGCGCCACCCACCGCTACCAGGCCAATGCCCAGCCACACCACGGCGGTCTGCATTTCTGACTGCACCGGAGTGAGTGTGCCGGTGCTGCGCACAGTGCTACTGGCAGCGGCACTGCCGGGCAATGTCGCGGCCCGTGGCACGCGGGTATCCGCGACCCGCTCGGGACCCTTGGCAGCGGACACCAGACGGTCCACGCCCGCCGATCCGGCAGTATCCCAAGCGCCACCGGCGGCAGCGTTGCTGCCGGGAACAGCTTCGGCCAGTGGGGCTGCGCCTTCCGTGGACGAGGGCTGGGCAACTGCCGGCGCAGCAGCGGGTGCGGGAACCTGCGGTGCCTGCGCCAGGGGAACGACCGCACCCTGCCGGGCCGCCTGTTCGGGGACGGCTGGGGATTGGCGGGTTTCCGGTGCGGCCGGAATGGTGGCGGCAGGTGCCGGGTCGGTTGCCGCGGAGGTAGTGGGGGTGCCTGACGGCAGCGGAAGGGGCAGGTCCGGAAGCGGAACCGGAGGAAGGGTCACGGCCGGCGCGGTCAGTGAGCCGGCGGTGGACGTGGGGGCAACGGTAGCGGTGGCCGTGGCCGTGGGGGCAACAGTGGCCGTCGCCGCGGCCGTCAGGGACGCCTGCACTGCCGGAACCAGCGACGCCGGCACCGGGATTCCCGCGGAAGCTGGAGTCCGCCGTCGGGTGTCCTTGGCGGCTGCTGTTTCATGGGATTCGCCGGATACCCTGGCTGCCCCGGGGCCGGCAGTAAGGGACACCCCCACGGGCAGGAAACCCGCGTCAAGCGTGGCCGACGCTCTGCTGTCGCCGGGGTCAAGAGTCCCCTGGTCTGCCTGGGACGCCTGCACGCCGGTGGTGAGAACCAGTACCGCTCCGACTGCCGCTGCTGCTGCGCTGCGTCGGATTCCCCCATGGATACCGGTCCGGGACATTGAAAGCTCGGACCTGTGTTGAACCATGGTCATCGACCCTAACCAAAGCCGGCCGGGAAAGGGAAGTTTGCAACCGCCGCCGCCATATGCGCGGCCTGGCCCCGGGACTGCGGCTACCCGCTTGACCAGCGGCGATGGTCAGGACAGCAGGTTTCGGAGCTGTGTCCGGGTGTCGGACACCACGGCTGCAAGACCGTTTCCGGCCACCCAGCCGCCCACCACGGCCAGGGCGCCGGTGGCAGAGCAGGCTTCGCGGATGGACGCTACCCGGGCACGGTGCCCCACCGCCGCAAACGGCAGCGAGCCGCGCCAGCGGACCACGTCCCAGTCCACGACGTCGCTGCGCTGGATGGGAACTTCCAGCAGTGCCGAAGCGTCGCGCAGGGCGGCTGCAAGCAGTTCCTCATCGGTCTCCGGACGGCGCTGCTTCTCTGGCGCGCCGTCGCCGTCGGCCCGCCCGTAGGACAGCCGCACCACGTGCCGGCCCGGCCCGGCAGCTTCCCGCAGCCATTCCCATTTGCCGGTGGCGTGCGTCAACGCCTTCGCACCGATGCCCGGCGTTTGCGGCGCCACCAGGACGCCGGTTCCGCGCGGGCGACTATCAAGCGCCGCTTTGCCAATGACCAGGGTCACCAGCTTCACGTCCGGGCCCGCGCCGGGCTTCTTACCTGCGATTCCCGGCACGGACGGCGCCAGGAGGTCGACGGCGGCGGGCCCGTCGGTGGCCACCACCAGGACGGTTGCGTTGTAGGTTGTTTCTCCGGCGGTTACCCGCCATCCCCCGGACGTCCGGTCCGCGGAGTCGGCGTGAGTGCCGGTCAGGAGCTGCACTCCCCTGGCGGCGAGGTCCGCCACCAGCGCGTCGGTCAGCGTATGCATCCCGCCCTTGAGTCCGGCGACGGCGGAGCCGGCTTTTGCGGGGGCGCCGGCCTTGCCACGGCGCTGCGCGGAAACCGCGGCAGCGAGCGAACCCTCCCGGCGCAGTCCGGCACGGAGGCCGGGCGCCACCATGTCGACGTCGAGCATCCCGGGGTCCGCCGAGTGCACGCCCCCCACCACGGGAGCCACCAGCCGTTCCAGGACGCGCTTGCCCATCCGCGCGCGGACCAGCGCAGCCACGCTGGTCACGTCCGCGCCGGCACCTACTGACGCCGGCAGGAAGCGGTCCGCTGAGGCCCGGAGCGCACCGAGCAGGCCCAGGGAGCGCCGGACTTCCGGGTCCCACGGATTGGCCGGAATCCCCAGGACCCCGGTCTTGGGGAGCTCGCGGGGGCCTTCGGGCAGCTGAACCCAGGCGCCGCCCGGCCGGGGCTGCACGATGTTGGCGTCCAGGGCGAGTTCGGCGGCGAGGGATGCAACGGCGTCGGACCGGGTGGCGAACGATTCCGCTCCGCTGTCCAGGCTGATCCCGGCGACAGTATGGCTGCCGACGCAGCCGCCCCAGGCGCCGCTTTCCTCAAGCACCGTCACCTGGTAGCCGGCTGCGGCAAGTTCCCTGGCGGAGAGCAGGCCGGATATTCCCCCGCCCACCACCAGCGCCTGGCTGGTTGCTGCCGGTGAGCTGTCCACGCGGCTACTCCGGGGAGATGGAGTGGATGAGCTTAACCACGCGGGTCAGGACGTCCGGGTCGGTTTCCGGCGGGACGCCGTGGCCGAGGTTGAGGACGTGGCCTGGAGCCCCGGCCCCTGCGGCAATAACTTCGCGGACGTGCGCTTCGAGGACGTCCCACGGAGCCGACAGGAGGGCGGGGTCAATGTTCCCCTGCAGCGGTACGGAGCCGCCCAACCGGCGGTTGGCTTCGTCGAGCGGCAGGCGGTAGTCCACGCCCACAACGTCCACCCCGACGTCGCGCATGGCAACGAGGAGTTCCGAGGTGCCGGTTCCGAAGTGGATCAGCGGCGCCCCAAGGTGGCGGACGTGGTCAAGGGCACGGGACGACGCCGACGCTACGAACCGCTGGTAGTCAGCAAGGCCCAGCGAGCCTGCCCAGGAATCGAAGAGCTGGCCCGCGGACGCGCCTGCTTCGAGCTGGGCGCGCAGGAAGAGCCCGGAAGCGTCGGCAGCCCAGTTGGCCAGGGCGTTCCAGGTTTCCGGATCGGCGTGCATCATGGTGCGCGGGCCCAGATGGTCGCGTGAGGGCTTGCCTTCCACCATGTAGGCGGCCAGGGTGAACGGGGCGCCGGCGAAACCGATCAGCGGCGTTTTGCCCAGTTCGGCAACGGTAAGCCGGACGGCTTCCCGGATGGGTTCCAGGGCTTCCCAAGTCAGCTTCGGGAGGGCGGCCACGTCCACTGCGGTACGGACGGGCTTGTCCAGTACGGGGCCGACGCCGGGGACAATGTCCACGCCCACGCCGGCCAGTTTGAGGGGGATCACAATGTCAGAGAAGAAGATGCCCGCGTCCACGTCGTGCCGGCGGACGGGCTGAAGGGTGATCTCCGAGGCCAGTTCGGGCCGGAGGCAGGAGTCCAGCATGGCGATGCCTTCGCGGACCTTCAGGTATTCCGGCAGCGAACGCCCGGCTTGCCGCATGAACCAGACGGGGCGGCGGGACGGCTTGCCGCCCCGGTAAGCCGTGATCAGCGGGGAGTCTGCGGTGCGGCCATCCATGAGCGGATGGTCTGCGGCGAGTGTGCCGGCAGCGGAGACGGCGGGGCTAGGAGTCATGCCTTCGATTGTGCCCAAAATCAGGCGCAAAAGATAACGACAGGCTGTCACGGACAGGCGCCGCCGCCGCCCGGTGGCAGGAATCACAGCCCGTCACAGGCCCTCTTCGGCTCAGCCATTGTTCTACGGAGCTGCGAAAAAGCTATGATAGGTCTGCTGTGGTTCTTTTTTCATTGGTGGCTACACACGCCGACATCGATCTTGAGACCGTTGCTCAGTTGAGCAACGGTTCCTCCGGGATTGCCGCTTCCGTCCTGTCCGGTTCGCCGGCAGTGTCCGGCGCCGTGGTCCTGGCAACCTGCAACAGGTACGAAATTTACGGCGAGGCGCCGAACACGGACGACGTCGAGGCCGCCCGCGCTGCCCTCGTGGCCCAGATCAGTGCACAGAGCGGGCTCGCCGAACCACTCGTGTCCCGCTCCTTCAGCACCCGGACCGGCCCCGAAGTGACCCGGCACCTCTTCGCCGTGAGCGCGGGACTGGATTCCGCCGTCGTGGGCGAGCGCGAAATCGCCGGCCAGGTGCGGCGCGCCCTGATCACCGCCCAGCATGAAGGCACTGCCAGCTCCGGGCTGGTCCGGCTTTTCCAGGCCGCTTCCAAGACCGCCAAGGATGTAGGCGCCCAGACCGCACTTGGTTCGCGGGGCCTGTCCATCGTGTCCGTGGCCCTGGACCTCGCAACAGACCTCTCCGAAAACCCTGACTGGTCTGCGAAGAAGGTTGTCGTTTTTGGAACCGGTGCGTACGCCGGCGCCACCATGGCGTTGCTGCGTGAACGCGGCTGCACCGACGTGTCGGTCTTCTCCTCGTCCGGCCGCGCCGAAGGATTCGTCGCAACCCGGGGCGGCACCGCCCTGGATGCCGACTCGCTCCGCCCGGCCGTGGCCGCGGCGGATGTCATGATCGGCTGCAGCGGTTCCGATACCCGCGTGGAAGCTGACGAACTGGCGCAGGTGCGCGCCGGCTCCGCCCAGCCGCTGATCGCCATTGACCTTGCCCTCACCCACGACTTCGATCCCGCCGTGGGCGAACTGAATGGCGTGGAACTGCTGACGCTCGAATCCGTCCGCCTCGCGGCTCCGCAGGAGCAGGCCGAATCCCTGGCGCAGGCCAGCGGCATCGTCAAGGGCGCCGCCAAGGCTTTCGAGCAGGAACGCGAAGCCCGGTCCGTGGACTCGGCCATCGTGGCCCTCCGCCGGCACACCATGGACGTCCTGGACGCCGAAATGGAAAAGGTCCGTGCCCGGCACGGCTGCACTGCAGCGGCCGAGGAAGTGGAGTTTGCCCTGCGCCGGATGGTCAAGCAGCTGCTGCACGTTCCCACGGTCCGCGCCCGCGAGCTCGCCGCAAACGGGCAGCAGGACGACTACGTGGCGGCCCTCGAAGCGCTCTACGGCATCACCGTGGAACAACCCGGAACAGCGGCCCCGGCAGCCGGCCAGGCGGAATGCCCCGTGGACCACAAGGGCCTCGAAAGCGCCTGACCCACCGCCACTTGCCCTATCAGATATGGCTCCTAAACCACTGGTTTAGGAGCCATATCTGATAGGGCAACGGATCAGTAGACGGGCTTTTGCGGCTCCACCTCACGCACCCAGGAAAGAATGCCCCCGTCGAGGTGGCTCACGCGCCGGTACCCTGCCTTCTGCGCCGCGGCCAGGACATTCGCCGAGCGGGTGCCCGCCTTGCACAGGAACACAATGTCCCGGTCCTGCGGCATCTCTGCCCAGGCATCTCCCGCCAGGATCCTTCCCTGCGGAATCAGTACGGCACCGTCGATCCGGACGATCTCAAACTCACCCGGCTCGCGGACGTCCACCAGGTCGAAGTCCTTCAGGCCGGCTTTCCGGGACGCCAGCATGGTGGCGAGCTGGGCAGCGGTGACAGTGTGTTCGGTGTCCGCAGGCGCCTGGGGCGCTATACCGCAGAACGCCTCGTAGTCAGTCAGTTCGGTGATGGGTGACGCGGCCGGGTCCTTAGACACACGGATCTCACGCCAGCTGCCGCCCAGGGCGTCGTACAGCGCCACCCGCCCCAGCAGGGAACGGCCGACGCCGGTAATGAGCTTCACTGCCTCAGTCACCATCAGCGATCCCACGGCCGCGCACAGCATGCCGAAGACGCCGCCCTCACCGCAGGAGGGAACAGAGCCAGCGGGGGGCGCCTCAGGGTAGAGGTCGCGGTAGGTGGGTCCGTGCTTTTCCCAGAAGACGCTGACCTGGCCGTCGAACCGGAAGATTGAGCCCCAGACGTAAGGCTTTCCCAGGATCGCAGCGGCATCATTGACCAGGTAGCGGGTGGCGAAATTGTCTGCGCCGTCCAGGATGAGGTCGTAATCGGCGAACAGTTCCAGCGCGTTGGAAGCGTCCAGCCGGACCCGGTGCAAACGGACGTCCACGAGTGGATTCAGGGCAGCGATTGCGTCCCGCGCCGATTCGATCTTCGGCCGGCCCACATCTGACACGCCGTGGATGACCTGGCGCTGAAGGTTGCTCAGGTCCACGGCGTCGTCGTCGATGATCCCCAAGGTTCCAACGCCTGCGGCGGCGAGGTACAGCAACGCGGGCGATCCCAGTCCGCCGGCGCCAATGACCAGTACTTTCGCGTTCTTGAGCCGCCGCTGCCCTTCCGATCCGATCTCCGGAATGATGAGGTGCCGGGAATACCGTTCCACCTCTTCAGAGGTGAGTTCCGCGGCAGGTTCCACCAAGGGATCAAGGGAAACTGCTGAAACATTTGCGGTGAACGTCGAAGCCATACTTCAATGTATGCCCCGGGGTACCGCCGGGTCATATTACCCCGCAGTAAAGTAGGGGGTAACTGCAATGGAAAGAAGGACAACTGTGGTCCATGAAGCACGGGCTGACCGCCCGCCGGCAGCCGAACCGCAAAATTCCTCGCGACCGGCAGGACAACGGTCGGCCCGGCTGCCCCGCGATGAACGGCGGGCCCAGCTTCTTTCCGCAGCGCAGGAAGTCTTCGTGGCGAACGGTTACCACGGGGCCGCCATGGACGAGATCGCTGAGACCGCCCATGTGAGCAAGCCGGTCCTGTACCAGCACTTTCCGTCCAAACGCGAGCTGTACCTGGCCCTTCTGGACAGCCACCTAGCGTCCCTGACCGAGCTCATGCTGGGGGCGCTGAACTCCACCACAGACAATAAGGAACGCGTCCAGGCGGTCATGCGGGCGTACTTCCGTTTCATTGCCAGCGACGACCAGGCCCACCGGCTGGTCTTCGAGTCCGATCTCGTCAACGATCCCGACGTCAGTTCCCGCCTGGAAACTTTCAACCGGACCTTTGCCGATGCCATTGCTCGGGTGATTGCCGGGGACACCAAGCTGCCCCACCTCGAAGCGGAATTGCTGGGCCGCGGCCTTGCGGGGATGGCTCAGGTCAGTGCCCGGTACTGGCTGGAAACGGACGGCAACCTGGACCTCGATGTGGCCAGCGACCTGATCTACCGTTTAGCTTGGCGCGGAATCTCTCGCTTCCCCAAAGAGTCCTAGACTACAAATAGACCATCATCAAAGAACCTGACCGGCTGGGAGGCCCCTGTGGAAATTAAGATCGGCGTGCAGAACGTTGGCCGCGAGATCGTCCTGGAATCAAACCAGGATGCGGAAACCGTGGCCAAGGTTGTGGGAGAAGCCATCAAGGGCGGCAGCGAACTGCGCCTAACCGATGACAAGGGGCGCCTGATCATTGTTCCCGGCAACGCCCTGGGCTACGTGGAAATCGGCGCCGAAGAAGTCCGGCGCGTAGGATTCGGCCAGTTCTAGCACCGGCCGGAACAGCCCCGCTTCCCGGAGGAGACCCATGCTTTCCCTGATCATTGTTGTGCTGGCCACTGTCGCAGCCGGCTTCATTGTCTGGGCCAATGACAAGCGTCATGCCAAGTATGGCGCCGGCCTTCCGGCCGGCGTGGCCGCAGGGGTGGGCGCACTGAGCTGGATCATCCTGATGGCGGCCGGGTTCGGTTACCTTCCAGGGAGGACGTGGATTCCCTGGGTGCTGCCCATCGTGCTGGGCGCGGCGGCATCCGTTGGGGCGGTGCTAGTTCTTGGCCGCAACCGGACAAGGAACGATACCCATCGGCTGACCGCCATCCTGAGGCGTTAGCCCCCGGAGACGGATGTGGCCGCCACCTTCAACGGTGGCGGCCACTGCCGTTTAAGCGGGCAGTCCCCCAAGAGCCGCAGTCCCTGAAGCATCACTGGCTAAAGGAACTCGGCCCGGCCCTCCATGGCGGACGATGCCAGCGCGTGCTCGCGGCGGGGAATGCGCCCCGCCTCCTTCGCCAGCCGCCCGGCGATGACGGCGTGCTTAAACGCCTCACCCATCAGCGCCGGGTTCTGGGCACGGGTCACCGCCGTGGCCAGCAGGACAGCGTCGCACCCGAGTTCCATGGCCAGCGCTGCGTCAGATGCGGTGCCGATCCCCGCGTCCAGGACCACGGGCACGTTGGCGCGGGAAACGATCAGTTCGATGTTGTGCGGGTTCAGTATCCCCAGCCCCGTACCGATCGGAGATCCCAATGGCATCACTGCGGTGGCGCCGAGGTTTTCCAGCCGGAGGGCCAGGACGGGGTCGTCATTGGTGTAGGCAAAGACTTTGAAGCCGCGGTTGACCAGCTGTTCAGTGGCGTCCACCAGTTCAACGGCATCCGGCAGGAGCGTGTGTTCGTCTGCGATGACCTCGAGCTTCACCCAGTCGGTCTCCAGCGCTTCCCGGGCCAGTTCGGCGGTCAGGACGGCGTCCCTGGCAGTGAAGCAGCCGGCCGTGTTGGGCAGGACCCGGATCCCGTGGTCCACCAGCAGTTGGAACAGGGAGCCGGATTCTGCGGGCGAGTAGCGCCGCATGGCCACCGTGGTGAGGGATGTTCCGGAGGCCACCAGCGCGGCACCCAAACCATCCAGGCTGGGCGCGCCCCCCGTCCCCATGATGAGCCTTGACTCCAGTGCGACGCCGTCGATGACGAGGGCGCCAGGCCCGGTGGGCGCCGCGGAGGTAATGGTGGCCGGTTCGGAAACGGTGCCCGCTTCGGTCATGGTGTCAGCCTCCCTGTACTGCGGTGACAAGTTCAACGTCGTCTCCGTCGGCGAGCGCGGTGCCGTGCCACTGGCTGCGGGGCACCACTGCGGAATTGTGCGCTACGGCCACGCCCAGCCTTCGTCCGTCGGTAGCCTGGCCGTCGGCCGCGAGCGCGCGCCCGGTCACTTCGCTGACCAATGCCGTGATGGACGCACCGTCCGCCACGGTGCGGGGTGCCCCGTTCAGGGTGATGTTCATGCTGTCTCCTTGATGTTGAAGCTGGGTGCCTGGATCCGGCCTGAAAAGCGGTCCGGACTGAAAGGCTGCCACCGGGGGTCTGCCTTTCCGTCCATTAGGTCGCGGCAGACGGCGGCCGCGGCCGGGGTGAGGAGGACCCCGTGGCGGAAGAATCCTGTGGCCACGATGAGTCCGGGGATATGCGATGAACCGCCGTCTCCCCCGTCCACGGGCACCCTGCCCAGCAGCGGGGCATTGTCCGGGGTGGCCGGGCGGGCCCGCGCGGTGCATTCGAGCAGCTCCAGCTCTGCAACCGCGGGCACCAGTGCCTGGGCGTCGCGGAGCAGCTGGTATACGCCGCCCGCGGACACCGGACTGGCAGGTGCCGCACCGGCCGGCACAGCACTGGACGTGGCTCCGGCTCCCGCCAGTGCGTCCTCCCGTTGGGTGGCTCCGATGACCACGGTTCCGTCCCCGCGTGGAACCAGGTAGACGGGCACGCCGCGGACCAGCCCGCGGACGGTGGACGTCAGCAGAGGCTGCAGGTGTTGGGGGACCGCCAGCCGCAGGATGTCGCCGTGCACGGGGCGCAACGGTAACCGGAGTCCCTCCGGCAGGTTGCCGAGGGAGCCCGCTGCCATACCGTTGGCCACCACCGTTTCGCCGGCGAGGACCAGTCCGCCTCCCGAAAGCCGGACACCGGCCACGGCGCCACCCGCCCACTCCAGTGCCGACGCGCGGTCTGCCACGGCGAAGCCGTCCACGGCTCCGGTGACGGCAGTGCCGGCAACCGCAGGGCCGGGAACGCTGCTGCCGGCCGGCAGGTGATTGGCCAAGGCAGCCCGGAAGCACTCCACGAGTCGTCGGGGATCCACCTGGTGGTCCGCCGGGGTATCCAGTGCGCAGGCGATGCCTGGGCTGAGCAGCGGTTCCCGGCGCCGGGCCTCCCGGACCGTGAGCGGCTCCACAGCGAGTTTGTTCGCCTGCTGCACGCCGCGCAGGTCCATCAGTGCCTGCCGGTCCGCGGCGTCGGCGCCAATGGTGAGGGTCGGCGTCGTCAGGTACCCGCAACCGCGGCCTGAGGCGCCGGCGAGGTCCGCCGCGAACTGCGGCCAGCGCTCCGATGCATCCAGCATGAGGGCCAGGAGCTCTTCCTCCTGGTAATGCAGCTCGCTGACGGGGGCCAGCATGCCTGCCGCTGCCCAGCTGGCTCCGGATCCCGGTGCATCATCGATCAGCACTACGGACCGGCCTGAGCGCCTGGCCTCCCAGGCGATGCCGTGGCCAATGACGCCCGCGCCGATTACTGCTACGTCGGCTGATATTGCCTGGCCAATGCCGGGCCCTGCGATGGCGCCCGGAGGGCTTTCGGGAATGCCCATGGTGTCTCCTTCCCTACGCCGGCATTAACCGGATCAGGTCAAGCGGTCGGCTCTGACGCCCTCTCAGCCCGGCGCTTTGTGACAGCTGCCGCGGGCTCCCGCAGTACGAGGCAAGTGTAGAGGAACTAGGCTTGCAGCCATGAATGTGTCCCACTCCCCTGCCCCCGCCGCAGCGCCCGGCACCGATGCCTTCACCACCGGGGCCGGCAACGGTGCACTCAAATCCGCACGCCTTTACCTCTGCACCGATGCGCGCAGCGCGCGGGGCGACTTCGCCGAATTCGTGGACGCGGCGTTCGAAGGTGGCGTGGACATCATCCAGCTGCGGGACAAGGCCATCGAGGCGGCCGAGGAGCTGGACCTCCTGGCCGCCCTCAAGGAAGCAGCCCAGCGGCACGGGAGGCTGTGGGCCGTCAACGACCGGGCGGACATTGCGGTCCTTTCCGGGGCCCCGGTATTCCATGTGGGCCAAAAGGACCTGCCGGTGCAGGCCGCAAGGACACTGCTCAACGGCAACGCCGCCATCGGCCTGTCCAGCCACACGCCGGAGCAGGTGGACGCCGCCCTGGCCGACGCCGCAGGACCCGCCGGCCTCGACTACTTCTGCGTGGGCCCGCTGTGGGCCACCCCCACCAAGCCCGGCCGGGCCGCCGTCGGCCTCGACCTGGTGAAGTATGCGGCCGCGAAGGCGCCCAGTGATGTGCCGTGGTTCGCGATCGGCGGGATCGACCACTCCAACGTGGACCAGGTGGTGGCGGCCGGCGCGTCAAGGATCGTTGTGGTCCGCGCGATCACCGACGCCGCCGATCCCGCCGCCGCAGCTGCCTCGCTTCGTTCCGCGCTCGGCACCGCGGTTTCCTGAGCGTGCGGCAGCCTCCCGCAACACGTCAGGACCGCGTCCCGCACCGATTCCCTGCGTAATCGAATGACTTGGGGTTAGGCTGATTTTCGGTCACATCATCGGCTGGCTCCCAACGTCCATGAGCGCACCAATGCCCTGGAAGAGGCCTTGGCGGCGCTGCGGACTGAGCTGGAACTTCCGGGCCCCTACCCCGGAGACGCGGTCAGGGACGCCGAGGCTGCAGTGGACGCGCTTTGCCTGCCGGCCTACGACCTGACCGCGGTGGACTTTGTCACCATTGATCCGGCGTCGTCCACGGACCTGGACCAGGCCCTCTTCATCGAAACGGACGACGACGGCGGGTACCACGTCCTGTACGCCATCGCCGATGTCCCGGCGTTCGTGGCGCCCGGCGGACCCCTTGATGCCGAAACCCGGCGCCGGGGCCAGACCTTCTACGCCCCGGACGGGCGCATTCCGCTGCACCCGGAAATCATCAGCGAGGGCGCCGGCAGCCTCCTGCCGGACCAGGACTGCTCGGCCTTCGTGTGGGACTTCCGGCTTGACGGCGACGCCGGGGTGACGTCCGTCGGTGTCCGCCGGGCCCGTGTCCGAAGCCGTGCAAAACTCAGCTACAAGGGTGCACAGGCTGACCTGGACGCCGGTACTGCCTCTCCCCTGCTGGGTCTGCTGAAGGAAGTGGGGCTCAAGCGTGTCCGCCTGGAACGCGCCCGGAACGGCGCCAGCCTGAACATGCCGGACCAGGAAATCGTCCAGCTGCCCGATGGCGGCTACCGCATTGCGGCTGCTCCCCAGCTGCCGGTTGAGGACTGGAACGCGCAGATTTCCCTGATGACAGGAATGGCCGCCGCGAAGATCATGCTCGACGCCAAGGTGGGGATCCTGCGCACCATGCCGCCACCGGACGAGCGTTCCCTGCACCATTTTCGGCTTCAGACGGAGGCGCTGGGCAAACCCTGGGACGGCGAGGTGGGATACGGCGAATACCTGCGGACCCTTGACCCCACGGACCCCCGGCAACTGGCCATCATGCATTCGGCCGGAATGCTCTTCCGCGGCGCTGGGTATACCGCCTTTGACGGCACTGTTCCCGAGGCCGCAATTCAGGCGGCCATCGGCGACGCCTATGCCCACACCACCGCGCCGCTGCGACGCCTGGTGGACCGCTTTGTGCTGGTGACCTGCGAGGCGCTGAGCAACGGGGGCACCGTCCCCGGCTGGGTGCGGGATGCGCTTCCCACCCTCCCGGAGATCATGGCGGGCTCGGACCAGCTGGCATCCCGGATGGAGCGCATGGCCCTGGATACGGTGGAGGCCGCCCTGCTGGTCAACCACATCGGCCAGGAGTTCGACGCGATCGTGATTTCGGGGTCGAAGCCGCAGAAAGAGAACGGCAACGGAAGCAACGGAAACGGTAAGAACGGTAACGGGAAAAACGGGAACGGCAACGGGTCCTCCGGAATCATCCAGATCGCCGACCCTGCCGTGACTGCCCGCTGCGCCGGTGAGCTGGAGTCGGGTACCAAGGTCCGGGTCCGCCTGGTGTCGTCGGATATCGCTACCCGTGAAGTGCACTTCGAACTGGTTCAGTGAGCCCGGGCCGTCCGGTCCCGGCTTCCACACGGCGCGGAAACAGGGATTCCGGGCTGATGCGGCTAGACTGAACGTGTAGAAATGGATGCCCGGTCGTTGATTTCCTTGAACTGAAACCAACAAGCCCGCCCCTACGCGATCTTGAGATTTGCCCGCTGGTCGCCAGTGCCAGCGTTAGATAGCCCGCGATCGGCTTCCACTGGAATTGCTTGCGCGCTTTGTTCGTGCTCCGGATCAGCCCCAGCGGCCGGCCCGTTGAGCACGCTGCGCGATTGCCCAAATGAATAAGGAAACTCCCTGTGAGTGAATTGCATACCCACCAGCTCTTGACGGACACCACCGGCACCGAGACCATCGAGCCCGAAGAGACCATCATCTCGGATGAGAAACCGCACGAAATCGCGGAAAAGTCCTTCGCTGACTACAACGTCCGCCAGGACATCGTGGACTCCCTCTCCGACGCCGGCATCACCCACCCCTTCCCCATCCAGGCCATGACGCTGCCGGTGGCACTGTCCGGCCACGACATCATTGGCCAGGCCAAGACCGGAACCGGCAAGACCCTCGGCTTCGGCATCCCCGCCCTGCAGCGGGTCGTTGGCCGGGATGACGCCGGCTACGACAAGCTGGCAGTCCCCGGCGCCCCGCAGGCACTGGTCATTGTTCCCACCCGTGAACTGGCCGTGCAGGTGGCCAGCGACCTGCAGGCAGCCTCGACCAAACGGAACGCCCGCATCGCCACCATCTACGGCGGCCGCGCCTACGAGCCCCAGGTGGAAGCGCTGAAGAACGGCGTGGAGGTTGTGGTGGGCACCCCCGGCCGCCTCATTGACCTGTACCGGCAGAAGCACCTGAGCCTGAAGAACGTCCGCATCGTGGTGCTGGACGAAGCCGACGAGATGCTGGATCTTGGCTTCCTGCCGGATGTGGAAACCATCATCGCCGGCACCCCCGCCGTCCGCCAGACGCTCCTCTTCTCCGCCACCATGCCCGGCCCGGTCATCGCCATGGCACGCCGGTACATGACCCAGCCCACCCACATCCGCGCCGCGGACCCCGATGACGAGGGCCTGACCAAGCGGGACATCCGGCAGCTCATCTACCGTGCGCACAGCATGGACAAGACCGAGGTGGTTGCCCGCATCCTGCAGGCCCGCGGCCGCGGCCGGACCATTATCTTCACCAAGACCAAGCGCACCGCTGCCAAGGTGGCCGAGGAACTGGTGGACCGGGGCTTCGCCGCCGCTGCCATCCACGGCGACCTGGGCCAGGGTGCCCGCGAGCAGGCCCTGCGCGCCTTCCGCAACAACAAGGTGGACGTCCTGGTGGCAACGGATGTTGCTGCCCGCGGCATCGACGTTGATGACGTCACGCACGTCATCAACTACCAGTGCGTCGAGGACGAGAAGATCTACCTGCACCGCGTGGGACGCACCGGCCGTGCGGGCAACAAGGGCACTGCCGTCACGTTCGTTGACTGGGACGACGTTCCCCGCTGGGCCCTGATCAACAAGGCGCTTGGCCTGAACGTCCCGGAGCCGGTGGAGACGTATTCCTCTTCCCCGCACCTCTACGAAGAGCTGGACATCCCCGAGGGAACCAAGGGCCGCCTGCCCCGGAACAAGCGCACCCTCGCGGGCGTCGACGCCGAGGTCCTCGAGGACCTGGGCGAAACCGGCAAGAAGAACAGCCGGGAAAGCCGCGGAAACGATGGCCGGGACCGTGAAGGCCGCGGCCGGAGCCGTTCCGGCGGACGCGACGGACGCAGCAGCGAGGCGGGCCGCTCAGGTGAGCGCCGTCGTCGTACTTCCCCTGATGCTGCCGAAACCACGTCAGCCCCGGCGGCCGGCCCGGAAGCAGCAGCCGCGTCCGACGCCGAAAAGTCATCGCGGACCCGCCGCCCCCGTACGCGCACCCGCCGCCGCAACGGTGAGGTAGTGGCCGGTGCAGACAAGGGCACCCAGTCCGGCAGCACCGAGGGCTGACCTGACCGAATGACGAACACTGTTTGGGCGCCGGACGGCGGCAGCCTGGTGGTGCACGCGGACAACGCGCAGTACCTCCCCACGCTGCCGGACGGCGCCTTCACGCTGATCTACGTTGACCCGCCCTTCAACACGGGCCGGGCGCAGAGCCGGCAGGAAACCCGCATGGTTGCCAACGCCGGCGGCAGCGGTGACCGTGTGGGCTTCAAGGGCCGCTCCTATGACACCATCAAGGGCGCCCTGCACCGCTACGACGACGCTTTCAGCGACTACTGGTCCTTCCTGGAGCCGCGCCTGGTGGAAGCCTGGCGGCTGCTGGCCGACGACGGCACGCTGTACCTGCACCTGGATTACCGCGAGGTGCATTATGCCAAGGTGATGCTGGATGCCATCTTCGGCCGCGAATGCTTCCTGAACGAGATCATTTGGGCCTACGACTACGGCGCCCGGGCCAGGAACCGCTGGCCCACCAAGCACGACAACATCCTCGTGTACGTCAAGAATCCGTCCAAGTACCACTTCGACAACGCCGAAGTGGACCGGGAGCCGTACATGGCACCGGGCCTTGTTACTCCGGCCAAGCGCGAGCTGGGGAAGCTGCCCACCGACGTCTGGTGGCACACCATTGTTTCCCCCACCGGCAAGGAAAAGACGGGGTACCCCACGCAGAAACCTGAGGGTCTGGTCCGCCGTGTCGTCTCAGCGTCCAGCAGGCCCGGTGACTGGTGCCTGGACTTCTTCGCCGGCTCCGGAACCCTCGGTGCGGTGGCTGCCAAGCTGGGCCGCAAGTTCGTGTGCGTGGACCAGAACCAGCCGGCCGTGGACATCATGGCCAGGCGGCTGGGTGCGCACGCAACCTTTACGTCCTTCCCACCCAACTAGGTCGCAGCAGATGTCGTTTTGAGCCTCCAAAACGACATCTGCTGCTACCCAGTTGGGAAGGCGCGCAGGGATCAGGAACGGACGACGCCGGTTCCGGTGCCCAGTTCCTCGATCCGCGCCAGAACCTCCGGTGCGGTCAGGTTTTCGCCGAGCAGGTTCGGCTTGCCCGTGCCGTGGTAGTCCGAGGACCCGGTGACCAGCAGGTTGTTCTCCGTGGCCAGGCGGCGCAGGAAGCTGCGGCCTTCCTCAGGGTTGTCGCGGTGATCGACCTCCAGCCCCGCCAAACCCGCATCGATCATTTCGCGGTAGACCCGCTCCCCCACAATCCTGCCCCGGGACGACGCCACCGGGTGGGCGAACACGGGAACACCGCCGGCAGCGCAGACCAGCTCGACGGCGACCGCCGGGTTGGGTGCGTAGTGCGGGATGAAGTAGCGGGAACGGGAGGTCAGGATGGAGGCGAAGGCCTCCGAACGGTCCTCGACGACGCCTGCCGCAACCAGGGCGTCGGCGATGTGCGGGCGGCCCAGCGTTGCCCCCGGCGCCACATGATGGATGACGTCGTCCCACGTGAGGGGATAATCCTCGGCCAGCAGCGTGACCATCCGCTCCGCGCGGGTATGGCGGGCCTCCTTGGCCTTGGTAATTTCCTCAAGGAGCCCGGGATGCGAAGGGTCATGCAGGTAGCTGAGCAGGTGGACGCTGATGCCCTCCGCGGTCCGGCAGGACACCTCCATGCCGGGGACCAGTGCCACCCCCACCTCGATCGCGGCGGCAGATGCTTCCGCCCACCCGTCCGTGGAGTCATGGTCGGTCAGCGCCACCACGTCCAGGCCCGCGCGGGCGGCGGAGGCCATGACGTCGGCGGGTTTCTCCGTGCCGTCGGAGACATTGGAGTGGGCATGCAGGTCGATCCTCACCTGTACAGACTAGTTGACCCTGCGGCTCCGGCACCGGAGGCTGTTCGCGCAGGCGGGACGCTGGTGAGACGATGGTCCCGTGAACGATGCCGAAAACACCCCCACCTCTGCTAACCAGCCGCTGGAGGAGCGCGTCAACAACCGCTCGCAGCGGCCCAGTTCCGACGCCTTCAAGGCCTTCATGGCCAGTAACTGGGCGCCGTCCAGCCAGGAACTTCCCGGCCGCGACGACGTTGCAGGCCACGCCGCGACCCGGCGCAAGGCCATCTCCGCCCTGTTCAAAGGTGAACGCCTGGTCCTTCCGGCCGGTCCGCCCAAGGTCCGCTCCAACGACTGCGATTACCGGTTCCGGCCGCATTCCGGCTTTGCCCACCTGACGGGCCTGGGCCTGGACCACGAGCCGGACGCCGTCCTGGTGCTTGAGCCGGTTGATGAAGGAAAGGGCGACGACGGCGGCAACCACCGCGCCACACTCTACTTCCGTCCGCTGGCCGGCAGGGATACGGAACAGTTCTACGCCGACTCCCGCTCCGGCGAATTCTGGATTGGCGCCCGACCCACCCTGGCCGAATTCGAAGCCCGCCTCGGCCTGGCCACCGGCCACATCGACCAGCTGGAAACGGCGATCACCAAGAATGTGGGTGCGCCGGAGATCGGCGGCATCTCCATCCGCCTGGTCCGCAAGGTGGACGAAAACATCGACGCCCTGGTGGACACGGCCCGGTACAACACCGCCAAGGATCCCGAAAACCTCGACATGGGCGTCCTCGATGCCCTGGACGAGAAGCTCAGCGAAGCCCTCTCCGAGCTTCGGCTGATCAAGGACGAGTGGGAGATCGGGCAGATGGAGCTCGCCGTGGCCGCCACGGTGGAAGGCTTCGAAGAAGTGGTCAAGGTCCTGCCCCGTGCCCTGACCCATGCCCGCGGCGAACGGGTAGTGGAGGGCGCTTTCTTCGCCCGCGCCCGCGAGGTGGGCAACGAGCTGGGCTACGACACGATCGCGGCGTCCGGCAACAACGCCACCGTGCTGCACTGGACGCGCAATACCGGCAAGATCCATGCCGGCGAGCTCCTGCTCCTGGACGCCGGCGTCGAGGCCGACTCCCTGTACACCGCAGACATCACCCGCACCCTGCCTGCCGGTGGCACGTTCAGCGATGTCCAGCGCAAGGTGTACCAGGCGGTCCTGGACGCAGCCGACGCCGGATTCGCGGCAGCGCAGCCGGGTACGAAGTTCCGCGACATCCACACCGCCGCCACCACCGTACTGGCGGAACGCCTCGCCGAATGGGGACTTCTTCCCGTCAGCGTGGAGGAGGCCATCAGCCCCGACGGCCAGCAGCACCGGCGGTGGATGCCGCACGGCACAAGCCACCACCTCGGCCTCGACGTCCACGACTGCGCCCAGGCCAAGCGGGAGCTGTACCTCGACGGCGTCCTGGCCGAGGGCATGGTCTTCACCATCGAACCGGGCCTCTACTTCAAGGAAGAGGACCTGGCCATCCCCGAGGAATACCGCGGCATCGGTGTCCGCATTGAGGACGACATCCTGATGACCGCCAACGGGCCGGTCAACCTCAGTGCTGCGTTGCCCCGCACGCCGGAGGACGTGGAGACGTGGATGGCCGGCATCTACCGTGAGGCGGACGGATCCAGGCAGGCGCCCCAGGGCTGACGCCAGGCTGAGCAGCCACAAAGCAGGCACAAAAAAGCGGTGCCGCCGGATTCCTCCGGCGGCACCGCTTTTTGCTGCTGTGCCTAGTGGCGCGGGTCCGCGGGCCGCTCTGCGTTACCGGCGTCCTGACCTTCGCCGGCGGGTGCCTCACCGTGATGCTGCGGGCCGGCCTCGGGCTGCGCGGGTGCTCCGGGCTGCGGCGCTCCGCCGTCCTGGCCTTGCGGAAGCCTGACTCCGTACTGCGGCCGCCCGTCAGGGAGGTCGGGGTACCGGACCGCGCGGGCCGGTGCGGCCGCGGGCTGCTGGTGCTGGCCGCCGTCGTACTGCTGCCCCTGGTGCTGCTGCGCGTCCTGATGCGGCGGCTGGGGCTGGCCCTGCTGTCCATGCGCGGGGTAGCCGGAGTCCTGCGAATGTCCCTGCTGGCCGTAGGGGTCGTTCCAGCCTGTGGGACGTGCCGGACCCTGTTGGCTGTTCGGCTGGTTGTACTGCTGGTTCGGCTGGTTGTACGGCTGGTTCTGGTAGCCGTGCCGCGGCTGGTGGCCGTTGCCGCCGGCGGCGTCCGAGCGGGTCATGGGAAGCTGCTGCAGCAGGCGGCGGGCCTCCTGCGCCGCCTCCGGTGCCACGATCACGTCATAACTGGTGGCCACCACCTGGCTGGTGGACGTGAAGTCCCGCTTTCCGCGCTGCATTGCGTAGGTAACTATGCCGAACAGCATGAAGAACGCGGCGCCCATCAATACGGACGTGAGGATGGAGAAGTACCCCGGCGAGGGCGCGAAGAAGGAAAGCATTACGCCCACGAACAGGCCGAACCACATACCGCTGAGGGCTCCGGACAGGGCAACACGGGGGTAGCTGAGGCGCCCGGTGACCCGTTCCACCATCTTCAGTTCGTTGCCCACGATGGACACCATCTGCACCGGGAACTGCTGGTCGGCGAGGTAGTCCACCGCCTTTTGGGCATCCAGGTAGGAGGTGTAGGAACCCACGGTGTCGCCGGTGGGGACGGCCCTGCCTTGGTCAAGGCCGTTGGGGCCACCTGTCCGGGGAGCACCAAAAATGTTTGCCATACAACCATTCTTGCCCATGAGGTTGTGTGCTGCCTGTAAATTCAGCTAAAAGTGAGCAGACTCGGTAGCCTGTACAAGTGAGCACAACACCTACCCGTGTCTTCGTGGCACGCCTTCTGGGACTCGACGTCTTCGACCCGCTGGGTGACCGGCTGGGCCGGTTACGCGATGTTGTGGTGCTCTCCCGCGGCTCCCAAGGAGCCCCCCACGTGGTGGGTATCGTCGTCGAAGTGCCGGGAAAGAAGCGCGTCTTCGTGCCAATGACGCGCATCACTTCCATCGACCAGACGCAGGTCATCTGCACCGGCCTGGTCAACCTGCGCAGGTTCGAGCAGCGCGGCGCGGAAACACTGGTGGTGGCCGAGATGTTCGACCGCCGCGTGACCCTGCGGGACGGCAGCGGCGACGCCACCATCGAGGACATCGCCATGGACCAGCACAGGTCCCGCGACTGGTTCGTCAGCAAGCTCTTCGTCCGGCGCGGGCACTCCCTGTCCCCACTCAGCCGCCTGCGCCGCAACGAAACCCTCATAATCGACTGGGCCGACGCCCAGCAGGGCGCGCGCACCGAGCCGCAGGCAGCAACCCAGTTCGTGGCCAACCACGAGGACCTCAAACCGGCCGACTTCGCCGAGGCGCTCCAGGAAATGAGCGACAAGCGGCGTTTCGAAGTGGCCAGCGAACTGCAGGATGAGCGCTTGGCAGACGTCCTCCAGGAACTGCCTGAGGACGACCAGGTGGAAATCCTTTCCGCCTTGGACATCCAGCGCGCTGCCGACGTGCTTGAGGAAATGGACCCGGACGACGCCGCCGACCTCCTGGGCGAGCTCCCGTCGGCGCAGGCTGAGGAACTCCTCCAGCTGATGGAGCCCGAGGGCGCAGAGGACGTCCGCCGGCTCCTGGAATACGACGAGGACACCGCCGGCGGCCTCATGACCCCGGTACCGGTCATCCTGCCTCCCGAAGCCACTGTGGCTGAAGCGCTGGCCCACGTCCGGCGGGAGGAACTCTCCCCCGCCCTTGCCTCGTCCATTTTCATTGCCAGGCCGCCCATGGAGACCCCCACCGGCCGGTTTCTGGGTGTGGTGCACATCCAGCAACTGCTCCGGTTCCCGCCGTTCGAGCCGCTGGGCAACCTGGTGGACAAGAACCTGGAACCGTTGTCGGACCAGGCCCACATCAGCGAAGTGGCCCGGACCCTGGCAACCTATAACCTGAACTCCCTTCCGGTGGTCAACGACGCCGGCCGGCTTGTGGGGGCGGTGACTGTTGATGACGTTTTGGATCATCTGTTGCCGGATGATTGGCGCGCCCATGATGGCGAGGCCCCGATAAGAAGGCTCGGTGGCCGTATTGGCTGACAACAGCGCTCCGAAGAACCCCAACCAGCGGAACGCTGGAAGCACCGCGGGCAAGAACAACAAGGGCAGCCTGGACACGCCCCTCAGCGGCAGGCAGCGGATCCTGCCCAAGTTCTCCCCTGACCCCGACGCTTTCGGCCACGCCACGGAGGGCTTTGCCCGCTTCATGGGTACTCCCCAGTTCCTGGTCTACATGACCATTTTCTGTATCTTCTGGCTGTGCTGGAACACCTGGGCGCCGATCGATTGGCAGTTCGACTCCCGCGATCTCGGCTTCACGCTGCTGACGCTGATGCTGTCCCTCCAGGCCTCCTATGCGGCACCGCTGCTGCTGCTGGCCCAGAACCGGCAGGACGACCGCGACCGCGTGTCCCTCCAGCAGGACCGGCAGCGCGCGGAGCGGAACCTGTCCGACACCGAATACCTCACCCGGGAACTTGCGTCGCTGCGGATCGCCCTGCGCGAGGTAGCCACGCGCGACTACGTCCGTGCTGAGCTGCGTTCCCTCCTCGAGGACATGCTGGAGGCCCAGGAAGAACTGCGCACGCACGACACCGCCGGCCAGGGCAGCCACGAATCGCCCAAGGACAAGGTGAAGGAAAAACTCCGCGAGCAACGCGACCGGCAGCGCAATCCCCGCACGCAGCAGATCCCCCGGGTCAAGCCCGGCCATTCCACCCAGGACCGGTAAACACCCTTCATGGATACAGCAACACCCGGCAATTCCCCGCTGCTCCAGGACGTCAACGACGCCCTCGCCACTGTCATTGACCCTGAACTGCGGCGTCCCATCACCGAACTCGGCATGGTGGACGCCGTCCGGGTGTCCGGCGACGGCAAGGTCAACCTCACGGTCCTGCTCACCATCGCCGGCTGCCCGCTGCGGGACACCATCACGTCCGACGCCGAGTCGGCCCTGGCAGCAGTCCCGGGGGTGACCGGCGTCGACGTAGAACTCAAGGTCATGGACCAGGCCCAGCGGGATGCCCTGAAGGAGAAGCTCCGTGGCCCCGGCGGGCAGCGCGGCATTCCGTTCAACCAGCCCGGTTCCCTGACGAAGGTCTATGCGGTGGCCAGCGGCAAGGGCGGGGTGGGCAAGTCCTCCGTAACCGTCAACCTCGCCACGGCACTGGCCGCGCAGGGGCTCCGGGTGGGGATCGTGGACGCGGATGTCTACGGTTTCTCGGTCCCGGCGCTCATGGGCATCACCCAGGCCCCCACGCGCGTGGACGACATGATCCTGCCGCCGGTGGCCTACGGCGTGAAGGTCATTTCCATTGGCATGTTCGTCACCGGCAACCAGCCCGTTGCCTGGCGCGGGCCAATGCTGCACCGGGCACTGGAGCAGTTCCTCACGGACGTCTACTTCGGCGACCTGGACGCCCTCTTCCTCGACCTTCCGCCGGGTACCGGTGACATCGCCATTTCGGTGGCCCAACTGCTGCCCAAGGCCGAGATCCTGGTGGTCACCACTCCGCAGGCTGCCGCTGCGGATGTGGCCGAACGCGCCGGCGCCATCGCCACCCAGACGGGGCAGAAAGTTGCGGGCGTCATCGAGAACATGTCCTACCTTGAGATGCCCGACGGCGGGCGGATGGAACTGTTCGGAAGCGGCGGCGGGGCGGTGCTCACCGAGCGGCTGACGGCAGCCGTGGGTGCAGACGTTCCACTACTGGGCCAAATCCCACTGGACATCAAACTCCGCGAAGGCGGCGACAACGGTTCGCCTATCGTGATTGGCCAGCCGGACACGGCGGCAGCTGCAGCGCTGGCAGGGATTGCCGCGGGCCTGGCTTCAAAGCCGCGGGGCCTGGCCGGGATGAAGCTGGGCCTGCAGCCCCGCTAGCCACACTGGCCTACTCCCGCTGCCGCTCGGTAGGAAGGGCTCAGGTGGCCTCGGTGTCGAACGGTGCGGCCTCGCCCGCTGGGAGGCTCTGCACCACGCGTTCCGGCCGGGACGGGGCGGACTCACCTGCCGTCCCCACAGCTGCCGCTCCCGCAACCGCAGCCACTGCGGCCGGGGCGCCGGCGCTGACGGGCTTGGTATCGTCATCCAGCAGCGCTTCCTTGATGATGCGCCGGGGGTCGTACTGCCGGGGATCGTACTTCTTCCAGTCGACATCGTCGATGTCGATGCCCACTTCTTCCTTGATCTGCTCGCGGGCACCGGACGCCATGCGCCGGACTTCCTTCACCAGGTTGGCGAGCTTCTGGGTATATTCAGGCAGCCTCTGGGGGCCGATCACCAGGACACCGATGATCAGCAGGAGGAAGAACTCCGGGCCGTTGATACCAAACACTTTAGGAAGATTACCCTCTCCGGGCTGCCAGTGACGATTCGCGCCCGGCGGGGGCGGAAACAGCCTGGATTACTGGGTAAAGACGGCCACGATCCTGTTGATTCCGCGCTGTAAGCGGTTTTCCAGAGGCTCTCCGCCGGCGTCCTGGGCATTGCCATCGACCCCCGCCGTGAGTCCCTCCGCGGCCACGCCGCCGACCCGCTCCAGGATGGGCCCTGCATCGTCCGCCTGATCGGCGGGCAGGTTCGACTCGAAGGTGAACGTCCGTCCCCCGGATGTGTAGGTGGCTGACCACGGCGATGTTCCCAGGACCTGGACCGGACTGCCCTGGGGGCTCACTGCCTCCGCCGCCACGTTGCCTGCGTGCAGCTCGGTCACCGTGGCGTAATAGGATCCGTCGCTAAGCCGCAACTCCACCGCCGGCTGTCCGCCCCTGACCACGGCCCGGGCAGACTCCAAGTGGAATCCCATGGCTTCGAGCACCGGACAGGCCCAGCCCTCCTGGCGCAGGCTGCTGAGCTGGTCCGCGGTGAGCGCCCTGCCGTCAGCGGGTGTGTGTGCCGAGACCTGGGCAAGCATTGCCGGCTCAGCGGCATTCGCGGGGACGGGTTCGCCGGCGGCGGCGAGGGCACCGACGCCCAGGACACTTGCTGCGGCCACGGTGCCGCCGGCGGCCATGGCCAGGACCCGCACAGCCGTGCGGGGGGCCGTGACGGGAGGCGTGGCTGGAACCGGCTGGGCTGCGAGCAGCGACGTCCGTTCCAGCAGCCGCGCGGTCAGGTCGTTGCTTGCCGGCGGAATGGGAGCCTCGCGGAGCCGCTCCAAGTACTGGCGTTCCCGGCGCATGTCAAGGGCGCATTCCGGGCAGGACGCCATGTGGCTGGAGGTGCGCGCGTGCCTGCCGCCGGAGGCGAAGGGGTGCCTCATGTGCCGATCAGAGGATGCCGGCGATGCGCGGCATGGACAGTTTGCGCCGGGCGTGCTGCGGCCGCGGATCCCGGTGTGCCAGCTTCTCCCGCAGCATGGTCCTGCCGCGGTGGATCCGGGAGCGGACCGTCCCGAGCTTCACGCCCAGGGCCGCTGCCACCTCGTCATAGGACAGGCCTTCAAGGTCGCAGAGCACGACGGCGGCGCGGAAGTCCGGCGGCAGTTCCTCCAGGGCGGCCTGCACGTCGAGGTCCAGGTTGTTCAGTTCGAAGCTTTGCTCAGGGCCAGGCTCGCGTCCGGGAAGGCGGGACTCTGCGTCCTCGGCCAGTGCGTCAAACCGGATGCGGGTCTTGCGTCGCGCCTGGTCCAGGAAGAGGTTGGTGGTGATGCGGTGCAGCCAGCCATCCAACGTTCCGGGCTTGAAGTTTTCCAGCGAACGGAAGACGCGGACAAAGACCTCCTGGGTGAGGTCCTCGGCGTCGAACCTGTTGCCGGTCAGGCGGTAGGCCAGCCGGTAGACTTTGGCCGAGTGGTTGGTGACCACTTCTTCCCAGGTGGGACGGACCCAATCGGCTTCGGGATGTTGTGCTGCAGGGACAGGTGCCACTACTGAAGATGACATCGTCCACTCCCCTCGTGGAATGCTAACGCCCGGATACTGTTGACATCTCTGATTCGGCGCCGGTCATCTCTTGGATGAGCGGATAATAATCATTTCAAACTTGGCTGGGAATTTCCTGACTGCCGGAAAGTTATGCCGTGGGCGCAACCGCCCGCCTGCCATACTGTTCCGCCCCGACCCATTAGGCTGTAAAAGACAACCCCCTCTACGCCCAGGAAGCGAACATTAATGAGTGCCGACAAGTCCATCAGCTGGTCCTTTGCAGAAGATCTGCCCGCTGAGGATGACGTCATGCTTCGGGCCCGGGAGCGTTCCTTTGAACTCGGCGTTACCCCCATCGGCCCGGGGGTAGGGGCCGTCCTGACTGTGCTGGCAGCCGCGTCCAAGGCCCAGACCGCCGTCGAAATCGGAACCGGCGCGGGCGTGTCCGGCGTTTGCCTGCTGCGCGGCCTTGGCCCGCAGGCCGTTTTGACCACCATCGATGTGGATGTTGAGCACCTGAAAGCCGCCCGCGAGGCCTATGCCGAAGCCGGCAGCCCTGCCAACCGGACCCGCACCATTTCGGGCCGCGCCGGCGACGTCCTGCCCCGGCTCACGGACAACGCCTATGACATCGTGTTTATCGACGCGGACAAGCCCGGCCTGCCCGGGTACGTGGAGCAGGCCGTCCGCCTCCTGAAGCGTTCCGGACTGCTGATCATCAACGACGCCCTGGACAAAGACAAGGTTGCCAATCCGGCGGGACGCGAGCCCAACACGGTCATCCTTCGGCAGGTAGGCAAGGCAATCCGCGAGGACAAGAGGCTGGCCACCGCCATGCTCCCCACCGGGGACGGCCTGCTGGTGGCAGTCAAGAAGTAACAGTGTTGGTTTCCGCGGCCGGCGCCGGCCGGCCGCGGAACAGCACCAGGAAATGCGCCGGGAACAGGGCAGGGCCTGCAGCCAACAGCCGCGGACCCTGTCCGGCACGATTATTCGGTAACGCCTACCAGGCATTCCTTGAGGTTTGCCGCTTCCGCGGCGTTCAGCTCAACCACAAGACGCCCGCCGCCCTCGAGCGGGACGCGCATGATCAGGCTGCGGCCCTCCTTGGTGACTTCCATTGGGCCGTCGCCGGTGCGTGGTTTCATAGCAGCCATGAGGAATTCCCCTCCATTTAGTCCCAGGACTGATCAGCCCGGTCGGGCTGTGTCCGCATGTCGATCAGGCCGCTGTGACGGAGGGGCTCTCCACCGCCAAGGCTGCGCGTATTCTGAATGCTTTTTGTCCTTGCTTACTGACTATTATCCCGGAATTACCCGTACGTAGCTAATCGATGGACATTTTCGGCACGCCTTAATTCCCGCTTTGACCTGCACGGAAGCACAATTAATCAGGGTGGGTAATCGCCGCCGCCAGGCAACTGCGCCCAGGCCCACAGCCATACGATCCACACCATCTGGAGCAGCAGGAACATTGTCACCGCAGTCCCCCGGTAGGCCCTCGAGCGGGACAGCAGGACGGCACCCAGCGCCAGCGGGAAAAGCGGCAACAGCATCCGGAAGGTGCTGGTCTGCGGGTGCAGGAAGACCACCAGGTAACCCATGTAGCAGGCGCACCACAGGCGCATTTCGACGCCGAGGCGCACCACCGGCGGAAGGAACAGCATGGCGCCGAAAAGCGCCACGAAAACGAACGGGGCCAGGACGCCCAGCACCGGGCCGAAAAGGTCGACGCCGGTATCGAACCAGGGCCTGAACGGCACCAGGTCATGTCCGCGCCACACCGTCTCGGTTTTTGTATACGCCTCGATATCGCCTGTTGCCGCCCACGCCGCCGCGGGCCAGGCAAGGGCGGACAGGCCTGCGACGCCGGTCAGGGCCGCCAAGCGGACCAGTTCACCGGCCGGGCTCGCGGCCGGGGGCACTGGTTTCGGTTGTCCCTGCCTGATCCAGGCCACCAGCCGTGCGAGGAAGAGGATGCCCAGCATCGCCGCGAAGGGCACCCCCACCGGGCGGGACAGGCACATCAGCACCACCACGGGCATCGCCCACAGGTACTGCCGGCGGATCACCAGCAACAGCGCCGCGGCCAGCAGCAGGAGGGTGAGCGGCTCGGCATAGGGCACCTGCAGGACGGCCGAGACCGGGAATGTGGCAAAGAACGCCACCCCCCACAACGCCGCCGCGTGCTCCGCTTTCTGCCGGAAGAGCACATACACCACCAGCGCGGCCGCCCAGCCGGACAGCATGGCGATGATGGTCAGCGAGGCTGCGGGGTTCATCCCGGTCAGGCTGGTCAGGCCTCGGGCCAGAGCCGGGAAAAGCGGATAGAACGCCCAGGCGTTTTCCTGTACGTTGCCCAGGGCATCAGTGGGCAGCTGCGTGGGATAGCCGTTGGCAATGACTTCGCCGTACCACCGGGCATCCCAGATGTTGATGAAATTCCAGTAGTCGGGTTTGGCCGGAAACCACGGGTTGGTGCCCTGGTGCAGGGCTGCAGCCATGAAGATGCAGGCGCTGACGAGCCGGGCGGCCACGTAGATGGCGGACACCTGCGCCCACCACGGCCAGCGCCGGACCACCTCGGCCGCCCTGGCGGCCGCAGCCTGCGCAGAACCAGAGTTCGCACGGCGGCGCTCCACGGTGCTCATTGGACGTCCGCAGCGGAAGGCGCGGTCCCGCCGTCGGACGCTTTTCCGTGTTCGACGGCGGGCACCGCGCCATGGCTGCCCCCGTTCCCGGCGCTGGCCTGCAAGGCCTGGAGGCGTGACCGCAGCTCGTCAGACTCCTTCCGGGCCGCCGCCAGCTGGTCCCGCAGCTCGTCCAGCACCTGGTCCACCTGGTCCATGCGGTAGCCCCGAAGGCCGAGCGCGAACCGCACCTTGTCCACATCACGGGGTGCGGCGTCGGCCGGGAGCAACACCGGCGGAAGGTTGGCCGGCGGCTGCTCAAAACCGCCGTCCAGCAGCGCGGGCAACGCCTGCCGGCCGGTCTTCCGCGAGCGCAGCCCGACGCCGGTCCACAGCACTGCACCAACCAGCACGATGGCAAGGAAAACGAGAAAGAAGCTCACCGTCCCATCGTGCCAGAACCGCGCCCGGCAAGAGGCGTGCTACTCCGGCCGCTGCTCCCCGTTCATGGGCGGGACGGGGCCGCCGTGGAGCACGCGCTCAACGGCTTCGGCGGGGCTGTCCACCACCTGGATCAGGTCGAGGTCTTTCTCCGAGACCATGCCCTCGGCCACCAGGGTTCCCCGGATCCAGTCGATCATGGGCCCCCAGAACTCGACGCCGAGCAGGACGATGGGGAATGATGTCACCTTCCGTGTCTGCACCAGCACCATGGCTTCGAAGAGCTCATCGAGGGTGCCCAGGCCGCCGGGAAGGACGATGAACCCCTGGGCGTACTTGACGAACATGGTCTTGCGGGCGAAGAAGTAGCGGAAGTTGATGCCGAGGTCCACCCACTGGTTGAGGCCCTGTTCGAACGGCAGTTCAATGCCGAGGCCCACGGAGACTCCGTTGCCTTCCACAGTGCCCCGGTTGGCCGCTTCCATGGAGCCGGGGCCGCCGCCGGTGATCACCGCAACGCCGGCCTCGGCCAGCTTGCGCCCCACTTCAACACCCATTTCGTAGTACACGCTGCCCGGCTTGGTCCGTGCCGAACCGAAGACGCTGACCGCCTTGCCGATATCTGCAAGGGCACCAAAGCCCTCAACGAATTCGCTCTGGATCCGCAGAACGCGCCACGGATCGGTATGGACAAACTGGCCTGGCCCCTTGGTATCGAGCAGATGCTGGTCCGACATTTCCACCGCCGCCTGCTTTCGGCGGAGTTCAAGGGGGCCTTTGCGGCGCGGTTGGATGTTCTTGGCCGGATCTGCACTGATGCTCATTCCCCAAGGCTAACGCGACTCC
Organism: Pseudarthrobacter chlorophenolicus A6; assembly: GCF_000022025.1. Lineage (GTDB taxonomy): Bacteria > Actinomycetota > Actinomycetes > Actinomycetales > Micrococcaceae > Arthrobacter > Arthrobacter chlorophenolicus. The sequence continues at coordinate 2,838,029 of NC_011886.1, forward strand.
CGGCGCAGCCACGGCAGGTATCTCTTGAATCACGATGTGCAGGAACATGCCGTGATTCGCGTCATAACCCGCTGTTCTTCGCTAGATTCTTCCTATGACTACTCATGTGCCCGGCGATGCCCTCGTCTCCCTGAACGCCGTAAATAAGCATTACGGCCAGCTGCACGTTTTGAAGGACATCAACCTGCAGGTCCGCAAGGGCGAGGTTGTCGTGGTCATCGGGCCGTCGGGCTCCGGTAAGTCCACCCTCTGCCGCGCCATCAACCGCCTTGAGACCATCGAGGACGGCACCATCAGCATCGACGGGAAGGTCCTTCCCGAAGAAGGCAAGGCGCTGGCACAGCTGCGCGCCGACGTCGGAATGGTGTTCCAGTCCTTCAACCTCTTCGCGCACAAGACCATCCTCGAGAACGTGACCCTTGGCCCCATCAAGGTCAAGGGAGTTTCAAAAGGCGAGGCCGACAAGGATGCCATGGCCCTGCTCGAGCGGGTGGGCGTGGGACACCAGGCTCCGAAGCTTCCCGCCCAGCTCTCCGGCGGCCAGCAGCAGCGCGTGGCCATCGCCCGCGCCCTCGCCATGAAGCCGAAGGTCATGCTCTTCGACGAGCCCACCTCCGCCCTTGACCCCGAAATGATCAACGAGGTCCTGGATGTCATGGTGCAGTTGGCCAAAGAAGGCATGACCATGATTGTGGTCACCCATGAGATGGGCTTCGCCCGCAAAGCCGCGGACCGGGTCGTTTTCATGGCCGATGGCCAGATCGTCGAGGACGCCACCCCCGAGGAGTTCTTCACGAATCCCAAGAGCGACCGCGCCAAGGACTTCCTCTCCAAGCTCCTTACCCACTGATTCCCCTTCGAACAAACACTCCAAGTTCGCACCCAGGCCGTGATCCGCGGCCATCAATGAAAGGAATGTCATGAAGGCATTTTTGACCCGGCGGAAATCATTTGTTGTGGCGGCAACCGCCGCACTTGCCCTGTCCCTGAGCGCCTGCGGCGGAGGCGACGCCGGCGGCGGAAGCAACCCTGCTCCCGTGGAAAAGCCGACGTTTGCTGCCGGCACCACCATGGAAAAGCTCTCCTCGGCCGGCACCATCAAGATCGGCACCAAGTTCGACCAGCCACTCTTCGGCCAGGTGGGCCTGGACGGCAAGCCCGTCGGTTTCGACGTTGAAATCGGCAAGCTGATCGCCGCCAAGCTCGGCATTGCCGCAGACAAGATCGAATGGTCCGAGACTGTCTCCGCCAACCGCGAACCCTTCATCGAGCAGGGCAAGGTTGACCTGGTGATCGCCACCTACACCATCAACGACAAGCGCAAGCAGGTTGTCAGCTTTGCCGGACCGTACTACGAAGCCGGCCAGGCCCTGATGGTGAACAAGGACAACGACTCCATCAAGAAGCCCGAAGACGTCAAGGGCAAGAAGGTCTGCTCCGTGACCGGCTCCACCCCGGCTGCCACCATTGTGGACAAGTACGGTGCGGAACTGGTTCCCGCTGCCACCTACTCCGCTTGCCTTGAGCCGCTGCGCAACAAGCAGGTTGAAGCAGTCACCACGGACAACGTGATCCTCGCAGGTTTCGTTGATAAGGAACCGGACGCCTTCAAGCTCGCCTCGGACGAAACCTTCACCAAGGAGCCCTACGGCATCGGCCTGAAGAAGGACGACGCCGAGTTCCGCAACTGGATCAACGACCAGCTCGAAGCCTTCGAGAAGGACGGCGACTACAAGAAGGCCTGGGAGGCCACTGCCGGTTCAGTCATCAAGACTGCCCCAAGCCTGCCCACGATCAACCGCTACTAGGTCGACCGGCTGCTGCCGGGCCCGGTTCGTCCGGCCCCGGCAGCAATCCGCCTTCCCTTCCGTCCACGCAAAGAGCCGAAGGATCCTATGGACGTCATTCTTGAAAACCTCCCCTTGTATTGGGAAGGTTTTCTCCGCACCCTCTTCCTGTCCGCCGTCTCCGGGGTCATCGCGCTGGTGCTCGGTACCCTCCTCGCAGCCGCCAGGGTATCCCCCGTGGCTGCCCTCCGCGGTTTCAGCACGGTTTACGTGGAAGTTCTCCGCAACACCCCGCTGACCATCGCCTTCTTCTTCGCTGCCATCGTGCTCCCCCGCCTTGGGGTCAAGTTCGAGCAGTTTGAGATTGCCGCGATCATCGCCCTTAGCACCTACACCGCAGCGTTCATCGCCGAAGCTGTCCGTTCCGGTGTCAACAGTGTTCCGGTGGGCCAGGCTGAGGCCGCCCGCAGCATTGGCATGGGGTTCGGCCAGGTACTCTCCCTCATCATCCTGCCGCAGGCCCTGAGGACGGTGATCCCGCCGTTGATCAACATCCTGATCGCCCTGGTGAAGAACTCGTCCGTGGCAGGCGCGTTCTTCGTCCTTGAGCTCTTCGGTTACGGCCGGCAGCTGGCCAACGCCAACGGCGATGCCGTCATCACGGTCCTGCTCGGCACCGCATTCTTCTATCTGCTCCTCACCGTTCCGCTGGGCATCCTTGCCAGCACGGTGGAACGAAAGGTGGCGATTGCCCGATGAGCTCCGTTCTGTATGACGTTCCCGGTCCCAAGGCCCGGCGAATATCCCTGATCGCTTCCATTGCGGGCGCTGTACTGATCCTTGGCCTGGTGGCCTGGATCGTCATGATTCTCGCCCAGCAGGGAATCTTTGAGGGCCGCCGCTGGCAGATCTTCACCCGCGCCGATGTGTGGAGGCTCCTGGGCAATGGCCTGGGCGCCACCCTCAGTGCCGCGGCCCTTGCCGCCGTCATCGCCTTCCCGCTGGGACTCGCGCTCTGCCTCCTGCGCATCGCGGACTCGCCCATCATCCGTATTCCGGTCCGGGTAGTCCTGGAGTTCCTGCGCGGCATGCCCGTGGTCCTGATGATGCTGTTTGTCCTCCTGGGCTTCGGCACTTCACCTTTCATCGCCGTTGTCACAGGCCTGGTGCTCTACAACGCGGCTGTCTTCGCGGAGATCATCCGTGCCGGCATCTCATCCCTGCCCAAGGGCCAGCGGGAAGCCGGCCTGGCCATCGGCCTGACCAGCTACCGCTCACGCATGCTGATCGAACTGCCGCAGGCTATCCGCCGCATGATGCCTTCACTCGTGGCACAGATGGTGGTGCTCCTGAAGGACACCTCGCTGGGCTATATCGTGGCCTACGGTGAGCTGCTGCGCGCTGTGCAGGTTATGGCGGACTTCCTGGGCAACGCATTCCTGTTCCCCGTGTTCTTCGTCGCCGCAGCGATTTACATCGCCATCAATATCCTCGTCTCACGGCTCGCTGTGTGGATCGAGCGGCGCGGTTCCAAGAAGGCAGCCGGCGGCACTGCTAAAGCTGAGCCGGCTGCGGTGGAAGCAGGGGCTCCCTAGTCCCGCGCTAGAACTATTCCAACAGGTGTGGCCCGGATCTGATGATCCGGGCCACACCTGTTTATATCCGGCTCCGCCGGGGACGCAGTCCTTGGGTCAGCCCTGAAGCCAGTTCCGCAATGCCCGGAGGCACTCACGGATGGCTTCCGCATCCACGTGTTCGTTGTCCTTGTGGGCCAACAGCGGATCACCAGGGCCGAAGTTCACTGCGGGGATCCCCAGTTCGCTGAACCGCGCGACGTCGGTCCAGCCATATTTGGGCTTGGGTTCGGCTCCCACGGCGGCCACGAAGGAGGCTGCAGCGGGGTGGTTCAGTCCCGGGCGGGCACCGGCAGCGGCATCGATACGGACCACCTCGAAGCCCTCGAGAAGGTTCCGGACAACGGCCTCGGCCTCATCGGGCGACTTGTCCGGCGCAAAGCGGTAGTTAATCTCCACCACGCAACGGTCCGGAATGACGTTGCCGGCCGTTCCGCCGTTGATCTTCACCGCGTTCAGGCTCTCGCGGTAATCGAGTCCGTCAACGTTGACGGTCTGCGGTTCGTAGGCGGCCAGCCGGGCCAGGATCGGGGCCGCCGCGTGGATGGCATTGCTGCCCATCCACGCCCGCGCCGAATGGGCAGCCTCCCCGACAGTGGTGGCCTCGAAACGGCTGGTGCCGTTGCAGCCGCCTTCCACGGTGCCGTGGGTCGGTTCCAGCAGGATGGCGAAGTCGCCGTCCAGCAGGTGGCCGTGGTTACGGACCAGGCGCCCCAGCCCGCTCTTGACGGCCTCGACTTCCTCGTGGTCGTAAAAGACGAAGGTGACATCGCGCTGTGGCTGGGCGCCGTCGTCGAACATGGTGGCAGCGAGGGCCAGCTGGACCGCGACCCCGCCCTTCATGTCCGTGGCACCGCGTCCGTACAGCACGCCTTCCCCCGGCACTCCGGATTCCCAGGTGGACGGCACCGTGCCCTTCGACCCCTCCGTCAGCGGCAACGGAACGGTATCGAGGTGCCCGGCGAGGATGACGCGTTCGGCCTTCCCCAGCTCCGTGCGGGCAATGATGGAATCGCCATCCCGGACAACCGTCAGCTGGGGAATGACCGCCAGGGCTGCTTCCACGGCGTCGGCGAGTTCCTTCTCTTTGCCGGACACGCTGTTGATGTCCATCACGGCTGCGGTCAGCAGCGCGACGTCCTGGCGGAGGTCAAGTGCGGATACGGATGAGTGGGGGGTGGGTTCGGCAGTCACGAAGCCAGTCTAGTTCGAACCCTGGGGCCACCCCTCGATAGACTGGACCACATGACTGAGACCGCTTCCTCCGCCGTGCCCGAAACCCTGAACGACACCACTGACAGCCGCTCCGCCCACGGCTTTGGCGTTGCCACCATCGCTCGCGCCAGCAGCGATGGTTCAGCCGAAGCAACTGTCCTGGACGTCTGGTTCCCGGCACCGTCGCTGGGAGTTGCCGCAGACAACCTCCGCTCCGTGGAACACGCCGATCCGGTGCTGACCCAGATCGCGGAAAGCGGTGCCGACGAGGACCGGGGCACCGAGCAGAAGGTGGTCTTCGTCCAGATCAACCTCGACGAGGCACCGGCGGACACCGCAGACGCCTACCTCCGCCTGCACCTGCTCTCGCACCGCCTGGTCCGCCCCAACTCCATCAACCTGGACGGAATCTTCGGCAAGCTCCCCAACGTGGTGTGGACCAACTTCGGCCCCGCCGCCGTCGAAGGCTTCGAACTCACCCGCGCCCGCCTCCGCCGCCGCGGCGCCGTCACCGTCTACGGCGTGGACAAGTTCCCCCGCATGGTGGACTACGTAGTGCCCGCCGGGGTCCGGATCGCCGACGCCGACCGCGTCCGCCTCGGCGCCCACCTGGCCGCCGGTACCACCGTCATGCACGAAGGCTTTGTGAACTTCAACGCCGGAACCCTGGGCACATCCATGGTTGAGGGCCGCATCTCCGCGGGCGTGGTCACCGGAGACGGCAGCGACGTCGGCGGCGGAGCTTCGATCATGGGCACCCTCTCGGGCGGCGGCAAGGAGAAAATCACCATCGGCGAGCGGGTCCTGCTCGGAGCGAACTCCGGCGTTGGCATCAGCATTGGCGACGACTCCGTTGTTGAAGCCGGACTGTACGTAACGGCCGGCACCCGCGTCCGCGTCCCCGGACCCAAGGACGAGGTAGGCGAAGACACCACGAAGATCGTCAAGGCCGCCGAGCTTTCCGGTGTGCCCAACCTTCTCTTCCGCCGCAATTCCACCACCGGCGCCGTGGAGGTCCTCCCCCGCCAGGGCCAGACGGTGGAACTGAACGACGCGCTCCACGCCAACTGATTCCACGGTGGCACGCAGACGCGGCCTCCGCCGACTCGCTGTCCTGGTGCTCGTCCTGGTCCTGGTAGCCGGCGGCATCTACTCTGCAGTGTTTTTTGTGCAGCGCTCCGAAACCCTCGTTTCTGAGCGCTGCACGGCTGTGGTGGGCGACAGGAAGGCCGAACTCGCTCCGGACCAGGCCGTTTATGCATCATTGATCACCGCTGTCGCGGTGCAGCGCGGCTTGCCGCCCCGGGCCGCCAGCATCGCGCTGGCCACTGCCATGCAGGAATCGAAGCTGCGCAACATCGGCCACGGCGACCAGGCGGGGCCGGACTCGCGCGGCCTGTTCCAGCAGCGGCCGTCACAGGGCTGGGGCACCGAAGCCCAGGTCATGGACCCCTACTACGCCGTCAACGCGTTCTACGACGCCCTGGTGAAGGTGCCGGGCTACGAAACCCTCGAGATTACGGACGCGGCCCAGCGGGTGCAGCGCTCCGCATTCCCCACCGCCTACGCCGAACACGAAGACATGGGCCGCTCTTTCGCGTCCGGGCTGTCAGGCCAGACGCCCGAAGCCGTGCAGTGCACGCTCCGTACGGCGGGCGACGCAGGTGACACGGACGCGGTCCTGGCCGAACTCGGCCGCGCTTACGGAGCCCTGCCGGCCACGGACGAGGGGCAAACCCTGGTGGTGGAGGCCACCGGCACCGCGGCGTGGTCGGTGGCCCAATGGGCCGTGGCCAACGCCAAGGACCTCGACGTTGTCCGGGTGGACATCGCCGGCCGGAGCTGGGACCGCGACGAGCGCACCGGTTGGCAGGAGTCGGACGCGGCCGAAGGCCAGGTGCGCATCACGGTATCCCAGGCCTCCTCCGGCGCCTAAGCCCCGGCAGCGGATCAGACGAGGATTTCCACCACCGGCTGCACGTAACTGCGGAACAGCTCCGGTTCGCCCATCAGCTGCTGGCTCATAATGATCTTGTCCGGCTCCAGGTACCACGCACGGTGTTCGTTGAGCGGCAACTCAATGATGGACAGCTTGAAGTCCCGCGAATCGCGGCCCACCTCCATCAGCCGGTCATCCACCATATCGGTCAGCAGGTGGTCAGCGCCGTTGGCCTCCCGTTCCGCTTCCAGCTCGGCATACTCGCTCCGCCGTTCCCTGGCCCAGGACAGGGCGGAGCCGAAGTGTGCCTGCAGGACCCGCTGGAGGGCCGGGGAGTTGCCGAAAGCCTCGAAGTCCGGCGGCGAGAGGTCCGGAGAGGTGTGCGGGTAAGCCTTGAGCAGTTGTTCCCACCAGGCTTCCCACTCCGTTTTCAGAGCACCCAGGCCGCCCACATCGGCGGTGAGGTGGCTGTGGTCGGCGGGGCGGACTTTGGGCCTGGCGTGCGAGAGCGCAGGGTGGCCGGCTCCGTTCAATCCTGCGGTATCGCGGAGATAGAGCGCGATCATCATGGGCCCCGACGTGTCCGTGGTGATCTGCCACCTGGAACCGCTTGCCTGCTGCATCCGAAGTCCTTCCTGGAGTACTTCCCTGCCCGGGCCGCCGGCACCATCCGCCAGCAGCCCCGGTTCCCAGTCTATTCCCGGTTCCACCCCACGTTAATGTCCTTCAGCGACCCAGTCCGTCAAGATGGCGTTCCAGCACGCCGCTGCACATATCCGCGGTCATCCAGGCGGGCTGCAGCAGTGCGTGCATGCCCAGGCCATCAAGGGTCGCCAGCAGCCGCTCAGCCTCAATCACCAGGTTCTCCTGGGGTTCGTCCGCGGGCATCAGTCCGGCTACTACCTGGCCGGCGATGACCGCCACCTGCCGGTGGCTGCGGTCCGCCTCAGGGGCAAAGAAAGGCTTGATCCGGGCGGCACTCCTGAAGGCCATCAGGGCACAGATCTCCACGGCCCGCTCTTCGTCCAGCGGCAGCATTCCGCCCAGCAGTGTTAATACAGCCTGGCGGTGGGCCGCGCTGCCGGGAAGTGCGGCATCCATGGCGGGGAGCATGGACTGGAGCCGCGCCACCACCCGGTCCACAACGCTGGCAAAGGAGAACGCGAGAAGCTCGTCGCTGCCTGCGAAGTAGTGGCGGACGGACCCGACAGCGAGCCCTGCCTCGTCTGCCACCTCCCGCAGTGAAGCCCGTTCCAGGCCGTCGACGGCAATAATGCGCAGGACGGCGTCTACTACATCCCGGCGCCGGGCATCCGGGTCAACAATTTTGGGCATCCTTATTATTTAGCACACTTGTGCTCCAAAGACGGGACCGGCACCCTGCCCGGCATCCGGAACGCGGCGGCAGACGGGGGCTGCGTTGGATAGGGTTGAGGCATGAAAATTCTGGTTACGGGGGGCACCGGCTACATCGGTTCCCACACTGTCCTTTCCCTGCAGGAAGCCGGCCACGACGTGGTCGTCATCGACAACCTGGTCAACTCCAGCGAAGAGTCCCTGCGGCGCGTTGCCGAACTCAGCGGAAAGGAAGCGGAGTTCCACAACGTGGACCTGGTGGATGAAGCCGCGGTGGAGCAGGTCTTCGCCGGCGCGGGCATCGACGCCGTCATCCACTTCGCCGGGCTCAAGGCCGTGGGTGAATCCGTCCGGGAACCGCTGAAGTACTACTACAACAACCTGGTGGGCACGCTGAACCTGATCCGCGTCATGGACCGCCATGACGTCCGGTCCTTCGTGTTCAGCTCGTCGGCCACAGTCTATGGCGAGCACAACCCCATCCCCTACGTGGAAAAGATGGAGATCGGCGCGAACAACCCCTACGGCCGCACCAAGGAACAGATCGAGGACATCCTCTCGGACCTCGGCGATGCCGATCCCCGCTGGCACATCGCACTGCTGCGCTACTTCAATCCGGTGGGCGCGCACCCGTCGGGCAGGATCGGCGAGGACCCGCAGGGCATCCCGAACAACCTCGTGCCGTTCATCGCCCAGGTGGCGGTGGGACGCCGCGAGAAGCTGATGGTCTTCGGCGGCGACTACGACACACCCGACGGTACCTGCCTCCGCGACTACATCCACGTGGAAGACCTCGCCGAGGGGCACGTCGCGGCCCTGAACTACGTGGCAGGCCGTGCCGGCGTTTTCCGCTGGAACCTGGGCTCCGGCAGGGGCTCCTCGGTACTTGAAGTCCTCCGCTCCTTCGAAAAGGCTGTAGGTGAGCCCATCCCCTACGAAATCACGGAGCGCCGCGCCGGCGACCTGCCCGCGTTCTGGGCTGACGCCGCTTCCGCACTGGCAGACCTGGGCTGGTCCACCACCAAGACCGTGGACCAGATGTGCGAGGACCACTGGCGCTGGCAGAAAAACAACCCGCAGGGCTACGCCTCCTGACGCCAGTCGGTGGTTGAGCTTGTCGAAACCCGGGTTTCGGCAAGCTCTGCCGCCGGACCAAACGCGAAACGGCCGCCCACCTTTGGAAGGTGGGCGGCCGCCGTCGTAATAACTGCCGTGCGGGCGGAATTACCGGACCGGGTAGTCGCGCTCCGGTTCGCCGATGTAGAGCTGGCGCGGGCGGCCGATCTTGGTGTTGGGGTCGCTGATCATTTCACGCCACTGGGCAATCCAGCCGGGGAGGCGGCCGATGGCGAACAGCACGGTGAACATCTTCTCCGGGAAGCCCATGGCCTTGTAGATCAGGCCGGTGTAGAAGTCCACGTTCGGGTAGAGCTTGCGCTGGATGAAGTAGTCATCGCTGAGCGCCTTCTCTTCGAGGCGGAGGGCAATGTCCAGCAGTTCGTCGTTGCCGCCGAGCTTGGTGAGGATCTCGTGGGCCGTTGCCTTGACGATCTTGGCACGGGGATCGTAGTTCTTGTAGACGCGGTGCCCGAAGCCCATGAGCCGGACGCCGTCTTCCTTGTTCTTGACCTTCTCCATGTAATCCTCGGGCTTGAGGCCCTCGGCCTGGATCTGGCGCAGCATCTTGAGCACGGCCTCGTTGGCGCCGCCGTGGGCGGGGCCGAACAGGGCGTTGATGCCGGCAGAGACGGAGGCGAACAGGTTGGCGTTGGACGAGCCCACCAGGCGCACCGTTGACGTGGAGCAGTTCTGCTCGTGATCCGCGTGCAGGATGAGGAGCAGGTCCAGGGCCTTGGCCACCACCGGGTCAACCTCGTACTGCTCGGCCGGAAGCCCGAAGCTCAGGCGGAGGAAGTTCTCCACCAGGTTGTGGGAGTTGTCCGGGTACAGCATGGGCTGACCGATGGACTTCTTGTGCGCGTACGCAGCGATGACCGGCAGCTTGGCCATGAGGCGGATAGTGGAAACTTCCACCTGCTCGGCGTTGAACGGGTCCAGCGAGTCCTGGTAGAACGTGGACAGCGCGGACACGGCCGAGGACAGCACGGGCATGGGGTGCGCGTCGCGGGGGAACCCGCCGAAGAAGCCCTTCAGCTCCTCATGCAGGAGGGTGTGGCGCCGGATCTTCTGGTCGAACTCGTCCAGTTCCGTGGGCGTGGGGAGGTTGCCGTAAATCAGGAGGTAGGACACCTCAAGGAAACTGGAGTGCTGCGCTAGCTGCTCGATGGGGTACCCGCGGTAGCGCAGGATGCCCGCATCGCCATCGATGTAGGTGATCGCGGACGTGGTTGCCGCGGTGTTCATGAAGCCGGGGTCGAAGGTGACTGCGCCCGTCTGCTTCAGCAGCTTGGAAACGTCGTAGCCTTCGTTTCCTTCAATAACCTGGATGCGCGGCAGCTTGAGCTCTCCGCCTGCGTGAAGCAGGGTGGCCGCGTTGTTGGTCTCAGTCATGGAGTCCCCTTCATGAGGCGTCTCGGCCTCTGTCGAAAGCTTGATCCAACATCAGGTGAGCCGCGCACTTGAGCCTGAGAAGACAGGATCCAACACCCGGACTGCCTTCTTGTAGAAAGCCACCATTGATAGTCACTTAAAAACTACCGCCAGTTGGGCACGTGTCACTAATCCGGGTCGGCGCAAAGACCCCTAAAATGCGGGCAGTGTGTTGCGAGTCACATGATTGTTACGGGATCACGCAGGTGTTCAGGACAACCGTTCCACAGCCGCGCCGATCCGTTCGTCGGAGCCCGTCAGTGCGACGCGGACGAACCCGTTGCCGGCTTCCCCGTAGAACACCCCAGGACCCACCACGATGCCGCGATCGGCAAGGCGGGCAACGGTATCCCAGGTGCCCTCCCCTGCCGAGCTCCAGAGGTAGAGGCCGGCGTCGGAATCCTTGATCTCCAGGCCGAACCCGCGCAGGGCGGGTACCAGCTGCTCGCGGCGTGCGCGGTAGAGGTCCTTCTGGGCCTCCACGTGGGTATCGTCGCCGAGCGCCACCCGCATGGCCTCCTGAACCGGGAACGGAACAATCATTCCGGCGTGCTTGCGGCTGTTGACCAGGTTGGGCATCAGCGCCGGGTCACCGGCTACGAATGCCGCCCGGTAGCCGGCCACGTTCGACTGCTTGCTCAGCGAGTAGACCGCCAGCAGGCCTTCGTGGGACCCACCGGCCACACGCGGATCCAGGATGCTGGGGACGGGCTGGCCGCCGCGCTGGACGTCCCAATCGCCCCAGCCGAGTTCTGCATAGCATTCGTCGGAGGCCACCACGGCGCCGAGCTCCCGTGCCTGGACCACAAGTGCCCTCAGCGATTCGACGTCCCGCACGCTTCCGGTGGGATTGCCCGGGGAATTGACCCAGATGAGGCGCACGCGGGAGCGGACGGCGTCGTCGAGCTCGTCCAGATTGTCCGTGGCCACGGAGGTGACGCCGCCGAACGTGGCGCCGATATCGTACGTGGGGTAGGCCACCTTGGGACGCACGACGATGTCTCCCGGCTTCAGGCCCAGCAGCAGCGGGAGCCACGCAACAAGTTCCTTCGAACCTACCGTGGGCATGATGTTTCGCGGGTCCAGGCCGGATACCCCGCGGCGGCGCTCGAACCAGCCGGCGATGGCGTCGCGGAGCGCGGGAGTTCCGTGCACCGTGGGATAGCCCGGTGCATTGGCTGCAGCCGTCAGCGCGTCCTGGATGATGGCAGGCGTGGGATCCACCGGCGTTCCGATGGACAGGTTAACTGCCCCGCCCGGGTGCTCGGAGGCCTTCGCCAGGTACGGCGCCATGGCCTCCCACGGGTAGTCGGGCAGGTCCAGGCCGAAAGTGCGCAGTGCAGCGGTCACCGTTACGCCCGTATCAGTGGTCTTGGTTCTGCGGGGGCAGCGCGGCGATCATCGGGTGGTCCTTGCCCGTGTTGCCGATCTTCGCGGCTCCGCCCGGCGAGCCGAGGTCGTCGAAGAACTCGACGTTTGCCTTGTAGTAGTCAGCCCACTCGTCCGGGGTGTCATCCTCGTAGTAGATGGCTTCCACGGGGCACACCGGTTCACACGCGCCGCAGTCGACGCATTCGTCCGGATGGATGTACAGCGAACGCTCGCCCTCATAGATGCAGTCGACCGGGCATTCCTCGATGCATGCCTTGTCCTTGACATCTACACACGGCTGCGCGATTACGTACGTCACGTCCCTGGCCTCTCCACGTTGGTTCCGGCATCCCGCCGGCTCTTTCGCCCGGCGCGGCCGGACTATTGACATCTGAGCCTATTATCTCCCACGCCGTTCCCGCGAACCTAGCCGGGCCTCCTAGTATGAAGTGGTGACGCTGCCCACCCCCGCTCCCGCCGGTTTCCTGTCCGCTGCCACCCCCGGAACCCGCGTCGTAGTGCGGTACCGGATCGAGGGGGGCTTCACTGACGCGCTGGGCCACCTTGTCTCGTGCGACGGTTGTGCGTGCACCGTACGGACGCGGCAGGCCGACGTCGTCATCCCCCTCGCTGCCGTGGTGGCGGCTAAGGAGGTCCCGCCCGCTCCGGAACGGCGCCGCCCGCGGGCCTGAACTGCAAACCGGTTAAACGCGGAATGCCGCCGGCATGGAGCCAGCGGCATTCTGCGTTGTTGCGGTGTGTTACGACTTCGCGCGGGCGCGGGCGGCCTTGGCACGCTCGTTGGTGTCCAGGATGACCTTGCGGATGCGGATGGCATCCGGGGTCACCTCAACGCACTCGTCCTCGCGGGCGAACTCGAGGGATTCCTCGAGGGTGAGCTCGCGCGGCGGCGTCAGGTTCTCGAACGAATCCGAGGAAGCGGCACGCATGTTGGTGAGCTTCTTTTCCTTGGTGATGTTGACGTCCATGTCGTCGGCGCGGGAGTTCTCGCCGACGATCATGCCCTCGTACACCTCGGAGGTGGGCTTCACGAAGAAGGAGCCACGTTCCTGCAGGTTGATCATGGCGAACGGGGTGACCACACCGGCCCGGTCAGCAACCATTGAACCGTTGGTGCGGTACTCGATGGGGCCGGCCCACGGCTCGTAGCCTTCGGAGATGGAGGCCGCGATGCCGGCGCCGCGGGTGTCGGTCAGGAACCGGGTACGGAAACCGATCAGGCCACGGGCCGGAACGATGAACTCCATGCGGCACCAGCCGGTGCCGTGGTTGGCCATGTTGGTCATGCGGCCCTTGCGGGCAGCCATCAGCTGGGTGACAGCACCGAGGTACTCTTCGGGCACGTCGATGGTCATGTGTTCCATCGGCTCGTGGACCTTGCCGTCAACGGTCTTGGTCACAACCTGCGGCTTGCCCACGGTCAGTTCGAAGCCTTCGCGGCGCATCTGCTCCACGAGGATGGCCAGGGCCAGCTCGCCACGGCCCTGGACTTCCCAGGCGTCGGGACGCTCGGTGGGGAGGACCTTGATGGAGACGTTACCGATCAGTTCCTTGTCCAGGCGGTCCTTCACCTGGCGCGCGGTCACCTTGGCGCCCTTGACCTTGCCGGCCAGCGGCGAGGTGTTGATACCGATGGTCATGGAGATCGCGGGATCGTCCACGGTGATCAGCGGCAACGGCTGCGGGTTCTCAGCGTCGGTCAGGGTCTCACCAATGGTGATTTCCTCGATACCGGCAACGGCGACGATCTCGCCGGGGCCTGCGGACTCGGCCGGGACGCGGTCCAGAGCCTTGGTGGCCAGCAGTTCGGTGATCTTGACGTTCTTCAGTTCACCGTTGGCGCGTGCCCAGGCAACGGTCTGGCCCTTGCGCAGGGTGCCGTTGTAGATGCGGAGCAGGGCGAGGCGGCCAAGGAACGGGGACGCGTCAAGGTTGGTGACGTGGGCCTGGAGGACGCCCTCGGGGTTGTACGTGGGAGCGGGGATGTGCTCGATGATGGTCTTGAACAGCGGCTCAAGGTCCTCGTTGTCCGGAGCGGAGCCGTTGGCTGGCTGCTCGAGGGAGGCGCGGCCAACCTTGGCTGCAGCGTAAACCACGGGAACTTCCAGGACCTTGTCCAGGTCGAGGTCCGGAACTTCGTCCGCAAGGTCCGAAGCGAGGCCCAGCAGGAGGTCCATGGACTCGTGCACAACTTCGTCGATGCGGGCGTCAGGGCGGTCGGTCTTGTTGACCAGCAGGATGACGGGAAGGTGTGCGGCCAGGGCCTTGCGGAGAACGAAGCGCGTCTGCGGCAGCGGACCTTCAGACGAGTCGACGAGCAGCACGACGCCGTCAACCATGGACAGGCCGCGCTCCACCTCGCCACCGAAGTCGGCGTGGCCGGGGGTGTCGATGACGTTGATGGTGATGGTTTCGCCGTTGGACGACGGTCCGTTGTAGGCCACAGTGGTGTTCTTGGCCAGGATGGTGATGCCCTTTTCGCGTTCCAGGTCACCGGAGTCCATCACGCGGTCTTCGAGGTGGTTGTGTTCGGCAAAGGAGTTGGTCTGCTTGAGCATGGCGTCAACCAGTGTGGTCTTGCCGTGGTCAACGTGGGCCACAATCGCGACGTTGCGGAGGTCACTGCGCGAGGCAGTGGCTACCGCGGTGTTGGTGGTGGTTTCAGACATGCGTAAAGACTCGATTCCGTGGGTCAGATGTAGTCATCGCGACATTTCCAACCGAAACGCACGACGGATCAGGCCCTTAACACAGGGCTCCTTCATTAAGCATAACGGCAGTGGCAAGTGATGGCCTAAATCCGCACGGGAACCCGCTGGAATCCGCCCCTCTGCCGGCCGCCCGCGGGACGGAAATTGAGAGCTGTCACACTCACTGGATAAATACGGATTTATGCCCCATTATTGCTGGTGATGAGCAGCGAATCCCACGAGAAACCAGCATGCGTCCCGCATCCGCTTTAACGCGGATCGCGGTATTTGCCATCGCCGCCGGCATTGTCCTGGCGGCTCCGGGCCAACCGGCACAACTTCCGGAGTCTGACGTCCCAGCGGCCACGGCCAGCCCGGACCAGGTCCCGCCTTCACTGCTCAGGGCTGCTGCGACGGACCCGGCGGATGCGCCCCGGTACACGCCGGGCGCGGACCTCTCCGAGGTCCTCTCCCGCCCGGCCATGCGTCCAGGGGAGGTCTACCGGAATCCGGTGTTCGGCCGGAACGAGGTGGTCGTGGCGAATGTCCGGAACACCGCTGTCCTGATCGGAGACTCCCAGTCGGTTCCGGACGACAGCTGGCCGCGCCGAGCTCTGGCTGCCCTTGGCTACAACGTCCACTTCTGCGGGTATGGCGGAACCGGTTTCACGGCGGCCAACGGCAAGGTGGGCAACTACATCGATGCGCTGGAGCGCGGCGACTGGATGTTGCCGGTGGGAACTCCAGGCCTGGTGGTGATTGAAGGCGGCGGCAACGACGCTGCCCGCGGCGCCTCGGATGCCCAGATCACCGCTAATGCCAACCGCCTTGTACAGGCCATGAGAGCCCGCTACCCAACCACCAGCATGGTGATGGTGGGCACCCTGGCGAAGGGTGCCAACAACGGTGGCGGTCGCCGGAGCCAGGTGGACAACCTGCTCTCCACCATCGCGGCAAAGCAGGGCATCACCTTCGTCAGTGCAGGAGACTGGCTGACTAAATACAACCTCACACAGCACTTGGCGGACCCTGTCCACATGGACAGCGAAGGCCGGAAGGCGCTGGGGACGGTGCTGGAGCGCCGCT
The DNA here is from genome assembly GCF_000022025.1 of Pseudarthrobacter chlorophenolicus A6. GTDB lineage: Bacteria > Actinomycetota > Actinomycetes > Actinomycetales > Micrococcaceae > Arthrobacter > Arthrobacter chlorophenolicus. Next base: position 2,853,678 of record NC_011886.1, read on the forward strand.
TCCGGGAACTGGGAATTCCGGACATCACGGCCGCAGCGGCGGCGCCTGCACAGGCCGGAGCCGGCAGCAAGAAGGGCTGAGGCCCCGCTCCTTTCGGAATGGCGCCCCAGCCCTTCAGCTGTGCAGCGACGGATCGCGGCCTTATGCCACTTCCGGCGGCAGCATCAGCTTCGCACCCGGGATGGCGTTCAGGAGTGCCCTGGTGTACTCCTGCTGCGGCGACTCGAAGACCTCGTCGGTGGTTCCGGTTTCCACCAGGCGGCCCTTCTCCATGACGCAGACATGGTCGGCAATCTGCCGGACGACTGCCAGGTCGTGGGTGATGAAGAGATAGGTCAGGCCCAGGTTCGACTGCAGGTCAGCAAGCAGGTTCAGGACCTGCGCCTGGACCAGGACGTCCAGTGCGGACACTGCCTCGTCACAGATGATGACCTCGGGGTCCAGCGCGAGGGCGCGGGCAATGGCAACGCGCTGGCGCTGGCCTCCGGAGAGCTCGTTCGGGTACCGCTGCATGGCGGACTGGGGCAGTGCCACCTGGTCCAGCAGTTCCCGTACCTTCTTCTCCCGGCTGGCCGCATCACCGATCTTGTGGACGCGCAACGGCTCCTCGATGGTGCGGTAGATGTTGTACATCGGGTCCAGGGATCCGTACGGGTCCTGGAAGATCGGCTGGACACGCCGGCGGAACTTGAACAGGTCCCCGGCCTTCAGCAGCGACGTATCCACGCCGTCAAAGAGGATCTTGCCGTCGGTAGGCGTCTCAAGCTGGAGCACCATCTTGGCCACCGTGGACTTGCCCGAACCGGACTCCCCCACGATCGCCGTCGTTGTTCCCCGTTTGACGTCGAAGCTCACGCCATCCACGGCCGCGAAGTCCGTGGCTTTACCCAGGCCCTGGCGGAGCTTGTACACCTTTCGCAGGTCCTGGATCTGCAGCACGTTGTCCGCGACGGACGTTTCCGCTGCAGGAGCCAGCATGTCTGCCGTCTCCACGCCCTGTTCCTTGGCTGCCTGGATGCGCCGGCTGGCAAGGGATGGCGCCGACTCAACCAGGCGCTTCGTGTAGGGGTGCTGCGGATTGCGGAGCAGTTCCAGTGACGGTCCTGCTTCCACTACGCGTCCCTGGTACATGACCACCACTTTGTTGGCACGTTCTGCCGCCAGGCCCAGGTCGTGGGTGATCAGCAGCACCGAGGTGCCAAGTTCGGTGGTCATGGTGTCCAGGTGGTCCAGGATCTGCCGCTGGACTGTCACGTCCAGGGCAGACGTGGGCTCATCGGCAATGAGCAGGCGCGGCTGGCATGACAGGCCAATGGCAATCAGTGCACGCTGGCGCATACCGCCGGAGAACTCATGCGGATATTGGTTTGCGCGGCGCTTGGCATCGGGCAGGCCGGCTTCGGACAGCACCTTGGCGATGTCCTCCGGGCCGCTTGGACGGCCATTGGCGCGCAGGGTCTCCCGTACCTGGTAACCGATCTTCCACACCGGGTTGAGGTTGGACATCGGGTCCTGGGGAACCATGCCGATGGTGTTTCCGCGCAGCTCGATCATCCGCTGCTCGCTGGCGTGGGAAATGTCTTCGCCGTCAAGCAGGATCTGGCCGCCGGAGACGCTGCCGTTGTTGGGCAGCAGTCCAATGGCTGCCAGTGCCGTGGTGGATTTGCCCGACCCGGACTCCCCCACAATGGCTACCGTCTCACCGGGCATGATGGTCAGGTGTGCGTTGCGCACGGCCTGGACTTCACCGCTGCCGGTCTTGAAGGTGATGGCAAGGTCGCGGATTTCCAGAAGGGGCTTGTTGCCGTTGGCGCGGGCCTCGCCGATGCTGACGTCTGGGGTTGTCATCTCTTTATCTCTCATCGCTGGCGGCTCTTCGGGTCGAGGGCGTCACGGACGGCGTCGCCCAGCATGATGAAGCTCAGCACGGTGATGGACAGCGCTGCAGCGGGGAACAGCAGGATTTCGGGCCGGGTCCGGATGGAGGCCTGGGCACCTGCAATGTCATTGCCCCACGACATGATGCTCTGCGGCAGTCCGATGCCCAGGAAGGACAGCGTGGCTTCGGCCACGATGAACACGCCCAGTTCCAGCGTTGCCAGCACGATGATCGGTGCCAGGGCGTTGGGCAGGACGTGCCGGACCAGCGCCTTGAACTTCGACACGCCCAGTGCCTGGGCCGCGGTGACGAAGTCTGCGTTACGTACTTCTATGACGGCGCCGCGGGTGATGCGGGCCATCTGCGGCCAGGCCAGCAGCGATATGACAAACACCACTGTCCACACGCTCTTGTTCTCGCGGAACAGGGGCAGCTGGGTGATCACCAGCGCACCGAGGATCAGCGGCAGTGCGAAGAAGATGTCGCCGAGGCGGGCCAGGACGGCGTCGATCCAGCCGCCGTAGTAGCCAGCCAATGCGCCGAGGGTTACACCGATCACCAGTACGCAGAGCACCGAAAGGATGCCGACGGACAGTGATGCCTGGGTGCCGTGGATGACGCGCGAGTAGATGTCGCAACCCTGGAAAGTAAACCCGAACGGGTGTCCGGCGGTGGGCCCGCCTTCCGAGTTCCCGAGTTCGCAGCCGTCGTTCGGCGGGGTGGACGTGAAGAGGCCGGGGAACAGCGCAATCACGATCAGGGCAAGGATCAGCAGCGACGAGATGATAAACAGCGGACGACGGCGGAGCTTGCGCCACGCGTCTGCCCACAGGCTGAGCGGGGCTTGGTCGGTCTTGACCGCGTCCGTCGCCTGCAGCGGGGTTTCATCGATGGGCGCCACGAAGTGGCTGTTGTTACTGGTCATAGCGAATCCTCGGGTCAAGCCAGGCGTACAGGAGATCAACGAGCAGGTTGGACACCACGAACACCAGCACCAGCACGCTGACGATGGACACGATGGTGGGGCCCTCAGTGCGCAGGACTGCCTGGTACAGCTTGTTGCCGACGCCCGGGACGTTGAAGATGCCTTCGGTAACGATGGCGCCGCCCATCAGGCCGCCGAGGTTGGCGCCGAGGTAGGTCACCACGGGGATCAGCGAGTTGCGCAGGATGTGTGCCAGGACCACCCGGGGCCGGGAGAGGCCCTTGGCGGTGGCGGTCCGGACGTAGTCCGCGTTCATGTTCTCGCTGACCGATGCACGGGTCAGCCTGAGGACGTACGCGAAGGACACCAGGCCCAGCACGACGGCGGGCAGCAGCAGGCTGCCCCAGTCGGCGTTGGCGCCCACTGTGGGTTTCGCCCAGCCAAGCTGGACACCGAAGACCAGCTGGAATACGAAGCCCAGCACGAAGGTGGGGACTGCGATGACGACGAGGGACGCCACCAGGACGGTGGAGTCAAACCAGCCGCCGCGGCGGAGGCCGGCGAAGACGCCGAAAGCCACACCGAAGATGGCCTGGATGGCAAGCGCTTCGATGGCCAGCATCGCCGTTACCGGGAAGACGCGGGCGAGGCTTGCCGCGATGGGCTGGCCGGTGAAGTCGTTGCCGAGGTTGAACGTGAAGAGGTTCTTCAGAAACAGCCCGTACTGGACGAAGAATGGTTCATCAAGGTGGTACTGGCTGCGAAGGGTATCGATGACTGCCTGGGGTGGCTGGCGGTCGCCGAACAGTGCCGCGATGGGATCGCCGGGAAGGGCGAACACCATGTAGTACACGAGGAGGGTGGTGCCGATGAAGACAGGGATCACCTGGAGGAGCCGGCGAAGGATAAAGCGGACCACGGTATCACCAGCCTTCCGGGGAGGAAGTGAACAGGTTCATGCATACCTTCCTGCCGTGCAAGCCAATGGGGGCCCGGCCGTAACCGGACCCCCATTAGCCTTGGCGGCAAGTTAGATCAAAGACTACTTAGCCGTGATGTTGTAGTAGAGGATGCTGCCGTTCCAGCCGGTCTCGGCCTTCACGACATTGTTGCTCCACACGATCGGACGTGCCTGGTCCCACAGGGGCAGGCCGGGCAGATCCTCGAACAGCACTTCCTGTGCCTGGTTGAACTTGGCGTTTGCATCCTCGGTGGACGTGGCAGCCAGGCCCTCCTTGAGGAGCTTGTCGAACTCGGGGTTCGTGTACTTCTCGTAGTTGGAGGATGCGTTGGTGCCCCAGACCGGGCCGAGGAAGTTGTACAGCGACGGGTAGTCACCCTGCCAGCCTGCACGGGTCAGGCCGGGGAGCTGCTGGGACTTGCGCAGGTTCAGGACTTCAGCGAACTTGGCGAAGGGCTGGATTTCAGCCTGGATGCCGAGGTTGTTCTTGAAGCCGTTGGCCACGGCGTCGATCCATTCCTTGTTGCCACCATCGGTGTTGGAGGCAATCTGGAGCGGCTTGGAATCGTCGTACGGCTGGATCTTGTTGGCCTGCTCCCAGAGGTCCTTGGCCTTGGCGGCGTCGAACTTCAGGATTTCGCTGCCCTTCAGGCCTTCCTTGAACCCGTCGATGACCGGCGGGACGAAAGCCTTGGCGGGGGTGCGGGTGCCGTTGAAGACAACCTTGGCGATTTCCTCGCGGTTGATGGCGTAGGACAGTGCCTCGCGGCGCAGCTTGCCGGCTTCACCCTGGAAGTTCGGGTTGTACGGCGGGATGTTCAGCGTGGAGTTGGTGGCAACTGCCTTGGTGGCGTTGCGGTCCTGGAAGTCCGTCTCATAGGTCTTCAGGGCGTTGGACGGCAGGACATCGGTGATGTCCAGGTTGTCCGACTGGAGATCCGTGTATGCGGGGCCCGGATCGGTGTAGAACTTGAAGGTCACGCCGCCGTTCTTGGACTCGCGCGGGCCGCTGTAGTCGGCGTTCTTGACGAGGGAAATCGACTGGTCGTGTACCCAGGCGCCTTCCTTCTCGAACTTGTACGGGCCGTTGCCCACCGGGTTCTCACCGAAGGTCTTCGGGTCTGCCAGGGCAGCGGAAGGAAGCGGGAAGAAAGCGGAGTAGCCCAGGCGCAGCGACCAGTCTGCCTCAGGCTGGGCAAGCTTCACGGTGATGGTGGAGTCATCGGTTGCTGCCAGGCCGGACATGGTCTCGGCCGTGGGGGCAGGGGTGGTGGTGGTCTTGCCGTCGGCCGTCTTCTCGCTGTTGACCGCCGATACTTCTTCGTAGCCGGCGATGGACTCAAAGAAGAAGCCGTTGTTCTGCAGGTTCTTCGAGTTGGCGGCGAAGTTCCAGGAGTCAACGAAAGTCTTGGCCGTGATGGCCTCGCCGTTGGTGAACTTCTGGCCCTGCTTGACCTTGATGGTCCAGTTCTGGGCGTCGGAGGAATCAATGGATTCTGCCAACGCATTGACCGGCTTGCCGTCGGCGTCGTAGGTCCGCAGGCCTTCGAAGAGGAGTTCGACGACGCGGCCGCCGTAGACCTCATTGGTGTTGGCCGGCAGCAGCGGGTTCTGTGGTTCGTTGCTGTAGGCCGTGATGACCTTGTTGGGATCGCCGGTGGCGTCGCCGGACCCCTCCGTGGTGCCGCCTCCAGCGCCGCACCCGGTCAGGGCAAGCGCAGCGATTGCCACGATGCCCAGTGCTTTGGAAGTGCGCGTGAAACGCATTCCGCCTCCTATGAGTTGTGGGAGATAACGAGGGGAAATCTGGTGTTTCCCCGCAGGCCGAGGCACAGCTGTGAACTGTGACGGGGCCTACATGTACGAGTAGCCTAACCGCACGAAGTCCAGATACTGGTACTCCGTTGCCAAACCGTGACCGGGGCGTTTGGGACGCGTTAACCGGTTAACGGAAGTTGTGCAAGTCACATGCTACTCGGCGGTAGCGCCACGGCGAAATCGAACCGTGGCCTGCATCACCCATCTGCCGGGTGGGAATCAGTTCTTGGTCCCCTGCTCGGCAAGGCGCCAATCCGAGACGTTCCACCACACGCCGAGGGGTCCCGGGCTGGGTTTCACACCGGTCACCCGGGCGTTGAAGGCTATGGCTCCGACCGTCTGGTAAAGCGGCAGTCCGTACGCTTTCTCCCAGACGCGCTTATCGATCCCCGCCAGCAGTTCGTCCTGTTTGCCGAGGTCAGTGGTGGTTGCCAGCTGCTCCATTGCCTTGTCCGCGTCGCCGTCGGAGAATCCGTTGAAGTTGCTGCCCGCCCCGGTGCGGAAGATCTGCGGGATGCGGCCCACTCCGGCGCCCGTTCCGATCCACCCCAGCAAAGCGGCGTCGTACCCTGCGCCCCCGAGCGACTTGGCCCAGTCCGCATTTCCCTGGCCGGCATCGACCACTCGGAAACCGGCCTTCTGCGCCGAATCGCGGATCAGGGTGAATGCCTTGGCGCGGTTGGGGTTGTCCCGGTTGTACAGGATGCGGATGGTCGGCGTGGCACCGTCCAGGAGTTCCTTGGCTGCGTCGATGTCCACCTCGGCGTATTCGGCCGAGCCGTTGTTTTTCACAGTATCCGCGTACTTGGGCTGGCCCGGAAGGAAGACCTGCGAATCGAGCGGTTTGGCGTCCGTAATCAGGCCCCCCACCACCGCGTCCACGATGGCCTGCCGGGGCACGGCCTTCAGGAAGGCCTTGCGGACGTCCTCGTCCGCGAAGGGCCCGGAGAAGTTGAGGTCGAGGTGGTCGTACCCCGACTGGCTGTACTGCTCCACCGTGTTTCCCTGGTCCGCCAGGCCGGCGAAGAGGTTCGCGGTGTCGGCGGAAGGCTGCGGCGAGATGATGTCCGCCTGCCCGCTGCGGAGCGCATCAACAGCGGTAGGAAGGGCACCGGTGAACCGGACGTTGATCTCGTCAAGCCACGGCTCGGTCCCCCACACGTAGTCCCGGTTCCGGACGAGTTTCATGGATACTTCCGGAACGATGTCCCGCACGATGTAGGGTCCGCTGGAAAGATACAGGGCGGGGTCGTCGGGCAGGGATTTCGTATCGAATCCGTTGTTCCAGAAATCGCCCACCGTCTTCAACGCCGAATTTACCGCCGGTTTTCCGGGGTTTCCCTTGGGCGCGTCCTTGATCAGGTCCACGAGGTCCTCCTCGTCGCTCAGCCCGGCCTTGGCTGCGACCACATGGGCTGGCAGGCCGACGTCGAACGCGGTCTGCCAGTCCGCGTAAGGCGCGGCGTACTGCAGCGTGATGGACCGGCCGTCGTCGCCGAGCTCGGGGAACGCCGTGCCCGCGAGGCCGCCGGCGGCTGACGCAGCCGAAAAATACCTGGTGCCCGTCCCGGCCGCAGGATCCGCGTCGTCGAAATAACCCGAACCCGCGGCCCAGCTCAGGAGGAGGTCGCCAGCGTCGATCGGCGCGCCGTCGGACCATTTGACGCCTTCGTTGACTGTGTACCGCACCTTAAGCGGGTCATCAGAGACTTTTTCGTAGCGGCCGAACTTGTCGTTCCGGACCACCACGGATTTATCGTCCAGGGAGTAGAAGCCAGAGTGGGTGGCTGCGCCGATCTTGGAGTTGATGTCCGTGTTGCCGTCGGTACTGAACGGGTTGAAGGAGGAAAAAGCGTTGACCTCGGCCACGGTGGCGCTGCCTCCGCGCTTGGCCTCCCCCACTACTACCGGCGCGCTGCCGCCGCCTGAGCAGCCAGAAAGGGCCACTGCGACCACTGCCGCTGCGGTGATGTACTGCATCAGGCGCCTGACTGGCATGCCTCCGCCTCCTTATGTATTCCATCCCGGGGAAGGGGGCCTGGAGTCGCCAGGAACGCGCCCTACACAGTCAGGATACTTTGGTGTCGCCGGCTGGGCGGGGAGGAAGAACCCTACGCCCCGCCTTCCGGCGCCGGCCGCAGCAGCCGTGCGCCGCCGTCGTTCGCTTTTAGCAGCGCTTCCGCGCGGCGCCGGTGGCCGCTCCGTGTGTCCGGATCCATCGAGTCCAGCAGGGCGACTGCCATCCGGGACCGGGAGTTGCGCTCGATGACAGGACGGTGGTCATCTATGAAGGTCCAGTACAGGGCATCCCAGTCGGCGATCCACTCCCCCGGCGGCAGATCGGACATTTTCCGCAGGTAGTTGCTGCCGGAGACGTAGGGCTTGGTGGTGATTCCGGCACCCGAGGCGAACTGGCTCATTGCGTACACGTTGGGCACCATGACCCAGTCGTAGGCGTCCACGTACATGGCCATGAACCATTCGTAGACGTCATGCGGGTGGATGCGCAAGAGGGACATGGCGTTCCCCAGGATCATCAGCCGTTCGATGTGGTGGCTGTATCCGGTGGCGAGCACGCGGGAGATCACCATGTCCACGGGGGCCAGCCCGGTGGCGGCGTCCCACCACCCGGTGCCCAGCCGGTTCCCGTGGTTGAGCAGGTTCGAACTGCGCATCTGCCGGCCGCGGAGGCGGTAGGTGGCGCGCATGTACTCCCGCCATCCGATCAGCTGCCGCACGAAACCCTCGAGCGAAGCCAACGGGGTGTCCTGGCCGGCGCCGTCCAGGACTGAGTCAAGGACTTCGCGGGGGTCCAACAGCCCGATATTGAGTGCCGGCGTGAGCAGCCCGTGGTTGATGAACGGGTGCGCGGCGGAGATGGCGTCCTCGTAGGCGCCAAACCCGGCAAGTCGGTCGCGGACAAACTCCTCCAGGTGTCGGCGGGCCTCCGGCGCGTCGGTGGGCCAGGCAAAGGAAGCAGGGTCTCCGGGGGCGTCTGGAAACTCCTCGCGTACCCAGGCGATGGCTGCCTCCACATCGCTTGAACCGTCGTCGGGGGTGGTCTCCGTCCCGCCGCTTTCGTCCATCAATGCATCCAGGTCGAACATCGCCTGCCCGGCGTTGTTTCCGCTGCTGAACCTTGACACGGTGGCCGGAACGTAACCGCGGGGAAGCTTCTTCCTGTTCTCGGCGTCAAAGGACCACTTGCCGCCGACGGGGCCGCCGCCGTCCACCAGGACATCGAGCCGGCGGCGTTGCCACACGTAGAAGTCGTGCATCCGGGCTGGATTGGCGGCGAACCACTCATCAATCCGACGGCGGTCCGTGAGGAAGTTGGGCGTCTCCAGGACGTCGCCGTCCTGCATGCGGTAGCCGCCGTCAGCGAGGCCGGCGATCAGGTCCTGCTCAAGCCAGTCATCCACGACGTCGAACCAGGTCACCTGCCGCGGGCGGCTGCTGCGAATGAGTTGCCCCAGCTGACTGCGGGACGTGCGGTCAGGATCGCTGGCCAGGACTTCCACTTCATACCCGTGGTTGCGGAGCCGCCCGGCAAACCGAGCCATCGATGCCCGGTGCAGGACCAGCTTGTGGGAGTGGAAGGCGTACTGCCGGAACATGAGGTCGTGCTCGATCAGCACAAAGGCCGTGCCGCCAGCCGGCAGTTCAAGGTGCTGCCCGAAAAGCTGGTGCGGCAGAACGAGGCGCAGGTGCTGGCCGGCTTGCATGCCCCCAACGATAGTTCGAATGTTCTCCGGACGTTGCCGTGCGGACACCGGCTTCACTGTCGCAAACGGTAACCTGCACCCGCCGTGGCCACGGGCGGTAGGCCGGGCAAGCATATTCTGGGGTCAACCACCAGGCCCAAGCAAAGGAAGCCCATGCCAGATCAGAACCGTCCCCTGCGAAAGCTTGGCTTCCTCACCATCGGCCTTTTCGATCCGGCCAACCCGGCCGCGGGTCACGAATCCACGTTGCAGGTGATCGAACTGGGTGAGCGGCTGGGTTTCGACAGCGCGTGGCTGCGGCACCGCCACCTGCAGTTTGGCATTTCCTCGCCCGTGGCCGTCATGGCAGCGGCCAGCCAACGCACATCCCGGATCGAACTTGGCACCGCTGTGACGCCGCTGGGCTGGGAGAATCCCCTTCGCCTGGCCGAGGACCTCGCCACCACGGACCTGCTGGCCGGCGGCCGGATCAATCCGGGCGTCAGCGTCGGCGAGCCGATGCAGTGGGACACGGTCAAGCATGAGCTTTACCCCGACTCGGCCGGCGAAGAGGACTTCAGCTACGCCCGGGTGGAGCGGTTCGCCCGGCTGGTTGCGGGCGAGGTTGTCCGCGATTTCTCGGGCAAGCAGGGTGTGGTGGAAGAGTTTTCCAACCGTGTGGAACCGCATTCGCCGGGCCTGCGCGACCGCCTCTGGTACGGCGCTGCCAGCCGGAAATCCGCAGTCTGGGCAGGCGAAAACGGCTTCAACCTGCTCTCCAGCAGCGTGATCTTTCCTGACGCCGGCGAGGAACCCGACTTCGCGCGGGTCCAGCAGTCCCAAATCCGCGCCTACCGCGCCGCAGCGGCAGCGTCAGGACAGCCGCAGGAGCGGACGCGGGTATCTCAGGGGCTGGTGGTCATTCCCACCGATTCTGCCTCTGCGGCGCAGAGGGAGAAGTACCAGCGGTACGTCGACGAACGCACGCCCCGCACGGCCGCCCCGCAGGGACCCAGGAAGATGATGTTCGCCAAGGACCTCATCGGCACCAGTGAGCAGATCGCGGAACAGTTGTACGCCCACGCGGGTTTCCAGGAGGTCGACGAAGTGGCGTTCGCCCTCCCTTTCAGCTTTGAGCACGAGGACTACGTCCAGATCCTCACCGACATCGCCACCCGGCTGGGCCCGGCCCTTGGCTGGGAACCGGCCGGAGCCGGACGGGCTTAGAAGGCGGTGCTGGGCAGGTCCTTCTCTCCATCGGCGATCGCGGTGATGATCCGCGCTGCAACCAGGTCGGGATCCAGTGCCGCGCCGAATTTCGGCGCTGACCCGGCAATCGGATGCTCCGAAAGGGCGGTGCCGGTGTGGCCCGGGCGTGCGTCCAGGATCCGGATGCCCGCCCGGCGATACTCGCGGGCCGTTGCGACGACGAAGGCCGCGAGTCCAGCCTTCGACGCCGAGTAGGCAGCGAGGCCAGCGACGGGCGCCTCGGCGACAACGCCACTTAGTGTCACAACGAAGGGTTCCCGGCCCTCGCGTGCGGACGCCGCGAGGTAACGCTGGCTCTGGGTGATGAGGTGGATCGGGCCAGTGGTGTTCACAGCGAAAAGTTCGTCCACTGTGCCGGGTTCAAGGTCAGATGCGGCGCCGAAGGCAACGACCCCTGACGCGACCACTACCCCGTCGAGGCGCCCGTACTGCGCATTCGTGTCTTCCAGCACCGATTGGGTCACGGAGGGTACGCGCAGATCGTGCCCATCTGACTTTGAGGACCTGGCGACGATGGCGCCGCTGCTCTCCAACTGGGCAGCGATGCGCGAACCGAGTCCGCCGCTGGCGCCGACTACCAGAACCACCGCTCCCCGAAGAGTCGTCATGGAGAGATCCTAAATTAAGTACGGCGGGCAGCCCAGAGCGAGTCCCCTTGCCTGAAGGCAGGATTGGCGGGCCCGTCCGGGGTGGAGGATGGCGGCTTCACCGGACGGGGCGCCTGAATGGGCCGGGCCACCACCAACGGGACCGGGATCGGAGCTCAGCCCTGCGACGGGCCGCATCGAGATAGTCCTCGAGGGCCGGTTCAAAAACGGACGGAGGCAGATTCAGCGTCGCACGGCTCAACTGGCGTCCTGACAGCAGCTCGCTGATCGCCCCCGGAATCATCCGCATCCCCTGGGTGCCCTTCACGGACCGCCTGAGCCGTCCGCCTTGCTCCGTGAGCCGCATCGCCCAGGCTGCGTCGACCTCGGCAAGGCCGGAACCGACCAGCATCGCCATCGCCGCCTCTACCCGTTCCCTTGAAGGGACGTCGGCCTGCAGCATGTCCCAACCCGGCAGTACCATACTGAGCGTCGAGGGACGCTTCGCATCACGCAGCAGGGTCATGAGCGTCGCTGCGTCAGACATTTCCATGCGGTTCATGCCGATCAGGCTAGCTCACTCCGAGCTGGCCCAGCCACGGAGCGAGCTCCGTCCCGAAAGAACGCTGCGTGGCCCAGCACCCCGGCCGGCGATTCCCGGGAGGCACCGGACCTGACCTAGACGTTGAAGCGGAACTCCACCACGTCGCCGTCGGCCATGACGTATTCCTTGCCTTCGATGCGGACCTTGCCGCGGGCCTTCGCCTCGGCCATGGAACCGGCATCGACGAGGTCGTCGAAGGAGACCACCTCGGCCTTGATGAAGCCGCGCTGGAAGTCCGAGTGGATGACGCCGGCGGCCTGGGGTGCTGTGTCGCCCTGGTGGATGGTCCAGGCGCGGGTTTCCTTGGGGCCGGCGGTCAGGTAGGTCTGCAGCCCCAGCGTGTGGAACCCGACGCGGGCCAGCTGGTCGAGTCCGGACTCTTCCTGGCCGTTCATCTCCAGCATTTCGCGAGCCTCCTCCTCGTCAAGTTCAACGAGGTCGGCTTCGAGCTTGGCATCGAGGAAGACGGCGTCCGCCGGGGCAACCATGGCGCGCAGTTCGTCCTGCTTCTCCGGGCTGCCCAGGATTCCCTCATCCGCGTTGAAGACGTAGATCACCGGTTTGGCGGTCAGGAGGCCGAGCTCCTTGAGGTGCTCCATCTCAAGCTTGTCGCTCTTGATCGAGGAAGTGATGGTGTCGCCGCGCTCCAGCACCGCCTGCGCTGCCTTGATGGCGGCAAGCTCGGCGGCTTCGCGCTTCTTGATCTTGACTTCTTTTTCGATCCGGGGAATGGCGTTCTCGATGGTCTGAAGGTCCGCCAGGATCAGCTCGGTGTTGATGATCTCCATGTCCGAGCGGGGATCGACCTTGCCGTCGACGTGGATGACATCGGGGTCATCGAACACGCGGATAACCTGCGCGATGGCCTGGGCCTCGCGGATGTTGGCAAGGAACTTGTTGCCGAGGCCTTCGCCCTCCGATGCGCCCTTCACAATCCCGGCGATGTCCACGAAGGACACCGGAGCGGGCAGCAGTCGCTGGGAACCGAAGATCTCGGCCAGCTTCGCGAGCCGCGGGTCCGGCAGGTTCACGACGCCGACGTTCGGTTCAATGGTGGCGAACGGGTAGTTCGCCGCCAGGACCTGGTTGCGGGTCAGCGCGTTGAAGAGGGTTGATTTGCCGACGTTGGGCAGTCCGACGATGCCAATAGTAAGAGCCACGAGCACTGATTCTACCCGCAGCGGCCCGTCCGCCCGTACCGGCGGATGTCACTCGCGTGGATTGTCAGTGCCCCGTGCGACAGTGAAGTCATGGATGGATTTGCCTTGATTCTTGCCCTTTTGATGCTGCTGGTAGGCGCCCTGGCCGGTGCCGCCGCCACCTACTTTGTGCTGCGGAAGAACACCCACGGCGTTGAAGCTGACTTCGACGCCGTGTCCGCCCGGCTGTCGGAGGTCAGTGCGCAGTTTGCCGCGGCCGACGCCGAACGCCGGCTTTTGGCGGCACAGAACCGGGAGCTGGGTGAGGCCAGGTCGCAGGATGGCAGCGTACTGCGCGCCCTTGCCCCGGTGGCGGAGAAGCTCACTGCAGTCCAGCAGCAGGTGGCGCTGCTGGAACGCGACCGTGTGGAGCAGTACGGCCAGCTCGCCCAGCAGCTCCAGGAAGCACGCCTCTCCGATGAGCAGCTGATGAGGTCCACGCATGCCCTTGAATCAGCCCTGCGGTCCAACAGCGCCAGGGGCCAGTGGGGTGAAGTCCAGCTGCGGCGGGTGGTAGAGGCTGCGGGCATGCTGCGCCATGTTGATTTCGTGGAGCAGGTCCACAGCGCAGGCAGCGACACCACAGTCCGTCCCGACCTTGTGGTTCAACTTCCCGGCGAGAAGATCCTCGTGGTGGACGCCAAGGTCCCGCTGTCCGCCTACCTTGAGGCGCAGGAAATGGGCGCCTCTGCGGTTCACTTGGCGCAGCACGCCGACGCCCGGCCGGCAGCCTTGTCGGGCTCCGACCGCCGTTCGCAGCAGGCGCTCCTGGCTGCCCACGCAAAGGCCTTGCGGGCCCACGTGGATGCGCTGGGCAACAAGAGGTACTGGGACATTCCGGGGAACTCCCCCGAGCTGGTTGTCTGTTTCATCCCTGCAGAATCGATCCTTGCGGCTGCCCTGGAAGCCGACGCGGGGCTTCTGGACCACGCACTGTCCAAGAACGTTGTCCTGGCGTCGCCGGGGACCCTGCTGGCCGTGCTGAAGTCGGTGGCGTTCACGTGGCGGCAGGACGTGCTGACGGACAATGCCCGGGAGCTGTTTGATCTCGCCCGGCAGCTCTATGACCGGATGGGAACCCTGGGAGAAAACGTCACCAAGCTGGGGTCATCGCTGAAGACGTCCGTAGACCGTTACAACTCCCTGGTGGGGACTCTGGAGGCCCGTGTACTTCCCACGGCCCGCAAGCTGAACACCCTGGACGAAGCGGGCCTGGTCTCGCCTGCGCCCGTCGAGGTCACTCCCCGCGCCCTTGCAGCCCCTGAACTCCAGCAGGACGGGGCCGCCGCGTAGGGCGCGGACGTCAGTCGCGCGGCCGGCGTCCGCCGAGGGCGCGGCTGACGTCGCCGGCCTGCTTCAGGGTGGCACGGAGTTCCTTGGGCAGCGAAAAGAGGAGGTCTTCCTCTGCGGTGACCACTTCTTCCACACTTCCGTAGCCGTACTCAGCGAGCAGCCGGAGAACGTCCTGGACCAGCACCTCAGGAACGGAGGCGCCAGAGGTCACACCGACGGTTGCCACGCCTTCAAACCACGCTTCGTCCACCTGGTTGGCGAAGTCCACGCGGTAGGACGCCTTGGCGCCGTATTCCAGGGCCACTTCCACCAGCCGCACGGAGTTCGAGGAGTTTGCGGATCCCACCACGATGACCAAGTCCGCCTGGGGCGAGATTTTCTTGATGGCCACCTGCCGGTTGGTGGTGGCGTAGCAGATGTCGTCGCTGGGCGGGTCTTGGAGGGTGGGAAAACGCTCCTTCAGCAGGCGGACAGTTTCCATGGTTTCGTCGACGCTGAGGGTGGTCTGTGAGAGCCAGATGACCTTTTCAGGGTCACGCACGGTGACCTTGTCCACCTCGTGGGGGCCGTTGATGATCTGGATGTGGTCCGGCGCTTCGCCCGCCGTCCCTTCCACTTCCTCGTGGCCGTCGTGGCCGATCAGGAGGATATCGAAATCATCTTTCGCGAACCGTACGGCTTCCTTGTGCACCTTCGTCACCAGGGGGCAGGTGGCGTCGATGGTGCGCAGTCCACGCTGGCCCGCCGACTCGACGACGGCCGGTGAGACTCCATGAGCGGAGAAGATGACCAGCGCGCCTTCGGGAACCTCGTCCGTCTCGTCAACGAAGACAGCACCCTTTTCTTCGAGGGAGCTGACCACATGCACGTTGTGCACGATCTGCTTGCGGACGTAGACCGGAGGACCATAGTGTTCCAGTGCCTTTTCGACGGCAATCACGGCACGGTCAACTCCCGCGCAGTAGCCGCGCGGGGCGGCGAGCAGTACTTTTTTAGCCCCGGTGACCGGCGCTGCAGCTGCTACTTCCTCGGGCGAGCGGCGCCTACGCGGGACGGTTGGCATCGAGAGGGAAACAGCTGTGGAGGTCATCCCTCCATGCTACCGGGTTGCCCGGGGCCGCCTCCGCGACGCGGCTCCGCCCACGAGCGCCAGCACCAGCAGCACCCCGCCGGTGACGGCGGTGGCCAGGGTCCAGGCTCCGAAGTTGGCTGCGGCAGCGGGTACGAACCCGTCGCGGAACAGGTTTGCCACGTCGTTGCCCGTGTCTGTTGCGAGCGCCAGGGCAGTGCCGGCATCCGTGGCGAGCTTCCAGGCGCCGGCCATCAGGAGGGCGCCGATGCCGGCAGCAGCCACCACTGTCCAGCGGCGGCGGGCCGCCACCAGGGCGAGGAGGAACGCGACACCTGAACCGATGGCCAGCAGGTAACCCAGTGGCGCGTACGTCACGAGGCGCTCCACCCATTCCCGGTGGTCCGGCTGGCCGACAGTGATCAGCGTCTCCTGCGGCGCATCGAGGGGAATCCCGCTGGTCCGGGAAATTTCCTCCACCCCGAGAGCCACCAGGGGCGCGACGTCGAGCGTCAGTGATGAAGCCTGCCCGTCAGCGCCGGCATCACCGGCCGTGGGGGCGAAACTGAGGTGGTGGCTCTTCCGAAGCGTCTCG
Source organism: Pseudarthrobacter chlorophenolicus A6 (assembly GCF_000022025.1). Lineage (GTDB taxonomy): Bacteria > Actinomycetota > Actinomycetes > Actinomycetales > Micrococcaceae > Arthrobacter > Arthrobacter chlorophenolicus. Next base: position 2,869,581 of record NC_011886.1, read on the forward strand.
TCCCAGGCCGCCGGATAGCCGGGAAGCCCGGTCAGCGTTGTTGCCGCGTTCTCCAAAACAGGCTGTACGAGGCCTTCCAGGAACCCGGGAACGGCGCTGGTGTCGATGGTCCCCACGGCCGCTGTCGCCAGTTGCTGCCGGAATTCGGCGTCCTGCCCCATGGGCGCCGCAAGGCTCACGAAGCCGTCTTCGCCGACGATGTTGCGGTCCAGCCAGATGGCAGGGACCGCCACGGCGGCCAGCAGGACGCCCAGCACGGCAGCCAAGGCGGAAACGAAAGTGCGCACAGCAGGTCCTTCAGGTTGATGGCGGTAACCCCATCCTAGGCAGGTAACCTGACCGGGCCCTGTCAGTCCCGCGTGCTATTGCTTATGGATATGGTTGAAGAACCGGTACCCGAAGCATTTTTCTAATAAAGCTTTTTCTGACACAGCATTTTTTGACAGCCTCGTTGTCACAGCCACCAAAGGACCCCATGCCCGCAGTTCCAGCCCCGCAGGGGCATCCGCATGTCTGAGCAGTCACCCCTGCCGGACACCGGGCCTACCACCCTGCCGGCCACGGCCGCTGAAACCACGCCGGACAACCCGTGGCCCCTGCAGTTGCTCTCACAGAAGCTGAAAGTCCATATCGACCGCACTCCCTCTGCCTGGGTGGAGGGCCAGGTCATCGAGATGAACCGCCGGGGAGGCAACGCCTACCTGACCCTGCGCGACGTCGATGCTGAGGTGTCGCTGCCTGCGTCTGTGTGGACCAAGGTCCTGGAACGCAAGAATCTTCCCCTGGAGCGCGGATCACGGGTTGTTGCCCTGCTCAAACCCGAATTTTGGTTGAAGACCGGCCGGCTGAACATGCAGGTCCGGGATATCCGGCCGGTCGGCCTGGGGGACCTCCTCGCGCGCATCGAACGGCTCCGGCAGGCCCTCGCAGCGGAGGGATTGTTCGCTGATTCGAGGAAAAGGCCCCTCCCCCTGCTGCCGCACCGCATCGGCCTCATTACCGGCCGGGACTCGGACGCAAAGAAGGACGTCGTGCGCAACGCCGCACTGCGCTGGCCCGCCGTCGAATTCGAGATCCGCGAAGTTGCGGTCCAGGGCAACAGCGCCGTGTCGCAGGTGGTGCGCGCCCTCCGGGAACTGGATGGCCTCCCGGAAGTCGATGTGATCGTCATCGCCCGGGGCGGTGGAGCGCTGGAGGACCTGCTGCCGTTCAACAGCGAAGAGCTGGTCCGGGCGGTAGCGGCGGCAACCACGCCAGTAGTCAGCGCCATCGGGCATGAAGCCGACCGGCCGCTGCTCGACGACGTTGCCGACCTTCGCGCGTCCACTCCCACGGATGCCGCGAAGCGGATCGTTCCGGAGGTTTCCGAAGAGCTGGCCGGTGTCCGGCAGGCCCGTGAACAGCTGCGCCGCTGCATCGAACGCCTGGTGGACCGGGAATCCGACCGGCTGGCCGCCCTCCATTCCCGCCCCGTCCTGGCGTCACCGGAAGGACTGGTCACTGTCCGCAGCGAGGAAATTGAACGGCTGCTCCGGCGGTCATCAACGGCCGTGAACTCCACGGTGGTCCGTGCCGGCGACCGGCTGGAGCACCTCAGGACCCAGGTACGCGCCCTGTCCCCGCAGAAGACGCTGGACCGCGGCTACGCGGTGGTCGAGCTCGCAGGGCCGCACGCAGCATCATCAGCCTCCGGCCACGCAGTGGTGCGGCACCCGGCCGATGCTCCGGCGGGGCAGCCCCTGGCCATCCGCGTCGCCGAAGGCCGGTTTGGCGCCACGTCCACCGGGACCGGCAGCCCCGGGGAAAATTCAACAACACCTGAACAGCACCATCCGGAAACGGGAGAAACAACATGACCGAGCAGACGCCGGATAACGGCACCGCCGCACTGAGCTACGAGGAAGCCCGCGAACAGCTCATCGCCGTCGTGGGCCGCCTTGAGGCAGGCGGCGCCAGCCTCGAGGAATCCCTGGCCCTGTGGGAACGCGGCGAAGCCTTGGCGGCCCGCTGCGAGGAATGGCTTGAAGGCGCGCGCAAACGGCTCGCCGCCGCCCGGGACCAGCCGCTTTAGGCACCAAGCGGAGTTCGTCTTAGGAACGGACCACCAGCTCGCGTTGCGTGGCAACGTCGAACTCTGCTTTCGGCCACTCAAGGTTCAAGCCGCTCATCGCGCCCAGCAGCAGCTGCTGGACAGCTATCCGGGCGTACCACTTCTTGTTCGCCGGCACCACGTGCCAAGGCGCGTGCGGTGTGCCTGTCGCATCGATGGCTGCCTGGTAGGCCGCCATATAGTCCTCCCAGAACGCCCGCTCCTGCAGGTCCCCGGTGCTGTACTTCCAGTGCTTTGAGGGGTCGTCCAGCCTGGCCAGCAGCCTGGATTTCTGCTCCTCCGCGCTGATGTGGAGCATGACCTTCACCACGGTGGTCCCCGAGTCCGCCAGCCGCGCCTCGAACTCGTTAATGGCCACGTAGCGGCGCTTGATTTCATCGGGGCTGGCCCAGCGGTGGACCCGGTGGATCAGAACGTCCTCGTAGTGCGAACGGTCAAAAACCCCCACCATGCCCACCGCCGGCACTTCCTTCTCGATGCGCCAGAGGAAGTCATAGGACTTCTCCTCATCCGTGGGTGCCTTGAACGCCTTGAACTGGACACCCTGCGGGTCCATGGCCGCCATGACGTGGTTGACGATCCCGCCCTTGCCGGCAGTGTCCATGGCCTGGAGGATCAGCAGGACCCGTTTCCGGCTCCCAAAGCGGGAGGCGGCGAACAGCTTTTCCTGAAGCTCCGTGAGCGTGCTGTCCATCCCGGCCAGAAGCGCCCTGCCGTCTTCCTTGGATCCCGTGTAGCCGGGCGTGGAATCGGGGTCGACGTCCGCGAGGACGAACCCTTTCCCCGCACGAAGCGTCTCGGACGGATGCTCATCGAATGTCTCGGGGCCGGCCATGGGTTTCCTTTCGCGCTGCACTCCCGGGCGCTGAGCCCGTGAGCACAGGCTAGTTCCCCTGGTACCTGCTGAGGAAGTCCCCCATCCGGCCAACAGCTTCTTCGATGTCCTTGACGTTGGGCAGGGTCACCATGCGGAAGTGGTCCGGCCGCACCCAGTTGAAGGCCCGGCCATGGGATACCAGGATTTTCTGCTCACGCAGTAGATCCAGGACAAACTTCTCGTCGTCGCGGATGTGATAGACCTCGGGGTCAAGCCGTGGGAACAGGTACAGGGCTCCCTTGGCCTGCTGGGTGCTGACACCCGGAATGGCGTTGAGCATCTCGTAGGCCTTGTTGCGCTGTTCGAGCAGCCGGCCGCCGGGCAGGATGAGGTCGTTGATGCTCTGGTACCCGCCAAGGGCCGTCTGGATGGCGTGCTGGGCGGGAACATTGGCGCACAGGCGCATGTTGGCCAGGAGGCTGATGCCCTCTAGGTAGTCCGCAGCGTCTTTCTTGGGGCCTGAAATTGCCATCCAACCGGCCCGGTACCCGCAGACACGGTAGGCCTTGGACAGTCCGCTGAAGGTCAGGCACAGGACGTCGTCACCGGTCAGCCCGGCCATGTTCACGTGGACGGCGTCCTCGTAGAGGATCTTTTCGTAGATCTCATCGGCGAAGAGCACCAGGCCATGCTTTTCGGCCAGGGCAACGATCCGCTTCAGCGTCTCTTCGGGGTAGACGGCACCGGTGGGGTTGTTGGGGTTGATCACCACGATGCCCTTGGTGCGGGGCGTGATCTTCGCTTCCATGTCCTCAAGGTCAGGCTGCCAGCCGGATTCCTCGTCGCACAGGTAGTGCACGGGCTTTCCGCCGGCGAGGGCCACGGATGCTGTCCACAGCGGGTAGTCCGGAGTGGGGATGAGGACTTCGTCGCCGGAATCCAGGAGGGCCATCAGCGACATGGTGATCAGTTCGCTGACGCCGTTTCCCAAGTAGATGTCGTCTACGTGGATGTTCTGGATACCGCGGGTCTGGTAGTACTGCGAGACGGCGGTGCGGGCCGAGAAGATGCCTCGGGAATCGCTGTAGCCCTGGGCGTGCGGCAGGTGGCGGATCATGTCCACCAGAATGGCGTCGGGAGCCTCGAATCCGAACGGGGCGGGATTACCGATGTTCAGCTTCAGGATGCGGTGGCCCTCCGCTTCCATTTGCTGGGCGGCCTGCAGGATGGGTCCACGGATGTCGTAAAGGACGTTGTTGAGCTTCGTGGACTGCCTGAATTCTGCCATTCATCAAATATGCCACAGGAAGGATGGACAGCCGCTGAGACCTCGCCCACATAAGGACGACGGCGGCTGCCGGACTTCTGAAAGTCCGGCAGCCGCAGTCGTCATGGCGAAGCAAGCCCCGCGAGGGGCGGAAACTACTTGACGATGCCCTTGTCCTTCAGCCAGGCCGCCGCAGCGTCCTTCGCATTCTGCTTCTGGCTGCCGCTGACTGCGCGGTTGAGGTTGATGAGGTCATCGGTGGTCAGGATGCGGGAAACCGAGTTCAGCGCTTCCTTGGCCTTGTCCGTCATGTTCTTTTCGTTGTACAGCGGTACGACCTGCTGGGCGATGAAGTTGTTCTTCGGATCCTCCAGCACCACCAGGTCGTTGTCCGCGATGGACGGCGTAGTGGTGTAGATGTCTGCCACCTGGACTTGGTCCTCGAGGAGCGCCTTCAGGGTCACGGGGCCGCCGCCGTCGCTGAACGGCTCCAGCTTCTTGGGCTCGCAGTTGTAGTTCTTCTTAAGCCCGGGCAGTCCGTAGGCGCGTTCTGCGAACGTTGCCGGCGCACCGACCACAATCTCGCTGCAGACCTTCGCGAGGTCCTCGATGGACTTGAGCTGGTACTTCTCGGCGGTGGCCTTGGTGACCACCATGGCGTCCTTGTCCTCAGCCTTGGACGCCTCGGCTACGGCAAGGCCGTCGGCCAGCTTGTCCGGCAGGGCCTTGTAGATGTCGTCAGCGGAAACCTGCGTGGCTTCCTTGTCCACGTACAGCAGCAGGTTGCCGGTATAGTCCGGAACCACGTCTACGGAACCGTCCTGGACGGCCTTGAAGTAGACCTCGCGCGAACCGATGTTGGGTTTGGTGGTGGCGGTGACGCCGGCTGCGTTCAGGGCCCCGGCATACAGTTCCGCGATGATCTGGCTCTCGGGGAAGTCGGCCGAGCCCACCGTCAGGGACGTTGCACCGCCGGAGGAGCCGGCGTTGCTGGACGGGGCGTTGCTGAGCGGGTCCGATGAGCCGCCGCAGGCAGACAGTGCAACGGCAAGGCCAAGCCCTGCCGCGAGGCCGCCGAAGCTCCTCCGGCCCAGGTTGAGTGGACGGTTTTCTTTCATGACTTACCTCCTTGTAGGACAGTCTCCGCAGGGACGGGGTCTGTACGATCTGCCGCGGCCTGCTGGCTGCGGCGTGGCTTGCGTGAGGCCCCGGTGGCGAGGAAGAGCCTCTGGAACAGGGCGAGGACAAGGTCGACGGCGATGGCGAGCACGGCGATGAGCAGCGAGCCTCCCAGCATCTGGGGGAAGTCGCTGAGGACCAGTCCGTCGAAGAGGTACCGTCCCAGGCCGCCGAGGTTGATGTAGGCCACCACGGAGACGGTGGCCACAACCTGCAGCACGCCCGTGCGGAACCCGCCGAACATGACGGTCAGGGCGTTGGGCAGCTCGGCCCGGAACAGGACCTGCAGTTCCGTCATGCCCATGGCGCGGGCGGCATCCACCACGTTCCGGTCCACGCTGGAGATTCCGGCATAGGTTCCGGCCAGGAGTGGCGGAACGGTGAGGATCACCAGCGCCCAGACCGGCGGCATGAGGCCGATGCCGGCGAGCAGCACGAAGAGTGTCAGGAGGCCCAGCGTGGGCAGGGCGCGCAACGCCCCCGCCACGGCCACCACCGCCACCCGCCCTTTTCCGGTGTGGCCCACGAACAGACCGATGGGCACAGCAATTGCCGTGGCGATCAGCATCACCAGCCCCGTGTACTGCAGGTGCTCGGCCAGCCGCACGGGGATCCCCATGCTTCCGGACCAGTGCAGGGGGTCGGCAAGCCAGGCGAAGGTATCGGTGAAGACGTTGCTCATGCGTTGCCTCCTCCGGCCTGCGGCTGGGCCAGGCGCCGCGCGGCAACCTCCGGTTCGTCAGCATTCGCATCCAAGTCTTGCCGGGACTGTTTTCCGGCCCGCACCCAGGGCGTGAGGATTCTTTCAAGCAGGACAAGGACGGCATCCATCAGCAGCGCAAGGACCAGGATGGCCACGATGCCCACCACGATCTCAGTGACGAAGTCCCTCTGCAGGCCGGAGGTGAAAAGCATGCCGAGGTTACCGATACCCAGGAGCGCTGCCACGCTGACCAGGGAGATGTTGCTGACGGACACCACCCGCAAGCCGGCAAACATGACCGGCAGGGACAGCGGCAGGTCAACCTGCAGGAACCGTGCAAGTGGCCGGTATCCCATGGCGACAGCGGCCTGGGATACTTCCTGGTCCACGGAGTCGAAGGCGTCCAGCGCGGCCCGAACGAGCAGTGCCACAGCGTAGATGGTCAGCGCAACTATCACGTTCAGTGGGTCCAGGACCCGTGTGCCCAGGATGGTGGGCAGGATGATGAACAGAGCCAGCGACGGAATGGTGTAGAGCAGCGAGCTCGACGTCAGAACCACTGACCGCAGTGCCCCGTTCCTGCGCGCGAGCTGCGCCAGCGGGATGGACAGCACCAGCCCCAGCACCATGGGAACAAGGGCGAGGACCAGGTGTTGCCCGGCCCGTTCGAAAACCATGCCGCTGTTGGAGAGGAACCATTCCATCAGAGCGCTGCCTGCCTGAGCTGGCGGGCTTCTTCGATCAGGGCCAGCACTTCACCGCCGCGGACGGCGCCCAGCACCTTGCCGGCGGCGTCCACGGCCACACCAAGGCCCGACGGCGAGGACAGGGCCGAGTCGAGGGCACGGCGCAGGCTTTCTCCGGGCCGGAACAGCGAACCGCCGGGGATGAGGCCGGTATCGTCTCCGGGCACCGCCCAGCCGAGGGGGTGCATGTCCGCATCCACCACCAGCTGCCAGCCGCCGGCGGCCCCGGGATCTGACTCGTTGCCGGCCGCTCCCCGGATGATCGTGGCCACCGGATGGATGGTGACGCCGTCGGAAGGGGTGAACCCGAGGTGGCGGAACCCGCGGTCCCTGCCCACGAAGGAAGCGACGAAGTCGTTGGCCGGTGCCCGGAGGATCTCCTCGGGAGTGGCGTACTGCGCCAGTTTCCCGCCGACAGCGAAGACGGCAACCATGTCGCCCAGCACGGTGGCCTCGTCGATGTCGTGGGTAACGAAGACGATGGTCTTGGCCAGGTCCTTCTGGAGGCGCAGGAGTTCCTGCTGCAGCTCTTCCCGGACCACAGGGTCCACGGCACTGAACGGCTCGTCCATGAGCAGGACCGGCGGGTCGGCCGCGAGGGCACGGGCCACCCCCACCCGCTGCTGCTGGCCGCCGGACAGCTGGGCGGGGTACCTCTTCCCCAGGGACCGGGCAAGGCCCACGACGTCGAGGAGCTCTTCAGCGCGTTTGCGGGCGTCGGCTTTCGAGACGCCGTTCAGCCTCGGAACGGTGGCAATGTTGTCCAGCACCGAACGGTGCGGCAGCAGGCCGGCGGACTGCATGACGTAGCCCATGGAACGCCTCAGTTCGGCGGCAGGCGCCGAAGTGACGTCCTTGCCGTCCACAGTGATCACTCCGGAGGTGGGCTCCACCATCCGGTTGATCATGCGCAGCGACGTGGTCTTACCGCAGCCGGACGGCCCCACGAAAACTGTGATGGAGCCTTTACGGATGGACATGGTCAAGCCGTCCACGGCAGGCTGTCCGCCCTGGTACTCCTTGGTCACGTTCTGGAATTCGATCATCGATGTGTCCATGGTGCGGACTTACCTGTTCTGCTCGGATGCCACTGAAAGCGACGTGACATGGTCATCAGCACGCTGATAGTTACGGTAACCCAAGCCGGCCCGGCGCACAGCAGTTTGCGGCACGGATCCGGACAAAGGAATCCCTACTGTGACCATTCGCAGCCGCGTGCGGTCCGGATGGGACACCGCTGCCGCACAGCAACACGCCCCGGCCCTAAAGTGGGAGGGTGACCAACTTGGAAGTATCGCCGCAGCAGGAAGTCTGTCCCCCGGCCGCCGCAGAGGGTCCCTCCGGCCCGTGCCTGCAGCTGTGGCCTGAGCGGGAAGTGCCGCTCGGCGGGGTGCGCGCCATGAACGTCCGGCGGACCCTCCCCCAGCGCGGCCTGCCGACCATCGGCGCCTGGTGTTTCCTGGACAGCTTCGGTCCGGACCGGACGGCGATGTCGGTCCTGCCGCACCCGCATATCGGGCTGCAGACGGTAACTTGGCCCCTCGCCGGGACCATCCGGCACCGCGACAGCGTGGGAAGCGACGTGGTGGTCCGGCCCGGTGAGCTGAACATCATGACGGCGGGCCACGGCGTCTCCCACTCGGAGTTCGCGGTTCTGCCGCAGGACGGCGTCCTGCCTGTGCAACGCGGCCTCCAGCTATGGGTGGCGCTTCCTGACGCCGACCGGCACTGCGCGCCGGCGTTTGAACAGCACCGGGAGTTGCCCCGGGCCACCGGCGCCGGTTTCACCGCCACCGTCATGGTGGGAACGTTCGACGGCGTGGCGTCGCCTGCCAGGATGTTCTCGCCCATTGTTGGGGCTGACGTCTGGTGCGACGGCGATGCCGTCCTGCCGCTGGATGCGGAGTTCGAACACGGCATCCTGGTGCTCGACGGCGGGCTGCGGCTGGATGGGCAGGAGCTTCCGCCGGGGCCGCTGGGCTACTTGGGTACGGGCCGGAAGGATCTTCGGCTGCAGGCCGATCCCGGCACCCGGTTTCTGCTGATCGGCGGGGAGCCATTCCGGGAGGAACTGCTGATGTGGTGGAACTTTGTGGGCCGCACCCATGATGAGGTGGAACAGGCCCGCGGGGACTGGGAAGCGCAGGCAGGCCTGGCCGGTGCCCACGCGGCGGCCGCACGCTACGGGCTGGTTCCGGGCCACGGTCCGGACGCCGGCGCCGAAGCCGGACGGATACCGGCGCCGCCGCTTCCAGGCGTCCGGCTCACGCCCCGCAAGCGGACCGTCCGGGACTGACGGCGCCGGGCCCGGATGGCGGCCCTGTCCGTCAGGCGGGCTCGGCCACGAGTTGGAGCACCCCGAATACAGGTTCCTGGTCCAGCACCCTGACGTCAGCCGCGCCGCCGTCGGCCAGGTGGCGCCGGAAGGCCTCCTGCAGGGGCACCACGTTCATGCCCAGACCGCTGCCCAGGATGACCGGACCCTTGATTCCCAGCTGGTGCAGGACCTGGAGGGCCAGGCCCGCGAGGTCCTTTCCGGCCTGGTCGAGCATGTCCCGGCTTTCCTGGTGCCCCCGGGCCGCTGCCTCCACCACATGCCTCGCCTGCTGGGCCCAGAACCTGCGGCCGGTGTCCGGTGAGTGGAAGAGCGCAATGAGACGGTTGGGGTGGTCCACTCCGCAAGACTCCAGCAGCGCCGAGGTGAGCGGATCCACAGCCAGTCCCTGATCCATCCGGCGGAGGCTGTGGCGGACCGCTTCCCGGCCCAGCCAGTACCCGCTGCCTTCGTCACCGAGCAGGTAACCCCACCCTCCGGCCCGTGCCTCGGCTCCATCGAAGTTCCTGCCCCACGCCGCCGAACCGGTGCCCGCGATGACAGCCACGCCGGTGCGGGCGCGTCCGGCCGCCAGCAGCAGGCGGGAATCGTGCACCACCGTGACCACGGCGCCGGGAACGTGCGGCCGGATCAGGGCGGCCAGGGCTTCGGCGTCCTCGGCTGTGTCGATGCCGCCGGAGCCGGCGTAGACGCGGGACACCGGACCATCACCGATCCGGGCGAAAAGCTCGGCAATGTTGCGTGCGGCCTCGTCGCGGCTGACGTTCTGGACGTTGGAGCTTCCCACGGACTCGTCAGCAGCCGGAATCCCGTCTTCGAACCGGATTCCGCGGGTCTTGGTGCCACCAATGTCGAGCCCGATGATGATGCCGGCCAGCGGGCCGGCGCCGGATGCACCGGAGTTGTGGACGGGAACGGCAGGAGGTTGTTCGCTGTTTTGCACGTCACAAGACTACTGTCCGGAGCGGACGGCAAGGCTGCTGCGCCATGCCCGGATGTCACTGCCGCTGCTGTCAATGTTCCGTGCGGTGCCTGACCAGGCCGGCCAGCAGCCGGGGGCCTTCGGTGACCACCATCTCCCGGAACAGGCGCACGGACGCAGGTTCGGTTCCTGCCTTGGCCCGGCGCCAGGACAGGCCCACCTCGCGAACGGCGAGCGCCGAGCTTAGCGGCACCTCCACCCACCCGAGGTTCCCGGTCTCCGGGCTCACGGTGCGGCCGGGCGCGTCACCGCCCGGCGGCAGGATGCTGACGCCGAGCCCGGCGGAAACGAGCCCGCGGACCGTGTGGGAGTCCTGGCTTTCGAAGGCTATCCGGGGACGGTATCCGGCCTCCCTGAACAGCGCGTCAGTCAGGGAACGCAGCCCGTATCCTGCGCCGAGGGCCACGAATGGTTCCGTCCTGATGTCGGCAAGGTCCGCCGTCGGACTGCCCGCGAGGCGGTGGGTATGGTGCACCACGAGGCGCAGCGGCTCCCGGTAGAGCGGTGCCGATTCCAAGTGGCGGCCGGGAGGTGCGGCCGGGGCGGTGAGGGCGAGGTCGGATTCACCGGACGCCAGCTCTTCGAGGCAGGCGTTCCGGGCACCCTGGCTCAGCGTGAAGGCTGCTCCCGGATGCCTGCTGCGGAACGCACTGATGAGCAGGGGCAGGGTCCCCTCGCCGAAGGTGTGCTGGAACGACACCGCGATCCTGCCCCGGGCCACATCCGACTCATTGCGCACTACGTCCAATCCCGCACGGAACTCCTCCAGGGCGTTCTCGATGTACGGCAGGAGGGTGCGCGCGGCGGGGGTCAGGCGGACTCCCCTTCCGTCGCGGACCAGGAGTTCGGTTCCGACGACGGCGCTCGCCCGGGCGATGGCCCGGCTCACCGTTGACTGGGGTACTCCCAGGACTTCCGCGGTTCCGGTGATGTGCTCCGTACGGCCCAGCTCCGCCAGCACAGGGAGGAGCGGAAGCAGCTGAACGAGTTGTTTCCGGTCCGGTTCCATCAGCCTGCCCCTTTCAAAATCATCCACAACAGCTATGAGTCTGGCATGAATAATGCATTGGAAGCATCTATTGTTCCGGGACTACGCTTGCCCCATGCCACCAAACACCAGCACTGCAGGCACCCACGCCCCGCCGCCGCGCTGGACCGGGCATGCGAAGGGGTCCGCCACTTACGCGAGGATCCTCGCCGGCCTGTCCTTCGCCGGTGTTGCCACGTTCGCCCAGCTTTACTCCACGCAGGCAGTGCTGCCCCTGCTTGCCTCCGATCTGCAGATCAGCGCAGCCGAGGCCGCGCTGACCATCTCGCTGGCCACGGTGGGACTTGCCGTCACTGTCATCCCCTGGTCCTTCCTCGCCGACAGGATCGGCAGGGTCCGTGCCATGACGTGGGGCATCTGCGTGGCCACCATCCTGGGCCTCCTGGTGCCCCTGGCCGGCAGTTTCCAGCTCCTGCTGGTACTGCGCCTGCTCGAAGGAATGGCGCTGGGCGGAATCCCTGCCATTGCCATCGCGTACCTGAACGAGGAAGTGACCAAGGCGCACGCCGCCGTTGCTGCCGGAAGCTACGTGGCAGGCACCACCCTTGGCGGCCTGGCCGGGAGGCTGGTGGCAGGACCGGCCGGGGAACTGTGGGGCTGGCGCGCGGCCGCGCTGGCGGTGTCGGTCCTGGCCACGCTGGCCGCGGTTGCCTTCCTGCTGCTGGTGCCCAAAGCGCGGGGTTTCGTGGCATCCGGGGGCACCGGCCTGCGCGGGGCCTTCAGGACGCTTGCCGGGCATGTGCGCCATGGCCGCCTGCTGGCCCTCTACCTCCAGGCCTTCCTCATGATGGGCGGCTTCGTGGCTGTCTACAACTACCTGGGGTTCCGGCTGTCCGGCGAGCCGTTCACCCTGCCCGCAACCCTGATCAGCCTGATCTTCCTTGCCTACCTGTCCGGAACCGTCACTTCCCGCTGGGCTGCCGGGCTGACCATGCGCTTCGGCCGCCGGTCCGTCCTTTTGGCTGGCCTGGCCCTGGCCGTGGGCGGGCTTGCCCTGACACTGATGCAGTCCCTGGCCCTGATCCTCGCCGGCCTGGTGGTCTTCACCGGCGGCTTCTTCGCGGCCCACAGCATCGGCGCCGGCTGGACAGGCGCCATCGCCACGTCAGGCCGGGCCCAGGCAGCGTCCCTGTACAACCTGGCCTACTACCTGGGCTCCAGCGTGCTCGGCTGGGCAGGCGGCCTGCTGTTCCAGTCCCTGGGCTGGAACGCCCTGGCAGCAGCCGTCATGGTGCTGGCCTGCCTCACGGCGGCGATTGTCGCCGTCGTCCATCCCCGGCGGGAGCCCGGGACGGCCTGAGCGCACCTCCACGCCTATCCGGACAACGAATTAAGTCCTTCGCAGGAACTGATGGAAGCGGCAATAATTCGGCCCGCCGGGCGCCGCAGGGCCCGGGCGGGCGGTTCCGGCGGTCTAGGATGAATGCACGACCCGTTGGAAGGAACCCGCAGTGAGCATGAATCCCCGGCACCCCAGGCCCGGAGCACACCTGGAGCCGTTGGATGCCATCGACGAGCGCCTCCTTGCCGCGCTGGTGGCCGACGCGCGGATCTCGAACAAGCAGCTCGCCGAAATGGTGGGCATCGCGCCGTCCACTGCCCTGATGCGCACAAGGGCACTGTCCGAACGCGGAATCGTCCAGGGCTACGAAGCCAAGCTGAGCCTTTCGGCCATTGGCAGGTCCGTACAGGCGCTGGTGGCTGTCCGGCTGCGTGCCCACGACCGCGACCAGATCGACCGTTTTACCGCCCGGGTCCCGCACCTGCCAGCAGTGCTGTCCACCTTCCACACCTCAGGTTCCGTGGATTACCTGCTGCATATAGCAGTCGGCAGCACGGAGGACCTCCGGGACTGGGTGCTCGACAACCTCGCCACGGACCCCGTAGTGGGCCATACCGAAACCACCCTGGTTTTTGAGCACATCCAGGGCAACCACGGGCCGCTGCCCGACTGACGGGGTACTGCCCTCAGGCGTCCCTGCCGCGCAACGCCCGCGCCAGCGTCAGGCCAGCCAGGGCCACTGCAGCGGCGCCGCACACCACAACGAATCCGAGCACGGCCGCAGGCTGTCCCACCATGCCAGACGCCCATCCGAGGCCCAGAACCGGGACGGCGCTGCCCAGGTACGTGATGACGTAAACCGTGCTGATCACCTGGGCATGGCGGACGGGCTCCACCTTGCCCGCAACATCATTGAAGACCGTGCGGAAGGCCAGCCCCTGCCCCATCCCTGCGGCCACGCAGGCGGCCACCAGCAGCAGCGGGCTGTGCATGGCTCCGGCCGTCCCCAGCAGGACAACGGAGGCGCCCAGGACGGCAAGGCCCGCCGGAACGACAAACCGGCCCCGCACGGTGAGCAACTGGCTGAAGGCCGAGGCCGCCAGCGGCAATCCGGCGAGGACACCGATCAGGGGCCGGGAGTCAGTCCCCAGGACCCCAGCGAAGTACCCCGGCGCCAGGGATAGGGAAAACCCAAACACAGCGAAACTCAGGAACCCCACGCCGGAAGCCAGCCAGAAAGCTCCCCGCGCGTTCCGGGACACCGCCGGACGGCGGGGGGCAAGAACCTGGAGCGGACGGGACACGGCCGGAATAGCAATTGCCGGGCGTGCGCGGATGAGGAAGAGCGGAACCAGCAAGCCGGCGAGGACCACGGAATGCACGCCGTAGGGTGCCGTCGTGGCGCCGGGCAGCAGGGACAGCAAGCCGCCGATGGCCGGCCCCGCAGCGACTCCCCCGGAGGAAGCCAGCAGCGTGAAGCGAGACGCCCACTCCGGCCGGGAGGGCAGAAGCTCGCGCAGGGCGGCGGCGCTGGCGCCCGTTGCCAGCGCGACGGCGATCCCCTGCAGGGCGCGGCCCGCGCACAGTCCCGCCAGGGTATGGGCTTCGGCAAAGACAAGGTTTCCGGCGAGGCCGCCCAGCACAGCCAGGAGCAGCGCGGCCCTGCGGCCGATGTGGTCCGACCAGTGCCCGGCCAGCATCAGGGTGGCCACGAGGGCGAGGACGTAGCTGGCGAACGCTGCCGTGACGTCCAGCGCCGAAAGGCCAAGCGATGCCTGCAGCAGCGGATACAGCGGCGTGGCAAGGTTGGCCCCCACCAGCAGGGCGAAGATCACCGCGCCGGAGATCACCAGCCGGGCAGTGGTGGAGGCGTTCCAGCCGGACGCCGTGGCGGGGCGCATCCGCAGTTCGCTGAAGACCGTCATGGTACCGCCTCCGGGGTTGGCCGCACGGGTGGCCCTTGTGGGGTGCCGCGCGGGGAATTACAGGTGTGGCTCCAGAGTGCGGCACTGCTGCCCCTTTGATCCGAAACAAGTGCAAGAATTGAGCACAATCATCAAAGATGCTGCGAGCGAGTGACGGAGAATGAGCATTTGAACAATCTGGATGCCACCGATCTGAAGATCCTGCTGGCCCTCATCCGGGACCCCCGGATCCAGGTAGGAGAACTCAGCGATGCCGTGGGGGTTGCCCGGAACACTGCGCAGACGCGGGTTCGGCGCCTGATCAGGACCGGTGTCCTCCGGTCCGGCGGGCGGGAAGTGGATCTGGAGGCCGTGGGCTACGACGTGGTGGCCTTCGTGACCATCGAAGTGTCACACCGGGAATTGGACGGCGTTGTGGGGGCCCTGCGGCTGATTCCGCAGGTGCTGGAGGTCCACGAGATTTCCGGGCGCGGCGACGTCTGGTGCCGGGTGGTGGCCACGGACACCCACAACCTCCAGTCTTCGCTGCGCCAGGTGCTGAGGATCAAGGGAGTCATCCGCACCGAAACGGTACTGGCCCTGCACACGCACATCCCGTACCGCACGGAACCCCTCATCAGCGGCCTGAGTAATTCGGCATCCGCCGGCCGCTAGGATTTCCTGAATGACCATCATCGACAACGCCGTGTACGTGGACGGCGCCCGCCATGCGGAACCGGAAAGCCTTGAGCAGACGTTCGAAACCCTGGCCCGGCACGGCGGCATGGCATGGATCGGCCTGTACAGGCCCACCGCGGAGGAGATGGCTGCCGTAGCTGCCGAGTTCGGCCTCCATGAACTGGCTGTCGAGGACGCCATCTCGGCGCACCAGCGCCCCAAGATGGAACGCTATGACGACAACCTTTTCACCGTCCTGCGGCCCGCGCGCTACCTTGACGCGAGCGAGACGGTGGAGTTCGGCGAACTCCACATTTTCACCGGGAGGAACTTCGTGGTGACGGTCCGCCACGCGGAAATGGCCGGCGTGGCCCGGGTGCGGCAGCGGCTCGAGGCCCGCCCTGAACTCCTGCGGCATGGGCCCGAGGCGGTGCTTTATGCCTTGTTGGACAGGGTGGTGGACGACTATGCCCCGGTGGTGGCCGGCCTGGAGAACGACATCGATGAGATCGAGGACCAGCTGTTCAGCGGCGACAGCAGCGTTTCGCGCCGGATCTACGAACTGGCCCGTGAGGTCATCCAGTTCCAACGGGCCATCCACCCGCTGCCGGACATGATGCACCAGCTCAAGCGGGGGTTTGCGAAGTACGGGGTGGAAACCGAACTCCAGCACAGCCTGCGGGACGTGGAGGACCACGCCGAGCGGGTCATTTCCCGGGCCGATTCGTTCCGGGACCTGTTGCAGAACGCCCTGACCCTGGACGGGACCCTCACCGCCAACCGGCAGAACGAAGCAAGCGCCGAACAGAACGAACAGGTGAAGAAGATATCGTCCTGGGCCGCGATCCTGTTTGCGCCGTCCTTCGTGGCAGGGGTCTACGGCATGAACTTTGACCACATGCCCGAACTCCATTGGGGTTTCGGCTACCCCATGGCGCTTGTCCTGATGGTGGCCGCCGCGGGACTCATGTACGGAATCTTCAAGCGCAAGGGCTGGCTGTAGCAGGGCGGTACCTCAACAGCCTCCCGCAGTACGTGGGCGTCACTCCTGCCCGGGCCGGGACAGCGGCGGGTAAATGTACCGGTCGCTTGCCGTAAACAGCGCAGCGGGCGCTCCCCCGGTTGAAGCACGGACCTTCCTTCCGGTGTCCTCCAGCTGGGGTGTCATCTTGCGGGTGAAGTTTCCTGCCGCCAGCGGAGCATTCCACACTGCCTCGTAAACGGTGCGCAGTTGGGTGAGCGTGAACTCTCCGGGGAGGAGCCGTGCGGCGACTGTGGTGTATTCCATCTTGCCGGCCAGCCGCTGCAAGCCCTCCGCAAGGATCTGCAAATGGTCGAAGGCCAGCGATTCGCCGGTGCTGCCGGCGAGCATTTCGTGGACCGGGTACCAATCGGCGCCGGCGGCGTCGGTCCCGGCCGAGACGGCGGGAAGGCTTGTGCCGTCCGTCGCCAGCAGGACCAGGTGGGCAACGGAAACAACCCGCATCCGGGGGTCGCGCCCGGGGGCGCTGTACGTCGCCAGCTGTTCGAGGTGGACCGGCAGCGTTCCCAGGTCCAGCCCGGTTTCCTCGGACAGCTCGCGGCCGGCGGCTGCCTCCGCTGATTCCCGGGGCCCCACGAATCCCCCCGGCAGGGCCAGCCGGCCCTTGAAGGGGTGCGCGCCGCGGCGGACCAGGGCCACGCGGAGGACGCCGCCGGTGACCGCGAAGACCACAAGGTCTGCGGTCAGGGCGACGGACGGGTAGTCACCGGGCCGGTAGGACTCAAGATAGTCCCGCTCGGCGTTGGCTTCATTCATGCCGGCGCACCTTCCAGGACGGTGCGGGTGGCCCAGGGCGGGGAGGCGAAGCCGTTCCGCTGGGCCAGGACCAGGTCAATGACGTCGGTGGCGGTTTTCATGCGCCGTTCGTGGCTGCCGGTGACCAGGATCCAGGAGTGTCCCTCCGCGGCCAGTGTCTCCTTGAACCACTCGGTCATCTCGGCGCGGCGGTGCTCGCCCTCCCGCCAACCGTCGTCCTCGAACGGCACACCTTCATCGTCGGTGACCAGATAGAGATCCCGGCGCGGCAGGGTATCCATTGCGTGATAGGAGCCGTAGCTGCGCTCCCCCAGGTAATACCGTTCCCACAGGGTGGTGGCCAAGGCGTCGGTGTCGGCGATGACCAGCGGGCAGGTATCGGCCGCCGCGTTTTCCAGCTGGTTTTGCCGCGCACCGATGACGCTGAAGTCCCGCGCGGTCCACACCATGTCGGCAAGTTCGGCATCCGGCTTCACGGCCCGCAGGGCGTCGAACTTCTCATAGGTGTAGTCGCGGCCGTATTCGGGCACGTCGGCGATCAGCGGGAACCGTCCCCGGTAGTGATCCATCAGGGCCCGGGTGAGGGTGGTGGTGCCGGTGGATTCGGCGCCCACAACGATGATCCTGGTTGCCAGTTCCTGCCGTGCCGGGGCCAGTACATAAGGCCACGCCGCTGCGGGATCGTCACGGCAGATAGTGCCGCTGATCGGATAGGTGGTGCGGGACTGGTCGACGAGCACGTGTTCGGCGCCGAAGTAGCCCGCAAGCCGGGCGCCGTACGCCTCGGAGCTGAAGACGGCGTCGACGGCGGTGATGCCGCGGGACTTCAGGGCCAGGCGCATGAGCTCGTTCTGGGCCTTCCAGATGGCGTCCGAGTGGTAGTCCTCCGGGCAGTCGTTCGGCATCGCGATGACCTGGATGTTGGTGCCTTCAAATTCGGCGGCCAGCCAGCTGGCGCGGTCGGCGACGGTGATGGACTCAAAGCGTGTGCCCAGGACAAGGACCGCCACCTTTTCGGACTGCGAGGCGGCTGTGGCAATGAGGTGGGCGTGGCCGGCGTGGGGAGGGTAGAACTTGCCGATGACCATGGACTGGGTGAACATTGTCAGGCTCCTGCCGGGACGGTGATCAGGGGTTTCTTCCCGGCGGCGCGGCTGCGCCTCCAGCCGTTCAGCCCGTACACGCAGAGGGCAAGGAATCCGATGTAGAGGATGGCTGTCAGTGCCAGCCCCCGGCTGAAGTACAGGGGAATGGAGACCAGGTCGATGAGGATCCAGAGGTACCAGTGCTGGAAGATCTTCTTCGCCTGCCAGTAGGTGGCAACCAGGGAGGCTGTCAGGACGAAGGCGTCCGGCCATGGCACCTGGGAGTCTGTGCCGTGCGTCAGGATCATGGCCACCGCAGCAGTGCCGGCCATCGTGGAACCGGCGCCGAGGAGAACTTCCTTGCCGGTGGCGTCCCGAATGGGCAGGTCATTGCTGGCCTCGGTGGCGGAACTGCCGCGCACCCAGTTGAACCAGCCATAGACGGCCACGGCAGCGAAGATGACCTGTAGGACCGTTTCCCCATAGAGGCCGGCACCCAGGAACAGGATGATGAACGCAACGTTGTTCACGATCCCCACCGGCCAGTTCCACAGCTTCTGCTTGGCCACGCCGTAGACGCAGGCCGCGCCGGTGGCGAAGCCGATGACCTCAATCCAGCTTACAGGTGAGCCGAGGAGGTCCGGCACTGCTGCGGAGTTCATCCAGTCGAGTAGGCCCGTCATCGCCGCTTCCTTTCGTAATTATCAATCAGATAATTACAAGGTAGCGGTTAATTATCAAACTGACAACTAGATCATCGGAAGACCGTTTGGCAGGTCCCGCTGGCCCCGATGTTGCCCGGAAACGCCAAAGGCCATCCTGGAAGGATGGCCTTTGGCGTTTCAATAACTGTGGAGCTAAGGAGATTCGAACTCCTGACCTCTTCGATGCGAACGAAGCGCTCTACCAACTGAGCTATAGCCCCGGATCGGTGCGACCTTTTGGCGGGGTCTGAACCGGTGCCCCTAGGCTACACATTTTTCCTGCCCCAATGCCAACCGGCGTTCCCGGCACCATGGATGCCTGTGCGGGGTCCGGCGCTGGGGCCTGGCTGGAGACTAGGCCCTGCGGCGCTGCAGGACGTCGTCGAGGTTGCTGAGCGCGCTCTGCGCCTTGGTGAGCTGCTGGGCGTCAACAGGTGCCGCACCGGCCGCTCCCGCCGCGTTTCCGGCCGCGCCCTGCTTCAGCGACGGCTTACCGAGGGCCTTGGGTGCTTCGGGAAGCTCAAGCGGTTTGGGCTCCGGCCGCTCGGCTTTGGCCGCCTCCACGTACACAGGCTTGGGGACCTCAACAGGCTCCCAGGGCGTACTGGAGGGAGCGTCCGACGCCGGTGCTGCCGCGCTGGTATCGCCCGCGGCCACGGCTACGGCGATGGCTGCTTCACGCAGTTCGACGGCGGTCAGCGGCTTGGGCTGGGGCGTGTGGGCCTCGGCGTCGAAAAGCGGGCTTTCCGGCCGGGCAGGCACAGGTGCCGCTTCCGGCTTGGGCGGAATCCGGTCAAGGGGTGCAGCCCTGCGGGCCGGCGCGCTCATGGCCGAGCGGAACGCTGCGTTGACCTTCGCCTTGCGGCTCCGGACGGCGAGGGTGCGCAAAAGGACGACTGACGCTGCCGTGAGCGCCACGCAGGACAGCGGCAGGACGGCCGAACCCAGTCCGAACGGCAGCAGGACGCCGGAAACGAATGCCGTGATGAGCGAAAGGAACCCCATAAGCGCGATGGAGGTGCGTCCGTAGTGGATGCGCAGCCGCCCGTTGGCTGCGCCAGTGGGCCTGGCAGCGCCCGCGGGCTTGGCCACTGGTGCGGCGCTCTTCCTGGTATCCATCGTTTTCTCCTGCTTGGCGGCGACGTTCAGGACCATGCCTTGCGGCCGTTCCGGTTTCTCCTCTGCGGGGGTGTCCACCATGAAATCGCCGGCGGGCCGGAATTGGTGCCTGCGGTTCCGGAGAACGTAGGGGGCAACCCACACAATCCAGAGCACGACGGCAACCACAAGGATCACAGAGCTGCTAAGGGGGAAGTCCACACTCAAAACCGTATGAGTATCACCACTGCCACAGTGGCATTGGCTGCGGTGTGTCGCAGGGCGGTTGCCAAATGAGTGGAATTAAGACGTCCGGGTGGCCAGCCAACGCGGCAACAGCCCGTCCGGGACTTCCTCGGAGGTGAGCGCGAAGGACCGGTGGTCAGCCCATTCACCATTGATGTGCAGGTAGCGGGGCCGGTACCCCTCGTCGCGGAATCCCAGCTTTTCCACCACCCGCAGGCTGGGCCCGTTTTCGGGGCGGATGTTGATTTCCATCCGGTGCAGCCCCAGGGTCTGGAAGCAGTGGTCTGTCACCAGGGCCACCGCCGTCGGAGCGATCCCGTGGCCCGCCCTGGCCTGGTCCACCCAGTAGCCCAGCGTGGCCATCATTGCCGAGCCCCAAAGGATGGATGACACCGTCAACTGGCCCACGATGTGCGGGCTCCGGCTGCCGGCAACCCGCTCGGTGATGAGGAAGGGCAACGCCGTGGACTGGGCCGCCTGGGAATTCAGCGAACGTACCATCTGGCGGTAGTCCGGCAACCCTCCGCGCGGATCCGGGTTGGACGCTTCCCACGGCGCAAGCCACTGGCTGTTGCGTGACCGCACTTCGGTCCATTCTTTCCGGTCGCGGTAGCGGATGGGCCGCAGGACCAGGTCACCGCATTCCAGCGTGGCCGGCCAGATGGGACCGTAGCGCACGATGCTACTTGGCGAGTTGGGCGGCGAAGCCCGGCAACCACTCCCGCAGGCCGGGGCCCAGGTCATCACTGTCGACGGCCAGCTGCACGCAGGCCTTCAGGTAGCTCAGTTTGTCACCGGTGTCGTAGCGGCGTCCGCGGAACACCACACCGTAGACGCCGTAGCCTTCACCCTCGCCGGTGGCAAGTTCCTGCAGGGCATCGGTCAGCTGGATCTCGCCGCCACGGCCGGGGCCGGTTTCCTCCAGCACGTCGAAGACAGCGGGGTGCAGCACGTAGCGGCCGATGACTGCGAGGTTGGACGGTGCCTCGTCCGCCGCGGGCTTCTCAACGAGCCTGTTGATCCGCACGTAGCCTTCGCCGTCGATCTCTTCGATGTCCGCGCAGCCGTAGGCGCTGATCTGGGACGGATCCACCTCGATGAGCGCAACCACCGAACCGCCGGTCTTGGCCTGCACGTCGATCATGGTTCCCAGGAGCTCGTCCCGGGCATCAATCAGGTCATCACCGAGGAGCACGGCAAAGGGCTCGTTGCCCACATGCTGGCGGGCGCGCAGCACGGCGTGGCCGAGGCCGTTGGGATCGCCCTGGCGGACGTAGTGGATGTCGCCGAGGTTGCTGGCGGCCTGGATGGACTCCAGCTTCTTGGTATCACCCTTGTCCGAGAGGGTGGACTCAAGCGACGGAACACGGTCAAAGTGATCCTCGAGCGCCCGCTTGTTGCGTCCCGTGATCATCAGGACATCGTTGAGTCCGACTCCAACGGCTTCCTCCACGACGTACTGGATGGCAGGCTTGTCCACCACCGGAAGCATTTCCTTGGGCATAGCCTTGGTGGCGGGAAGGAACCGGGTGCCCAGCCCCGCAGCGGGGATGACGGCTTTGCGAACTCTCGGGTTACTGGTAGTCACCGGACTAATCTAGCGTCAGCGGCAAGCATTAAGTAATCAGCCGTCCGGTCCCGGCGCGGACCTGCACATGAACCCGCCGCCCGCGGCGATGGAGGGAAAACCCATGACTGAACATCAGACCGGTGCCAAGGACGGCATCCGGACTGCCCACCGTGCCCGCCGAGCGGAACTTTCGCCGGCAGCCCTGGAGAAGGCCGGCAGCGCCCTGGCGGAACATGGCACCGCCTGGGCCGGCGCCCTGGCGGACGGCACCACCGCGACCTTCTGCGTCTACCTGGGCGTCGGCGTCGAACCCCCCACCCTGCCGCTGATCCAGGCCCTCCACGCCCGGGGACACCGGGTCCTGCTGCCAGTGTGCGAACCCGGGAGGGAGCTGAGCTGGGTGTTTTGGTCTCCCGGCATTCCGTTTGCGCGCAGCCGTTACGCGCCCGTCATGGAACCTGACGGGCCGCGGCACGGGCCGGATGTGGCCGGCGGCGCGTCAGGGCTGTTCATTCCGGCCACTGCCGTTGACCTCTCCGGTAACCGGATCGGGCAGGGCGGAGGTTACTACGACAAGTTCCTGGGCCATCTGGACACTGCCGGGAAGCATATTCCGCTCGCCGCTGTTATCTACGACGAAGAACTCCTGCCTGCCGGGCGGATCCCCGCCGAGGAGTTCGACCGTCCCGTTCCGGCCGTCCTGACTCCGGGCGGATTTCGGGTCCTGGCAGGCACTCCCTGAACCCGGGCGGCCGGTGGACAGGGATGATAGAATTAGCACTCAGGCCCTGCGACTGCTAACGGACCATCTGAGGAACGGGTGGCAGCGCGGGACCTCTCGTTTGCCCCAGAGGAGGAGCACCAGTGCCAACATATGCTTACGCCTGCAAGGATTGCGGCCATGCTTTTGACATCGTCCAGTCGTTCTCGGACAGTTCGCTGACGTCCTGCCCGGAGTGCGAAGGTACGCTGCGCAAGAAGTTCAACAGCGTGGGCGTCGTCTTCAAGGGATCGGGCTTCTACCGCACCGACTCCCGCGACTCCAAGGGCAGCACCGTCTCCGCAGCACCTGCGGCCCCGGCAGCGCCTGCTCCGGCGCCCGCACCGGCGGCTGCCGCGAGCTGACACCGCTCCGCACCACACCCGGACTGCCCCCGCGGCCCCGGACCTGAGGACAGCACCACGTTGTCCACATAGGACCGGGGCCGCTGTCGTCTGCCATGCCCGCCCACCTAGCGTGAAGGCATGCCTGCACATCCCCTCCGTGCCCACCGCAGACCGTCCGGCTTCCAAACCAAGCGGGGCGTTGCCGCTTCCCGGCGCGGCAGCCCGCTGACCCGGGTTGCCGGGGTGCTCAACCGCAACCGTCGCCTCGCAGTTGCCCTGCTCCTCTGCGCTGCAGCGTCCATGACTGTCCATCAGCTCACGCCCGCGCCGGCCGATACCGTCACAGCCCTGTCCGCGGCGAGGGACCTGCCCGCCGGAACGGCTGTCACGGCCTCGGACCTTGTTCCGGTGCGGGTACCGCCCGGCCTGCTGTCCGAGGGCGTGCTGAGTGGCCAGGCCGAGGCCGCCGGCAAGCAGTTGGCAACTCCGCTGCGAAAAGGGCAGCTGGTCACCGATGTCCAGCTGCTCGGCCCGGGGCTGCTCACCGGCACTCCCCCGGGGTCGGCTGCCGTTCCTTTGCGGATGGCCGATGCCTCGTCCATCCAACTGGTGTCGCCCGGGCAGCTGGTAAACGTCGTCCTGACATCCGGCAACGGGTTCGACCAGCAGGGGCCCTCGGAAGTCCTGGCCGCGGGGGTCCCTGTCCTCTGGACCGCCACCAAAGGTGGCCAGGGCGGACAGTGGCTGGGCACCGCGGAGACCGACGGGTTGATCGTCGTGGCAGCCACAGCTGAGCAGTCAGCGCGCCTGGCAGGGGCGTCCACGCAGGGCAAACTGTTCTTCGTCCTGGTGGGACCGCCGTCGTGACCGGCCTGGCAGGTCCCGCAGAGCCGGTCACGCCTGCGGGTCAAGGGGGCCTCAGCCCCAGTGCGGCGGCTTCTGCTCCTTCAACCACGCGTCATGGTCGTCGTCGCGGTCGCCCCAGGCCCTCGGGTCGTCTTCCGCGGCGGTCTTGGGCAGTACGCCCTCCACCCGGCCGTGCGCTGCCAGCGAGCGGGCCGCGTCCGTGTCCGCGGCATCGCCGGAAGTTGCGGCGCTTTCGGTATCGGCCTCGTCCACGGTGCTCCCTGCGTCCTCGGGATCAACTGCATCCTGTGGCGTCCCGGCATCTTTCGCGGTCACGGTGCCCGCCTCCTCATTCTCTGGTGCTGCAGCGGTGCCGTCTGCGCCGGTTGATTCTGGATCGTCCTGGGACTCATGGCGTTCTTCGCCACGCGGCGTGTCACGCCGGAACCCTGACCCGATGGTGGCCGGATACGGGACAGCAGCAGGCTGCGCGGCGTCGATTCCATTCAGCGCCTGGTGGACGTCGTCGTCAAGGAAACCGGCGGACTCAGCCGCGCGGCCTGGAAGAGCCACCCGTTCCAGCCCCAGGTACCCTGCAATCCGGTCTGCGCAGGCCGAAGGATCGGTAAACACCTCGATGGTCCACAGCGGCATGTACCGCCACCCCAGCCGCTCCAGCATCTGCGGGCGCAGCCGGCTGCGCTCACGCACGCTCATGGTGCGGTACTGCTCGGTGCCGTCGGACTCGATCGCCACCGGCCAGGGAAGGTCTGCGTCATCCTGGCCCATGGTGCCCAGCGGGTCCGCGGCGGCCACTACGTCGATGACGCCGTCGTACTGGTGCCACACCCGGGCGCCGCGTGCACGGAGCCTGTCGCCGAGGTCGGCAACAAGCGGGTCCGCGCCGAGCGCCTGCTCGCTGGCAGCTGCCCGGGACGCCGGAGTGCCGAGGTCCGTGTTCCCCGAAATCTCCCGGTCAAGGAGCGCGTACAGGTCCTGGGCACCGTGGGACAGCCTGGTGTGGTCCAGGTCCTCCGGGCGGAAGCACGTCAGAACGTGGATGGAACGGCGGGCACGGGTCATGGCCAGCGCAAACTTTTCCCTGCCACCCTCGGCGGACAGCGGGCCGAAGTTGTGAAGCGCACGCCCGTGGGGTGTGCGCCCGTAGCCGGGCGAGAAGATGACATGGTCCCGCACCAGCCCCTGTGCCCGTTCAAGGTCAACAACCCGGAAGGACTCCGGCCCCGCTCCGAAGAAGCTGGCCAGCCCGGGGTAGTTGGGCAACTGGAGCCGGATGGACTCGCCGATCCTCGCGGCATGCCGCAGGCTTGCCGTGACAACCGCCAGGGACGTCCTCGGCCGCAGCCGCGCGTGCTCGAACACCAGCTCCACCACGCGGTTGACTTCGGCCACCACGGATTCCACGCCCTCGTGGTCGGCGCTGGGCAGGCCTGTGCCGTCCGGCAAGTACTCCACGAGCAACGACCGGTCCAGCCCGGTGGCCGACTGTCCCTCGGGGAGGCGGCGGAGTCCGCCGTCGTAGAAGTTCCTGCTCAGCTGCAGCACCAGGTCCTCGTCCACACCGCGGTAGACGTTGGTGAGCTGCCATACCGGCAGCACGGCGGAAAGTGCTTTGAAGGCGCTCTCTACCCGCTGGTGCGCGGACTCGCCGGGCGCGAGCCGCTCCACCCCCACCGTGAAGCTGCGGGGACTGGCGATCCGGGCATCGCCGAAGGCAATAACCTGCCGGGCCCTGGCGATGGAAGGCAGGACAGCCTGCAGGCTTGTGGCTTCGGCATCGAGGATCACCACGGCGTCGAAGTGCTGTTCTGCGGGCAGCAGCCCGCTCATGAGGTAGGGGCTCACCGACCAGACGGGAACCAGCGTGCCGATCAGGTCCGGTGCCTGGGCGGTCAGCGCAGGCAGTGACACCCGGCCGTCCTTGAGCAGGCTGCGCAGGAGGCCGGCCTGCCGGGGCTGGTCCCCGATGGCTGCCCGCCAACGCTCGGCCAGGTCCCAGCGCAGCCGTGCTGCCCCGCTGGCGATGTGGGCGTTGTCCGCGAGCCGGTACTCGGCTTCAAGCTGGCGCAGGGCATCGCCGTCGGACATTGCGAGGTAGTCGTCGCCGCTGATCATGGCCTCAAGGGCCGACTGCCACCAGGCCAGTTCAAGTTCTGCAGCAACCGACCCGGCAGGAACTTCGCGTTCGGCGAGGTCGGCCAGGAGTTCGCCCAGGCCGTGCTCGCGCATGCTCTCCACGAGGAGCGTGCGCTCGGGGAGCGTCTTGAGCGTGTCGGTGTCCGCGACCAGGCGTTCCAGCCGCTCCAGGAGGTCTTCGTAGCGGACAGCGGACAGCGCCCCGCCCCCGGCCGTGTGCTTCAGGCATTCGCCAAGGGCCGCAAGCTCCTGGTCCAGCTCGCGGTACAGGGCGTTCATCTCCGCCAGTCCCGATGGGACGGCAGGGTGCCGCTGGGTGGTGGCGTACCCTGCCCAGCGGGCACGCTGTTCCTGGACCAGGAGCAGGGACGTATGCAGGTCTGCGATGTGGACGCCCGGCCGGACGTACTCCTTGGCCACCCGGCGGAGCCGCGACCGCTGCATGGAGGTCATCTCGATCCCGCGTTCCCGCCGCCACGCAGAAGGTGCGGTCGCGGAAATGAGGTCGGTGACCGGCCGGTCGAAGATATCCGGCGTGAACTTGTCCAGGCTTCCGCGCACGGCGACCAGCAGCTCCAGCTGCTCGCCCCATTCGGCGAAGGATTCACCAAGACGGATTTCCGCGTGCTCGGCCACGGCATTCATCCGCTCCCGGAGCACGGGAAGGCTCTTTGCAATGGCCCGGACCAGGTCCTGGGCTTCTTCCGTTTCCTTGCGTGTCAGCAGCCGGGCGCCATGCCACGGGCTGGTGGTGGACGCCTTGCTGAAGCTGCCCAGCTCTGCTGCGCGCTGGAGCCGGCCGGCGAGCTCCTCGCGGTCGCGGATGCTGTCCAGGACGCTCCGCTTCAGCCGCACAGTGGTGGCAGGCGCGGGATGGATGGAGGTCAGCTCGGCCAGTGACTGCATGGCCTGGTACGGCGAGCAGCCCCACCGGTCTCGGACATTGTGCAGGGACGCCACGTGGTCCATCAGCGCATGGCGGTGTTCGGTCAGCGTGCTGTGCAGGTTCCCCAGCTGTGGCTTGAGGGACTTTTCGTTCCGCACAATAGCGCGGACCAGTTGGGACTTCAGCTGCTGGGCGGTAACGTTCCCAGACAGCTGGAACAGGATGGAGTCCAGGCCCAGCGCTTCGAGCTGGCCGGACACCTCGTTAAGGCTGGCCCGCCGGTCCCCCACCACCAGGACGGTCCGGCCGGCGTCCACCAGGGCGCCGATGGTGTTGATGGCTGTCTGTGTCTGCCCGGTACCGGGCGGGCTGCTGACCACCAGCGAGTCGCCGGCGCGGGCGGCGTCCACCACGTACTGCTGGTCCGTGTCCGCGTCCAGGAGAAGCAGCTCGTCCTGGGGATGCCGGCTGTCCAGCGGCGGGAAGCGCGCGGGGTCCGGGGTTTCGACATCCACCACTTCGCCGCCGCCGGCCGTGGCCAGGGCGGAGACGATCGGGTTGGAGTCATTGATCCACGGATCGTCAAGGTTGCCGGAAAGGTCCGCAAACGTGGACACCAGCAGGTTGTGCTGCGCCTCGGCGCCGTGGATGGGCCGGATGAGGGTGCCCAGCCGGTCCAGGACGGGCTGGGGATCGAAACGCGCCGTGCTGTACGCGAGGCGGGTGACGGCGTTGACGTCGAAGACAATGCCGTGGACGGACTTCAGGTGGCGGACCAACGCGGGGTTGATGTGTGCCTGCTCTGTCAGCTGGAGTTCGTAATCGTCTTCCCCGGGCCGGACGGTGAGGGAAATCGCAGTGAGCATGACGGGCGCGGAAACCCGTTGCGGTTTGCCTCCGACGGCGGATGTCCACACCACGGTGCCCGCGGAGAGGTACCCGGCGTCGATCCCGCGGTCGTTGGACAGTTCGAAGATCTTGGACCGGATGTTGCGGGATGCCCGGGCAGCCACCACATACTGCTGCTGGTCGCGGATCAGCGTGGACAGGCGGGTGCGGCGTCCGGCCATGAGCTGGGCCAGGCCTGAGGGGTGGGCAGAGGTGAGGTCTATGGAGCCTTCGGGCGTCTTGGTAAAGCGCAGCATTGTGTCTGCCCCGGTGACGGGTTTGAGCCCGGACAGCCATTTGCGAAGCTCTTCCGAGCCTTCCGGGTGGCCTTGACCAACTGACACTTCTGCCTTCTTTTCTGCGTTTGCACGTGACGCCCTGGACCATACCGGCATAGGTTCGACAGTAGCCGCTTCCGTGCCCGGACTGAGAGACCGCAACACTGGAGCAGCGAAATTAGGGGTTTTTCACAGCAAGACAGAAGTGGCCGGCCTCCGTCAACGGAGGCCGGCCACTTCAGGATGCTATTCCCACTCGATGGTTCCCGGCGGCTTGCTGGTGACGTCCAGCACCACGCGGTTAACGCCGTCCACCTCATTGGTGATCCGGTTGGAGATCCGGGCCAGGAGGTCATAAGGCAGGCGTGACCAGTCGGCGGTCATGGCGTCCTCGGAAGAGACCGGGCGCAGGACGATGGGGTGGCCGTAGGTGCGGCCGTCTCCCATGACGCCGACGCTGCGGACATCTGCCAGCAGTACGACGGGCATCTGCCACACCTCGTTGTCCAGGCCGGCGGCGGTCAGCTCGGCGCGGGCGATGGCGTCGGCCTTGCGCAGCAGGTCCAGGCGCTCCTTCGTGACGTCGCCGACGATCCGGATACCCAGGCCCGGGCCCGGGAACGGCTGGCGTCCCACGATCTCCTGGGGCAGTCCCAGCTGGGCGCCCACGGCACGGACCTCATCCTTGAACAGGGCCCGCAGCGGCTCGACGAGCTCAAACTGCAGGTCCTCGGGGAGGCCGCCCACGTTGTGGTGGCTCTTGATGTTTGCTGCACCTTCGCCGCCGCCGGATTCGACGACGTCCGGGTACAGGGTGCCCTGGACCAGGAACTTGATCTTCTCACCGTGCGCGGCGGCCTCGGCGATGATGGCCAGTTCGGCTTCTTCGAAGGCGCGGATGAATTCGCGGCCGATGATCTTGCGCTTGGTTTCGGGATCGCTCACTCCGGCCAGTGCGGAGAGGAAGCGCTCCTGCTCGTTCGCGATGTAAAGCTTGACGCCGGTGGCGGCGACAAAGTCGCGTTCAACCTGCTCCGCTTCGCCTTCGCGGAGCAGGCCGTGGTCAACGAACACACACGTGAGCTGATCGCCCACGGCGCGCTGCACGAGGGCTGCTGCGACGGCGGAATCGACGCCGCCGGAGAGGCCGCAGATGACCCGGGCATCACCGATCTGGTTGCGGATGCGCTCAACCTGCTCTTCGAGGATGTTCCCCGTGGTCCAGTTGGGCTCGATCTTGGCGCCCTTGAAGAGGAAGTTTTCCAGCACCTGCTGGCCGTAGGCTGAGTGCTTGACCTCGGGGTGCCACTGCACGCCGTAGAGGCACTTTTCCTCGTTGGCGAAGGCTGCAACCTCGGCGCCGGCAGTGGTGGCCAGGACCTCAAAGCCCTCCGGAGCCGCGTGCACGGAGTCGCCGTGGCTCATCCAGGTGTTCTGGTGCTGGGGCATGCCCTCGAGCACGGAACGCCCTTCGCCCAGGATGGTGGTCTGGGTGGAGCCGTATTCCCGAAGGCCGGTCTTGTCCACCTTGCCGCCCAGTGCGTTGGCCATGGCCTGGAAGCCGTAGCAGATGCCAAAGACGGGGATGCCGGCTTCGAAGAGATCGGCACCCACGCTGGGGGCGCCGTCGGCATAAACGCTGGAAGGTCCGCCGGAAAGGATGATCGCGGCGGGGTTCTTGGCGAGGAGCTGTTCGGTGGTGTAAGTATGCGGAACCACTTCCGAATACACATTCGCTTCCCTGACGCGGCGGGCAATCAGCTGCGCGTACTGGGCTCCATAGTCAACAACCAGCACCGGCTTCTGGGAAGTCTGGGATGCAGTGGGAGTAGTCACCGTAATAGCCTACGTTGCGGCGTTGCACCGGCGCACCTTGAGACGCCGCGCTGTGACGGAGCAAACGTCCGACGGCGATTGGCGGGCACGGCTTTGGGGCGCAGGCAGCGCCGGGGTTCTGTGCTGGCGGGTTTCAGTACCGCTGCGGCGCCTGCGGGTTCGCGGCGAGCTCAGCTTCCACGTCGGCATGGAACTTCTTCTCGACGATGAAGGAGAGGAACGGGACCACGCCGCCCAGGGCCAGCAGGATCAGCTTGAGGAACGGCCAGCGCATCAGGGACCAGAGCCGGAAGTTCGAAATCAGGTACACCACGTACATCCAGCCGTGGACAATCAGCACCGTGATGGACAGGTTCACGCCGTTGAGGACTCCCGGCGGTTCCGCCTCGGCAAAACCAAAGCCGAAGGGCTGGCCGGTGGCGGCATCGGTGCCGCCGGCGAAGAGGTACTGCCCGAAGCCGTACCGTGCCACGAGCTCGGCACACAGGAGCAACAGCATGGCGCCGGTCAGGTAGGCCAGCACCTTGTAGAACTTCAGGGCTGACCGGATCTGCGCCTCGGTGCCGCCGAACCGGCGCTTCCTGGGGGCGGCCTTGCCTGCCGTGTCGTTTCCGGTGGCCGGTTTCGGATCAATCATGGCTGTACCTTTTGCTCGGTGTGTTCAGGCTGCCGGGTGGCCCCTGGCTGCTGTTCTGGTTCATGCGGTTCGGCGTGGTCAAGTGCGTCTTCGAGGTCCCGGTGGTAGTCATCCTTGACCAGGCGCCACCAGATGAAGAATGCAAACCCGGCGAAGACCACCCACTCCAGGGAGTAGAAGAGGTTGAGCCAGTTGATCTGCTGCGCGGGCGGCTGCGGGCCGATCTCCAGCGGCAGGAGGTTTCCCGGGACGGCGGCGGCGCTGACGTCCGCTCCTCCGGCAACCTCGGCGGTGGCGGCCACGAAGCCCGGGTAGCTGCTGATTTCCCAGTCGTTGATAAGTTCAGCCACGGAAACCGCTGTGGCTTCGCCGGGGTTGGCCGCTTTTCCGGCCACGGGTGCTTCGGAGGGCAGGAGGCGTCCGGTTACCTGGACGGGGCCCGACGGCGGCGCGGTCGCCTCATCGGCGTCGGCCACCCATCCGCGGGCTACCGGGATCCAGGTCCGGGGGGACGCAGCGGAACCGGTCAGGGTGGGTGCGCCGTCCACGGCGAAAGCGGAGACAACCCAGTAGCCGGTCTTCCCGTCGTGCAGGCGGCCGGGGACCAGGACCTGCTTGGCGGGATCATAGGTTCCGGTGGCACTGACCATCTGGTCGGCGTCGGACCCGTGGAAGAACTCGCCCGGCTGGAGGGTGTCCGTCAGCGGCTGGACCTTCTCGGTATCCGGGTTGACCGGCATTTCCGGGCTGGTGGAGCGGCCGAACTGCCACTGGCTCAGCAGCACGAAGACCCCGGACACGGCGATCGCAAAGATGAATCCCGCAATCCATCGGGGCTTAAGGGCTGTTTTCCACACGTCTTAACCGTACTTCGTAGTTCTGTAGAACAACTAAACGCCGGAGCTGCGGGCGCACCCGCAGACCTCCGGTCAGTGGTCGAAGAACACCAGGCTGGAGTTGATGAGTTCAGCGATCACTTCGGCGTCGTAGGCCCGGCGCAGCGATTCACGGAACGATTCCTTGGACAGCGACCGCGCCAGCGTAGCCAGGACCTCCAGGTGGTCCGAGAAGGAACTGGCGGGGGTGGCGATGAGCAGGATCACGGTGGCGGGACCGTCGGCGGCGCCGAAGTCCAGGGCATGGCCGTACTTGGTGATGCCCACGGCAATGGAGGTGCGGGCAACGAACTCGCTGCGGGCATGCGGCAGGCCGATGCCGCCCGGGAGTCCGGTGGCGAGTTGGTGTTCCCTGGCATTGACGTGCCGGAGGAACCCGTCGAGGTCGGACACCCGCCCGGCAGCGAACAGCCGCTCCGACAGCTGGGCGGCGGCGTCGTCCTTGTCCGTGGCCTCCAGCTCCAGGATGACCATGTCCGGGGTGGTAAGTTCGGCGTCGTACGGGTCAAGCGGTTCCGCCAAGGCGTGTCCCTTCAGTCAGCAGCGCCGGCCATCCTCCCCTCAGCGCAAGGGCACGATGTCTTCCACGCCCAGGCGGGCGGCGTCTGCGGATTCGTCATCCGGCTGTTCCTGGCTGAGCCGTTCGGCCTCAACCCGGGCAATGTAGTGCCGGACTTCATTTTCGCGCTGAGCGTCGCTCCAGCCGAGGACGTCACCCATCAGTTTAGCGACAACCGGAACAGCGGACACGCCGCGGTCCCACGCCTCGATGGAGATGCGCGTCCGCCGGGTCAGGACGTCGTGGACGTGCCGGGCACCTTCGTGGGTGGCTGCGTAGACCGCTTCGGCCTGCAGGTAGTCGTCCGCTCCCGGCAGGGGCTCGGCCAGTTCCGGATTCTCAGCAATCAGGGCAAGTACTTCCGGGGTCATGGAGCCGTAGCGGTTCAGCAGGTGCTCGATGCGGGCCACGTGGACGCCGCTTTCTTCGGCCGTCCGGTTGCGGCGGTTCCAGGCTGCCCGGAATCCGCTGGCGCCCAGCAGCGGGATGGTCTCGGTGCAGCTCGGCGGCACCCGTTCGTCCATGGTGCGGGTGGCCTCGTCCACGGCGTCCTTGGCCATCACACGGTAAGTGGTCCATTTGCCGCCGGCCACTACCACCAACCCCGGCACGGGGTGGGCCACGACGTGCTCGCGGGAGAGCTTCGCGGTGGAGTCGTTCTCGCCGGCCAGCAGGGGCCGGAGCCCGGCGTACACGCCTTCAACGTCCTCACGGGTCAGCGGCCGCTTCAGGACCTTGTTGACGTGCTCGAGGATGTAGTCGATGTCCTTGCTGCTCGCAGCGGGGTGGGCCTTGTCCAGGTGCCAGTCCGTGTCAGTGGTGCCGATGATCCAGTGCCTGCCCCAGGGGATGACGAACAGCACGGATTTCTCGGTGCGCAGGATCAGTCCGACAGTGGACTGGAAGCGGTCCCTCGGCACCACCAGGTGGATGCCCTTGGACGCGCGGACCTTCAGCTGCCCGCGGTCCGTGACCATGGCCTGCGTTTCGTCGGTCCAGACGCCGGTGGCGTTGATGACCTGCTTGGCACGGACGTTGAACCGGGAGCCGTCCTCACGGTTTTCCACTTTGGCGCCCACCACCCGCTCGCCTTCGCGGAGGAAGTCCACCACCGCCATCCGGTTGACGGCATGGGCCCCGTAATGGGCAGCGGTGCGGACCAGGTTGGCAACGTACTTGGCGTCATCCACCTGCCCGTCGTAGTAACGGATGGAGCCCACGAACGCGTCGTCCTTCAGGCTCGGCGCGGCCCGCAGGGTGCCGCGCCTGGACAGGTGCTTGTGGAAGGGGACGCCGCGGCTGTGGCCGCTGGAGACGGACATGGCGTCGTAGAGGGCGATGCCCGCTCCCACGTAGGGCCGTTCCACGAAGGGTTTGGTCAGCGGGTAGAGGAAGGGCACGGGCCGGGCCAGGTGGGGCGCCAGTTCGGAGAGCAGCAGCCCGCGTTCCTGCAGGGCCTCCTTGACCAGAGCGAAGTCCAGCATCTCCAAGTAGCGGAGGCCGCCGTGGATGAGCTTGGATGACCGGGAGGACGTTCCGGCTGCCCAGTCGCTGGCCTCAACGATGCCCACGCTCAGGCCGCGGGTGACGGCGTCCAGCGCGGCACCGGTTCCCACGATCCCGCCGCCAACAATCAGGATGTCCAGCTCCTGGCCGGGTTCGGTCGTGGCTCGCAGCCGCTGGATGGATGCTTCCCTGGCTTCCGGGCCCAGGGCCCCGCCGCCTGCAGGATCAGTCTTCATTGAACGCCTCCAGTGCCTCAAGTGCCGGTAGTAGAACTACCCTACTTGCTTGGGGCACACTTGGGCAGGGCGTCCGCTGGGGCGCCCTGCCGGAGTGCGTGGCGTCAGTTTCCTTCGTAGGGGGAAACCACGACGTCGACCCGCTGGAATTCCTTCAGGTCCGAGTAGCCGGTGGTCGCCATGGAGCGGCGCAGCGCACCGATCAGGTTGGACGTTCCGTTGGTGTGGTGGCCGGGTCCGAAAAGGACTTCCTCCATGGGTCCAACGGTTCCCACGTTGGCCCGGTCCCCGCGCGGGAGTTCGAGGTGGTGGGCTTCCTGGCCCCAGTGCCAGCCCTTGCCCGGCGCTTCTTCGGCGCGGGCCAGCGCACTGCCCAGCATGACGGCGTCGGCGCCCATGGCGATGGCCTTGACCATATCGCCGGAGGTGCCCATGCCGCCGTCGGCAATGACGTGTACGTACCGGCCGCCGGACTCGTCCATGTAGTCGCGGCGGGCGGCGGCGACGTCGGAAATCGCCGACGCCATGGGCGCGTGGATGCCCAGCGCGCGGCGGGTGGTGGTGGTTGCCCCGCCGCCGAAGCCCACCAGGACACCTGCGGCGCCGGTGCGCATGAGGTGCAGGGCCGGAGTGTAGCCTGCGGCCCCGCCGACGATCACGGGGACATCGAGCTCGTAGATGAACTGCTTGAGGTTCAGCGGTTCGTGGTCCTTGGAGACGTGCTCGGCGGACACCGTGGTGCCGCGGATCACAAAGATGTCGACGCCGGCAGCCAAAACGGTCTTGTAGTGCTCCTGGGTGCGCTGCGGCGTGAGGGCGCCGGCAACGGTGACGCCGGCTTCACGGATTTCGGCCAGGCGGGAGGTGATGAGTTCAGGCTGGATAGGGGCCTTGTAGAGCTCCTGCATCCGCCCGGTGACAGCGGGACTGTTGGTCTCGTCCTCCAGGGCACTGATCTCATCCAGGACCGCCTGCGGATCCTCGTACCGGGTCCAAAGGCCCTCGAGGTCGAGCACGCCCAGGCCGCCCAGCTTGCCGAGTGCAATGGCGGTCTGCGGGGACATGGCTGAATCCATGGGGGCGGCGATGACCGGCATGCTGAACTGGTAGGCGTCGATCTGCCACGAGACCGAGACGTCCTTGGGGTCACGGGTGCGACGGTTGGGGACAACAGCTATGTCATCCAGGGAGTAGGCACGACGCCCACGCTTGCCACGGCCAATCTCGATCTCGTAAGTCACTGCTCTAGGTTATCCCAGCAGGTTCGGTGGCTCCGCCCGGCCCGGACCCCGCGCGGACAAACAGGAACCCCGGATGGGCAGCGCTGCCCATGGCGGCATCGTGGACCAAGCACGTAGCCTAGGGCCGGGGGCTCGGTGAACGCTCCCGTGCCCAGCTTCCGAGGAGAACCACCATGGCCCCTGGCCTCTATGGCGCCGACATCGAACAATTGCGGTCCTTGTCCAAATCCATGGACCGTTCCGGTTCACGCCTGATGGATACCGAACGCCAGATCACCAGCCTGGTATCGGCTATCGATTGGAAGGGAAACGACGGCGGCCGCTTCCGCCGTGAGTGGAGCGACACGTGGCGCCCCATGATGAAACAGACGTCGCAATCCCTTCTTGACGCCTCCAAGACCCTCCTCACGCAGGCTGATGAGCAGGAGAACGCCAGCACGGGCGGTTCGTCCGGTGGTCCCGGTGCGTCGGGTCCGGGCACCACGGGCCCGGCCGCGGCCGGGACAAATCCCCTGGACGGTGTGCTCGGCGTCGCGGCGAGTCCTGGCTGGTGGGGCGCCAACGCCGCGGTGACCGGTGCGGGGCTGTATGCGGACAACCTGCTGGCCACCATGGCCAACGGCGGACTCCTCACGAAGCTCACCAACTGGCCCTGGCTCAGCGCCCAGTACGCCCAGGTTCCGGGAGTGGGCTATGTACGCGGAACACAGCTCCTCAACGGGACGTCCATGCTTGGCCGGCTTTCCGGTGGCCTGGGAATCGTCACCGGCGGGCTCCAGTTCGCACAGGGCCTTGAGAGCGGCAACACCGGGATGGCGATCGACGGCGGCATCTCCACGGTGCTCGCGGCGGGAAGCTTCATTCCGGGGGCCGGCCCGTTCTTCGCCGTGGCCGGGATCGCGTGGGGCGGCATGGGACTGCTTGCCTCGCACCTGGGCTATGGATCGGCTTCCGAGATGGTGGCAGACGCCGCCAAAAAGACCGCGGATGCGGTGGCCGACGTCGCGAAGAATACCGTCGATGCCGTGGCCGACGGCGCCAAGAAAGTGTGGGGCTGGCTGACCTGACACCCGGCTTCCCTAGAATAAGTACCGAGACCCGTCGAACCCTAAGGCTGCTGTGACCACTCAAGAAGACGCACCCCTGCCCATCACCGAACACGAACTCATCGCGCTGATCGCCCTGGCGGGAACCAAGGGTGCGCTCAAGTGCCAAACCCTCTTCAGGCTCGACCACGCCGCAGGCGCACCGCTTGAACAGGCAGGCGTTGCCACCCTCCTGGAACGCGGGCTCATGACCATCGAGGGCGAGGGCCTGGTGCCGGCCGGTCCTGCAACGAGTGTTGCCGGCGTCCTGGCGGACTCCGATGCCTGGCTGGAGGTTGCCCTGGTCACCCCCAAGGCAGAGCACGTGTATTTCCTTTTCGGTTCGGAAAACGGGGCTTTGGTCCTCAGCCTCAGCAAATATGGCGTGCACGAGCTGCGGCCCCTGACCAATGCCGACGGAATGTTCACTACCGCGGTGGAAATGGTGACGTTCTACCTTGGGACCGCGCCGGACGGCCGCCCCGCGGCTGGGACGGTCCGCAGGCATCTTGCGGACGGCACCTTCCACGCCGTGCACGTCAAGGCTGAGGCCGACGGTTCCCTGGAGATCGTCACCGGGGACGATGCCACCCCCTCCCCCGCGCCGCTGCAATCGCAGGACCTTGAAGACCGGCTGCGCCAGGGGCTGGGCCTGCTGCCGGCATGACACATCACCGTCCTTTCCCGGCCGGCGCGCCGGTGCACCCGCTCGATCACTGGCTGTCCCCCGAGCTGGCCAGGGTCAGCCCGCCGAATGCTCCGTCCAGGCTCCGGCAGCTGGCGGACGCCCAGGGCACCATGGCTGCCGGCTGGAGCAGCGCGATCGCGGGCGGCCCCGTCCTGGTCCTGGCTGGGGCGTTCTTCTCCGCTGTGTCAGGAAATCCCGCTGCGGTGCTTGTCCTCGGTCCGCTGGGGGCAGCGCTCATGCTGCTGGGTGTGGTGTCGTGGAAGCGCGTGCGTGCCTCCCTGCCGAATACGGACAGGACCCTCATCAGCCGTGGCCCGGGGTCTGCGCGCGGCGGCATCGTCATGGTCGCCGTACTGGCGGTCGCCCTGGGTGGGATTTTGGCCCTGTACCTGCCTTCGGCGGCGGCCAAAGGCACAGCCACAACACTGGTGGGTGCCTTCGTGCTGATCCTGGCCCTCCTGGTTGCGTGCATCGTGGTCCCGTCAACGGTCTTGGGCCGGGCACGGCAGTCCTTCCGGTTGCGGGTGCAGGCCAACCCCGGCCTTCGCCGGGCCGTGGAAGAGGATCTGGCCGTGTGGCGGGATCCCCACGGCAATGCGGGCTACGGCCCGCTCTGACGCGGAACGGTGGTGTGATGGGCGCTCCCTGGGCCTTTGACGGGCATATCGCGGGCATTGGCACCGCATCAGGCCTGCGCGCGGTGATCGGCATCTGGCAGCAGTCTCCGTTCGGAACGTTTTCCGACGTCATGGTCCAGCAGCCCTCAGGGCACAGGCTGCTGTTGGCACCCACCGAAGCCATCGCGGAGTTCATCTCCGCCACATACTGCTTTGACGAGGTGCAGGTGGTTGACGTCCGCGCAGACCTGGCGGACCGCTCGTTGTCGGTCGACGCCGGCCCGCTGGCAGTCCGGGCGGTCACCGGGGGCAGGACACCCTTGGGTTATGCCCTGGCGGTGCTGCCCCGCCGGCTGGCTGTGCATCCCCGCTGGCTCAGCATTGTCAGCCCCCTTGCGTCTTTGGTTGCTCCGGGCGCCCGTACCTCCGGAACAGCCGGCAGCGGCAGGCTGGAGTACTACGGGGTGAGCGACCTCCACCAGGTCAGCTCCGCCGTCGTCAGCTGGGATGGGGCCGACGCCGGTGCTCTCGCTCCGGTGGTGCCGCCTGTGACCTTCGGATTCAGCAGCGTGCCGCCCCGCCCCAGCCTCGCCCGCGTACGCACCACCGTGACTGAAGGCTAGGCGCCCGTGGAGTCCTCAACGGTGAGCTGCGATTCGAACATCCGGAAGTAGCGGCCGCGGAGGGCCACCAGTTCCTTGTGGGTTCCCTGCTCCACCACCTGCCCGTCCTCCAGCATGTAGACCACGTCCGCCTTCTCGATAGTGGCGAGCCGGTGGCTGATGGCAATGATGGTGCTGCTGCGATCCGCGAAAAGCCTGGTGAAGATCCGGTGCTCGGCAAGGGCATCGATGGCCGACGTTGGTTCGTCCATCACCATGAAAGCTGCGTCACGGTAGAAGTTGCGGGCCATGGCCAGCCGCTGCCATTGGCCTCCGGACAGGCCGCTCCCCTTACGGCCGCGCGGGTCCTCCATCCAGTTGCTGACATGGTTCTCCAGGCCGTTGGGAAGCTTGTTGATGAAGTCCAGCGCCTCCGCGTCTGCCGCCGAGCGGCGGATCCTGGCGTCGTCCCGGGGACTCTGCACATCCCCGAAGTAGATGTTCTCCGCGGCGGTAGCGAACTCGTACTTGAGGAACTCCTGGCTGAGCACCGCCAGGTGCCGGTGCCATGACGTGACGTCCACCGCGGCGAGGTCGACGCCGTCGAGCATCACCTGCCCGGAATCCGGACGGTAGAGGCCGGCGAGGATGCGGATCAGCGTCGACTTGCCGGCGCCGTTCTCCCCCACGATGGCGATGTGCTGGCCCTCCCTGATGGTCATGCTGATGCCGCGGATCACCTCCACCTCGCTGCCCGTATAGGTGAAGCGGATGTCCCGGAGTTCCACCTCGCGGGGAGCGGCCGTCAGCGGCGGGGCGTGCCCGGAGTGCACGGGCAGGTCCATGAACAGTTCGTAGTCCTTCAGGTTGGCAAGGTCTTCATCGATGGAGCTGAGCGAGGAGACAAGGTTGTTGGCCGTGGACAGGGCCCGGCTGACGATCTGCTGCACGTAGAGGAACTGGCCCACGGGCTGGGCATGCGCAATGATCTGGCCTACCACCCAGATCAGCGACACCACCTCCGCACCGTATTGGAGGGCGTCGGCGGCCAGTTGGCGGGGAATGTAGCGCCGCTGGTAATCGAGCCGGCGCCGCTCGTCCGCGTCCCTCAGCCGGGACCTCAGGTCCATCAGGAAGCCGACGACGCCGTAGAGCCGCATCTCGGCAATGTGCTGGGGGCGGAGGAGGTTGGTCTCAATCATCCGCCGCTGCCGCCGGGAATCCACCTGGGTGTTCCAGTGCGCTATCTGTTCACGGGACAGCTTGAACTGCAGGTAGACACTGGGGATGATGGCCACCAGGACGATCACGGCGATCCACCAGCTGACCAGCAGCAGTGCCCCCACCGCCAGGATGACGGAGACCAGCTGCGTGAAGATCGCCGCGATGCGGTCCAGGACCCGGGCGTAGGAATCCGAGAAGCGCTTGGCCCGGTCGTAGAGATCGACCGTTTCCTTGTCGTCGTAGCGCCAGAACTCCAGCGCCAGGAACCGTTCGTACATCTGGTCACCTACGATGGCGCCCACCTTGAAACTCATGAGCTGCTGGATGTAGCGGTCCACACTGGTGAAGGCACCCCAGAACAGTCCGAGCACCGCAGTGATGACCACGTAGACGATGGCCATCTGTCCCGCGCCGGCGTCGCCCGCGTACGCCGCCGCCAGGGCTGTGGTGGTGAGGGCCGCGAAATAGGTGGTGACGAGCGGGAGGACAGCGGAGATGAGTGAGCCAAGCACCTTCATGACCACGGCCCCTGGGGACGCCCGGAAGCTCACCCTCAGGACCTGGGCCACCGCGCGGGCATACGGCCGCAGGGCCAGCCTGCGTGCGGGCTCGCGTTTGGGGCTTAGTTCGGCCGGATGGCGCGGTTGGGACATGCCATCAGCCTATTACCGCCGGAAGCAAGGACATTCAGGGCCAAAAAAGATGGGATGGGCAGGGCGCCCATCCCATCTTTCCCTGATGTCAGCGTGAACCGTAGTTCGGCGCCTCCACCGTCATCTGGATGTCGTGCGGGTGCGATTCCTTGAGGCCGGCCGGGGTGATCCGGACGAACTTGCCGCGGGCCTTGAGCTCGGGAATGGTGGGCGCGCCGGTGTAGAACATGGTCTGGCGCAGGCCGCCGACCAGCTGGTACGCCACGGAGGACAGCGGGCCGCGGTAGGCCACGCGTCCCTCGATGCCCTCGGGAATCAGCTTGTCATCGCCGGACACGTCGGCCTGGAAGTAGCGGTCCTTGGAGTAGGACGTGTTCTTGCCCCTGGACTGCATGGCGCCCAGGGAGCCCATGCCGCGGTAGGACTTGTACTGCTTGCCGTTGACAAAGATCAGGTCGCCCGGGGATTCGTCACAGCCGGCCAGGAGCGAGCCGAGCATGACGGTGTCAGCACCGGCCACGAGGGCCTTTCCGATGTCGCCCGAGTACTGCAGGCCGCCGTCGGCAATCAGCGGAACGCCGGCGGGAATGGCGGCCTTGGCGGATTCGTAG
This sequence comes from Pseudarthrobacter chlorophenolicus A6, assembly GCF_000022025.1. Classification (GTDB taxonomy): domain Bacteria; phylum Actinomycetota; class Actinomycetes; order Actinomycetales; family Micrococcaceae; genus Arthrobacter; species Arthrobacter chlorophenolicus. The sequence goes on from NC_011886.1 coordinate 2,909,686, forward strand.
ATGGCGGTGATCTGCGGAACGCCCACGCCGGCCACCACGCGGGTGGTGCAGATGGAGCCGGGACCCACGCCAACCTTGATGCCGTCAGCGCCGGCGTCAATGAGCGCCTGCGCGCCTTCGCGGGTGGCTGCCTGGCCGCCGATAACGTCCACGTGAGCCGCTACGGGGTCCGACTTGAGCCGACGGATCATGTCCAGGACACCCTGCGAGTGGCCGTTGGCCGTATCCACGAACAGTGCGTCAACGCCGGCGTCGATCAGCGTCATGGCACGCTCCCAGCCGTCCCCAAAGAAACCGATGGCTGCGCCGACGCGGAGGCGGCCTTCATCGTCCTTCGTGGCCAGGGGGTACTGCTCGGCCTTGGTGAAGTCCTTGGTGGTGATCAGGCCCTTCAGCCGGCCCTGCTCGTCAACGAGCGGGAGCTTCTCGATCTTGTTGGTGGCCAGCTTATGCGACGCTTCGTCGCGGCTGATGCCCACGTGCCCGGTGACCAGGGGCATTTTGGTCATGACGTCGCTGACAAGCCGCAGCGGGAAGTCGGACTCCGGCACGAAGCGGGTGTCGCGGTTGGTGACGATGCCCAGCAGGCGGTTCGCCTCATCCACCACGGGCAGGCCCGAGACGCGGTACTGTGCGCAGAGGTCATCCAGCTCGCGGAGGGTGGCCTCCGGGCGGATGGTCAGCGGGTTGGTGATCATGCCCGACTCGCTGCGCTTGACGCGGTCAACCTGGTCGGCCTGGTCGGCGATGGACAGGTTGCGGTGCACCACGCCCAGGCCGCCCTGACGGGCCATGGCGATGGCCATGCGGGACTCCGTCACGGTGTCCATTGCAGCGGACAGCAGCGGGGTCTGCACGGTGATCCGCTTGGAGATCCGGGAGGAAGTATCAGCGTCCGACGGGATGACGTCAGTGTGCCCGGGCAGGAGCAGGACGTCGTCGTAGGTCAGGCCGATGAGGCCAAAGGGGTTGTGTTCGGGCTCGGTCATGAGTGCGCCTCTTACCTTGGTTGCTGGGGGCGGGCAGGGGTTGCAGCCGATGACCAGCCCGTCATTACGGAACTGGCCTGTGCAGGACATGCCCCGGAAAGGCCGCTTGCGTCAGGCGGCCATCCGGAGCAGGAAGTGTTGAGTAAATATTAGAACCTTCACGCCAATCCCCCTATTCCAGCCGGACGATGTGAGCAACCGCACGCACGCGGCCCACACCCTGGCAGGCGGCCCGCAGGGGCCTGGCTCAGGTCCAGCCGGTGGCGGCCAGCAGCCGTTGTTCGAACATGGGAATCATGGACTCGGCGTAAGTCCTGCTCAAGTGGTTGTCGTCTTTGTACACATAGACATTTCCCACCACCGCGGGGCAGACCCCGCGGGCGCAGATGAAGTCGCTCATGTCCATCAGGTGCAGGCCGTCCACCTTGCCGCGGTAGTTTTCCAGCGGCGAAGGCTCCACAAGGGACTCCGCAAGGGGCGGATTGCATTCCGGAGCATCGGCACCATTTCGCTGTACACACTCGGGCATGTTGAACGTGAACCGGGGGTTATCGCGGATACCCAGGATTTCGATCCCCGCGTCAGCGAACGGGCGGACGCCGTCCAGGTAGCCGGGGACCTCCGTTTCGAACGGCGCTTCCTCGTGCGTCAGCGAGGCCACGGTGAAGACGGCATCGGGCCGGTGTTCCAGCACGTAGTCAGCGCTTGCCCTGTTGTAGGCGTTGCATTCGGCGGTCCTGGTGTCCGACTCGGCACCGAACCTGCAGGCAGGCATCAGCAGCGTGACCAGTTCCCAGCCTTTAGCCGCCGCGATGGGTGCCAGCGCCCCGAGGTACTGCTGCGAGTGGGAGTCACCCAGGACGACGATGCGCTTGGTGCCGCCGCCTTCGGGGATCTCCTGGCGGCACCCTTCGAGAATGGGATCGTCCGTGGCGTTGGACCCTGCGCAGGGGGTCTGGATACCGGCCCAGTCATTGTCCAGGGCTGAGGGCCCCGGGATGATCCTCGCGGCGGGCGCGGGGTCCGCTTCGATCCCCGGGGCGAGCGCTGCGGCGCCGGGCGTCAGTTCCCTCGGCTGGGCCGCCGTCGCGGCTTCTTCCGCGGTGATGAAGGTCTGCCAGACGGAAACGGGGCCTGCGAGGATGGCACCGCATGCGGCGATGACGACGGCGGTGCGCCAGGCCCGCAGTTTGGGCCAGTGCCAGTCCCGCAGCGGTTTCTCGACGAACCGGGTGGTGAGGACGGCCAGCAGGACGGACGCACCCACGATGCCCAGCCCCTGGATGAGGTTGGGGGCTTCGACGCCGGTGACCGCGAGCGCCAGGACCAGCACCGGCCAGTGCCACAGGTACAGGGCGTAGGAGTTGTCTCCCAGCGCCACGGCCGGCTTGCTGCTGAGCACGCGGTCCACGCCGTACCGGCTCCCGGTCTGTCCCGCCACGATGATCGCGGCTGCGGACAGGGTGGGCCACAGCGCCACGAAACCGGGGAAGGACCTGTCCACGGTCAGGAGGAGGCCGCACGACACCATTCCCACCAGGCCTGCCCAGCCCAGTACGACGCGCAGCGCCTTGCCGGGTTTGAGGTACGGCAGGGCGAGCGCCAGGAGGGAGCCCAGCGCGAACTCCCAAAGCCTGGCCCTGGTGTCGAAGTAGGCGTAGGCCTGGTTGCCGGCTGTTTGCTCAATGGAGTAGGCAAGGGACACGGCGAACACGGCGCCGAAGCCGATACCCAGGAGGCCACGGTAGGTCAATCCCGCGCAGGCCGGGAGGCGGCGCAGTGCAGCGAGGATACCGGCGGCGGCCGCGAAGAGGAGCGGCCAGAGGATGAAGACCTGGCCCTGGATGGACAGCGACCAGAAGTGTTGCAGCGGGCTGGCTCCGGCGTGGTCCTGGGCGTAGTAGTCCACGGCGGTGTCGGCCAGCAGCCAGTTCTGCCGGTACAGCAGGGAGGCCCAGGCCTGGTCCAGGATTTGCGGCCAGCGGCCCTGCGGCAGGATCAGCCAGGTGCCGGCCAGCACGCCGAGGATCACCACGACGGCGGCCGGCAGCAGGCGCTTGAAGAGGTGGAGCCAGTGGCCCAGCAACCCGAAAGGCCGCCCCGTTTCGGCTTTCCGGACGAAGGACAGCGTGAGGAGGAAGGCGGAGATCAGCAGGAAGATGTCCACCCCGCCGGAGACCCTGCCCAGCCAGACATGGTAGGTCACCACCATCAGTACGGCGAGGGCACGCAGCCCCTGGACCTCTGGCCTGAAGGAGGCGGTCCGGGCCTTGGCACCCGCTGCGGGCTGCATCTTCCCACTCGCTGTCATTTCCACCCCGTTGCTTCGAAGAAGCGCCTGCCAAACTCGTCCGCCATGCTTTCCGTGTATTCGGCGGTGAGGTGGTTGTCATCCAGGTACACGAAGATGTTTCCCACCACTCCCGGGCAGTCCGTTGCGGTGCAGATCCGGTCTGTGAGGTCCAGGACTGCCAGCCCGGGGAGGCTGTCCTTGAGTGCGGCCAGGGGATTCTCCGGTGCAAGGGCGTCCCGGACCGCCGGGCGGCAGGCCTGCGCGTCCGGGCCATCGGTCACTACACATTCGGCCATGTTGAACGTGAACCGGGGGTTGTCCCGGAGGGCCACCACATCGATGCCCTTGTCCATCCAGGGCCCCACCAGGTCCGCGAAGCCCGGCGTCAGTTCCTCAGCCGGGCTGGACGGCGCCGCAGCGGTGCCCAGCAGGATGATGGCGTCCGGCTGCTGCCGCTCGATCTCCTTCTGGACGGAAGCGTTGTAGGTCTCGCAATCGTCGCTGGCCGCCTTCCCGGCCGGGGCGACTTTGCAGGCGCCCTTCAGCATGGAGTAGAGGAGCCAGTTGTTTTGTGCAGCAATGGGCTTGACGGCCCCGGACCACTGCTGCGCATGGCTGTCTCCCAGCACCAGGACGCGCCGTGATGGATTACCCGATGGCTTCTGCTCAAAGCAGGTGTCCTTCACTGCCTGATCCTGCGGGGTGATGTCGCCCGTGCAGGGTCCGTCGAGGGAAACCCAGTTCTGGGGCAGGTCCGTGGCAGTCGGCAGCAGGGTGACGTCCCCGGCCGGCACGGTGCCGGTGAACGCCGGATCCAGCGCCCGCGAGCCCGGATTGTTCGCCACTTTCTGTTCCTGGGCCACCCGGCGCTCTGTGTCCAGCTGGTTGCGCCACAGCGCCAGGGGTGCCGCCGCCACGGAGACGGCCAGCATGATGGCCAGCACGGCACGGCGTTTCCTGGCCTCCGGCCACTTCCATTCCCGCCAGGGCTTTTCGATGTAACGGGTGGTCAGGTATGCGAGCGCGAGCGCCGAGACGATGATGACCGTGCCGGACAGCCAGCCCGCGTGTTCCTTGCCGGTCCAGGCCAGGGCGAGTACCAGCACCGGCCAGTGCCAGAGGTACAGCCCGTAGGAGATGTCTCCCAGTTTGACCAGGGGTTTGGAGCTGAGGATACGGTCCACACCGGCCGGGCTTTGCGTCTGGCCGGCCACAATGACGAATGCGGCCGCGACGGTTGGCCACAGTGCCGCCACGCCGGGGAACGCTGCCTGGACGTTGAGCAGGATGCCGCAGGCGAGCATGGCGATCACCCCCACCCAGCCCATGGCGATGCGCACGGCCCGGGACAGCCGCAGCCCGGGAAGGACAAGGGCTACCAGCGTGCCCAGCGCGAATTCCCAGAGCCGGGCGCCCGTGTCGAAGTACGCCTGGACCTGGTTGGTGGCCGTGAAGTAGATCGAATATGCCAGCGAGACGAGGAACACGAGGAAGAACACGTAGGCCAGCAGCGGCCGGTAGGAGAGCCTGAACCGGCGGGCCGCCCAGGCAGCCGCGAGGAAGATCAGCGGCCACAGGATAAACACCTGGCCCTGGATGGACAGCGACCAGAAGTGCTGCAGGGGGCTGGCAAGGCTGTGGTCGTTCGCGTAGTAGTCCACGGCCTGCGCCTGCAGAAGCCGGTTTTCCGAGTAGAACAGCGAAGCCCAGCCCTGGTCGATGAGGTCAAGCCACCGGGTCCGCGGCAGCACCAGGTAGGAGACGGCCAGGGTGGCGACGATAACGGTGACGGCGGCGGGAAGGAGCCTCCGGAACAGGTGCAGCCAGTGCTTGAACAGCGCAAAGGGCTCCCTGCGCTCGTGGCGCCCCACGAACTGGAAGGTCATCAGGAACGCGGAGATCAGCAGGAAGACGTCCACGCCCCCGGACACCCTTCCGAACCACACGTGGTAGGTCACCACCATGAGGACAGCGAGGGATCGAAGGCCCTGGATTTCGGGGCGGAACGACGACTTTCGGGACGCCTGCCGGCGGTCAGCGGCAGGCGCCGTCGCTCCCTTGGTCCACAGTGTTGGCACATTAAACCCTTCGGAGCGCGTAATCAACCGTCAAGTTTACCGGTAGGCGGCACTCCTTCCCGAATCCACAGCGTGTCGTGCGGGCAGCCTCCCGGCCAGATACCGGGCATCGCGGACGCTTCCGGTCACCGTGGCGGACGCCGCGGAATACTGGAAATTCCGGCCGAGATAGTAGAGGCCGGGAGTGTCCAGGGCTTCCCCGCGGTACTGCCGCTGCCCTCCCCCGGGGCCCGCCAGGGCGGGGTCAACCCAGTCCAGGTCCTCCCGGTATCCCGTACACCAGATGACGTTCGCGACGTCGGCGCGAGCCCCGTCTGCGAGGACAGGCAGGCCGTCTTCCACACCGGTGACTCTGGGAACGAACTGGACGCCGGCGGCAGCAAGGTCGCGGCGCTTGGTCCTGATCAGAGGTGCCCCGTGGGCTGTGAACTCCGGCGCAACCTTCCGTCCCACCGGGGTGCCCAGGCTCAGGACGTGCAGGCCGGCGAACCGGACCAGGGGAAGGATGAAGCGGGCTGTTGTCCGGCCGTGCTTGAAGGGCATTTCCTTGGGCGCATTCGCGGCAACAAGTGTTGCGTGGGTGCGGGCAACCTCTTTGGCTATTTCGGCTCCGGAGTTGCCCAGTCCCACCACCAGGACGGGGCCGTCCCGGAGCTGTGCGGGGTTCTTGTAGGCGCTGGAATGGAACTGCACGATTGAGGCCTTCAGTTCTGCGGCAAACGGCGGAACCTTGGGATGCCGTTCCGCGCCCGTGGCCAGGATGACGTTGCGGGCCTCCCAACGCTGCCCCTTCGCGGCGGCCACATAGCGGTCGCCTTCACGCCAGAGGCGTTCCACCCTGACTCCCGTCAGCACCGGAAGATCCAGGCCGGCCGCGTAGCCTTCCAGGTAGTCGGCCATGCTGTCCTTGCCGGGAAAGGACAAAGGATCTGCCGGGAAGGGAACTCCGGGAAGTCCGTTGTATTTTGCGGGGGTGAAGAGGCGCAGGGAATCCCAGCGCAACCTCCAGCTGTCACCGATTCTTTGGTTGGCATCGAGAATCAGGAATTGCCGGCCCTGGCGGGACAGATGGTGGCCGATCGCCAGCCCTGCCTGCCCGCCGCCGATCACCAGGGTGTCAAGCACGTCCGAAGCGCTGTTGGTACCTGCAGTACGGGTGGTGTTCTCGTTCATGTCCTGAGCCTATGGCCGCATTCGGCGCCGCCGCGTCGGTAAAAGTGTGTAATTTCGAGGGGCTCACGGCTGGGTATTCCTACCCAGCCATCAGCCCGCGAGCCCGTGTTCGAAGGCATAACGCGTGGCGGCTGTCCGCGACGTGAGACCCAGCTTGAGGAAGATGTTGCTGACATGGCGTGCCACCGTCTTTTCACTGAGGAAGAGCCCGACGGCGATCGCACGGTTTCCCTGTCCGGACGCCACCAGCTGCAGGACCTGTTCCTCACGCGGAGTGAGCGGGCCGGCACCCTTGCCACGGCCACGCGGCATCAGCGACGCAGCCCACGCAGCGGCGGGCGCTGCGCCAAGCCCGGTCAGCGCCTCGTGGGCTGCAGAGAGCTCCATGTCGGCCGACGTTTCGTCACCAAGCCCCAGGCAGGCCTGCCCGATGAGCACCCGGCACCGGGCGGCCTCGTAAGGCACGCCGAGGTCGGACCAGAGGCGCCATGCCCGCCGCAGGGCTGTGCAGGCCCCCAGAGGGTCTGCCTCCGCCAGCCTGACAGCGCCGTCGGCCTGGGCCGCGACGGCGCGCACCATGGGTGTGGCGGACCCCTCGGCGAAGCGGCCCAGTTCATCCGCTCCGCACCGGGCCGCCGCCACATCCGGAACTGCCAGTTCAATGTCCACCAGTGCAGGCAACAGGTGCCGGCGGATGGCGGCGTCCGCGGTTCCGGCCGCCCTGCGGATCATCGACTGCGCCTGCCGGAGCTCTCCGCGCTGGAGCAGCAGCAGGGCCAGCCCGGGTTGCGGCTCGTATCCGCTGTTGGCGGCGGCCCTGAAGGAGAGGCCGGCGGCATCCAGCTGGCCGCGAAGCCGCTGCACCTCGCCCCGCTGGTAGTGGGCTCCGAACAGCACCTCGGGGTCGTTGTTCGCAGCGCGCGCATCTGCCGTGGTGGCCGCGGCCAGCGCCTCGTCCCAGGCACCGTGCCAGCGGAAGAGTTCTGCCCGGTGGGCCTGGCACTGGCCGCTGAATGCCGCCATGTCCGGTTGATCGGCGCACCAGCGGTCCAGGGCTGCCGTCCATTCGAGCGCCCGGCCGAGGTCAAAGGCCAGCTGGCAGGAGGCAATAACGGCGCAGTAGGCGATCCCCGACGGTATGGCCGAAACTTCACCGGCAGTCACCGCAACCATGACCTCGTCGAAGATCTGCAGGCCCGCCTCGACCCGCCCCTGCCCCACGGCTGCCTGGCCGGTGCCGAGCAGGGCGAGGGCCATGAGGTCCCGGTCCTGGAAGGCCTGGCCGATGGCGGCCGCCCGGGCGAGCAGCTCAAGCGCTCCCCCGGGGTCACCCTGGTGCAGGCGGGCCAGGGACAGCGGTATCAGCAGGAACCCCTCGACGGCGTCGGGCTGCGGGATCTCTGCCACCAGCCGCTGCCCTCGGGCCAACCACCCGCCGGCGCGTTCGCCGTCGCCAAAGTGCATGAGGTGGACTGCCATCCAGCCCGCACAGCGGGCGGCTCCGGCAAGATCCCCTACCACCAGGTATTCCTCGTGGGCCCGGGTCAGCGACGCAAACCCTGCAGCGGCACTGCCGGTCAGGATTTCGGCCGTGGCCAGGCGCTCAAGGTCGGCAGCGGGAAGTCCGCCCGACTGGTCCGCTTCCCGCAGGGTTTGGAAGGCATCGGTCCAGCGCTGCTCGCGGAAGGCCGCACGGCCGCGGTCCAGGCCGCCGTCCAAACCACCATCCACTCCTGTTTCAGCCGACACCTGGCCTCCTTCCGGATACCCGCCGAGCCGGCCCGCCGCCGTCGTGCGCTGGTGAAACTGCGCCGACCGTTGTGTAGTGGCAGCGGCCCTGCCTAAGCGCCACCGTACGCCGGGCACCTGCGCCAGACAAGCAGTAAACCCACGGCCGGGTCAGGGGCGCAGCAGGGCCCGAAGGGTCTGGATGGTGTCGGCCTCGGCGGCGGTCTTGTCCTCGCGGTAGCCCTTGACCCGTGCGAAGCGGAGGGCGATGCGGCCCGGGTAGCGCGGGGACTGCTGCACGCCGTCGATGGCAATCTCGACGACGGTGACCGGCTCCACCCAGACGGTGCCGGCAGTGCGGCGCACCTCGATCTCCTGGAACCGCTTGGTCTGCCATTGCAGCAGCGCGTCGGTGAGGCCCTTGAAGGTCTTGCCCACCATCACATATCCGCCGGGTTCGCCGTACTCGCCGGCAGGGTCGAGGGCACCAAGGTGCAGGTTGGACAGCATCCCGGTGCGCCGCCCCGAACCCCATTCACACGCGAGCACCACGAGGTCGTAGGTGAGAACGGGCTTGACCTTGATCCAGTTGGACCCGCGCCGCCCGGCGGCGTACAGCGACCCCACCGATTTCAGCATGACGCCCTCATGGCCTGCCGCGAGCGCGTCCCGCGAGATCCGCCCGGCAACCTCCGGATCCGCCGTGATCTCCCCCGGAATCCGGTGGGCGGGGGCAATGGCTTCGAGCACCTTGATCCGCTCGGACAAGGGCTCATCGAGCAGGTCCCGGCCATCAATGTGCAGCACGTCAAAGAACCAGGGATGCAGAACCGTGGTCCGTGCAGCATCGGCGCCGAACCGCGACATGGTCTCCTGGAACGGCCGCGGGGCACCGTCCTCACCCAGGGCGAGGGTCTCGCCGTCGAGGATCACATCATGCACCGGAAACCCGCGCACCACCTCCACCACCTCGGGAAGCCTGTGGGTCACCTCGGCCAGGGTGCGCGTAAAAATTCGAACGTCCCCGCCGGACCGGTGCACCTGGATGCGGGCGCCGTCGAGCTTGTATTCCACGGACGCTTCGCCCGTCGTCTCCAGCGCTGCGGTGACGCTTGCCCCTGTCCCGGCGAGCATTGGCTGCACGGGCCGGCCAACCTTCAGGCCCACCGCATCCAGCTCCGCTGCCGTGCCGGTCAGCGCCAGCAGCGCCGTCGAGCCGAGGTCACCGGACAGCATCGCGGCCCTGCGGACGGCCTCGACGGAGCGCTCCGCCGCGCGCGCCACGGCATCGGTCAGGACACCTTCCAGCGCGCCCGTCCGCAGCTCGCCCAGGAGCACGCCGCCGATGAACGCCTGCTCCCGTTCGGTTGCCGCCGCGGTGAGCCCGCGGAGGGTGGCCGCGCGTTCGGCCGCCGAACCGGCTCCGGCGAGGGCCTGGAGCCGGTCCAGCGCGGCATCGAGGTCGGCGAGGGTGAGGCCGGGGTCCGCGGCAGGCTCTCCCATGGCCGCTGACATGCCCCGCCAGCCGACGCCCACCCGCCCCTGGCGGGGTTTGGCAGTCAGGAGTCCGACGGCAGCAGGAATGTCCGCGGGGTCGAGTCGCTTCAGCAGCTGGGCCAGGGCGTCCACCTTCGCCAGCCTGGAGCGGGTGGAGGCGACGGCGTCAGTGGTCCTCACAAGCTCGTCCAGCAGCATGGCAACAGTCTGCCACGCTGCCGGACCCTCGACAGGTGTGGAGGCTGGTTCCAGAATGGACGGATGGGCATCATCGTTGCGAACCTGTTCATCACCCTTGACGGCGTGTACCAGGCGCCCGGTGGCCGGGAGGAGGACCCAACGGACGGCTTCCCCTTCGGAGGCTGGCAGGCGCCGGTCTCCGATGAAGAGGCCGGGGCGGACATCGCCGCGGCCATCGACCGCATGGATGCCCTGCTCCTGGGCCGGAAAACCTACGACATCTTTGCCTCATATTGGCCGCACCAGTCAGATGAGATCGCCGGCGTGCTCAACCGCGTCCCGAAGTTCGTGGTGTCCGGGTCACTCACCGATCCCGGGTGGGAGGACACCACCGTGCTCCCGGACGCTGCCGCGGCGGGGCGGCTCCGCGGACAGTATGACGAGGTACAGATGTTCGGCAGCGGCCACCTTATCCGGTCACTGCTGGCCGCCGACGTGCTGGACCGCCTCCACCTGTGGCTCTACCCAGTGGCGCTTGGGCAGGGAAAGCGGTTGTTCGACGCCGGCACCGTCCCTTCCACGTTCCGCCTCGCCGAGCCGGTCCGTTCCTTTCCCAAGGGTGCGGTGTCGCTGGTCTACGAGCATGCAGGCGACGTTGAAACCCGGGAAATGGATGCCTCCTAGGCCCGGCGTTCCCAACCTCGCTTCGCTCGGCCAGGAAACCCTTGCGGCGTGGGCCCAACCCCTGACGGGACACAAAAAACCGGCCCGGCGGATGCCGGACCGGTTCTCTGTTGTGCGGCTTGACCCGCGGGACAACAGCCTTAGTGGCTGTGGCCTGCGTGCTCGTCCTCGTCGGCCGGCTTCTCCACCACAAGGGTCTCGGTGGTGAGAACCAGGGCAGCAATGGAAGCCGCGTTGCGGAGGGCAGCGCGGGTGACCTTGACGGGGTCAATGACACCGGCAGCTATGAGGTCCTCGTACTCGCCGGACTTGGCGTTGAAGCCGTGGTTGGCTTCGAGCTCGCCCACCTTGGCAACAATGACGTAGCCATCGAAGCCGGCGTTCTGGGCGATCCAGCGCAGCGGCTGGGTCAGGGCGCGGCGAACGATGCCGACTGCCGCGGCAGCGTCACCTTCGAGTGCCTTGACTGCAGGGTCCTCGTCCAGTGCCTTGAGGGCGTGGATGAGGGCGGAACCGCCGCCGGAGACGATGCCTTCCTCGAGCGCTGCACGGGTGGAGGACACGGCGTCCTCGATGCGGTGCTTCTTTTCCTTCAGCTCAACTTCGGTGGCTGCGCCAACCTTGATGACGCCGATGCCGCCGGCCAGCTTGGCCAGGCGTTCCTGGAGCTTTTCCTTGTCCCAGTCGGAATCGGTGCGGGTCAGCTCGGCGCGGAGCTGGGCAACGCGGGCGGAGACATCCTCTGCCGTACCGGCACCGTCCACGATGGTGGTGTTGTCCTTGGTGACGGTGATGCGGCGGGCAGTACCGAGCACCTCGAGGCCAACGGTGTCCAGGCTCAGGCCCAGCTCAGGGGAAACAACCTGCGCACCGGTGAGGGTGGCGATGTCCTGGAGCATGGCCTTGCGGCGGTCGCCGAAGCCGGGAGCCTTGACGGCCACAACGTTCAGGGTGCCGCGGATGCGGTTGACGATCAGCGTGGACAGGGCCTCGCCGTCGATGTCCTCGGCAATGATGAACAGGGGCTTGGAGCTCTGCAGCGCCTTCTCCAGCAGCGGCAGGAATTCCTGCACGGAGGAGATCTTGCCCTGGTTGATCAGGATGAGGGCGTCTTCGAGGACTGCTTCCTGGCGCTCTGCGTCGGTGACGAAGTACGGGGAAAGGTAGCCCTTGTCGAACTGCATGCCTTCGGTGAGGACCAGCTCGGTCTGCGTGGTGGAGGATTCCTCGATGGTGATCACACCATCCTTGCCCACCTTGCCGAATGCCTCGGCGAGCAGTTCACCCACCTCGTCGCTCTGGGCGGAGATGGATGCCACGTTGGCAACCTGGGTGCCTTCGACCGGACGGGCGTTCTCGAGCAGGCGGGCAGCCACGGCCTCAACCGAAACCTCGATGCCGCGCTTGATCTGGCCGGGAGCAGCGCCGGCGGCCACGTTGCGGAGGCCTTCCTTGACCAGTGCCTGGGCCAGGACCGTTGCGGTGGTGGTGCCGTCACCGGCAACATCGTTGGTCTTGGTGGCAACTTCCTTGGCGAGCTGTGCACCAAGGTTTTCGTAGGGGTCGTCCAGCTCGACTTCGCGGGCGATGGTGACGCCGTCGTTCGTGATAGTGGGCGCGCCCCACTTCTTGTCCAGGACGACGTTGCGGCCGCGGGGGCCGAGCGTCACCTTGACAGTGTTGGCGAGCTTGTCGATGCCGGCTTCGAGGGACCGGCGGGCAGCGTCGTTAAACGCAAGCTGCTTTGCCATGGTTGTGTCCTTTCAAGACAGAAACCCCGCGCAGCTGACCAGCATCAAGGCATGACCAGCGGCGCGGGGATCCGGAAGATTTACTTTACGACGATCGCCAGGACGTCGCGGGCGGACAGCACGAGGTACTCGGTGCCCCCGGTCTTGACTTCGGTTCCGCCGTACTTGGAGTAGATGACTACGTCGCCAACAGCTACGTCGACCGGGACGCGGTTGCCGTCTTCGAAGCGGCCGGGGCCAACTGCGACAACTTCGCCTTCCTGCGGCTTCTCCTGCGCGGAGTCCGGGATTAGCAGGCCGGAAGCCGTGGTCTGCTCGGCTTCGAGCGGGCGGACAACAATACGATCCTCAAGAGGCTTAATAGAGACCGACACTCGGACCTCTCCTTTTCGTCAGCAAATTCGTGGACTTGAAAGCCGTTTGCCGAGGCTGGCAACCGTCGTCGCGGTGCCGGCAGCAGCCAGGCTGGCAGCTCTTCATGTGTTAGCACCCTCCTCGGGAGAGTGCTAATGAAGACTCTAGGCGGGGGTTAGCACTCGGTCAAGGCGAGTGCCAGCCATTTCGTCATCGGAGAACACTTCGCCTGTAGATTGAACCGGTGCGAGCCGCCTTCTTCCTGATCCTTGCCACCCTGTTCTGGGCCGGCAACTTCGTGGTGGGCCAGGCCGCCGTCCAGTCCATGGCCCCGCTGCAGCTGACGTTCTGGCGCTGGACGCTGGCCGCCCTGCCGCTGCTGTTCCTTGCGCACATGGTGGACCGCCCCGACTGGCGGGCAGCCCTCCGCCATTGGCGCATGCTCCTGCTGCTCAGCGCACTGGGCATGACCGCCTACACGCTGCTGCTCTACAGCGCCCTTCAGCACACCTCGGCGCTCAACGCTTCCCTGGTGACTTCCGCGAACCCTGTCCTGATCATGGTGCTTGCCGCTGTGCTGCTGAAAGACAAACCGCGGCCCCTGGGCTGGATCGGACTGGCCCTTGGTTTGGCGGGCGTCCTGCTGGTCCTCACCGGCGGGCAGCTGCAGCGGCTCCTGACCTTCTCGCTGGGCGCCGGCGAACTGCTGATCCTGGCGGCCATCACCGTCTGGGCGCTCTACACGGTCCTTGCCCGCCGCGTGGCGGTCCCGGCCGTCACGTCTACGGCCCTGCAGGCGGCCATGGCGGCCGTTGCCCTTGCTCCTGTGGCCGCCGTCACCGGTGCTGGATTCCCGTCCACCCAGTCCGGGGCCTGGTCCCTGGCATTCATCGCCGTCTTCCCCTCGCTGGGGTCCTACCTGCTGTGGAACCTGGCGCTGAAGCGCACCGGCGCGGCTAATGCCGGCAACTACCTCAACCTAATTGCGGTCTTCACTGCGATCATCACCATATTGCTGGGCCAGCCCATCACGGCGGCCCAGGTTGCAGGCGGTGTCCTGGTGATTTCCGGGGTCCTGCTGACGGGGGCCGCCCAGCGCCCTCAGCGGCCCAAATCGTCGAAACCCACGTCCTCGCCGCCGTCGGAGGCGTTGCCCCGGTTACGGGCCCGGTAGAGGACCACGGAGGACGCGAGGACCACCAGCAGCGATGCCACCAGGAGGGCGATTCCCCCGGCCCTCGCACCGGAATACAGGCCGCGGATGTCCTGGGCTTCCTGCGTGTTGTCCTGGACGTTGTTGCCGCCCACCGAATATACGGTGGCGTTGAACGTGTCCAGGAAGAAAATGATGACCAGCAGCGCCAGGCACACCACCGCCAGTACGGCACCCACAATCAGGGCTGGCCGCGCGTACCTGGCCAGGCCCTGCGCCGGGCGCTGCTGTTCTCCGGACTGTTCGGGACCTGCGCTGTCAACCATGGGCTCAACACTATCGGCATACCGCCTCAGCCCCGGGGCACTACGCTGGAACGCATGGCTCACGCTCCCCAGGACCAGATTGCACCACTGCTGACCCCCGAAGGATGGGAGCTGCTGGCGTCGCTTGGCCCCTACACCGAGGACGGGTCCTTCGCCCTGAATGGTGAACTCCGGAAGGCCGGCCACAGCCCCGAACTGGTGTCCGCCGTGCTTACCCAGTCCAGGCTCCGCACGAAGGCCGAGGCGAAGTTCGGCGAGTTCGCCCGCCAGATGCTCTTTACCCAGGCAGGCCTGGAACAGGCCACAAGGCTGAACGTCGCCGCCCGGCATGCCCAGCGGTTCGCGGCCGCCGGGGTCAGCCATGTAGCGGACCTGGGCTGCGGGCTCGGCGCCGATTCCCTGGCCCTCGCCTCCCTGGACATAGCGGTTACGGCAGTGGAGCTCGATGAAACCACGGCTGCCTGCGCCACGGTGAACCTCATCCCCTTCCCCAACGCGGCTGTTGTGCACGCCGACGCCACCTCGGTGCCCCTGGACGGGGTGGACGGCGTCTGGCTGGACCCGGCCCGCAGGGTCACTTCCACGTCGGGCACCAGGCGTATCTGGGATCCCGAGGCGTTTTCTCCCCCGTTGTCCTTCGTGGAATCCCTCGCCGCGTCCGGGAAGGCCGTGGGCGTCAAAATGGGGCCGGGCATGCCCCACGAATCGGTGCCGCAGGGCTGCGAGGCGCAATGGGTGTCCGTGGGTGGGGATGTCACCGAAGTGGCGCTGTGGTTCAACACCGTCAGCCGCCCGGGGATCCGCCGCGCGGCCCTGCTCCTGGGACCGGAGGGAGCCGCCGAGCTGACCAGCGGGGAGGATTTCGGGCAGGGTCCCGAGGCTCCGGTGGGCCCGGCTGAGGGTTACCTGTATGAGCCGGACGGGGCGGTCATCCGGGCCGGCCTCGTGGCCGACCTCGCCCTCGAACTGCGCGGGCACCTGCTGGACGAGCACATCGCGTACATCTGCGCACCCGACCTTGCAGACACCCCGTTTGCCCGCGCCTACAAGGTCCTGCGGGTAATGCCCTACAACGTCAAGGCGCTGAAGACCTGGGTGAAGCAGGAAGGCATCACCGTCCTGGACATCAAGAAGCGCGGTACCGCGGTCACGCCGGAGGAACTCCGGAAGCAACTGCTGGGCGGGAAGGGCGCGGGCAACAGGAAAGGCGGCCGGGCAGCCACCCTGGTCCTCACCCGCATCGGCGAGGACCGTGTGGCCATCGAGGTGGAGCCGGTCAAGCCGGCGTAGGCGTTACTGCGCGCGGGTGAATTCCTCGGCGGCCCGCACCTGCTCCGCCGTGGGCCGCACACCGGTGTACAGCACGAACTGCTCCAGCGCCTGGATGGTGGCCACCTCGGCACCGGTGATCACCGGTTTGCCTGCGGCGCGCGCCGCCCGGACCAGCGGGGTCTCGGCAGGCAGTGCCACGACGTCGAAAACCAGCCTGGCGGCGTCGATCGCCTCCGCCGGGAAGGACAGCGAATCCGCTTCCGGCCCGCCGGCCATACCAACAGGGGTGACGTTGACAATCAAATCCGCCGTGCCGCCGTCGAGCGCTGCCCGCCAGCCAAAGCCATACTGTTCGGCGAGCGCCCGCCCCGTGGTCTCATTCCGCGCGATCACGGTGACGTCCCTGAAGCCCGCATCCCGAAGCGCCGCCACGGTTGCTTTCGCCATGCCGCCGGCGCCCTGGACCAGGACAGAGTAGTCCGTGGGCACCGCGTTGGTGGCCAGCAACTGCTCGATAGCCGTGTAGTCGGTGTTGTAGGCCTTGAGGTGCCCGTCCGTGTTCACGATCGTGTTCACGGAATCGATGGCCTTGGCTGAGGGGTCCATCTCGTCCACCAGCGCAATCACATCCTCCTTGTAGGGCATGGACACGGCGCAGCCGCGGATACCGAGGCCCCGGACACCGGCGATGGCCTGTTCCAGGTTGGTGGGCGCGAAGGCCTTGTAAATCCAGTTCAGGTCCAGCTGCCCGTACAGGTGGTTGTGGAAGCGCGTCCCGTTGTTGCTGGGCCGGGCCGAGAGGGAGATGCAGAGGGTCATGTCTTTATTGAGGATAGGCACCTGTCCATTAAACGCGGCCCAGCGAAGTTAGGGGCAGCCGCTGCCGGCAGGATAGGGCCCGACGGCGGCCGGCAGCTCTCCGGGGGCCGCCGCCTTTCCGGCCAGCACAGCGGCCAGGGCATCGAAAGCGGCGTCGGTCCGGCCGTACAGCGCGATTTTGACCGGCGCCGGGGAACCCTGCAACGGCCAAGGGGCGTCCAGGGTGACGGCGATGTCGCCGCCTGCCGGGGCGCCGCCGTATCCGATGAGGCTGACCAGGGGTCCGGAGCCCACGGCAATGCCTGCCCGGGCGGCCGCGGCTTCGAACCGTTGCTTGTCACCAGGTCCCCCGCCGGCTACCCGGACAGCTCCGGGGACGAGCGGCCCGCTGCAGCTGCCGGCCAGGATGGTGACGGCGGACCCGGAGACCTTGGCGGACAATGCTGTGCCGCTTCCTGCCGGGGCGGGCGTGGAACCCCTTCGCCCCTGCCAGATCATCATGGTGGCCACGCGCGTGGCGGCCTCGTCCAGCCGTTCCTTCGGCAGGGCACCGGAGGCCACGGCCTGGACGATTGCGGCGTGCGCCTGCGCGGCATCGGCCGGCATGAGGAGCAGGTCGGCCCCGGCAGCGAGGGCGGAAACGGCGGCGGAACCCGCCGGGTACTGCTTGGTGACGGCGCCCATGTTCAGAGCATCGGTCACCGCCACACCCCTGAAGCCGAGGCCACGCAGCGCGGCGTAGGTTTTGGACGAGAGCGACGCCGGGACCCCGGGTTCCAGCGCAGGAACGGCGATGTGCCCGGTCATCACCATGGGTAGGCCGGAATCGACGGCCGCCTGGAACGGCTTCCAGTCCCGGCCGCGCAATTCCTCCACGCCGGCGTTCTGGAGCGGGAGGCTAAGGTGCGAATCGGCGGTGACCGAACCGTGGCCGGGAAAGTGCTTGACGGTGGGAAGCACCCCGGCGGCCAGCATGCCCTGGGCGAATGACACGCTTTGCGTGGCCGCAGCAGCAGGGTCCCCGGACATGGACCGGGCGCCGATGGTGGGGTCTTTCGGGCCGATGGTGACATCCGCGTCCGGGGCGAAGTCCAGGTTGAAGCCGAGCGGGGCCAGCTCCCCTGCGACGCCCTGCCCGGCGTCCCGTGTGAGGGCCGCGTTCCCGGCGGCACCGTAACTCATGGGCGTGGGCCATTCGGTCAGCGGCGCTCCCAGCCTGGCAACGATCCCGCCTTCCTGGTCCACGCCGACGATGCCCGGCCACTGGTCACCGTCAGCGGCGGTTGCCCGGGAAAGCCGCTGGTTGACTGCCGTCATGGCGGCAATGTCCACTTTTCCCTGCGGGTCGCGGGGAACGTTGTCGCCCATGATGATGCTGCCTGCCAGGTGCAGCCGTTCGATGGCCGCTGCCTGCGCTTCCACCTGCTGGCCGCCGTAGGACGGGAGCAGGACCTGTCCGGCCTTTTGCTCGGGTGACATGGCTGCCACGGCCGCTGCCGCCGCATCCTGGTCGCGCTGCTGGGGGCCCCAGCCCAGGGGCCGGGAACCCGGATCCGGTGACGGGGACGCCGTGGTGGGGGCCGGCGTCGTACGCGGTGCTGACGAGGGCGTGCCGGTCGACGCCGATGCGGAAGCCGTCGGCGACGACGCCGGCGTTGACGGCGCAGGAGCGGGTGGCCCTGCCGTGCACGCGGCCAGGGCAACGACGGACAGGGCCGCGATCAGGGGGAGGGTTTTGTGGGTACTGTCACGCAGGCGCAGGAACGGGGACATCATTATGATGCTACCCCTGCGCTATAGACTTGAAACACCCGTTCGTTTGCCGGCACTTCCCGGAAGCGGCACCAGCCAGCGGCATCCCGGACAGTGAGGAAATGCGTGAAGATCGACTTCGCACCATCGAGGCAATCAACCCTTGGTGTTGAGTGGGAACTGGCGCTGGTGGACGGCCGCACCGGCGAACTTGCGTCCGTCGCCAATGAGGTGCTCCGCGGTGTCGCCTCCCGCCATCCCGAGCTGAACGAGGATGACGAACACCCCCACATCAAGCAGGAACTGCTGCTGAACACGGTGGAGCTGGTCACGGGAATATGCGAGACCGCTGCCGAGGCGAAGGAAGACCTCAGCCGCTCCGTGGCCGCCGTCCGGGAGATCACCGATCCCATGGGCGTGGAGCTCTTCTGCGCCGGAAGCCACCCGTTCAGCCCGCCGCAGCTGCAGCCCGTGACGGACAAGGCCCGCTACGCCAAGCTCATTGACCGGACGCAGTGGTGGGGCCGCCAGATGGTGATCTATGGCGTGCACGTCCATGTGGGCCTGGACCGCCGCGAGAAGGCCCTCCCGGTGCTTGACGGGCTGGTCAACTACTTCCCGCACTTCCAGGCACTGTCCGCGTCCAGCCCGTTCTGGGGCGGCGAGGACACCGGCTACGCCTCGCACCGTGCCCTGATGTTCCAGCAGCTGCCCACTGCGGGCCTGCCCTTCCAGTTCCCCTCCTGGTCCGAGTACGAGTCCTATGTCCAGGACATGTTCACCACCGGGGTGATCGACACCATCTCCGAGATCCGCTGGGACATCCGGCCGGTGCCGGCCCTGGGCACCATTGAAATGCGCATCTGCGACGGCCTGGCCACCCTGGAGGAAGTCGGCGCCATCGCGGCCCTCACCCAGTGCCTGGTGGACGAGTTCTCCACCACCCTGGACAACGGCGGCACCATTCCCACCATGCCGCCGTGGCACGTCCAGGAAAACAAGTGGCGCGCCGCCCGCTACGGCATGGACGCCATCATCATCCTGGACGCCGCGGGCAAGGAGCAGCTGGTCACGGACCACCTGCTGGAAACGCTGAACCGGCTGGAGCCCGTGGCGGCGAAGCTGCGCTGCCAGGATGAGCTGGCCGACGTCGAAAAGATCATCCGCCGCGGTGCCGGGTACCAGCGCCAGCGGCGCGTGGCGGAGGACAACGGCGGCAATCTGCAGGCCGTGGTCCTTGACCTGGTCAAACAGATGCGCAACGGGCCCACCGCCTGACTTCCTGCTTCACCCAAAAACACAGTTGCCCTATCAGATAAGGCTCCTAAACCAGTGGTTTAGGAGCCTTATCTGATAGGGCAACGGGGGTGGTCAGGCCGGGAGGGAGACCGAGGTGACGGGCATCGAGGAGTCCGGCGCGAAGCCGATCCCACTGGGTTCGGCGCCCGCCATGACCAGCTGTGCACCCAAGGCGGCCACCATTGCCCCGTTGTCCGTGCACAGGTCCAGCGGCGGGACGTGCAGCCGGATCCCGGCGGACGCGCAGCGCTGCCCGGTCAGTTCCCGGAGCCTTGAGTTGGCGGCCACGCCGCCGCCCAGCAGCACGTCCTTGATGCCGTGCTCCCTGCAGGCGAGCACGGCCTTTGACGAGATAACGTCCACCACCGCTTCCTGGAAGGCCGCGGCGATGTCAGCCACGGGGATCTCCTCACCCTTGGCTTCGAACTGTTCCACGCACCGGGCCACTGCGGTCTTCAGCCCGCTGAAGGACCAGTCATAGCGGTGCTTGCCCGGTTCGTCGGCCGTTCCCATGTACTTGGGCTGGCTGAGGCCGCGCGGGAAGCGGATCGCTTTGGGGTTGCCGGTACGGGCCACCCTGTCGATGGCGGGGCCGCCCGGGTAGCCGAGGCCCAGGATGCGGGCCACCTTGTCGTAGGCCTCGCCGGCGGCGTCATCGATGGTGGAACCCAGGAGTTCCACGTCGCTGGTGATGCTGTTGATCCGGAGGATTTCGGTGTGGCCGCCGGAGACCAGCAGGGCGCCGAGGTTCTCGGGCAGGGCCTGCTGCTTTCCGGTTGCCCGGTCATCCAGGAGTCCCACGCCCACATGGGCCACCAGGTGGTTGATGGCGTACAGCGGTTTGCCGGTGGCCACGGCCAGGGCCTTCGCGGCGCAGACTCCCACCATCAGCGCACCGGCCAGGCCCGGGCCCGATGTGACGGCGATGGCATCGACGTCATCCAGGGTGGCACCGGCCTCCGCGAGCGCCTGTTCCAGGGTGGGGACAAAGGCGTCCAGGTGGGCGCGGGAGGCGATTTCGGGGATGACGCCGCCGAACCGGACATGCTCGTCCATCGATGAGGACACCGTGTTGGCCAGCAGCGTAGTTCCCCGGACCACGCCGACGCCTGTTTCGTCGCAGGAGGATTCGATGCCCAGCACCAGCGGCTGCGTGCGGTTCATGGCCGGATTCCTTTGCTTGGGGATTCTGTTTCTGTCTCCGGCACCAGCGCGAGCCGCATGATCAGGGCGTCCACGCCGTCGCGGTAGTAGCGGGGCCGGACGTGGATCTGTTGGAAGCCGAAACGGAGGTACAGCCGCTGGGCGCGGGGGTTGTCGGCGCGCACCTCCAGCAGCACGTCCGCGGCACTCCGCCGCCGGGCCTCTTCGATCAGTTCGGTGAGCAGCGTGCTGCCGATGCCGCGCCCTTCACGGTGGGGTACGACGGCGATCGTCTGGACGTCCGCGATGGGTTCAATGCACATGAGCCCGGCGTAACCGACGATGCCGTCCGGCCCTTCGGCCACCAGGTAGCGGCGGGTTTCCGGCTGGGCCAGTTCGTCGAAGAACATCTGCACGGGCCAGGCGTCTACGGGAAACAGCTCCTGCTCGAGGGCGCTGACGGCGGGGACGTCGGCCTCCGTCATGTCCCGGATGGCGACACCGTCCAGCGCGGCGGGCCGGGGCTCCGGATTCCCTTCCGGTCCGGCGGCGCTCACAGCGCCCTCTTCCGCGGCCCCGGGACCTGGGCGTCGGATTCCCGGAGGTAGAGGGGCGTTGAGTCCAGGAGCGCCCCACCGGAAGCCAGCCTGGCCAGGGCAAACTGCCCCAGGTACAGGGCGTCCGGCTGCTCACCGGCGAACTCGGGGTCCGCCCGGAGAGAGTCCGCGTACAGTCCGGCGCCCGCACCGTAGGCGGGCAGGTCCGGCAGGTCCGCGGCGAAGCCAACATGCGGCCCGTCTTCGAGCACCGGCAATTGTCCTCCGGACAGGCTGTAGCGTGCCCAGTAGACCTCTTTGCGGCGCGCATCGGTGACCACCAGGAACTCGGGGGCTGCCGCCGTCGACTCGGCCACCTCCAGGGCGATCGCGTCGAGGCTCATCAGGCCGTGCAAGGGCTTGCCCCATACGAAGGCCAGGGTGCGTGCGGTGGCGATGCCGGACCGCAGGCCGGTGAACGGGCCGGGTCCCACGCCCACCACCAGGGCGTCGATGTCTTCGCCCGCGACGCCGGCGTCGGCCAGCATTCCGGCGATGCCCGGGGCCAGCACCTCGGCGTGGCTGCGGGTGTCCTCGGTGGAGAAGTTGGCAACGACGCCTTCCGGGGCATCGTCGGAGACCAGGGCTGCGCTGGCCACGGCCGAGGTGTCGATGGCGAGGATCAGCATCAGTTGATCCCTCCTGCCGCGTCCAGTTCCGGGGCGTCCGCCCACCGTGGGCCGTATCCGCGCATCACGATGGTGCGTGGCTCGTCGGTGTCGTCCGTATCAAAGTCGAGGCTTCCGTTCCCGCCGTCCGGTCCGCCGTCCATGGCAGCAGCTGCCCCGGCGCCGAAGGACACGCCGCCGAGGCCAATGGCCCGGTGCAGGTCGATCTCCAGCCTGTTCTCGCTCAGGTGTTCCACACGGTCGTGGCCCCACTCCACCACTGTCACGGAAGTATCCATGGTGTTCTCAAGGTCGATGTCGTCCACTTCAGCTGCGGAACCGAGGCGGTAGGCGTCCACGTGAACCAGATCCGGGCCGCCGGGGCGGGGTCCGTCAGGAAGGTTGGGGTGGATGCGGACCAGCACGAACGTGGGGGAAATAATTCCAGACCGCACTCCCAGTCCCTCCCCCAGCCCCTGGGTCAGCGTGGTCTTCCCGGCACCCAGCTCGCCGGAGAGCACCACCAGGTCCCCGGCGTCCAGGACCTGCGCCAGCCCTGCGCCGAGCGCATGGGTCTGGTCCGCCGTCGTGGCCGTATAGGTCTTTTCCCAGTTGGCCTTCGCCGCCTGGCCAGGCGTGTGGTCCGCTGCGCTCACAAGGCCCCCTCGCTGCCCGCGGCAGATGCGTCTCCGCCGCCGGACGTGTCCTGTTCGTTGATGAAGCGGCGCGGCACGCGTGGACTGATCCGTGTGACGATCTCATAGTTGATGGTCCCGGCGGCGCGCGCCCAGTCATCAGCCGTGGGACCGCCGTCGGCACCGCTGCCGAAAAGCTCAGCCTCGGCACCCAGCAGCGCTGCCCCCTGCACTCCCTGGCCGAGATCGATGACCATCTGGTCCATGGCGATGCGGCCCACCACCGGGTAGGTGGTGCCGGCCACCCGGACCGGCCCGCCGGTGGCGACCCGCGGGATGCCGTCGGCGTAGCCCAGCGGGATCAGGCCCAGCGTGCTGGCGGCGGCAGTCCGGTAGTGGAGCCCGTACGAAACCCCTTGCCCGGCCGGGACCACCTTGCACTGGGACACCTTGGTCCGCAGCGCCATGGCAGGACGCAGGCCAAGTTCCGCGGAGGTCTGCCCGTCAAAGGGCGAAAGCCCGTAGATGCCCAGCCCCACGCGCACCAGGTCGAAGTGGGTGTCCGGCCGGGACAGGGTGGCGGGGGTGTTGGCCAGGTGCCGGACTTCGGCGTCCACCCCGGCGTCTTCCGCCACTGCCAGCGCGTCGCGGAAGGCCGCCAGCTGGTGGTCGGTCTCGGGGCGTTCCGGTTCGTCGGCGACAGCGAGGTGGGAGAAGATGCCCACCACCCGGAGCAGGCCCTGGTCCTGGTACTCCATCGCTTCGCCCACCAGCGTGTCCCAGTACTCGAGCGTGGCGCCGTTGCGTCCCAGCCCGGTGTCCACCTTGAGGTGGATCCTGGCCGGGCGTTCCTGCTCGCGGGCTGCGGCAACAATCCGCTCAAGTTCCCATCCCGAGCAGCCGATGTCGACGCCGGCCGCCACCGCCGCACCGAAGTTGCTGTCCGTGGTGTGCAGCCATGCCAGCAACGGTGCGTCGATGCCGGCAGCACGCAGGGCCAGGGCCTCGGAGATGTGGGCCACTCCCAGCCAGGAAGCGCCGGCCTCCAGCGCGGCCCGGGCAACAGGGACGGCACCGTGCCCGTAGGCATCGGCCTTGACCACGGCCATGACCTTGGCCGGTGAGGCAGCGGCAGCGAGCCGGCGGACATTGTGCCGGATGGCGTCCAGGTCGATCACGGCGGAACGCTCGTAGTGGGGATCGTGCACTGAAGCAGCGCTGATTTCACCGGTTGGGGCGGGGTAAGTCACGGAAGTGATTCTAGTAGGGGTGCCTGCGGCCGAATAATCGGACGTCCGGCGCCGCAGGGTGCCGGGCGGGTTGAGGGGCAACGTCCGGTCAGGCGGCAGGCGCTGATCTGAGGGCTGAGACGGTCCAGGTTCCAGCAGCCGCTCAGGCGTCCGAAAGGTGGGCGATGGTGGCTGAGGCCCTGCGCTGGGCAGCCTGCGGGACGTCCTGGATGATCTCTTCCAGGAACCCGAAACGGCGCAGCCACTGGCTCATCTGCCGTTCGGGCCGGGCATTGGCGCGTTTCCACCAGTCGGCGATGTCTCCCCAGCCGGGGGCGGCAAGCGAGCCGCCCACTTCCTGCACCGCCAGGGAGGCGCACAGGTTGGCGAACCGGAGCCTGTTGCCCAGCGGCCACCCGGCCAGCGTGCCCACGATGAACGCGGCGTCGAAACAGTCACCTGCTCCGGTGGGGTCAAGCGCCTTGACCGGCAGGGACGGAACCCATTCCTCCTCCCCCGATTCCGAATCGACGGCAAGCGCCCCCTGCGGCCCCAGGGTCACCACGGCCACCGGGACCCGGTCCGCGAGCGCGTACAGGGCGGACCAGGCGTTGTCCTTTCCGGTCAGCGCCATGGCTTCACGCTGGTTGGGCAGGAACGCGTGGAAGTACTGCAGGTTTTCCAGCCGGACCGGTGCCCATTCCCCGGTGGGGTCCCAGCCCACGTCACCGAAGAGCTTAACGCCGGCGCCGTGGGCGGCGCGTGCCCAGGGTTCCACTTCCAGGCCCACCTCCGCGATGCCGGCCAGGGTGGGCGGCGGCTCCCCGATGAGCTCAGAGGACGTAACCGGGGCTGCATGCCCGTGGGTGACCATGGAACGGTCCTTCTCAACGCACAGCGACACCGTCACCGGTGAATGCCACCCCTCCACCCGGCGGGACAGGCTCAGGTCCACGCGTTCCTGGCCGGCGAGGATCTTCCAGTTGAAGTCCCCGTAGCCGTCGTCGCCGAAGACCGCCGCCAGGCCGGTCCGCAGCCCCAGCCGGGCGGCGGCGATGGCCTGGTTCGCCACCCCGCCCGGGCAGCTGCCCATGCCGTCGCTCCAGATTTCCGTCCCCGGTTCAGGGCCGTGCGGCAGCCCGGTGAAAATGATGTCCTGGAAGACGGTTCCGGCCAGCAGGAGATCGAACCCGGGCCCGGAGTGTTTCCGGACCGAGGCCAGCGGATCAAAAGGGCGTGCCGGCATCGCGTCCATGTCCGGCACACTACGCCCTGCCACCGACATCCGGTAGAGGAGCGCCCGGGGCCGCCCTAGACTGCTGGGTATGCGGCTTCTGATTGCCGGCGGCGGCGGTTTCCGGGTGCCGCTCATTTACCGGGCGCTGGTTTCGGGCCGCTTTGCCGGGCTGGTCACCGAACTGGTGCTGTACGACGTCGATCCCGCCCGCCTGGCGGCCGTCGCCACCGTGCTGCACAGCATGCCGGCCGGCCCCGGCCCCCGGCTTCCGGTCCGGGCCACCACCGATCTGGCCCACGCCCTCCCCTCGACTGACATGGTGTTTGCCGCCATCCGTCCGGGCGGCACCGCCGGTCGGATCGCTGACGAGAAAGTGGCCCAGGATTTGGGGCTGCTGGGTCAGGAAACCACAGGCGCGGGCGGCATCTCCTATGCGCTGCGGACCATTCCGCACATGGTGCACCTGGCCCGGCTAATGGTCAAGCACTGCCCCGGAGCCCGGCTGATCAACTTCACCAACCCGGCAGGCATGGTCACCGAGGCCCTCGTTCCCGTGCTGGGAAACAGGGTGGTGGGCATCTGCGACTCCGCTGGCGCCCTGGTGCAGCGCGCAGCACACGCCGCAGGAGCGGACCTGCCGGAGGGAAGGCTCGACGGCGTGGGCTACTTCGGGCTGAACCACCTGGGCTGGCTGTACCGGCTGGAGTCCGGCGGCCGCAACCTGCTGCCGGGCCTGCTGGCCGATCCCGCCGCCCTCGCGTCCTTCGAGGAGGGCCGGTTGTTCGACCAGCCGTTCCTGGCAGGGCTCGGCATGCTGCCCAACGAGTACCTGTACTACTACTACCGGGCCGATGCCGCCCGGCGTGTCATGCGGGCCATGCAGCAGACGCGCGGCGAGAGCATCCACGAACAGCAGCAGGACCTCTATCCACGCCTGGCAGGCGCCGGGAAGGACGCCTTCCACATGTGGGATGCAGCCCGCCGGTCCCGCGAGGAGGGCTACCTGGCCGAGGCACGCCCTGAAGGTACCCAGCGCGACGAAGACGACCTCGCCGGCGGCGGCTACGAACGCGTGGCACTCTCCGCCATGCGGGCGCTCTCCGGGGCTGGCGGGACGCAGCTGATCCTGAACGTCCGAAACGCCCTGGACCCAAGTACCCACGAACCGGCCATTCCGGGACTGCCCGCGGACGCCGTCGTCGAACTTCCCTGCATGGTGACGGCCGACGGCGCGCGGCCGCTTCCCCAGCAGGCTCCGCCCGCGCCGCAGCTCGAGCTGCTGCGGCGGGTCAAGGAGGTGGAGCGGCTCACCGTCCACGCGGCCACTGCCGGGGACCGGGGCGCCGCACTCGCGGCTTTCGCGCGGCATCCGCTGGTGGATTCGGAAGAACTGGCAGGCAGGCTCCTGTCCGGATATGAGGAAGCATTTCCGGAGCTGGGGTCGCTGTGGCGTGGCGGGACGGCGGCTGCGGCCCCGGCTGGCTGAAGGAGTAATGTTTTACCGAGTGCGCACCGAACGGGTACCCGGGACTGGTGCGCCCGTACTACGCGCCGGCGGCCGGAAGGAGGTCCCTTGGCATTGATCCGCAGGGTGGCCCTGCTGTCACTCCACACCTCGCCCATGGAACAGCCTGGTTCCGGCGATGCCGGCGGCATGAACGTCTACATCCGTGAACTGGCCTCGGCCCTGGCCGAAGCCGGCGTCGAAGTCGAGATCTTCACGCGCGCCACCTCGGCAAGCCAGCCCGCCGTCGAACATCCGGATCCCGGCGTCTGTGTCCACAACGTCCTGGCCGGACCAACGAAGAAGATTCCCAAGGAAGAACTGCCGGGCCTGCTGCACAGCATGGTCGAAGAGATCGAACAGATCCGCCGCCGGCAGCCGCACGGCCGCTATGACGTCATCCATTCGCACTACTGGGTGTCCGGCATCGCCGGGCTGGAGCTCTCTGAACTGTGGGGTGTGCCGCTGGTCCACACCATGCACACCATGGCCAAGGTGAAGAACCTCCTGCTCGAATCCGGCGAACAGCCTGAGCCGCGGCGCCGCGAGGTGGGCGAGCACCGGATCGTGGACGGCGCGGCGCGCCTCATCGCCAACACGAGCTCCGAAGCCGCAGAGCTTGTCTCGCACTACGGTGCGGACTACGACCGGATCGACATCGCCCCCCCGGGCGTGGACCTGGCCACCTTCACCCCGGCGTTCCGGACCAAAGCGCGCAGGGACCACGGCGTGGATCCGGGGACGTTCCACCTCCTGTTCGCCGGCCGCATCCAGCGGCTCAAGGGCCCGCAGGTGCTGGTCAAGGCGGCGGCCCTGCTGCGGCAGCGGCGTCCGGACATCGACCTGCGGCTCACCATCCTGGGCGAGCTCAGCGGCAACAAGGAGTTCAACCTCCGCAAGCTCGTGGCAGACGCGGAGATGGACGACGTCGTCACGCAGCTTCCGCCCGTCACGGCACCTGAGCTGGCGGCCTGGTTCCGCGCGGCCGACGTCGTGGTGATGCCATCCTTCAGTGAATCCTTCGGTCTGGTGGCCCTGGAAGCCCAGGCCTGCGGGACCCCGGTGGTGGCCACCCGGGTGGGCGGGCTCTCCCGCGCCATCTTCCACGGCCGGACCGGGCTGCTGGTGGACGGCCACCACGCGGCCGACTGGGCGGATGCATTCGAGGCCCTCTACGACGATCCAGCCACCCGCGTGGACATGGGCCGGGCCGCCGCCATCCGCGCCCAGAACTCCGGCTGGTCCCGCACGGCCGCCATCACGCTGGAAAGCTACCATGCCGCCGTCGACCGGCACGTGGGCCACCTTGTGCCGGCCGTTCCTGTAACCTGACGCCATGACCGGCGTTCCCAGCGACCTCGAGATAGCACGGGCAGCACGCATAAGGCCCATCGAAGACATTGCCGCTGCCGCAGGGGTGAACGCCGCAGCGCTGGAACAGTACGGGCGTTACAAAGCCAAGATCGATCCCGCCCGGCTGGACGCACCGCCGCCGCACGGCAAGCTGGTGCTGGTTTCGGCCATGTCGCCCACGCCGGCCGGGGAAGGAAAGTCCACCACCACCGTGGGGCTGGCCGACTCCCTGGCGCGGGCCGGCCACAACGTGATGATCGCCCTGCGGGAACCTTCGCTGGGCCCGGTCCTGGGAATGAAGGGCGGCGCCACCGGCGGAGGCTACTCGCAGGTGCTGCCGATGGATGAGATCAACCTGCATTTCACCGGCGATTTCCACGCCATCACCTCCGCCAACAACGCCCTGATGGCACTGGTGGACAACCACATTTACCAGGGCAACGCCCTGAACATCGATCCGCGGCGCATGACGTTCAAGCGGGTCCTGGACATGAACGACCGGGCCTTGCGGGAAGTGGTGATCGGCCTCGGCGGGCCGGCACAGGGCGTACCGCGGCAGGACGGGTTCGACATCACCGTGGCCTCCGAGATCATGGCCGTGTTCTGCCTGGCCACGGACCTGGCCGACCTCCGGGAACGCCTGGGCAGGATCACCTTCGGGTACACCTATGAGCGTGTCCCGGTGACGGTGGCGGACCTGGGAGTGCAGGGTGCGCTGGCCCTGCTGCTCAAGGAAGCCGTCAAACCCAACCTGGTGCAGACCATCGCGGGCACCCCGGCGCTGGTCCATGGCGGCCCGTTCGCCAACATCGCCCACGGCTGCAACTCCCTCATCGCCACCCAGACCGCGCGGCGGCTGGCGGACATCGTGGTGACGGAGGCCGGTTTCGGGGCCGACCTCGGGGCCGAAAAGTTCATGGACATCAAGGCGCGGATCGGCGGGCTGGCCCCGTCCGCCGTCGTGGTGGTAGCCACCGTGCGGGCACTGAAAATGCAAGGCGGGGTGGCCAAGGACCAACTGACCCGGCCGGACATGGCAGCGCTGGAGGCCGGCGTCGAAAACCTGCGCCGGCACGTGCACAACGTGGAGAAGTTCGGTGTAACGCCGGTGGTGGCCATCAACAGGTTTGCCACGGACACGGCGGAGGAACTGGACTGGCTGCTGGCGTGGTGTGCCGCCGAAGGTGTTCCGGCTGCCGTGGCCGACGTGTGGGGCCGGGGCGGCGGCGGTGACGGCGGGGATGAGCTTGCCGCGCTGGTGGCCCGCGCTTTGGATGCGCCGGGCCGGTTCAGGCACCTGTACCCGCTGGAGCTCTCTGTGGAGGACAAGATCCGCACCATCGCGCAGGAGATCTACGGGGCCGACGGCGTGGACTTCTCCGTCCCGGCACTGAAGCGGCTGGCCGATATTGAGCGCAACGGCTGGGGCGGGCTTCCGGTGTGCATGGCCAAGACCCAGTACTCGTTCACGGACGACGCCACCAGGCTCGGCGCCCCCAAGGGCTTCACCATCCACGTCCGCGACCTGCTGCCCAAGACCGGTGCGGGCTTCATCGTGGCGCTGACCGGCGCCGTGATGACCATGCCCGGACTCCCCGCCGTCCCGGCCGCGCTCCGGATGGACGTGGACCCCGACGGCAACCCGGTAGGCCTCACCTAACCCACCCCCGTCCCAGTTGCCCTATCCCCTCCCCCGCCTTCCTCTTTCCCCGCATCACTCCCAACGCGCGCTCACTCGTGGCGGCCCAATTCCCAACGCGCGCTCACTCGTGGCGGCCCAATTCCCAACGCGCGCTCACTCGTGGCGGCATTCCTCCCAATGCCCGCTCACTCGTGGTGGCACAAATTCCAACGCCCGCTCAATTTAGGATTCAGCGGCCCACGAAGTGGGCTGACTCCTGTGGATAACTTCCGATGCTTGTCGGCTGATTCGGTGAGAATGCAGTATGCGCAGCAGCCCTCCATTACCCCTCCATCTGGCAACCAAGCCCTTCACTGTCGAAAGTGCCGCGAACGCCAATCTGACGCGCGATCGGCTGAGGCGTGCCGACGTCGAGCACGTGGGCCGCGGCCTTTTCCGCCCGGCTTCCTGGGCTTTCGATCTTGAAGAGGCGGCGCGTGCATTGTCGGAGGCAACACCGGGAGCCTGGATATCCCACGTAACGGCGGCTCGGCTGCGCAACTCATGCTTACCGCCGTGGCTTTCGGACTCCAACGAACTCCACCTAAGCAAACCTAAAGCTCTTCCCGGCGTTAGGAGGCAGGGCATCTGCGGTCACCGGGTCATTGCCGGGCCCGGGGAAATCGAGCTGGTGGGAGGGATTTGGCTCAGCACCCGTGCCCGCACGTGGCTGGACCTGGCTCGCATTCTGCCGCTCAACGACCTCGTGGCCTTGGGAGATGAGCTGATCCGAATGCCTCGTCCCGCTTTCGAGGGCAGGGCGGAGGCCTACACTTCCGTCACCGACCTGAAGGCCTTGATCAGCCGGCATCCAAATCTTCAGGGCATCGTCCGTGCCCGGCAGGCACTCGACCTGATGCGTGTCGGATCAGATTCGGCGCCAGAGACGTTCCTACGCCTTGGCATGCTCGACGCCGGTCTTCCGGATCCGGAATTGCAGGTGAGCCTTCGGCAAGGAGACAGCCGTTCTCCGTCAGCCGACCTGGGGTATCGTCAGCGCCGCATCGCGATCCAATACGACGGCGGCCATCACCTTCAAGAGCCACAGCGCCTCAGTGATCGACGCAGAAACAGAGCCTTTGAGGCTGCCGGCTGGACGGTCCTCGTGTTCGACAAGGCCGACTTCGAGGAGAACTTCACGACCGCAATCAAGCACATCAAGCGAGCGGTAAGAGCTTCCGCCATGGATCCTGCAGCCGCATCTGGGTTTGCGCGTGGTCTCTAGCGCCGCTGTGCCACGACTGCATCGCCGCTATTGTCACCGCGGGGCTCCCTGTTACTCCTAGCCGGCGAAACAATGATTTTTCTGTCGCCTCTGATCAGGGATGCATACGCAACACCAACGGACAGCAGCACCAGAGCGGCGACGAAAACGGCCGTGCCGGGATCAGCCAGCAGGAGCAGCGGAATGCTGCGCCCAGGAACCCCCACAGCAAACCCAAAGGCAACAGCGATCCCGATGTAGCTTCCTATCATGTTGCCGCGATGGGCCGGAATATTGCGCCGCACTGCACTGATTAGCCCAAGTGTCACGGTGACGATGGTGAACGCGGACAGCCCGTGCAACCAACTGAAATGCCCGTCACTGACGATCCCGAAACTGCTGAAACACACGTAGTACATGGCTGCCACCCACAGGTATCCCATGGTCCGGTGGATGCGGTCGCGCCGCCGCCGAAGGATCTGCACCGGTCCGACCGCCAGGACAAAGAGTGCCGCAACAACGTGGGTGACAAGTAAGGCGTTCCAATGCTCCATAGCTCTAAGATAGAGGCACTATCCAGTTCTTGTACATCAAGATAGTGGACCGGCTGTCCGCTACCTTATGGAGGCGCCATGCAGCTGAAGGAGCTCAGCGAACTCACCGGGACGTCCGCGGCCAGCATCAAGTACTACCTGCGCGAAGGACTCTTGCCGCCCGGCGAGTCCGTCCATGCCACGCGCGCAAGTTACACCCGGGCCCACGTCGATCGATTGGAGTTGATCCGCTCACTGCGTCAGATCGTGGGCCTGAGTATCGAACAGATCCGCAGCATTGTGAAAATGGCGGACGACGGCGTTCCGCACCTGGCGCTGCTGGCCCACGTCCAGAGCGTGGTCCTGAAGCTTGGGACCGGCGGCGGCGAGGTTGGCCGCACATCCGCGGCAGACGCCGTCGTACGCATGCGGGACTGGCCCGACGTGCACAGCGACGCCCGCGACGCGCTCAACCGGCATATCTCCCGCATGCAGGAGCTTGGCATCGAGCTGCCGCCGGACCTGCTGGATCAGTACAGCAGCGCGGTGGACTCTATCGCCGGGTTTGACCTGACCGCCACCACCAGGGGGCAGGACACAGACCGCATCATCCTCACTGCTGCCGTCGGAATGCACATGCACTCGGAGCTTATGCTCAAGCTTTTGGCCCTGGCACAGGCCAGCCACGCCATCCGCCGCCTGACAATCACGGGCGACCCTTAACGATGAACGCTCCCCCGTGAAGACCGGAGGAGCGTTCATCAAGGAACCGCCACTACTGAGCGCGCATCCCCAAAGGAACCGCCACTACTGAGCGCGCGTTCGGGTAGGTGCTTAGCGCTCCAGGTCGCCGCGGATGAAGGCCTCAACCTTTTCGCGGGCGAGGTCGTCGTTGAACTGCTCCGGCGGCGACTTCATGAAGTAGCTCGAGGCGGACAGCAGGGGGCCGCCGATGCCGCGGTCCAGGCCGATCTTGGCGGCGCGGATGGCGTCGATGATCACGCCGGCGGAGTTGGGCGAGTCCCAGACTTCCAGCTTGTACTCCAGCGACACGGGCGCGTCACCGAAGTTGCGGCCTTCCAAGCGGACGAAAGCCCACTTGCGGTCATCGAGCCACTGGACGTAGTCGGACGGGCCAATGTGGACGTCCTTGGCGGCAAGGTCAGCTTCGACGTTGGAGGTGACAGCCTGGGTCTTGGAGATCTTCTTGGACTCGAGGCGGTCGCGCTCCAGCATGTTCTTGAAGTCCATGTTGCCGCCGACGTTCAGCTGGTACGTGCGGTCCAGGGTGACGCCGCGGTCCTCGAACAGCTTGGCCATGACGCGGTGCGTGATGGTGGCACCGATCTGGCTCTTGATGTCGTCGCCAACGATCGGAACACCGGCGGCGGTGAACTTGTCCGCCCACGTCTTGGTGCCGGCGATGAACACGGGAAGGGCGTTGACGAACGCAACTCCGGCGTCGATGGCGGCCTGGGCGTAGAACTCGGCAGCTGCCTGGGAGCCGACGGGCAGGTAGCAGACCATGACGTCAACGTTGGCGTCCTTGAGGGCCTGAACCACGTCAACGGGCTCTTCGGTGGATTCCTCGATGGTCTCGAGGTAGTACTTGCCGAGGCCGTCCAGCGTGTGGCCGCGCTGGACGGTCACGCCGGTGGGCGGGACGTCGGCGATCTTGATGGTGTTGTTTTCGCTGGCGAGGATGGCATCGGCGAGGTCGTTGCCCACCTTTTTGCCGTCGACGTCGAAGGCGGCCACGAACTGGACATCGCCCACGTGGTACTGGCCGAACTCAACGTGCATGAGGCCCGGGATGGTCGCCTTGGGGTCGGCGTCCTTGTAGTACTGGACTCCCTGCACCAGCGAGGCGGCGCAGTTGCCTACGCCGACGATTGCGACACGGATCGGATGTGAAGACACGAAACTCCTTAGGACAAACGTCAGCCGGCCTGGTAATGCGTCGGGGAAATTGCGACGGCGGCCGGCTGGGACAGCGCCGCGCGGCGCCTATTCATAGTACCCAACACAGCGGGACCGGCTATTGTTCCGCCGGTCCCGCTGCGTAAGAAAGGGGTTTCGTCAGACGGTCTGCTTCCACAGGTTGATGTCCGATTCGACCGCGAATTCATCGATGGCGGTCAGTTCGTCAGCACTGAACCCTAGGTTGTTGATGGCGGAGAGCGTGTCCTCGAGCTGGCGCACGCTGGATGCCCCCACCAGCGCCGATGTCACCGGAGAGCCCTTCGGCTGGTCCCGGAGGATCCAGGCGATGGCCATCTGGGCGAGCGTCTGGCCGCGGCCTTCGGCAATGGCTTTCAGGCCCCGGATGCGGGCGAGCTTCTCGTCCGTGATGGCGTCCTCGGACAGGAACCTGGCCTTGGCTGCGCGGGAATCGTCCGGGATGCCGTTGAGGTAGCGGTCGGTGAGCATGCCCTGGGCCAGCGGGGAGAAGGCGATGGATCCTGCCCCCACCTGGTCGAGCGCCTCGTAGAGGTTGGGGGTGCCGTTCTCGGTCCAGCGGTTGAACATGGAGTAGCTGGGCTGGTGGATGAGCAGCGGTGTGCCGAGCTCCTTGAGGATCCGGGCAGCTTCGATGGTCTGCTCCGGGGTGTATGAAGATATTCCCGCGTAGAGCGCCTTGCCCGAGCGGACGGCGTAGTCGAGGGCGCCCATGGTTTCTTCCAGCGGCGTTTCCGGGTCCGGCCGGTGGCTGTAGAAGATGTCCACGTAGTCCAGCCCCATGCGCTCCAGCGACTGGTCCAGGCTGGAAAGCAGGTACTTCCGTGAGCCCCACTCGCCGTAGGGGCCGGGCCACATGTAGTAGCCGGCCTTCGTGGAGATGACCAGTTCATCGCGGTACGGCTTGAAGTCGTCCTTCAGGTGTCGGCCGAAGTTGGTCTCGGCGGAGCCGTCCGGCGGGCCGTAGTTGTTGGCGAGGTCGAAGTGGTTCACGCCAAGGTCGAAGGCCCGGCGCAGGATGGCGCGCTGTTCGTCGAAGCGCTTGTCGTCACCAAAGTTGTGCCAGAGGCCCAGGGAGATGGCCGGCAGCTTCAGGCCGCTGCGGCCCACCCGGCGGTAGGGCATGGATTCGTAGCGGTCTTCCGCCGCGGAATAAGTCATGGGTTCCATCCTGCCAGCTGTGACCGGCGCAACAGGCAGGACTGCAAAATTTACGCCGCGGGCTGACAATGCCAGCCCGCGGCGTAACCCGCACGCGTCAAGGAACGGATCCGTCAGGACTTCACGATGGCGGCGCTCCACGGCGCGAGGGCGAGGGCGTCGCCGTCCTGGCTTGTCCCCTCGTCGGTGGAGAGCAGGAGGGTCCCGCCTGCACTGTCCAGCCGGACTTTCGCGTCGGCGAAGTTCACCAGCACCTCCACGCTGCCGCGGCGGAACCGCAGCCAGCCGGAGTCGTCGTCGAACGCCACCCCGGTCTCCCCGAAACCAAGTCCGGCCAGCTCCGGGTGCTCCCGCCGCAGCGCGGTGAGGGACTTGTACAGCTCGAGCAGGCGGGCGTGGTCACCCATAGCGGCCTCGTCCCAGTTGAGCTTGGACCGGCGGAAGGTTTCGGGGTCCTGGGGATCAGGCACGACGGCGGGATCCCACCCCATGCGCTCAAATTCCTTGATGCGCCCTTCCGCGGTGGCCTTGCCGAGCTCGGGTTCCGCGTGGGAGGTGAAGAACTGCCACGGTGTGGTGGCCCCGTATTCCTCCCCCATGAACAGCATGGGGGTGAACGGCGAGGTCAGCGTAAGTACCGCAGCCACGGCCAACTGCCCGTAGGACAGCGACTGCGAGAGCCTGTCCCCCGTGGCCCGGTTGCCGATCTGGTCGTGGTTCTGGTTGCACACCACCAGCGCCGCCGGGGTTACCAGCGAGGCGTTGATGGGCCTGCCGTGGTGACGGCCGCGGAAGCTGGAGTAGCTGCCGTCGTGTAGGAAGCCGTCTTTCAGTACCTTGGCTAGCACGGCCAACGACTCGAAGTCGGAGTAATACCCGGTGGTTTCGCCGCTAACGCTGACGTGGACGGCGTGGTGGAAGTCGTCGCTCCACTGCCCTTCCAGGCCGTACCCGTTGGCGTCCCGCGGATAGATCAGGCGGGGGTTGTTCAGGTCGGACTCTGCAATCAGCGTTTTGGGGAGGCCGGTTTCGGCGGAGACCGCGTCACCCAGGGCCCCGAGTTCTTCGAGGATGTGCACCGCACGCTCGTCGCGCAGGGCATGCACGGCGTCGAGGCGGAGCCCGTCCACGTGGTAATCCCGGAGCCACAGCGCGAGGTTGTCGAGGATGTACTCGCGGACCACGTCCGAGCCTTCGCCGTCGAGGTTGACGGAGTCACCCCAGGTGTTGGCGTCGCCCTGTTTCAGGTATGGGCCGAACTTGGGCAGGTAATTGCCGCTGGGGCCGAGGTGGTTGTACACCACGTCCTGGATGACGCCGAGCCCGGCCGAATGCGCTGCGTCAACGAACCGCTGGTACGCGGCAGGGCCGCCGTAGCCCTCGTGGACGGCATACCACTGCACGCCGTCGTAGCCCCAGTTGTGCGTGCCGTTGAACCCGTTGACGGGCAGCAGCTCCACGAAGTCGATGCCGAGATCCACCAGGTAGCCAAGCTTCCCGGCGGCGGCGTCCAGGGTGCCCTCCGGGGTAAAGGTGCCCACGTGGAGTTCGTAGATTACCGAACCGGTGAGTTTCCTGCCCTTCCAGGCGGAATCCTGCCACGCGTACGCGGCGGGATCGAAGGTCCGGGAGAGGTCGTGGACTCCTGCGGGCACCCGGCGGGACCGGGGGTCGGGCAGCGGGTGGCTGTCGCCGTCGAGCCGGTAGCCGTAGTCCACTTCGCCGTCGGCCGGCGCATCCGGGGCGGTCCACCAGCCCTCCGTTCCGGGCGCGGTGTCCTTCTTCACCATGGGGTATTCCCGGCCGTCCGCCACGAGGATCACCGAGGAGGCGTCCGGCGCCCAGACGTCGAAGCGTTCGGGTCCTTGATTGACCAGGGTCATGCGTTTCCTCCATCCACAGGGACCAGCAGGGCCACGGGGTATGCACCCAGGACGTCAGCCACCAACACGGTGCCGGCACCGAACTCGGCGCCCGTCAGTTCGTCACGCATTGCAGCAGGAAGTTCGACGGCGGTATCGCGCCAGCCGCCGCCGGCTTCCAGGCCCGCAGGCAGCCGCGTTGCCAGGGTCAGGGCCCCGGGCGTGCCGTGGGCCGCACCGCGGGAGAATCCGAGCAGGTGCCCGGCTGCAGCGCCCGTGGCCGTCACCGGGACGTAGCCCTCGAAGAGTTCCGGCCGGTCCCGCTTGAGGCGGAGCGCCCGTGTGGTGGCAAGGAGCTTGCTGGCTTCCGTGCCCGCTTCGGGCAACGTTCCGGCGTCGATCCTGGCCAGCTCGGCCTCCCGGATTGCGAAGTCGACGGGCCGGCGGTTATCGGGATCAGTCAAGGACCGTTCCCAGAATTCGCTGCCTTGGTAGACGTCGGGGACGCCGGGCATGGTCAGCTGGACCAGCTTGGCGGAGAGGGAGTTGGAGGCCGCAAAGGCATCGATGCGTGCAACGAAATCCTCCACCACCCTGGCCACGCCGGCGTCGTCGAATACCGCATCCACGGCCGCCTTCACCCGGGACTCGAAGTCCTCGTCCGGGTCGGTCCACTTCGTGGAGTTGCCGGCTTCTCGGGCGGCCTTCTCGGCGTAGCCCTGGAGCCGTTCCCGGCTGGCAGGCCAGGCGCCCACGATGGCCTGCCACAGCAGGTTTTCGTAGGGGCCGTCCGGGATGGGAGCCAGCTTCCGGAGAGTGTCCAGGGTGGCGGCCCACTCCCCCGGCAGCTCGGCGATCACGGAGATCCGTGCCCGGGCGTCCTCGCTGCGCTTGGTGTCGTGCGTGGACATGGTGGTCATGGACAGCGGCAGCTCGTCCTGCCGCCGGCGCATCCGGTGGTGGAATTCCTCCGGGGACACGGCGAACTCGGTGGGTTCTGCGCCCACCTCGGTCAGCGTGCCCAGGCGGGTGTAGCGGTAGAACGCGGTGTCTTCCACACCCTTGGCCATCACCATGCCGGAGGTCTGCTGGAACCTGACGGCAATGGGATTGGCCGGATCCAACAGCAGCGGAAGGAGTGTCCCGATTGCGACGGCGAGGTCCGGACGGTGTTCTGCGGCAGATTCGCTGGCTTCCTTCAGCACCTCGGCCCCGGTGGGCAGGTAGCTGCGGTAGACCGGGAAGGAAGCGATGATCTCGGCGATGGCGTCGGCTGCTTCCTCCAGCGCCAGTCCGTGGGATTCCGGAACCAGCCTGGCCAGCCGCAGCACCTCGGAGCGGAGGATGCCGTCGGCGATCATCCGCTTGGTGCCGCGGATCATCTCCGCGTAGTCAGCGGCCTCGGGAGCGCCCCGCAACTCCGCGTCCAGTGCGTCCAGGGGCTGCTCCCCGGCAGGATCCACGAACACCCGGTCCACGTCGGCGAGAGCGTCGTACCCGGTGGTGCCCTCGCAGGCGAAGTCCCCCGGCAGCACCTCGCCGGGTTCCAGGATCTTCTCCACCAGGACGTAGGCGCCGCCAGTGAGGTCCTTCAGCCACCGCAGGTAGCCTGCGGGGTCGGCCAGTCCGTCCGGGTGGTCGACGCGCAGGCCATCCACCAGGCCTTCGGTGAACCAGCGGCCAACTTCGGCGTGGGCTTCTTCGAAGACCGCCGGCGTCTCCACCCGGATGCCGGCCAACGTGGTCACCGCGAAGAAGCGGCGGTAGTTGAGCTCGGCGTCGGCGCGGCGCCAGTCCATCAGCTGGTAGTGCTGGCGGCCGTGTACCTCCTGTGGGGAGTCCCCCTCGGAGTAGGTTCCTTCAGCGAGGGGGAATCGGTGGTCGTAGTACCGGAGTTCCCCGTCCTTGATCTCCAGCTTGTCCAGGTCCGCGTCGGAGCCCAGCATCGGGAGCCGGACCTTGCCGCCGCCCAAGTCCCAGTCGACGTCGAACGCTTCCGCGTACCGCGACCCACGGCCTTCCTTCAGCAGCGACCACCACCACGGGTTCTGCACCGGGGTGGCGACGCCCACGTGGTTGGGCACGATGTCCACCAGCACGCCCATGCCGTGCTCGCGGGCGGCACGGGACAGTGCCAGCAGCCCTTCCGGGCCACCACGCTCGGGGTCGACGGCGGAGGGATCGGTCACGTCGTAGCCGTGGTCCGAGCCCTGTTCCGCCGTAAGGATGGGCGACAGGTAGACCCAGTCAACGCCGAGCGATTTGAGGTACGGGACCTTCTCGGCGGCGTCGAACAGGGTGAAACTGCTGCGGATCTGCAACCGGTACGTGGACGCTGGCGTCCTCATGCCTGGGTTTCCTTATCGGCGCCTGTTGCCTTTGCCTCGCTCGCTTCAGCTGCCTTGGTCTGGGCTTCCACCATCTCCTCCTGGGCCTCTTCATGATCGGCCATGGAGGCCAGTGAGGCTGCCGCGGACAGGTCCACTTCGGCTTCCGGGCCGGAGTAGGCGCGCAGCACCACCATGGACTTGGCGTCCAGCGTCAGCGTTGCGCCGGCCTTGAGCGGCTCATAGGCGTCAGCCTGGGCTGCGGTGTCGATCAGGACCTCCCAGTACTGCGAGTACTCGTCCGACGGCAACAGAAAATCCACGTCGTCGTCGTGGGCGTTGAAGGCCATCAGGAAGCTGTCGTCGGTGATGCGGCGCCCACGGGAGTCCTGCTCCTGGATGCCGTCGCCGTTGTAGAAGACACCGATGGTGCGGCCGAACCCGCTGCCCCAGTCCTCGGGCAGCATTTCGGTGCCGTCGGTCTTGAGCCAGACGATGTCGGGCAGCTTCTCGCCCTCGCCGCGGCGCACGGGGCGGCCGTCGAAGAAGCGGCTGCGGCGGAAGGTGGGGTGGTCGTGCCGGAGCTTGTTCACGAAGGCCGTGAATTCCACCAGGGGCTGGTCCATGGCTTCCCAGTGGATCCAGCTCAGCTCGGAGTCCTGGCAGTAGGTGTTGTTGTTGCCCTGTTGGGTGCGGCCCAGTTCGTCTCCGTGGAGGAGCATGGGAACGCCCTGGGAGAGCAGCAGGGTGGCGATGAAGTTCCGCTGCTGGCGGGCGCGGAGGGTCAGCACCTTCTCGTCATCGGTGTCGCCCTCCTCGCCGCAGTTCCAGGACCGGTTGTGCGATTCGCCGTCGTTGTTGCCTTCGCCGTTGGCGTCGTTGTGCTTCTCGTTGTAGGAGACCAGGTCCCGCATGGTGAAGCCGTCGTGGGCGGTGACGAAGTTGATGGAAGCGACAGGACGGCGCGCGGAGCTCTCGTAGAGGTCCGCGGAGCCGGTGAGGCGGGAAGCGAATTCCCCCAGGGTGGACGGTTCGCCGCGCCAGAAGTCGCGGACGGTGTCGCGGTACTTTCCGTTCCATTCCGTCCACTGCGGCGGGAAGTTGCCCACCTGGTAGCCGCCGGGGCCAACGTCCCACGGCTCGGCGATCAGCTTGACCTGGGAAACGATGGGGTCCTGCTGGATGAGTTCGAAGAACGTGGAGAGCTTGTCCACGTCGTAGAACTCGCGGGCCAGGGTGGAGGCAAGATCGAAGCGGAAGCCGTCAACATGCATCTCGGTGACCCAGTAGCGCAGGGAGTCCATGAGCAGCTGCAGGGAGTGCGGGTGGCGGACGTTGAGCGAGTTGCCCGTGCCGGTGTAGTCCATGTAGTGCTTGAGGTCGTTGTCCACCAGCCGGTAGTAGGCCTGGTTGTCGATGCCCTTGAAGGAAAGGGTTGGGCCCAGGTGGTTGCCTTCGGCGGTGTGGTTGTACACGACGTCAAGGATGACCTCGATGCCCGCCCGGTGCAGGTCGCGGACCATGGCCTTGAATTCCTGGACCTGGTGTCCCACGTCGCCGGTGGAGCTGTAGGTATTCTGGGGCGCGAAGAAGCCGATGGTGTTGTAGCCCCAGTAGTTGTTGAGGCCCTTCTCCTGCAGGGTGCCATCGTTGACGAACTGGTGCACCGGCATGAGCTCGATGGCCGTGACGCCGAGCTTCTTCAGGTGCTCGATGACGGCGGGGTGTGCCACGCCTGCGTAGGTGCCGCGCTGCTCTTCGGGGATCTCCGGGTGCAGCTCGGTGAGGCCCTTGACGTGCGCCTCGTAGATGACTGACTGGTGGTACGGGACGCGGAGCTGCCGGTCGCCGTCCCATTCGAAGAACGGGTTGATGACCACACCGTGCATCGTGTGGGCGGCCGAGTCGGCGTCGTTGCGTGAATCCGGGTCACCGAACTCGTAGGAGAAGAGGGCCGGGTCCCAGTCGATCTGGCCCTCGATCGCTTTCGCGTACGGGTCCATCAGGAGCTTGTTCGGGTTGAAGCGGCTGCCGTTGGCGGGCTCGTACGGCCCGTGGACACGGTAACCGTATTTCTGGCCGGGCTGGATGTGCGGCAGGTAGCAGTGCCAGACGTAGCCGTCCACCTCGGTCAGTTCGATCCGCGTTTCGGTGAGGTCGTCAGCCAGGAGGCAGAGTTCCACCCGTTCGGCCTGTTCGCTGAACAGTGCGAAATTGGTGCCGGTGCCGTCAAAGGTAGCTCCCAGCGGGTAGGCAGTTCCAGGCCAGACTTCCATCGTGCTCCTCATTTGTTGGTCAGCAGCAGAGGACATCGGAACGCCCCTACTGCCGGTGCGAACTAATGCCTACCGTAATGGTTGGCTGTGACTATTACGTTTCCAGGCTCCAGAGTTACTAAGCATGCTGACTTTACCCCAGATTTCGGGTATGGCCTCCGCGACCCCACCGGCGGTGATCGGACCGCCCGAACGGGCGTCCGACGCCGCCCTCCCGGCGATGCCGTGCAGCGCAGCTCCCAGCGCGGCCAGCGCAGCCCAGCGGCCGTCGTCGCCCATGCCGAGGAAGCGGTAAGGTTCGACGGCGGAGCCCGCCTGGGCGAGCAGGGCGCCGATGACGCCGGCCAGCACGTCGCCGCTGCCGGCGGTGGCAAGCCACGGCGTGCCATCGGCCTGGCTGAAGGCCTCGCCGCCCGGGATGGCCACCAATGTGGCTGGACCTTTGAGCAGGACGGTGGCCCCGGTCAGGCCGGCTGCCTTGCGGACGGCGTCGAAGGTGGCGGCTTCCACGGCCTCGCGGTCGCCAAACCGGGCGTCAGCTTCGCCTTCCAGGCGCTTCAGCAGGGCGGCGAGCTCACCGGCGTGCGGGGTCAGCACCACGTGCGGCGCGAGTTTCGAGGGCAGGGCCGGCAGCGCACCGGCGTCGGCCACGACGGGAAGGCCGGATTGGATGGCATCGCGCGCCCGTGCCAGCTGTTCGTGGTCCTCCGGCCCCATGCCCGAGCCCACCAGCCAGGCCTGCACGCGGTTGTCCGCCACGGCTCCGTCACTGCACACCACTTCCGGGCAGGACTGGCGCACCAGGTGGGCCACCTCGGGCGGGCCGAGATACCGGACCATGCCCACACCCGCGGCAAGTGCGCCGCGGCAGGCAAGCACGGCAGCGCCCGGGTACTGCACGGAGCCTGCCACGATACCCAGGACCCCGCGTGAATATTTGTGCGCCCGCCGGGCGGGCTGCGGCAACAGCCGGGAGAGCTCCGCCTCCTCGAGCCGGCGGAGGGCCGGAGCGGGAAGGTGTTCTTCGATGCCGATGGGAACCACGTGCACCCTGCCGGCATGGTCCGCGCCCGGGTCAGCCAGCAGCCCTGCCTTGGCACCGCCGAACGTCACCGTCAGGTCGGCGGGCAGCACCGGTCCGGCAGCCTCGCCGGAATCCGCGTTGACGCCGCTGGGAAGGTCGCAGGCCACCACGAAACCGTTGCCGCCGTCAGTGCGGCGCGCCTCAAGGACGGCCTCCACCAAGGCGGCAGCACTCCCCCTCAGTCCGCCTTTCGCACCGGTGCCCAGGATGGCGTCAATGACGACGCCGGCACGGGCGGTTTCAGCGGCCAGCGGCTTGAGTGTCTCTCCGGTCAGTTCCTCCGCATGGCCGCCGGCACGCAGGAAAGCAGCCAGCGCCGCCGGGTGCGCCGCACCGCCGGTGAGGACCGCCGTCGTACGCATGCCGCGACCGGCCAGGAAAGCGGCAGCGTAGAGTCCGTCCCCGCCGTTGTTGCCCTTGCCTGCCAGCACCACCACGCGGGTGCCGTAAAGTCGGCGTCCACGGGCGCGCAGCTCAGTGATGACCGCGTTGGCGAGGCCATGGGCCGCGCGCTGCATCAGGACGTCACCGAGCCCGGCGGCGAGAAGTGGCTCCTCGGCAGCACGGACCTGTGTTCCGCTGTAGGCGCTGATCATCGTCGAAGGTCCCTGCGGGCGGGCCCGGTCAGCCCTCGGCCAGGACCGTTGCCGTGGCGATGCCGCCGTCGTGGCTGATGGACAGGTGCCAGCGCTTGACGCCCTTGGCCTCCGCGACTGCCAGCACCGTGCCCTTGACCTGAACGGTGGGCCCGTTGTGGTCCAGGCCGATCCAGCAGTCCTGCCAGTTCATGCCTGCAGGCGCGCCGAGGACCTTGGCCACGGCTTCCTTGGCGGCGAACCGGGCGGCCAGGGACCGGGTGTTGAGCTCGCGCTCGGCGGGCACGAACAGCCGGTCCCGAAGGCCTGGCGTCCGCTCTAACTGGCGGCCGAACCGCTCGATGTCTACTACGTCTACCCCAATGCCAACGATCATGGGACTACTCTACGGTGACGCCATACGCGCGGAGGACGTTGCACGCCGGTCTTGAGGGTTATCCGCCATCAGCAGAAATGCGTGACTTTTGGGAGAATTTTGAGGAGCGCACGCCGAGTTCCCGGGGCCTCCGTGGCTGCCGCGGGCTGAAAGTTGCGCAAACCTGTTCGGCGGGGGGCGTTAACGCAGAAGTCCCGGGCCACTGGGGCCCGGGACTTCAGCAGTCATGGGACTATTCTACGGTGACGCTCTTGGCGAGGTTGCGCGGCTGGTCCACGTCGTAGCCCTTTGCGGCGGCGAGTTCCGCGGCGAAGATCTGCAGCGGGACGGTGGTCAGCAGGGGCATCAGCAGCGTGGGCGTTTCGGGGACGTAGAAGACGTGCTCGGCGTAGGCCTTCACGGCTTCGTCGCCTTCCTCGGCGATCACCAGGGTCCGGGCGCCGCGGGCACGGATTTCCTGGATGTTGGAGACTACCTTGGCGTGCAGCGAGTCGCGGCCGCGCGGGGACGGGACCACCACGAACACCGGCTGGCCCTCATCGATCAGGGCGATCGGGCCGTGCTTGAGCTCGCCGGCGGCGAAGCCTTCAGCGTGGATGTACGCGATTTCCTTGAGCTTCAGCGCGCCCTCGAGGGCCACCGGGTAGCCCACGTGCCGGCCCAGGAACAGCACGGATTTCTCGTCCGCCATGGACCGGGCCAGTTCCCGCAGGGGTCCGGCGTTGTCCAGGATGGTCTGGATCTTGTCGGGGATCTTGGCAAGGTCCGCGAGGACGTCCTTGATCTGGCCGGAGAAGATGTTTCCGCGCAGCTGCGCCAGGTACAGGCCCAGCAGGTACGCGGCCGTGATCTGGGC
The DNA here is from genome assembly GCF_000022025.1 of Pseudarthrobacter chlorophenolicus A6. Taxonomy (GTDB): domain Bacteria; phylum Actinomycetota; class Actinomycetes; order Actinomycetales; family Micrococcaceae; genus Arthrobacter; species Arthrobacter chlorophenolicus. Next base: position 2,953,254 of record NC_011886.1, read on the forward strand.
CAGGAACGCCTTGGTGGAGGCGACGGCGATCTCCGGGCCGGCGTGCGTGTACAGCACGGCGTCGGATTCACGCGGGATGGTGGACCCGTTGGTGTTGCAGATCGAGATGGTCTTCGCGCCCTGCTCGCGGGCGTACCGGACGGCCATCAGGGTGTCCATGGTCTCCCCGGACTGGGAGATGGAGACCACCAGGGTGTTCTCGTCCAGGATCGGGTCCCGGTACCGGAACTCGTGCGCGAGCTCCACCTCGGTGGGGATCCGGCACCAGTTCTCAATGGCGTACTTGGCCACGGTTCCAGCGTACGCGGCAGTGCCGCAGGCCAGGACCACGATCTTGTTGACCTGCTTGAGCAGCTCCGGGTCGATCCGCAGCTCGCTCAGGGTCAGCTTGCCCTCCAGGTCGGAGCGGCCCAGCAGGGTCTGCGCCACGGCGTCGGGCTGGTCGTGGATTTCCTTCTCCATGAACGAGGAGAAGCCGCCCTTCTTCGCCGAGGCCGGGTCCCAGTCAACGTGGTATTCCTTGCCCGCTGCCGGGTTGCCGAAGAAATCGGTGATCTCCACCGTGTCGGCGGTGATGGTGACGATCTGGTCCTGGCCCAGCTCCACCGCGCGGCGGGTGTAGTCGATGAACCCGGACACGTCCGAGCCCAGGAAGTTTTCGCCTTCGCCCAGGCCCACCACCAGCGGTGAGTTGCGGCGGGCGGCCACGACGACGTCGGGCTGGTCCGCGTGGACAGCGAGCAGCGTGAAGGCGCCCTCAAGGCGCTGGCAGGCCAGTTCCATGGCCTTGGTCAGGCCGCCGTTGGCGACGTCCCCGCCCAGCTGGTTCCGGAAGATGTCCGCCAGCAGCGCGGCAGCAACCTCGGTGTCCGTCTCGGACAGGAAGGTCACACCCTTTTCCACCAGTTCGAGCTTGAGCTCGGCAAAGTTTTCGATGATGCCGTTATGGATCACGGCCAGCTTCCCGCCATCGGCCAGGTGCGGGTGCGCGTTACGGTCCGTGGGGCCGCCATGGGTGGCCCAGCGCGTGTGGCCGATGCCGGTCAGGGTCTCCGGCAGGGGACGCTCCTCCAGCTCGGAGAGCAGGTTGCTCAGCTTCCCGGACTTTTTCCGCGACTCGATCACACCATCCGAGACCACAGCGACGCCCGCCGAGTCATAACCGCGGTACTCCAGCCGGCGAAGCCCTTCAAGGACAACGTCCAAAGCACTGTGACCATTTACAGCGCCGTCAACAGAACGGCCTACATAACCCACGATTCCACACATAGCCTCAAGAGTATCGGGTGGGAACTGGTTGCTTGTAACCCGGTACCGGATCTTGAGCCCTTCTTGCGCGGACCGCCGCGCCCCGGAGCCCCTTCCATTTCGCTATGCGCGGAGCGCGGGGCAGAATCTCTAACGTGACTTTGCAACGCAACGAGGCGAATGGGGAGGGTGCCTCCCCATTCGTGGAACTGGACCGGCAGACCTGGTCCAGGCTGGCAGCCCAGATGGAACAACCCCTCAACGAAGAGGATATTGTCCGCCTGCGCGGCCTTGGCGATCCCCTGGACATGAAGGAAATCCGTGAGGTTTACCTCCCGCTGTCCCGGCTCCTGCACCTTTACGTGGAAGCTGCCGGGCAGCTGCACGCCGCCACCACCACCTTCCTGGGCGAACAGACCCAGCGCACCCCGTTCGTCATCGGCGTTGCCGGGTCCGTTGCCGTGGGGAAGTCCACCATTGCCCGCGTGCTGCGGGAGATGCTGCGGCGTTGGCCGGGTACGCCCAACGTGGAGCTCATCACCACAGACGGCTTCCTGTATCCCCTCGCCGAGCTCAAGCGCCGGCAGCTGCTGGACCGGAAGGGCTTCCCGGAGTCCTATGACCGGCGGGCGCTGCTGCGGTTTGTGAGCGAGATCAAGGGCGGGGCCGAGGAAGTCCATGCACCCTGGTACTCGCATGTCACGTACGACATCGTTCCCGAAAAGGAAGTGGTGGTCCGCCGGCCGGACGTCCTCATCGTGGAAGGCCTGAACGTGCTGGCTCCGGCGCGCCCGCGGCATGATGGCCGGCAGGGGCTGGCGCTGAGCGACTTCTTCGACTTCTCCATCTACGTGGACGCCAAGACCTCCTATATCGAGGAGTGGTACGTGGACCGGTTCCGGAAGCTGCGGACCACAGCGTTCGCGCAGCCGGAGTCCTACTTCCACAGGTATGCCAGTCTGTCCGATGACGAGGCGGAGAGCACCGCCCGGGACATCTGGAAGCGGATCAACGAGCCCAACCTGGAGGAGAACGTCCTTCCCACCAGGGGCCGGGCGCAGCTGGTGCTCACCAAGGACTCGGACCACACCATCCGACGGATGCTCCTAAGGAAGGTCTAGCACAGGTGTGCCACAACTGTGCCGCCTCAGCCATCACGGCCAGCCGCCGGAGCTTCGCCCGCTTCCTCGCCGTGGGGGCCGGGCTGACTGTACTCACCGCCTGCACTCCAGTGGCACCCGAGGCCGCGCCGTCTGCTTCCCCGGTTCCGTCCGCGACGGCGGCGGGCACCCCGGTTGCCGCACCGGAGGCAACAGCGGTGGCCGGCACAGCGCCGGAACCTTCCGCATCCCCCTCACCTTCACCATCCGCAGCCCTCCCCCGTCAGTTCTCGCTGACGGATCCGGCCAGCCCGTGGGTAGTGGTCAACAAGCACCGGCCGCTGGCCCCGGCCGACTATGCGCCGGCGGACCTGGTGAGTCCCGCCGTCGGGATCTCCGCGTCCGGTGAGTCCTCGCTGCTGAACAGTACGACGGCGGCAGCGGCCGAGGCGATGTTCGCGGCTGCGGCGCGGGACGGCGTGGTCATGGTCCTGGCCAGCGGGTACCGCTCCTATGCGACGCAGGTGACTACGTACAACGGGTATGTGGCCGCGCGCGGTCAGGCGGACGCGGACACGGCCAGCGCCCGGCCGGGCTACTCGGAGCACCAGACGGGGTGGTCCTTCGACATTGCCGACGGCGGCGGAGCGTGCGCCTTCCAGCCGTGCTTCGCGGACCAGCCCGCCGCTGTCTGGGCGAAAGCCAACGCCCACCGGTTCGGGTTCGTGGTGCGGTACCCGTGGATGTTCCACGAAACCACGGGGTACTACTACGAGCCGTGGCACCTGCGGTACATCGGCGTGGAGGCGGCCACGGACATGTCCGCACGCGGGATTGTCACGCTCGAGGAGTACTTCGGCGTGGGGGCGGCACCGGGGTACCCCTAACGGATACGGCAACCAACAGGTTCCCAACACGGTCCAAAATAGGGGCCTGGGTTCACGCAGGGTTAACAGACGTGGGCTAGTTTGGAACCCATGTTGACCGGATTCAAGAATTTCATCATGAAGGGCAACGTCGTAGACCTTGCCGTCGCTGTCGTGATGGGTGCCGCGTTCGGCGCCGTCGTCACATCGATCGTGGAAGGGCTGCTCACGCCGCTGATCGGCCTTCTGTTCCAGGCGAAGGGCATCGAGGAGATGCAGTGGGAGGGCTTCCTCTACGGGCGCGTCATCTCCGCCGTCATTTCATTCGTCCTGATTGCCGCCGCCATCTACTTTGTTGTGGTCATGCCGATGAACCACATGATCGAGCGGCGCAACCGCCGGCTCGGCATCAACCAGGACGTCAAGGAAGAATCTGCCGAGGATCCGCAGATCGCCCTGCTCACCGAGATCCGCGACGAGTTGCGAAGCCGCTCGTCCTAGCCGACATGCACAAGAGGCCCGCTTCCATTCGTGGAAGCGGGCCTCATGTGTTTGTGCGGCTATTCGCTGATGAGTTCCAGCGCGAGCTCCGTGCGGACCACCTGTGCGAGGTGTTCGGCGATGGACTGCGCGGTTTCCTCATCGGCAGCCTCCACCATGACCCGGACCACGGGTTCGGTGCCGGAGGGGCGGAGGAGGACGCGCCCGGTTTCACCCAAGGCGGCCTCGGCGGCTTTGACGGCCTGGGCCAGGACGTCGCTGCTCTTGACCTTGGTGCGGTCTACGCCCTTGACGTTGATGAGGACCTGCGGGAGTTTGGTCATGACGGCGGCCAGGTCCTTGAGGGACTTCCCGGTCAGGGCCACCTGGGCTGCGAGCTGCAGGCCGGTGAGGAGTCCGTCACCGGTGGTGGCGTGGTCCGAGAAGATGACGTGGCCGGACTGTTCCCCGCCGAGGTTGAAGCCGCCCTCCCGCATGCTTTCCAGGACGTAGCGGTCCCCTACAGCTGTTTCGCGGATGCTGATGCCGGCGTCGCGGAGAGCAATTTTGAGGCCGAGGTTGCTCATGACGGTGGCCACCAGGACGTCGTCGTTCAGCTTGCCGGCCTCTTTGAGGGCGACGGCGAGGACCGCCATGATCTGGTCGCCGTCCACTTCGTTGCCTTCGTGGTCCACGGCCAGGCAGCGGTCAGCGTCGCCGTCGTGGGCGATGCCAAGGTCCGCGCCGTACTGGAGGACGGCTTCCTTGAGCGGGCCCAGATGGGTGGAGCCCACGCCGTCGTTGATGTTGAGGCCGTCCGGGTCGGCACCGATGACGATGACGTCCGCGCCGGCGTCCTTGAAGACCTGCGGGGAGCATCCGCTGGCGGCGCCGTGGGCGCAGTCCAGGACCACGGTGAGTCCCTCGAGGCGGTGCGGGAGGGTGCTGAGGAGGTGGACGACGTAACGGTCCTCGGCGTCGGAGAAGCGCTGGATGCGGCCGACGTCGGGACCGATGGGCCGGACGGCTTCGTTGTGCATCTGGGCCTCGATGGCGTCTTCGACGTCGTCGGGGAGCTTCTGGCCGCCGCGGGCGAAGAACTTGATGCCGTTGTCCGGTGCCGGGTTGTGGGAGGCGGAAATCATGACGCCGAAATCTGCTTCCAGATCCGCCACCAGGTACGCGGCGGCCGGGGTGGGGAGGACGCCGGCGTCGTAGACGTCGATGCCCGAGCTGGACAGCCCGGCCTCCACTGCGGCCGCGATGAATTCCCCGCTGGCACGCGGATCACGGGCCACCACGGCGCGGGGCCGGGAGCCGTTGGAGTTGCGGTCGTGGCCAAGTACCACGGCGGCCGCCTGGGCCAGCTGCAGGGCCAGCTCCGCTGTCAGCAGCCCGTTGGCCAGCCCCCGGACACCATCAGTTCCAAATAATCTAGACACCGGTCAAGTGTATGGGATGGCGGTGCCGGCACCTGCGTAGGCGGCCGTGAAGCCAGGCCCGCGGCTAACTGCGCAGATCTTGAGCTTGAGAGTTGGCGATTGTGTATAGGCTCGCCGCAACAACGGGCCTAAGTGTGAGGAAATGGGGGTCTCATGCCTGCGTTTGGACGCCATCTGCCTAGCTTGACCGCGCTTCGATTCTTCGCAGCGTTTGCCGTTCTGATGTACCACCTGCACTTGTATTTCACCCCGCTCGCTGGCGGGCTGGCCCTGTTTGGATACGGTTTCACGGGTGTCAGCTTCTTCTTCATCCTTTCAGGTTTCGTGCTCACGTGGTCGTACCGGGAAGGCTCGTCACCGCGGACTTTCTACTGGCACAGAATTGCACGCATTTGGCCGCTTCATCTGCTTACGTCCGCGCTGGCAGTCTTTGCTCCCCCACTGACGCCCGCGACAGCATTCAATTGGACTAGTGTTCCCTTCGTTGCATCTCTTACACAGGCCTGGATACCAGCCAGCCCCTTTCTCGGCTCCTACAACGGCGTTTCCTGGTCTCTCTCATGCGAGGCGTTTTTCTATCTCGTATTTCCAGTTCTTCTTCCCAAAATGGCCTTGTCGACGCGGGTGAGTCGAGTGATGATCGCCGTGCCATTGTTGATGCTGCTCATGTCGCTGGGGTTGACCGTGGTCTCATCGGTGGCGGCGGCCGACTACCTGTTGGGAAGCATGCCCCTGTATAGGCTGGGCGAATTTGTTCTTGGAATAGGCCTCGCAAAAGTCATGAGTCACGGTTGGGTTCCCCGTTTCAGCCCTGGGCAGGCAGCATTCCTGCTGTTCGCCCTGTACCTTGGGCTCTTTGGTCTATCCCATCTATTGGACCGGCCCGTCCCGGTAACTCTCGCTAACCTGATACTGGTCCCAGCGTTCCTGGCCATCATTGCCGCCTGCTCGCAGGCGGACCTGTCGGGAACGACCCGTTTGCTCGGTTCGCCCGCGCTGATCCGGCTTGGACAGTGGTCGTTTGCCCTCTATTTGGTTCACGAACTCGTGCTCAGGTTTGCGAAGCCGTATGCCAATGCTCCGGGCCTGACAATCCTTCTCGCCGGAGCGGTAGTTCTCGCCTCCGTCATCCTTTCCGGGCTGCTCCACGAGTTTGTGGAGAAGCCCGCCGAGAGGTGGCTTCGGCAGTCGGGCAAGGAGCGCACGGGGCCGCAAGTACAGCACCCGTAAAGTACGGGCTCCACTGGTTTTGAATCGGACTTGCCAACCCGACTACTTGGTTTTTGGCCGCGAGTACCTGTCTTTGGGAAAAGCCCTCGTCAGCGCTCTTTTGGCGCCCCTACGATCCATGCATGACACCTAGCTATGGGGGCTTGGCGCTCGAAATTGTAGTACCGGTCTACAACGAAGAAGCGGTACTCGAAAGCAGCATCACAAGGCTCGCCGAATACTTGACGAACGAAATGCCGTCGACGTGGAGAATCACCATCGCCGATAATGCAAGCACCGACCGGACGCCGGTGATTGCCGCTCGACTCAGCGAGCACTTGGAGAACGTCGTTTACCGGCGGCTGGAATCCAAAGGACGCGGCCTGGCACTGAGGGATGCCTGGAGCGTTTCGGAAGCCAAAGTCTTGGCCTACCTTGATGTTGATCTTTCTACCGACTTAGCCGCACTCCCACCGCTGGTGGCGCCCCTGCTGTCAGGACATTCCGATATTTCTATAGGAACACGTTTAGGCCAGAGCTCAAGGGTGAGCCGCGGCCTCAAGCGTGAGTTCATCTCCCGTTCCTACAACTTCCTGCTGCGGCGCACCATGCAGGTGCGTTTCTCGGATGCTCAGTGCGGATTCAAGGCAATTCGGGCTGATGTGGCCAAGCGCCTGCTCCCCCATGTGGAGGACAACGGCTGGTTTTTCGATACTGAGTTGCTGATTATTGCTGAACGCTCCGGACTCCGCATTCACGAAATTCCTGTTGACTGGGTTGATGACCCGGACAGCCGGGTGGACATCAAGCAGACAGCCCTTGACGACTTGCGGGGGATGGTGCGGGTGGCTGGGTCCCTGGTTAAAGGTGCGATTCCCGTACAGGCCATCTATGCCGAGCTTGGACGCCGGCCGATCGTCCCTCTGGGCCGGCCAAGTTTTTTCGGCCAAGTTCTGCGTTTCGGGCTTGTGGGTGTCGCATCAACTTTGGCCTTTGCATTGCTCTATCTCGTTCTCCAGGGTCCTTTCGGAGCACAGGAAGCGAACTTCCTGGCACTGCTTCTAACGGCGGTTGGCAACACGGCAGCGAACAGGAAGTTCACCTTCGGTATAAGTGGTCCTGCCAGGTTCCTAACCCAACAGATTCAGGGGCTAATCGTCTTCCTGCTCGCGTGGAGCGTTACGTCTTCGTCCCTGCTTGTGCTCCACGCTATGCATCCCGATGCCGCGCCTAACGTGGAGTTGTTGATTCTCACCGCAGCAAACGTGCTGTCAACTCTTATGCGGTTTGTACTCCTACGTCTGTGGGTATTCCGCGAGCGCCTCAGCACAGCCAAGACAAGGCTCGTTGCTCTGTCTGTCACTGGGAACCCCGTCCGGTGACTGCTACGCACGCAGTCGAGAGCCCGACATTCGATTCCCAGCGCGACAGCGCGAAGTCCAGCCAATGGGAAAAGGCTGGTTTGGCCGTTCTCCTCCTCGGAACTGCTGTCTCATTTCTCTGGGGCTTAGACCAAAACGGCTGGGCCAATCCTTACTACTCTGCAGCTGCTCAGGCCGGATCCCATGACTGGAAGGCATTCTTCTATGGTTCTCTCGATGGGGGCAACCTCATCACCATAGACAAACCACCTCTCAGTATCTGGATTATGTCCCTATCAGTTCGCATCTTTGGGCTGAACACATGGGCGCTCTTGGTCCCGCAGGCTCTTATGGGTGTAGCCACCACCTGGCTGATCTACAAAATCATCCGTCGCAGCAATCCGGCAGGACCGGCTCTCTTCGGCGGCCTTATCTATGCCACCACGCCAGTAGTGGTGCTTATGTCCCGCTACAACAACCCGGAACCTCTGATGGGACTGCTCACCGTCGCGGCTGTCTACTTTGTCGTCCGGGCTATTGAAGACAACCACTGGCATTGGTATCTACTCGGCGGCAGCGCATTAGGTCTTGCCTTCATGGCAAAGCAGATCCAGGCTTTCCTACCCCTCCCCGCGTTGGTTGTTGCCATCGTGTTCTTCGGTGCAGGAACACTCGTCTCGCGGCTGGTCAGGCTGTTGGGATCTCTAGCTGCCTTAGTCTTGAGCGGGGGCTGGTGGTTCGCCATCGTGGAGCTCACTCCACCAGCGATCCGTCCGTACGTAGGAGGATCGGCGACAAACAGCATCCTGGAGCTGACCCTCGACTACAACGGGCTGGCTCGATTTTTGAGATTTGCTGCCGATCCCCAAACCGGAAAGCCTATGGCCATGCCAAGCGGCAACTCATCCAGCGCATATGACGGAGGAATGGGACGACTCTTCAATGCAAATTTTGCACCGGAAGGTGCCTGGCTTCTGTTTACTGCCCTGCTGTGTGCATTATCGTTGGCCCTTCTATGGCATCAGTTGCAGTGGAGCGAAAGGAAGAAGGCGCTTGTCTCGCTGTCAGTTCTGTGGCTTGTGACATGTTTCCTTGTTCTCAGCTTTATGGGAACCATGACACACACCTATTACATGTTTTCACTGGCCGCACCCGTGGCGCTGTGTGTCCCGCTGGGGCTCCTGCTGCTGTGGACCCAGCGCAGGCGATTCGTGCCGCGAATCATAGGCGCTGTTCTAGTGGCGGGTACCGGATACGTAGGCATCCGTATTTATGAGTACAGCGACGAGTGGGGAGCTTGGCCCGTTGTCTTCACATCTGTCTCATGCCTTTGCGTCGCAGGGTGGCTCTTCGCCAAGAACAGGGTCAGTCTGCTCCTGACACTGTTCTTGCTCGCGGCATCGATGGTTGCCGGGCCGGTGTCGACTGACGCCTTTACCTTGGGTAAGCCGCACGAAGGTACTAATCCGCTATCTGGTCCAGTCGGAAAAAACCGCGATTCCCTTTCTGCACATTTGGAATCGGCCCGAACGAGTAGTCCTCCGATCGCCCGACACCTTGGATTCGGAATTGAGCCCAGCACAGAAGTTACGGAACTGCTCCGCAACTCTCCGCCCGCCACGTGGGCAGCCGCAACATATACCGCCCAAAATGCAGCACAATTCCAACTGGCATCAGGGCGACCTGTAATCGCGATCGGAGGATGGCTGGGGACTGACCCCGCACCGACCTTCGACCAATTCAAGTCACTGGTGGGCCAGGGTCGCATTGCCTATTTCATTTGGCAACAGCCAGTCCTCGACAATGTTCCCTTGGGCGCGGACGCCTTGGCAATTACGGATTGGGTCAAGACTCGGTTTAAGGGGGAAACAGTCGATGACGTCACAGTATTTGATCTCAGAAGGTAATCCTTCCGCAAAGAGCCTATTCGCCGATAAATTGCGTTCCACCACGCGGGCGCAATGGTGCCTGCTGGGAATCCTGCTGGCAGCATGCCTGTGTTACACCTGGTCACTAGACGCAAATGGCTGGGCCAACGCGTATTACTCGGCCGCGGTCCAGGCTGGCCTTCATGATCCAGTTTCGTACTTCTTCGGAGCTGCTGACTGGGGAAACTCGATGAGTGTCGATAAACCACCTCTGAGCCTGTGGATTATGGGAGCATCTGCCAAGATATTTGGCCTCAACACGTGGGCGTTGATTCTCCCACAAGCCCTTATGACCGTGATCAGCACTCTCCTAGTGTTCAAAATTGCCAAACGATCCGGTTCTTCCGCTATGGCACTCATTGCTTCCACCGTATTCGCCTTCACCCCGATCACAGTGCTTCTAGCCCGGTACAACAACCCGGATCCACTGATGATTCTGCTGATGTTGACGGCGTTTCACTCGGCCCTCCTGGCCACGGAACACAAACGCCTTGGTCTTCTATGGCTGTCTGCTGGGCTGCTGACTCTAGGATTTCTGACCAAACAACTCCAGGCATTCCTCGTACTTCCAGCTATTTTGACGATGTTCTTGCTTTTCGCGCCTTACAGCTGGTCAAGAAAGGCAAAACTGGGGGGCCTTGCGACACTGCTTCTCGGCGCCGGGTCGATGGCCTGGCCACTAATTGTCGATCTAACCGCTCCTGGATCGCGACCATACGTAGGAGGATCGAAGGGCAACAGCATGTTCGAACTTGTCCTTGGATACAACGGGATGAACCGGGTGGTCCAACATGAACAGGATCCCACTGCTGCTCTACTACCTCCGGAATTGCGTTCCGTTGACTCCGATGCAGGATTCTTTCGCCTGTGGAATGTGAACTACGGCCAAGAAATCGGATGGCTGCTGCTGCCCGCACTTGTTGCGTGTATTGCCATTACAGTCCGGCTGATCCGACGTCACTATCCCCGAGGTGAAGCCATTGTTGCCGCCGGTTCCGTCGTTTGGATGACCACTACTTACATGTTGCTTAGCTTTATGGGCAACAGCTTTCACTCCTACTACACCGCTTCACTAGCAGCTCCTATGGCGCTCTGCCTGGGCCTTGGCGCGCAGCTCCTGTTCGCCGGCGATACATCGCGAACCCGCCGCCTACTTCTGGCCGCAACCCTGATCGCCGCCGCAATCTTCGGCAAGGCAATGTGGCAAATCAGTGATGACTTCCCTGGCTGGCTCGGGACATGCCTCCTGCTTGTGACGCTGAGTGCAGCGACCCTTGTCCTCGTCCAAGCTCCCAAGCCTTGGATCACTCAGGTAGCTGCATGGAGTGCCGTCGCCAGCCTTCTCGCCGGGCCCATCTTCTGTTCGCTTCTGACGCTCAAGTCACCGCAACAGGGCTCCAATCCGCTATCGGGCGGAGTATCCCGAAATGAACACAGTTTGAGCCGTTTCCTAGCGGGCATAAAGAACGGAGAGCCAGCGTGGGTGGCGGGTCTGGCAATCGGAAATGATCCCGGACCGGAGCTAACCAAGGTCCTGCACAATTCACCTGACTCGTGCACCTGGGCAGCGGCAACGTACCCGGGTCAGACCGCAGCCCGATTCCAGCTAGCATCGGACAGGCCCGTAATGGCCCTCGGCGGCTTTGCGGCCACCGACCCAAGCCCGACACTGGAGCAGTTCCGTGAGTTGGTTTCCGCTGGCCGGATCTGCTTTCTCGTTCCACAACCAGACCAGCTAAAGGTGCCGGGCACTAGTGACGATGTTCTTGCCGTTACTCGATGGGTAGAGTCTTCGTTCAAACCGGAGAAGGTCAATGGTGTCATCGTCTATCGTCTGGTAGGCACTTCCGGCTAGGAACAAGCCGCTATTGGGAGGAAGTAGCGGAACGGCGTTAGAGCTTATCAGTTGACTGATTTCCACGATGCAGCAAAAAGCCCGCCCCGCAATGGCGGGACGGGCTTCTGTGCAAACGGATTTAGCGCTTGGAGTACTGCTGAGCCTTGCGGGCCTTCTTGAGACCGGCCTTCTTACGTTCGATGACGCGGGCGTCGCGGGACAGGTAACCAGCCTTCTTCAGGGTGGCGCGGTTGTTCTCGACGTCGATCTCGTTCAGCGAACGGGCAATGCCGAGGCGCAAGGCACCGGCCTGACCGGAGATGCCGCCGCCGTGAATGCGGGCAATGACGTCGTAAGCGCCTTCGAGATCAAGGATCTTGAAGGGCTCGTTGACGTCCTGCTGGTGCAGCTTGTTCGGGAAGTAGTTATCCAGCGCGCGGCCATTGATGGTCCACTTGCCGGAGCCCGGAACAACGCGAACGCGTGCAACGGCTTCCTTGCGGCGGCCAACTGCTGCGCCTGCAACGGTCAGTGCCGGGCGCTCCTTCTTGGGAGCGGCTTCGGCAGCCGAGCTCTCAGAGGTGTAGCTGGTGGGGTTTTCCTCAGCCTCAACGGCTTCGGTGGTCAGTTCTTCGTTCTGAGCCACGATTCTCCTTGTATTAAGTAAGTTGTTTGGTGGCCAGGACTACTGGGCGACCTGGGTGATTTCGAAAGTCTTGGGCTGCTGTGCGGCGTGGGGGTGCTCAGCACCGCGGTACACCTTCAGCTTGCCCAGCTGCTGTGCAGCGAGGGAGTTCTTGGGGAGCATGCCCTTGATGGCCTTCTCAACGGCGCGGACCGGGTTGGATTCCAGCAGTTCCGCGTAGTTGACGGAGGTCAGGCCGCCCGGGTAGCCGGAGTGGCGGTATGCGCGCTTCTGCTCCAGCTTGGCGCCGGTCAGGGCCACCTTTTCAGCGTTGATGATGATGACGAAGTCGCCCATGTCCATGTGGGACGCAAAGGTGGCCTTGTGCTTGCCGCGCAGCAGGATTGCGGTCTGGCTGGCAAGACGACCAAGGACAACGTCGGTGGCGTCAATGACGTGCCACTGGCGGTTGATATCGCCGGGCTTCGGGGTGTACGTACGCACGGTGTTTGCCTCGTTCTTGTTCTGGCGTTCTTTGTTTAGGCGCCACTCAGGGGTGAGCACCTACTTCCTGCGCGCTACCGGAACAGAGGTGAGGGCTCCATGTAACCAGTCATCCTGAGGTTCCGAATGTGCACGTTGAGTAGTTATCCTGCAACCGGATTCTCAAGCGGGCACGCACCATCGGAATAGGACACGCACAACGACTTACAAGATTAGCGTGTCAGGGGCTTCAGGGTCAAAATGAGGTAGCCGCAGGCCATCACAGCGCCGCCGGCAGGATGAGCGCAGGGGGTCGCGGTGTTTACAGTAGGTGCTGGCGCTGGCGCCGGATGGGCTTTTGCGCTGGGCACAGCTCTTTTGGGGGCCGCACTCTCCCCTGCCGCGGAAGCGCTCATTGCCAGGCTCCTTCCCCGCCTAGGTGGAACACCCGTGCCGTCGGCAAGGATTACGACGGCGGCACTCACGGGAGTTGCGTGCGGCGCCTTTGCGCTGCGCTTTGGGGTTTCCTGGACGTTGCCGGCGTTTCTGTTTCTGGCCATACTCGGGGTCCAGCTGGCCAGGATTGATTTTTCACTTCATTTGCTTCCAAATCCACTTGTATTAGCGCTTCTGGCAGGGGGAATCGCTCTCCTCCTCGCACCATCGACAGTTAATCAGCATGCTGACAATATGCTTCGCGCGCTGCTCGGCATGGTCATTTTGTTCGCTGGCTATCTAATTCTGGGACTAATTTCCCCAGGAGCCATCGGAATGGGGGACGTCAAGCTCGCAGCACCGGTCGGCCTCTACCTCGGGTACCTAGGTTGGACCCACCTCCTCTACGGCGGTCTCCTCGGCTTCATCCTGAACGGCGTCGTCACCATCGCCGTCGTCGCTCAGAAGAGCCGCAAAGACGCCACGGAAGTGGCCCACGGGCCATCCATGCTTGGCTCGGTACTAGCCATCAGCCTGCTCATTCCCTAGCTAGCCCAGTACCGCCTGGAACCTCCAGCGGATCCTGACGCCAGACCAATCCAAGTAGTCGTCGGTGTACCCGATTTCGGGTTCTGAGTACCGTCAGCTGATTCTGAGTACGTACTCTCAGCGCCCGGCAAAAAAGTCGAGTACCACTACGCATTGTTGCCACTACCCCCCAATGACAATCTCTTCTTAGCGAAGTCCAGCCGCTAGGGAATTATGGGGGCAGCTGGAAATTCGTTGAAATCAAATCAATTCCATTTCACCGAATTAAGGAAAATACAATGACTTCTCTCATGGTCTCGATGATGGCATTCGTCGCCGGCGTCAAAGATCGCTTCTCCTCCGAGAAGGGTGCGACTGCGACGGAATACTCCCTCCTCGTTGCATTCATCGCCCTGCTCATCATCGCCGGCGTCACGCTCTTCGGAAACGCGCTCAGTGGCTGGTTCTCAACCCTCGGCTCGCGCGTCGGAACCTGGTAGCCACATCAGGAGGTGTGTCACTCGAACACGGTGACACACCTCCACGCGCCGTGCAGTAACACTGTCCTGCACGCTGAATCTCATTTACACACTCCAGTCAAGGAAACATTCGCATGAATAACTTGATTCTCTCCGTCCTGACGTACGTGACAGGGCTCCGGAACCGTATGGATTCCGAAAAGGGTGCAACCGCCACAGAGTACTCACTCCTGGTGGCATTTATCGCACTTCTCATAATCGCCGGCGTCACCCTCTTTGGAAACGCATTGAGCGCGTGGTTTTCCACTCTGGGCTCCACGGTCGGCGCCTGGTAGTAACCCGAAGGTTGGGTGTCCTGCAATGTGCACGACACCCAACCACCCACTCATCCCTGGGGGATCAGTTGAAGAAGACACGGAAAGACTCGAATCACAAGAGTCGCGGCGCTGTGGCCGTGGAGTTCGCCTTGGTCGCCCCGGTGCTGCTGACCTTGGTTGTCGGCATCGTCGAATTCGCTAACGCCTATAACGCCCAGATTTCGGTCACGCAGGCAGCGCGCGAAGCAGCGAGGACCATGGCTGTCAAGAACAGTCAGGCTGATGCCAAGGCCGCAGCTGTCGCCGGCGCCCCCGGCATCAATTCCGCAGCATTCGCCTACGCCTTCAGCCCGGCAGCGTGCACACCCGATACCACAGCAAAGGTCACCATCACCTATCCGGCGGCGACACTAACCGGGCTCTTTGGAACCTCCGTCACCGTCACCGGAGTGGGGGCCATGCGATGCAACGGTTAAAGGACTCGGAGCGAGGAGCATCAGGCGTCCTAGTGGCCATCCTGATGGTTGTCCTTATCGGTGCCGGCGCGTTGGCGGTGGACACCGGGCAGATCTACGCAGAGCGGGCGCAGCTTCAAAATGGGGCGGACGCCAGCGCTCTGGCGGGTGCGGATCTGTGTTCCGCAAACGGCGGATGTACCCAGGCAGCCGCGACATCAGTGGCAGATGCACTCGCGAACAGCAACTCGAATGACAGCAAGTCGACTGTCCAGTCCGTTGACCTCTCGGTGCCGGGACAAGTGACGGTTACTACTTCGACAAAAGACGGCACCACCAACGCCGGCTTTCTGACCAAAATGTTCGCCAGCGCATTGAACGCTCCGGCGGCCACCGTTGGCGCTACAGCTACCGCGAAATGGATGTACCCCATTAAAGGAATCACCGTCCTTCCTCTGACCTTCGCAACGTGTGAATTCAAGGACGACGGCTTGCCACACAAGATATTGATCCAAGGTGGAGCTTTGGATTGCAATGGACTAAATCCGTCCAACCAGATCATCCCCGGCGGGTTCGCCTGGCTGATGCCGGACGGCAACACCGGCTGCAAGGTAACCGCTGAAGTCGGCCAGTGGAGTCCCACCAGTTCCGGGGCCAGCGTCCCGACCGGATGTATGGACCTGTTCGACCCCTCCATCAACCCCTCACTGGCAAACTCCACGGTGGCGTTGCCGGTCTACAAATACACATGCAAGGGAATGCCCGGATTCGGCTCCTGCACCGGCAGCAACGTCCAGTACTACATCGAAAAGTGGGCCGGCTTCAAGCTCCAAGCGTGGAACCTCACCGGTCAGGCCAAGTACAACGCTTCGGTATTTAGCGGCAGTGAAAAGGGCTTGTATGGCACCTTCGTTGGCTATTCCGCCGATCCCAGCCTCTTCACCGGAGGCACACCTACCCCCACGGGCAACGTCATCGTCCTGGGCTTGATCAAATAACGCACCATCTAAGGGGAAGAAAGTGAAAGCACGCCTACTGGGAGGCATCGCCGCGCTGGTCATAGCAATAGCCGGCACCGTCCTTCTCATCGCATACGTACAGGGAGCCGATGCCCGCGCCATGGCCGGTACCGAAACCGCCGAAGTTTTGGTGGTGCAGGCACCAATACCGGCCGGCACGCCTGCTAGTGAGATCAGCGGCATGGTGGCAAAGAAGTCACTGCCCAAGTCCGCTCTTACAGGTGACACGGTCACCAATCTTAAAGAGGAGGGAACGAAAGTAACTGCGGTTTCCCTCGTTCCCGGCGAACAGCTGCTCGCAAGCCGGCTGGTGGAAGCTGCATCCTTCATGGGCCCATCCCGGGTAGCCGTTCCAGGCGGTATGCAGGAGATTTCACTCAAACTGCCTATCGAGCGGGTTGTAGGAGGCAAAATTGCTGCCGGTGACACTGTCGGCGTCTTCATCTCGCTGACAGAAACTTCAGGAAGCGGAGACAACGCTGCCCAGTCGTCGGGCACCCAACTCACATTCCACAAGGTGCTCGTCACTGCCACGCAGTACAGCAACGGCAGCCCATCCCAGGCGAGCTCAGGCGATGCCGGCGCATCCGAAGGCTCCCTTAGCTCGAATGAAAACCAGAGCGATGGCAACTACCTCATTACCGTCGCCAGCAATTCGGTGGACGCTGAGCGCATGGTCTACGCGGCAGAATTCGGCAAGGTCTACCTCTCCAAGGAACCGAAGGACGCCACCGAAGGAAACAGCGGTGTGGTGGACAAGACGAAGGTATTCCGATGAGCCGCTTCGTACTTATCACCCCTAACACGGAGTTCGAGCGCCGCGTTCGCATGGCAACTGCGGGAATGACTGGCTCCCTCCAGTTCTTCCAGGCAGACTACCTCCCGCAGAGCCCTGAAGAGGTCCTTCGGCAAATGCTGGGCGAACCCCCTGAGGTGTTCATTCTTGGACCAGGTCTCCCGTCGGAGGACGCACTCAAGTTCGCTTCCGTGATGGACCTCCAGTATCCGGAGATCAGCTTGATCCTGGCAGCTGGGGATTCGCCGGACTTGGCTATCCAGGCGATGCGCGCTGGTATCCGTGACCTCCTGGACCCCTCCGCAGAAGCAGACCACATCAGAATCATCGTTGAGCGGGCCAGCCTCGCATCAGCCGGCCGCAGGAGGGGCCTCGCCCCCAGCAGTTCCGAGCATAAAGAGCACGCCGCCGGCGGTCGCATCATCGCCGTCATCTCTCCCAAGGGCGGTGTTGGGAAAACGACTGTAGCCACGAACATTGCCGTGGGACTTGGCCAAATCGCACCCATGGGTGTGGTGATTGTCGACCTTGATCTGCAGTTCGGAGATGTTGCAAGCGGTCTGATGCTCGAGCCGGAGCACACAATTACCGACGCGGTAGTCGGCGCTGCGAGCCAGGACTCTATGGTCCTCAAGACCTATCTCACGCTGCATCCGGCGGGTATCTACGCTCTGTGCGCGCCGAAGAATCCGGTCGAAATGGACCGGATCAGCGGCGAACACGTTAGCCATCTCCTGTCTCAGCTGCGCCAAGAGTTCCAGTACGTCGTCGTCGACACGGCCCCGGGGCTAGGGGAACACGTGCTGGCAACTCTGGATCTGGCATCGGACGCAGTGTGGATCTGTGGGATGGACGTTCCAAGCATTCGGGGCCTTCGCACGGGGAATCAAATTCTCGCCGAGCTTGGCTTGCTTCCCGAGACGCGACACGTTGTCCTCAATATGGCTGACCGCCGGAGTGGCCTAACCCTTCGTGACGTTGAGGCAACAATCGGGGCTCCAGTTGACATCGTCCTCCCACGGTCCCGGAACCTGCCGTTTTCGACGAACAAGGGTGTCCCCCTGCTCCAGGACAACAACAGGGACCCCGCCACGAAGGGCTTGCGTCAACTCGTTGAACGCTTCAAACCGAATTGGGAAGCCAGACCACACAAGAAGTTGCATCGAAGGGCGGTAGTCCAGTGAACCTCTCACGCAGGCTCGAAAAGGTGCGCGGCGCAGAGCCAACCATGTCCGCCGCCGAGCCGGAACAAAAGAACCCCTTTGCGCCACAGCCCGCACCGGTTGAACCGGCGACGCTGGGAAGGATCCACGAGGCAAAATCCGCCGAGGTCGCGGAAGTCGTGGAGCTGACGCCGACGGCGGCTGTGGCAAGCGGAGCACTGAGCGCACTGAAGGAGCGTGCAAGCCAGTCGCTCTACGAACGGCTCGGGGCCAGAATCACAGATTCGTCGCTCGAGGAAGCAGAGCTGCATCAGTACGTCAAAGACGAGCTGAAGATCGTCGTGGACGAAGAACAAGTGCCACTGACGTCGGCAGAAAGGCAACGACTGATCCGGGAAATCATCGATGACGTACTCGGTCATGGGCCCATCCAACGTTTCCTGGATGACCCTTCCATCACCGAAGTCATGGTGAACCGGTTCGATCAGGTCTACATCGAACGGGCAGGAAAGCTGACTCTTACCGACACCAAGTTTTCGTCGGACGAGGCACTGCGCCGCGTCATTGAACGCATCGTCTCCAAAGTGGGCCGACGGATCGATGAGTCTTCACCGCTCGTGGATGCCCGGCTTGCCGACGGTTCGCGCGTCAATGCCATCATCCCTCCTTTGGCCGTGAACGGGCCGGCGCTGACCATCCGAAAGTTCGGCGGAGACGCCTTGACTGTCGACAAGTTGATCGCCTTTGGCAGCTTGTCGCCGGAAATGGCCGAACTACTGCAAGCTTGCGTTCTGGCCCGGATGAACATCATTGTTTCCGGCGGCACCGGTACGGGCAAGACCACCCTGCTGAACGCACTGTCTTCGTTCATTCCCACCTCCGATCGCATTGTCACTATTGAGGACGCGGTTGAGCTCCAACTCCAGCAGGACCATGTAGTCCGGCTGGAGAGTCGCCCCGCCAACATCGAGGGCAAGGGCGAAATCGCCATCCGGGACCTGGTCAGGAACTCGCTGCGCATGCGTCCCGACCGTATCGTCGTCGGCGAAGTCCGCGGCGGTGAGTGCCTCGACATGCTGCAAGCCATGAACACCGGCCACGACGGCTCACTGTCCACAGTCCACGCGAACTCACCCCGAGATGCCATAGCCCGCTTGGAAACATTGGTGCTTATGGCAGGTATGGACCTTCCCTTGCGCGCCGTCCGGGAGCAGGTTGCTTCGGCAGTCAATCTCATTGTGCATATCTCCAGGCTTCGCGATGGCACCCGGCGCGTCACCCATGTCACCGAAGTCCAAGGTATGGAAGGTGACATCGTCACGCTTCAGGACGCATTCGTCTTCGATTACGCTGCGGGCATTGACTCCACTGGCAGGTTTCTTGGCAAACCTGTCCCTACGGGAGTCCGTCCGCGATTCACGGACCGTTTCGCGGATCTTGGGATACGTGTGTCGCCGCATATTTTTGGCGCCGATCCGGTGAGGGGGAGGTAACCATGGGTACGGACGTGCCGGTGGCCCTGTTCATCGTCGGGCTCATCCTGGTCTATGCATCCGTCGCTCTGCTATTCGTCTTTGTTTGGAAAGGCAGATCTGGCGTCCCCATGTCCAGGCGTCGCCCCGACAGCATCCAGCACTCATCCGGACTGACCCGACTGACCAACCAAACCGTGGGCGTCCTCAACCGTGGACTGAAGAAGCGCCCCACGAGCATCTTCAGCAGGGAAAGGCTGGAACAGGCCGGACTCAACAAGGAACCCGGCGACTATCTCCTCATGGCTGGGGCCATAACGTTAGTGTCCACCGTCACAGCCTTCTTCGTGGGTGGCATTGGTATCGGCATCCTGGCACTCATCCTGACTCCAGTCCTCCTTTACCTCGGACTCAATATGCTGACTGCACGACGCCGGAAGACGTTCGACGCACAAGTGCCGGACACGCTCCAAATGTTTTCGGGAGGCTTACGTGCGGGCCACAGCCTGCTCAGGGCCATAGACGCCGCCGCCCAAGAGAATCAGGGTCCGATGGCCGAAGAGCTCAGCCGAATCGTGAATGAGACACGAATTGGCCGGGACCTGGGTGAATCGATGGCCGACGTTTCCCGACGGACGGCAAGTGAAGATTTCTACTGGATTTCCCAAGCCATCGAAATACACCGGGAAGTAGGCGGCGACCTGGCGGAGGTATTAGACCACGTCGGCGAAACCATTCGGGACCGGAACCAGGTCAAAGGCCAGGTCCGGGCACTCAGCGCAGAGGGCCGCATTTCGGCCATGGTGCTTATGGCGTTGCCAATACTGATGTTCATCGGGTTGGTCACGTTCAACCCGACATATGCGCGGGTGTTCACAACGACCTTCATCGGTTTTGTCATGCTGGCCGCTGCTGTTGCCCTCCTGGCAGTCGGGGGCCTTTGGCTCAGCCGAATTATTAAGCCGAAATACTAAGGGGCAAGAAGATGCAACCCATCGCACTAGCCGCGATCCTGGCAATAGTTGTTCCCATATCGGGAATGGTGTGGCTTTCGTTCACCGGCGACCGGGCCGCGCTGCGCCGGATTAAGGCCAACCTCGGAGGACGACCCAGCCAGGCGGCCCAGTCACTGAACGTCAGCCAGCACCTCGTGGAGTTTTCACAGCGGATTACGCCCAAGGGCTATGAAGGTTGGTTGGACAAACAATTGTCAGGGGCTGGCCGCCCCAAGCAGTGGCCTCTTGCCCGGATCCTCATGGTCAAGCCGATGCTTGCGTTCGGAGGCGCCCTAATTGGCTTCATGCTTTTCCTTGGCGCCCCATCCGCAGGACGATTCGTGATGGCCGTGCTCATCGTGGCCCTGGGATATTTCGTTCCTGACCTTCTGCTGCGGAACAGAGCGCAGAAAAGGCGGGAAGCCATTCGGCTTGAACTTCCCAACGCTTTGGACCAGATGCTGATCTCAGTTCAGGCTGGCCTCGGTTTTGAAACCGCCATGGGCCGGGCAGGAGAGAACGGCCGCGGGCCCTTGGCCGAAGAACTGATCAGGACGCTGCAAGACATACAGGTGGGCCGATCCCGCAAGGAGGCATACCTTGCCCTCTCCGAACGAGTGGATGTCCCGTCCGTTCGCACATTCGTGCGGGCTGTAGTCCAAGCAGATGCCTACGGAATTGCCATTGCCAATGTCCTGAAGACGCAGGCCAAGGACATGCGCATCAAACGCCGGCAACTCGCTGAGGAACACGCCATGAAAATGCCGGTGAAGATGCTCTTTCCACTGATCTTCTTCATTCTCCCGACGCTGTTCATTGTGCTCCTTGGTCCTGCCGTGCTTCAGATCATGTCCGTCTTCTCATAGGAGTCAGGATGATTCGCAAGAGTAGCTCCACAATCGGCGTCGCACTCCGGACCTTTCGGCACTTCAACCGTTCTGAAAAAGGGGCCACGGCAACCGAATACGGGATCTTAGTGGCATTCCTGGCTTTTGCCTTGGTGCTCGGAGTAAGTGCGTTTGGCCAAGCTCTGAATCTTCACTACCAGGACATGACGTCAGATCTCCGAACGGCCCTCGGCATTCCCTAACCACACCCGCGCCTCCGGCGCCCGAAAGACCGGACCCCCTCGGCACCCAGAACCGAGGGGGTCCTCTTCTGTGCTCATTGACGAGGAAAACCCAGCATCAGCGCAGTGGCAGCACAGCATCCGTGAAGGCTAAGTGCACCTCGTCGAGGCTTTGCGCAGGATGCTGCAAGATTCGGTCAAGCCACCAAATCCCGTTGCTAACTTCGTTCCAGTGCTGGTGAAGGGCCAGCCATCCGTCTCGCTCAGGAGTACAAAATGCTTTCTCTAATTGCCACACTTCACACCCTCGGCCTCAACCTGAAGGACCGTTTCAGCAGCGAAAAGGGCGCCACCGCCGTGGAATACGGCATCATGGTCGGCCTGATCGCCGTTGTAATCATTGTCGCGGTCAGCACCCTGGGCGGCACGCTCGACGGCTTCTTCGATTCGATCAACACAGAACTGGCCCCTAAGACCACCACACCCTAGTTCTACAACCGCCGTTGCGAACCCCATATCGAAACGGCGCACTTCTGAAACAAGCGCATCAGTCATGCAGGAGGAGGTGCAGCAGGTGCCGAAAGAATCGGAACGCGGAGCAGCCGCCGTCGAATTCGCGATCCTGCTGCCCCTCCTCCTGATGCTGGTGCTGGGAACCATCGAGTTCGGGCGTGCCTACAACGCCCAGATCACGCTCACCAACGCAGCACGTGACGGCGTCAGGGTCATGGCCATCAACAACGATCCGGCCGGAGCCAGGACGGCTACCAGGAACGCAGCAGCCGCCGTCAGCGGCACCATCCCGGACTCAAACATCACCATCAGCCCCGCCACCTGCGGCACGGACAAACAGGTGACCGTCACCATCAGCTACAACCTGTCCACCATCACGGGCATCGCCGGTCCGTTCCCGATGACGGGCAAAGGAGTCATGCTGTGCGGCGGCTAGGCGCAGACAACACGGAAAAAGGTGCCGTCTCCGTCATCGTTGCCATCCTCCTCGTGACGCTGCTCGGCTTTGTCGCCATCGCCGTCGACGTGGGGGCCATTTACTCCGAACGCGCGCAGCTACAGAGCGGGGCGGACGCCTCCGCGATAGCGCTTGCACAGAAGTGCGCCAGGGACACGGCGAACGCAGATTGTTCGACGACGTCCACACTCGCCGGCAGCCTCGCCAACCAGAACTCCCTGGACGGCATGAGCAACGTGTACAGCATCCAGCTCGACAAAACAGCACGAACAGTATCGGTGACCACCAGCGCCAAGGAAACCGGAAGCCCAGACAACTCAGTCTCGCTCTTTTTCGCCAAGGCAATCGGGATTCCCAGCAAGGAGGTAGGCGCCAAAGCCTCCGCCACCTGGGGAAACCCGTCCAAAGGCCCAGTCATCCTGCCGCTGGCCATTGCCTACTGCAAGCTGAACATTCCCGCCGGCGGGACCCAGGGCGCCGAACAGGTACTGGAACAGTCAGTGAACGGCTGCGGAGGCATCCCGGGCGGGTTCGGGTGGATGCAAACCGCCTCAGCCAAATGCTCCATCACCGCAACGGCAGGGGCATCAAGCAACTCCGGCATCTGGTTCGCCAGCGACACGGGCGCCAGCGTCCCCTCCACCTGCAGCGCCGCAGACTTCAGCCAAATGAACAACCAGACCGTCCTCCTGCCGATGTACGACCTGGCAACAGGAACCGGCTCCAGCGGCAAGTACTACATCAAAGGATTCGCGGCGTTCCATGTGACCGGATACCAGTTCGCAAGCATCGGCTGGACGGCCGGGCCCAAAGTGGCCAACAAGACCATCAGGGGCTATTTCGTGAAGTTCGTGTCCTTGGCCCAGGGATTCGAGCTCGGCAACACCCCCAACTACGGCGCCACCATCGCCCGCCTCACCCTCTAACCACCACACCACGGAGTACACAGTGAAGTCTCGCCTGCTCGCCGGAACGGCCGCCGTCGCCCTGGCGCTCGTGGGCGCACTGCTCATCATCGTCTACGCCAATGGCGCTGACGCACGGGCGATGGCCAGCACGAACCCCAAAAAAGTACTGGTCGTCGAGAAGCCCATCCCCGCGGGGACACCGATCAACGATATGACCGCTTCCCTGGTCATCGAGGACGTCCCGGCAACGGCAATTGCACCCACCGCCCTCACGTCCCTGGACAGCAAAGCCGGGACGGTCGCTGCCGTGGACCTGGTCCCGGGTGAACAGCTCCTCGCCGAGCGCCTCGTTGCGCCAGAAGCCCTCAAAGCCGAAGGCGGTGTGCAGATACCTCCAGGCCTACAGGAAGTCACCTTCGAACTGGAACCAAAGCGCGTGGTGGGAGGCCGCATCCAAGCCGGTGACCACGTCGGCATCGGTTTCAGTTTTGCCGGCGGCGCGGACAAGGCAAAGCCTGCCGACGCCAGTACCCAGCTCACCCTCCGCAAGGTCACAGTCACCGCGATACAGCGTGCACCCCAGGCTGCGAGCGCGGAAGCGCCGGCTGACGGCAGCAACCCGCAGGACACCACACTCCCCCAAGGGTCTTTGATGGTCACCGTAGCCGTCAACGACATCGACGCCACGAAGATCATTTACGCCTCCAACAACGGTGACCTGTGGCTCACCAAGGAACCACTCGACGCCCAGGACAATGGCGGCTTCATCGCCAGGAAGGACACGGTGTACAAGTGAGCCGCTTCGTCCTCCTCTCCCCCAGCGGCGACTTCGACCAGAAGCTGCGCGCCGCCGTCGCGCACGGCCTCCGCGGCTCCGTGCAAACCATCGCCAGCGACATCCTCCCCGCCGGCCCCGCGGAACTGTTCGCCCTCCTCAACCAGGAGCAGCCCGAGGTCCTCATCATCGGCCCGGACGTCCCCCATGAGGAAGCTCTGCGGTTCGCCAAGGTCTTCGACGTCCAGCTTCCGGGCCTCAGCCTGGTCCTGGTCAGCGACGTCCAGCCTGAAGCCTTCCTGCACGCCATGCGCGCCGGCATCCGCGACATCATCAGCCCGCAGGCGGACCCCGCCGAGATCCGGGTGCTGCTGGAACGTGCCTGCCAGTCCTTCGCCACCCGCCACCGGACCCCGGAAAGCCAGCAGACAGAAAACGGCGGCCAGGGCCTGGTGATCGGCGTCTTCTCGCCCAAGGGCGGCGTGGGCAAGACCACCCTGGCCACCAACATCGCCATCGGCCTGGGCCAGATCGCGCCGATGAGCGTGGTGATCGTGGACCTTGACCTGCAGTTCGGCGATGTCGCCTCCGGCCTCTACCTGAACCCGGAGCACACCGTCACGGATGCCGTCACCCCGGCCGCTGCCCAGGATTCCCTGGTCCTGAAGGCCTTCCTCACGGTGCACCCCGCCGGCATATACGCCCTGTGCGCCCCGCCGAACCCCGTGGACGCGGACCACATCACGCCGGAGCACGTCAGCCGCCTGCTTGAACAGCTGGCCCAGGAGTTCCAGTACGTCATCCTGGACACTGCCCCCGGCCTGCCCGAGATCGGCCTCGCCGCCATGGAACAGTGCACCGATGTGGTGTGGGTCGGCGCCATGGACATCCCCAGCCTCCGCGGCCTGCGCTCCGGCCTGGAAGTCCTCCGCCAGCTCGAGATCATGCCCGAGTCCCGCCACGTCGTGCTGAACATGGCCGACGCCAAAGCAGGCCTCAACGTCCGGGACGTCGAATCAACCATCGGCGCGCCCGTGGACGTCAGCGTCCCCCGCTCCCGTGCCATCGCCCTGTCCACCAACCGCGGCATCCCTGTCCTGCAGGAATCCAGGAAAGACCCGGCCGTGAAGAGCCTGCGCCAGCTGGTGGAGCGGTTCAACCCGGCCTGGCGTACGCAGACCCAGCGCAAGCTTCACCGAAGGGTGGTCATCTAATGAAGCTCTCCGAACGCATCAGCGCAGTCCAGAACCGCAGCGAGGCCGGTGCGGGCACGGCCGTGCTCGACCGGCCCGCCGCCGTCGAACCCGTTCGTCCAGCGGTCCCGACGGCGGACGCGCACCTTCCCGCGCACCCCGCCGTCGCAATTTCAACGCACGACGCCGGCGCCCAGCAGGTGCCCAAGGCACCGGGCGTGGACGTCTTCGCAGCCATGAAGCTTCGGGCGGCCACCGCCCTTTTCGAACGGATGGGTGCGCGGTTCAACGACGCCGCCGTCACCGAGCAGGAGCTCCGCAGCACCGCCAAGGAAGAACTGACCCGCATCATCGACGCCGAGCAGGTGCCGCTGACACCCGAGGAACGCACGCGCCTGGTCCGCGACGTTGCCGACGACGTCCTCGGCTACGGCCCCCTCCAGCGCCTCTTGGATGACTCCGCCGTCACCGAAATCATGGTCAACCGCATGGACCAGATCTATGTGGAACGCGGCGGCCGGCTGACGCTCACCGACTACCGGTTCAGCTCGGAAGACCACCTGCGCAAAGTCATTGAACGGATCGTGTCCAGGGTGGGCCGCCGCATCGACGAGTCGTCCCCGCTGGTGGATGCCAGGCTGGAAGACGGATCCCGCGTCAACGCGGTCATCCCACCACTCGCCGTGGGCGGCTCCTCGCTGACCATCCGAAAGTTCAGCAAGGTTCCGCTGACGGTCCGCAACCTTATCGACTTCGGCACCCTCACCCCGGAAATGGCCGAACTGCTCAACGCGTGCGTGAAGGCGAAGCTGAACATCA
Organism: Pseudarthrobacter chlorophenolicus A6; assembly: GCF_000022025.1. Classification (GTDB taxonomy): domain Bacteria; phylum Actinomycetota; class Actinomycetes; order Actinomycetales; family Micrococcaceae; genus Arthrobacter; species Arthrobacter chlorophenolicus. The sequence continues at coordinate 2,979,226 of NC_011886.1, forward strand.
TCGTCTCCGGCGGTACCGGCACCGGCAAGACCACCCTCCTCAATGTCCTTTCCTCCTTCCTGCCCGCCGACGAGCGCATCGTCACCATCGAAGACGCGGTGGAACTGCAGATCCAGCAGCAGCATGTGGTCCGCCTCGAAAGCCGGCCGCCGAATACTGAGGGCAAGGGCGAGGTCACCATTCGCGAGCTGCTCCGCAACTCACTGCGCATGCGCCCGGACCGGATCGTGGTGGGTGAGGTCCGCGGCGGCGAATCGCTGGACATGCTCCAGGCCATGAACACCGGCCACGACGGATCCCTTTCCACGGTGCACTCCAATTCCCCCCGCGACGCCGTGGCCCGCCTGGAAACGCTGGTGCTGATGGCCGGCATGGACCTGCCCCTGCGCGCCATCCGCGAACAGATTGCCTCCGCCGTGAACCTTATCGTCCAGATCTCCCGCATGCGGGACGGCTCCCGCCGCATCACCCACGTCACCGAAGTGCAGGGCATGGAAGGCGACATCGTCACCCTCCAGGACGCCTTCGTATTCGACTACGCAGCCGGCGTCGACGCGCAGGGCCGCTTCCTCGGAAAGCCCATCGCCACCGGCATCAGACCCCGTTTCATCGACCGGTTCGAGGACCTCGGCATCCACGTATCCCCCGCCGTTTTCGCCGGGCCGCTCACCGGTGCTGAAACGCCGGGGCGGCACTGATGATCCTCGCCATTAGCGCCGCCATCCTGCTGGCAGCCATCTGCCTGCTCGGTGTCGCAGTACTCCTGCCGAGCGCCCCCACCGTGCCGCTGGACCGCCGTCGTCCGTTCGAACCCGAGCCGCCATCCTCCCTGGCCAGGTTCGCACTTTCCGCCGTCCGTTCCTTTGAACGCCTGCTTGCCGGACGGAACATCAGCCTGTTCTCCCGCCCCCAGCTCGAGAACGCCGGCCTGCGGCTGAGCCAGGCCGAGTTCTTCCTGCTGGTGGGCATCGGCTCCGGCCTCGGCATGCTGGTGGGGACGGTCACCATCAACCCCCTGGTGGGACTCCTGCTCGCCCTGCTGGCTCCATTCGTGGGCAAGCTGGTGGTCGGTTTCCTTGCTGGCAAGCGCCGGGCGGCCTTCGACGGTCAGCTGGGCGACACCCTCCAACTCCTCTCCGGCGGCCTGCGGGCCGGGCACAGCATCCTGCGCGCCATCGACGCCGCGGCTGCTGAATCCCAGAAACCCACGTCGGAGGAGATGCGGCGGGTCATCACCGAAACCAGCCTCGGCCGGGACCTGCTGGCAGCCCTCAACGACACCGCAGACCGGATGAAGAACGAAGACTTCGTCTGGATCTCGCAGGCCATCCAGATCAACCGGGAGGTGGGCGGCAACCTTGCGGACGTGCTGGACCAGGTCAACGAAACCATCCGCGAGCGCGCAGAGATCAAGGGCCACATCAAGGCGCTGGCCGCCGAAGGCAAGTTCTCCGCGTACATCCTGATCGCCATGCCGTTCGGGATCGTGGCCATGCTGCTCGCCGTCAGCCCCACCTATATGAACTCCATGTTCACGCACCCGCTCGGGTGGGCCATGATCGTCGCCTCCTTCGTCCTGATGACCGTCGGGGCCCTGTGGATGCGCAAGATCATCGACCTGAAGTTCTGAGGAAAGCCATGAACCCGACAATCCTCCTCTCCCTGCTCCTGGTCTGCGTCCCCCTCGGCATCGTCGCCTGGTTCGTCCTCACGGTCGACCGGCAGGGCCGTGCCGCCGTCACCAACCTTTTGGCGCGCGGAGCAGCGCCCACTGCTCGTGCCACAGACTACAAACCCAGTGTCCTGGAAGGAGTTGGCAGGCGCCTGACTCCCCCCACGTATGTGGCATTCCTGGACCGGCTGCTCGCGCTGGCCGGCCGCCCGGCATCCATGCCGCTGGGTAAGGTCCTGGGGACCAAGCTCGCTCTGGGGCTGGCCGGCGTGGGTCTCGGCCTCCATCTGACCGCTATTGGCAGCACTCCCCTGATGAAGCTGGCCGGCCTCTTTGTTTTGTTCCTGGGGTACTTCATCCCGGATCTCCTCCTCTACAGCAAGGGCCAGGAGCGCCAGAAGACAATGCAGCTGGAACTGGCCAATACGCTGGACCAGATGCTGATCTCGGTGGAGGCGGGCCTCGGTTTCGAGGGGGCCATGGCCAGGGCCGGCGATAACGGCAACGGACCATTGGCCGAGGAACTGGTGCGCACGCTGCAGGACATGCAGGTGGGACGCAGCCGCCGCGAGTCCTACACGGCGTTGGCGGCGCGGACCAGCATTCCCGAACTCCGCAGTTTCGTGCAGGCGGTGGTCCAGGCGGACACCTACGGCATTGCCATCAGCAGGGTGCTCCGCGTACAGGCCAAGGTCATGCGGGTCAAAAGGCGCCAGCGGGCTGAGGAAAAGGCCATGAAACTGCCCGTGATGATCCTGTTTCCACTGCTCTTCTTCATTTTCCCGGTCCTTTTCATCGCCATTCTGGGCCCGGCCGTCATCAACACCGTGGTCACTTTCACCGGACAATAGCTGCCTCGGAGACTGCTGAAGGATCACGCAAGGTTTACACAGGATCAGCTGAAGTAGAACACCGCAAGAATTCCAGGAAGTAGCCTTGAACAATGCACAGTCACGATTCCGGCTCCAGCGCAGGAGGCCCGGTTCCGGGTCCGCTGCCCGCCGGGATCCCTGCGGACCGGGTCACCGCAGGCGGGAGCATCTCCGAAGGGATGAGCCCGCCAGGCCCGGCGGCTCCTGCCCAGGAATCGGTGGGACTCTTGCCGCTGGTTGACGCCGCTGTGCTGGCGGAACTGGAGGAAGAACTCGCCGGTACCGGCATGGCCCAGCGCTTCGCCCGGGACTACGCCGCCCTGTGGGAGCAGCGCTGCTCCCGCCTTGCGTCCGCAGTTCAACGGCACGACGGCGACTCCGCGCTGGATGCCGCCATCAGCCTGAAGATCAGCTCTGCCATGGTGGGCGGGCTGCGCCTTGCCAGGTTGGCTGAGCTGCTCGAAGCCATGATCCGCAGCGGTGACTTCAGCCAGGGCAAGGTGCTGATGGAATGGGTTGCCCAGGACGGCAGCCTGACCGTCACTGAACTCCGCAGCACGTACATTCTGGAAACCGGCTAGGACACCCCGGGCTGCCTGGCTGGCGCCAGCCGGTAACCAACCCCGCGGACTGTCTGCAGCCATCGGGGCGCCACTTGGTCTTCCTTCAGCTTCCGGCGCAGGTTTCCGACGTGGACCTCGACGGCCCGTTCGTCCGATTCGCTGATGTAAGCGTCCTCGTCGTAGTACTCCCCCCGGACCGCCCGGACCAGGTCCGGCCGCGTGCACACGGCACCGCCGCCCTTCAGCAGCACGTGCAGCAGGTCGAATTCGCTGCGGGTGAGGGCCAGTTGTCCACCATCGACCTCCACGGTGCGGGTGCGCGTGTTCAATACCAGCCCGTTGTGCTGCAGGACCCCAGGGTTCTGCTGGTGCATTACCGGGACAGCTACAGGCGGTGCCCACATGGTGGGGGCCGATTTGTGTGCACCGATCTCTTGCCTCGGCCTGCGCATCATGGCCGAGACCCTGGCCCGCAGTTCCCTGGGCCTGAACGGCTTGGCGATGTAGTCATCCGCCCCGGCATTCAGCGCGGAGAGCAGGTCCGGTTCCTCTGTCCTGCCGGTCAGCATAACCACGTATGCGTTACTGAAATGCCGGATGCGCCGGAGAACTTCAAATCCGTCAATGTCCGGCAAACCGATGTCCAGCGTGACCACGCTTGCCTGTTTGCTGCGGACCACTTCCACCCCGGCACGCCCGTCATTTGCCGTATGCACCTCGAAGCCTGCCTGGCTGAGAACCCCCTCCAGGAGGTTCCGCACATCCGCATCATCTTCGATTACTACAGCCACACCTAGTTCGTCGTCCATTACTGTCCCTGAGCCAGGCGGAGATGGCCCCCCTCATCGGCCCAGCGCCAATGCCACACCCGCTCCAACCATTTATACGCTACTAGTAAGTCCAGCTGATGACATCCCCCTCAATACTGGTATTCGAAAGTCAATTATTATGACAAGACGTGTGCATTACCGGCGGGAAAGGGCCTGGTTACCGGTTGGACGGAGGAAATTCGGTGGCCCATTGTGCCCTCGCCGGGACGGTATTCGGGGGAGCCTAGACACCTTTTAGGGCTGATTCCCTGTTCCAGCGCGGGCCGCACGCGTCTTCCGGGCCCACGCCTTACGGGATGCACTTGCCACGCTTGCGAGGGTGGGGATCAGTGTTCCCGTCGTGCCCGGGTGAGTTCAGCACGGGCGAGCAGTTCCGTGTCTGAAGGGTAAGCGACTTCCTCGAACACCAGGGGATGCGGGGCGGCCAGCACGGACTTGGCATCACGCTTTTGGGCCAGCAGGCGCTCATACAGCCACCCGGGTTCCACGGTGCCCTCCCCCACGTACAGGGCGGAGCCGATCAGGGCCCGGACCATGTTGTGGCAGAAGGCGTCCGCCTGCACTGTGGCCACGATGGCGCCATCCTCAGCGCGGGCAAATTCGAAGCGCTGCAGTTCCCTGATGGTGGTGGCACCTTCACGGGGCTTGCAGAAGGACAGGAAGTTCTGCAGGCCCAGGAGCCGTGCGGCCCCCTGGTTCAGCAGCTCCACATCCAGCGGATTCTTGTGCCACAGCGTGAACGCGCGCTCCAGCGGATCCCACAGCGCCGGGCCGTCAGCGATCCGGTAGCTGTAGCGTCGCCACAGCGCGGAGAACCGCGCATCAAAACCGTCAGGTGCCGGTGCGATTCCGCGGACCTGCACCGCGCCCGTCAGGTCCCCCAGCACACGGTTCAGTGCCCCGCGAAGCCTGCGCGTCATCGCAGTGGCGGGGTCGAGTTCGTGCCCCCGGGCCATCCCGAGCCACTCGCTTTCCGCAAGGTCGAGGTGGACTACCTGGCCTCGGGCATGCACCCCGGCATCTGTCCGGCCGGCGACGGTCACCCGCAGGGGACGCCGGACCAGCAGCTCGAGGGCCTCTTCGAGCGTGCCCTGGACCGTCCGGCGCCCCGGCTGGACGGCCCACCCGCTGAAGGGGCCGCCGTCGTACGAAAGATCAAGCCGGATACGCAAAAACCCGCCGCCCCCCAATACGGGGGCCGCGGGTTTTTGGTGGTTCATAGACTCAAGTCTATGCGAAGAAAATCAGCGAATTACTTCGCGTCCTTCTCTTCGGCGGGAGCTTCCTCAGCGGCCGGAGCCTCTTCAGCAGCAGCTTCTTCGGTAGCGGTCTCCTCAGCGGCCGGAGCCTCTTCGGTGGCAGCTTCCTCAGCAGCGGGAGCCTCTTCAGCGGGAGCTTCCTCGGCAGCCGGAGCAGCCTTTGCAGCAGCCTGGGTAGCCTCGGCTACAACGGCCTGCTTGGCGGAAACCGGCTCAAGAACCAGCTCGATGACAGCCATGGGAGCGTTGTCGCCCTTGCGGTTGCCGATCTTGGTGATGCGGGTGTAGCCACCGTCGCGGTTCTCCACTGCCTGGGCAATGTCGGTGAACAGCTCGTGGACGACGCCCTTGTTGCTGATCAGGCCGAGAACCCGGCGGCGGGAAGCGAGGTCGCCGCGCTTGGCGAAGGTGACAAGGCGCTCTGCGTACGGCTTCAGGCGCTTGGCCTTGGTCACCGTGGTGGTGATCCGCTTGTGCTCGAACAGTGCTGCTGCCAGGTTCGCGAGCATGAGGCGCTCGTGAGCCGGGCCGCCGCCGAGGCGCGGACCCTTAGTGGGGGTAGGCATAATTGTTTCTCCTCATGTGGAAGCCGTTGGGCGGCACACCGTGGTGCTGCCCGCCGGCCAAGGTCTGGTTTAGAGTTCGTCGTCGCCGAAAGCGGCGTCGTCCTCTTCGATTGCTGCGGCGCGTGCTGCGAGGTCAAAACCGGGAGGCGAGTCCTTGAGGGACAGGCCCAGTTCAACCAGCTTTGCCTTGACCTCGTCAATGGACTTGGCACCGAAGTTGCGGATGTCCATCAGGTCAGCCTCGGAGCGGGCAACGAGTTCACCCACGGTGTGGATGCCCTCACGCTTGAGGCAGTTGTAGGAACGGACGGTGAGGTCCAGATCCTCGATCGGCAGTGCCATGTCGGCTGCCAGGGCAGCGTCGGTGGGCGACGGGCCGATCTCGATACCTTCAGCTGCGGTGTTCAGCTCACGGGCCAGACCGAACAGTTCCACCAGGGTGGTACCTGCGGAAGCAACAGCATCGCGCGGGGCGATGGCCTGCTTGGTCTCGACATCGACAATCAGCTTGTCGAAGTCGGTGCGCTGCTCAACACGGGTTGCTTCCACGCGGAAAGTAACCTTCAGCACCGGCGAGTAGATGGAGTCGACCGGAATACGGCCGATCTCTGCGTCGCCGGACTTGTTCTGAGCTGCCGAAACGTAGCCGCGGCCGCGCTCGATGGTCAGTTCGAGTTCGAACTTGCCCTTCGAGTTCAGCGTGGCAATGTGCAGATCCGGGTTGTGGAATTCGACGCCGGCCGGCGGAGCGATGTCCGCGGCGGTGACGACTCCGGGGCCCTGCTTGCGCAGGTAAGCCACAACAGGCTCGTCGTGCTCGGAGGAAACCGACAGGCTCTTGATGTTCAGGATGATCTCAGTGACATCTTCCTTGACACCCGGAACCGTGGTGAACTCGTGCAGCACGCCATCGATCCGGATGCTGGTTACAGCGGCACCGGGGATGGAGGAGAGCAGGGTACGGCGGAGGGAGTTTCCGAGGGTGTAGCCGAAGCCCGGTTCCAGCGGTTCGATGATGAAACGCGAACGGTTTTCGGAGACTACCTCTTCGGAGAGGGTGGGGCGCTGTGCAATGAGCACTTAGGTTTCCTTTCGGCGAGCATCCGCTATATGACGCAACACAGGTGGTGGAAATTCGGTCTGAGACTTAACGCGCTGGGCTTGCCCGGCCCATTCCTGGTCCGGGCAAGCTCTGCGGCAGAAAGACTTAGACGCGGCGGCGCTTCGGCGGGCGGCAGCCGTTGTGCGCTGCGGGGGTGACGTCCTGGATGGAGCCAACCTCGAGGCCTGCGGCCTGCAGCGAACGGATTGCGGTTTCGCGTCCGGAACCCGGTCCCTTGACGAAAACGTCTACCTTGCGCATGCCGTGCTCCTGCGCACGCTTTGCGGCGGCTTCGGCAGCCATCTGGGCAGCGAACGGGGTGGACTTACGCGAGCCCTTGAAGCCAACCTCACCAGAGGAAGCCCAGGAAATAACAGCGCCGGTCGGATCCGTGATGGAAACGATGGTGTTGTTAAAGGTGCTCTTGATGTGCGCCTGGCCGAGCGCGATATTCTTCTTGTCCTTCTTACGCGGCTTGCGGACGGCGCCACGAGTCTTTGGGGGCATTTCTTCTCCTACAGAAAGTTATTGGGGAAAGCTCCGTTAATCCCGACGGGGATTTTAACGGGCCTTCTTCTTGCCGGCGACGGTACGCTTCGGGCCCTTGCGGGTACGGGCGTTGGTCTTCGTACGCTGACCGCGTACGGGCAGGCCCTTGCGGTGGCGCAGGCCTTCGTAGCTGCCGATTTCAACCTTGCGGCGGATATCAGCTGCTACTTCGCGGCGAAGGTCACCCTCAACCTTGTAGTTGCCTTCGATGTAGTCACGCAGCTCAACCAGCTGGGCATCGGTCAGGTCCTTGACGCGAACGTCAGCGCTGATGCCAGTGGCGGCCAGGGTTTCGTGTGCACGGGTCTTGCCCACGCCGTAGATGTAAGTAAGCGCAATTTCCAGCCGCTTTTCGCGGGGAATGTCTACGCCAGCGAGACGAGCCATAGTGGCGGTACTCCTTGAATAAACCGGAGGTCGTAGGCAGTACACCCGCACGTTACGTACGGCCCCAGCCTCCGACCGGGGGTTAGCTGTCCAGACTCGTTAGAGCTCAATGTTCCAGATCAGCTTGTGCTGCCTTTATTTACTTGCGTGGGTTAGCAACCCAGGGTTTCCTTCAGGGAAGGAAATTAGCCCTGGCGCTGCTTGTGGCGCGGGTTCTCGCAGATCACCATGACCCGGCCGTTACGGCGGATCACTTTGCACTTTTCGCAGATCTGCTTGACGCTCGGCTTGACCTTCATGGCATTCCTTTGCGTGTGGCAGTGGTCAACTGGAGCGGCCTTCAGTTCGCACTGAAGCCGCCCAGCAATTTACTTGTAGCGGTAGACGATACGACCACGGGTGAGGTCGTACGGGCTCAGCTCCACCACTACGCGGTCCTCCGGGAGGATCCTGATGTAGTGCTGACGCATCTTTCCAGAGATGTGTGCCAGAACGATGTGCTTGTTGGTGAGCTCAACGCGAAACATCGCGTTAGGCAGCGCCTCGGTCACAACGCCTTCGATCTCAATGACCCCGTCCTTCTTGGCCATACCCTCCGCTAACTGTTGTTGCCGCAGCCCTGCCGGATTGCACCGGCCATGGCCACGAACGTTTTTGTTGGATCGATTGTCCTCAGCGGGCCCAAAAGGGCGTACCAGTCCAGACAACCAACAAGCAACACTACGCCATTTGGCAGCGAAAGTTAAATCCAGCCATGCTAGCGCATCTGCCCGCCGTACGCACCATAATCACCCGCCGAAGTGCTGACCGGTTCCGCGTGTGCCACACCGTCCAGGATGGCTTGGCGTACGACGTCGGCTGCCGCACTTTGCAGGGTCACCAGGCTTAGTTGCCGGGCGGCTTCGTCCGCGCGGTCCAGGGCCACGGCGCCGGTGGCGAGGCAGAACACAGTGTCGCCGTCCGCCAGGGTGTGCGAAGGATTGAGGGCCCGCGCGATCCCGGCATGGGACGCGGCAGCCGTCCGCTTGCACTCCGCCACATCCAGCACGGCGTTGGTGGCCACCACGACGATGGTGGTGTTCAGGGGCAGGTGATCGGACGTGCCGTCCCGTTGATTGAGCCTGTTGAAATCCCCTTGGGTTTCGCTTGGCCCGCCCACCGGCAGGCCCAACGCATTCACCACGGCCAGCGCGCCGACTACCACCCCGTTGTCGAGCGTGACCGACGCCGTCCCAACCCCGCCCTTGACCTGTCCCCTGCCAATGAGTGCTCCGGCGCCGGCTCCGACGTTGCCGCGGCCCACGTCGTGCCCTTCCGTTTGCGCCGCAGCGGCGGCGGCAGCCTCGTAGCCCATCTCCGGCGTCGGACGCGCCGCAAAGTCGCCGCCCCGGCCCAGGTCGAAGATCGCGGCGGCCGGGACGATGGGCACCACTCCCCCGGGCACGGCGAAACCGCGGCCATTCTCCTCGCACCAGCGCTGCGCCCCGACGGCGGAGGCCAGGCCGTAGGCGCTGCCCCCGGCCAGCACTACCGCATCCACCTGGCGGACCAGGGTGGTGGGGTCCAAAGCGTCGGTCTCGTGCGTCGCGGGGCCGCCGCCCTGGACGTCCACCGAACCCACGGTCCCGACGGGCGGCAGCACCACCGTCACTCCCGTCAGCCAGCCGTCACCGGTTTTGTGGACATGGCCTACCCGGATACCGGGCACATCCGTCAAAGATCCCATGCACCCAATTCTGCGCCTTCACCTGCGCAAACAGCATGGAAACGGCAACCGAAGGCTCGGCCAACAGTTCGTGCCCGGGCCGCTTTTCGGGCTTCCCGCCGGTGGCCGTGTGGTGGAGTGAGAGTCGACTTCCTGACCGTGTGCCTGCTCCCAGGCCCCCTTTCCAGAAGAGACCCATGACTACTTCCCTCGCCGGGTCCAGGACAGACCTGCCCGCCGAACCGCCGGCCAGCCCTGCCGGATCCGTTCCCCGCCGCCGCTGGTCCGCCAGGTCCCGCCGGGACTTCTTCGTCTTCCTGGCCCTCGCGTTCCCTAACCTGCTGCTGATCGGCACTTTCACGTACCTGCCGCTGATCAACAACATCTACTACTCCACGCTGAACTGGACGCTGGGCTCAGCGTCCGCCACCGTCGTCGGCCTGGAGAACTACCTGACGTTCTTCACCAGCGCGGACGCCGGAAAGGTGCTGGGCACCACCGCGATCTTCACCGCCACCACCGTGGCCGGATCAATGGTCCTGGGGCTGTTGGTGGCCCTGGCACTCAACAGCAAGGTGCGAGGCACTACGTTCGCCCGGGCGGCAGTGTTCGCCCCGTACGTGCTCTCCGGCGTGGGTGTGGGCCTGGTGTGGCTGTTCATTTTCGACCCCGGCTACGGCGTCCTGTCCTGGATCCTCCGCGGGCTGGGCCAGCAGAGCCCCCAATGGATCAACGATCCGCAACTCTCCCTGGCCATGGTGATCCTGGTCTACGTGTGGAAAAACCTGGGCTACTGCGCTGTCGTATTCCTCGCGGGGCTGCAGTCACTGCCGAAGGACGTTATGGAGGCGGCCTCCCTGGACGGCGCGGGCCGTTTCCGGCGCTTCGCCAGCATCTCAATTCCCCTGCTGTCCCCCACCACGTTCTTCCTGCTCATCACCACCATGCTCAGCTCGCTCCAGGCGTTCGACCTCATCCGCATCATGACACCGCTGGGCTCCGGCACCAGCACACTGATCTACGAGGCCTACCTGCAGGCGTTCGGCGCCTACAACCGCGCCGGCTACTCGGCCGCCATCTCCGTCGTGCTGTTCGTGATCCTCCTGGTCATCACTGTGCTGCAGCTCCGCTTTGTCGAAAAGAAGGTGCACTACTCATGACCGCGCCCACGGCTCCTGCCGCAACAGAGACGAGCCAGGCGCACGACGGCGGCACCCCGCCCCGGGCGCACGCCTTCAGCCGGCAAAACCTCACCGCCACCCTGCTCGCCGGATACCTGCCGCTGGCGGCCGCCGTCCTGGTGGTGTTCCTGCCGCTGCTGTGGATGGTCCTCAGCTCGTTCAAGCAGCCCGGCGAAATTGTCACCCTGGACCTCAAGGTCCTGCCCGAAAGCCTCAACCTCGAGAACTACCGCGTGGCAATGACCACCGTTCCGTTCGGACAGTTCTTCCTCAACAGCACGGTGGTCACCGTGGTTGGTTCCAGCATCAAGGTACTGCTGGCCATCCTCACGGCCTACGCGCTGGTGTTCGTCCGGTTCCCGTTCAAGAAGCTGATCTTCGTGCTGATCCTCGTGGCCCTCATGGTTCCCGCGCAGGTGTCCATCCTGCCCAACTACATCCTGGTGGCCGGGATGGGTGGGAAGAACACCCTGTGGGGCATCATCCTTCCCGGCCTTGGCACAGCGTTCGGGACCTTCCTGCTGCGCCAGCACTTCCTGACGCTGCCCGCGTCCATCCTCGAGGCAGCCGAGATTGACGGCGCCGGCCACTGGCGGCGGCTGTGGCAGGTGGTGGCCCCGGTGTCCCTGCCCTCAATTGCCACGGTGGCCCTGGTGACGGTGGTCAGTGAGTGGAATGACTACATCTGGCCGCTGATCATCACGGACAAGCCCGAAAGCATGACGCTGCCAGTGGGCCTCACCCTGCTGCAGAACTCGGAAGGCAACGGTGCCGGCTGGGGGATCATGATGGCTGGCGCGGTGCTGGTCATCCTGCCTATCCTCGTGGTCTTCGCCATGCTGCAACGCTACATCGTTGCCGGCCTGACGCAGGGTAGCGTCACCGGCTGATCCCGCCGGCCTCCCGCCGTCGTCCCCTCTTCTTTCCTCCTCCGCATCAAGCCGGCTGATGGGCTGCGCCCGCAGTACCCCACCGGCACCACAGAAAGGCACAACCTTGGCACGAAATATCCTCACCTCCCCGGTGGGCCGGCGGCTCTTCCTCTCCCTGGCCGGCGCCGGGGCGGGCGCGGCGGCCCTCACCGCGTGCGGCGGTCCCTCCACGTCGGCGGGCTCCGAACAGACCACCGCGGCGCTTGACTTCGACGGCGTGAAGCCCGCCGCATCATTCGACTTCTGGTCCAACCACCCCGGCAAGTCGCAGGACGTGGAGAAGAGCATCATCGCGAAGTTTGAGGCCAAAAACCCTGGCATCAAGGTCAACCTGGTCACGGCCGGTGCGAACTATGAGGAGATTGCCCAGAAGTTCCAGACCGCACAGGCCGCCAAATCGGGCCTTCCCGCGCTGGTGGTCCTCTCCGACGTGTGGTGGTTCCGCTACTACCTGAACGAAAGCATCATTCCGCTGGACGCCCTCATCAAGCAGCTGGACGTCAAGCTGGACGATTTCCGTACGTCGCTGGTGGACGACTACAAATACGACGGCCAGCAGTGGGCGCTCCCCTATGGCCGTTCCACCCCGCTGTTCTACTACAACAAAGACCACTTCGCGGCCGCCGGCCTTCCGGACCGCGCGCCCGCCACCTGGCAGGAATTCGCCGAGTGGGCGCCGAAGCTCAAGGCAGCCACCGGCGCCCAGTACGCCTTCATGCACCCGGCCCTGGCCGGCTACGCTGGCTGGACCCTGCAGAACAACCTGTGGGGCGAGGGCGGCGGCTGGTCCAAGGACTGGGACATCACGTGCGACTCGCCCGAGTCGGTAGCCGCGCTCCAGGCGGTGCAGGACTCGGTCTACAAGGACAGCTGGGCCGGGGTGTCCTCGAAGGAGTCTGCTGACGACTTCGCTGCGGGCCTCGCATCGGCCACTCTGTCCTCCACGGGCTCGCTCATCGGCATTCTGAAATCTGCCTCTTTCAACGTGGGCGTCGGATTCCTGCCGGGCGGCTCCAAAGCCAAGACAGGCGTGTGCCCCACCGGCGGGGCGGGCCTGGGCATCCCCAGCGGCGTGACCCGCGAAGAACAGCTCGCAGCCGCAATGTTCCTCCAGTTCGTCACCGAACCGGAGAACACCGCTGAGTTCTCCGCTGCCACCGGCTACATGCCCACGCGCACGTCAGCGGACATGACCGCGGTGCTTGCCAAGACACCACAGATCAAGACTGCCATGGACCAGCTGGCCGTCACCCGCGTCCAGGACAACGCCCGCGCGTTCCTGCCCGGCGCCGACCAGGAAATGGCCAAGGCCGCCGCGAAGATCCTCACCCAGCAGGCCGATGTCAAAGCCACCATGACGGAGCTGAAGGCCACCCTTGAGGGCCTGTACACCAAGGATGTGAAGCCCAAGCTGAAGGCATAGGACCCGGCGCGGACCGGTTCGCGCAGAGATCGGCCGGTTGTTTAACCTATCGATAAACAATAGAATTTTCCTGATATTCGATATTAGGAGATTTTCGTGGGAAGACTGACCGTCCTCGCCCTGCGCGTTGTCATTGCGCTGGTTCTTGCTGGCTCGTTGTTTGTTCAGGTGCGGATGGTCCCGCTGCTGTCCGTGGACCTGCAGGAGGCAGGCGCCCCTGACGGTCCACGGACGGCCCTGCTCATCATCGTGGTCCTCGGCATCGCGTGCGTGCAGGTCACGGCGGTCTGTGTCTGGCGCCTGCTGACCATGGTGCGGCGAGGCAATGTGTTCTCCCACGGAGCCTTCAGGTTCGTGGACGTGATTTTCGCGGCCATCTCCGCAGCAGCGGTACTGGTGTTCGGGATTGCCGTCCTGCTGGCGCCGGGAGATGTCGCCCCCGGAGTCGTCCTGCTGATCTGCGGCGCTGCTCTCATGGTGGGCGGCGTGGCCCTGCTTGTCCTGGTGCTGCGCACGCTGCTGGCCCAGGCCGTGGCCCGCGACGCAGAGGCGAAGCACCTGCGCTCCGAACTCGATGAGGTGATCTGATGGCCATCATCGTGGATATCGATGTGGTGCTCGCCAAACGCAAGATGCCGGTGGGCGTGCTGGCCGAGCGCATCGGAATCACTCCCGCCAACCTGGCCGTACTCAAGAACGGCAGGGCCAAGGCAGTGCGTTTCACCACCCTTGAGGCGCTGTGCGAGGTCCTGGAGTGCCAGCCGGGCGAACTGCTGCGGTGGGAACCGGACGGCACTGGGGCCGGAGGTTGAGCTTGTCGAAACCCCGCCAGATTTCGACAAGCTCAATCACCGATCGAGAGGTTCAAGCTCAATCACCGCACCCTACGGAATCGGCACCGGGGTGACGCCGAGGGGAACAAGGTGCTCCGCACCGCCGTCGGGCGCCGAAAGCACCCAGATGCCCTTCTCGTGGACCGCGACGGAATGTTCCCACTGGCAGGAGCGCTTGCCATCAGTGGTCACCACAGTCCAGTCATCGTCGAGGACGGCGGTTTCGATGCCGCCCCGGACGAGCATGGGTTCGATGGCCAGGCACAGGCCCGGCTTGATCTTGGGCCCGCGGTGGTTGGTGCGGTAGTTCAGTACATCCGGTGCCATGTGCATCTCAGACCCGATGCCGTGCCCCACATAGTCCTCAAGGATGCCCAGCGGCTTCCCGGACACTGACGACACGTAGTCGTCAATGGCGGCGCCGATGTCGCCCACGTGGGACCCGGTGGCCACCGCCGCGATCCCCCGCCACATGGCCGCCTGCGTGACGTCGGAGAGGCGCTGGTCCTCCGGGTCGGCAGTACCCACGATGACGGTCCGCGCCGAATCCGAGTGCCACCCGTTGACGATCGCGCCACCGTCGATGGAGATGATGTCGCCGTCCTGAAGGACCCTGCCCCCGGGGATGCCGTGCACCACCTCGTCGTTCACGGATGTGCAGATGGTGGCCGGGAAGCCGTGGTAGCCAAGGAAGTTCGACTTCGCGCCCGCCTCGCTGAGCACGGCGGCGAAGACGTCATCCAGGTGCTTGGTGGTTACGCCGGGGGCTGCCGCAGCCACGGCGGCGTCCAGTGCCTGGCTCAGGACCAGGCCTGCCTCGTGCATGGTGCGCATCTGGGCGTTGTTCTTGAATTCGATGCGGGGCTGGCCGAAGGCCATGGTGTTTCCTTTCAAATGGCTGAGGCTCCTCCCGGGTGCCGGGAGGAGCCTCAAATAAACCAGTGGCCTGGATCAGGCCGCCTGTGCGGCCTTGATGGCCTGCATGACGCGGTCGGTCACTTCGTCGATGGGGCCAATGCCGTCCACCTGGGTGAGGATGCCGCGCTCGGCGTACTTCGCCACCACGGCTTCGGTCTGCTCGTGGTAGAGGTCAAGGCGGTGGCGGATGACGGCTTCGTTGTCGTCGCTCCGGCCCGTTTCCTTGGCCCGGCCCAGGAGGCGGTGCACCAGTTCCTCATCGTCCGCGGTGAGCTGCAGGACGACGTCGAGCTTCTCCTCGTTCTTGGCGAGGATCTCGTCAAGGTAGTCCACCTGGGCGGTAGTGCGGGGGTAGCCGTCCAGCAGGAAGCCGGATTCGACGTCGGACTCGCTGAGGCGGTCGCGGACCATCTTGTTGGTCACGCTGTCCGGAACAAAGTCTCCGTTGTCCATGTACTTCTTGGCCTCGATGCCAAGCGGCGTTTCGCCTTTCACATTGGCACGGAAGATGTCGCCGGTGGAGATTGCCACAACGCCGAGGCGCTCCGAAATCCGCTCAGCCTGCGTTCCTTTTCCGGAACCGGGAGGTCCAATAATCAGCATTCTCGTCATCGCAAAAGCCCTTCGTAGTGACGTTGTTGTAGCTGCGCGTCAATCTGCTTTACGGTCTCCAGGCCAACGCCCACCATGATCAGGATCGAGGTGCCACCGAACGGGAAGTTCTGGTTGGCATTGATCAGGACCAGGGCGACGAGCGGGATCAGTGCCACGAAGCCCAGGTAGAGGGCGCCGGGCAGGGTGATCCTGGAGAGGACGTACTGCAGATAATCAGCCGTCGGCTTGCCTGCCCGGATGCCCGGGATGAAGCCGCCGTACTTCTTCATGTTGTCCGAGACCTCTTCAGGGTTGAAGGTGATCGCGACGTAGAAGTAGGTAAAGAACACGATCAGGGCGAAGTAGATCGCCATGTAGATCGGGTGGTCGCCTCGGGTCAGGTTGTTGTTGATCCATTCAACCCATGGCTGGAGCTGCTCGCCCTGCTTCGGCTGGTTGAACTGTGAGATCAGTCCGGGCAGGTAGAGCATGGAGGAAGCGAAGATCACCGGGATAACGCCGGCCATGTTCACCTTGATGGGAATGTAGGTGCTGGTGCCGCCAACGGTCCGGCGTCCGATCATCCGCTTGGCATACTGCACAGGGACGCGGCGCTGGGACTGTTCAACGAAGACCACCAGGGCCACGGTCAGCAGGCCGACGGCCAGGACGATGAAGAACGTTCCGGGGCCCTGCGAGGTCCAGATGGCGCCCAGGGACGTGGGGAACGTTGCAGCGATCGAGGTGAAGATCAGCAGGGACATGCCGTTGCCGACGCCCTTCTCCGTGACGAGCTCGCCCATCCACATGATCAGGCCGGTGCCGGCCGTGAGCGTGATGATGATCAGGATGGTGGTGATGATGCTTTCATCCGGGATGATCGGCAGCGCACACCCGGGAAGGAGCTGGCCGGAGCGGGCCAGGGACACCAGGGTGGTGGCGTTGAGCAGGCCCAGGGCGATGGTGAGGTACCGGGTGTACTGGGTCAGCTTGGACTGGCCCGAGGCTCCCTCTTCGTACAGCTGCTGGAACCGGGGAATGACCACCCGGAGGAGCTGCACGATGATGCTGGCCGTAATGTACGGCATGATGCCGAGGGCGAAGATGGACACCTGCAGCAGGGCACCGCCGCTGAACAGGTTCACGAGCTGGTACAGCCCACCTGCCGTCTGTCCGTTCTGCAAGCATTGCTGGACATTCTGGTAGTTCACACCAGGCGAGGGAATGAAGGCACCCAAGCGGAAGATGGTGATGATTCCCAGCGTGAACAACAACTTGCGTCGCAGATCAGGCGTGCGAAAGGCCCGGCCAAATGCGCTAAGCAAGCGTCCTCCTGTGGTGTGAAGAAGAGTGGTGTGATGGGGATCTATGAATCCCAACAACCGAGTCTAACGGTTGTATGCGCCATGCGAACAATCCGGGGCAGCGCAACTGCGCCGGATGGCACCGCAAATGCGCCTAATGGAACCCCTTGGCGGATGAAAAAACTCCCGGCGACCAGGGGCCTGGGGCCCCGGTCACCGGGAGTTCAGCTACGGGCTTTCGCCCCACCGTCCTTAGAGGGCGGTGGTGCTTCCGCCTGCAGCAGCAATCTTTTCCGCGGCGCTGGCCGAGAATGCGTGGACGGTGACGTCAACCTTGACGGTGATGTCGCCGGTGCCCAGCACCTTGACGGGCTGGTTCTTGCGAACGGCGCCCTTTTCGACCAGGTTCTCCACGGTGACAGCGCCACCTTCGGGGAACAGTTCGTTGAGCTTGTCCAGGTTTACAACCTGGAACTCAACGCGGAACGGGTTCTTGAAGCCGCGCAGCTTGGGCAGGCGCATGTGCAGCGGCAGCTGGCCGCCGGCAAAGCCAGCCTTTACCTGGTAGCGGGCCTTCGTACCCTTGGTACCGCGACCGGCGGTCTTACCCTTGGATGCCTCGCCACGACCCACGCGGGTCTTGGCGGTCTTGGCACCCTGGGCGGGACGCAGGTGGTGAACCTTCAGGGCGTTCTGCTTCTCAGCAGCCTGACCCTGTTCAGCAGTCTTCTCTGCCATTTACTTCGCCTCCTCAACGTTCACGAGGTGCGGAACCGTGTTGAGCATGCCCACGGTAACGGCGTCGGCGGAACGGACAACGGTGTGTCCGATGCGCTTCAGGCCGAGGGACCGCAGGGTCTCGCGCTGGTTCTGCTTGACGCCAATGACGCCCTTGATCTGGGTGATTTCCAACTTTGCGTCGGAGGGAACCAGGTTCTTAGCCATGGTTACACACCTGCCTTCGGAGCCAGGAGAGCCTTCACCAGTGCAGCCGGAGCAACTTCGTCCAGCGGCAGGCCGCGGCGTGCTGCCACAGCTGCCGGCTCTTCGAGGCGCTTCAGGGCATCAACGGTCGCGTGAACGATGTTGATGGCGTTGGAGGAACCGAGCGACTTGGAGAGGATGTCGTGGATGCCCACGCACTCCAGTACTGCACGGACCGGGCCACCGGCGATAACACCGGTACCGGCGGAAGCCGGACGCAGCATAACGACGCCCGCAGCAGCTTCACCCTGCACGCGGTGCGGGATGGTGTTGCCAACGCGCGGAACGCGGAAGAAGGACTTCTTGGCTTCTTCAACGCCCTTGGCGATAGCTGCGGGAACTTCCTTGGCCTTGCCGTAGCCGACGCCAACCATGCCGTTACCGTCACCAACGACGACGAGTGCGGTGAAGCTGAAGCGACGACCACCCTTGACGACCTTGGAAACGCGGTTGATGGTGACAACGCGCTCTACGAACTGGTTCTTTTCGGCGTCACGGCCGCCATCGCGGCCGCCACGGCCACCGCGGTCGCCACGGCCCTGGCCACGGTCGCCACGCTCACCGCGACGGGCGCCACCACGGCGATCGTCGGTGGCGGGGGCAGTGGTCTCAGCAGCTGCGGCCTCGGGTGCCTTCTGATCTGCAGACACAGTGTCCTTTTCGTTGTTTGCTTCGGTCACAGTGACAGCCCACCTTCGCGAGCACCGTCAGCGACGGCTGCGATGCGGCCGTGGTACTTGTTACCACCACGGTCGAACACGACAGCCTCGACGCCGGCAGCCTTGGCACGTTCGGCAACGAGCTCGCCAACGCGCTTGGCCTTGGCAGTCTTGTCACCGTCGAATGCACGGAGGTCGGCTTCCAGGGTGGACGCGCTTGCTACGGTCTGGCCAATGGTGTCATCGACAACCTGGACAAATACGTGGCGTGCGGAGCGGTTGACCACCAAGCGGGGGCGGACAGCCGTACCGGAAATGCGCTTGCGGATACGAAGCTGGCGGCGGCTGCGACCAGCAGCCTTGCTCTTGTTCGTACGCTTCTTGTTAATGGCGATGGCCATGGTTACTTACCAGCCTTTCCGACCTTGCGGCGGATGACTTCGCCGGCGTAACGGATGCCCTTGCCCTTGTACGGGTCAGGCTTCCGCAGCTTGCGAATGTTGGCAGCAACCTCGCCGACCTGCTGCTTGTTGATGCCTGAGACAGAGAGCTTGGTCGGTCCCTCTACTGCAAAGGTGATGCCGTCAGGAGCCGAAACGCTGACCGGGTGGCTGTAGCCGAGGGCAAACTCAAGGTCGGAGCCCTTGGCCTGCACGCGGTAACCGGTGCCAACGATTTCAAGCTTCTTCTCGTAGCCTGCGGTAACGCCCTGGATCATGTTGGCGATCAGGGTGCGGGTCAGGCCGTGGAGTGAACGGGAGGCGCGCTCGTCGTTCGGGCGGCTGACGGTCAGGGTGGTGTCGTCAAGTGCAACCTCGATCGGGCTGGCCACAGTGTGGCTCAGCTCGCCCTTGGAACCCTTGACGCTGACGACAGAGCCGTCAACCCTGACCTCAACGCCGGCAGGAACGGTGATGGGGAGACGTCCAATACGTGACATTATTCTCTTCCTTTCCCGTTACCAGACGTACGCGAGGACTTCGCCGCCCACGCCCTTCTTGCCGGCCTGCTTATCAGTCAGGAGGCCGGAAGAGGTGGACAGGATTGCGATACCCAGGCCACCCAGCACGTGCGGCAGGTTGGTGGACTTCGCGTAAACGCGGAGACCCGGCTTGGAGATGCGGCGGACGCCAGCGATGGAACGCTCGCGGTTCGGACCGAACTTCAGGTCGAGGGTCAGCTTCTTGCCAACCTCGGCGTCTTCTTCCTTCCAGCCGGCGATGAAACCTTCGGCCTTGAGGATGTCAGCAACGCGAGCCTTCAGCTTGCTGTAAGGCATAGACACGGAGTCGTGGTATGCCGAGTTTGCGTTACGCAGGCGCGTAAGCATGTCTGCGACAGGATCTGTCATTGTCATTTGGGCTCTTGCCCTTCCTCGTAACGGTTTCCGCCGCAGGCTTCAGGAAGCTGTGCGGCCGGACCTTTTACGTAGCTAATTAAGCTTCGGTCTTGAACGGGAAACCAAGCGCCTTGAGCAGCGCGCGGCCTTCGTCATCGGTCTTGGCGGTGGTGACGACCGTGATATCCATACCGCGTACGCGGTCGATCTTGTCCTGGTCGATTTCGTGGAACATAACCTGCTCGGTCAGACCGAAGGTGTAGTTGCCGTTGCCGTCGAACTGCTTGCCGCTGAGGCCGCGGAAGTCGCGGATACGGGGCAGGGCCAGCGAAACGAGGCGGTCCACGAATTCCCACATGCGGTCGCCACGCAGGGTTGCGTGTGCACCGATGGGCATGCCTTCGCGCAGCTTGAACTGTGCGATCGACTTGCGGGCCTTGGTAACCTGCGGCTTCTGGCCGGTGATCTGGGTGAGGTCGCGGACAGCGCCGTCGATCAGCTTGGAGTCCTTGGCGGCATCTCCAACACCCATGTTCACAACAACCTTCACCAGACGGGGTACCTGGTTCACGTTCTCGTACTTGAATTCATCCTGGAGCGTTGCTTTGATGGATTCGGCGTACTTGGTCTTCAGACGAGGAACGATCTTCGTTGCCGGAGTCTCGAGAGTCTCAGTCATTAGATGTCCTTCCCGGAGCTCTTGGACACGCGGATACGGACGGTCTTCTTGACACCGTTCTTCTCCACAGTGTCGAGGCGGAAGCCCACACGGGTCGGCTTCTTGGTCGACGGGTCAACCAGGGCCACGTTGGAAATGTGGATCGGGGCCTCTACGACCTCGATGCCGCCGGTCTTGGTGCCGCGCTGCGACTGTCCAACACGGGTGTGCTTGGTGACGCGGTTGATACCCTCAACCAGCACGCGGTTGGTGTCGGTGAAGACGCGCAGAACCTTGCCCTGCTTGCCGCGGTCGCCGCCGCGCTCAGCCTTGGCGCCAGTGATGACCTGAACCAGGTCACCCTTCTTGATCTTTGCAGCCATGGACTAGAGCACCTCCGGAGCCAGAGAAACGATCTTCATGAACTTCTTGTCACGGAGTTCACGACCAACCGGTCCAAAGATACGGGTACCGCGGGGGTCACCGTCGTTCTTCAGGATCACAGCTGCGTTCTCGTCAAACTTGATGTAGGAACCATCCGCACGGCGGCGTTCCTTCTTGGTACGGACGATGACTGCCTTGACAACATCGCCCTTCTTTACGTTGCCGCCCGGGATTGCATCCTTGACGGTGGCGACGATGACGTCACCGATGCCTGCGTAGCGACGGCCGGATCCACCGAGAACGCGAATGGTAAGGATTTCCTTAGCACCCGTGTTGTCGGCGACCTTCAGTCGCGACTCCTGCTGAATCACTATTTACTCCTTGCGTCGCGCCGGTTCTCAGGCCGTGGTCTTGCTACGGAATGAGCCTTGCGGAACGGTTGATCGGGGTGTCTCTTGACCCGCCTGGATTTTGCCAGACCAGGCCTAAACGCCTGTGCCAGAAGCAGTTGCTCCCATCCGGTCCGGGACGGATCCCGGGCGCACAGGGGCACTGTGCTGTGGCACGCTTGTTTACGAGGTTGATGACGGCGCACAGAAGGCGCCATACAAACTCAATATCCTAGCATGCTTTTCGCCAGTTCCCATATCACCAGCACGTCCTGCCCCGCAAGCAGGGCGGGACGTACGACGACGTCACGCAGGGCAGCCGTTCGTCCCGTCCAGGGTGCCGCTCCCCCGCGCGGCCGGCCCGCCGCCGTCGTGATCCCCCACCTCAACGCGAGCTCACTCGTGGCGGCTATGGGACCAACGCCCGCTCACTCCCTTGAAGCGAGTGAGCTGGCGTCTAATGGAAAGCCACCAAAAGTGAGCGGGCGTGCGCGCAGCGAAGGTTAAACGAGGAAGCCCCCGCTCCCGGAAGGGAACAGGGGCTTCCAGCCAGCAGCAGGTGCTACTTGGCCTTTTCGAGGATTTCCACGAGCCGCCAGTTCTTGGTGGCGGACAGCGGACGGGTCTCGGCGATGACAACGAGGTCGCCGATGCCGGCGGTGTTCTCTTCGTCGTGTGCCTTGACCTTGGAGGTGCGGCGGATGACCTTGCCGTACAGTGCGTGCTTCACGCGGTCTTCAACCTCGACAACGATGGTCTTTTCCATCTTGTCGGAGACCACGTAGCCGCGACGGGTCTTGCGGTAACCGCGCTGCTCAGCCGTGGCTGCAGTAGCAGATTCGGTCACGTTCTGGTCCTTTTCACTCACTTGGCGTCCTCCTCGGACTCAGCCGTTTCAGCCTTCTCGGCCTTCTTGGTTGCAGCCTTCTTGGACTTCTTTTCTTCCTTGGCTTCCACAACCGGTGCGGCAACCTCGGCACGAATGCCCAGCTCGCGTTCGCGGAGAACGGTGTAGATGCGGGCAATGTCCTTCTTTACTGCACGCAGGCGACCGTGGTTCTCCAGCTGACCGGTGGCGGACTGGAAACGCAGGTTGAACAGCTCTTCCTTAGCCTTACGGAGTTCTTCTACGAGACGCTCGTTGTCGAAACCGTCCAGCTGCGCGGGAGCCAGATCCTTGGATCCTACTGCCATTTCTACTCACCACCTTCGCGACGCACAATGCGTGCCTTCAACGGCAGCTTGTGGATTGCCAGGCGCAGGGCCTCGCGAGCTACCTCTTCATTGACACCGGAGAGTTCGAAGAGAACCCGGCCCGGCTTGACGTTGGCGACCCACCATTCCGGTGAACCCTTACCGGAACCCATGCGGGTTTCGGCAGGCTTCTTGGTCAGGGGACGGTCCGGGTAGATGTTGATCCAGACCTTACCGCCACGCTTGATGTGGCGGGTCATCGCAATACGGGCAGATTCGATCTGACGGTTGGTGACGTATGCCGGGCTCAGAGCCTGGATACCCCACTCGCCGAACGAGACCTCGGTGCCGCCCGTAGCAGCGCCGGAACGACCCGGGTGGTGCTGCTTACGGTGCTTGACTCGACGTGGGATAAGCATTTAAGCCTGTCCTCCTTCTGCTGCTGCAGGTGCAGCCTCAACTGCCGGAGCCTCTGCAGCAGGAGCTGCGTCAGCGGCCGGGCGGTCGTTGCGACGACGGCGGTCACCACGGTCAGCGCCACCCGGACGTCCGCCACGGTCGGAGCGGGGTCCGCGGGACGGTGCCGAAGCAGCCTGTGCGGCCAGTTCCTTGGCGGTGACGTCGCCCTTGTAGATCCAGACCTTCACGCCGATGCGGCCGAAGGTGGTCTTGGCTTCGTAGAAGCCGTAGTCGATGTTCGCGCGGAGGGTGTGCAGGGGCACACGGCCTTCGCGGTAGAACTCCGAGCGGGACATTTCAGCGCCACCCAGGCGGCCCGAGCAAGCGATACGGATACCCTTGGCACCGGCACGCTGTGCGGACTGCATGGCCTTCTTCATCGCGCGGCGGAAAGCCACACGCGAGGTCAGCTGCTCTGCAACGCCCTGGGCAACAAGCTGTGCTTCCATCTCGGGGTTCTTGACCTCGAGGATGTTCAGCTGGACCTGCTTGCCGGTGAGCTTTTCGAGCTCGCCGCGGATGCGGTCTGCTTCTGCTCCACGGCGGCCGATGACGATGCCGGGGCGGGCCGTGTGGATGTCCACGCGGACGCGGTCACGGGTGCGCTCGATCTCGACCTTGGCGATGCCGGCGCGCTCCATGCCCGTGGACATGAGCTGGCGGATACGGATGTCTTCGCGAACGAAGTCCTTGTACCGCTGTCCGGACTTGGTGCTGTCAGCGAACCAGTGCGATACGTGATCGGTGGTGATGCCGAGTCGGAACCCGTGCGGGTTTACTTTCTGTCCCACTTAGCGAGCCTCCTCTTTCTCCGGGGTAGCGACTACCACGGTGATGTGGCTGGTGCGCTTCTTGATCTGAAATGCACGACCCTGGGCACGCGGCTGGAACCGCTTCATGGTCGGGCCTTCATCAACAAACGCTTCGCTGATGATGAGGTCGCCTTCGTCAAACGCAACGCCGTCGCGGTCTGCGAGGACCCGGGCGTTGGAGATTGCCGACTGAACTACCTTGAATACCGGCTCCGAAGCTGCCTGCGGGGCAAACTTCAGAATTGCCAGAGCCTCATTCGCTTGCAAACCACGAACAAGGTTGACGACGCGCCGGGCCTTCATAGGCGTTACGCGGATGTGGCGCGCAATTGCCTTGGCTTCCATTGCTTTCCTTCTCTCGTCTTTGACGTAAGTGCAGGCGCCTAGCGGCGCTTGCCCTTACGGTCGTCCTTGACATGGCCGCGGAATGTCCGCGTGGGAGCGAATTCGCCGAGCTTGTGCCCGACCATCGACTCGGTGACAAACACCGGAATGTGCTTGCGTCCGTCGTGTACGGCGATCGTGTGTCCGAGCATGTCGGGGATGATCATCGAACGGCGGGACCAGGTCTTGATGACGTTCTTGGTGCCCTTTTCGTTTTCCCTGGCTACCTTCACAAAGAGGTGCTGGTCAACGAAAGGACCTTTTTTCAGGCTGCGTGGCATGTTTCCAGGCTCCTATCGCTTGTTCTTGCCAGTACGACGGCGACGAACAATAAGCTTGTCGCTCTCTTTGTTGGGGCGGCGCGTGCGGCCTTCACGCTGACCGTTCGGGTTGACGGGGTTACGTCCACCGGACGTCTTACCCTCGCCACCACCGTGCGGGTGGTCAACCGGGTTCATGGCGACACCACGGACGGTCGGGCGGACGCCCTTCCAGCGCATGCGGCCGGCCTTGCCCCAGTTGATGTTCGACTGCTCGGCGTTGCCGACCTCGCCGACGGTTGCGCGGCAGCGCACGTCAACGTTGCGGATTTCGCCGGAGGGCAGACGCAGCTGGGCGAAACGGCCTTCCCTGGCAACGAGCTGGATGGATGCACCGGCGGAGCGGCCCATCTTGGCACCGCCGCCCGGACGCAGCTCCACTGCGTGCACAACGGTACCCACGGGGATGTTGCGCAGGGGCAGGTTGTTGCCCGGCTTGATGTCAGCGTTGGGGCCGGCCTCCACGAAGTCACCCTGGGACAGCTTGTTCGGGGCGATGATGTAGCGCTTGGTGCCATCAACGTAGTGCAGGAGGGCGATGCGAGCCGTACGGTTCGGATCGTACTCAATTTCAGCAACGCGGGCGTCAACGCCGTCCTTGTCGTGGCGACGGAAGTCGATCAGACGGTACTGGCGCTTGTGTCCGCCACCCTTGTGACGGGTGGTGATCTTACCGGTGTTGTTACGGCCGCCCTTTTTGGGCAGCGGACGTACCAACGACTTTTCCGGCGTCGACCGCGTGATTTCGGTGAAGTCCGCTACGCTCGAGCCACGACGGCCCGGGGTAGTCGGCTTGTATTTACGGATTCCCATAATTTATTTCCTCGTTAAAGTGGTCTCCGCTACGCGAGCGGACCGCCGAAGATGTCGATGGTGCCTTCTTTGAGGGTGACAATCGCACGCTTGGTGTTCTTGCGGGTACCCCATCCGAATTTGGTGCGCTTGCGCTTACCGGCACGGTTGATGGTGTTGATCGATTCGACCTTGACGGAGAAAATCTTCTCCACGGCCAGCTTGATCTCGGTCTTGTTCGAACGGGGGTCCACCAGGAAGGTGTACTTGCCCTCGTCGATCAGGCCGTAGCTCTTTTCCGACACGACGGGTGCAAGCACGACGTCGCGGGGATCCTTGATGGTGGCTGCACTCACTTGGCATCCTCCTCGTTCTTAGCTGCCTTAGCGGCAACGAATGCTTCGTAAGCAGCCTTGGTGAAGACAACGTCATCAGAGACGAGAACGTCGTAGGTGTTCAGCTGGTCTGCGTACAGAACGTGGACACCGGCGAGGTTGCGCACGGACAGTGCAGCAACATCGTTGGCGCGCTCGATAACGACCAGCAGGTTCTTGCGGTCGGAAACGCCGCGCAGCGTTGCCAGTGCGGTCTTGGCGGAGGGCTTGGTGCCTTCAACCAGGTCGGCGACAACGTGGATGCGTCCGTTGCGGGCCCGGTCAGACAGTGCGCCGCGCAGTGCAGCAGCAATCATCTTCTTGGGGGTCCGCTGGCTGTAGTCACGCGGGGTGGGACCGTGGACAACGCCACCGCCGGTCATGTGCGGAGCACGGATTGAACCCTGACGGGCGCGGCCGGTGCCCTTCTGCTTGAACGGCTTGCGTCCTGCACCGGAAACTTCAGCGCGGGTCTTGGTCTTGTGGGTACCCTGGCGAGCAGCAGCGAGCTGGGCAACGACAACCTGGTGCAGCAGCGGCACGTTGGTCTGGACGTCGAAGATCTCGGCAGGCAGGTCAACCTGGACAGTGTTAGCCATTGAACTAGGCTCCCTTCACGGCGGTACGTACGAAGACGACCTGGCCGCGGGCGCCGGGGACGGCACCCTTGATCAGGAGCAGCGACTTCTCGGCGTCAACCGCGTGGACCGTGAGGTTCAGCGTGGTGTGACGCACGGCGCCCATGCGGCCGGCCATTTTCATGCCCTTGAAGACGCGGCTCGGGGTGGATGCGCCACCGATTGAACCGGGCTTACGGTGGTTCTTGTGGGCACCGTGGGAAGCTCCAACACCGTGGAAGCCGTGACGCTTCATAACACCGGCGAAGCCCTTACCCTTAGTGGTGCCGATGACGTCGATCTTCTGGCCGGCAGCGAACAGCTCAACGGAGAGTTCCTGGCCCAGCTCGTACTCGGCAGCATCTGCGGTACGGAGTTCGACGACGTGGCGGCGAGGCGTGACGCCTGCCTTTTCAAAGTGACCAGCCAGCGGCTTGGTGACCTTGCGGGGATCGATCTGGCCGTAGCCGATCTGAACGGCGACGTAGCCATCGACCTCTGCGTTGCGCAGCTGGGTGATGACGTTCGAGTCTGCCTGGACCACAGTGACGGGGATGAGCTTGTTGTTCTCGTCCCAGACCTGGGTCATGCCGAGCTTCGTGCCCAGCAGGCCCTTTACGTTACGGGTTGCGGTCATAGTTTCTCAGCACCTCCCTACAGCTTGATTTCGATGTTCACGTCGGCCGGCAGGTCGAGGCGCATGAGCGAGTCGACAGCCTTGGGCGTGGGATCGATGATGTCGATAAGACGCTTGTGCGTGCGCATTTCAAAGTGCTCGCGGCTGTCTTTGTACTTGTGCGGAGAGCGGATAACGCAGTACACGTTTTTCTCCGTGGGCAGCGGCACGGGGCCAACTACCGTTGCGCCTGCGCGCGTGACCGTCTCAACGATCTTCCGTGCTGAAACGTCAATGACCTCGTGGTCGTATGACTTCAGCCGGATGCGGATTTTTTGTCCCGCCATGTCGCCTGACTCTCTTTCAGTCTGTGCTTCCCCGGGTTAGGGCTGCCCTGTTCACTTACCTGTTGTATGGCTGCCGAAGCAATTGAGGTCGTAACCACCATCCGCCGCACAAACTGAATCCGGATAAATCCGGGTTCCTCACCTTGCCGGCGCAACCGACCCCCGCGGTCGGGCGTGTCGCGCTGTACACGCAAACAAATCCGCATTTTCCATTGGGGTGGGTTATGTTTGGGCTTCCACTTGGACCCTGACACCCGGCATTATCCGGATCGGGACACGAAGAAGCGCTTGAACAACTCATCTAGTATGCCGGATATCTGCGGCAGAAGCCAATCGCCTGCCTCAGCCCGGGCGCAAGGCCTGGCGGCCGGTCATCCGCAGTGTTGCACGCCCACCCATTGCCCTGGCTGCCCGGCGAATGGATGATGGGGACATGACGCTGGAGAGCACCGAATCCGTCACTGAACTGGCCAGCCGCATGCCGCCGTCGTTCACCCTTGGCGTGGCTGCTGCGGCTTTCCAGATCGAAGGCGCGCTGGCCGACGGCGGCCGCGGCCCCTCAGGCTGGGACGCCTTTGCCCAGAAGCCCGGCGCCATCATTGACGGCCACTCCCCCGCCGTCGCGTGCGACCACTACAACCGGCTGCCCGAAGACGTCGCGCTGCTCAAGGAACTCGGCGTTGACTCCTACCGGTTCTCCCTCGCCTGGCCTCGCATCCAGCCCGATGGCCGCGGCAGGCTCAATCCGGAGGGCCTCGACTTCTACGACCGGCTGATCGACCAACTGCTGGAAGCCGGCATCGCCCCGATGGCCACGCTGTATCACTGGGACACCCCGCTGCCGCTGGAACACCGCGGCGGCTGGCTCAACAGGGAAACGGCGGAGCGCTTTGGCGAATACGCTGCTGCCGCAGCGGAACGGTACGGCGACCGCGTCTCACAGTGGGTGACGCTGAACGAACCAGTATCCGTGACGCTCAACGGCTACGCCCTCGGCGTCCATGCCCCCGGCAGGGCCTTGATGTTCGACGCGCTCCCGTCCATCCACCACCAGCTGCTGGCCCACGGGCTGGGCGTCCAGGCACTCCGCGCGGCAGGCGTCCGGGGCGGAATCGGAGTCACGAACCTGCACGCCCCCATCCGGCCGGCATCCCGCGGGATCGGCGACCGGGTGGTGGCACACCTGTACGACCTGTTAATGAACAGGATCTATGCAGACCCGGTACTGCTGGGCCGCTATCCCAACCTCCCGGTCTATGCCAGGCCGTGGCTGCGCTCGATCGGGCGCATCTCCGATTCCGACCTGCGCACCATCCATCAGCCACTCGATTTCTATGGGCTGAACTACTACTTCCCGGTCAAGGTGGCCATGGGACGGGGCGTCACCCCCATACCCGCGGACATGCATAAGGCCGTGGCCCGGCTGCCGTTCCACGAGGTGGGCTACCCGGAGTTCAGCAACACAGGTTTCGGCTGGCCTGTGGCCCCCGGGCATCTGGGTGTCCTGCTGCAGGAACTCAGGGACAGGTACGGTGCGGCCCTCCCGCCGGTCTACATCACCGAAGGCGGAGCCAGCTTCCCCGAACCGGACACAGTGTCCGGAACCCTGCAGGACAGCGAGCGCGTCAGTTACCTGGCGTCGCACCTGGGCGCCGCCCTCGAAGCAACGGCCCCAGGCGGGATCGCCGCGGGAGTTGACCTGCGCGGCTATTTCGTCTGGACCCTCATGGACAACTTCGAGTGGGCCGCCGGGTACTCACAGCGGTTCGGCCTGGTCCACGTCGACTTCAGCAACCAGGAGCGTACGCCCAAGCAGTCGTTCTTCTGGTACCAGGCCCTCTCCCGGGCCCGCAAAGTACAGTCCGCCGGTTAAACATCCGCTCCACCGGACGGCCCGCGCCGCGGAAGTCCTGCCAGGGCCTACTGGTTCTTGTTGGCCCGGTTGATTCGTTTTGCCCGGTCGATCTCGTGGTGGAAGTGTTTCTTCGCCCAGAAGACGCCGGCCACCACGGCCGCGGCAACGATCAGGAAAATAAGCCATCCCATGATGAGCTCCTCTCAATGCTGCAACAGTATCAGGGCACTTTCCTGGCCTGGGCGTTGCTGCCGGTGTCGCTCCCCGCATCGGAAGGCACTGGAGGCGCTGAGGGACCAGCCGGTGCGGCAGCGTCCTCAGCCCCAGGGCCGGCGCTTCGGTTCAACCGCCATACGGCAAAGGCAATCAGGCCGACGGCGATAAGCGCCAGGAGTACGAACGTGTACCCCCGCATCGCCCAAAGAATGCAGGCGGCAACGCCGGCCGCACCCCACCTGACAAAGATCTTCTCACCGGCCAAAAGCCCTCCGACTAGCAGTACAGCGAGCAGCACCAGGAGCCACAGCTGCTGCCCGGCAGTGCCGCCGAACACGGTTCCTACCCCCGTCAGGGTGAGCAGGACGGCTGCCGACAGGGCGATCCCGCGCCCGGCTTTGGGCTGTCCGGAGCGGTAGCGAAGGAACGCAAGGGCCGCCCCAAGCACCACGTACCACTGCGCCGCCCAGAAGGGATCGGGCAAACCGGAGCCGAAACTCCGGCGGCCGTCCAGTTCAAAAATCGCCGCGCGCTGCACTCCGGCCATCACCACCACAGCACCTGCCTCGGATACCACCCGGCGAAGTCCTGCCGGGGCTTCGGCGATGCAGATACCTGCCGCCCCGGCAAGCGCGGTGGCGGCAACCCAGGCCGTGGTGTCTGCAGGTAGACCCGCAACTGCGGCCAGGGCGAGCCCGGCCAACGCGGCGCCAGCGAGGGACCATCTGCGCAGGGGGTCGGCTGCGAGCTTGGCGGACCTCGCCACGCGCAGGCCGTAAAGTCCCGCTCCCGCCGCGCCGGCACCGATCCAGGGCGCATAGGCCGCCCATAGGTCCGTATGTCCGCCCGCCGCTTCCCGGACCACCATGAACGTTCCCACCAGGACAGCAGCCGACGCCGGCGCGTACAGGCCCCCGGCCCGCTCAACGTGGGAGGCGCAAAAGAGGACAGCGGCAAGCACCAGGACCGCGAATCCGGCAATCCACTCATCGGCCTGCGGAGCGAGGACCAGCGCACTGAGGCTGTACCCCAGTGCGGCCGCCAGCCACAGCCAGCGCTCAGTTCCGGAGGGGGCCGGCATCCGACGGGACCACAGTACTCCGGCCGCTGCGGCTGCAAGCGCCAGGGCCAGCAATAGAAGTGCCACTCCGGTGTAGCCCAGCACAGCGGACGCTGCAGGCGCCACAAGCGGGCTCAGTGCCAGCACTCCGCCCAACAGGGCATAGGCTGCGAAGTAGAGTGCGCCGCGCGCCGCGAACAGGGTCCTGGCAACGACGCCCGAAACAAGAACCAGCCCCAACTCCACCAGGAGAATCCAGCGTTCGCTACCGGTGCCGGCTGCTCCATAGCGGCCAAAGTAGGCCAGTGGAAGGGCAGTCTGGCCCGCGAGGGTGATCCACACTGCCACCTGCTGAAAAGGAACCTCCTGAAGGCGGAAGCGCATCAGCCACCGGACGGCGTGCTGCGCGGCCAGAACGCCGGCAAAGGTCAGCGACACAACGTCCGGGGAGGCCGATACGTCGTAGCTGAGGACCACGGCCAGGGCAGCGGTAAGTACCCTCGCTGCAATAAAGTAGCAGCCCTTCTCCACAGCCCGCGCAGCCGCTGCCACCATCACCGCTGCGAAGGCAGCAAAGATGCCCAGCAACACCTCGACCAGGGTCAGGTTGGTGATGGACAGTCCCACCAGGACGGGGAACGCGGCCGGTGCGAACAGCCCGGAGCCCCGCTGCCCCCGCAACAGCAGCCCGGCAGCAACCGAGGACAACGCCGTGACGCCGGGAACGACCAGATGCTGCCAGCTTCCCTCCGACAACGGCCACAGCATCAGGCACCCGATGATCTGAACCGCGAGAACCACTCCTGCATCCACGGCTACGCCACGCGGAGAACGTCCAAGCCGGAACGACACCAGCACCACGGCCATCTGGACGGCCAACACCGCAACCAGCACGGTGGCGGGGTCAAGAGTTGCGCCGCCTATAGATGGCGCGCCCGCGGAGCCCACCAGCCGGTCGAACAGCGTCAGCGCCAGCAATGTGGCGGCAATGCGGCAAAGCCACCAATATCCCCAACGGCGCAGCCGGGCCCGCAGCCGAAGCCCTGTGACTGCCAGGTATGCCACCACTACGG
This sequence comes from Pseudarthrobacter chlorophenolicus A6, assembly GCF_000022025.1. Classification (GTDB taxonomy): domain Bacteria; phylum Actinomycetota; class Actinomycetes; order Actinomycetales; family Micrococcaceae; genus Arthrobacter; species Arthrobacter chlorophenolicus. The sequence goes on from NC_011886.1 coordinate 3,010,448, forward strand.
CCAGGGCAATGTTCCCGGCATCCGGTGTAATCCACCGGAATGCGAACTCCACCATCACGCTTCCCAGCACCAGGGGCACCACTTCCCCTGCGCGTGGACTCCAGGCGGACTGCCCGCCCGGCTGCGGTACCAGCAGCAGGCCCATGGCTACTGCTGCGCCGAGCTGCAGCAGAATCCCGCTCCACGTCAGCGATTGTCCCGGGAAAGTGTCCACGGCGTGGAGAACAGCGACCCCCACCGTCCCAAGAACAGAGAAGCCAATCAGCGTAGCTTGGGGTGCAAACTCCTTGCGGCTCGCGCGCTGCAGCCACGCGGACAACAACTGTTGTGCCACCGCTGCTGCCACAACACTGAACCACACCGCAGACGCCTGAATGCGCCCCTCCGTCAAGGCGGCCGTCACGGCGGGTACGGCAACCGTGCCTGCGATCCTGGCGTTGAAGAGGAGGAGCTGCCGCTGCGTTCCGCTTTCACGGAGACCCCGCACCAGCCAGAAGAACGCGGTGAGCAACACCATAAGGGCGAAGTCCCACTCCCCCATTACCCGGCTGACAACTCCCGCCAAGGCAATGCCGGCAAACGGAAGGTACTCCGCCGCCCGGCGCAGCAGCACTGCGATGGCAAAGCTCGTCAGGAGCAGCAGCAGGACCGGTACCCACAGCGGAATCGCTCCTGCGTCAGGCACCCATGTACCGGCAATGCCGCGCAGCACCGTGCTGCCCGCAAACGCTGCCGTCAACGCCCAGTGCACCAGGTGGGTCACCACGACGTCGGCGCGCCAACGTGGCGCCAATGCCTCGTTCGGGGAAGGATTCGCGGCGGCCGCAGCCGGCGGTTCCTTTGCCCCGTCAGGCCGGCGGGGACCGAACCAGGCCTCCAGTCTGCGACCACTAACGGCAACACCGATGGCCTGCACGGCGAGCAGTGCGCCGGCGGCCAGCAGTGCGCCCCTTGCAGTGTCGGTGATTTCCAGGACAGCCACAGTGCCGGCAACCGTCAGCGCAACACGGGCCGCATAGAAGTTACGGAGCCTGAAGTTTGCTCCCGGAACGGCGGCCATGGTGGCGAAGTAGGCACCGCTGAGCCCGAGAATCAATGCGTACTCGGCCAGGCTGGTACGCAGGAGGAACGTGGCAGCCACGGCAACGGCCGGTACGACGACGGGGTGGACAGTTACCAAAGGCCGCAGGAAGAGCGGGGGAAGCCAACCCGGCCTAACCAGGCTCAGCAGGGTGAACACGACCGCCACAGCGATGAGCACCACGAAGTACCAGACAAGGGCGGCGCCGAGGACAGCCATGCCCGACCACGCAGTGGAGACAAGGAAGGTCAGCGACAGATATGCCAATACGCGGCTCTCCAGCCGGAGGGCAGCAGCAATGTACGCCAGGGTTCCTACGAGCGAGGTGGCGAGCCACGCTGCCGGCCCGTTTTGCCAGACAAAGCTGTAAAGGGCCAGGCCGATAACCGGGACAAGGGCCAGTCCAGTGCCAGTGAAAGCCACCGCGGCAGGTTTCAGGCGCGGGACCCGGTGGTGCAGGATGAATCCGGAACCGTAGAACAGGGCCGCCACAGAGCAAACCCCTGCGAACCTCATCATCGGCGGCAGTGCTGTTCCCACGAACAGGGCAGCTGCGGCAACGAGCAGGAGGCTTGCCACATACAGCGTGATATTGATGTTCTGGCGGTCGCGCCGTTCCCGTCGCGCTGCCACCTCTTCAGCTGATTCTGCCGGCCGGGCCGGACCATCGGCGTAACCGCGGTATGGCACGGGCTGGGTGGTGGGCTTTGGCCGCGGGGTGGCAACGGCTCCCACGGGCACGGGCTGTGGACGTGCCACACGGCGGGCCGGCGGAGCGGAGTCCGGCAGAGGTGCGGAGGCGGGCCGATGCGTCGAAGCCGTAACCGTCGTCGGCGGGGCGAACGTCGGCCCCTCCGCCGAAGCCGGGGCTGGGGCTTGCACCCGTCCGGGCGGCGCAAACGTAGATTCCGTCGCCTGGGGCTCCGCCATCTTGGCCATGGCGTCCAGCCAACCCTGCAAGTGACCGGCCCGGTAGCCTGCCTCGTACGAATCGTCCGGCATGAGTTGGCCTTTCAGGAGGAACGTGGCAGGAGTCCTGCGATTTATCCATTGACTGGATTAACGGTAGCAAAAGAAGGCCCCGCTGCACACTGCAGCGGGGCCTTCTGTGGATTAGCGGGACATAATCCCGGCTATCCGGTGATCAGCAAGAGTTACTTGATGATCTTTGTGACGCGTCCCGAACCAACGGTGCGGCCGCCTTCGCGGATAGCAAAGCCGAGGCCCTCTTCCATAGCGATCGGCTGGATGAGCGCAACGGTCATCTCAGTGTTGTCGCCGGGCATAACCATTTCCGTGCCCTCGGGCAGGGTGATAACGCCGGTAACGTCCGTCGTGCGGAAGTAGAACTGCGGGCGGTAGTTCGAGTAGAACGGGTTGTGGCGTCCGCCTTCGTCCTTGGACAGGATGTAGACGTTGGCCTCGAAGTCGGTGTGCGGGGTGATGGAACCCGGCTTGACGACAACCTGGCCACGCTCGACATCGTCGCGCTTCAGGCCACGGAGCAGCAGGCCACAGTTCTCGCCGGCCCATGCTTCGTCGAGCTGCTTGTGGAACATCTCGATACCGGTAACCGTGGTCTTCTGGACCGGGCGGATGCCGACGATCTCGACCTCGGAGTTGATGGCGAGGGTGCCACGCTCGGCGCGGCCCGTAACAACGGTGCCACGGCCGGTGATGGTGAAGACGTCTTCGATCGGCATCAGGAACGGCTTGTCGCGGTCACGTACGGGGTCCGGAACGGACTCGTCGACAGCTGCCATCAGGTCCTCAACGGACTTGACCCAAACCGGGTCGCCTTCCAGGGCCTTCAGGCCGGAAACGCGAACAACCGGAGCCTCATCGCCATCGAAGCCCTGCGAGCTGAGCAGCTCACGAACTTCCATTTCGACGAGGTCGAGGAGCTCTTCGTCATCAACCATGTCGGACTTGTTCAGCGCGACCAGCAGGTAGGGAACACCAACCTGGCGGGCGAGCAGAACGTGCTCGCGGGTCTGAGCCATGGGGCCATCGGTAGCAGCAACCACGAGGATTGCGCCGTCCATCTGGGCAGCACCGGTGATCATGTTCTTGATGTAGTCAGCGTGACCGGGGGCGTCTACGTGTGCGTAGTGGCGCTTCTCGGTCTGGTACTCCACGTGGGAGATGTTGATGGTAATACCGCGCTGACGCTCTTCGGGAGCAGAGTCGATAGACGCGAAGTCGCGCTTCTCGTTGAGATCCGGGTACTTGTCGTACAGCACCTTGGAAATGGCGGCCGTCAGCGTCGTCTTACCGTGGTCAACGTGACCGATGGTGCCGATGTTGACGTGCGGCTTAGTCCGCTCGAACTTTGCCTTTGCCACAGGTTCCTCCTAGAACGATTTCAAATGGCTTGCCCTTCAACCGCGCTTTTCGCGGCAGAAACTCAGGCAAGTCTACTTGGGGGCTTTGGATTGGTGAAATTGCAGATTCAGGAACTAATACTAATCCCCTGAGCCTGTTCGTGCAGATGGCCTGGAGCCGGCTTCACCGGGATGGGTCCCACCGGCCCCGGCCACCTGCACCGGCTGCGCTGTCCGTTTCCGGCTGCGCACCCGAGGTATTCGCTTTAAGTGCCCTGTACGGACTACTCGCCGCGGCTCTTCTGGATGATCTCGTCGGCGACAGCCTTCGGGACCTCCGCGTAGCTGTTGAACGTCATGGAGTACACAGCGCGGCCCTGGGTCTTCGAACGCAGGTCACCGATGTAGCCGAACATGCCGGACAGCGGAACGTGCGCACGGATGACCTTGACGCCCTGTGCATCTTCCATGGACTGCATCTGGCCACGGCGGGAGTTGATGTCACCGATAACTTCACCCATGTATTCCTCAGGGGTGCGGACTTCAACATCCATCAGCGGTTCGAGCAGGACAGGGTTCGCCTTGCGTGCGGCTTCCTTGAAAGCCATACGGCCGGCGATCTTGAACGCCATTTCCGAGGAGTCAACATCGTGGTACGCGCCGTCAACCAGCGTGGCCTTGATGCCCACAACCGGGTAACCGGCCAGGACGCCGTCATTCAGGGCATCCTGGATACCAGCGTCAACAGACGGGATGTATTCGCGCGGAACACGGCCACCGGTGACCTTGTTCTCGAACTCGTACAGCTCGCCCTCGGCGGTGTCCAGCGGTTCGATCGCAATCTGGATCTTTGCGAACTGGCCCGAACCACCGGTCTGCTTCTTGTGCGTGTAGTCGTGGCGTTCGACGGCGCGCTTGATGGTTTCGCGGTAGGCAACCTGGGGCTTACCCACGTTTGCCTCGACCTTGAACTCGCGGCGCATGCGGTCCACCAGGATGTCCAGGTGCAGCTCGCCCATGCCGGCGATGATGGTCTGGCCGGTGTCTTCGTTGAGGGACACCTGGAAGGTGGGGTCCTCAGCGGAGAGCTTCTGGATGGCCGTGGAGAGCTTCTCCTGGTCACCCTTGGTGTTCGGCTCGATGGCGACAGAGATCACGGGCTCCGGGAAGCTCATGGACTCAAGCACGATCTGGTTTGCAGAGTCGCACAGGGTGTCGCCCGTGGTGGTGTCCTTGAGGCCGATGGCAGCGTAGATGTGGCCGGCGGTGGCGCCCTCAACGGGCATCTCCTTGTTGGCGTGCATCTGGAAGAGCTTGCCGATGCGCTCCTTCTTGCCCTTGGTGGAGTTGACCACCTGGGCGCCTGCTTCCACGTGACCGGAGTACACGCGGATGAAGGTGAGCTGGCCGAAGAACGGGTGCGCAGCAATCTTGAAGGCCAGTGCGGAGAAAGGCTCGTCAGCGGAAGGCTTGCGGGTCAGTTCCTTCTCTTCGTCGCGGGGGTCGTGACCGACCATCGGCGGGACGTCGAGCGGGTTCGGCAGGTAGTCGACAACTGCATCGAGCATCGGCTGGACGCCGCGGTTCTTGAATGCGGAGCCACAGAAGATCGGGTAGAGCTCGGAGTTGATCGTCATCTTGCGGATGCCGGCCTTGAGCTCGTCGACGGTGAGTTCTTCGCCTTCAAGGTACTTCTCCATGAGTTCCTCGGAGGACTCTGCAACGGTCTCAACGAGCGCTGCGCGGTACTCTTCGGCCTTTTCCTGGAGGTCAGCCGGGATCTCGCGGATCTCGTACTTCGCACCCATGGTGACGTCACCCTTGGCATCGCCGGGCCAGACCAGGGAGCGCATGTAGAGCAGGTCCACGACGCCGATGAAGTCGTTCTCAGCACCGATGGGCAGCTGCATGACCAGCGGCTTGGCGCCGAGGCGGCTGACGATGGTGTCTACGGTGAAGTAGAAGTCAGCGCCGAGCTTGTCCATCTTGTTGACGAAGCAGATACGCGGGACGTTGTACTTGTCAGCCTGGCGCCACACGGTCTCGGACTGGGGCTCAACGCCTTCCTTGCCGTCGAAGACAGCAACGGCACCGTCGAGGACGCGCAGGGAGCGCTCAACCTCAACAGTGAAGTCCACGTGGCCGGGGGTGTCGATGATGTTGATCTGGTTGTTTTCCCAGAAGCAGGTCACGGCGGCCGACGTGATCGTGATGCCGCGTTCCTTTTCCTGTTCCATCCAGTCAGTGGTCGAAGCGCCGTCGTGCGTTTCGCCAATCTTGTGGTTCACACCCGTGTAGAACAGGATGCGCTCGGTGGTGGTGGTCTTGCCGGCATCAATATGGGCCATGATGCCGATGTTGCGGACCTTACTAAGGTCGGTAAGCACGTCCTGTGCCACGGGGTCTCCTTTTGGGATGGACTACACGTTCGCCGCCGGCTCGGTTGAGCCGGCGGCGTCCGGGGAGTATTACCAGCGGTAGTGTGCGAAGGCCTTGTTGGACTCGGCCATCTTGTGGGTGTCTTCGCGACGCTTCACAGCGGCACCGAGACCGTTGGACGCATCCAGGATTTCGTTCTGGAGACGCTCGGTCATCGTCTTTTCGCGGCGGGCCTTGGAGTAGCCAACCAGCCACCGCAGGGCAAGTGCGGTGGAGCGGCCCGGCTTGACCTCAACCGGAACCTGGTAGGTGGCGCCGCCGACGCGGCGTGAGCGGACCTCAAGCGAAGGCTTGACGTTGTCCATGGCCTTCTTCAGTGCTGCTACGGGGTCGCCGCCGGACTTGGCGCGTGCGCCTTCGAGGGCACCGTAGACAATGCGCTCTGCCGTGGACTTCTTGCCGTCAACGAGCACCTTGTTGATGAGCTGGGTTACCAGCGGGGAGCCGTAAACGGGATCCTGAACGAGCGGCCGCTTGGGGGCCGGACCCTTGCGAGGCATATTACTTCTTCTCCATCTTTGCGCCGTAGCGGCTGCGGGCCTGCTTACGGTTCTTCACACCCTGGGTATCGAGGGCGCCACGGACGATCTTGTAGCGGACACCCGGGAGGTCCTTCACACGACCACCGCGAACGAGCACAATGGAGTGCTCCTGCAGGTTGTGGCCAACACCGGGGATGTAAGCGGTAACTTCAACGCCACCGTTAAGGCGCACACGTGCAACCTTACGCAGAGCCGAGTTCGGCTTCTTCGGGGTGGTGGTGTAAACGCGGGTGCAAACACCGCGGCGCATCGGGCTGCCGTTCAGGGCAGGAGCCTTGGTCTTTTTGACCTTCGGCGTGCGGCCCTTGCGGACCAGCTGGTTAATCGTAGGCACTCTCGTGTTCTCCGTTGGTTTGATCTCTACCGGTACATTCAGGCGTCAGCCGTCTCTGCTCCGGTTTTGGCGTTGTCCCTGCAGCCTTGGCGGCTCGAATCTTGCCTAGGCGTGCAAAAGCGTGGCATTCGTTGCGCACCTTACCCGCAACCCGGAAACAAGCTCACACCCAGCATCATGAGAACAAAACCAAAATGATGCTGCGGCGGCCTTCATCCACTGCCACACAGAACAATTACAGACAACTCTAGCACGGCTTGATCCTGGGCCTTAATCGGGTGTAAGGCGGACGACGGCGGGAGCGGCCCGCCGCCGTCGTCTTCGACTGCCCCCGGTAACCGGGCGCAAAGCCCGGTTAACGGGACAGGCCCCGCACTCGAAAGTGCGGGGCCCAACCTTAAGAGGGACTAACTGCCGTTTTAGCGGAAGTCGTTGCCCAGATCGTAGTCATCCAGCGGGATGGCGTGGAACTCGGGGGCTCCGTCACCGCCCAGGGTGTCGTACGAGAAGTCGCTGAATGCGCTGGGGCCGGTGAACAGGTTGGCCTTCGCTTCTTCAGTGGGCTCCACGGTGACCTCGGTGTAGCGCGGGAGACCCGTGCCGGCCGGGATCAGCTTACCGATGATGACGTTCTCCTTGAGGCCCAGCAGCGGATCGCTCTTGCCTTCCATGGCCGCCTGCGTCAGGACGCGGGTGGTCTCCTGGAAGGAAGCTGCGGACAGCCAGGACTCGGTGGCCAGCGACGCCTTGGTGATGCCCATGAGCTCCGGACGTCCGGATGCCGGTGCCTTGCCCTCGGACACAACGCGGCGGTTGGCATCCTCGAAACGGCTGCGCTCGGCGAGCTCGCCGGGAAGCAGGTCCGATTCGCCGGACTCGATGACCGTGACGCGGCGCAGCATCTGGCGAACGATAACCTCGACGTGCTTGTCGTGGATACCGATGCCCTGGCTGCGGTACACGCCCTGCACTTCGTCCACCAGGAACTTCTGTGCTGCACGCGGACCCATGATGCGCAGGACCTGCTTGGGATCCACCGGACCGTTGATCAGCTTCTGGCCAACGGTGACGTGGTCGCCGTCTTCGATCAGCAGGCGTGAACGGCGCAGGACCGGGTAAGCGATCTCTTCCGTTCCGTCATCCGGGGTGATGACCAGGCGCATCTGGCGCTCGGACTCTTCGATGGTGATGCGGCCGGCTGCTTCGGCAATCGGTGCAACACCCTTCGGAGTACGGGCTTCGAAGAGCTCCTGGATACGGGGCAGACCCTGGGTGATGTCGTCGCCACCGCCGGCGGACACTGCACCACCGGTGTGGAACGTACGCATGGTCAGCTGGGTACCGGGCTCACCGATGGACTGTGCGGCGATGATGCCCACGGCCTCGCCGATGTCCACGGTCTTTCCGGTGGCCAGCGAACGGCCGTAGCACAGGGCGCAGGTACCAACGCTGGACTCACAGGTAAGGACCGAACGGACCTTGACCTCGGTGATGCCGGCCTTGAAGAGCTCGTCGATAACGACGTCGCCGCAGTCGGTGCCGGCAGCTGCGAGGACGTTGCCCTCGGAGTCCACGACGTCGACAGCCAGCGTACGTGCGTAAGCGCTGTTCTCGACGTTCTCGTCCAGGACCAGCTCGCCGTTGGAGTCGGCGACGGCGATCGGCGTGACCAGGCCACGCTCGGTGCCGCAGTCCTCTTCACGGACGATGACGTCCTGCGAGACGTCCACCAGGCGTCGGGTCAGGTAACCCGAGTTGGCGGTACGCAGGGCGGTATCGGCGAGGCCCTTACGGGCACCGTGCGTGGCGATGAAGTATTCCAGCACCGACAGGCCCTCACGGTAGGAGGACTTGATGGGGCGCGGGATGATCTCACCCTTCGGGTTGGCCACCAGGCCACGGATACCCGCGATCTGACGGACCTGCATCCAGTTACCACGTGCACCGGAGGACACCATGCGGTTGATGGTGTTCATCGGCGACAGGCTTTCACGCATCACCGCGGCGATGTCGTTGGTGGCCTTGTTCCAGATCTCGATGAGCTCCTGGCGACGCTCGTCGTCGTCGATCAGGCCCTTGTCGTACTGGCCCTGGATCTTGGCGGCGCGTTCCTCGTAACCGGCGAGGATCTCAGGCTTGGCAGCCGGAACCTCGATGTCGGAGATGGCAACCGTGACGCCCGAACGGGTGGCCCAGTAGAAACCGGCATCCTTCAGGTTGTCCAGCGTTGCCGCGGTAACAACCTTCGGGTAGCGCTCAGCGAGGTCGTTGACGATCCTGGACAGTTCGCCCTTGTCCGCTACAGCCTCAACCCAGGGGTAGTCCGCGGGCAGGGTCTCGTTGAAGAGAACCTGGCCCAGGGAGGTTTCCACGATTGCGGGCTGGCCCTGCTCCCAGCCTTCGGGAGCTTCCCAACCGGAGTAGGGCACGAAGCCTTCGAGGCGGATCTTGACCTGGGAGTTCAGGTGCAGGTCGCGGGCATCGAACGCCATGATGGCTTCGGATACCGAACCGAAGATGCGGCCTTCGCCGGCTGAACCCTTCCGCTTGGTGGTCAGGTGGTAGAGGCCGATGATCATATCCTGCGAAGGCAGGGTGACCGGGCGTCCATCGGACGGCTTCAGGATGTTGTTCGAGGACAGCATCAGGATGCGCGCCTCAGCCTGCGCCTCGGGGCTCAGCGGCAGGTGTACTGCCATCTGGTCACCGTCGAAGTCAGCGTTGAAGGCACCACAAACCAGCGGGTGAAGCTGGATGGCCTTGCCTTCCACAAGCTGCGGTTCGAACGCCTGGATACCCAGGCGGTGCAGGGTGGGTGCACGGTTGAGCAGCACCGGGTGTTCGGTGATGATCTCTTCGAGCACGTCCCACACCTGCGGGCGGTAACGCTCAACCATCCGCTTGGCCGACTTGATGTTCTGTGCGTGGTTGAGGTCAACCAGGCGCTTCATCACGAACGGCTTGAAGAGCTCCAGGGCCATCTGCTTGGGCAGGCCGCACTGGTGCAGCTTCAGCTGCGGGCCGACGACGATGACCGAACGGCCCGAGTAGTCGACGCGCTTGCCGAGGAGGTTCTGGCGGAAACGGCCCTGCTTGCCCTTGAGCATGTCGCTCAGGGACTTCAGCGGACGGTTGCCCGGTCCGGTGACCGGACGGCCGCGGCGGCCGTTGTCGAAGAGGCTGTCAACAGCTTCCTGAAGCATGCGCTTCTCGTTGTTGACGATGATCTCCGGAGCACCCAGGTCAAGCAGGCGCTTGAGGCGGTTGTTGCGGTTGATCACACGGCGGTACAGGTCGTTGAGGTCGGAGGTCGCGAAGCGGCCACCGTCCAGCTGGACCATGGGGCGCAGTTCCGGCGGGATCACCGGGACGGCGTCGAGGACCATGCCGAGCGGGCTGTTGTTGGTGGTCAGGAATGCGTTGACCACCTTCAGGCGCTTGAGGGCACGGGTCTTGCGCTGGCCCTTGCCGTTGGCAATGATGTCGCGCAGCAGGTCGGATTCGGCCTGCATGTCGAAGCCCTCAAGGCGCTTCTTGATGGCCTCGGCGCCCATGGAGCCTTCGAAGTACATGCCGTAACGGTCACGCAGTTCGCGGTACAGGCCCTCGTCGCCTTCGAGGTCGGCAACCTTGAGGTTCTTGAAGCGGTCCCAGACCTGCTCGAGGCGCTCGATGTCGGCGTCGGCGCGCTTGCGCACGTTGGCCATCTGGCGGTCGGCGGAATCGCGGGCCTTCTTCTTGTCGGCAGCCTTGGCGCCTTCGCCCTCAAGGCGGGCAATTTCGCCTTCGAGGTCGCGGGCGATAGCAGCGATGTCGCCGTCGCGGTTGTCGATGAGCTGCTTCTTCTCGATGTCGTGCTCAACCTGCAGGTTGGGCAGTTCCTCGTGGCGGGCAGCCTCGTCAACGCTGGTGATCATGTAGGCAGCGAAGTAGATGACCTTTTCAAGGTCCTTCGGAGCCAGGTCAAGGAGGTAGCCCAGGCGGGACGGAACACCCTTGAAGTACCAGATGTGGGTGACGGGAGCGGCGAGCTCGATGTGGCCCATGCGCTCACGGCGTACCTTGGCGCGGGTGACCTCGACGCCACAGCGCTCACAGATGATGCCCTTGAAGCGCACGCGCTTGTACTTGCCGCAGTAGCATTCCCAGTCACGGGACGGGCCGAAGATCTTCTCGCAGAAGAGGCCGTCCTTCTCGGGCTTGAGCGTGCGGTAGTTGATGGTTTCCGGCTTCTTAACCTCGCCGTAAGACCAGCCACGGATGTCTTCCGCGGTGGCGAGGCCGATCTGCATGAGGCCGAAGGAGGATTCGCTGGACATATGGTCCCTGTTCTCTCTTGTTCTCTAAATTCTGAAGTCTTGACGAATGAGGGAGGTCAGGTCCGACGGCGGGTGGGCACCCGCCGTCGGACCGGGCCTGCTAGACCTCTTCTACGGAGCTGGGCTCTGCGCGAGACAGATCGATGCCCAGTTCTTCCGCAGCCGTGAAGACTGCGTCATCAGAGTCACGCATTTCAATTGTGGTTCCGTCCGTGGAAAGCACTTCCACGTTCAGGCACAGCGACTGCATTTCCTTGATCAAGACCTTGAAGGATTCGGGAACGCCCGGCTCCGGGATGTTCTCGCCCTTGACGATGGCTTCGTAGACCTTGACGCGGCCGTGGATGTCATCGGACTTGATGGTGAGGAGTTCCTGGAGCGTGTAAGCGGCGCCGTAGGCTTCGAGGGCCCACACTTCCATTTCACCAAAGCGCTGGCCACCGAACTGTGCCTTACCACCCAGCGGCTGCTGCGTGATCATGGAGTACGGGCCGGTGGAGCGGGCGTGGATCTTGTCGTCCACCAGGTGGTGGAGCTTCAGGATGTACATGTAGCCGACCGAGATCGGATCCGGGAACGGCTCGCCGGAGCGGCCGTCAAACAGGCGGGTCTTGCCGGAGGAGTTGATCAGGCGGTCACCGTCGCGGGTCACGTTGGTGGAATCGAGCAGGCCCGTGATTTCCTCTTCGCGGGCACCGTCGAACACCGGCGTTGCAACAGTGGTGGGACCACTCTCGCGGGGCAGGTTCGGCAGCTGCTTGACCCACTCGGGCTCACCTTCGATCTTCCAGCCGGTCTTGGCAACCCAGCCGAGGTGCGTTTCGAGCACCTGGCCCACGTTCATACGGCCCGGAACACCCAGCGGGTTCAGGACGATGTCAACGGGGGTGCCGTCGGCAAGGAAGGGCATGTCCTCGATCGGGAGGATCTTGGAGATAACACCCTTGTTGCCGTGGCGGCCGGCGAGCTTGTCGCCGTCGGTGATCTTGCGCTTGGCGGCCACGTAGACGCGGACCAGCTGGTTCACGCCCGGGGGCAGCTCGTCGTCGTTGTCGCGGTCGAAGACGCGGACACCGATGACGGTGCCGGACTCGCCGTGGGGCACCTTGAGGGAGGTGTCGCGCACTTCGCGGGACTTCTCACCGAAGATGGCGCGCAGCAGGCGCTCTTCCGGGGTCAGTTCGGTTTCACCCTTCGGGGTGACCTTTCCGACCAGGATGTCGCCGGCTTCAACCTCGGCACCGATGTGGATGATGCCGCGCTCGTCCAGGCCTGCCAGGACTTCCTCGGACACGTTGGGGATGTCACGGGTGATTTCCTCGGCACCAAGCTTGGTGTCGCGGGCATCGATCTCGTGCTCCTCGATGTGGATGGAGGAAAGGACATCCTCGGCAACGATGCGCTGCGAGAGGATGATGGCGTCCTCGAAGTTGTGGCCTTCCCATGACATGAATGCCACGAGCAGGTTCTTGCCCAGGGCGAGCTCGCCCTGGTCCGTTGCCGGGCCGTCAGCGATGATGCCGCCGACCTCCAGGCGCTGGCCTTCGTTAACCAGGACGCGGTTGTTGTAGCAGTTGCCCTGGTTGGAGCGTGCGAACTTGTTGATGCGGTAGTTGGTTTCCGTGCCGTCATCGTTGAGCATGATGACCAGCTCGGCGGAGACCTCGGTGACCACACCGGCCTTCTTGGCGATGGTGACGTCACCGGCGTCGACGGCTGCGGCGCGCTCCATGCCGGTACCCACGAACGGGGCTTCGGAACGGACCAGCGGCACGGCCTGGCGCTGCATGTTGGCACCCATGAGTGCACGGTTGGCATCGTCATGCTCGAGGAACGGGATCAGGGCCGTAGCCACGGACACCATCTGGCGCGGGGAGACGTCCATGAACTCGACGTCGGCGGCGGGAACCAGAACGGGCTCGCCTCCACCACCGCGGGCACGGACCAGGACGGTCTCTTCAGCGAAGCGCTTGTTTTCGTCCAGCGGCGCGTTGGCCTGGGCGATCAGGACCTCAGCCTCGTCGTCGGCCGTCAGGTACTGGACGTCGTCGGACACGACGCCGTCCTTGACCAGGCGGTACGGCGTCTCGATGAAGCCGAACGGGTTGATGCGTCCGTAGGATGCCAGCGACCCGATCAGGCCAATGTTCGGGCCTTCAGGAGTTTCGATGGGGCACATACGTCCGTAGTGGGACGGGTGCACGTCACGGACTTCCATGCCGGCGCGGTCACGGGACAGACCACCGGGGCCAAGGGCCGAGAGGCGGCGCTTGTGGGTCAGGCCCGAGAGCGGGTTGTTCTGGTCCATGAACTGCGACAGCTGCGAAGTTCCGAAGAACTCCTTGATGGCTGCCACGACGGGGCGGATGTTGATCAGGGTCTGCGGCGTGATGGCCTCGACGTCCTGGGTGGTCATACGCTCGCGGACAACGCGCTCCATGCGGGACAGGCCGGTGCGGACCTGGTTCTCGATGAGCTCGCCGACGGCGCGGATGCGGCGGTTGCCGAAGTGGTCGATGTCGTCGATTTCGACGCGCAGATCCACTTCCTGGCCGTCGCGGGTGCCCTTGATGGTCTTCTCGCCGGCGTGCAGCGCAACGAGGAACTTGATCATGGCAACGATGTCTTCAACGTGCAGGACCGAGGCTTCCTTGTCGCCAAGGGAGCGGTCGATGCCCAGCTTGCGGTTGATCTTGTAGCGGCCAACCTTGGCCAGATCGTAGCGCTTGGAGTTGAAGTACAGGTTGTCCAGCAGGGACTGGGCAGCCTCGACTGTGGGCGGCTCGCCCGGACGCAGCTTGCGGTAGATGTCCAGCAGGGCGTCTTCGCGCGTTTCGGTGGCGTCCTTCTCCAGCGTCGCGCGCATGGAGTCGTACTGGCCGAACTCTTCGAGGATCTGGCCTTCGGTCCAGCCGAGGGCCTTCAGCAGAACAGTGACGGACTGCTTGCGCTTGCGGTCGAGGCGGACACCGACCTGATCGCGCTTGTCGATCTCGAGCTCAAACCATGCACCGCGGGACGGGATGATCTTGGCCGTGAAGATGTCCTTGTCACTGGTCTTGTCAGCGGCGCGCTCAAAGTAGGCGCCCGGCGAACGGACCAGCTGGGAGACGACGACACGCTCGGTGCCGTTGACCACGAAGGTACCCTTCTCGGTCATCAGCGGGAAGTCGCCCATGAACACGGTCTGCTGCTTGATTTCGCCCGTGTTGTTGTTCATGAACTCGGCCTTGACGTACAGCGGAGCCGAGTAGGTAGCGTCCCGGTCCTTGCATTCGGCCATGGTGTACTTGGGGTCAGCGAACTCCGGATCGGAGAAGCTCAGGGACATGGTGCCCTGGAAATCCTCGATCGGGGAGATCTCTTCGAAGATGTCCGACAGGCCGGACGTCGTAGCGACGCTGAGATCGTTTTCTTCGACGGCCTTCGCTACGCGTGCCTGCCAGCGTTCGTTGCCGACGAGCCAGTCAAAGCTGTCCGTCTGCAGGGCAAGCAGATTCGGAACATCAAGGGGTTCGTGAATCTTTGCGAATGAGAGCCGGCGAGTGGCACCATCAGTGCTGTCGGCGGTGTTAGCGGTTTCGTTATTAGAGGTGCTCGAGGCGACCAAGAGGGATCCTTCCACAGACCTTCAGGCGTTTTCAGATCTCCCCCGCTGTGCACCCTGCAGAAGTTAATCCGCAGCGCTACCATCCGGTTCCGCTATATGACCCGGGGCCCGGCTGGCTGTGATGTGACGTATCGACGGCACGTTGATTGCCAGCTGCCAGGCAAAGCCCACCGCTATATGAAGGCTGAAGGTAAACAGGGAAGACGCAAATATCTACGATACGGCAAAACAACCTAAGTGTCTACCCCACTTCGCGCAGGATTGCAAGCACCCGTTTCCGCCGCTTCCGGGTCCCGGCGGACGGCTAAAGCTTGAGCGTCACGCCTTCGGCAGAGCATGTCCCCGAGTTGGCAAACACCGCGTCACGGACGGCGTCCTTGGAAGCCTGCGCGGGCTCACCGCCGCTTTCTGCCGCGCTGGAATGGTCTATGGCCAGGAGGCTGAGTGAGGCGAAGAGGCCCTGGAGGTCGCCGCTGACTGTGTCCTTGGCGTCCTCTGCCTCCAGGTAAATGTCCTCGTAGCCGTTGGCGTCGCCGGAGGGCACAGCGGCGTAGTCGGCAAAGAGTGAATTGAAGCGTTCGCAGGCTTCCTTGGCGCTGCCGGACGCGGCGGAGGATGCCGACGGACCGGCACCGGCACTGGAGGTGCTGCTGGGAGCCGGGCTGGCGGACTGGCCCGCATCGGCTGTTTCGGCAGGCGCAGGAGCCGACACCGAGCAGCCAGTCAGCCCGGCGACGCCAACAACCGCTGCCAGGGCGAGGATCTTCTTCACTGTCATTGCTCCGTCCGTCCCGGGTGCGGCATGGCTGCCCCCTGCATAAGTTCCGCCGTCCACCCTACGCATGCTGCCGCCGTCGTGCACATTCCGGCTATGGGGACCTCTCCCCCTGCCCGCTGCCGACTGCCGCGGCAAAGAGGCGGCGGTGCAGTTCCGGAATGCACACGGGTACCGCCGCGTTTGAATAGATGGGTGACCAGGGTCACGATACCCTTGGTGGCTTACACCGGATGAGATCGGAAGAGATAACCATGGGCAACTCCCCCGGCAACAGCGACGTTGTCATCCTTGCAGCAGTCCGCACCCCGCAGGGGCGGATCAACGGGCAACTGGCCAGCTTCACTGCGGTGGACCTTGGCGCGCACGCCATCCGCGCTGCCCTGGACGCCAGCGGCGCTGCGGTGGGCGACGTGGAAGCGGTCATCATGGGCCAGGTCCTGCAGGCAGGGGCGGGCCAGAACCCGGCCCGCCAGAGCGCCATAGCCGCCGGCATCGGCTGGAACGTTCCCGCTGTGACCATCAACAAGGTATGCCTGTCCGGGCTCACCGCCGTCATCGACGCAGCACGGATGATCCGCGCCGGCGAAGCCGCAGTGGTGGTGGCCGGCGGCCAGGAATCGATGACCCGGGCACCCCACATCCTGCCGGGGTCGCGCCAGGGTTGGACCTACGGTTCCATCCAGGCGCTCGACGTGGCCGCCCATGACGGACTCACCGATGCCTTCGACGGCCAGTCAATGGGCCTGTCCACCGAAACCGGCAACCTCGCCCTCGGTATCGACAGGCCGTCACAGGACAATGTTGCGGCCCAGTCCCACCAGCGTGCGGCGCTGGCCGCCAAGAACGGAACGTTCGACGACGAGATCGTCGCCATCAGCGTCAAGCAGCGGAAGGGTGACCCCGTGGTAGTGGACACCGACGAGGGTGTCCGGCCCAATTCGTCGGTGGAGTCTCTGGCCGGGCTGCGGGCCGCCTTCGTCACCGACGGCACCATCACGGCGGGAAACTCTTCCCCCCTTTCCGACGGCGCTGCGGCCCTGGTGCTCTCGTCGCGGGCCTATGCCGAAGAGCACGGGCTGGAATACCTCGCCGTGGTGGGTAAGCCGGGCCAGGTGGCCGGGCCGGACAATTCGCTGCATTCGCAGCCCTCGAACGCCATCAGGAACGCTTTGGGGAAGGCCGGCTGGAGCACGGCGGAGCTCGACTTCATCGAGATCAACGAAGCGTTCGGGTCCGTGGCAGTGCAGTCGTTGAAGGACCTCGACTATCCGCTGGAGAAATGCAACATCCACGGCGGCGCTATCGCCCTCGGCCACCCCATCGGGGCTTCGGGAGCACGCCTCGCGGCGCATGCTGCCCATGAGCTGAAGCGGCGCGGAACCGGCAAAGCGGCGGTGTCCCTGTGCGGCGGAGGAGGGCAGGGCGAAGCGCTCCTGCTCTACCGCGACTGATGGCGGGCCATACCGCAAACGGAACGGACGGCGTCGGACGCGAACGGTTCCTGGCCGACGCCTCAGCCCGCGGCCTCCACGTGGAGGTGGTGGAACGGCCCGCGGCGAAGAGCCTCGAAGAGGCCGCCGGAATCCTTGGCATCACGCCGGCTGACATCGTCAAATCCCTGGTGGTGAAGCACAAGGACGGGACATTCCTGTTCGCCCTGGTACCCGGCGACCGGCAGATCTCCTGGCCGAAGCTGCGCCAGCTGGTAGGCGTCAACAAGCTGTCCCTGCCGCCGGCGGACATCGCCCTCGAGGCAACCGGCTACGAACGCGGCACCATCACCCCTCTGGGGAGCACAAGCCCGTGGCCCGTGTACGCCGACGCCACCATCACGGGGCGGCGGATATCGATGGGCGCCGGCGCCCATGGCTACAGCGCCTTCGTTGACGCCGACGCCCTCACGTCCGCCCTCGGCGCCGTCGTCGCCGACATCTCGGACCCGATGTAAGTAGCAGCAGGTGTCCTTATGAGGGCTCATAACGACACCTGCTGCTACCCAGTTGGGGCCAGGACGCAAAAAACCCCGTCCCACTGCCAGGCAGTGGGACGGGGTTTTCCGTGAAGAGCCGTTGTTACTTGAGGGTAACGGTGGCGCCTGCAGCCTCGAGCTGCTCCTTGGCCTTCTCGGCAGCTTCCTTGTTGGCGCCTTCGAGAACAGCCTTGGGTGCGCTGTCAACCAGGTCCTTGGCTTCCTTGAGGCCGAGGGAGGTGATGGCGCGAACTTCCTTGATCACTGCGATCTTCTTGTCGCCGGCAGATTCGAGGATGACGTCGAAGTCAGTCTTCTCTTCAGCCTCTTCAGCAGCGCCACCGCCGGCGGGGCCGGCAACGGCTACAGCAGCAGCGGTTACTTCGAAGGTCTCTTCGAAGAGCTTGACGAACTCGGAGAGCTCGATGATGGTCAGTTCCTTGAAAGCTTCAATGAGCTCTTCGTTGCTGAGCTTCGCCATGGTAGGCGTCCTTCCTGTTGTTGGCAGTCCCGCACTGGGCAGGACCGCCGGAGTCTGGTGGGGTAAAGAGAATTAGTTCTCTTCGGCAGCGGGAGCCTCGGCGGGTGCCTCGGCTGCTGCTTCAGCTGCAGAGTCAGCAGACTCTTCAGCGGCCGGCGCTTCGGCAGCTGCCGGTGCACCGTTCTCTTCTTCAAGCTTGAGTCGCAGCGCATCGATGATGCGTGCAGCAGCGGCAGCAGGAGCCTTGAGGACGCCTGCAACCTTGGCGAGCTGCAGCTCACGGGACTCGAGGGCAGCCAGGGCGGCGACCTCGCTGGCATCCAGTGCCTTGCCTTCGAAGTAACCGGTCTTGATGACCAGCTGCTTGTTGGCCTTGGCAAAATCCGTCAGGCTCTTGGCAGCGGCAACTGCGTCACCCTTGATGAACGCGATTGCAGTGGGGCCGGCAAGCTGGCCGTCGAATGCTTCGACGCCGGCTTCCTTGGCTGCAATTGCGGTCAGGGTGTTCTTGACGACCGCGAACTTGGTGTCCTGGCCGAGAGAAACACGCAGCTGCTTGAGCTGTGCAACGGTGAGCCCGCGGTATTCGGTCAGGACAGCGGCGTTCGATTCCTTGAAATCGTTAGTGATCTCAGCTACTGCTGAAACCTTGGTAGGCGTTGCCATAACCCTCCTTCCGGGGATAGTGCCGGTATTCGAGGGTCCCGCTCAGGTGAGCTAAAACTAAAAACGCCCCGCGCAGATGCACGGGGCTTGGCTCAACATGTTTCCATGGAGCGTTGCTTCGTTCACCTGCGCCGGCCGCCCTATGTCAGGGTCCTTCGTTCAGAAAGCCACTTGATCTCCCGAGCACAACTGCAGAGTTGAGCAATGCTCGAAAGAGTGGATTTCCAACAACCGACGGTCTTTGGTCCTCCAAGTCTACGGGAGCCCGTGGCAGGACACCAAATCGGGGCCTCAGCTGGTGCTGGTACGGAGCTTTGGCAGCTCCTTCTGCCAAATCCCGGTCACCCCTGCAATGCGGAAGCCCAGCTGCTGGTTGACAGTGAGGAGGTACCTGTTGTCCGGAGCATTCCAGGTGTAGATGACGCGCGCGTCAGGGAACTGCTCGGTGAGCCGCTCCATGTTGGAGACCTTTATCAGCAGGCCCAGTTTGTTCCCCCGGTGCTCCTGCAGGACCAGGGTGTCGTCCTGGAACACCACGTCCGCCCGGTGCGCCAGCACAGTGATGGTGGTCAGCCCCACCAGCGTGCCCGAGGCGAGGTGCTCGACGGCGGTGACCACCGTCCGCCGGCCCTGCGCAATGGCGACGTCCTCGGCTTCGCGCAGGATCCCGCCGTCGAACACCATGTCCTGCTCCACCGGGACGTCCAGATCGGGGTCGACGTCCGCACCGGCCTGGTTCTCGAGTGCCGCGACGGCCTCAAGCCAGCGGTCCGGGCAGCGGTCCGTCCAGTGGTGCAGGCGGTAGCGCCCGTTGTTGGCATCATCAGCCTCTGCCTGCAAGTCCGCCACAAGCTTCGAATCCAGCGGCAGGATGCAGGCGCTGAACTGCTCGATGTGTTGAAGCGTGTACCCGGTCTTCTGCGCGAACTCCACCTCGCGGCTGTCCAGCGGGACAAAACCCGGCCCTGTGCCCGGCACCAGGAGGGCCTGCTCGAACTCATCCAGCGATGCGCCGGGATGGTTGGTGTCCACCAGGATCATGGTGCGGCCCTCACCGCGGGCCAGCTGCTCGGCGGCTTCCAGGAGCCGCCGCCCCACACCCTGCCGCTGGAATTCAGGGAGGATGTCCAGGGTGAATTCCGCGAGGTCCAGATGGTCGGTCAGCGGCAGTGCGATGTCCACGGTACCGACTATTTCGCCGTCCACTTTCGCGACGAGAATCAGTTGCCGCTCATACGGATCCTCAAATTCAAGGAGCTTCTCAAGCGGACCGTAGGCGAGGTCGTCACTCCCCCAGGTGGCCATCCGAACCTTCCGGCCCACTTCGAGGGCGGCCAGGAAATCGGCAGCGTCCGGTGCCTCAAGGGAATCGGGAATCCACAGCTGCTCAATCTTCACGTCTTTTGCCATACGGGGCATCATCCCAGCCGTTTCTGCCACTCCCCTTCATAGCCGGCAGGCCTGAATCCAAGCGCAATATTAATCGAAAGCATATGCTGGTTTTCGCTGGCGTTCCACGTCAAAACGGACCTGGCCGATGGCCATCTGGCCTGCGCCCGCCGCAGGTTTGCGGCTTTGACCAGCATCCCCAGCCGATGCCCGCGGTGCGGCCCGGCCACCAGCGTGTCCTGCTGGGTGGCGGACCCGGGTACTCCCGGACGCCAGTTCAGGACGGTGTAGGCCACCAGTTCACCTGTCCCGCGGTGCCGCGCCGCAGCCACCACGCACTGCACCCCGCCGCGGAGCATGGCGGCTTCCTCGTCACGGACACGGGCCGCATCCCAGTCCTCCCGCTCCCAGCCCAGGCCCGCGGTGGGAACGTCGGTACTCATCGTCGCCTTCAGGGCGGCAAGGCCGGCGACGAATTCGTCGGGGCACTGATCGTCCCAGTGGACCACAGAGTAGGCGGCGGCGCTGCCGGTGGCTTCGGCCTCAACCCGGGCCAACTGCGCTGCCGGCACCGGCAGGTCCAGCCGGCTGGACCGTTCCACCTGTTCAAGTGAGTAGCCAGACGCCGCTGCAAAGGCAACGGCGGGGTCGGCGAGGGGCAGCGCACCCGAACCTGACTTCGCGGGCAGCATGGCCGCATCCGGTCCGACGCGTTCCAGTGGAACCTCGTGGTAACCATCCAGGGAGGTACGCCCCTGCCGGTGGGCCACGGCTTCGGCAAACTGCAGCAGCGCGCGGCCAATGCCTTGCCGCCTTTGGGCGGGGTGGACCAGCACATCGATTCCCGCTGTATCAGTGTTTTCCCGCAGGGGCAGGGTGACCGAGCACAGCCCCGCAGGGCTGCCGCCGCGTCGCGCCAGAAACAGGTGCCGTTCCTCGTATGGGTTCCCCCGCCAGAATTCCTGCGACTCGGCCAGCGTCGGGCACCGGTCCAGGTTGCCCCATAGTGAAAGCTCATGGGATTCGCGCAAGGCGTGACAGGCACGGAAGTCTTCGGAAGGTACGACGCCGGGCGGTTGCGTTCGGTTTCCCTCCACCGGGATCTCCACGGGGCTGATGAGGATGCCGGCGGCGGCCGCGTCCGGCGGGAGGGGAAGCGGGATCCCGGACATTTCCCCAGCTTAGGCAGAAGGCGGCAACAGGTTAAGCAAAAACCGCCCGGCGCATGCGCGCCGGGCGGTTTTATTGCTCCGGAATTATCCGGGCAAATGTTCTGTCAGGCTTAGGCCTCGGTGAGCACCTTGGTGACGTTCGGGTCCACGGAGATGCCGGGGCCGAAGGTGGTGGCAACGGTGGCCTTCTGGATGTAGCGGCCCTTCGAAGCGGAAGGCTTCAGGCGAAGCACCTCTTCCAGTGCTGCTGCGTAGTTCTCAGCCAGCTTGACGGCGTCGAAAGACACCTTGCCGATGATGAAGTGCAGGTTGGAGTGCTTGTCGACGCGGAAGTCGATCTTGCCGCCCTTGATGTCGTTGACAGCCTTGGTGACGTCGGGGGTCACGGTGCCGGTCTTGGGGTTCGGCATCAGGTTGCGGGGACCCAGGACCTTACCGAGGCGGCCAACCTTGCCCATGAGGTCAGGGGTGGCAACAGCGGCGTCGAAGTCGGTCCAGCCGCCGGCGATCTTTTCGATCAGGTCGTCGGAGCCAACGAAGTCGGCGCCGGCTGCGATTGCGGCCTCGGCCTTGTCGCCCGTGGCGAAGACCAGAACGCGGGCGGTCTTACCGGTGCCGTGGGGCAGGTTGACCGTACCGCGGACCATCTGGTCAGCCTTGCGGGGGTCCACGCCGAGGCGGAAAGCAACCTCGATGGTGGCGTCGAACTTGGACGGGTTGGTGTCCTTGGCGAGGGTCACTGCCTCGAACGGCGCGTAGGACTTCTCCGCGTCAATCTTGGCGGCTGCTGCCTCATATGCTTTGCTGCGCTTTGCCATGCTGCTCTTTCTCCTTGTGCAGTTGTGGTCTGCGGACCGCGCTGGGCCCTGCCACAGCCGGCGATCCGGACGGTTATTCGTCCCGGATGACCGGCATTTCAATTGTTGGTGGTGCCGGAATTCCGGCGGTGCCGCGTGGCGCCATGCTGATGCGGGGCGTTAGGCGGCAGTAGGGGTATTAGCCCTCGACGGTGATACCCATGGAGCGGGCGGTGCCGGCGATGATCTTCGCTGCGCCTTCGAGGCTGGTGGCGTTGAGGTCTTCCATCTTGGTGGAGGCGATCTCGTTGACCTGTGCCTGGGTCAGCTTGGCAACCTTGACGGTGTGCGGGGTAGCCGAACCCTTGGCAACGCCTGCAGCCTTCTTGATGAGCTCTGCAGCCGGCGGGGTCTTGGTGATGAACGTGAAGGAACGGTCCTCGTAGACGGTGATTTCCACGGGGATGACGTTGCCGCGCTGGGCTTCCGTTGCAGCGTTGTACGCCTTGCAGAATTCCATGATGTTGACGCCGTGCTGGCCAAGTGCGGGACCGATCGGCGGGGCCGGGTTAGCGGCACCTGCCTGGATCTGCAGCTTGATGAGGCCGGTGACCTTCTTCTTGGGAGCCAATGTAGGGTCCTTCTCTCAATAACTTCCTGGGGCACAGGAGCGTGGCCCAGGTTTTTGGCCGCCATGGCAAGGCGGCCTGCCGTTCCGGAGCCGCTAAGCGGGCGGCGCCGGAACGAATTCTCGGGTAATCAGATCTTGGTGACCTGGTTGAACGCCAGGGTGACGGGCGTTTCGCGCTCGAAGATGGAAACCAGTACCACGAGGGTCTGGGATTCGACCTTGATCTCGGAGATGGTGGCGGGAAGGGTTTCGAACGGGCCTTCCTTGACGATGACAGACTCGCCGACCTCGAAGTCGACGTCCACCGGCGCCTGGTGCTGCTTATTGACCGGCTTGCCCTTCTCGGCCTGCTCTTCTTCGAAGACCGGCGCGAGCATGGAGAAGACCTCGTCGAGGCGCAGCGGCACGGGGTTGTGGGCGTTGCCCACGAAGCCGGTGACGCCGGGGGTGTGGCGCACGGCGCCCCAGGAGGCGTCAGTCAGGTCCATGCGGACCAGGACATAGCCGGGAATGCGAACGCGGTTGATGACCTTGCGCTGGGCATTCTTGATCTCGACGACCTCTTCCATGGGCACCTGGATCTCGAAGATGTAATCTTCCATGTCCAGGGTCTGGATGCGGGTCTCGAGGTTGGCCTTCACGCGGTTTTCGTAACCGGCGTAGGAGTGGATGACGTACCAGTCACCTTCCTGGCGGCGCAGCTTGGCCTTGAATTCCTCTGCCGGGTCAGCGGCAGCGGTGGCTGCCGCGGCGGCGAGGGCGTCAGCGTCGGCATCGCCGGACTCTGCTTCGCTGTCAGCCTCCGCGTCGGCATCGGCGTCATCGGATTCGGGCACAGAGGACTCAACCTCAGACTCTTCACCGATTTCTGCGGTGACGTCCACGGCCTCTTCCTGCTCAGTCCCGGTTACCTCGAGCTCCTGCTCAGACACTTGGTCTCCTGCTTCCTCATTGCCTAACATGCCTATTTAAATGGCTCAATTCCGCACACCGGCGCTTCCCTCCGGTTTCCCGGATGGTGCGCGCAGCCTGCGGACCCTGCAGCCTTAGTTGTCCGTGGGGCCAGTCCCGCCGAAGAGCCAGCCGACAGCGGTTCCAAAACCGATGTCCAGCAGGCTGACGATGACCATCATGATGGCCACGAACACCAGCACCACGAGCGTGTAGTTGATCAGTTCCTTGCGGGTGGGGGCAACGACCTTTTTCAGTTCGCCGATGATCTGGCGAACGAAAAGTGCAATACGGGCGAAGATGTTTGCCTTGGCATCCTTCTTAGCTGGGCGGCCCTTGGAGCTGCTGGCAGCTGTTTCGGTCACCTGGTCCTCGCTCATCTTTGCAATGGTGGATTACCCGGCCCCTGATCAGAACCATGGTTGCTGCGCTTGCCCCGGATTTATTGCCCGGGGCAGCTTGCGCAGGGCAGACAGGACTCGAACCTGCAACCTGCGGTTTTGGAGACCGCTGCGCTACCAATTGCGCCACTACCCTATGGAGTGAAAACCAACCAGCGACGGAGATTCACCAGCTTTCACTGGGGCGCACGCCATCATCTGTGTTTCAACACCGGTGAATCAGTCTACGGCAACATCTTCGCGTTCGTAAAACCGACCCGTTCCAGCCCCTCCGCAAGCCGGTGCGTCCGTGCCTGGCGGGCCAGTCACATTTCACATCCGGCACCCCGGAGGGTCCGGTGAACAGCATAGAGTAGAAAACGTCGAATCCCACATTCCAGCCATCCGGCTGCAAGCGTAGAACGGACCTGCCATGTCTGCCGCCCGCGTTTCCCAGCGCATATCCGCAATTGCCGAATCCGCCACCCTGGCCGTTGATGCCAAGGCTAAAGCGCTGAAGGCTGCTGGGCGTCCGGTGATTGGCTTCGGCGCAGGTGAGCCGGACTTCCCCACCCCGGACTACATTGTCCAGGCTGCCATTGAGGCTGCGGGGCAGCCGAAGTACCACCGCTACTCCCCCGCCGGCGGGCTTCCCGAACTGAAGAAGGCCATCGCCGAGAAGACGCTCCGGGACTCCGGATACGCCGTCGACCCCTCCCAGGTGCTGGTGACCAACGGCGGCAAGCAGGCCGTCTACAACACGTTCGCCACCCTGGTGGATCCGGGCGACGAGGTCATCGTCCCCGCCCCGTTCTGGACCACCTACCCTGAGGCGATCCGGCTGGCCGGCGGCGTTCCCGTCGAGGTATTTGCGGGGCCGGAGCAGGGCTACCTGGTGACCGTCGAGCAGCTCGAAGCAGCCGTGACAGACCGGACCAAGATCCTCCTGTTCGTCTCGCCGTCGAACCCCACCGGCGCCGTCTACTCCCCCGAGCAGGTGGCGGAGATCGGCAAGTGGGCAGCCTCGAAGGGCATCTGGGTGGTGACCGACGAAATCTACGAGCACCTGACCTACGACGGCGTTCCCTTCACCTCCATCGCCACGGCCGTGCCCGAACTCGGCGACAAGGTGGTCATCCTCAACGGTGTGGCCAAGACCTATGCCATGACCGGATGGCGCGTCGGCTGGATGATCGGCCCGGCGGATGTCATCAAGGCCGCCACGAACCTGCAGTCGCACGCCACCTCCAACGTGTCGAACATTCCGCAGATCGCCGCCCTCGCCGCCGTTTCCGGCCCGCTGACCGCGGTCGACGAGATGAAGGTTGCCTTCGACCGCCGCCGCAAGGCGATCGTTGCCGGGCTGAACGCCATTGAGGGCGTGGAATGCCCGACGCCGAAGGGCGCCTTCTACGTTTACGCGGACGTCCGCGGGCTGTTGGGCAAGGAATTCCCCACGGCCGCCGGCACCGCCACGCCGCAGACCTCGGCCGAGCTGGCCTCCCTGATCCTGGACGAGGTGGAAGTGGCAGTGGTTCCGGGCGAGGCGTTCGGCCCGTCCGGCTTCCTGCGCCTCTCCTACGCCCTTGGCGATGACGACCTCGCCACCGGCGTGCAGCGCCTGCAGGACTTCCTCGGCAAGGCGCAGTAGACGCCCGCTCACTTCTGGCGCTCTACATCCAAACGCCCGCTCACTCTCCTGAAGAGAGTGAGCGGGCGTTCGCGTTTTTCCCGCCGGAAGTGAGCGGGCGTTGGGTCAGAGGAGGCGGCGCTCCGCGGCCCACTTGGTGAGTTCGTGCCGGCTGGAGAGCTGGAGCTTCCGGAGGACCGCGGAGACGTGGGTTTCCACCGTCTTGATGCTGATGAAGAGCTCCTTGGCCACTTCCTTGTAGCTGTACCCGCGGGCGATCAGGCGCATGACCTCAAGCTCGCGGGCGGAGAGTTTGTCCAGCTCGTCGTCGGCGATGTCTGCCGGCGCGGTCCCGAAGGCGTCCAGGACGAACCCGGCCAGGCGCGGCGAGAAGACCGCGTCCCCGCCGGCAACCCGGAAGACGGCGTCGGTGATCTCGGCCCCGGAGATGGTCTTGGTGACATAGCCCCTTGCGCCGGCGCGGATGACCGCCACTACATCCTCCGCCGCGTCGGACACGCTCAGGGCCAGGAAGCGGGTGGTGCCCAGCAGCGGCACCGATCCTGCAATGACCTCACGGCCGCCGCCGCCCAACCCGCCGGGCAGGTGCACGTCCAGCAGCACGACGTCGGGCCGCGTCTCGGCGATGACGGCAATGGCCTGCTCCACGGTGGCTGCCTCCCCCACCACGTGGATGCTGGCGTCGAGATCGGCTTTGAGCCCGGAACGGAAGATGGCGTGGTCGTCCACGATGACCACCCGGACGGACCCGGCGGCCTGCGCGGCCGCCCCCTGGTTGATGTTCATGACTTTCCTTCCACGTTGTCCGTGCCTGCAGCGGGCAGCCGGAGGCGGACCTCGGTGCCGTCCCCGGTGCTGAGGATGGCTGCCGATCCGCCGTGCCGCTTCATCCTGCCGATGATGGACTCCCGCACGCCCAGCCGGTCCTCGGGCACATCGGCCAGTTCGAACCCGGGACCGCGGTCCTTGATGAAGATTTCAGCCTGGCCGCCGGACGCTTCGAGGTACACCGAGACGGCGCCACCGCCGTGCCGGGAGGCGTTCAGCATGGCTTCCCGGCTCGCCTGGACCATGGCCTCGTGACCCTCGGTCATGGCGGCATCGCCCACGCTGACCACCTCAACAGCATTGCCCAGGAGGTCTTCCACCTCAGCGGCCACTGCCTTGACCCGGTCCGAAAGCTGCCCTGATTCCTTCCCGGGATCCTGGAACAGCCAGCCGCGGAGCTCGCGTTCCTGCGCCCGGGCCAGCCGGACGACGTCGTGCTCGCTGCCGGCCCGGCGCTGGATCAGCGCGAGCGTCTGCAGCACCGAATCGTGCAGGTGCGCGGCGATCTCCGCGCGTTCGGTTTCCCGGATCCTGCCGGCACGCTCAGCTTCCAGGTCCCGCCAGAACTTCAGCGCCCACGGCAACAGGACCAGCACTACGCCGCCCAGGACCGCGACGGAGGCCAGCAGCGCCAGCCAGGTCTGCTCCCAGGAGCCGGAACCGGACACCATCACCAGCACGCCGGCCACCACCAGCGCCAGGCCGGCCGCGAGCCGTGCCCAGCCGCCGGCCTGGTCCGCCTTGGTCTTGTCCACCAGCCCGGCCCGCCGCGTCTCATCCAGCTGCATCCACGCAATGGAAGCACCGCCCAGGACGGCTGCGGCAGGAATGAGGGTTCCCAGGGGCACGTCGACCCCCAGCAGCTGCGCAATCATGATGCCGGCTACCAGCAGCAACCCGCAGCCGAGGAGGATTTCCTTGCCGTACTTCATGCCCTGCCAGCGGAACCATGGCGCCTCGGCCGGCCTTGGGTCCCCGGGCGGTCCCTGGCGGTCCGCGCCCTGGGGAGCGCCGCCGTCGGACGCCTGCCCCAGAGGTGGCTGGCCCGATGGGGGCGGGCCAAAGGGTGCCGGGCCCGGTGGTGGAGAAGAGGCCGACGCCGGAGATGTACCGGACACGGCGGCGGCAGGTGCCTGGCTCACCGCGGGGGCAATGGGCGACGCCGGCCGCCGGGCGTTGCGCCGGGCGGCCTCATCCGCGGTGGGAACCATGATCCACAGCCACGCATAGAAGACCAGGCCTGCCCCGCCGGCGAGGGTGGCAAGCGCCATGCCCACCCGGACGTTCTTCACCGGCCAGCCCAGATGAACGGCCAGCCCCGAGCAGACACCGGCAATCACGCGGTCGCTGCTGCGGGCCAAAGGCGGCCTGGCGGGGACGGTTGTCATGGGTCAATCCAAGCATGGATCAGGGTTTCCCGGACCCGGATCCGGCGGGAACCGGGGGCGACTCAGGGACCGCTCAGGGTATCCCCCAGTAGAGCGCAGGGCGGGCTGAACGGAAGGATTGGGGTATGAACTCGCAGACCTCCCTCCCCGACGACGGCCAGCCCACCGAGCCTCTGCCCGGCGCACCGCGGCCTACCGAACCACTGCCGTCCGCGCCGACCACGCCGGACCCGTCCGAGGGCCCGCAGGCCTCCGGATCCAGCCAGCCAGGTGCAGACCAGGCGTATGCAGGCCGTCCGGGCACCGCACACGCAGCCCCGGGTGAGGCCGATTTCTTCTCCTGGATCCGCGGCCATGGCATCCAGCGTGGCCGAGACCGGTGGATCGGCGGCGTGTCCAGCGGCATCGCGCAGAAGCTGGGCGTGGACCCGCTGATCATCCGCGGCGTCTTCATCGTCCTGACCCTGTTCGCCGGCATCGGCGTCCTGGTGTACGGCCTTGCGTGGGCGCTGCTTCCCGAGCCCGACGGACGGATCCACGTCCAGGAGGCCGCCGCAGGCCGGTGGACCACCGGGATGACAGGGTCCCTGATTGCCACGATCCTGGGCCTGACCGGACTGGGCGGCGGCTTCTGGGGCTGGTCGCACAACGGCTTCGGCGGCTTCCTCTGGACGGTGTTCTGGGTGGGCGGCGCCATCTACCTCATCTACTACCTTTCGCAGCGCAACAAGGCAGGCCGGCCCGCGATGGCCGCTCCGCATGCAGGCGCTTACGGCACGCCAGGCGGTTACGGGACGCCGGGCGAAGCGGGCGCCTCAGGGGCCACCTACGCAGCCGGCCCAGGGACCGCACCGTTCTCCTCCACGGGCACCTCCTACGGAGCGGGCCCCGCTTCCCCCTCCATGCCCTCCTACGGCGGCGGCAGCTATTCCGACAGCGGTTCCTACTCCGGCGGCGGCTCCGGCGCCGGCGGCGGGTTCCAGGGCGGCGGCCCCTACGGCGGTGCCCCTGCGCCGCAGCGCACCCCGAAACCACGGCCGGCCGGGCCAGGCGCCCCCGCAGTGGCCGTTGCCGCCGGATCGGCGCTGCTGGTGGGCGGCGGCCTCAAGGCACTCGACGTCACCAACGTCATCGACCTGGGTGATTCAGCCAACGCCATCGTCTGGGCCAGCGCCGCAGCTGTCCTGGGCCTCGGTATCCTCATCGCCGGACTGCGCGGCAGGACCGCCGGCGTCCTGAGCTTCTTCGCCGTAGTGGCGCTGATAGCGGGCGGCGTGTACAACGTGGTGGGCAACGGCGACAGGATGCGCTTCCAGCAGGTTGATTGGGCACCCACCAGCATCACGGAAGCCGCGAACGGCTTTGACATCACGGCGGGCCGCGGAACCGTGGACCTGACAAACCTGGCCGGCGGCACCCCGCTGCGCTCCGACGTCGTGATTCCCCTGGACATCACCGCGAGCAACGTGACCGTGGTGATCCCGGAGGACGTCCCCGTGGACATCAGGGCGGACATGACCATGGGCAACCTCAACGAGGCATCGGGCCAGCGCGGAGGAACCACCACCAGGGAAAGCACCTACAACTCCGACCGGCCCGGCAGCCACCTGGTGGTCCAGATCGACGGCACCTTCAGCAACGTCACCATCCAGGAAGGCAATTGAGATGAGCACCAGTAACCAGGCACCGGATCCCACGGACCGCGGCGGCTACTACCCGGACAGCACGACGACGGCGGGCACAGACCCTGCCGGTCCCTCCACCACGAGGGTGGGGACGGTGGTGTGGGGCCTGATCGTCCTGGCCCTCGCCGCCCTGATCATCGTTGCCCAGCTGGGCATCGTGACCCTCAACGCGACGTACGTCCTGATCGGGCTCATGATCGGAGCCGGCGCCGCGTTGGTGGTGGGCGGCCTGCTCTCCGCCCGGAAACGTGACAACCAACCGACAACAGGGAAGTCTTGAACCATGGACAAGTTTTTCAGCATCGTCAGGGGCTTCGGCCTGCAACGCGGCCCGCAGCGCTGGGTGGGTGGCGTCCTGGGCGGGATCGCCGCCAAGACGAACGTGGACGTAGCTTTTGTCCGCATCGCGTTCCTCGTGTTCTGCCTCCTGCCCGGACCCGCAGTGGTCTTCTACCTCCTGGCGTGGGCCATCCTTCCGGACCAGCGGAACGTTATTCCGCTGCAGACATTCCTGGAACGCCGGTCCCTCAGCTGACCTGCATACGACGCGCAAAGGCCTCCGCCGTTCACAACGGTGGGGGCCTTTGCCGTGCCCGCCCTGGTGATGCCCCGTTCACCCGCGTGTAACGGGTTTGTGTCGTACCCCACACCTCCCACTACACTTCTAGGTGAGCTCAGCGTGGCGCTCTGCCAGTAGACCCTCTTCCAGGATTTGAGCCGAAACATGAAAATTGGAATCCTCACCAGCGGTGGCGACTGCCCCGGACTGAACGCGGTCATCCGCGGCGCCGTGCTGAAGGGCATCGCCATCCACGGCCACGAGTTCGTCGGATTCCTCGACGGCTGGCGCGGCGTGGTGGAGGGCGACATCATCGACATCCCGCGCACCATGGTGCGCGGTATCGCCAAGCAGGGCGGCACCATCCTGGGCACCTCCCGCACCAACCCCTTCGAAAACGGCGGCGGCCCCGAGGTCATCAAAGCCCACATGGACCGGCTGGGCATCGACGCCATCATCGCCATCGGCGGTGAGGGAACCCTTGCCGCGGCCAAGCGCCTGACCGACGCCGGCCTGAAGATCGTGGGCGTCCCCAAGACTGTGGACAACGACCTCGACGCCACCGACTACACCTTCGGTTTCGACACCGCAGTGCAGATTGCCACCGAAGCCATCGACCGGCTCCGGACCACCGGCGAATCCCACCACCGCTGCATGATCGCCGAGGTCATGGGCCGGCACGTGGGCTGGATTGCCCTGCACGCCGGCATGGCGGCCGGCGCCCACGCCATCCTCATTCCGGAGCAGAAGGTCAGCATCGAGCAGATCACTGAATGGGTGAACGAAGCCCACGCCCGCGGCCGCGCGCCGCTGGTGGTAGTGGCCGAAGGGTTCGTGCCCGAGCACATGGAATCCCCCCACTCCGAGCGCGGCCTGGACACTTTCGGCCGTCCCCGCCTGGGCGGTATCGCCGACCAGCTCGCGCCAGAACTGGAAGCCCGCACCGGCATCGAAACCCGCGCCACCATCCTGGGCCACATCCAGCGCGGCGGCGTCCCCTCGGCCTTCGACCGCGTCCTCGCCACGCGCCTGGGCATGGCCGCCATCGACTCCGTGGTGGAAGGCTTCTGGGGAACCATGGTTGCGCTCAAGGGCACCGACATCCAGCACGTCGCCTTCGAGGAAGCCCTGGGCCAGCTGAAGACCGTGCCGCAGAACCGGTACGACGAAGCCGCGGTCCTGTTCGGCTAACCACACCGCAAATCCCAGCTGGCGCCGGGTTGCAGGCATGGTGTCCGGCCGGGACAGCCGCCGGCGCCCTAGGCTGGGACCATGACACTCGATCCCGGCTCCGCCGCCATCATCCAGTTGGCCTGGGCCCGCCGCCTGGGCCTCGACGACGACGCTTTCGGCTCCGCGCTTGCCTCCGGCGAACGCATCGTCCGCGCCGATGACTCGGCCGGCACGGTGGAGTTCGTGAGGCTGTTCGGCAGTTCCGTGCTGGTGGGGCCGCAGGACGTTATTGACGCGGCCGCTGACATCCCCGATGCGGAAATGGCCCAGCACGTTACCCTGCTGACGCTGACCCGGGACCGTGGCGGGCACGGCCTGGGCGCGGCGGCGCTGTTCTTCGCCGACGACCTGCCGCTGCAGCAGCCTTCTGAAGAGATGACGGTGTCACACGGTAACGCCGAGGCGATCGAACTGGAGGGGCTCTGCCCGCCGGACGACGTCAACGAGGTGGGGCTGTCCGACCTTGAGAACCGCTTCACCATCGTCCACGAGCTCGACGGCAAGCGGGTTCCCCTGGCCTGCGGCGCTTATGCAGAGTGGGAAGGACTGCTGGCCCATCTGGGGGTCCTGGTGGATCCCGAGTGGCGGCGCCGCGGGCTGGGGACGCTCGCCGCTTCCATCGCATCCCACGAGGCGTTGGCCGCCGGGCTGACGCTGCAATGGCGGGCGGACGTCAGCAACACTGGATCGCTGGCGCTGGCCCGCCGGCTCGGCTTGTCAGCCGGCGGAATCCAGACCAGCGTCAACCTTGGCTGAGGGAACCGGTTCCTCGGCGGAGCCCCACCCCTGAACTGGTTTGGGCTTGGCGAAGAACAGCACCACAACCGCCCCGGCCAGCACCACAGCGGCGGGCAACAGGATGGACTGCGCCATCGCCGTCGAGAATCCTGCGTGCAGGAATTCAGGCAGCGAACCGCCCATGGCCATGCCCTCGCCCGCTCCGCCGGCCTGGCCGCCGGGTCCGGCCGGAAGCTCCGCCGCCAGCCGCGACTGAATCAGGACAGCGATGGCGGCGCTGCCCAGGACCGCGCCGAACTGGCGGGTGGTGTTGTAGACGCCGGAGCCGGCGCCCGCCTGCCGCGGCGGCAGGTTCCGGGTGGCGGTGGTGCTCAGAGGCGCCCAGATGCCGGCGTTGGCGAAGCCGAGGACAGCGCTGGGAAGCAGGAACAGCCAGATGGGCGTGTCCGGCTGCATCAGCAATCCGTTCCACACCAGGGCCACCGCCATGAGCGTCAGGCCCGCAGTTGCCAGATATTTGGGGTTTACCCGGTCCACGATCTTTCCCACCACGGGGGCCATGCCACCCGAGATCAGCGCCATGGGCACCATCAGCAAAGCCGACTGGGTGGGTGTCAGGCCGCGGACCATCTGGTAATAGAAGATCAGCGGCAGCCCGAAGGACGTCACCGTGAACCCCACCATGGTGATTCCAAGGTTGGCCAGCGAGAAGTTCCGGTCACGGAACAGTCCCAGCGGCAGCAGCGGCTCGCCCTTGTTGAATCGCTGCCAGGTGACGAATCCGGCGAGGACGATGATTCCGGCGATGATCAGCGACCAGACGCTGATGGGCCCGGTGATGGTTCCCCAGTTGTACGTCTCGCCTTCCTGGATGCCGAAGACCAGCAGGAACACCCCGACTGCGCTGAGCAGCACACCCGGAATGTCGAAACGGTGCGGGTGGGTGCGGAGCGCGGGCACGTTGCGCACGGCGAGAATGAACCCGACGACGCCGATGGGTACGTTGATGAAGAAGATCCACTCCCAGCCCAGGCTGTCCACCAGGACACCGCCCAGGATCGGGCCCACCAGCGTGGCCATCCCGGCCGTGGCGCCCCAGATGGCCATGGCGGCACCCCGGCGGTCCGGCGGGAAGATGCGGGTGATGACGGCCATGGTCTGTGGCGTCATCACCGCAGCTCCGAGGCCCTGCAGCACGCGCGCCGCGATGAGGGTCTCCACGTCCTGGGCCAGGCCGCACCACAGCGAGGCCAGGGTGAACACCACCAGGCCAAGCAGGTACAGCTTCTTGGGCCCGAACCGGTCGCCAAGCCTGCCGGTGATCAGCAGGGGAACTGCGTAGGCCAGCAGATAGGCACTGGTTACCCAGATCACGGAGTTGATGTCGGCGCCCAGGCCCTCCATGATCCGCGGGTTGGCCACGGACACAATGGTGCTGTCGATCAGGATCATGAAGAACCCGATCACCAGCGACCACAGCGCCGCCCAGGGCTTTTCTACGTTTTCCATCCGGTCATCCTTCAGAGTCATTGTGTGGTTGCCGGGCGGACCCGGGGGCTCAGCCCAGGAGGTCGAGGATCTCCTGGCGGGCAAACATTTCTGCGGCCGCGCGTGCCGAGGGGGCCCCGGCGTCAGGGTCTGCGCCGGCATCCAGGAGGACCCGGGCTACGTCCGTGTACCCCTTGAACGCCGCGCCGGCCAGCGGCGTCTGGCCGCGGTCGTTCGCGGTGTTGGCCTCGGCTCCGTGTTCAAGCACCAGGCGCACCGTGTCTGCGTGGCCGTGGTAGGCCGCCAGCATCAGGAGGGAATCTCCGGCTGCATTCGTGAGGGTGGCGGGAGCACCGGCGCCGAGGTAGGCGCTCAGCAGTTCGGTGTTCCCGTCCCGGGCGGCCTGGAAGAGGCTGTGGGCCAGGGCGACGGCGTCGTCGTCCTGCCCTGCCGCCCCGGCTTCGCCTGCCGCTGCGTGCTGCGGTGTAGCGTTTCCGTGTTCTGTCATGCGCGTGGCCCCCTAAGGAATCCGGTCTGGCGCCCCACCACCTGGCCGGCGTCGGGGGCGACGATGAGTTCCTGTCCGGCGGTGTACGGCTCGTCCCCGTCCAGGACCGTCAGTATTTCATCCGGGGCTACGGACCGCTTTATGACTGCCAGCGCCACCGGCCCCATTTCGTAGTGCTGCGCCACGGATGTGACGGTTCCCACCTTGCGGTCGCCGGCGAGGACCACGCTGCCCGCGGCCGGGAGCGTGTGCTGCGAACCGTCCAGCTGAAGGAACACCAGGCGCCGCGGCGGGTGCCCCAGGTTGTGGACGCGGGCGATGGTTTCCTGGCCTTTGTAGCAGCCCTTGGCCAGGTGGACTGCGGTACGGAGCAGGTCCAGTTCATGCGGAATCGTCCTGTCATCGGTTTCGGCTCCGATCCGGGGACGCCAGGCGGCGATGCGCAGCGCTTCGGACGACATGACGCCGGCCAGCGGCCGGTCCGCCACCGTCTGTTCCAGTTCGGCGGCGGGGACGAGGTACTCGAACCACGGCCGTTCCAGCCCGGGATGGCTCTCTTCTGCAACGGTGGCGTAGGAGTAGCCGCCGGCAGAGACATGCGGCCACGGGTCCTGCCAGGCCACCAGCGAGGCCCAGTCCGGCACGGCGGCGGTACTGCCCACCACCGCCCAGTCGGCCGAGGCGTCGGCGATGTCCACCCGCAGCATGAACTTCATCCTGCTGAGGTACTCAGCCAGCGGAGCGGCCTCGGCGCCTTCAACGATCAGCCAGGCGGTGCCGCCGTCGTCAACGATGCGCGCATCAAACTCGATGCGCCCCTGCACGCTCAGGAGGAGCAGTTCGCTGGACTCCCCCGGCTGGAGGGCCGTCACCTGCTGGGATGACAGCGTGTTCAGCCAGCTCAGCCGGTCCGGCCCGGTGACGGTGACAACGCCGCGGGAGGAGAGGTCGACGACGGCGGTTCCGGCCGCGAGGGCACGCTGCTCCCGGAGGGGCTCACCATAGTGGGCCGCGACGCCGGCATCCGCACCGGCCGCCTCGACAGCTCCGGGGCGCGACAAAAGGGGGCTGGGGGTAGTCATATTGGGGAGAACGTCCTTCAGTCAGTCTGTATTCCGCTTGGCGGCGAGAACTTGGCCCCGGTGCCCGGCACTGTGGATCCTTGGCCTGGCCTGCGGGATTGCGGAGCGGTTGAGTGCCTACCGGTACTCGGGGTTTTCGAAGTCGAACCGGGTCCCGGCGGTCCATTCCTTGGGCAGGTTGCCGTAGGCAGGGTAGCCGCCGGCGTCCTTGAGCGTCCGGGCCAGGTGCAGGAGGTTCCACGTCATGAAGGTGGTGTTCCGGTTGGTGAAGTCGCTTTCCGGTCCGCCTGAGCCTTCGTCGAGGTAGCTGGGGCCGGGGCCAACGGGCCCGATCCACCCGGCGTCGGCCTGCGGCGGGATGCTGAAGCCGATGTGCTGCAGGCTGTAGAGGACATTCATGGCGCAGTGCTTGATGCCGTCCTCGTTGCCGGTGATCAGGCAACCGCCCACTTTGGGATAGAACGCCCACTGGCCCTTGCTGTTGAGCTCACCGGAATGGGCGTAGAGGCGTTCGATCAGCTTCTTGGTCTGCGATGAGTTATCGCCCAGCCAGATGGGCCCGGCCACCACCACGATGTCAGCATCCCGGACCGCGGGATAGAGCTCCGGCCATTCGTCAGTGGCCCAGCCGTACTGTGTCATGTCCGGGTAGACCCCGCTGGCGATGTCGTGGTCCACCGTGCGGATCACCCGGGTACTGACGCCCTGTTTCTCCATGATCAGCCGGCTGATGTTGATCAGGCCGTCGGTATTCGAGGTCTGCGGCGACTTCTTGAGCGTGCCGTTGAAGAAGACGGCCTTGAGATCGCTGTAGGTTCCGGGTGTTCCTTCTGTTGCCACGGCGTCGCTCCCTGCTGGTGGACCTTCCGGTTATGAAACCCGTGCCAGGAACGCGGACGCGTGGGCTTCAAGGCCCTTGCCCGCTTCCCCTCCCGTGGCGACGTCCCACCGCCACAACAGGTTGCCGTCCACCAGCCCAAAGATCCGGGTGGCGGCGCTGTAATCCTTGGAGTGGCTGCCGCGCATCACCATGTCGGTGGTGAGCTGGATCTGCGGGCCCTTGATCTGCCCGTAATACAGCTCCGAGATGCCGCCGGGGTGGGAGATGGACACCGAAATGTCGAACCCTCCCTCGCTGTTGCGCAGGGCTTCCACTTCGTCGGCGCTCTTGAGCGCAGGCACGATGTCCGCGGGCACCAGGCCCGGCCCGCCGTCGGCGTCAAGCTGCTTGCGCTCCAGCGCCCAGAAGCCGGTCTCGACCGTGAGGGGCCGCAGGCGCGTGCCGTCGTCGTCCGTCAGCCAGCTCTCCGCCCGGTACTGCAGGTACGGCAGGCCGTTGTGGGTGAAGGAGACATGCTGCAGGAAATGCTCGGAATCCTCATCCCCGGTGCCCAGGCGGCCACGGCCTTCCCACTCACCAATGAGCCAGGAAAGGGGAACAAGTTCCGGAGTCAGATCTGTGGGAATCTCAATGGGCACGGCATTTACCTCGAGAAACTGCGGGATCGGAAGGCTGGTCTACTTCTGGCCCTTGAAGAGGCGGTAGACCACGAAGCCGGCGAACCAGGCCATGGACAGGCTCGCGATGCCGAGCAGGACAAGGAAGAAAATTTCAAATGCAAGTACGGACATGATGCCATCCTAACCCGTCAGAAGATGAGTAGTTTGTCTATGAAGTAGGCGAGCGAGCCGACAGCCGAGACCGGTGCAAGGCCCATGCCAAGGGCCGCCGCAAAGTTCAGCGGCGCACCGCGCAAGGTGACCAGGCGCCGGAAGCTGGCAAGGACCGCTCCCACCACCACACCGAAGATGGCAGCCGGCAGGACGGCGATGTCTGAGAGCACCAGCCCGGCAAGCGGGCCCGCCAGGCCGGCAAGGACGATGCACAGCGGGGCGATGACGTTGTCGGGCCAGCGGATCAGGCCGGCAAGCAGCGCCACTGCTGCGCTGATCGCGGCCACCAGCAGCATCTCGCGGACGCCGTTGAACCGGGCGCCGGCAACCCATCCCGCACCCAGGCAGGAAAGCAGCACGCCCACGCAGCAGCCCAGGGTGGACTCCAGCCGCTGCGCCTGGCCCGTACCCCGGATGAGCTGCACCACGAACACGGCCATCATGCCCACCGCCACGAAACCCGGCGTCCAGTCCAGGTAGCCCGGCGCAGGCGCCCACAAGGCGGCCAGGGCGGACCCGGCACCGGGCAGTGCGATGACGGCTGCGAGGGTCTTCTTGGCCGGGATCCGGAGGAAGTGCGGCCAGCCGATTCCCACCGCGACGGCAATTACGACGGCGACGGCGGCCAGGGCTTCACGGGAGACGTAAACACCGGCGATGATGGCGGCCAGGCCCGCGATGCCAACGACACCGATGGCCCAGGATCCAAGCGAGCGGGCAGGGGCCTGCAGGTCCGCCGTCATATGGAAACCGGCCTGTGAATCGTTACTGCACTCACTGCGCTGTCATCCCGTCCTGGCATTGGCACTAGGCGTGGAACCGCCCCTTCGAAGGGCATGTCCGCCCCCGCCCAATCCTGCCCTATATGAACGGCATATGTCGCAAAACGGACTCTTGG
Organism: Pseudarthrobacter chlorophenolicus A6; assembly: GCF_000022025.1. Classification (GTDB taxonomy): domain Bacteria; phylum Actinomycetota; class Actinomycetes; order Actinomycetales; family Micrococcaceae; genus Arthrobacter; species Arthrobacter chlorophenolicus. Next base: position 3,048,043 of record NC_011886.1, read on the forward strand.
GCGGCTGGAATCTCTGGTTCGGGAGGACCTGCCGGGTATACTCAAGCATCAGCTCAGTCGCCCGATGATGCGCGGACAGCCCATGGAGGAACAATGTCGCACATCCTGCTCTTAACGAACAGCACCGGCTCGTCGGTAGACATCCTGCCTGCCCTGGAACTGCTGAACCACCGCGTGCACATCCTCCCTGCGGAGCCCACAGCCCTCCTTGAAACGGACCCCTGCGACATCGTCCTGCTGGATGCGCGCAAAGACCTCGTGGGCGCCCGTTCCCTCACCCAGCTCCTGAAGGCCACCGGCCTCAGTGCGCCGCTGGTCCTGATCCTTACCGAAGGCGGCATGGCAGCTGTTTCGTCTGCCTGGGCCGTGGATGACATCGTCCTGGACTCCGCCGGCCCCGCTGAAGTTGAAGCGCGCATCAGGCTCTCAGTGGCCCGTGCCGTGCCGGAGCAGGACGACGCCCCCAGCGAAATCCGCGCCGCCGGCGTCGTCATCGACGAAGCCAGCTACACCGCCAGGGTTAATGGAGCCCCCTTGAACCTGACGTTCAAGGAGTTTGAGCTCCTCAAGTACCTGGCCCAGCACCCGGGGCGCGTCTTCACCAGGCAGCAGCTCCTGACCGAGGTGTGGGGCTACGACTACTACGGCGGCACCCGCACCGTTGACGTCCACGTCAGGCGCCTGCGCGCCAAGCTCGGTGCCGACCACGAGAACCTCATCAGCACCGTGCGGAACGTCGGCTACCGGCTGACCCTGGTGCGGCAGCAGGAAGACGAACTGACCGAAGCCTGAGCCGCCGGCCCCTGATCCCGTAGCCTTGCTTCATGACTCCAGCGCACCCCGAGAAATGGCCCGTCCATGTTGTCCAAGGCGGGGTTGACCGGCAACTCCTGAAGGACTGCCGCGACCTCCTGGCTGCGGCCGAAGAGTCCGACGGCAACCCCTCGATCTCCGAGCAGACACTGGTGACCATGCGCGCCGGTGATTCTGCAGACCACTCGCTGCTGACCCTGGCGCTGTACGCCCCGGATGAGGACTCGGATCCGGCCACCGGACAGGACCTGGCAGGATTCGCCGTGGTGGTGGAGGAGCCGGACCGCAGCGGAGTGTTGGAAATCGCCGTGCACCCTTCGTACCGGAACCAGGGCGTGGCCGACCGCCTGGTGCGGGCGCTGCAGGACCGCAGGGGGTTCGACGGCCTGAAGGCGTGGTCCCACGGCAACCACGAGGCCGCCGCCGACCTCGCCGCCCGGTACGGCTACGCGCCGGTGCGGGAGTTGTGGAAGATGCGGATGACGACGGCGGAGGCGGACCTTCCCGAGGCGGCGCTTCCGGAGGGCGTGTCGCTGCGGCCCTTCGTACCCGGCCAGGACGAGGACGCGTGGCTGGCCGTCAACAGTGCGGCCTTCGCGCACCACCCGGAACAGGGCAGCCTCACCCGGGCGGACCTGGCGGCACGCATGGAGGAAGACTGGTTCGACCCCGCCGGGTTCCTCCTCGCGGTGGACGCCGGGGGCCGTGTGTTGGGTTTCCACTGGACGAAGGTCCATCCCCGCCACGGCTCGCACCCCGCCATCGGCGAGGTCTACGTAGTGGGTGTGGCACCTGAAGCGCAGGGTTCCGGCCTGGGGAAGGCCCTGACGCTTGCCGGCATCAAGTACCTGCAGGACCTCGGCCTGCACGCCGTGATGCTGTACACCGATGCGGACAACACACCGGCCGTCTCGCTGTACCGCAGGCTGGGGTTCACCCGCTGGGACATGGACGTCATGTACGGGCCGGTGAAGGAAGGTTAGTCCAATCGGCTGATTCGCCGGGCGGGGGCCGGAAATCAGGGGCTCCCCCGCGGTGAATGCTTGTAAGGTTGAAACAGAACCGCGCAGGCCGGAAGCGCCAGCATCAAGCGCCAGGTAAAAGGAGATCCCATGAACCCGGAACCGTCCGGAACAGCCACGTCCCAGGATGCTGCAACCCCGGTCCGTGCACGCTTCGGCTCCTCCGAGGTTCCGGCCTCCCGGGCCACGCAGGACCGCATCGACATCCCTGAGTTCGCGCCCAACCTGCAGCCCGAGGGGGACATCAGCCCGGACCGTTTCCTGGACCGCGAGCTGAGCTGGCTCAGCTTCAACTCCCGGGTGCTGGAACTGGCTGAGGACCCCACCCTGCACCTGCTGGAACGGGTGAACTTCCTCTCCATCTTTGCCTCCAACCTCGATGAGTTCTTCATGGTCCGGGTGGCCGGCCTGAAGCGCCGTATCGCCACCGGACTGGCTGTGCCCTCCCCGGCCGGCCTGAGCCCGGTGGAAGTACTGGAACAGATCAGCGCCGAAGCACACAGGCTGCAGCAGCGGCACGCCCAGGTCTACGCCGAGCAGATCCGACCTGCCCTGGCATATGAGCACATCCACCTCATGCACTGGGACGAACTCGACGACGCCGCCCAGCAGCAGCTGAGCGTCATGTTCGCCGAAAAGGTGTTCCCCATCCTCACGCCCCTCGCGGTGGACCCGGCGCACCCCTTCCCGTACATTTCCGGGCTGTCCCTCAACCTGGCCGTGGTGGTCCGGAACCCGGTGAGCGACAAGGAACTGTTCGCCCGCGTCAAGGTGCCGGACCAGCTGCCGCGCCTGATCTCCATCGACGGCCCGCGTGCAGGTGCCGTGGCCGGACGCGTGGCACGTTTCATCGCCCTCGAAGACGTCATCGCCGTCCACCTGGACAAGCTCTTCCCCGGCATGGAAGTCCTGGAGCACCACACCTTCCGCGTTACCCGCAACGAAGACGTGGAGGTTGAAGAGGACGACGCCGAGAACCTCCTCCAGGCCCTGGAGAAGGAACTCCTGCGCCGCCGGTTCGGCCCGCCGGTCCGGCTGGAACTCACCAACGACATCAACCCCAACATCCGGGCGCTGCTGATCCGCGAACTCGGCGTGGAGGAGTCCGAGGTCTACTCGGTGCCCGCTCCGCTCGATCTCCGCGGCCTCGCCGTCATTGGCGGCATCGACCGCGCCGACCTGCACTACCCCAAGCACGTACCGCACACCTCCCGGTACCTGAACGAGTCCGAGACGTCCAAGGCCGCCAACGTTTTTGCCGCCATGCGCCGCCGGGACATCCTCCTGCACCACCCGTACGATTCGTTCTCCACCTCCGTGCAGGCCTTCCTGGAGCAGGCCGCGGCGGATCCCAAGGTGCAGGCCATCAAGCAGACGCTGTACCGCACCTCCGGCGACTCCCCCATCGTCGATGCGCTCATCGACGCCGCGGAGGCTGGCAAACAGGTCCTGGCCCTGGTGGAAATCAAGGCCCGGTTCGATGAACAGGCCAACATCTCCTGGGCCCGCAAGCTGGAACAGGCCGGCGTCCACGTGGTGTACGGCATCGTGGGCCTGAAGACGCACTGCAAGCTGTCCCTGGTGGTCCGCCAGGAAGTGGATGGCCTGCGCCGCTACTGCCACATCGGCACCGGCAACTACCACCCCCGCACCGCACGGTACTACGAGGACCTTGGCCTCCTGACGTCCAACGAGCAGGTGGGCCAGGACCTGTCCAAGCTGTTCAACCAGCTCTCCGGCTACGCCCCCAAGTCGACGTTCAAGCGGCTCCTGGTGGCTCCCCGCTCCGTCCGCTCCGGGCTGATCGACAGGATCGAAACCGAGATCCGCAACGCCCGGGCAGGCAAGCCGGGACGCGTGCAGATCAAGGTCAACTCCATGGTCGACGAAGCCATCATCGACTCCCTCTACCGCGCGTCCCAGGCAGGCGTGAAGGTGGACGTGGTGGTGCGCGGAATCTGCTCGCTGCGCCCCGGCGTTCCGGGCCTGAGCGAGAACATCACCGTCCGGTCCATCCTGGGCCGGTTCCTGGAGCACTCCCGCGTGTTTGCCTTCGCCAACGGCGGGGACCCCGTGGTCTACATCGGCTCGGCCGACATGATGCACCGCAACCTCGACCGCCGGGTGGAGGCCCTGGTGCAGCTTGCCAGCGCCGATGACATCACCTACGTCCTCGACCTGCTGCAGCGCTACCTGGCACCGGAAACCTCCAGCTGGCACCTGGACAACGACGGCCACTGGATCCGCCACCACCTCGGGGAAGACGGCAAGCCGCTTGAGGACGTCCAGTCCTGGCTGCTCGCCTCGCGCCCCCGGCAGCGCAGCCTGAGCCGGCGTTAGGGCACCGGTTTTGTCGAGCGATGCACTCGTAGAAGACCAGACAGACCATCCCGGGGAACCAGTAGCGGTCACCGCTGCCGGAGCCATCCCCTGGCGGGCCACCCGGGAAGGCCTCGAAGTCCTCCTGATCCACCGCCCCCGCTATGACGACTGGTCATGGCCAAAAGGCAAGATCGACGACGGCGAGACGGTACCCGAGTGCGCGGTCCGGGAAGTGCGGGAGGAGATCGGGCTTGATGCCCCGCTGGGCATTCCCCTGCCGCCCATCCACTACCACGTGGCTTCGGGGTTGAAGGTGGTCTACTACTGGGCCGTGAAGGTTAACGGCGCACGCCTGGTGCCGGATGGCAAGGAAGTGGATTCCGTGATGTGGTGCAGCCCGGACAGGGCGGCCGCGCTGCTCTCCAATCCTTCGGATACCGTGCCTCTGCAGCATCTGCGGGAGGCACATGCCCGCGGCGGGCTGGACACCTGGCCGCTGGTGGTTGTCCGCCATGCCAAGGCAAAGCCGCGTTCATCCTGGACCAAGGCCGAAGGTGAACGGCCGCTGGCTGCCACGGGTATCCGGCAGGCGCAGGCCGTCGGAAGGCTGCTGCAGGCATGGAAGCCGCCGCGGGTGGTCACCAGCCCGTGGCTCCGCTGCGTAGCCACAGTGGCTCCCTATGCGAAGGCCAGCGGCGCGAAGGTCAAGATAGCGGAGGCCCTGACGGAACACCGGCATGAGCGCAGCCCCAGAAAAACGGCCGATATCATTGAGTCACTGTTCGACAAGCAGAGGCCCGTGGCAGTCTGCACGCACCGCCCGGCGCTGCCCACAGTCCTCGCCCAGTTGGCCAAGCACATGCCGGCGCGGCTGGGCAGCCTGCTCCCCTCCGCGGACCCGTATTTGTCCCCGGGAGAGCTGGTGGTGTGCCACGTGGCCCATGCCAAGGGGAACAACGTTGTAGCGGTTGAGCGGTTCAAGCCCTTCGACGACTGACGGTACTGGCTGGCCCGCCCGGTTGACCTCGTGCGGTTTTGTATCAAATACTTGGTACAAAGCCGCACGAATTTGGGGGATGATGTGCCAGGCCTCGACGCCTTAGCGTTTACTGCAATGCAGCCAACGGTGATCCTGTTTCCGTTCCTGCTGGCCGCAGGGGTCTACCTGCTGCTCCGGTGGGTCATCTGGCAGCCGGGCAATCCCGGGTCAGCGGACACCGCGGCCAAGCACGCACTCTGGATCGGGGTCATCGGCTGGCTGGTGAGTTCGCTCCAGCCGGCGGCGAAGGCGGGCCTGATCCCCGTCTCCGACGTCTCCGAGGCGCCGTCCGCCGTCGAACTCCTTCCCGTCCTGGCGTGGCCCGTCCTGGGCTGCCTTGCGGTGCATGCGATCGGCCAGCTCAGCTATCCCGGTCCACGGCTTCCCCGTCGGCGGGCGAGCCTGGACGTACGCCGGATCCGGGATTTCCTGCCCCGGAAACTGGCCTGGACGGTGCTGGCCATCTTCGTCACGGCTGCCGGGCAAATCGCGTGGACGGCGGGCGTGCCGGGATTCGACCCTGCTCCCTACGTCCCGCGTCCCGAACCGTCCGGCGGTTACGTGTACTACGGCGGGGACGGCAGGGTCCCCGGCATCGACCTCGCCGCCCCTTTGGGTGGCGCCCTGGTGGTCCTGGCGGCCGGAACTTTTGCCGTCCTGGCACTGATCGCCCGGCGCCGGCGGCTGGAATGGCTCTCATCCGAGGACAACAGCCTCCTGCGGACCATTGCAATGAACCGGCTGCTCCGTACCGTGGCCACGGTGGCCTCCGGCCTGGCCGCGATCGCCGGCAACCACGCTGCCCTGACGGACCCGGCAGAAGGTACCGGCAACTGGGCCAGTCCCGCCGCCATGTTGAACCTCGTAGTGCTCCTGGCGATGTGGTGGTGGGCGCCGCCCAAACTGTCCCATGGCCTGACCGAACGCCGGGCCCGCCGGATGACTGACCCGCAACCTGCCACGAAACTGGTGGTCTCGATCGGGCCGGCCATGGGCCTGGCCGCGCTGATTCCGCTGGTGGCAGCAGCCGTGATGCCGGGAGTCCTCACCGGCCAGCCGGCGCTCTTCGTAGCACTGGCGGCCATGGCTGTGCTGGCGGTTGTGGCCGGCGGGGAGGTCCTCCTGCACCGCAACTACGGCACGGACAGGGAGCCCCGCCACTGGCCCCGCCAGCCGGTCTCCCCCGCACTGACCACCACGGTGGTTGCTGCCGCGGCCATCCTGCTCGGCGTCATCGTCCTCATCGCAGCGTGGCAGGCGGAGGCGGGCGCGCCGCCGTCGTGGATTGCGGCAGTGTGGACCACTGCTGCCGCCATCGGAACCGCCGCCGTGCCCTTTGCCGTGGCACGGCGCCGCCGCAGCATCCCCGCGACGGTTCGCGGACTGGACGCCGCCCTTCGCGCCATCACGCTGCACAGGGTGGCCCGCACCCTGGCTGCCCTCTTTGCCGCCCAGGCGGGCGCGCTGCTCATGAGCGCAGCACCAGGGCTGCAACGCTTTTCCCCGCCCGGCGCGGATACCACCTCGGTCCTGTGGCAGGTGGCACCGGGAGCCGGAGTGATTCTGGCTGCTGCCGGCGTGGTCATTGCGGTGATCCCTGTCCGCGGGATCTCCGCCAAGCCTGCCTCCGCGGCTGCGCCCGCACCGGAAACGGTGCCGTGAGCGCCGGAATCACAGTGGACCTGCGGTCCGCCACTCCGCCCTACGAGCAGATCCGGTCCCAAATCAGCTCCCTGGTTGCCGTTGGCGCACTGACCGCTGGAAGCAGGCTGCCCACAGTCCGCAGCCTGGCCTCGGATTTGGGCATTGCTGCCGGCACCGTGGCCAGGGCGTACAAGGAGTTGGAGGCGGCCGGAGTTGTGGAATCACGACGCCGGGGCGGCACCTTCGTCGCCTCCGTTCCGGACGGCGCCGGGCACGGCAGCCCGGGTACAGTCCCGCCGGAGGTGATGGCCGCCGTCGAACGCTATGTGCAGGCCGGCCGGACGGCAGGACTCGGCGATGACCTGCTGCTGGACCTGGTCCGAGGAAAGCTGGGACGGAAGCGGACCAATGGTCGGTGATCCGCGCCGGGCACCTGGGCTTCACGCTGTGGCTGGTGATTCGTGCCATCCGCAACCTCACCGTTCCTCCCGCCGGGCGCCGGTAGACTGGGACGGTGAGCATCCCCACGCCTTATGAAGACCTTCTGCGCGACGTCCTGGCCCAGGGCACGCACAAATCCGACCGTACGGGCACCGGAACCACCAGCGTTTTCGGCCGCCAGATCCGTTTCGACCTGGCCGAAGGCTTCCCGCTCATCACCACCAAGCGGGTCCACTTCAAGTCCGTGGCGGTGGAGCTGTTGTGGTTCCTGCGCGGCGAAACCAACGTGAAGTGGATGCAGGACCAGGGCGTCACCATCTGGAACGAATGGGCTGACGAGGACGGCGACCTCGGCCCGGTTTACGGTGTGCAGTGGCGCAGCTGGCCCACCCCGGACGGCGGCCACATCGACCAGATCGCCGAGCTCGTAGAGAACCTCAAGGCCAACCCGGACTCCCGCCGGCACATCGTCTCTGCCTGGAACGTCTCCGAGCTCAATGACATGGCACTGCCGCCGTGCCACGCGTTCTTCCAGTTCTATGTTGCCGACGGAAAGCTCTCCTGCCAGCTGTACCAGCGTTCGGCGGACATGTTCCTGGGCGTCCCGTTCAACATCGCCTCCTACGCCCTGCTCACGTACATGCTGGCGCAGCAGGTGGGCCTTGAGCCCGGCGAATTTGTCTGGACCGGCGGCGACGTCCACATTTACGAGAACCACATGGACCAGGTCCTCAAGCAGCTCGAACGCGAGCCTTACGAGTACCCGCAGCTGAAGATCAACAGGAAACCCGCCTCGATCTTCGACTACACGCTGGAAGACTTCGAGGTGGTCGGTTACAAGCACCACCCCACCATTAAGGCGCCGATTGCCGTATGAGCACCGAGAACTCCACCGATCCCCAATCCTTCACCGAGGAGCTTGCCGCCTCCATCACCGGCGTGGGCCTGATCTGGGCGCAGACCCCGGACGGCGTCATCGGCAAGGACGGCGACATGCCCTGGCACCTGCCCGAGGACCTCAGGCACTTCACCCGGCTGACCACCGGACACCCGGTGATCATGGGCCGCAAAACCTGGCTGTCCTTTCCGGAAAAGTACCGCCCCCTGCCCGGGCGCACCAACATCGTCATCACCCGGCAGAAGAGCTGGGCCGATACGCCCGAGGCGGAAGGCGCCGTAGTGGTCCCCTCACTGGACGACGCACTGCTGGAGTCCCAGTTCGTCGACGGCGGCGACACCGTGTGGATCCTTGGCGGCGGCGAAATTTTCCGCCAGTCGACGGAGCTCGCCAACGTTGCGGTGGTCACCACCATCGACGTGGAGGCCGACGGCGATACGTACGCTCCGGAGCTCGGCACGAGTTGGGAGGCCAGCTCCTCCCTCCCCCCGGACGGCTGGCTGACAGGCGCCAATGGCACGCGCTACCGATTCACCAAATGGTCACGGACCGAAAGCTAGGACGATGCTGAAGAAACCCGAAACCCTGTTCGTCCTGGGGTACATGCTCCTCCCCCTGCTGGCGCTGCTGTCCGCGATCGTTGGGCTCACCATGATCCTGGGAGGCAACAAGATCGCCGGCGCCATCGTGCTGGTAGTGGTGACGCAGGCCTTCGCCTTCGGTGCGTTCTTTGCCCTGCGCGCCCGCAAAACCTCACTGCTCGAAGAGACCGACCGGGGCTAGCCTGTTTCGGCTGCCGGCCGCAGGGATGCGCAAAGGGTCCAGGCCGCCGTCGTACCCTGCCGGAGCCTGGCGGCAGTGACGTAACCGACTGCGCCCTTCCGGTTGCGAAGTCTAAACTGTACGAATGACTACAGCAGCTACCCCTTCTGTCGGCCTGGTCGGATGGCGCGGCATGGTGGGCTCCGTCCTCATGCAGCGCATGCAGGACGAGGGCGACTTCGCCAACATCAACCCGGTGTTCTTCTCCACGTCCAACGCGGGAGGTGCCGCCCCGTCCTTCGCTGACGGCGCAGGCAAGCTCGAGAACGCGTTTGACCTCGACACCCTGGCGAAGCTGCCCATTATTGTCACCGCCCAGGGCGGGGACTACACCAAGCAGGTCCACGGCGAACTGCGCGGCCGCGGCTGGGACGGCCTCTGGATTGATGCCGCCTCCACGCTGCGCATGAACGACGACTCGATCATCGTCCTGGACCCCATCAACCGCGATGTGATCGACAAGGGCCTGGTCAACGGCACCAAGGACTTCATCGGCGGCAACTGCACCGTCTCCTGCATGCTCATGGGTCTCGGCGGACTGTTCAAGAACGGCCTCGTCGAATGGGGCACGTCCATGACCTACCAGGCTGCCTCCGGCGGCGGCGCCCGCCACATGCGTGAGCTCCTCAGCCAGTTCGGCACGCTCAACGCCGAAGTCAGCACCGAACTTGATGACCCGGCTTCGGCGATCCTTGAGATCGACCGCAAGGTCCTGGCCCACCAGCGCACCGACATCGACGCTACCCAGTTCGGCGTTCCGCTGGCCGGCTCTTTGATCCCCTGGATCGACGCGGACCTGGGCAACGGCCAGTCCAAGGAAGAGTGGAAGGCCGGGGTTGAGACCAACAAGATCCTGGGCACCTCCGAGGAAAACCACGTGATCATGGACGGGCTGTGCGTCCGGATCGGCGCCATGCGCTCCCACTCCCAGGCACTGACTCTGAAGCTTCGCGAGGACCTCTCCGTTGCCGAGATCGAAAAGCTGCTGGCCGAGGACAACGAGTGGGCCAAGGTGGTTCCAAACACCAAGGAAGCCTCCATGGCCGACCTGACCCCCGTGGCCGCTTCCGGCACCCTGGACATCCCCGTGGGCCGCATCCGCAAGATGGAGATGGGCCCCAACTACATCAGCGCCTTCACCGTGGGCGACCAGCTGCTCTGGGGTGCCGCCGAGCCGCTGCGCCGCATGCTGAACATCGCCACCGGCAACCTGTAACCGTTGTTCCACGAGCGGTCCTGCCCCGGTTGAGGCAGGACCGCTTGTGTTTAATGGCAGCTCCAAGCCACCACAACAGAGCGCGCGTCAGCCGGGAAACCACCACAACAGAGCGCGCGTCAGGCTTAGGTGTCCAGGAACTCAAGGTACCGGCGGGCGGCCTTTGCCAGGGCCGCCTGCGCTGCCGGTCCCAACGGCCGGGTCCCGGCAAAGAGTTCGGGTACGACGGCGGCACCACGGCCCGTGCCTTCCCGCGCCCAGGTGCCCACCACCTCCCCCGCCGCAACCACAGTCTTCTTGAAGACCCCGTTGCCGCCGGGAACGATGCTGTTGAAGTGCTCCGGCGCAAGGACGGGGCTGCGGTCCTGGTAGCCGAGGACGAACTCGTCGAAGCCGGGCAGCAGCAGGACCGACCTGGCCCCCGGGACGGAGCTGTCCAGCAGGCCGGCCGTTTCCGGTGAGATCCAGTAGCCCGCGCCGTCGAACTCGACCTCCACTATCTGGCTGCGGACGGCGTCAAGAGCGGCCCTGGCCTCGGTCAGCGGGATCTGCGTCCACCAAGCGAAGTCCCGCACGGTTGCGGGACCGTGGCTTCGGATGTAGCGCAGCAGGAACTCGGCCACCGACTCGGCCCGCTCGAGGCGCCGCGACACCGGAATCCATTCGTCGAAGGCCACCAACAGCTGCTGGTTTCCCGCCAGCGGCCCCTGCACCAGCCAGCCGTGCCGGCACAGCGTGCCCAGGATGTGGATGCCCCGCTGGCCGGCAGTTGGCTGGCCCGCGGCGTCGAACTCCTTGAACAGGTCTGCACGGCTGACCGGGCCACCCGCGGCGATCCGGGCCAGCGCCACATCACGGCTCGCCTCGATATCGGCCCAGGTGATGGCCAGTTCCCGGTGCCGGGCAGCGATGCTCCTGGTGAGGCGCTCGGCAGTGAGGTCCAGCATCCAGCCGAGGTCCTCGGGGGCCACAAGGTGCAGGGTTCCGCGCATGGGCCAGGAACGGACGATCGAGCCGGCATGAAGGGCGGCACGGACCTCACCCAGGCCCGATCCGGGGAGCCGCACGCCCACGGCCCACAGGGACGCCTGCAGGTCCTGCGCCTGCATCGCCGTCATCCAGCGCACCACGTCCTCGGCGGAGCCGGGAACAGCACCGCCAAGTCGGCTCAATGGCGCCGGCCCGGCAGCCGTGAGCCCCTGGGACGCCAGGCGGAGCCGGCCCATGACGTTGCGGGTCAGCCGCACGGCCGTTGGTGACATTGCTTCATCCTAGGTGCCGCATCTCCGGGCGCCTACGCCGGTTAGGGTGGAACCATGACTTTGGGGAGTTTGTGGCTGTTGCTTGCGCGTAAAACCAGGATGTGGATGATCGGCGGGACGCTCAGCGTCCTGGCCGGAACGGCGCTGGGGGGCCTTTCCCTCACCAGGTTCCTGGGCAGCGGACAGTCTGAACCCCGAATTCTTCTTCCCTCCCTGGCCCTGAGCCTGGGCGGAGGTTACGCGGTCCTCTTTCCCGGCCTCAGCACGGGCTGCCAGGGCGTGCGGATCCGCAGGGACTGGCGCCGCCACCCGATGACCGGACGGGTGCTCTGGGTCCTGTCCCTGGTGGTCGCCACCGCCGGCCTCGCCACCTGCATCGTGGCCGGGACCGTGAGCCCGCTGGCGCCCGGGCAGCTGGTGTGGATCTTCATGGGCCTCTACCTGGCACTGGCCGGGTGGGCCTCGGCAGTCATGGGCGCGGCAGCGTCCCTGCGGCAGGACCCGGCAGGCACTTCAGTGGCCGCCGAAGAGGAACTTACAGTTCCAGGCCGATAAGCAGCGGCTCGGGGTGCAGCCGGACGCCAAAGCGGCGTTCGACGCCGGCACGCACCTCGCGTGCCACAGCCACCACGTCGGAGGCGCCTGCGCCGCCGCGGTTGGTGATGGCCAGCGTGTGCTTGGTGGACAGCGAAGCCCGTCCCCCGGACACGCTGTCCGGTTCGAGCCCGAAGCCCTTGCCGAAGCCGGCTTGGTCTATCAGCCACGCAGCGGACAGCTTGACCATCCCGTCCTGGCCGGCAGGGTACCGCGGCGCGTTCTCCGGCAGCGACGCCGCCTCCGCCTCGGGAACAATCGGGTTGGTAAAGAACGACCCCGTCGAATAGGTGTCCCGGTCCGCAGCATCGAGGACCATGCCCTTGGAGGCCCGCAGCCGCAGCACTTCCCGGCGCACATCGTTCGAGTAAGCCCGCTTGCCCGCCTCCACGCCCAGGGAACGCGCCAGCTCGGCGTACCGGATGGGGGCGCTCATCCGGCCCAGCGGCAGCTGGAATTCGACCGTCAGCACCACATAACGGGGGGAACCGTTCACGGTGGTCTGCTTCAGGATGGAGTCCCGGTACCCAAACTTCAGCTCGGAGTTGGTGAAGGTCTGCACGGCGTTCCGCTCGCGGTCCCAGGTCCGGACCGCGGCAATGGTCTGCGAAACGTCGGCGCCATAGGCACCCACGTTCTGGACCGGCGTCGCGCCCGTTGACCCCGGAATCCCGGATAGCGCTTCGATACCGGACCACGCGTGGCGGACGGCGTAGTCCACCAGCTGGTCCCAGTTGTGCCCGGCCTGGACCACCACGGCCACCCCGCCGCAGGAGTCCTCCGCGTTGACCGTGAAGCCCTCGGAGGCGATCTTCACCACCGTCCCGGGGTACCCGTCGTCGGAGATCAGGAGGTTGGAACCGCCCGCGATGATCAGCACCTGTTCCCCGGCGGCATCCGCGGTGCGGACCGCGTCGATGATCTCAGCCTCGGTCCGCGCCTCGATGTACTTGCCGGCAGGGCCGCCGACGGCGGAGGTGGTCAGGGAGGAAAGCAGCGTGGAAGTCACCACAACACGTTACCCGAAGATACCGTACGGGCACGGTAGCTTCGGGTAACTAGCCGAGCTTCCGGGCCACCGGGGAAAGGAAGAAGCTGACGGCCAGCATCACCATGACGGCCAGCAGGGAGTGCAGGATGCCCACGTGCTCGGCCAGCAGGCCCAGCAGCGGCGGCCCGCACAGGAATGCGCCGTAGCCGATGGTGGAGACCACGGAGACCCTGGCGGCGGCCTTGGCGGGGTCGTCGGCCGCGGCGGACATGCCCACGGGGAATCCCAGCGAGGCACCCAGCCCCCAGATGGCGAGGCCGATGAAGGCGAGCCACGGTACGGGCGCGAAGACGAAGAGCCCCAGCCCCAGGACCGCCAGCGCAGCACACCATCGCATCACCGGAACCCTGCCGTAACGGTCCAGGACAAGGGTTCCGGCGAACCGGCCAATGGTCATGAACGTGACGAACAGCCCGTACCCGGCGGCGCCGGCGGCATCGCTTTGCCCGTGCCCGTCCGCCAGCGCAAGGGCCACCCAGTCCCCCGCCGCGCCTTCGGCCAGGGCCAGTCCCAGCACCAGGACACCCAGGAGGAGGGTCCGCCGGTCCCGCCAGGCCTGGGCGATCTTGCGCTTGTTGTCGAGGGGGGCCTCCCCCTCCCCGGCGGTGATGAGGGGAATGGGTCCGGTGGTGGGGTCCTCGAAGTGGTCAGGGGTGTACGTCCGCTCCCCCGCTACCGCGGTGATGTCCGCACGGAACCAGGACGCCGCCGTGGCTACCGATACGGCGACCACCAGGCCGGCCGCGCCGAGGTGCAAGGCCACCGGCAGGGACACCGCCGCAGCGGCCGCCCCCAGGCCCGCGCCCGCCACGGTCCCCAGGCTGAACGCACCGTGCAGCCTGGGCATGATGTGCCGGCCCACGGCCCGTTCCACCGCTGCGCCCTCAACGTTGGAGGCGGTGTTCCAACTTCCGGTGCCCAGCCCGATAACGGCCAGGCCCGCCGCCGTCGCCACGGGACTGGCCAGCACGGAGGTGCCAAGCCCCGCGAGCAGCAGGCCAAAACCCACCATGATGCTGCCGGTCCGGATGGTCTGCTTGGAGCCCAGCCGGAGCACGATCAGCCCCGAGGCGGACACCGATGCAAACGAACCCAAGGTCAGGCAGAGGAGCAGGACGCCCACATTTCCCGGGGTCAGGTCCAGGGCGTCACGGATGGCCGGGAGCCGGGATACCCAGGACGCGAACGCCAGCCCGCTGGCGCCGTAGGCCACTACGACGGCGTTGCGCCAGTGGGTGACGCCGGCCGCTGTGGCGTGGGGTGCTGCCGCTTTGGTCAAGGAGGTTCCGCTAGGAGAGCTTGACGACGGCCTGGGCCTTCATCAGGACTTTTTGCCCGGCTGCGGTGACGGTGAGGTCCACGCGGGCGGTTCCTGCCTCGGCGTCGAGCTTTCCAATGGTTCCGCTGACCTCAATAGTGGCGCCGGGCTCCGCGGTGCCGGTGGTGTCTGTGACCAGGACGGGCTTGGTGAAGCGGGTCTGGAAATCGACGACGGCGGCCGGGTCGCCCGCCCAGTCGGTCACCAGCTGGACGGCCGAACCCATGGTGAACATGCCGTGGGCGATGACGCCGGGCAGTTCCACGCCGGTGGCGAAGGCCTCGTTCCAGTGGATGGGGTTGAAGTCGCCGGAGGCGCCTGCGTACTTGACCAGGTCCGTGCGGGTGACCTCGACGGTGCGGCTGCCGATCTCCTGGCCGGCTGCCAGGTCAGTGATGCTGGGGCTCATGGTTACTGTCCCTCTCCGCGGACCAGGATGGATGACGTGGTGGTGGTGACCTGCTCGCGGGCGTCACCGTCGCCGAGCGCGAAGATTTCGGAGCGGGTGGTGATCATGGCGCCGCCGCCCATGGCGCGGACGCCGTCCACGTGCAGTTCGGCCACGAGCCGGTCACCGGCGAAAATGGGCCGGTGGTGGGTGAAGCGCTGGTCTGCGTGGACCACGCGGGAGAAGTCGATGCCGGCGTCCGGATCCTCGATGAGCTGGGCGTCGGCGCGCTGGGCGACGATGATGGCGAAGGTGGGCGGTGCCACGAGGTCCCGGTGGCCCAATGCCGTGGCGGCATCGACATCGAAGTGTGCGGGATGGGTGGCCTTGACTGCCCGGGCGAACTCGCGGATCTTCTCACGGCCGACGTCGTACACCTCTGCAGCAGGGTAGCTCCGGCCCTGCAGATCCGGATTGATAGTCATGGCCCCAAGCTTATCGTCCGCGTGATGACGGGCCGAAAACGGGGCGCTTCCCGGCAGCGCTGCTAGCGGCGCAGGTTCTTCCGGATCGACTGGCCGCGGACCACCATGCCCACCACATGCAGGACCAGGCCCAGGCCGATCAGCGGCAGGGAGGCCATGGCCAGGCCCTGGTTGCCGCTGGTGTTGCCCACGAGGTTCAGGATGATGCCGACGGCGATCAGGCCCATGGCGCTGAAAACCGTGACTTTGTAGGAGGTGGGCGCGGTGGCCCAGAATTCGTTCAGCACCGTCCAAGTCTACCGGGCTGCCCGGCCCGGACTGCGGGTGCCCCTGAGGCAGCTCCTAGAACAACGCTTCCTGCACGGCCGGCACTGCCGAGGCGAAGTCCCCCGGTTCAATGGTCCTGGCCGTCAGGTGCGCCAGGTTCACCACGAACAGTGAATCTGTGCCGTCCAGCCGGGCCAGGACGTTGGCTCCGCTGATGGCGGCGACAGTAAAGCCGTGCTCCCCGCCGTCCAGGGGATGGGGGTAGGCGTGCCGGGCCGCCGGACCATAGACGGCGTCCGCCTGGGCGGGACGCACCCACGATTCGTCAACCACGGTGAAGCCGCCGACGGCGGTGCGTGCCAGCAGGTACCGCACGTCGCCTGCGTGGCTGCTGCTGATGGCATCCAGGTCTCCCGCGGCCAGCGGTTGCAGGAGGGCCTCGGTTTTGGCACTGGAGCGCACCTGCTGGGTGAGCGCCAGTTCGGCCGTGACCAGGTCCTCCAGGACCCGGACCACCCGGCCGTCGTCCGCCCGTGCCACGTAACGGGCCATCGTGGCACCCTGTTCGGCCAGCCGGTTCCACTTCCTGGGGCCGGAGGCCGTACCCACCTTCGTGGCGCCACCGGCGAAGGTGGCCACGTACAGCCAATGTTCCTGCATCAGGTAGTCGCGGAGCCCGGGAGTCACCCGGCCGCCACGGTGGAAGTCGTGGATCAGCCGGGACTCGTCCAGGACGAAGCAGCGTTCGCATTGCCGTCCCCTGGCGGCCGGGGCGGCTGCCTTGCACAGGATGTGGTCGCGGCGGGCGGACGAGTGGACCACCAGGTGCCCCAGGCAGGACTTGGCCGGCCCGGCGACCCGAAAGCCGAGCCGTGCGCCCGGGCGGAGGCTCAACTCCCGGAAGTCCCCGGATGGTGACTGGAGCCGCAGTGCCGGGGCGCCGCCGTCGTCCGCTGCCGTGGCGGCGGGCGGACCATCCCAAAAGACCCCGTGGACCAGATAGCGGGTATCGGTCACGGGGTCTCCTGAAGTGCTGGGGGCGGGCGCTACAGCGCGGGCTGCACCCCAAAGGCTACAGCCAGTTTCATGATCTTTTCGGCGCGGCCCAAGCGGGGCAGGTCCGAGCCGTCGCGGATGACGCGGCCATTGGCTTCGAAGTCGTTCATGAAGTCGGTGGCCCAGGCGACGTCGGACGGCGTGGGGCTGATGACCTCGTTGATCACGGGGGTCTGGTCGATGGCCAGGCAGAGCTTGCCGGTCATGCCCATCATCACGGTGATGCCGGTCTGCTCGCGCAGGATGGGGTGGTTGGTGCCCACGGTGGGTCCGTCGATGGGGCCGGGCAGGTTGCCGACGCGGCTGGCCACAACGAGCTTGGCGCGGGGGTAGGCCATGGCCTCGGGCGTGGCGGCCATGCCGGTGTCCCGGCGGAAATCGCCGGAACCGAAGGCCAGGCGGAACGCGCCCTGGGCCTTGGCGATGTTGTTGGCTTCTTCGATGCCGACGGCGGACTCCACCAGGGGAATGACGGGGGTCTTGCCGTCCATGCGGTGGAAGCTTTCGGTGACCTGGTCAGCGGATTCGGTCTTGGCGAGCATGACGCCCAGCAGGCCGGGGGTGCCGCGGAGGCCGGCAAGGTCATCTGCCCAGAACGGGCTGGTGGCGTCGTTGATGCGGACCCAGGCCTGGCCGCCGCGGGTCAGCCAGTCCACCACGTTGCCCCGCGCCGTGTCCTTCTGGGACGGGTCCACGGCGTCTTCGATATCAAGAATGATCGAATCTGCGCGTGATACGGCGGACTGGTCGAAGAGCTCGGTCTTCATGGCGTTCACGAGGAGCCAGGAGCGGGCGATCTCTGCGGGGATGTTGCGTTCAGGCCGTACGGTCTCGGCGGCGGTGGTAGACGTCATGGCTTCTACAGTATCTGCCCCGCCACCGGCACGCGGAAGAAATGGGCTCCGGTGTGAGGATCAATACGAACTAAACGGGATGTGACTGTGTTCCGGTTGCACTGGCCAGCACGGCATGTCCTTTCCCCTTCCAGTTGTAGAAGAAATGTCCACCAAAGGGAATGCCTTGCCAAAGACCCTTGACCGGTCACTTGTTTTTTGCAAGTGTTACTTCCGTCACCCTCAGAGCCTACGAAAGAGACCACCATGACTTCCATGTTCGTCAACCTGCCGGTCACCGACCTGGACCGCGCCAAGGCGTTCTACACGGCCATCGGATTCACCATCAACCCGCTCTTCACGGACCACAACGCCGCCTGCGTGGTTGTTGAAGAGGACCACAGCTATTTCATGATCCTGGTCCGCGACTTCTTCCAGACCTTCACCAACCGGCCCATCGGAGACCCGGCCGCCGCAGTGTCCGTGTCAACGGCAATCTTCGTGGACAGCAGGGAGGACGTGGACGCTGCGCTCGCCGCAGGCCTGGCCGCGGGCGGCTCCGAGGACCACCCGGCCACGGACCTCGGCTTCATGTACCAGCGCCAGCTCACGGACCCGGACGGAAACGTCCTCGAATTCGGCTACATGCACCCCGCCGCGGCCGAACAGGGCCCCCAGGCTTTTGTAAACCAGCAGTCCTGAGGCCGATGGCAGCGCGGGACTACGGCCAGTATTGCGGCGTCACACGGGCCCTTGAGCTCGTGGGCGAACGCTGGGCCCTGCTCATCGTGCGTGACCTCCTGGTGGGGCCGCGCCGCTATGGCGAACTCGCCGCGGGACTTCCGCGGATTCCGAGCAACATCCTGGCGGCGCGGCTCAAGGAACTGCAGGCGGCCGGCATCATCCGCCGGGTACCGCACTCGCGCGTCATCGTGTACGAACTGACTCCGTACGGCAGCGAGCTGGAGCCGCTGGTGCTGGCCCTCGGCGCTTGGGGCTTCAAGGCCATGGGCGAGCCCCGGGAGGACCAGGTCATCACCCCCGACTCCATGACCATGGCGCTGCGCACGGCATTCCGTCCGGAGGTGGCCGCCGGCTTGCCCCCAACCTCCTATGCCGCGGAGTTCGGCCCTGCCACCCTGCTGATCCGCGTGGACGGCTGCATCCTTGCCGTAGACCGCGGGAACGGCCCTGCCGACCTCGCCTTCTCCGCCGGGCCTGCTGTCCGCCGGCTCATTTCCGGCGAGCTGGCGCCGGGCCGCGCCATTACCACCGGAGCGGTTAAGGTCCTGGCCGGCAGCGGCGACCTCCTGGAGCGCTTCGCCACCACTTTCCACCTGGCCGCCTAGCTCCAGCTACGGCACCCGTGCTGCCGTCGCCTGGACCGCCGCCGCCCCGACCGCTCAGGGGATGTTGCTCCCCCGCGCGGTGACCCACAGCCGGTACCAGTCCGCGCGGGTCAGGGCTTTGGCAACGCGGGCCGCGTCCGCGCACGCTCTGATGCGGCCGGGGTTGACGGTGCCAATCACCGGTGCGATGCCCGCAGGGTGCTTCATCAGCCACCCCAATAGGACCGACTCGCCGGACGTGCCGTGTTCGGCTGCCAGCTCCGCGACCAGCTCGGCGGTGGCGGCTTCCGGCGATGCGGGGCTTTCAGGTTCAGCTCCGGTGTAGAGGCCACGGGCCAGCGACCCGTAGGCCTGCAGCGTGATGTTGTTGCGTGTGCAGTACTCCAGCGTGCCGTGCGGAAAGCTGTAGTCCAGGTGTTCGGCATGGTTGACCAGAACCTGGCTTTCCAGCCACGCCCGCTTGAGCAGGCTCATCTCCAGCTGGTTGGCCACCACGGGAGTCTCGAGCCGGTCCTGCAGCACCTCAATCTGCGCTGCCGACATGTTCGAAACACCCAGTTGCCGCACCTTTCCTTCGGCCATGAGCTGCCCGACGGCGGAGGCCACCTCAGCGGGGTCGGCCAACGGATCCGGCCGGTGCAGCAGGAGGACGTCCACGTAGTCTGTCCGGAGCCGTTCCAGGCTGCCGTTCACACGCTCCAGGATGGCGTCCCGGCTGAGGTCATAGTGCGTCTGCAGGCCGCGTTCGTTCAGCCTGATGCCGCACTTGGTCTGGAGGCGGATTTGCCCGCGCAGGCCCGGGGTGGAGGCAAGCACCTCGCCGAAGACGGCCTCGGACTTCCCGCTGCGGTAGATGTCGGCATGGTCGAACAGGGTGATGCCCGCGTCCAGCGCCGCCTGGACGGCAGCTGCTGCCTCGTCCACATGGCCGGGGCCATGCGGTTCGTCGGTCCAGCTGCCGCCCAGGCCCATGCACCCGTATATGAGTTCCTGCATCAGGAATTCACGTCCGGCCGTCCGGCGGTCATTCTCAGCGCAGCCATGCGGTGGTGTTGGCCGGCAGCTTTCCGTCTTCCAGCGCCGCGCTGCTGACCAGGACCTCACCTGCGGGAAGCGCCACGGCCACCTTCCCGAAGTTGGTCACGGACTGCCAGCCGTTGGGGCGCTTGAAGTGCAGGATGTCCGGGCTGCCGCTGTCCACCCACTCGAGCTCCTCGCCGGTCTGCAGTTCCCGGCGGAGCTTCAGCGCCTTGCGGTAGAGCTCCAGGGCGGAGCCTTCGGTACCGTCCTCCGCCTCCACGGCGTACTTGCTGAACCAGTCAGGCTGGGGAAGGTGGGAGCCGCCCTCGCCAAACCCGAACGATGTGCCCTCAACTTTCCAGGGCAGCGGCACCCGGCAGCCGTCACGGCCGATTTCCACGCCCTTATTGCGGAAGAAGGACGGGTCCTGGCGCTCCGATTCGGGGATGTCAGCCACTTCCTGCAGGCCGAGTTCCTCGCCCTGGTACAGGTATGCGGAACCGGGGACGGCCAGCATCAGCAGCGTCGCCGCCCGGGCCCGGCGTTCGCCCAGTTCGACATCCAGCTGATCGGCGGGGGCGCCGGCCAGCAGCCAGTCCTTGCCGTCCTGGCCCTTCGCACCGGCCTTGGCCTTGGCGATCTGGGGCAGCCCGTAGCGGGTGGCGTGCCGGACCACGTCGTGGTTGGAGAAGACCCAGGTGGAGGAGGCCCCGGTGGCGGCGGCTTCGGCGAGGTTGCGGGTGATGATTTCCCGGTACTCGGCGGGGTCGAAGTCAGCCTGCAGCAGGTCGAAGTTGAAGGCCTGTCCCAACCCCTGCGGGCTGGCGTAACGGGCCCGGCGGCTGGCGTGCACCCAGGCTTCGGCGACGGCCGTGCGCGGCGGGTTGTACTCGTTGAAGACCTCGCGCCATTCCGTGTACACCTCGTGGACTTCGTCGCGGTCCCAGAACGGGTGCGTGCCGTCGTCGAAACCGTCCACGCCCGTGTTGGCGGCGCTCAGTTCCAGCTTGGACAGCAGCGGCTCAGTGAGGTCCTTGGTGAGGGCATGCGCAACGTCGACGCGGAAGCCGTCCACGCCGCGGTCGGACCAAAAACGGAGGGTCTTCAGGAAGTCGTCGCGGATTTCGCGGTTGGCCCAGTTCAGGTCCGGCTGTTCCTTGGCAAAGATGTGCATGTACCACTGGCCCGGGGTGCCGTCCGGTTCGGTGATCCGTTCCCACGCAGGGCCGCCGAAGACCGAATCCCAGTCCGACGGCGGGAACTCGCCGTTGGGACCCTTGCCGTCGCGGAAGATGTACCGGTCGCGGGCCGGGGAGCCCTTTGGCGCGGCGAGCGCCTCCTTGAACCAGTCGTGCCGGTTGGACGAGTGGTTGGGGACGATATCGGCAATCAGTTTGATGCCGGCGTCGTGCAGCGCCTTGGCCATGGCGTCGAAGTCCTCGAGCGTGCCCAGCTTGGGGTCCACGTCGCGGTAGTCGTCCACGTCGTAGCCGCCGTCCGCGAGGGCAGAGGGGTAGAACGGGCTCAGCCAGACGGCGTCAATGCCCAGCGCCTTCAGGTACGGAACCTTGGCGGTGATGCCGTTCAGGTCGCCGATGCCATCGCCGTTGGAGTCGGCGAAGCTGCGCGGGTAGATCTGGTAGACGGAGGCCTGTCGCCACCAGTTCGGATCGGACAGGCGATCGGAGTCGGACAGGGTTGCCAGGGTGGCGGTGGTGGACAAGGAGGATCCTTTTCTGCTGGTCGCGGTTTTTATATTGGATCTAAATTTACTTGCCTGAACATTATCTGGTGCTTTGCCCCGGGAGGTCAACAGTGCTGGCCGGGGCCGCTAATGGTTCCGGCGCTGCCGTCCGGTCACTCCGGCATGATCATGGTCCGCAGGTCCAGCTGGCGGAGCACCCGGTCCGCCACCTCGGGGTCCATGTCAGGCTCGCTCCGCGCGGCCACCACTTCCTGCCGGGCTGCGTCCAGGGCGATGGTCTGGACAGCGATGGCCAGTTCCCGCCCACGCTGGCGTTTCTCCGGCAGGGACTCGTTCCGGAGGCTGCCGTCCAGGAGTTCGGCCTGCAGCCGCTTCATCCTCGCCTTGACCAGTTCCACTTTTTCGGGCGGCAGGTCCTTCATGAGGTCGTGGTCCTTGAGTGCTGCGACGGCGGCACCCTGGGCGCGCTTGGCCAGCAGCCGTGCAGCATCGCGTTCCTCCGACCCGTCGCCGGTGGCCTTCAGGACCCGCATCAGCCACGGCAGGGTCAGCCCGGGCATGACCAGGGTGGCGAGCAGGACGGCGCAGGCGATGACCAGCAGGTAGTCCCGGCCCGGGAACGGGCTCCCGTCCGCCAGGGTCACCGGCAACGCCAGGGCGAGGGCCAGCGTTGCCAGGCCGCGCATGCCGCACCACGTCAGGATGACCACTTCCTTCAGGGACGTGGGCTGCAGCAGGTTCCGCCGTTTCCGGGCTCCGAGGGCCAGCACCGCCAGCCACAGGAACCGCACGGCGAACACCAGGACGCAGACCACCAGGGCCACGCCGATCATGCCGAAGATTGCCGTTCCTTCGTCCCTGATCACGTGCCGGATTTCCAGGCCCACCAGCCCGAAGGCCAGCCCGGTGACCAGGAGCTCCACCACATCCCAGAAGGCGTTGCGGGTAACCCTCTCGGCGGCGTCCTGCGGGCGGGAGTGCCGCTGCATCTCCAGGGCGGTGACCACCACGGCGATCACGCCCGAGGCATGCACTTCCTCGGCCAGGATGTACGCCGCGAACGGCACAACGAGCGTGATGGCACTGCGCGCCACCATCGAGTTCACCAACCGGTACGCGAGGGCAATGACCCAGCCCATGGCGACGCCGACCACCACGGCGAGTGCCGCGCCCACCACGAACTTCAGGACGACGTCGGCCTCCACTTTGGTGCCGCCCACGGCCGCCGCGACGGCCGCCTGGAAGATGACGATGGCCGCGGCGTCGTTGAACAGCCCCTCGCTTTGCAGGACGGCGGTGAGCCGGCGCGGCATGTGCACGCGGCTCGCCACCGATTCGACGGCCACCGGGTCCGGCGGTGCCACCATGGCGCCCAGGGCGATGGCAGCGGGGATGCCGATCCCGGGGATCATGAGCCACGCGGCGCCTGCCACCGTTGCTGTGGTGATGACCACCAGCGCCACGGCCAGCATGATCAGCGTCCGCCACCGGACCCGGAACACGGCCCAGGAGCTCCGCTGGGCCGTGGCGAACAGCAGCGGCGGCAGGAAGATCGGCAGGATCAGTTCCGGCTCTATTTCGAGGTCCGGGAATCCCGGAATGAAGGTCAACGCCACCGCAAGGAGCAGCATCAGGACCGGGTACGGCAGGCGCAGCCTGTCCCCCAGCCCCACAGCTGCAACGGTGGCCAGGAGGAGCCCGATAATCAGCGCCAGCTGGTCCATCTGCTGCGGTTCCGCTTAGGCCTGCGGCTCCAGTGCTGCCGCCACCGGAAGCGACCCGTCACGGAATTCGATGGTCCGGCCCGCGGTTTCGGGCAGGTCCAGCACCGCTGCGGCCACGATTGCCGTATTGGCACGGGATGTTTCCCCGCCGCCTTCCTTGGGCGGGTTGACGTCGATGCGGCCCGAGCCCGGCTTCTCCGTCAGGGAACCGGGGCCAAGGATGGTCCACGCCAGGTCCGTGCCGCGGAGGTACTCGTCCGCATCCGCCTTGGCTTCGGCGTAGGCGTAGAAGCTGTTGTCCGCCGGCACCCCATGGTCCTTGCCGGCGCCCAGGTAAGACACCATGACGTACCGGTTCACTCCGGCCTGCGCTGCCGCATCCATGGAGCGGATGGCCGCGTCCCGGTCCACGGCGTAGGTGCGGTCCGGGTTGCCGCCGCCGGCTCCGGCCGACCACACCACGGCGTCGTGGCCCTGCAGTGCTTCGGCGATGGCCGGCGTCGGGGCGTTTTCCACGTCCAGGACCGACGGTGTGGCACCGGTTGCCGTGACGTCGGCGGCGTGGTCCGGGTTGCGGATGAACGAGGTGACGCTGTGGCCTTCCCGGGTGAGGAGGGTGGACAGGTGCAGGGCCACTTTGCCGTGGCCGCCAATGATTGCGATTCGGGTCATGGACCCATTCTGCCCCCTAGCCAGAGTTCCCACTGAGGCTGCGGTAGCGGAGGTACATCACACCGTTTCCGAACCGGCGCTCCTCGAGGAGTTCGAGGTTGAGCTCCAGGCCTTCCGGGAAGAAGCGCAACCCGCCGCCCACCACCACCGGGCTGACGAACACCTGGCACTCGTCCACCAGCCCTGCCGTGAGTGCCGCAACCGCGATGGTGGCGCCGCCGATGCCGATGGTCCCGTCCGCCCCGTCCTTGAGCATCTGCACGGCTTCAGGATCGAACCGGCGCTCGATTCTGGTCCGCGGCGTGGCGGGGCGTTCCAGCGTGGTGGAGTAGACGATCTTGTCTGCCGCGCGCCAGATCCGGGAGTAGTCCTGGATGACCGGCGCCTCGTCCGAGGGTGGCGCGCCGAAGGTTTCCCAGGCGGACATCACCTCGTACATCCGCCGCCCGTACAGGTAGGTGCCGGCGTCCCGTTCGAGGTCGTTGACGAAAGCGTGGACTTCCTCGTCGGGGACGCTCCAGTCAAAGTTGCCGTCCCGGTCCGCCAGGTAGCCGTCCAGCGAAATGAGCCCGGAGTAGATGAGCTGCGCCATACCTTAGGCCCTTCCCGTACCGGAGGAGGGCAGAGGCGAGAGCAGTGCTGCCTGCAGGCCGTCCGCCTCGGTTTCGGGAATCATGCGGAGGATGGTCATGGCTTGGTCCTCGGGCAGGGCGATGGCTGACGCGCCCATTGTTGACCTGGACCGGGCTTTTGTAAACAGCCCTCAGGCCTTGCGGGTCACCAGGTACTGCTGGCCAAGCGTCCAGAGGTTCGACACTGTCCAATACACCAGGACACCGATGGGAAAGAACGCCCCGCCGGCGGCGAAGACCAGCGGCAGTGCCACGAGGATTGCCCGCTGCTGCCGCAGCAATGGCGCGGGGACATCCGGCCCCAGTGCGGTGCGCGCTGTCACGAGCTTCTGCGTCAGGAACTGGCAGGCCGTCATTACCAGGATCATGGCCAGGGCGAGCACGGCGACGGCGGCCGGGTCTCCTCCGCCGTGCAGCAGGGAGGCGGACAGCGGCGCACCGAAAATGGTGGCCGAGTTGAACTGCTCCGCCTGGGCGGCCGCCATGGCGCCGATGCCCGTGCCGCGTCCCACGGCGTCCGGGATGCCGGCGAGCACCTGGAAGAGGCCCAGGAAGAACGGCGCCTGGATCAACAGCGGCAGGCAGGCGGAGAACGGGTTGGTGCCGTGCTTCCTGTACAGGGCCATCTGCTCCTGGGCCATGGCCTGCCGGGACTGCTGGTCCGTCCTGCCTGCATACTTCTCCTGCAGTGCCTTGAGGTCAGGCTGCAGTTGACGCATGCGGCGCTGGGCCCGCACCTGTGCCAGGAACACGGGTATCAGCGCGGCGCGGACCACCAGCACCAATCCGATGATGGCCAGCGTCCAGGTCCACCCTCCGTCCGAGGGCAGGCCCAGGGCGGCCAATCCGTTGTGGAAGGCCACCAGTACGGCGGACATCAGCCACCTGAAGGGCTCCATGACCTGCGCAACAACGTCCACCGATTCCCCCATCCGACAGTTGCTGCAAAACTACTGCCGTTCGGACAAACAGGAAAGCCCCCGGAATCTCGGGGGATTCCGGGGGCTTAGCCTGTAGCGGTGGGGAGGCTCGATCTCCCGACCTCACGATTATGAGTCGTGCGCTCTAACCAACTGAGCTACACCGCCACGAATGAGAAAAACCTGCGTCAAGCCGGTCAAAACCGCCTTGACGCAGGCCCTCATTCAGAGCCCCCCACCGGAATCGATCCGGTGACCTCGTTCTTACCAAGAACGCGCTCTACCACTGAGCTAGGGGGGCAACGAGTAAATACTCTACCGGAAGATTTACGCACCAACAAATCGGCCCGAACGGTTGCCCGGGCGGCCCGCAACAGTTGCGATTCTTCGGCCAAGCACCTTCGAATTCCCCGGAATTACAGGGTTTCCAGGCCTGCGCCGGGCTTAGCGGACGACGGCGGAAGGCGCCTTTGGGAGCCTCCCGCCGCCGCTTGGGGTACCGAATGTGTCCAGCCCCACATGCAGCCGGAGGGGCCGGCCACGCCTGCGGACCTCCCGGGTGCGGAACCGGGCCGGCGCGGACAAAGGTTCCGGGCGCTTAAACGGCGATGGGCCGGCTCGAAAGCCGGCCCATCGCCGTCGTGCATGGATCTAACCTGCGGAAGGTTTACCACTTGCCCTTGCGGTTGAAGTCGCGGTGACCGCTGTCGCCGCCGCTGCGGGGCTTGCGGGAGCCGTCGCCGTGGCCGCCGAAGCGGGAATCGCTGGACTGGCCGCGGCTGTAGTTGTCCGAACCGAAGCTGCGCTCGGAACGCTCACTGTATGAGCGGCCGCCGCGGTCCGCCGACGAACGCTCGCCGTCGTTCTTCCGGAATTCCTTCTTGAACCCGCCATTGCCCTTGAAGTTGCCGCCGCGGTCCCCACCACGGTTGCCCTGGTAGGCGCCACGGTCACCCGAGGGCTTGCGGCCGTTGTCCAGTTCGAGGTGGATCAGCTCGCCGCCGATCCGGGTGCGGGACAGTGCCCGCAGCTGCTCGGGGCTCAGGTCCGCGGGCAGTTCCACCAGGGAGTGGTCCGAGCGGATGTCGATGCCGCCGATCTGCGCGGAGGAGATGCCACCCTCGTTGGCGATGGCGCCCACGATCGAACCCGGCATGACACGCTGGCGGCGGCCCACCGCGATGCGGTAGGTGGCGTTGCCCTCGGTCAGCTGGCGGGAGGGGCCACGGGAGCCGAAGCCGTCCTTGGAGCGCTCGCGCTTCTGGAAGTCGGGAGCCGCAGCCAGTTCCTTGACCAGCAGCGGCTGTCCGCCCTGGGCCATGACGGCCAGTGCCGCAGCGATTTCTGCTGCCGGCACCTTGTGCTCTTCTTCGTAGGAAGCGATGAGGTCGCGGAACATCGAGACGTCCTCGGAGGCGAGGGTTTCCGTGATGCGCTCGGCGAACTTGCCCAGGCGAAGCGTGTTCACCGTTTCCGCGGTGGGCAGGTGCATCTGCTCCACGGACTGGCGGGTTGCCTTTTCAATGGCGCGCAGCAGGTACTTCTCGCGGGGCGTCATGAACAGGATCGCGTCACCGTTGCGGCCGGCGCGGCCGGTGCGGCCGATCCGGTGCACGTAGGACTCGGTGTCGTGCGGGATGTCGTAGTTGATGACGTGGCTGATGCGCTCCACGTCCAGGCCGCGGGCCGCGACGTCGGTGGCCACGAGGATGTCGATCCGGCCTTCCTTCAGCGCGTCCACGGTGCGTTCGCGCTGCTGCTGCGGGATGTCGCCGTTGATGGCGGCAGCCTGGAAACCGCGGGACTTCAGCTTGTCAGCCAGGTCCTCGGTGGCCATCTTGGTGCGCACGAAGGCGATGACGCCGTCGAACTCTTCAACCTCGAGGATGCGGGTCATGGCATCCAGCTTCTGCGGGCCCATGATCTGCAGGTAGCGCTGGCGGATGTTGGTGCCCGTGGAAGTCTTGGTCTTGACCGAGATCTCGGCGGGGTCATTCAGGTACTGCTTGGACATCCGGCGGATCTGGCCCGGCATGGTGGCAGAGAACAGCGCCACCTGGCGGTCCTCCGGCGTCTGCTGGAAGATCTGCTCCACGTCTTCAGCAAAGCCCATCCGCAGCATTTCGTCGGCCTCGTCCAGCACCAGGTACTGCAGCTCGGACAGGTCCAGGGAACCCTTGGAGATGTGGTCGATCACGCGGCCGGGGGTACCCACAACAACCTGGGCGCCGCGGCGCAGGCCGGCCAGCTGGGGTCCGTACGCGGAGCCGCCGTACACGGGCAGGACGGTGAAGTCGTCAATGTGCTTGGCGTAGGAGGTGAAGGCCTCGGCCACCTGGAGCGCCAGCTCACGGGTGGGGGCGAGGACCAGGGCCTGGGTCTTGCGGGACGGGCCGTTGAGGTCGTGGAGTTCAGCCAGGCGGGACAGTGCCGGCACTGCGAATGCTGCAGTCTTGCCGGTACCGGTCTGCGCCAGGCCAACAACGTCGCGGCCTTCGAGCAGCAGCGGGATGGTGGCAGCCTGGATGGGCGAGGGCTTCTCGTATCCAACATCCTGCAGGGCAGCCAGGACGCGGCCGTCGATGCCGAGATCGGCGAACTTGACGGCGTTTTCGTCAGCGTCGGCACCGGCTTTGGCGTCAGTGGAGTCTCCGGCGTCAGCTGCGGGAGCGGCAGCCGGGGCTGCTTCCTCGGTGGCGGGGTTTGCTGCCTCGACGATGACGTCGGTGGTTTCGTTCTGGTTTTCGGGCATAGGGAGATATTCCTCATCCATAGGGGGCCAGGCGGCACTACCCGGGGGTGAGCGGAGCCGCAGTACGCGTGCCGTGGGTGCCGGGCAAACGTTGACCGGCCGGTCACAGAAGTCCGGCGCTTTCGCAATCCCGTGGCAGGACTTCGCGCTGCATCTCTTGGCTGCTATCCCAGCAGTCTGTACAGCGTTTTCTTTAGCCGGCTCTCCCTATGAAAATGCCCGCATCGCTTGCGCGGGCCCCAACACTTGCCAGTCCTGCCTCAAAAATTGGGCAGGAATAAGGGATTTCCGGAGTGGGGGATGTTTCAAGTGTAAGGTATGCGCGCCCCGCGCTGGTAATCCAACGGGCGACGACGGCGGTGAGGTTGCGCACATGGCGCGGCCGCAGCGCGTACTGCGGCCCGGCGCTACTGCCCCAGCCGGCGCAGCAAAGCCTCGAACTTCTTGCCGAACTCGGGCTGCTGGAGCCTGATCTCGCCGTCGGCCTCGGCATCCCGGAGCGCCTCCATGGACTCCAGGTCCGGATCGCTGAACCACTTGCCCACGGTGACACCGTGCCGCGGAACGTACGTGCGGTGGATGTGGTCTCCCGCCTGGATGCTGCCGGTCCTGATGACCCGCAGGTAGGCTCCCACCCGCCCTTCGTCGGTGAAACGCTTGACCCACTGGCGCTCCCCCAGCCGCCGTTGGAACGTGGCGCACGGCGTACGCGGAGAAGTCACCTCCAGTTCGACATCCAGCCCGATCTTCCACCGCTCCCCGATCACCGCCGAGGTGGCATCAATCCCGGCCACCCGGAGGTTCTCGCCGAACTCGCCCGGCGGAACATCCCGCTGCAGCACGCCGCCCCAGTAGTCCGCATCAGCTTGGGAATACGCGTAAATGGCTTGGTCCGGGCCGCCGTGGTGGACACGGTTGGCCTGGATGTCACCCGTCAGTCCCAGCCGGTGAACCTTGACCGGCCCCTCGGCCGGGCGCTTGTCGATGGCTGTCACGCCCACGTTGGAGGCGTCCGGCAGGAGCTGGTGGACGCGGCAGACGGCAAGCAGTGAAGCGGTTTCCATGGCTCCAGTCTAGGGTCCGCCCGTTTGGGCCGCCCTGTGGGCAGTTCTCCCCTGTTTTAGGCTCGCAGCGGGCACCGGCAGGGACTACGCTGATGTGCAGATCACAACTTGGGGTGCAGCGCTGTGCCCAATTCACGTGGATGACTGAGGGGGACGCCGTGGATCCAGACGACAAAGGTCCAAAGAACGGGCCAGACAACCAACCGGGCAGCAACGGCGGGCCCGGCGACGGTGCTCCTTCCCCAAATGGGGGCAATACCCCCAAACCTCCTCCGTGGCAGGTTCCCAAGCCGGAGCTTCGCCCGGACCTCCTCAATGAACCCGTCACACCCGTGGACCCGTTCGCCCGGGACCGGGAGAAGCAGCAGAACGAGGCAGCAGCCCGGAAGAAGCGCTCCCAGCGGCGCACCGTCGTGGTCGGCCTGGGCGTGACGGCCCTGCTCGCCGGCACCATCACCGCCGTTGTGGCCAGTAACCAGGACGATCCCGAGTACGCCCAGGTGTGCTTCAACGACGAAACCGGCGAGCGCGTCGAGGACCGCAACTGCGACAGCTCCTCCGGACGCAGCGGCGGCCTCTACGCCTGGTACTTCTACTCCCGCGGTGCCTCCGTCCCCGCCGTGGGCCAGAACCGGTCCACGGCGCCCAACTACACCCGGACCATGCCCAGCGGCGCGAAAGCCTCCACAGGCTACAGCAGCAAGGGCGGCACGGTCAGCCGCGGCGGCTTCGGCACCAGCGCCAAGAGCGGCACCAGCGGCGGCAAGAGTTCGGGGGGCTGAGCGTGAAGCGGTTGCTGTCAAACCCACGCCCGGGCTGGAAACAGAAAATTGAAGAACAGGGCCTGGTCTTCTCCACCACCACCATGGATGACGGCCGGAAGATCGAGTACTGGAACGAGTCCGCCTACTACGAGTTCACCGAAGATGAGGTGGAGCGGCTCGAGGAGACGGCCGAGGAGATGCACCGCAAGTGCCTCGAGGCTGCCAAGTTCCTGGCCAGCGGCGCCATGGGCCCCATCGGTATCGGCCCGCAGGCCCTCGAGCTGGCCGCCGAATCGCTCCAGGCGGGCGACGTTGACGTCTACGGCCGGTTCGACTTCATCTACGACGGCCGGGGCGGCCCGGCCAAGATGCTCGAATACAACGCGGACACCCCCACCGGCCTGATCGAGGCTGCCGTGGCCCAGTGGTTCTGGCTCCAGGACGTGTTCCCGGAAAAGGACCAGTGGAACGGCATTCATGAAGCGCTGATCCGGCAGTGGAAGAAATTCCAGTACCGCACCGGCATGTCCACCCTGCATGTGGCCCACTCCGAGGTGGAGGAATCCGGCGAAGACTGGATGACGGCGGCCTACATGCGGGACGCCGCCAGCCAGGCCGGCTGGACCACCATCGGCATCAACATGTCCGACATCGGCTGGGACCCCAACCTGAACCGGTTCGTGGACATGGACAACTTCATGATCAGCACCATCTTCAAGCTCTACCCGTGGGAGCTGATGATGAAGGAACCGTTCGGACCCCGCCTGCTGGAACGTGCCCACAACCCGCGCTGGGTGGAACCGGCATGGAAAATGCTGCTCTCCAACAAAGCGCTCCTCGCCGCGCTCTGGCACCTCTACCCCAACCACCCCAACCTGCTGCCGGCCTACCTGGACAATCCCGGTCCGCTGAAGGAGTGGGTGGCCAAGCCGCTGCACGGCCGCGAGGGCGACAACATCAAGATCCACGCGCCGGGAATCAGCCTGGAACAGCCCGGCGGGTACGGCCGCGAAGGCTGGTGCTACCAGCAGTACCATCAGCTGCCCGACTTCGACGGCAACCATCCCGTCCTGGGCCTGTGGGTGGTGGACGGCGAATCCGTGGGTTGCGGCATCCGGGAATCGGACGGGCCCATCACGGACTACTTCTGCCGCTTCGTCCCGAACACCATCGACGCGCCCGCACCGCTGGGCGCCGGAACTTCCTCCAGCAAGGCAGGTATCACCCTATGAGCACAGACATGACGACGGCGGGAGGCCAGGGCGGCGCGCCCGGAACCAACGTCCAGGCCAAGGGCCTGCGCGCCGGCATCCTGGACCTCGGCGACTCCGTCATGCTCGGCCTCGCCTCCACGGCGCCGGTGTACTCCCTGGCGGCGACGCTGGGCCTGATCGTGGCGGTCAACGGCAACTACACCCCGCTTGTATTGCTGCTCGGGTTCATCCCGGTCCTGTTCATCGCCTATGCCTTCCGGGAACTGAACAGTGCCATACCGGACTGCGGCACCACGTTCACCTGGTCGCGGCGGGCGTTCGGCCCCTGGGCGGGCTGGATGGGCGGCTGGGGTGTGGCGCTCGCCGGCATCGTGGTGCTGGCGAACCTCGCCCAGGTGGCGGGGCAGTACCTGTGGCTGCTTATCGGTGACGGATCACTGGCCCAGAACAAGCTGGTGGTTACCGGCACGGGTGTGCTCTTCATCGCGCTCATGACCCTGGTGAATTACCGGGGCATCCGGCTGGGTGAGCACGTGCAGCGGGTCCTGACGTATGTGCAGTACATCGCGCTGGGCATCTTCGCTTTGGCGATCGTGATCAGGATCGTGGGCGGCCCGCCGGAGGGGCAGGCGTTCGACTTCGAGTGGTTCAACCCGGTGGGCGCCTTCGCCGATCCCGGGGCCGTGGTGCACGGCGCCCTCCTGGCCCTGTTCATCTACTGGGGCTGGGACACCTGCCTGGCCCTGAACGAGGAAACCGAAAATCCGTCAAAGACCCCCGGCAGGGGCGCCGTGATCTCGGCGTTCGTCCTGGTGGCCATCTACGTTTCCGTGGCGCTGCTGGTCATGATGTACGCCACCGTGGGCAGCGACGGCATTGGCCTGGGCAACGAGGCCAACCAGGACGATGTCTTCCTGGCCATGAAGGACGTGGTGCTGGGCCCGTGGGGCTGGCTGATCGTCGTCGCGGTCCTGGCCTCCGTGCTGTCCTCCACCCAGACCACCATCCTGCCCACGGCCCGCGGCACGTTGTCGATGGGCACGCACGGCGCCCTGCCGCCCAAGTTCGGCGAGGTGCACCCGAAGAACCAGACTCCGGGCTTCTCCACCAAGGTGATGGGCATCGCGGCCGGGGCGTACTACGTGGCCATGAGCTTCCTGAGCGAGAACCTGCTGGCCGATTCCATCAGTGCCATCAGCCTGTTCATCGCGTTCTACTACGCGCTGACCGGTTTCGCCTGCTTCTGGTACTTCAGGGGTACCCTCCGCGAATCGGCGCGCAACCTGTGGTTCCGCGGCATCTTCCCGCTGCTGGGCGCACTGCTTCTCACCGCGGCATTCTTCATCTCAGCCGTCCAGATGTGGGACCCGGCCTACGGCGATACGCAGATCTTCGGCGTGGGCGGTGCGTTCGTCAGCGGCGTGGTACTGCTGGCCCTGGGCGTGGTGCTCGCCGCCGTCTGCCGGTTCCTGCCCTCCACCCGCGGCTACTTCCTGGCGAAGCGATGACCCGTGACCCCCTGACCGCCGGCGCATCGGACATCCTGGACCTCGACGCCCTGCTCAGCGGGGAGGAACTGGCGCTGCGGCAGAAGGTCCGGGACTTCACGGTCCAGCGAATCAAATCGGACATTGCCCGGTGGTACGAGGACGGCGTCTTCCCGGTGGAACTCGCGCCCGAACTCGGTGAGCTCGGCGTGCTGGGCATGCACCTGGAGGGCTACGGCTGCCCGGGCCGGACCGCCGTCGAGTACGGCCTGGCGGCCATGGAGCTGGAGGCAGGCGACTCCGGGATCCGCACCTTCGTTTCGGTCCAGGGCTCGCTGGCGATGACCGCCATCCACACCTGGGGCTCCGAGGAGCAGAAGCAGGAATGGTTGCCGCGGATGGCCGCCGGCGAAGTGATCGGCTGCTTTGCGCTGACCGAACCCACTGCCGGTTCCGATCCGTCCTCCATGGCCACCACGGCCACGCGTGACGGCAGCGGGGACAACGCAGGGTGGGTACTCAATGGTGCCAAGCGCTGGATCGGGCTGGCGTCCGTGGCCGGAGTGATTGTGGTGTGGGCCATGACCGACGACGGCGTCCGCGGCTTCCTGGTCCCCGCAGGCACCCCCGGCGTTACCGCCACGCCGATCGGGCAGAAGCTGTCCATGCGCGCATCGATCCAGTGCGACATAGCGTTCGACGGCGTCCGGCTGGGTCCCGAGGCGCTGCTTCCGGGCGCGTTTGGCCTGCGCGGCCCGTTCACCTGCCTGAACGAGGCCCGGTACGGCATTGCCTGGGGTGCCATGGGTGCGGCCCGTGACTCCTACGAAGCGGCGTTGGCCTACTCGCAGGACCGACTTCAGTTCGGCAAGCCGCTGGCTGGCTACCAGCTCACGCAGGAGAAGCTGGTGAACATGCTGGTGGAAATCCAGAAGGGAACACTGCTGGCACTGCACCTGGGCCGGCTCAAGGACGCCGGAACCATCCGGCCCGAGCAGATCTCCCTGGGCAAACTCAACAACGTCCGCGAGGCCATCAAGATCGCCCGCGAAGCCCGCACCATCCTGGGCGGGAACGGCATCACACTGGACTACCCGCCGCTGCGGCACGCCGCCAACCTGGAGTCGGTGCGCACCTACGAGGGCACCGACGAGGTCCACACCCTGATCCTAGGCCAGCACATCACCGGCCTGCCCGCCTTCCGTTGATCCCTCCCCAACTAGGTAGCAGTAGATGTCGTTTTGGGTGCCCAAAGCGACATCTACTGCTACCTAGTTGGGAGGGGAGTTGGGAAGGAGGGGAGTTGGGAAGGAGGGGAGCCGGGAAGGACGGGCCTTGCGGGGGTGCGTCTAGGCCGAGAAGCCGCCGTCGGCCTTGATCAGCTGCCCGGACACCCAGCGGCCCGCCGGCGACAGCAGGAACGCCACGGTCCCGGCGACATCGGCAGGGGTTCCCAACCGTCCAGTGGGCTGGCGCGCTGTTCCTGACTCTCGCACCTCATCGGACATCCAGCCGGTGTCCACCGGGCCGGGATTGAGGACGTTCGCGGAAATACCCAGGGGTCCCAGCTCGCGTGCTGCGGCAATAACGATCCGGTCCAGCGCCCCCTTGGACGCGCCATAGGGAAGGTTGAAGGCTGTGTGGTCACTGGTCAGCGCAACGATCGCGCCGCCGTCGTCCGTTGCCTGCCGTGCGAAGGCGGCGATTAGCTGCCAGCTGGCCCGGGTGTTGACGGCGAAATGCCGTTCAAAAGATTCGAGGCTGGTATCGAGGATGCCGGAGTCCACGGACTCGGCGTGGCTGAGCACCAGGCCGTGGAGGGGCCCGGCCAGCTCGACGGCCTCCGCAACCAGGCGCTCCGGCACCGCCGGATCCTGCAGGTCCGCCGACAGGACGTGGACCTGGGCCCCAATGGCTTCGAGCTCGGCGGTCAGCCGGACTTCATCCTCGGGATCACTCCCCCACGGCATCCGGCCGTCGTACTCCCGCCAGCCTGCGAGCACCAGGTCCCAGCCGTCGGCCGCGAGCTGGCGCGCGATTCCGGCGCCGATGCCCGCCAGCCGGCCGGCACCCGTAACCAGGGCAACGTTGCGGGCAGGGACCGGGGCCGTGGATTCCATGCCTCCCAGCCTAGCCGCGCCGGGCAGGCACCCCGTTCACGCCGCGATGTGCTCCGCCCCGGCCTGCGCTTCCCCGGCACCGCGGTGCTTCCGGATGGTGGCGCTGATGACGGCCGCGATGGTGCACATGGCGGCGGCACCCAGCCAGGCATAGGTGTAATGCCCGGTGGCGTCCCGGAGCGCACCTGCGGCCAGCGCTGCGGCGGCGGCCCCCAGCTGGTGAGCCGCGAACACCCAGCCGAACACCACGCTGCCGTCCGCACCAAAGGTTTCGCGGCAGATGGCAGCCGTGGGCGGCACGGTGGCCACCCAGTCCAGCCCGTAGATCACCACGAACACGATCATGCTGGGCTGGACTTCGGCGCTCAGCAGCAGCGGGAGCACCAGCAGGCCGATGCCGCGGAACTGGTAGTAGACGGCCAGCAGGATGCGCGGGTTGAACCGGTCCGTCAGCCACCCGGAGGCGATGGTTCCGAGGATGTCGAAGATCCCGACGACGGCCAGCAGGCCCGCGGCGGTGGTCTCCGGCATGCCGTGGTCGTGCGCGGAGGGGATGAAGTGGGTGCCGATCAGGCCGTTGGTGGTGGCGCCGCAGATCGCGAAGCCGGCAGCCAGGGCCCAGAACGTCCTGACCTTGCTGGCCCGCCGGAGCACCTGCAGGGCGCGGACAGCAGCGTTGGCGCGCGGACCGGGGTCGGCGGAACGCTGCGCCCCGGCCGCTGCCGGTGACTGTGCTGCCGGTGGCTGTGTCTGTGCTGCCGGTTCGGCGCCGTAGGGCAGGACGCCGGCCTCAGCGGGCGAGTTCTTGAGGAACTTCAGCACCAGCGGAACAACGGCCAGGGCCCCGGCGGCGATCAGCAGCGAAGCCTGCCGCCAGCCCGGGTCCTGCGCGAGCATGGCGATGAAGGGCAGGAAGACCAGCTGGCCCGCGGCGCTGCCGGCCGTCAGGATACCGATCACCAGTCCGCGGCTCCTGGTGAACCAGGTGTTGGCGATGGTGGCGGCGAAGACCAGTGCCATGGAGCCGGTGCCCAGGCCGATCAGCAGGCCCCAGGTCAGCAGGATCTGCCAGGACTGGTTCACCAGGACGGTGAGGGCGCTGCCCATGCCGATCAGCACGAGTGCCGTGGCAGTCACGGCCCTGACGCCGAAGCGTTCCATCAGGGCGGCGGCGAACGGTGCCGTCAGGCCGAACAGGACCAGGTTGATGCTGACCGCCGCGGACAGGACGGTAGTACTCCAGCCGAATTCATGCTGCAGCGGGACCATGAGGACACCCGGCGCTGCGCGGAATCCAGCTGCGCCCACCAGTGCGAGGAAAGCCACGGCCGCCACGATCCAGGCGGGGTGCAGCCGGCGGGGAGGACGTGCCTGCTCCGTGCCGTTGGGGCGTTCCGGGGCGTTGGCCGCTTCCCGCTCCTCGGGGACGGCTGCTTCGTCGGGCAGGGTGCTCATGCTGCGGTTCCGTTGTGGGTGGCAGTGGCAAGGGCCACGGGCGTTTCGGACCGAGTCTGGCTGTGCCAGCTGGTGTTGGCGGCGGTGAGCTGCTGGCCGCAGGAGGTGCAGGTATCGGCGGATGTGGTGCGCTGCCCACAGCCCGAATGGATGACGAACATGTGGGCCTTTTCCGATGGCGCCGGCAAGTGCTTCTCCGCCCAGATCGTCACGGCATTCAGGACCGGGAGGGCGTCCTCGCCCTTGGCGGTGAGGACGTACTCCTGCCGGGTGCGACCGCCGTCGTCGTACGCCTGCTTCGCCAGCAGCCCGGCCTCCACCAGCCCGGACAGCCTCTTGGTAAGGACGGAATCCGCCGCCTCCAGGCGGGCCTTCATGGCGTCGAAACGGCCGTTGCCGAAGAACACCTCACGGAGGACCAGGATGGTCCAGGGGTCCCCCAGGATATCCAGCCCGCGGGCCATGCTGCAGTTACGTTGGGACCAGTCGGAACGAAGTGGCATGCCGGAAACCCTAGCTGACTTCTTTCAAGAAAGCCAGGGTTTCCGGTGCCGTTCAGGGGATCGAGGAGAAAGCCTGCTCCAGGTCAGCCACCAGGTCCTCTTTGTCCTCGATGCCGCAGGACAGGCGCAGCAGGTTCACCGGCACGGCGAGCTCGGTGCCCTTGACCGAAGCGTGCGTCATTTCGGACGGGTAGTTCATCAGCGATTCGATGCCGCCCAAGGACTCGGCCAGGGTGAACACCGAGGTGGATTCGGCCACCTTCCGGGCCGCCGCCTCGCCGCCCTTGAACTGCACCGAGACCATCCCGCCAAAACTGCGCATCTGGCTCTTGGCCAACTCGTGGCCGGGGTGGGACGGCAGCCCCGGGTACAGGACGGCCTCGACTTCGGGGCGTTCCAGCAGCCATTCGGCCACGGCCTGGCCGTTCTCGCTGTGCCGGTCCATCCGCACGCCCAGGGTCTTCAGGCCGCGGGTGGTGAGGAACGCGTCCATTGGCCCGGACACCGCCCCCACGGCGAACTGCACGAAGCCGATCTTGTCCGCCAGCTCCGCGTCCTTGACCACCACGGCGCCGCCCACCACATCGGAGTGGCCGCCGATGTACTTCGTGGTGGAGTGGACCACTACGTCGGCACCCAGGGCGAGCGGGTTCTGCAGGTAGGGAGACGCGAAGGTGTTGTCCACCACGAGGAGGGCCCCGGCGTCGTGCGCTATGTCCGCGAGCGCTGCGATGTCCGTGATCTTCATCAGGGGGTTGGAGGGCGTCTCCACCCATACGAAGCGGGTCTTGTTCGCGGCGACGGCGCGGCGGACGGTGTCCAGGTTGGCCATGTCCACCGGGGTGTTGCCGATGCCCCAGTCGCCCAGCACCCGGCTGATCAGCCGGTAGGTGCCGCCATAGGCATCGTTGCCGAGCACAATGTGGTCCCCTGGCCTGGTCAGGGCACGGATCAGCGCATCCTCGGCGGCCAGGCCCGAGCTGAAGCTGTAGGCGTGCGTTCCCAGTTCCAGTGCGGCCAGCTGCTCCTGCAGGGCATCGCGGGTGGGGTTGCCGCCGCGGCCGTACTCGTAGCCGCTGCGAAGGTTGCCGATGCCGTCCTGCGCATACGTGGAACTGAAGTGCAGCGGCGGGACTACGGCCCCGGTGCGGGGCTCGAAGGCCTGGCCCGCGTGCACCGCGCGGGTGTTGAAACCTTGGTTTTCCTGCAGGGACATGGTGCTCCTTCCAATTGGCGGTTGAGCGTGCCGAAACCCGGGTTTCGGCACGCTCAACCGCCGGATATTAGTTGCTGAGGTACGCCAGAAGGTCGTGCCGGGTGAGGATGCCGATGGGGGCACCAACGAACGTGACCATGACGGTGTCCACGTCGGAGAGCAGTTCGCGGGCCGCCGAGATGCTTTCCAGCGATCCGATCACGGGCAGCTTGGGACCCATGTGTTCGGCGATCTTGTCCGTCAGCTTGGCTTCGCCGCGGAAGAGCTTGGCTGTCAGGGTGCGTTCGTCCACGGCACCGAGGACCTCACCCATCACCACCGGCGGTTCCTGCGAAAGCACCGGGATGTGGCTGACGCCGAACTCGTTCATGATGTTGATGACGTCGCGGACGGACTCGTTGGGGTGGATGTGCACCAGGTCCGGCAGTTCACCGTTCTTGGACTTGATGACCTCGCCCACGGAGGTTTCCTCGCCGCCGGACAGGAAGCCGTACGAGCGCATCCATTGGTCGTTGAAGATCTTGGCGAGGTACCCGCGCCCGGAGTCGGGCAGGATCACGACGACGACGGCTGATTCGGGGAGGTCCTTCGCCGCCTGCAGGGCGGCCACCACGGCCATCCCCGACGAGCCGCCCACCAGCAGTCCTTCCTCGCGTGCCAGCCGCCGGGTCATGGCGAAGGAGTCTGCGTCGGTGACGGCGATGACCTGGTCCGGGACGGACTTGTCGTAGTTCGCAGGCCACATGTCCTCCCCCACACCCTCGACGAAGTACGGCCGGCCGGTACCACCCGAGTAGACCGAACCCGACGGATCCGCTCCGATGATCCGGACCACGCCGCCGTCGGACTCGGGACGGTCCGCCGAAACCTCCTTGAGGTAGCGGCCCGTGCCGGTGATGGTGCCGCCCGTGCCCGCCCCGATGACCACATGGGTGACCTTGCCGCCGGTGTCCTGCCAGATCTCCGGACCGGTGGTCCTGTAGTGGCTTCCCGGTGCGGCGGGGTTGGAAAACTGGTCCGGTTTGTAGGCGCCCGGCGTTTCGCGGACCAGCCGGTCCGAGACGCCGTAGTAGCTGTGCGGGCTGTCCGGCGGCACCGCGGTGGGCGTCACCACAACCTCGGCGCCGTACGCCTGCAGGACCGCCCGTTTGTCCTCGCCCACCTTGTCCGGGACGACGAAGATGCACTTGTAGCCCTTCTGCTGTGCCACGAGGGCCAGGCCCACCCCGGTGTTGCCGGAGGTGGGTT
Organism: Pseudarthrobacter chlorophenolicus A6; assembly: GCF_000022025.1. Classification (GTDB taxonomy): domain Bacteria; phylum Actinomycetota; class Actinomycetes; order Actinomycetales; family Micrococcaceae; genus Arthrobacter; species Arthrobacter chlorophenolicus. The sequence continues at coordinate 3,087,359 of NC_011886.1, forward strand.
CGATGATGGTGCCGCCTGGCTGCAGTTTGCCTTCCCGTTCGGCGTCTTCGACCATCTGCGCCGCAATGCGGTCTTTGATGGACCCGCCGGGGTTCAGGTACTCAACTTTCACCAGGACGGTGGCCCTGATGCCCTCGGTCACGTGGTTGAGTTTGATGAGCGGGGTGTTGCCGATGAGGTCCAGGATGGACTGGGCGTACTTCATAGGTATAAAGCTACCGCTTCCTGCACGCGCCACCCGGCCGGGGGTGCGACGATAAGGCGGTGAAGCAGTTCGCATGGGCCAAGGCTGCCCGCAGTTACCTGCTGCCGGGTGCCGCGCTGGCGGCAGGCCTGGCAGCCCTGGCCACAGGCATACTCCCCCTTCCGGCCTTCAATGAACTGGCCGGACGGACGGTGCCCATCCTGGGCTTTGTCCTGGCCATGTCCCTGGTCACCGAACTGGTGGACGAGGCCGGGCTCTTCCGGGCCGTGACGGGAAGGCTCGCCGCCCTCGGCCGGGGCAGGGTCTTTACCCTGTGGCTGCTGGTGATCGCGCTGGCCACCGTGTCCACGGTGTTCCTGTCCCTGGACACCACTGCGGTGCTGGTGACGCCCGTGGTTGTCCTCCTGGCCATGCATGCCGGAATTCCGCCGCTGCCGTTTGCCCTGACCAGCATCTGGCTGGCCAACACCGCTTCGCTGCTGCTGCCCGTGTCCAACCTGACCAACCTGCTGGCCCAGGAGCGGCTGGGGCTGAGCCCGGTGCAGTTTGCCGGGCTGGTGTGGGCTCCGGCGGTGGTGGGTTTGCTGGTCCCAATTGCCCTGCTGTGGCTGGCCTTCCGGCGCGACCTCCGGGGGCAGTACCGGCCACGGCCCGTCCGTCCGGCCCGGGACCGGACCCTGCTGGCGATAGCCGCGGCCACGCTGCTGGTCCTGCTGCCGGCGCTGGTCTCCGGCCTTCCGGTCCAGTACCCGGCGCTTGCTGCGGCGGTTTTCCTTACAGCTGTGTTCGTCTGGCGCCGGCCGGCAGCGCTGAAGTGGTCCATGGTGCCGTGGCGGCCCCTGATGCTGACCGCCGGGCTGTTCATGCTGATGGAGGCCCTGCATGCCAATGGCCTCACCGCCCTGCTCGATGGCGTGGCGGGTTCCGGTGAGGATCTTCCTGCGCTCCTTCAGCTGGCCGGCGTGGGCGCGGGCGCGGCGAACGTGGCCAACAACCTGCCGGCCTACCTGGCCCTGGAGCCCGTTGCAGATTCCCCGGCCCGGCTGGCGGCGCTCCTGATCGGGGTCAACCTTGGGCCTCTGGTCAGCCCGTGGGCGTCCCTGGCCACGCTGCTGTGGCACGAGCGGCTCCGCGTGCTCAACGTCCCTGTCAGGTGGGGCGGTTTCGCGCTGGCCGGGCTGGTGGCGGTGCTGCTGACGCTCCCCCTCGCCGTCCTGGCACTGTGGTCCGTCTCGGGGATGCACTGATTCGTACGTTCCCCACACAGTGACTGCATGGGCGATGGTCAGGCGGCAAACATCAGCCAGAGAATGATGGCCGGTAGGAAGGCCTGTCCGATCCCGCTAAGCCAGAGCCTTGGTTCACTGATGACCAGCACAGCTCCGAGGATTGCATGGGCGATGCACATCATGGCCACGATAGTCCGGCCTGTCGCGACGTCCCCGGAGTTGGCAATGACCACCCCGGCAATCCCGAACAGTCCCCAAACAATGTTGTAGAACCCTACGTTCACCGTCCACAGCCGAACAGCTCCGGTGTCCTCAGGCTTGATCAGGAAAATTGGGTAGAGCCGCGGATTTTTGTAGGCGAAGGCTTCCAGCAGGCCCACCGAAACGAGGGTCAGCCCGGTGATAATTGCCAGCACCTGGATCAGTGTGCTCATGCGTGGCGTTCCTGGCTCGGCGGCGGGCTGCTAGGTGCCGTCCGCCGTTGCCTGCCCTGCCTCGCCAGCTTCACTTGCCTCGTTGGCGGGAAGGTTTTCCCACAGCCCCATGACGTTGCCTTCGGTGTCCCTGAAATAGGCGAAGTGCCCCATGCCCGGGATGGTCTCCTTGGCCCGCACCACCGCTCCGCCCAGCGATTCGACGGCCTTGAGGGTGGCGTCGATGTCCGGTACGTCCACGGTGATCACGGGAGAGGCCAGGTCCGCTTCCCGGTCCATCATGCCGCCGTTGATGGCGCCCGGCTCCGTGGGCCTGCCCGAGGAGTCCATCGGCGTGGTGGTCACGTTGGTGTAGTAATCCATCCCCGGCACCGGTTCCAGCGTCCAGCCCAGTGCCTGCCGGTAGAACTCCGCTGCCCGTCCGCGGTCGTCCGCGGGGATTTCGAAATGCACTACTCCGCCCATGGCGTCTTCCTGCCTTTCCCGGCCGGGCGCGGCGGCTCCGCGCCTCACGCTGGGATTCTAGTCCGGCAGGTCTCCGCTGATAAGGGCCCGCCATGTCGCAGGGCCGTGGGACGATTAACGCATGACCATCACAGCAGCGCCTCCCCGGCTTGCCGCCGGCGCGGATGTGTCCCTGTGCTGGTACCCGGAGGGCTCCTACAGCCTGGCCCGCACCCTTGGCCCGCTGCTGCGCGGCCACAGCGACCCCTCCTTCAGCGTCCAGGGGGATGTGATCTGGAATGCGTTTACGACGCCGGACGGTCCCGCCACGCTGCGGCTCAGCCCGGTGGGAGGTACTGCCGCCGGAGCACACGACGACGGCCCCCGGGTCCCAGCCCGGGTGGACGTCCAGGCGTGGGGACCCGGTGCGGAACTTGCGGCACGTGCAGCTCCCCGGCTGATGGGCGCTGATGACGACTGGTCTTCCTTCGATGACCCGGTCTTCCACGCCACGCTGCCCCGGATGGTCCGCGAAGCCCGGCGGCGGAGCCAGGCGCTGCGGCTTCCGGCCAGCGGCCGGATGGTGGACCAGCTGGTGCCCATCATCCTGGAGCAGAAGGTCACGGTCATCGAAGCCCGGCGCGGGTACAGATACTTGGTGCAGCGGTACGGAACGCCTGCCCCGCAGGCCGGCACGTCAACTCCCCAGGGCCTGCTGGTGCCGCCCACGGCCACGCAGTGGCTGCAGGTCCCCAGCTGGGAGTGGCACAAGGCCGGCGTGGGACCCCAGCGTTCGGCCACGGTCATGCGGGCGCTGCGCTCCGCCGTCGCGCTTGAACGGCTGGCCGGGCTGCCGGCAGCAGAGGCCGGGCTGAAGATGCGGACCATCCCGGGCATCGGGATCTGGACGGCGGCTGAAGTGGTGCAGCGGACCCACGGCTGCCCGGATTCCATCGCCGTGGGTGATTACCACTTGGCGGCCTATGTGGGGGCTGCCCTGACCGGGCGCCGTACCGATGACGCCGGGATGCTCTGCTTGCTCGAGCCCTGGAGCGGGCAGCGCCAGAGGGTAGTACGGATGATCCAGAGCACCGGCTTCCGCAAGCCGACTTTTGGCCCGCGGATGACCATCCAGGACCACCGCGGGCACTAGCCACCGGACTGGACGCGTAAGGCGGCCCGCAGGTGGGTAAGGTGTCCGGATGGATGCGGCAACGAATGCGACCCCCGGTACCAACGAGCCCGAAGAGGACAACCATGTCCGGCTTCAGCTGGCCATCTTTGACGTCACCCGGGATGCGGAGGGCAACGACCTGGAGGAGATCAAGGAGAGGCTCCGGGCAGAATTTGCCCGCCGTGGCGTCCAGTCCCCGCCGGGGACCTGGCTGGACTCGGTGGCGTCCGCCGCGTTTTACGGGAAGCCCTATCTCGTGGACCTCCCCTCCGCCCTGGCCGCCGATGATGCCGTGCCCGCGCCCACCGAGGAAGTGAGGGAACAGCTCGAACTGCGGCGGGAGCTCCGGAACGAAAAGCTGCCCCCGGGCACCTTCCCGGCCCAGTCCGACTGGAAGCTGTCACCGGACGAAGTGACCACAGCGGAGCCCGCCCCATCGCAGGGCGCGCAGTCCGTCCACAGCGCGAAAGGCGGCGCTGCCGGGTTCCGCCCGCTGATCATCGCAGGCTCGCTTGCCGCCGCCCTCGTCCTGGCGTTGGTTGCCGCGCGGGCCACCCGCCGGGGTGCGGGCCGGGCAAAATAAGCCTGCCACGCGGAACGGCGAAGGGTCAGAGGCCCAGCCGGGCCACCGCTTCCTGCCGCATCTCCACCTTGCGGATCTTCCCCGAGACCGTCATGGGAAAGCTGCTGCGGATCTCGACGTAGCGGGGCACCTTGTAGTGGGCCAGCTTTCCGCGGCAGAAGTCGGCCACCGCCGCGGCGTCCAGCGGTTCGGCGCCGGGCTTGAGGATGATGCAGGCCATCAGTTCCTCACCGTATTTTTCATCCGGCACCCCGATCACCTGGACGTCCTGGACCGCCGGGTGGGTGTAGAGGAACTCCTCGATCTCACGGGGGTAGATGTTCTCGCCGCCGCGGATCACCATGTCCTTGATCCGGCCCTCCACCAGGACATAGCCGTCAGCATCCATCCGGGCGAGGTCCCCTGTGTGCATCCAGCCCTCGGCATCGATGGCCTCCGCGGTTTTTTCCGGCTGGTTCCAGTACCCGTCCATCACCGCGTAGCCGCGCGTGCACAGTTCGCCGATCTCCCCGCGTTCCGCCACGTCGCCGGAAACGGGGTCCACAATCTTGCTCTCCAGGTGCGGCATGGTCCGGCCCACCGTCTCGGTGCGGTGCTGCAGGGTGTCGCCCTTGCGGGTCATGGTGGACACCGGCGAGGTCTCGGTCATGCCGTAACAGATGGCCACGTCCGTCATGTTCATGTCCGCGATGACGTGGTTCATCACCTCGATGGGGCACAGCGAACCCGCCATCACTCCGGTGCGCAGGGTGGAGAGGTCGTAGGAGGCGAAGTCGGGCAAGGCGAGCTCGGCGATGAACATGGTGGGCACCCCGTACAGGGAGGTCCCGCCAAAATCCTGGACCGCCTCCAGCGCCGCGGCCGGCGAGAACCCCCGGCCGGGGATGATGGTGGCTGCGCCGTGGCTCAGGGCGTTGAGGTTGCCGATCACCATCCCGAAGCAGTGGTAGAACGGCACCGGGATCACCACGCGGTCGTGCTCGGTGTAGCCCAGCAGTTCCCCGATGGCGAAGCCGTTGTTCAGGATGTTGTGGTGCGTGAGGGTGGCGCCCTTTGGGAAACCCGTGGTTCCGGAGGTGTACTGCAGGTTGACGGGATCGTGCGGGTCCAGTTCCGCCATCCGCGCCTTCAGTGCGGAGTGCCCGACGGCGTCAGCCCGCTTGAGCAGCTCGGCGTACGTCAGCTCCGCGTCGCTGAGCGGGGACACGGCGTCGTCCACGTCCCCGCCCGGAACCGGCAGGAACACCAGTTCCCGCAGCTCCGGGCAGCCGGCGAGCGCCTGCCGGGCCATCCCCACATAATCGCTGTTGGTGTCCGGCGGCGCAGTCACGAGGGTGCGCATCCCGTTCTGCTTCACCACGAATTCAAGCTCGTGGCTGCGGTACGCGGGGTTCACATTGACCAGGATGGCTCCCGCCTTCGCAGTGGCGTACTGCAGCAGCGTCCATTCGGCGCAGTTGGGGCTCCAGATTCCCACCCGCTCCCCCTTGGCCACGCCCAAGGCGAGGAGCGCGCGGGCCAGCCGGTCAACGTCGTCGTTCATCTTGCTGTAGCTCCAGCGGCGCGCGTCGGCGCCCGGTACCGGGGCCGCCTCGATCAGGGCGTCGTGGTACGGGAACCTGGCGGCCACCCGCTCGAAGTTCGCACCGATGGTCTCATCGAGCAGCGGAACGTCAGTGTCCCCGGCTGTGTAAGCACGCATGCAGGCACGCTACCAACAGCGAAGCGGCAATGACAGCATCCCGAACGCATGTCCGGCGCAACACGGCGGGAAGCGGCGCCTCCGCCCGGTATTGTGAAATCCATGAGTGCACCGATCGACCTGCAGGCAACGTTCATCCCCAACGACGGCGAGTTCTTCCGCGTGAAGCTGGCCCTGGAAATCGCCATCGACGAGGTGGTGAACGAGCCGGGCTGCATCCGCTACGAACTGACGGAAGCCACAGAGGAGAAGCTGGTGCTGACCGAACAGTGGGCCTCCGAGGAGGACCTGGCCAAGCATTCGAAGGGTACCGCGGTGCAGGACCTCAACGAATCGCTGAGCGCACTGCTGGCTGAGCCCGTCAAGGTGGAACGCGTCTAGCAGGAACCACAACGAAAGAGCGGGACCTCCCTGTGGGAAGGCCCCGCTCTTTGGTTTAAGGATTCTTTACAGGTCCGGGATCTGCGAGCCGTCCTGCGGTCCTGAAGGCTTGGCTGCGGCTGAAGCCTCTTCACGCTGCTTGGCCACGTGGGCGTGGACTTCCTCCATGTCCAGCGCCTTCACGGCGTCCACCACCTGTTCCAGCTGCTGGGCGTTCAGCGCGCCGGGCTGGGAAAACACCAGCACCTTTTCGCGGAAGGCCATCAGGGTGGGGATGGAGGAGATGCCTGCCTCCGCCGCGAGCTGCTGCTCGGCTTCGGTGTCCACCTTGGTGAAGAGGACGTCCGGGTGCTTCTCGGAAACAGCCGAGTACGTGGGCCCGAACTGCTTGCAGGGGCCGCACCATTCTGCCCAGAAGTCGACCAGGACAATGTCGTTGCCTTCGATCGTCGATGCGAACTGTTCACCTGTGATGTCAAGGGTAGCCATGGAACTACGGTACGCGTGATGCCGCCGCCGTGCGCGGCTGTTCGCTGCACGCGTCATCGGGAATAACCCGGCCCCGCACTTTTGCGCGGCCGCACTCGGGGCTTACCCTGTGGTCATCAGCGCCGCAGCGGCACCCGGGAGGGCAGCATGGACATCGCGGTTACCGCGCATTCCCTGACCAAGCGCTTTGGCCGCCGCGAAGTCCTGCACGGCGTCGACTTCGAGGTGCAGGCCGGCAGTGTTTTCGGCGTGATCGGCCCCAACGGCGCAGGCAAAACCACCACCATGCGCTGCCTCCTGGACATTATCCGGCCCAACAGCGGCGAGGTGCGGGTCCTTGGCCTGGACCCCCGGGCAGGCGGGCCGGACCTCCGCCGCCGCATCGGCTACCTCCCCGGCGAGCTTTTCCTCGAAGGCCGGGTGACGGGGCGGAAGCTGCTGTCCCACTATGAGGCGGTCAGCGGACCGGTGCCGCCCGGGAGGATTGACGAACTGGCGGAGCGGCTGGACCTTGACCTGGACCGCCACACCCGCAAGCTGTCCAAGGGCAACAAGCAGAAACTCGGCCTGGTGCAGGCCTTCATGCACCAACCGGAACTGCTGGTGCTGGACGAACCCACCAGCGGACTCGACCCGCTGATCCAGCAGGAGTTCCACGCCATGCTCCGCGAGGCACGCCACAACGGCCAGACGGTGTTCCTCAGCTCCCACGTCCTCAGCGAGATCCAGCAGACCGCCGACACAGTGGCCATTCTCCGCGACGGCCGCATCATCGCCGTCGAATCCGTGACCGGCCTGCGGGAGGGCGCAATGCGGCACCTCCGCTTCACGGCCTCCCATACAGCAGCGTCCGACGCCGTGGCGCTGCTCACGGCAGTGCCGGGCATCGGGAACATCGAGGTGCTGGAGTCCAACGGCGGCGTCACCCTGTCCGCGGTCCTCGAAGGCGCCATCCAGCCGCTGCTCCACGCGCTGGGGCGGCTTGAGCTGACCGACCTTGTCCTGGAAGAGCCCGACCTTGAGGAGTCCGTGCTGAAGATGTACGCGATGCCGCAGAAGGAAGTCCTGTGAGTCACCCTGGGAAAAGCCCTGCGGGCACCAGGCTCCCGCTGTTCCGGCGGGCCTTCTTCGATTCGTGGCGCTCCACCCTTGCCTGGGCGGCCGGCCTCGCTGCGGCCGCGTTCCTGTACCTCCCGCTGTACCCCTCCATCGGCGGCAGCGACCAGATGCAGGACATGATCAACGCCCTGCCCGCGGAGATGACACGTGCCCTGAATTACGACCAGATCGCCTCCGGGCCCGGTTACACGCAGGCTACGTTGTTCGGGCTGATCGGATTCCTGCTCATGAGCATCGCCACGGTGGCGTGGGGCGCCGCTGCGGTGGGCGGGAATGAGGAGTCAGGACAGCTTGAACTGACGCTGGCCCATGGCGTGCGGCGGGTGCAGGTTGTGCTGGAACGCGCATTGGCTCTGCTGTTGCGTGTGCTGGCGCTGGCCGCCCTGGCTTTCGTCATAGTGGCCCTGTTGAATGGCCCCTCGCAACTGGAGATCGATCCTGCCAAGCTCTTCGGCACCGTGGTGCTGTTCGCCGGGCTTGGCCTGCTCACAGGGACCTCGGCGCTGCTTGTCGGCGCGGCGACCGGACGCCGCACGTACGGGCTCGCGGCCGGAGCTGCGGTGGCCGTGCTCGGCTACGTGTTCAACGCCGTGGGCCGGCAAAGCCCGGACGTGGAGTGGCTGCTCAAGGTCAGCCCCTACCACTGGGCCTACGGCAACTCCCCCATGGTCAACGGGGCCGACTGGGCTGCTGCCGGGTGGCTCTGGGGAATCTCCGCGGCACTGGTGGCGCTGGCCGCCGTCGCCCTTGAACAGCGCGACGTCGGCGCGTAGCCGGCACCGCTGATTCAGAACCACCTTAGGGGCTGGCGCTGGGGACAGGCGCGTTTGGGCAAGGCGTTGGGGCCGGGCTTAGGGCCAGGAGTGCGGAGCCGGCGTGCGGCTGCCGGGCAGCTGGCTGGATTCGCGCCATTCGTGGATCCACTCGGGCAGCACCACCTCCGCAGGCGGCTGGCCGAACTCGCGAAGGATCTCGTCCTGGCTGACCGGACCGGACCTGCTGACCAGCCGGGTGGCGATGTAGGCACGCGCGTAGATTTCGCCGTCGGCCACCATCCGCTGCTCGAAGAAGATGGCCTTGGTGTCCAGCCCGATGATCCGGGTCTCGATGGTGTAGTGCTGCCACAGCTGCAGCGACTTCCGGAAGGCAATGGTCTCGGCCGCCACTACGGGGCTCCAGCCGCGGCGGCGCATCCGCTTCCAGACCCCGCTGCGCACCATCAGGTCGAACCGGCCCAGGTCCATCAGGGACAGGTACATGCCGTTGTTGACGTGCATGGCGATATCAATATCCGTGGGCAGGACGCGCAGGGGCAGGGAAGCACTGTCCCACACCGTGAGCGGACGGCGGCGGGCTGAACGGAACAGCAGGAGCAGGGTCCTCAGGAGAAGGTGCATGACTCGATGTTACCCGCTGGTAACTTTGCGGCGGCATCAGGGTTTGGAGGTCCCCCACGCGGGACGTGCACGTAGGATTTCCAGCATGACGCACCAACGCTACCGGGACCTGGCGGAATGGCCGCTGATGGGCACCGCGCTCATCTTCCTGGCAGCCTACGCGTGGCAGGTGATCGGCCGCCTCGAAGGCAGCGGCGCGAGCTGGCTGGAAGCCGTCATGTGGGCCACCTGGATAGTGTTCGCCGTCGACTATGCGGCCAACCTGTGGCTGGCACCGAGCCGGTGGGACTGGTTCGTCCGCAACCTCCACGAACTGCTCATCGTGGCCCTGCCGTTCTTCCGGCCGCTGCGCCTGCTCCGGCTGGTCACGCTGCTGTCCGTACTCCACCGGACCGTGGGCGAGACCCTGCGGGGCCGCGTAGTTACTTACGTTGCCGGTTCGGCAGGAATGCTCATTTTCGTGGGCGCGCTCGCCGTCCTGGATGTGGAGCAGTCGGCACCGGACGCCAAAATCGTCACCTTCGGAGACGCGCTCTGGTGGGCCATCACCACCATCACCACCGTGGGCTACGGCGACCTCTACCCGGTGACCCCCATCGGCCGGATGGTGGCGGCTGCGCTGATGATGAGCGGAATTGCCGTGCTCGGCGTGGTCACCGCATCGATTGCATCGTGGCTGGTGCAGCGCGTGGAAGACACCGCGGAGACAGTGGCAGAGGCCGTCGAGGAACCCGTCCGCGCCGAGGTGGCGGAGCTCGTGGCCGAGATCTCCGCACTCCGCCGGGAGATCGCCGAGCTGAAGGAAAACCGGACCCTCTGACCGGTGCCCGCAGGTAGGCGGCGGCCGGTTCCTGAGTACGCGGGCCGGCGGCGGCCAAGTAGCGTGCGGGAAAAGTCGGGTAATTCCTACTGATGCCGGGCTGTTCCCCCGGTTCCTAAACTCGGGATTCCTAGGACAGAACCACGCACCGGCGGTTCCCCGGGTTTGCTCCCCGGGCCCTCCGCCGCCACAAGGAGCCCCCGCATTTTCTGGGTATGCGGCCGGCCTCATCGCACGCACCGCGCGGCCCCCGTTATCGGCAGCCACGGCGCGTCAGATCTTAATCCTTCCTGCCGCAGCCGGCCTTTGCGCCCGGCCTGCGGGAGCGCACCCGGATGGGCCACCATGAACCAGCCATACGTCACCACCGATCCCAGCAGCAGAAGCTTCGCCACCGACGAACCCCGCGACACCATCACGCCCGGCCGCCCGGCTATCAGCAACAGGCTCTGGGCCGGGATGGCAACTGCGGCAGTAGTGGCGGCCGTGGGGGTAGGTGCCATAGCAGGACCGTCCACCCCTCTCGAAAGTTCGCCTAACCAAGGAACGACGGCGGCCGGCCAGGTTGCCAACGCCGCACCTGCAGCGCAACCCGCCGCAGCCGGCGACGCACCGGCCGCTCCGTCAGGGCAGGTTCCTCCGGCTCCTGCGCCGGCGCCCCCGGCCGAGGCTGCCGTGGCACCGGCCCCCGCAGCCGATCCGGTTCCCGCGCCGGCCCCCGAGCCAGCACCAGTACCTGCACCTGCGCCGGCACCGGCGGCCGATTCCAACCGGTACACGGTGGTGGCGGGCGACACCGTGGGCGCCATCGCCGGCAGGTACGGCGTCGACATGAACGCCATGCTGGCCGCCAACGGCCTGGGTGCCTACAGCATCATCGTTCCAGGGCAGGTCCTCGTGTTGACCGGTCCCGCGGTGGCCGTGCCCGTGGCCGCTCCGGTGGCCAGCCCCGCGGCAGCCCCTGCACCCGTTGCCGCTGCACCGGCACCGGCACCGGTTGCCGCACCTGTTGCGCCGGCCGCCCCTGCCGTGCGCACCATCTATGTGGCCGGAGCGGGTGGACAGTCCATGGTGGATGCCTGCATCGGCCCCATCCACTACACCCCGAACGACGGCTACTCGCTGTTCATCACCGAGCACGATTTCTGCGGCGGCTGGGCCCGCTTCTCCGGCATCGGCATCGGCGAAACCGTGAGCATCCCGGGCTATGGAACGTACAAGGTGACGGGCCGGGGCCAGGTCCCCAACCCGGGTACTACCAATGACGTAATCGCCGTCTTCGGCGGCTTTCCCCGGGCCATCCTGCAGACCTGCATTCCGGGGACCAGCCAGATGCTGGTGATCGCGCTGAACTGACAGAGCTCGAGGAAGCTGGTGCAGGGTTCCCAGAAGGTTGTCCGCGGTTCCGGACCTTGAGGGTTCGGATCCGCGGACAAGGCCATGACCCGGTGCGCCGGCTACACTCCGTGGCGCTCGGAAATGTGCTCCACCAGTTCACCCACGCGCTGCTCGGAGTAGTTGCGGGCAATGTCGCCCTGGCTGATGATGCCCACGAGTTTGTGGTCGGCGATCACGGGAAGCCGGCGGACCTGGTGCTTTTCCATCATGTCGATGGCGGCATCCACGTTGGCGTCGGCGTCGATCCAGTGCGGCGTGCCGGAGGCTAGCTCGCGGGCCATCACCTGCCCCGGGTCCCGGCCGGCGGCGACGCACTTGAGCACGATGTCGCGGTCGGTGATCATGCCTTTAAGCTTGCCGTCATCTCCGCAGATGGGCAGCGAGCCGCAGTCCATGTCCCGCATTGTCCGGGCCGCTTCCACGAGGGATTCATTCTCCTTGACACATCGCGCATCAGTAGTCATGAATTCGCGTACAGCACTCATTGAATCCTCCTTCATCGATGGAATATCGACGCAGGGCATCGGGGCACGTGCGCCGATGGTGCCAGATTACGCCCGGTCCAACACGGATGTCGACGGCGGGCTGCAGCGGCCGATCGGGCGGGAGGTGGAGTGGAAGAAAGTGACCCGGGGAACGAAAAAACCTCCGGAACCTGTTGGTTCCGGAGGCTTTCCCTTGGGTGGCAGATGAGGGATTCGAACCCCCGTAGGCGTTGCCAGCTGATTTACAGTCAGCCCCCTTTGGCCGCTCGGGTAATCTGCCGAACTTCATAAGAAGACCCTGGCTACAGTCTGTGGAACACACCTTTTCTGTTTCCAGTCCGGTCCGTTCCGCTTCCAGTAACCGCGGGCAAGACAACTTTACAGAACTTCCGCCCAAGAATCGAATCGGGTGGCGGGAGGCTCCGGAAAGCCCGGAATGGCGCGGAAAACGGGGGTTCGTCAGGCTTCGCCCGAGATCCTTCCGGCCAGCCTGGCCTCGAACTTTATGGCCTGTTCCTCGGTGATCTGGTTCAGCTGCACGGCCCGCAACAGGTCCTCGCTGACTCCTGCCATGCGCGAGGACGCGTCAGCCACCGGACTGAACACGATGGACGCCGCAACAGCCGCGGCCGCTACGGAGGTCGCCGCCGTTGCCACTGCCCCTGCAGCCGCCGAAGTGGTCCGGGTGACGTAACTGACGGCCTTGCGGTGCATGGTGGTTCCCTTCGCGACTTTCCAACACGTACAACTGTTCCCACCGCGCCTTCGTTCCCTCCGGGTGTCCGCTGAGAGGGAACTGTGAATCTTCGGCCCCCCGGTGCGAGGCAACCGTACTAGTCTGGAATGCAGTGAATAGTGCCCTGTCCGCGGACGGGGCTCCAGCCGGAATAAGGAGAGTCATGGCAGGCGAGTCAACGTTCGACGTCGTAAGCAAGGTGGACAAGCAGGAAGTGGCAAACGCCCTGAACCAGGCCCAGAAGGAAATCGCCCAGCGCTATGACTTCAAGGGAGTCGGCGCCGAGATCGACTTCAGCGGTGAGAAGATCCTGATGAAGGCCAATTCGGAGGAACGCGTCAAGGCCGTCCTGGACGTCTTCCAGTCCAAGCTGATCAAGCGCGGCATCTCGCTGAAGTCCCTGGAGGAAGGCGAGCCGTACGCCTCCGGCAAGGAGTACCGGCTGGAGGCGTCCATCAAGGAGGGCATCGCCCAGGACCTCGCCAAGAAGATCAACAAGATCATCCGCGACGAAGCTCCCAAGTCCGTCAAGTCCCAGATCCAGGGCGACGAGCTCCGCGTTACTTCCAAGTCCCGCGACGACCTCCAGGCCACCATGGCGCTGCTGAAGGACTTTGACGAAGCGGACCTGCAGTTCGTGAACTTCCGCAGCTGAGCTGGCAGCGTCCGGGAGGCGGACGTCCGACGGCGGGACGCCGGCTACTGCAGGGGCCGTCCGGCCATGCGTTCCAGCCTCGCGATCCGGTCCCGCATGGGCGGGTGGGTGGCGAACAGCTTGTTCATGGCACCGCCCCTGAACGGGTTGGCGATCATCAGGTGGGAGGCATTGACCAGCCGCTGGTCCGGCGGCAGCGGAACCATGGTGACGCCCCGCTCGATCTTGGCCAGGGCTGAGGCGAGCGCCAGCGGATCTCCCGTGAGCTGCGAACCGTCCTCGTCGGCGTCGTACTCCCTGGTGCGGGAGATGGCCATCTGGATCAGCGACGCCGCAAAGGGCGCCAGCAGTGCCATGGCAATCATGGCCAGCGGGTTGGCGTTGCGCCGGTCGCCGCCGCCGAAGAAGAGCAGCATCTGGCCCACCGAGGTGATGACGCCTGCCACGGCGGCAGCCACCGATGAGGTGAGGATGTCGCGGTTGTAGACGTGCATGAGTTCGTGCCCCAGGACGCCGCGGAGTTCGCGGGCGTCCAGGAGCTGCAGGATGCCTTCGGTACAGCAGACGGCGGCGTTCTGCGGATTGCGGCCGGTGGCGAAGGCGTTGGGGTTCATGGTGGGCGAGACGTAGATCCGCGGCATGGGCTGGTTGGCCCGGGCGGACAGTTCCCGAACGATCTGGTACAGCTGCGGAGCCTGGGCTTCGGAGACCTCGAAGGCCTGCATGGAACGGATGGCGATCTTGTCGCTGTTCCAGTAGCCGTAGAACGTGGTGCCGACGCCCACCAGGGCCATGATCCAGATGGGCGCCGAGCTGCGCGTTCCCGCCCCGATCAGTGCGCCCAGAGCCAGCAGGACCGCCCAGAGCACGCCGAACAGCGCCGCGGTCTTGAGCCCGTTGTGATGTTTGTGCACGATTCCTCCTTACTAAGGGAACGGATCGCTACGGAGCCGGGTTCCGCGCGTCGTAGCGGCGGAAACCGGGCTGCAGCTTCGATGCGGTCCAGGCCCCGGCAATGCAGAGCAGCCCGCCGAAAAGCAGCACCCAGCCCTCGTTGAGGAGCTTAGTCGCCCCGCCCGCCAGGAGGTCGCCAACGCGCGGCCCTCCCGCCACCACCACGATGAACACTCCCTGCAGCCGGCCGCGCAGGTGGTCCGGCGTGGCGGCCTGGAGGATGGTGTTGCGGAAAACGCTGCTGACCGAGTCGGCCACGCCCGCCAACACGCAGCACAGCGCTGCGGGCAGCAGCCAAGGCGTTGCTGTTTCGCCCTCCGCCCTGCCGGCGAGGAGCACCACCAGGCCGAATCCGGCGATTGACGCACCCCAGCCCATCACGGAGAAAACCACAGCAGTACCCTGTGCGCGCACAGTGCCCAGCGGCCCGGAGAACAGGCCTGCGAGGAAGGCCCCGACGGCGGTGCACGCGAGCAGGATGCCCACTGTCGCCTCGCCGCCGCCGATCATCAGCGCGGCGACGGCGGGCAGCAGGGCGCGCGGCTGGGCCAGGATCATGGCCACCAGGTCGATCACGAAGGTCATCCGGAGGTTGGGCCGGGTCCCCAGGAAGCGGAATCCCTCGATCACCGACCTGATGCCCGGCTTGCTGCGGGCACCCGTCGGGGCCAGGGGAGGCAGCCGGTACACGGCCCAGAGGACGAAAGCGAAGCTCGCGAAGTCGATGGTGTAGGTCCAGCCGAAGCCGACCCAGGCCACCAGGACGCCGGCCAGCAGCGGCCCGGCCGTCATGGCGAGCCCGAACACCAGCATGCTGAGGGCGTTGGCGGCGGGCAGGAGTTCCTTGCGGATGAGCATCGGGATGATGGCGCTCCGGGCGGGCTGGTTGATGGCCTGCGCCCCGCTCTGCAGCGCCACCAGCAGGTAGAGCACCCAGACGTTCCCCACGTGCAGCCAGGACTGCAGTGCGATCAGGCCGGTGGTCAGCCACAGCACGGTGGTGGCCAGCAGCGCCACCCTGCGCCGGTCATGCGAGTCCGCGATGGAACCGCCCAGCAGGCCGCCGATCACCAGGGGAACCAGCGCGAAGATACCCAGCAGGCCCACGTAGAAGCTGTCCTGGGTCAGCCGGTAGACCTCGAGGCTCACCGCCACGAGGGTGAGCTGGCTGCCGACTGCAGAGACTGCCGAGCCCAGCCAGAGCCGGCGGAACTCCGGGCTTTCGCGCAGCGGTGTGATGTCGGCCAGCAGTTTCCCCACCCTGCAACAGTAGTGGTCAGCCCCGGCCCGGCCGACAAAGCCGCAGGTCCGCCACGCTTCAAAAAGTAAGCCACGCCTTATTGTGAGATAGTCAAAATAAGTGGTCTAATGGGTTTCATGACGGAACACTTTGACGGCCAGGACGCATGGGCTGCAGCCCTGCGTGCCCACGGCCGCAGGGTGACCAAGCAGCGGCTCGCTGTACTCGCCGCCGTCGAACGCCACCCCCACTCCCCCGCCGAAAGCATCCTGGCCGCAGCCCGCGCCGAGCTTCCGGAACTGACGGCACAGTCCGTCTACGTGGTGCTCGGAGACCTGACGGACCTGCACATGCTCCGCCGGTTCGAGCCTCCCCACTCCCCTGCCCTCTATGAAACGCGGGTGGACGACAACCACCACCACGCCATCTGCATCAGCTGCGGGCGGGTGGAGGATGTGGACTGCGCAGTGGGCCATGCCCCGTGCCTGACCCCGCACTGGGACGAAAAGTCCAAGCCGATGACCATCCAGATCGCCGATGTCATGTACCAGGGCATCTGCCAGGACTGCCAGCAGTCCCAGAAACAAGCTTTCAATCCTCCCCTACAGATAAATGAGAAATAGGAGAACAATGACTGTCATTTCGACCACACAGTCGGGTGCCCCGGTTACGTCCGACGCCCACTCGAAGTCAGTTGGTGCCGACGGTGCCATCATCCTGACTGACCACTACCTGGTGGAAAAGCTCGCCCAGTTCAACCGCGAGCGGGTTCCGGAGCGCGTAGTGCACGCCAAGGGCGGCGGCGCATTCGGTACGTTCAAGGCCACCGAGGACATCTCCAAGTACACGAAGGCCGCATTCCTGCAGCCCGGTGTCGAGACCGAGATGCTGATCCGTTTCTCCTCGGTTGCCGGCGAGAACGGTTCCCCCGACACCTGGCGTGACCCGCGCGGTTTCGCCGTGAAGTTCTACACCAGCGAGGGCAACTACGACCTCGTGGGCAACAACACTCCGGTGTTCTTCATCCGCGACGGCATCAAGTTCCCGGACTTCATCCACTCCCAGAAGCGACTGCCGGGCACGCACCTGCGCGACGCCGACATGCAGTGGGACTTCTGGACCCTGTCCCCCGAGTCCGCCCACCAGGTGACCTGGCTGATGGGTGACCGCGGCCTTCCGGCATCCTGGCGGGAAATGCAGGGCTACGGCTCGCACACCTACCAGTGGATCAACGCCGAGGGCGAGCGTTTCTGGGTCAAGTACCACTTCAAGTCCAACCAGGGCGTGAAGAGCATGACCTCCGACGAAGCCGAAGCACTGGCGGGTTCGGACGCGGACTTCTACATCCGCGACCTGCACGAAAACATCGAAGCCGGCAACCTGCCCTCCTGGGACCTGCACGTCCAGGTCATGCCGTATGAAGATGCCAAGACCTACCGCTTCAACCCGTTCGACCTGACCAAGGTCTGGCCGCACGCTGACTACCCGCTGATCAAGGTGGGCACCATGGAGCTGAACCGCAACCCGGAGAACTACTTCGCGCAGATCGAACAGGCCACCTTTGCGCCGTCGAACTTCGTGCCGGGCATTGCCGCTTCCCCGGACAAGATGCTGCAGGCCCGCATCTTCTCCTACGCGGACGCCCACCGCTACCGCGTTGGCACCAACCACGCCCAGATCCCGGTGAACCAGCCGAAGAACGAGGTCAACAACTACAGCCAGGACGGCCAGGGCAGGTTCCTGTTCAACGCGCCTTCCGTTCCGGTGTACGCACCCAACACCTTCGGCGGCCCGGCTGCCGTTGAGCCGCAGAACGCGGCAGGCGGCTGGGAGAACGACGGCGAGCTGACCCTCGCAGCGCACTCCCTCCACGCTGAGGACGGCGACTTCGTCCAGGCCGGCGCGCTTTACCGCGAGGTCTACGACGAAGCCACCAAGGCCCGCTTCCTCGAAACCATCACCGGTGCTGTGGGCGGCGTGAAGCGCTCCGACATCAAGGAACGCGCCATCCAGTACTGGACCAACGTTGACGCCGAGCTCGGCGCCAAGCTGCGCGCCAACCTGGGTGCGGCGGGCCAGCCGGAATCCGACGCCGAGGCAGCCAACAAGCTCTAGCCAGGCTCCGGCCCCGGACATAACGCAGAACACCCCGCTACGGACTTTTCCGGGCGGGGTGTTTCGCGTTTGTCCACATAACCTGCCGCGTCTTCGACGTTGTGCACATACGCCGCCCGGCCCACTGTTCGCCGGTGCCCGCCCACCCTAGGCTCCGTACATGGACACTTTCGCAGGGATTCCGCCGGAGGCCTTCCGCTTCTACGAGGAACTCGAAGACAACAACAACCGTGAATGGTGGCTGGAGCACAAGTCCACCTACGACTCCGCGGTCCGGGAGCCGCTGGAGCTGCTCCTGGCCGGGCTTGAGCCCGAATTCGGACCGGCCAAACTGTTCCGGCCCTACCGAGACGTCCGGTTCTCACAGGACAAATCCCCGTACAAGACCGCCCAGGGCGCCTTCGCCATCCGGCAGGAAGGGGTGGGCTTCTACCTCCAGGTCAGCGCTGACGGGCTGCTGGTGGGCGGCGGCTACCACTCGCATTCGCCGGCCCAGCTGGCCAGGTACCGTGCCGCCGCAGATGCTTCGGCCAGCGGGTCCGGGCTGCAGGACATTGTGGATTCGCTGGCGCGGGCCGGGTTCGCCATTGAGGGCGAAAAGCTCAAGACTGTCCCCCGCGGTTTTGACCGGGACCACCCGCGTGCGGAGCTGCTCAAGCATAAGACCCTGTCCGCTGGAGTTGAGCTGGGCCGGCCCGGGTGGGCGTCCACGACGGCGGCCAGCGAAGAAATTGCCGGCAGGTGGCGGGAGCTGCGTCCCCTGGTGGAGTGGGTGGGCCGGTACGCCGCCCCATGAGGCTTACTGCCCGGCGGCCGCCAGCCGGGTCTCGAGGTTGTTGAAGAACACCGTCAGCATCAGTTCGAAGGCCTGGGTGGCGGCCTCCGGCTCGTTCATCACCACGAAGTCGAACTGCAGCCCGTAGAACGTGGACGTGAAAAGCCGGGCATCGGTGTCCGCGAATTCTTCCTCGATGCCCTGCACCATCAGCCAGTCGCGCGTCTGGTGGTGCAGCATCCGGAAATGCTCCCGGGAGGTCCCGCGGGGTTCCGGCGCCACAATGTCCTGGGCCGCGGCCTCGAACTCCAGGCGGGTCAGGTGCCGGTTGCGCTGGGCCATGGTCCACTGCCAGGAATCGAGGAGGAAAGCACGCCACGCTGCCCGGTCAATCTCACGGACGTCGGTGCTGCGCAGCCGGTCCAGCCTGGACTCGATGGACACCACAATGTCGTTGATCAGCTGGTCCCTGCTGCCGAAGTGGTACACCAGCACGTAGGAACTCATGCCCAGCCCCTCTGCCAGGCTGCGGAACGTCAGCTGCGTGAGGGTCTTGTCCATGAGGTAGTCCTGGATGGCGCCCAGCAGTTCGGCTTTGCGTTCGGGTCTTGTAGGGCGTGCCATGCATCCATCCTAAGAGCGGGCTCCATCCCGGAGCGGAACATGCAAATGCCCACCCGGACGGCAGCCGGGCGGGCATTGGCAGGAGCAGGTCAGGCGCGGGTGAATTCGTCCTCGTCGCCGGACTTGGAAGCGGTGCTGGCAGAGTCGGCCGGGCCGCCGTTGACTGCGGCGTTGGCGGCGCTGAAGCGTTCGTTGAGGCGTGAGTGCCGCTGGCCGTAGGCAAAGTAGATTGCCAGGCCAATGGCCAGCCAGATGGCGAAGAAGATCCAGGTCTCCACGGCCAGGTTGGTCATCAGGTAGAGGCACAGCACGGCGGAGACCACCGGGAGGACCTTGCCGAACGGAACCCGGAAGGACGGCTTCAGGTCGGGGCGCTTGCGGCGCAGCACCAGGATGCCCAGGCTCACCACCACGAAGGCGGAGAGGGTGCCGATGTTGATCATTTCCTCGAGCAGGTCCACGTTGGTCAGGCCGGCCACCAGGGCAACCGCTGCACCGCAGATGATCTGCAGCCGCGCCGGGGTGGAGCGCTTGTCGCTGGTTTTGGACAGGGAACGCGGCAGGAGGCCGTCGCGGCTCATGGCCAGGACCACGCGGGACAGCCCCATGAGGAGCACCATGATCACTGTGGTCAGGCCGATCAGCGATCCGAAGGCGATGACCTTGGCGGCGGAGGTGTCACCCACGGCTTCGAAGGCGGTGGTGAGTGTGGGGTTCTCCGCTTCGGCCAACTGGGTGTAGGACACCATTCCGGTCAGGGCCAATGAGACCAGGATGTAGAGCAGGGTGACCACGGCCAGGCCGCCAAAGATGCCGCGGGGAAGGGTCTTCTGCGGGTTCTTGACTTCCTCGGCGGAGGTGGCCACCACGTCGAAGCCAATGAAGGCGAAGAACACCAGGGCGGCGCCGGCGAAGATGCCGAGGGTGCCGTACTGCGCCGGCGCGGCACCGGTCAGGAAGCCGAAGAAGGACTGCTTCAGGACGTCTGCGGCACCGGTCCCGCCAGTGGGCTCAGCTGCCGGGACGAACGGGGCGTAGTTCTCAACCTTGACGTAGGTGAAGCCCACAACGATCACGAAAAGCACGACGCCGATCTTGATCAGGGTGAAGATGTTGCCTACGCGGGCTGAAAGCTTGGTTCCCAGCACCAGCAGCACGGTGAAGATGGCCACGATCAGGAAGGCGCCCCAGTACAGGTCCACGCCGCCGATGGTCAGCGCCGGCGGAACGTCGGCACCCATCAGGGCGAACACCTTGCTGAGGTAGATGCCCCAGTATTTGGCGATCACTGCCGCGGCGGTGAAAAGCTCAAGAATCAGGTTCCAGCCGATGATCCAGGCGAGGAGCTCGCCCATGGTGGCGTAGGTGAACACGTAGGCTGAGCCGGCTACCGGGATGGCGGTGGCGAACTCGGCATAGCACATGATGGCCAGCGCACAGGTAACGGCAGCGATGGCGAAGGACACGGTCACGGCCGGGCCGGCGAAGTTGGCGGCGGCCTTCGCACCCACGGAAAAGATGCCGGCGCCGACGGCAACAGCGACGCCCATGATCATCAGGTCCCACGTGCTGAGGGAGCGCTTGAGCTTGCGTCCGGGTTCATCGGCGTCGGCAATCGACTGCTCGATGGATTTGGTCCGGAGAAGGTTCATAGGGATCACAATCCTGATTTGTGAAGGAAACAGACCTATCAACCGTAGTGTCCATCCAGTGGACGGTCCCAATCGTCCCGAATAGTGAGACGGCCAAACTGCAGAACTTTGTTCTGCCAAAAACCCTTGGGACCCTCAAAGTGAGGGTCCCAAGGGCTTTTGAACCGAATCAATGGATGTGCCGGTTCTGCTCAGGCCGGCCAGTCCATCAGGGTCGAACGGATCAGGAAGCGTTTGCCTTCCGGCGCCTCCACGGAGAAGCCGCTGCCCCTGCCGGGCACCACATCCACGGTCAGGTGGGTGTGGCTCCAGTAGTTGAACTGCTCCCGGGACATCCAGAATTCGAGGGGCTGCGGCTCCAGCCCGTCGGACAGGTCGAACAGCCCCAGCAGGACATCCGCATCGCCGGTCTGGAAGTCGCCGGCCGGGTAGCACATCGGCGAGGATCCGTCGCAGCAGCCGCCGGACTGGTGGAACATCAGCGGCCCGTGCTGCAGCCACAGCAGGCGCAGAAGGTCTGCAGCCTCCGGCGTGAGCGCCACCCGGGAGAAGACCTCACCGGGCAGCGTCACGGCGGCCCGCAGGCTGTCCGGGAACATCAGAACCTCAGGACCACGCGGCCGTCGATCTTGGCGTGCTTCATCTCATCGAAGACCGCGTTGACCTCGGACAGTTCCCGGACTGAGACGGTAGGGTGGATCTTCCCCTGGGCGTAGAAGTCCAGGGCCTCCTCCAGGTCCTGCCGGGTACCCACGATGGAACCGCGGACGGTCAGGCCCTTGAGCACAATCTCGAAGATCGGCGCCGGGAAGTCGCCCGGCGGCAGCCCGTTGAACACAATGGTGCCGCCGCGGCGGGCCATACCGATGGCCTGCCCGAACGCTGAAGGGTGCACCGCGGTAACCAGCACTCCATGGCAACCTCCTGTCTCGCGCTGGATCACCTCCGCCGGATCTTCGTGCAGGGCATTGACCGTCAGGGCCGCACCGTGGGCCTTGGCCAGGGCGAGCTTGTCATCGGCGATGTCGACGGCTGCCACCCGGAGGCCCATGGCAACGGCGTACTGCACGGCAATATGTCCCAGCCCGCCGATCCCGGAGATGGTGACCCACTGGCCGGGCTGCGCCTCCGTCATCTTCAGGCCCTTGTAGACGGTGACGCCGGCGCAGAGCACCGGCGCCACCTCGACGGGGTCGGATCCCGCCGGTATGCGGGCGGCGTACCGGGTGTTGACAAGCATGTACTCGCCAAAGGACCCGTCCACGCTGTAGCCGCCGTTCTTTTGTGCCTCGCACAGGGTCTCCCAGCCGGTGCGGCAATACTGGCAATCGCCACAGGCGGACCACAGCCAGGCATTGCCCACCATGTCCCCGACGGCGAGGTCGGTGACGCCTTCGCCGAGTGCCACCACCTCACCGACGCCTTCATGGCCGGGCACGAACGGCGGCGTTGGCTTGACGGGCCAGTCGCCTTCCGCGGCATGGAGATCGGTGTGGCAGACGCCGGTGGTGAGGACCTTCACGAGGGCCTCCCCCGGGCCGGGGGTAGGGATGGGCAGTTCCTGGACCTGCAGGTCGGTACCGAAAGTGTTGACCACTGCTGCTTGCATTGTCGTCGTCATTGGCGATCCTTGCGTTGATGGAGGGGTGGAACCGGGCTTAGAAGAAGCCCAGCTTGTTCTCGTTGTAGCTGACCAGCAGGTTCTTGGTCTGCTGGTAGTGGTCCAGCATCATCGCGTGGTTTTCACGGCCGATGCCTGAGGACTTGTAGCCGCCGAACGCGGCACCCGCCGGGTAGGCGTGGTAGTTGTTGACCCAGACACGGCCGGCCTGGATTTCACGGCCCGCGCGGTAGGCGATGTTGCCGTTGCGGGACCAGACGCCGGCGCCGAGCCCGTAAAGGGTGTCGTTGGCGATGCCCATGGCGTCGTTGTAGTCGCTGAATTTCGTCACGGCCACCACAGGTCCGAAGATCTCCTCCTGGAAGATCCGCATCCGGTTGTGGCCCTCGAAGACGGTGGGCTGGACGTAGAAACCGCCGGCCAGGTCGCCGGGCAGTTCGGCACGGGCGCCTCCGGTGAGGATCTTGGCACCCTCCTGCTTTCCGATGTCGATGTAGGAAAGGATCTTCTCAAGCTGGTCGTTCGAGGCCTGCGCACCCACCTGGGTGTCGGTGTCCAGCGGGTTGCCCTGCACCATCTTCTCCACCCGCGCCACGGCATCGGCCATGAAGGACTCGTAGATGTCTTCCTGCACCAGGGCGCGAGACGGGCAGGTGCAGACTTCGCCCTGGTTGAAGGCGAACAGGGCGAACCCTTCCTGGGCCTTGTCGTAGAACGCGTCGTCAGCCTGGGCAACGTCGCCGAAGAAGATATTCGGGCTCTTGCCGCCGAGCTCCAGGGTGACCGGGATGAGGTTCTGGCTGGCGTACTGGCTGATCAGGCGCCCGGTGGTGGTTTCGCCGGTGAAGGCGATCTTGCGGATCCGGGAGCTGGAGGCGAGGGGCTTGCCGGCCTCCACGCCGAAGCCGTTGACCACGTTGACCACACCGGCGGGCAGCAGGTCGCCGATGAGCTCCATGAGGACCAGGATGGACGACGGCGTCTGCTCGGCGGGCTTGAGCACCACGGCATTGCCGGCGGCCAGGGCCGGGGCCAGCTTCCAGACGGCCATCAGGATGGGGAAGTTCCAGGGAATGATCTGGCCCACGACACCCAGCGGCTCGTGGAAGTGATAGGCGGTGGTGTCCTCGTCGAGCTGCGAAAGGGAGCCCTCCTGGGCCCGGACCGCCGAGGCGAAGTAGCGGAAGTGGTCGGCGGCCAGCGGGAGGTCGGCGTTAAGGGTTTCGCGGATGGGCTTGCCGTTGTCCCAGGATTCGGCAACGGCCAGCATTTCGAGGTTTTCGTCGATGCGGTCCGCGATCCTGTTCAGGATGGCTGCGCGCTCGGCCACGGACGTCTTACCCCAGGACGGTGCAACCTTGTGTGCGGCATCCAGCGCAAGCTCGATGTCCTCTGCGGTGCCGCGGGCCACTTCGCAGAACGCCTTGCCCGTCACCGGAGTGATGTTCTCGAAGTACTGGCCCTTGACCGGGGCCACCCATTCGCCGCCGATCCAGTTCTCGTAACGGTCCTTGAAGGTGACCTTCGAGCCCTCGGTACCCGGCTGTGCGTAAACGGTCATTGCGTAGCTCCTTTGCTGTGCAGAAGGCTTTCCCGTACGGGATGAGCCGATGCAGCCAGCGTAGGAGCAGGGGGGTTGCAGGAAGGTTGCAACCCCCGCCCGGTGGTTGAGCCTGCCGAAATCAGGTTTCGACAGGCTCAACCACCGAAAGGATGGGCTCAACCACCGAAAGGACTAGCTCAACCACCGAAAGGACACGCTCAACCACCGAAAGGCCTAGGCGCGAAGTTCGGCTTCCAGCCGTTCCAGTTCGGCGACGACGGCGGCCCGCTTTGGCGAGCGCGGCGGCAGGAGGCGGAGCGCGGCACGGCGGATCCCGACGTCGTCCCTTGCCTCGGGGAGCGCGGCGTAGCGGAGCAGGGAATCGGCGCTGCCGTCGGTGAGGACAGCCTCGCGCAGGAGTGAGGAGACTTTGTTTCGGAGGTCGATGATGCCCGGCGCCTCGGACCGCGGCAGCACCGCGCCCCGGTAGATTTCCAGCGCAATGCGGTGGGCACCGCGCTGCAGGCAGCTGAGCACCTGGCCGCAGTCGGGCACCAGGTCCAGCGGGAGCCGGTAGGGCCTGGATTCGGGCACGGCGCCGGGGTTGAGCTGTTGCAGGACCTTCCGCAGTCGCACCATTTCGGCCCGCAGGGTGATGCTGGAACCTTCCGCCGGGTAGAGCAGGACGCACAGTTCCTCGGCACTCAGCCCGTCCGGGTGCGTACTCAGCAGGGCGAGGATCTCGCTGTGCCGGGCGGACAGCGCAACGGTCTTGCCGTCGATGCTCAGCAGTGCCTGGTCGCGGCCCAGCAGCTGGAGGCTGTTGCGGTACAGGCTGCCCTCCCGTGCACCAGCGCCCGGTGCCCGGGCAGCGGATGCCGTGGACCGGCGTCGTACGGGCGTGGCGGCCAGCTGCGCGGCGGCCTGGAGCCGCTCCACCCGCAGCTGGGCCTGGGCGGCCGCCACGGTGGCCTCCACCAGCGACAGGGTGTGCGGGGCCACTGCGGCAGCCGTTCCGGTGATGTCCACTACCCCCAGCAGCGCGCCGGAATCGGGATCGTGGAAGGGGACGGCCGTGCAGCTCCAGGGATGGACGGCCCGCTGGTAGTGCTCCGCGCCGGCGATCTGGATCCCGCGGCCCAGCGCCAGGGCAGTGCCCGGGGCGCTGGTGCCCACGGTGGCTTCGGACCAGTCGGCCCCGGCAACGAACATCATGCCTTCCGCACGGCGCTGCAGGGAAGGATCCCCGTCCACCCACAGCAGCCGGCCCACCTCGTCACCCACCGCCACCAGGAGGCCGGTGTCGTGGCTGGGCTGGACCAGGAGCTTGTTGATGACAGGCATGATGGTGGCCAGCGGATGCCGGCTCCGGTAGTCCTCAAGTTCATCGTGGTCCATGGCCAGCGGCGCGGCCGGGTTGTCCGGGTTGGCCTTGAACCCGGCGGAGCGCAGCCATGATTCGCGGATCAGCGAACGCAGGCCGGGAACGTCGGGCGCATCGGGAAACCGGCCGCCGTCGAGTTTCTCGTGGGCGGCAAGGGCACTGCGTTGCAGCGGCTCCGGCTGGGTGAGGTTCTTCATCGAACTCCTGTGCTGCTGCGCTGCGGTGCTGTCTGGGGACACGGCGTCAGCACGCCGGCCAGGGGATGCTCGCCATTGTAGCGGGCACCGGTCCCCGGCGGGAGCCGGGTGTCAGCCGCGGGAAATGCGGATCATGTCCTCGCGCGGGACCACCTTGATGCGCTCACGGACCACGTGGTCCATGCCTTCCGGTCCGGTCCACGCGGCTCCGAGGCCCGCCTCGTGGGCATCGAGCCTGTTCCAGCCCTCCCACGTGGTGTACTCGATGCCGCGTTCCTCCAGCAGGTCGATGATGGCCTGCGGATCAGGGTTGCTGGCCGCCGGCAGGGTGAGGCGGTCCTCCAGCAGGAAGCCGATGGTTTCCAGGGCGTCGCCCTTGGTGTGACCGATGAGTCCCACGGGGCCGCGCTTGATCCAGCCGGTGGCGTAGATGCCCGGAACGGGGTTGCCTTCGGCGTCCAGCACCCGGCCGCCCTCGTTGGGGATGACGCCGCGTTTGGCGTCGTATTCGAGTTCATCCAGCGCCGAGCCGTGGTAGCCGATGGCACGATAGACGGCCTGGACGGGGTATTCCACGTACTCCCCCGTGCCCTTGGCGTTGCCGGTGCCATCGAGCTGCATGCGCTCGAACTTGATGCCCGCCACCTTGCCGCCGGCTGCGTCCCCGCCGTCCGGAAGTATTTCCACGGGGCTGTGCAGGAAATGCAGGTGCAGCCTGCGGGAGGAAGGATTCTCCGATTCCGCGTGCTCCTCCACCAGCCAGTTGGTGAGCGTGTTCACCATGGTCTTGATCTGGTTGTTGCTGCGGATGGCCTCATCCGAGGCTTCGTCGAATTCGAAGTCCTCGGGGTACAGGACGATGTCCACATCATTCATGTGGCTGAGTTCGCGCAGTTCCAGCGGGGTGAACTTCACCTGCGCCGGGCCGCGGCGGCCGAAGACGTGCACGTCCGTGACCGGGGAGGATTTCAGTCCCTGGTAGACGTTGTCCGGAATTTCGGTGGTGAGGAGCTCCTCCGGGTGCTTAACCAGCATGCGGGCCACATCGAGGGCCACGTTGCCGTTGCCAATAACGGCGATTTCCTTGGCCTCCAACGGCCAGTCACGGGGAACGTCCGGGTGGCCGTCGTACCAGGAAACAAAGTCCGCGCCGCCGAAGGATCCCTGCAGGGTGATGCCCGGGATGTCCAGGTCCGCGTCCTTGATGGCGCCCGTGGAAAAGATGACGGCGTCATAGAACGCCCGGAAGTCATGCAGGGTGAGGTCGCGGCCGTAGGTCACGTTGCCCAGGAAGCGGATGTCGCCGCGGTCCAGGACCTTGTGCAGGGCGTTGACGATGCCCTTGATCCGGGGATGGTCAGGAGCCACGCCGTACCTGATCAGGCCGTAGGGCGCGGGGTAGGCCTCAAAGAGGTCGATGCTGACCTCGAAATCGCCGTCCTTCACGCCGCTGGATTTGGTGAGGATGTCCGCAGCATAGACGCCTGCCGGTCCTGCGCCCACGATGGCGACGCGGAGGGGACGGGTGGAGCTGGTAGCGCTGGGAGTGGACACCGGGAGCCCTTCTGGCCTGATCACATGCATGATTCGCGGGGAGCGCCGGATAGGTGGCGCAACAGCTTCCTATTCTAGGCCTCAGCCGCTTTTCGCCAGCGGTACAACGTCACCTTCGCGGTAGAGCAGCGCACGGATCTCGGACTCGGCGGACTCGATCCGGTGGGGGTCGATGGTTTCGCCGTCGTTGAAGTGGTCCACGACGCGCGGGTCCACATAGCTCTTGCGGGCAATCGACGGCGTGTTCCCCAGCACCTCGGCCGCGTCCATCATGGCCCTGCTCACAGCCCGCTTCCGTTTGGCCACCGTGGGTTGCGTTCCGGTCCGGGCAAGGCTGGCGGCCGCTGCCAAGGTGCCGCGCAGGGTGCGGAAGTCCTTCGCCGTGAAGTCGGAGCCGGTGCGTTCCTTGACGTAGGCGTTGATGTCCGCGCTGGTGACCGGCCGCCAGCTCCTGCCGTCCTTGTAGGCCAGCAGCCGGGCGTTGCCACCGCGCCGCTTGAGCAGCCGCACCAAGGCGGCAAGGTCGGCGTCGCGGATTTCCGATTCCCAGTCCTTTCCGCTCTTGGCCGGGAAGCTGAGCAGGATCCGGTCCTTCCGCACCTGGACGTGGGCGCACAGCAGGGTGGCCAGCCCGCGGCTGCCGTTCTCGTTGGTGTACCGTTCGGACCCCACGCGCAGGGACCCGCTGTCCAGCATCCGGAAGGCTCCGGCCAGCACGCGTTCACGGGTGAACCCGTCGCTGCGCAGGTCCATGGTGACCCGCCGCCGCGCGGCAGGCAGGGACTCGGCAAGCTGCAGGGACCGGTCGAACTTGAGCCTGTCCTTCCGTTCCCGCCATTGGGGGTGGTAAATGTACTGCCGGCGGCCCACGGCGTCCACGCCCGTGGCCTGGATGTGCCCGTTTTCGAACGGGGCTATCCACACGTCGGTCCACGCCGGCGGGATGCCGATGCTTTCCAGCCGCTCCCGCACAGGCCCGGGCGGCAACGTTGATCCGTCCAGGTCCCGGTAGCTGAAGCCTTTTCCGGCGGCAATCCGGCGGTAGCCCCGGCCGGAGGCGTTGCTGCGCCGGAGCCTCATGGGGCCACGTCCGGCAGGTAGGCACAATCCATGAAAGCAAGCGTACTGACTAATTGCCGGATTTCGGACCCGGCTGCTTGGAATACCGGGCCCGCTGCTGATGTTATGGTTCCGTGCCGAACCCCGATCCTTCCTCTTCCCCCGCTTCTCCTCCCCCTGCTTCCGCCCACGCCCCGGCCCGTCCGGGCGCGGCGACCGCCAGGGCGGCGGATGCCGCGGTCAATGACAAGGACACGACGGCGGGGATCCTCTTTGGCATCGGCGCGTACGGGCTCTGGGGGCTGCTCCCGCTGTATTTCTTCGTGCTCAAGCCCGCCGGCGCCGTCGAAATCGTGGCCAACCGCGTGGTGTGGTCGCTGCTGTTCTGCGCCCTTCTGGTCACCGTGACGAGGGCGTGGCCGGCCCTGACGGCCGCGCTCCGCAACCGGGCCGTCTTTGGTTCCCTGGCGCTGGCGGCCTTCCTGATCGCCGTCAACTGGCTCACGTACACGTACGGTGTGACCACCAACCAGGCGGTGGAAACCTCGCTGGGCTACTTCATCAACCCGCTGGTCTCCGTGCTGCTCGGCGTGTTCGTCCTCAAGGAGAAGCTGCGCCCGCTACAGTGGGCCGCCGTCGCCATCGGTTTCATTGCCGTGGGCGTGCTCACCTACTCCTACGGCAAGCTTCCCTGGATTGCCCTGACGCTGGCGTTCAGCTTTGGCCTGTACGGCTTCGTGAAGAAGCGCGTGGGACCCCGGGTGGACGCCGTCACCAGCCTCAGCGTGGAAACCCTGGTGCTGGCACCGTTCGCGGCTGCCGCCATGGCGGCCCTCGGCGTCTCGGGGGCCGCCACCCTGACCACCCAGGGCGCCGGCCACTTCTGGCTGCTCCTCGCCTCCGGCGTGATTACCGCGGTTCCCCTGGTGTTCTTCGGCGCCTCCGCGCGCCGGCTGCCGATGACCACTATCGGCCTGCTGCAGTATTTCGCCCCGGTCCTGCAGTTCATCGTGGCCCTCGTGGTGTTCCGCGAAGCCATGACCATGGAGCGCTGGATCGGCTTTGGCGTGGTCTGGGTGGCGCTGCTGCTGCTCACGGTGGACATGCTCCGGACCGCGCGCAGGAACGCCCTGGCCAGGCGGCGGGCTCCGGTGCAGGCCGCCGGCTGAACGCTCCGGGTCAGCCGCCCAGAACCTTCCTTATCGCGTCGTACGGCGGGGTGGGCTTCCCGTTTTCGAACAGGTAGTCGTGGCCCTGCTGCAGGCTGCCGTCGTCGTCGATCAGCCAGTCGTAGCGGTTATCCACGCCCCAGGTGGTGTAGGAGACGCAGGCGCTGGAGCGCAGGCAGATGTCCAGGACGGTGGCGTACTGCTCGGCCTGGACGTCTGTGCCGTCGTCGTCCGCCACGTCGTTTTCCGAGATGCGGACGTGCAGCCCGGCGTCCTGGAAGTTCCGCAGTGTACTGGTGAGGTCGCCGGCCGGGATCGCGTCGGTTTCGAGGTCGTAGACATGGGCCTGGAGGCCCACGCCGTAGATGTGCCCGCCCACCGCATTCGTGTCCAGGGCGAGCTTGAGCAGGGCGTCCTGGCGGCGCCCCGGAACGTCCGCCCCGTTCTCGTTGATGAACTGCTTCACCTGCGGATCGGCCGCGTAGACGGCCTGCGAAACGGCGGCCGGGTAGGCCGGTCCGAAGACGCGGTACCAGATGTTCTGCTGCAGGCCTGTGCCCTGGTCGGTGTCGAAGGGCTCGTTGACAACGTCCAGGGAATCGAGCCGGCCCCGGAAGTGCGTCACGACGGCGGTGACGTAGTCGCGCAAGGCCCGCGCGCTGGCGCTGCGCTCCGCTTCGGTGCCCGCGGGAAGTTCCTGCATCCAACGGGGCATTGCTTCCGTGAAGGCGATGGTGTGGCCGTGCACGGCCATGCCCTTGCTTTCGGCGACCGCAAGGATCGCGTCCGCCTCTTCGAAGGTGTAGGCGCCCTGCTGCGGTGACAGGTTCTGCGCCTTCATGGCGTTCTCCGGGGTGATGGCACCGAAATTTCCTACGAGCACCCGCCCGTAGTCGGCGTCCGAGGCCAGCGGGCCAAGTGCCACAGCGGCACCGATCCTGAAGTCCGGCCGGATCCGCGCCGCCAGGGCCTGCAGGCCATCGGGCAGCTGGCTTGCCTGCTCGACGGCGGGGCCGGCAGTACTGAGTGAGGCACCGCCCGGAGCTGTGGCGGTGAGGGAACTGACCTGGAACGAGCCGGCGTCGCTCGCGAGTCCCAGCCACAACTGCCCGGAGCCGAAGATGCCGCGAAGGGGCTGTGACAGCACAATTTTTCCTCCGCTGGCCACCTTCAGGGTGTCCCCTGACCGGTGCACCGTCAGTTCGGCCCCGGGGTCCTGGAGCCGGACGCGCTCATCATGTGCCGGCTGGGGATTGGTCACGGACTTTTGCCGTGATCCGTCAAAGACCGCAATATCCAGGTCATCGCCGCGCAGAGTGAGCCGCAGTCCCGCGGGTTCAATCCGGAACTCGTCGGCAATCACCGGCGGGCTGTCATAGACCGTCAGGGAGGCATCGGCTGTCACGTCGGTGAACGATGCGCTGAGGGTGAAGTCTCCCGTGGCCACGAGGTGGGTTCCGGCCAGGTTGACCGGCGGGTTCGGCTGGCCTCCCCCGCCGTCCTGTTCCACGATGCTCCGTGACGTTGCCGCCACCCGCAACCCGCCGCCGTCGGGCGTCACCCCGGGCGTATGCTGCCAGTCCTGCTGGATCAGGTTGACCACCATGTCAGGCTCCGGGTTGTCCGGCGTGCAGCCGGCAAGGGCGAGCAGGACGCCGGACGCCAGCACGATCACTGCGCGCGGGCGCCAGGCCATCCTGCCTCCTCCCATCTGGTGCCCTCAATCCTGGACCGGCCGTCAGGGCTTGGTCCAGCGGACGTCGTCGAAATACGCCTGCAATCCGGAGTTGGCCTGGACAATGACCTGCAGGCTTGCCTTGGCCACCGCAGTGGTGCTTGGCGAGTAGGTCAGGTCAACGTTGGTCACTCCGGCAGCCGCCACGCCGAGCTTGTACTGCCCGGAGATCCATTGGCCTGCGGCGTTGTACTCGTCGATGTAGAAGCCCACTTCACCGCTGGTGCGGGCTGCGACATTCAGGTACCCGGCAATGTTGTAGGCCCCGGGGGTCACCGCCACCTGGGGTGAGAACAGGTGCTTGTTCGACGTTGTGGCCGTCAGCCTGACGGAGTTGACCGGGTTTGCGGGGCTTCCGTGGTTGGCTGCGTCAGCCACGATGGTGGGCGCGGAGTCAGTGGTCCAGCCCGAGCCGATGCCGGCGTCGAAGGTGCCGTTGGCCACCAGGTTGGTGGTCGTTGGCGGTGGCGGGGTGGTCCCTGCAGTCAGTGCCAGCAGCTGCACGTTGTCCAGGTAGGCAGTGATTCCGCTGCCGGTCACCCACACCTGGAGGCTGGCCTTGGCCACATTGGTGGAGCTGGGCGTGTAGGTGAAGTTCATGGCTTCCACCCAACGTGTGTTCTCCCGTTTGCGGAACTGTCCCGAAATCCACTGTCCGGCCGCGTTGTACTCGTCCACGTAGAAGCCCACTTCGCCACTGGTGATGGAGGCGACGTTCAGGTAGGACTTGAAGAGGTAGTTCGTGGTCGGTGACACCGCGACGGCCGGCGAGAACAGATGCCCCGTGGCCGTCCCGGAAACCATCTTGATGGACCGGGCAGCGTCCGGGAAGCTGCCGTTGGTAGCGGCGTCGGCCGTGATCGCGGCAGGTGCATCGGTTCGCCATCCGTCGGCGATCCCGGTGTTGAACGACGGGTTGGGCATCAGGTTCGGCGAACCGGTCACGAGGCCCTTGCTGACGTTGACGTTGCGGATTTGCCCGGCCGCCACCTTGGTCTTCACATAGGCGGCGAGCTGGTCCAGTTCCGCGGTGCCGTACTGGTAGTCATCGGGGACCTGGCTGGGGTTGGGCCGGATGTCATGGAATGTGAAAACCACCCACTGCTTGTTGGCGATGGCCGCATCCACCTGGGCCTTCAGCGCCGCCACCGGCGTGGTGACCTCCTGCACCGGGACGTTGCGGAGCAGGTAGTCGCCCAAGGGCCAGATGTTGTTGCCCGTGTCAGCGAAGCCGCGCATGGAGCTGTAGTACTTGGCCACCCGCGCAACCGCCGACATGTCGTAGTCGCCGTAGGGCGGCGCGAAGGCCGTGGCGTTGATGCCCTGGGCGGCGAGCGCCGACTTGCTGTTCGCCAGCTGGGCCTCCACCTGGGCTGCGGTCAGCTTGTTCGCCTGGCAGTCATCGCCAACGCTGACGAGGCACTGGTGGTTGACGGTGTGCGATCCGATTTCCCAGCCGTAGGTGTTCTGCAGCTGCAGGATCTGGCTCCAGGTCATGTACGGCACATCGGTGTTGGCACGGCAGGTGTTTGGTACCGTCGTCATGCCGACACAGCCGGTGATCACGTAGTTCGTGCCCGTCAGCCCGTACTTCTGGAGGGTGGGCGCCGCCTGTGTCAGAGCGCTTTGGGCACCGTCATCGAAGGTGAAGGACACGAGGGGCCCTGGTGCGGGGTTGTCCACGGCCGCGTTGGCCGCCCCCGGCGTCAGCAGCGCGGCGGCCATGGCCACCACCGCCACCACGGTGCTCATGAGCTTGACGCGCCACGGCGCCAGGCTGGATCTGGTTCCGGTCATGTGCTGTTCCGTTCTTTTTGGGGCCGGCGGCGCCGGGTTACACCGCCGAAGTATGGTCAGGGTCCCTGTAGTTTTTCGAAGGCCTGCATCACCGGCTGGACCTCGATGTTGCTGTCGTCGACGAGCTGCAGCTGGGCGGCAAGGACGTCGCTGGTGATGGTGCTCCGGTCCGCGGCGATGGTGTGTTCCTGGGTGCCGGTGGACTGCGGGGTTGCTATCTGGTGGTAGACGAGGATGAGCCATCCGTTCATCCGGGCTGTCTCGGCGAGCGCTTCAGACAACGTTGCCATGGTGGTCTGGTCAGTCACGTAGAAGACCTTCAGGTCGTGTTGGTCCAGGCTTTGCCTGGTGTTGATGCCGTCGTCCGTGCCGCGGACGATGTCGAAGTATTGGTTGGCGTACCAGTCCACCTGAGGGTCGTGGCGGCCGTACGGCGGTGCCAGGTCCCTGGTTTCAAAGCCGGCCGCTGCCAGGGCCTCTTCGCTCTTGCGCACCTGTTCGTCCAGGCGGTCCGTCCCGATGGAGGTCAGGTCCACGTGCTCGTAGCTGTGCGCGGCGATCTCGTGTCCGGCCTGGTGCAGCTGCCGCACCTCGGCTGCGGTCATGAAGTTTGGCGTCTCGATGGAACTGGCGTTGATGTAATGGGTGGACCGGAAACCATGCCGGTCCAGCAGCGGAAGCGCACGGTCGTACACCGACTGCCAGCCGTCGTCGAACGTGATCGAAACCATGGGCTGGCTCCAGCGGAGGGGGCCGGATTTCGTCGTGTCACTGAGCGAGTAATTGCGGACGTTGGTGGTGCCGTCCCCGTGGGCTACCAGCGTGACCATTGCCGTGGTGGCTCCGGCGGGCGCCTGGAACGCCTCGCTGACGGTGGTCCAGTCTCCGGCCGGCAACACGGTCTCCAGGCTGTGGAACACGCGGCCCCCGTTGGCGAGCTCGAACTCCGCCACCACATCCACCTCCCGGTCTGACCGGTAGGTGGCACCGAACTCGAAGGACCTGTCACCGGTCACCGGGATGGGCTGGTACTGCCATTTGGCCTCGCCGGACCTGTAATTGGAGATGCGGGTCCAGAGGTAGCTGCCCCCTGCGTCCTGGCTTCGGCCGGACTCTGCCGTCAGTGCCCCGGAGGCGTAGGGGGACCAGGCATCAGGTCCTGCGGGCTGGATCCCCCTGAGGCCAGGGTTCGGGATCAGGTTCGGGCCGGGCGGCGGTGAGGCCGGGAGCAGGACATCACTGGCCGGCTCCAGGTAGGCTCCTTCGATTTTGAGCGCGCCGTCCGATGCCAGCCTGAAGACGTACTCGACGGCGGTTGTCGCCTCGCCGCTGTCGAAGGCATCGCTCACCGTGTAAGGGGTGTTCCCGGGCCGCTCCAGCGGGTTCCGGAGCTGCTCCAGCACCGTGCTGCCATCGGCACGATAGCGGCGGGCCAGCAGGGTGAAGTCGATGTCACTGGATGCGAAGGCCTTGAAGAGGTAGGTCTGGTGGGGCTTGACGTCCACGCGGGGGGTTGTCAGCGTGACATCACCCGAGCTGTAGCCGGCGATGTCCAACCGGAGCGCCTGGCTTTGCACCTCTCCGGCGGCCAGCTCCAGCGAGGTTTCGGCGGCCCCGCTGCGCCGGACTGTCCAGCCGCCCACCTGCCCGGCCGGGTCGGGCTGCCCTGACGCCGCGGGGGTGACGACGGCGGAGGGGTCGAACGCAGGGAGCAGGTTGGCACCCGGCCGGGCCTGGGCCAGGCTGGCGGTTCCCCGCGTGTACACCAGCCAGCCAGCGGTGATCAGTGCCACCACAGCCAGGATGACCACGAGCGGGTTCAACAGCACACGCAGGAACCGCCGGCGTTTACGTGGCATTGGCCACCACCAGGCTGCCGGCCCGCTGCGGTGACTTCCAGGTGTTGATTTCGGGACGCCGGAAGAGGCCGCGGGAGCGCAGGATGCAGCGAAGCGCCGCTGTCAGCTGCACCAGGTCCATGATGTAGAACAGGAAGTATGCCGTGGGGGCGTAGAGGGAGAGCCGGCTGCGTTCCCGCACCGTGAGGTTCTCGTCCATCCACACGGTGAGCAGCGTGTAGGCGGTAATGGTGGCATAGGCCCCAAGGACCAGCGCGGGGGTGTGCGTGGTCAGCGACCAGTAAACCGCATAGGTCCAGGCCAGTGGCGAGACCAGCAGCGTGAATTCGCTCAGCAGGGCCATGGGCATCCGGTAATAGGTCAGGGTGGGTGTGTACCTGCGGCTCGGATTCAGCATCATGCCCCGGTACTTGATGAGGTTCTGGATGCTGCCGTACTTCCACCGGTAGCGCTGCTTGGCAAGGGCGCGCAGCGAAAGCACGCCTTCGGTCTTGGCCACCACATCGGCACCGTAGAGCATGCGGAAGCGCCGGTTGCCAAGGTTGGTGATCTTCGCGCTCAGCCCGATGTCCTCGGTCACGGTATCGGTGTCGTAGAAATCGACCTTCCGCAGTACGCGCATCCGGTAGGTGGAGGCAACGCCGCCAACCACGAATTCGGCGTTCAGGAGGGAATAGAACTTCTTGGACCGGTAGCCGATCATGTGTTCGAACCGCTGCAGGATGCCGAGTACCGTGGTCTCCTCCAGGATCTGCACGTTGGCGGCGACTCCGGCCACGCAGGGATCGTCAAAGTAGGACAATGCGTTGGTGATGGTTTCCGGACCGATGATCGAATCGGCGTCGAGGGTCATGGCGAACTGGCCGCGGGCGTGCCTCCGGAGCACCGAGTTAAGTGCCGCGCCCTTGCCGATGTTGCGGCGCATCCGGACCAGGTGCAGGTCCATCGTGGGGTGCCGCAGCTGGAAATCGCGGACCAGCCTGCCGGTCAGGTCCGACGACGCGTCGTCGGCGACGAAGACCTCGAAGGAGCGGTAAGTGCTTGTGCCGATGGACTCGAGCGTCCTGACGATCACCGCTTCCTCGTTGTGTGCCGCGATGACGATGGACACCAGCCCAGGCACTTCGGGGCGGGCCCGGCGGGTCCAGGTGGCCGTCGCCGCGCATTCCGGCTGGAAGTCGCCGGGCTCCCGCACGCCCTTCATTCCCTTGCGGCGCTGTTGCCAGATGTCGTAAAAGTTGGCGCCCGCCAGGTAGAGGCCGAAGTGCACGACGTAGAGGATGCTGACGCCGGCGAACAGCCAGAAGATGACGAGTGCGAAGTCCATGCTCACCCCTCCGTGGAGCTGGCGAGAGCCGGCAGGTGCCGGCGCCGGCTGCGGAAGATGCGGCGGTGTACCCCTACGGGCGCTGGCACGGCGGCGGGCGCCTCGGCGGGCTGCAGGTCGTCCCTGAAGGTGGCGTCCGCCGCCATGACGTCGACAAGTCCGGCCTGCGGACGCTGAGCCGTGGTGTCCGTGGCGGCCACCGGACCGGGCGTCAGCCCAGCCGGCATCAGCGCCCCGGGTGCCGGAGCCTCGGGTGACAGGGCCTCTGGTGCCAGTGCAGGCGGTGCAATCACAACCGACGTCAAGACCGGCGGCGCCAGCGCAGCGGCAAGTGCCCGGCGGGTGGCACCCCTGCGGTACAGGCCCACGCCAACGAAGCGGATCACCACCGTGAGGACCACCAGCCCCCACAGCACCAGGCTCAGCTGGGCTACGAAATCCAGCAGGCCTTCGAACATGGCCCCGTCCCGGCCGAAGGTAGCCTGTGCAGGCACTGCAAAGCTTTCGATGTCCCTCATCGGAGGCCCTCCCTTGCTGTGTACGACAACTGCATCGCGTCGTTTCCCCTCTGTGTTGTGCAGGATGTCCATCGCCGGCCGAGGGTGATGCGGCTGCCGCCGCTCGAACCCTGTGCCGCCGTCCGGATGTTGGCAGGCGCTTACTCGCTTCGCTGTGAGGCGTTGGTCATTGTGGAGGGGCTTCGCCGTCCGGAAACTCCTCAAGTTGCACTCCAGGGCCCACTTTCCGGGGTCCCGGTGTGTCCAAGTTACGAGTAGCTGAGGACGCTTAACACGAGTACCAAGTACTCCAAAAAATTCTTGGGGATACTTACCGCAACCTGCCTTAACCAGCGGGTGGTTAGGTGTTTGCCGGGCAGGCAAGTAGGGGGCATTAGGTAGTCCGACGTACCTGGGGAGGGGACTGGGTAGTTAACTCGGGAAAAGGGCGCCCGAAACGGGAAAATACCTGTTAACCAAAAAGGCAGCACCCCCGCAATGCGGGGGTGCTGCCTTGGTGCCTGATGCCTAGGCGTTGGCCTTGATGGCGGCGGCCAGGACCTCGAGGCCGTCCGTCAGCAGGTCGTCGGTGATGACCAGCGGCGGGAGCAGCCGGATGACGTTGCCGTAGGTGCCGCAGGTGAGGATGATGACGCCTTCCTTCAGGCAGGCGGCGGCAACGGCCTTGGTCAGGTCCGGGTTGGGCTCCTTGGAGCCTGCCTGGACCAGTTCGATGGCAAGCATGGCGCCGCGGCCGCGGATGTCACCGATCACCGCGGAGCCGGCCCCGGCCAGTTCCGCCTGCAGTGCGCTGAGCCGGCTGACGGCCAGTTCCTCGATGTGCCTAGCACGGGCGTTGAGGTCGTATTCCTCCATGGAGCCGATCGAGGCCAGCGCAGCGGCGCAGGCCACCGGGTTGCCGCCGTAGGTGCCGCCGAGGCCGCCCGGGTGGACAGCGTCCAGCAGGTCTGCCCGGCCGGTGATGGCGGACAGCGGCATGCCGCCGGCGATGCCCTTGGCCATGGTGATGATGTCAGGGACAACGCCTTCGTGGTTGACGGCGAACCATTCACCGGTGCGGCAGAAGCCGGACTGGACCTCGTCGGCGATGAAAACGATTCCCTTGTCCTTGGCCCAGGCGGCCAGTGCCGGCAGGAAGCCCTCGGCCGGCACGATGAAGCCGCCCTCACCCTGGATGGGTTCGATGATGATCGCGGCAACCTGGTCGCCGCCGATCTGCTTCTCGATGGCGGTGATGGCGCGCTTGGCGGCCTCGGCGCCCGTGATCGAAGGGTTTTCCTCGCGGAACGGGTAGCTCATGGGCATCCGGTAGACCTCGGGCGCAAAGGGGCCGAAGTTGGTCTTGTACGGCATGGCCTTGGCGGTCAGCGCCATGGTCAGGTTGGTGCGGCCGTGGTAGGCGTGGTCGAAAGCCACGACGGCGTCGCGTCCGGTGGCCAGGCGTGCCACCTTGACCGCGTTCTCCACTGCCTCGGCGCCGGAGTTGAAGAGGACCGTGCGCTTTTCGTGGTCGCCCGGGGTGAGGCGGTTCAGCTGCTCGGCAACAGCCACGTAGCCTTCGTAGGGCGTGACCATGAAGCACGTGTGGGTGAAGTGCTCCACGGCTTCCTTGACGGCACCGACGACGGCGGGATCGGACGCGCCCACGCTGGTCACCGCGATGCCCGAGCCGAGGTCGATGAAGGAGTTGCCGTCGACGTCGTGGATGATGCCGCCGTCGGCGTCAGCAACGTAGACCGGGACGCTGGAGGCGACGCCGGCTGCCACCACGGACTTGCGGCGCTCGGTCAGTGCCACGGACTTGGGGCCAGGGAAGTCGGCCTGGACGTTGCGCTTCTGCTCGAGGCGGAAGGTGAGGTCTGATGCGGTGGTGGTCATGAGGGTTTTCCTTCTAGGAGTCGAGGGCGGACATCACGTGCTTGATGCGCGTGTAGTCCTCCACGCCGTACATGGAGAGGTCCTTGCCGTAGCCGGACTGTTTGAAGCCGCCGTGGGGCATTTCGGCGGTGAGGAGGATGTGGGTGTTGATCCAGACAGCGCCGAAGTCGAGGTCCCGGCTGAGGCGCATGGCGGTGCCATGGTTGGTGGTCCAGACGCTGGAAGCGAGGGCGTAGTCAACCCCGTTGGCCAGCTCCACGGCTTCTTCCTCGGTGCTGAACTTCTGGACCGTGATCACCGGGCCGAAGGTCTCCTGCTGCACCACGTCATCGGTCTGCTTGGCGCCGGTGATGATGGTGGGCTCGAAGAAGTAGCCCTTCTCCCCCGCCCGGTGTCCACCGGTTTCGATCCGGCAGTTGGCCGGCAGGTTTTCCACCACGGAGGTGACGGCGTTGAAGTGGTTCACGTTGTTCAGCGGGCCGAAGTAGTTGTCTTCGTCGTTCTGCGAACCGGTGTGCAGGGTCCGGGTGTGTTCCACCATGGCGGCGACGACGTCATCGTGCACGGAATCCTCAACCAGGACCCGGGTGATGGCGGTACAGTCCTGGCCGGCGTTGAAAAAGGCGAATTCGGCGATGGCCGCGGCGCTCTTCTTGATGTCGGCGTCCTTGAAGACGATGGCGGGCGCCTTGCCGCCAAGTTCCAGGTGGGCGCGCTTGAGGCCCTTGGCGGCGCCGGAGGCGACGGCAATGCCGGCGCGGACCGAGCCGGTGATGGACACCAGGCCGGGGACCTTGTGGTCAACCATCATGGCGCCGGTCTTGCCGGTACCGAGAACAACGTTCAGGACGCCCGCCGGCAGGATCTCCCCGGCCAGCCGGGCCAGCACCAGCGTGGACTCCGGAGTGGTGTCCGAGGGCTTGAGGACCACGGTGTTGCCGGCGGCCAGGGCCGGGCCGATCTTCCAGATGGCCATAAGGAACGGGTAGTTCCACGGGGCCACCTGGGCTACGACGCCAATGGGCTCGCGGCGGACATACGAGGTGTGGCCCTCGAAGTACTCGCCGGCGGACTTGCCCTCAAGGATGCGGGCGGCACCGGCGAAGAACCGCAGCTGGTCAGCGCCGGCGGCAACTTCCTCGGACGCGATCAGGGAGCGGACCTGGCCGGTGTTGCGGTGCTGGGCCTCGACAAGTTCGTCGCTGTTGGCCTCGACGGCGTCGGCGAGCTTGAGCAGCATCAGCTGGCGCTGGCCGGGGGTTGCGTGCTTCCAGCTCTTGAACGCCTCCGCGGCGGCGTCCATGGCAGCGTCCACGTCAGCCTGCACAGAGATCGGCGAGTGCGCCACGACGTCGCCGTTGGTGGGGTTGACCACGTCAAGCACCTCGGTGCCGGCGGGAGTGACGAACTTCCCGTTGATGAAGTTCTGCAAGGTTTGGACCACGGTGTGCAACCTCTTTCTTAGGGGCCAACGCGCCCGGCGGAGACCACGGCGGATGGATGGAACTGCCTTGAGCCTATGCCAGCCCACAACCCGAGTGAATAGCCACCTGCACACCCTTCGCGCGGAGGCTTAGTGCGGTTGTCCAGCATCCCCGTATCCTTGTTCCATGGCCATTTCCCTCGCCGCCCTGCTGGGCGTGAACTC
Source organism: Pseudarthrobacter chlorophenolicus A6 (assembly GCF_000022025.1). GTDB lineage: Bacteria > Actinomycetota > Actinomycetes > Actinomycetales > Micrococcaceae > Arthrobacter > Arthrobacter chlorophenolicus. The sequence goes on from NC_011886.1 coordinate 3,127,259, forward strand.
CCTGAAGCTGTCCAAGGCAGGGGTTGCCGAGACCACCTGGCACCAGGACATCAACTGGGTTGCCGTCACGGAGCTGGAGGACCCGCAGCGGTTCCTCAACGGCGGCGAACTGATCCTCACCACGGGCCTGAGATTGAAGTCCGCTCCTGAGCAGCGCCGCTTTGTCCGCCAGGTCCAGCGGGCCGGGGCGGTGGGCATCGGGTTCGGCGTGGGGCTCTCGCACGACGCGGTGCCGCCGGCGTTACTGGCGGAGGCAAACCGGTGGGGCCTGCCAGTGGTGGAGGTCCCGTACGAGACGCCTTTCATCGCCATCACCAAGCTGGTGGCGGATGCGCAGTCCGCTGACCACTACTCCAAGCTTGAACGCCTGATCGCCGGGCACCAGATCCTGGCCCGTGCGCTGCTGACCGGCGGCGGCCTCGCCGAACTGCTCAAGCAGCTCGGCAGCATGCTCCGCACGGACATCGCCCTCACCCAATTCACGGCCCAGCTGTACAACAGCAGCGCCGCCGCCCCCATAGCCGATTCCTGGTCCTCCTTCCCCATCCCCACCGGCCGCCGCGACGCCTGCACGCTCTGGGTCCGCCAGCCGTTCGAGGACACCGGAATCGTGGGCTACGCCCAGAACCTCATCAGCGTGGAGCTGAACAACATGGTCAAGCAGCGGCAGTCCCAGCGCGCCCTGTGCGGGCAGGTGCTCGAGGACGTCATCCACGGTGCCCTCGAGACCAGCGAGGCGCAGCGGAGGCTGGCCGGGGTTGGCATCAACAGCACCCGCAAAAACGTGGTGCTGCTGGCCGTCTCCCCCGCCCACCACAAGGCCTTGGGGAGCACATCGGTTCCGCGCGCACTGGAAGGCGCGGTGGCCGCCGTCGTGGGTAAGGACCTGGTGGTGGTGATCAACGACGACGGCGGCGCGGCGCCGGCCCTGGCACGCCAGCTCAGCGACCACCTGGCAGAGGCGGGGATCCACGCAACCATCGGCATCGGCGGCGCCTACACGAAGCCGAACGGGTTGCGGTGGAGCTACTTCGAGGCCCGCGATGCCGCCGGCCACGGGCTGCCGGTCAACGAGCCTGAACGGTTGAGCCTGACCTCGCTCCTGCTAGCCAGTGAGGACGTGCCCCTGGCGGACATGGCCCACGAATCGCTGAACCCGCTGCGGGCCTTCGATGCCGCCCACGGCGCCGAGCTGATGACCACTTTGGAGAGCTACCTCACCAACAACGGTTCGGTGGCGGCCGTGGCTGAGCAGCTCACGCTGCACCGGAACACCGTCCGGTACCGGCTGGCCCAGATCACCGAACTGACCGGGTACGACCCCTCGGTCACGCCGGACCGGGTGCAGCTGTGGCTGGCGCTGGCAGTTGCCCGCCTGTCGGCCCGGCAGGGAAAGTAGCCGCCCGGTCACTGGGCACGGACCCGTGCCGGAGCCTAGGACGCGAGCCGCTGTGGAGCCGTGCGGGTGGCCGCCCGGCCCGCCGCCGGCGACGGTTCATTGATCTCGGCCCACACGGCGTCGAGGGAAAGCCCCAGGACGTCGGCGATGGCCGCAATGGTGGGAAAGGCAGGCGTGGCCACGCGCCCCGACTCGATCTTCCGCAGGGTCTCCGGCGACACCATGGCGTCGAGCGCCGTCTCAAGCATCGGGCGGTCCCCCCGTGCACGCCGCAGCAGCGCGCCGAGGCGCTGTCCACGCTGGACTTCTTCGGGGGTAAGCGGCAGTCTGACCATAGTTCCAATAATAATACCGGGATAATATGGCCGGTATAGTTATTGGCCGTGAACCCTGCTGGAAACACAGGGAAGCCACCTACGGAACGAGCCAGCCACCGGAAAGGGCACCGCATGATCGAGATCCTCAACCCCGCCGAGATCGCCAAGGCCCGGGTAACGGGCGCCCTGGTGGCCGACATCCTCCAGGCCGTGAAGGGCCGCGCCACAGTGGGCACAAACCTGCTGGAGATCGACCGCTGGACCGCGGAGATGATTGACGCGGCGGGCGCGGAATCCTGCTACGTGGACTACGCACCTTCCTTTGGGCGCGGGCCATTCGGACACTACATCTGCACCGGCGTCAACGACGCCGTGCTGCACGGACTCCCCCGGGACTATGCGCTGGCGGACGGTGACCTCCTCACCCTCGACCTCGCCGTCGTCAAGGATGGCATTGCCGCCGACGCCGCCATCAGTTTCCTGGTGGGCGGTTCAGGGCCGGACGAGAGCGTCGCCATGATCGACGCCACCGAGCGCGCTTTGGCCGCAGGCATCGCCGCCGCCGGTCCGAATGCCAAGATCGGGGACGTCTCCTACGCTATCGGCCGCGTCCTTACCGATGCCGGCTACCCCATCAACAGGCAGTTCGGCGGGCACGGCATCGGCTCCACCATGCACCAGGACCCGCACGTGCCCAACATGGGCCGGCCCGGCCGCGGCTTCAAGCTCCGCCCCGGCCTGATGCTTGCCCTGGAACCGTGGATCATGGCCGATACCGCTGAACTCGTCACCGACGCGGACGGCTGGACACTCCGCAGCGCCACGGGCTGCCGGACCGCCCACACCGAACACACCATCGCCATCACCGAGGACGGGGCGGAAATCCTTACCCTGCCCACGGGAACGCGCCCCTAAACGCCCGTTGCCCTATCAGATCCAGTCCCTAACACAGGGTTTCAGGGACCCGATCTGATAGGGCAACAGGGAGAGTCAGAGGACGCCGCCCCGCAGGAGGTCCCGGGACTTCCTGCGCGCCTTGCGGTACTTGTGCTCCGCCGCGGACATCAGCTCATGCTGCCTGGCCAGGAGGGCCGTAATGGCTTCCGTGGCCGCCGCCGGCGCTTCGGATCCCAGCCCGGCCAGCAGGTCCCGGGCAATGACAGCGTCGTGGTAATCGCCAAGGATCTTCTGCTGCCGGTGCGCGGCCTTGGCCACCTTTCGGGCACGTTTGCCGCTGACGGCCGCGGCGGATTCTGCGACGTGCCGCAGCCGCTTGGCATCCTTGCGCACCTGGTGGAGGGCGGTTTCACGCTCGGTTCCCCGGCGGGCGTGCGAGGCCGCCTTGTGGGAGCGCCGGATCCGCTTGGCCGACTTATCCACCGCTTTGGCCACCGCGCGCCGCCCCGGCTCCACGGCGGTGCCGCGAACCGGCGGGGTGTCGCGGAAATCTTCGAGGCTGTCCAGGAGGCGGAAGTAGCGTTCGGATACCAGCGCCTCCTGCAGGAGCCGGTACCCGGCGTCGAACGTTGCTCCCGCGCGGCGGTCCAGGAAGTCCCGGGCCGCTTCGGCGCCCTCACCCGGCGGCAGTTCATCGATCTGGCCCAGCAAACGGGAGCGCAGCACCTCGGCATCCCGGGGCGCCCCGAGCACCCCGCCCAGCCATGAGAGCTCGTCGCGAAGGCGCCGCACGGGAACGGCCCGGTAAAGCTTGCGGTAGGCGGCGAGCGCAGACCGCATCCGGCGGGCGGCCGAGCGCATGTCGTGAATCGCCTCCGGTTCTTCCAGCCGCACTCCGGCGTCGCGGTCAAGAAGCTGCTTGAGCTGGCCCGCCAGGAAGACGGTGACGACGGCGGCAGCCGGGGCGTTCTTCCCCGCCAGCAGGGCGCCACCCGTTCCACTGCCGGAAACCTTCGAGGTTCCGCCTGCCCCCAGAGCCTTGGCCAGCTTGGACGCATGGCCGGCCGGGCGGGCGCCGGCAGCGGCGAGGACCTGGCCGGCAGGTTCAAAGAGGCTGGCTGGTCCATGGACCAGTTCCAGTTCCCATTCGCGCCAGTGTTTACCTCCGGACGACGTGCCGCCGCCGAGGGGCTGGGCGTCCACCCTGTCGTCGGCCAGGTCGGCCAGGTGCACGCCGTCAGGTCCATAGAGCGGGTAGGTTGTCCGCTCGGTCTTCAGCCGCACCACGGGCACGAGGGGGTTCCCGCGCACAAAGGCCTGCACGTAGGCCAGCAGGCTGTCGGGTACGACGTCGGGCTGGCCCAGTGGGGCGTGCAGCTCGCGCCGCCGCGGGGGTTCTGACGCCGCCGGGTCCGTTCCTCCAGGAACAGCGCCCTGGGCGGCCGGCACCCGGGGGCTGGTTTCCTCTGCTGCCGCCGCTTCCGCCGGCAGCTTCAGGTGCCATCCGGCGTCCGTCCCTCCCGTCCGCCGCCGCAGGGTGATGCGGCGGGACTGCAGGGTCCGCTGGGCGGTGTCGAAGTAGACGGCTTCCAGTTCGGCGGTGTGGGCCTCCCCCACCCGGGCTACTCCGGGAAGATGCTGGAGCTGAGGCACCACGGCATCATCGCCGACGTCGTACTTCTTCTCGACCTCCACTGCCTGCACAGCCTTCACAACCGCTCCTCCCAGACGTCCGGTAGCGGCTACGGCCGGACCGGCCGGGCCGCCGGGCTCCCGCTCGCATTCTATTGCCCCTGCCTGCGGGGCCGGGAGAGGTTCCCCACAAAAGCCTAGACATCAAACGTCTAACCTTTAGTCTGGAAAGATGTCCGCCTCGCCACCGCCTGCCGCTGCACGCATTTCCCATCCGTCCGTAGAGGCAGCGCCGAAGACGCGCATCGCCGTCGTGTTCAGCGTCATCGCCCTGGTGCTCATCGGGCTGAACCTGCGCGCCGGCATCACAGGCGCGTCGGCGCTGCTGCACGACCTGCAGCTGGTGCTCGGCTATGGCCCCCTGGTGGCAGCGGTCATCCCCTCCATCCCTACACTGTGCTTTGCCCTGGCGGGCGCGGCAACGTCGTGGCTGACGGGCAAGATGGGCGTGGAGAAAGCCATCCTGCTCGCCCTTGCCCTGCTGGCCGGCGGGCTCCTCCTCCGGGGCATTCCCGCAACGGGAATGCTGGTGGCCGGAACCGTGGTGGGCATGTCCGGGCTGGCTGTTTGCAACGTGGCCATGCCGTCCTTCATCCGCGAACACTTCGCGGCCCGCACGTCGCTGATGACGGCGGTCTACACGGTCACCATGACCACCGGCGGCACCGTGACGTCCGTGGCCGTGGTGCCGCTGGCGCAGGCCCTCGGCTCGCCGTCGGCAGCAGTGGGCTCAATCGGCATCATGGCAATGGCTGCGCTGCTGGGCTTCCTGCCCGTGGCACTCCACGCCCACCGGCACAGCACACGGCCAGCGGGCGGCGGCACGCTGCCGTGGCCGCTGCTGCGGACCCGCAAGGGCGCACTCCTCACCGCAATCTTCACGCTGCAGGCCCTGCTGGCCTACGCCCTGCTGAGCTGGTTCCCTTACATGCTCACCACCCTGGGGCTCAGCGCCTCAGAAAGCGGGCTGATGTTCGGCGTGATGCAGCTGGTGTCCGTTCCCGCCGGCGTGCTGCTGATTGCGCTGGGTTCCAGGCCCGGGATGCTGCGGCCCGCGTTCTACCTGGTCAGCACCGCCATGGCCGCGGGAGTGGCCCTGCTGCTGTTCCTGCCCGTCAGCCTGTCGATCGTTCCTGCGGTGCTGCTGGGATTCGGCCTGGGCATTTTCCCCCTGGTCATGGTGATGATCAGCCGCAGCGGACGGGACACCGCCGAGACCACGGCACTGTCCACGCTGGCCCAGTCCACCGGCTACCTGCTGGCCACCGCCGGCCCGTTCGGCATGGGGATCCTGCACAGTGCCACCGGTGGCTGGACCCTTCCGCTGGCACTGTTGCTGGTGCTGGCCGTGGTGCAGATGGCAGTGGCACACCTGCTCACGTCCGGGAAAGTAAAGTAGCAAGCCATGAGCCTTAGCCCGTCCGCCCGTCCGCCGCTTGCGGACGAGGTCACCGCCAAACTGCGCGCCATGATCCACTCCGGTGAGTGGCCGCTCCAGCAGCGGATCCCCTCCGAATCCGAGCTCATAGCCCGCCTGGGCGTTTCCCGCGGCACGCTCCGCGAGGCAGTCAAGGCGCTGGCGCACAGCGGCATGCTGGAGGTCCGGCGGGGCGATGGAACGTATGTGCGCGCCACCAGCGAGATTTCCGGCGCCGCCCGCCGGCTGTTCCAGGACCACACCGCCGAGCACATCCTGGAGGTACGGCTGGGCCTGGACACCCAGGCGGCCCGGCTCGCCGCCAAGCACGCCACAGCCGACGACGTCACGGCACTCCGGGCGCTCCTCACCGCCCGGGACCAGGCCTGGCGCAGCGGCGACTGCCAAGCCTGGGCCACGGCAGACTGGGGCTTCCACGCGCGGGTGGCCCGGGCGTCCGGCAATCCCCTGCTGCATGAGCTGTACGTCAGCTTTGGCCCGGCCCTGCACCAGGACCTCCTGGCGCAGCAGAAGCGGCCGGGGTTCGACGGGCTTCCCCTCGAGGGGCACGGCATCCTGGTGGATGCGATCGAGCGCGGGGACGCCGACGCCGCGGTGGCCACCGTCAACCGGAACCTGAACTCCTGCGCCGAATGGCTCACGTCGTAGGCAGCCCGTTTCGCCTGGGCCGGACCGGTCAGTAGGCTTACTAGCTGACCCAGCTCCCCTCTTCCACCGTGTTCCGGTGGAGTTCGCTAAACCCTGAGGACCCTTGCCATGGCCCTGTTCTCCCGCCATCCCCGCCGCACATGTTCCGAGCATGGAACTGCCACCGTCCCGGAGGGCGGCAGCAAAACCCCGCAGCAGCTGTGGGGTGACGGCTACGGCCGGGTGGGTATCCGCGCGGCCCAGACACTGCTCATCCTCGCGGTGTCGGTAGTAGCGGTCTTCGCACTCCTGCAGGTCAAGCTGCTGGTGATCCCCATGCTGATCGCCTTGATCCTGGCCGCTGCCATCAGCCCGTTCGTGAACGTCCTCAAAAGGCGCGGCATCAACGACGCACTAGCCACCGTCATCGCTTTCGTGTCGCTGCTGGTCGTCCTGGGCGGGGTTTTCACTGTCATCTATTTCTCGGTCCGGAGCCAATGGGACGACCTGGTCCAGCAAGCCAGTTCGGGGCTGGACCAGCTGCAAAGCTTCCTTCAAAGCGGGCCGCTGCAGATTGACGAGGCGCAAATCGATGCTGCCCGGAACGCGATCGTTGACTTTGCCACCAGCAGCCAGGCCCGCTCCGGCGCCATTACCGGCCTGTCCGTGGTGACGGAATTCCTGACCGGGGCCGTGCTCCTGGTGGTCATCCTGTTCTTTTTCCTCAAGGACGGTGAGCGGATCTGGAGCTTCCTGATCAGCCCCTTCACGGGCGATCGCGCCAGCCGCCTGCGCCGTGTTGGTACGCGCAGCCAGGAAGTGCTGGGCGGCTATGTCCGCGGCACCGCGATCGTTGCCCTGGTGGACACAGTGGGCATCGGCGCCGCACTGCTGATCCTCCAGGTTCCGCTGGCACTGCCCCTTGCCATGGTGGTGTTCATCGGCGCGTTCATTCCGATTGTTGGTGCCACCATGGCAGGCATCCTCGCAGCGCTGGTAGCCCTGGTGGCGAACGGCCCGGTGGTGGCGCTGATCGTGGTGGCCGTGGTGGTGGCCGTCAACCAGCTTGAGGGCAACCTGCTTCAGCCGGTGGTCATGGGCAAGTCCCTGCAACTGCATGCACTGGTCATCCTTCTTGCCCTCACCGCGGGCACCCTCCTGGCCGGCATTGTTGGCGCGGTCCTGGCCGTACCCATCACGGCCGTCGCCTGGGCCATCATCAAGGTCTGGACCACCGAGGACCCGCAGGGCGCCGGCCGGGATCCGATGGTTGCCGAAACCGCGGCGAAGTAGCCCGTAAATTACGACGGCGGCCCCGCACCTTTCGCGTGAAAGGTGCGGGGCCGCCGTCGTAGGCCTTGGCCGCTTCAGCGGGCAAGCAAAGCCGCGGTCAGCGCTGCAGGCCGGCGAAGACGTTCTTGGGCCGCTGCATTTCACCGTGCTTGGCGCCCAGGACAATCACTGCACCCGCGAAGGCGGGGATGACCCACTGGAGTGCCTTGAGCTGCTGCTGCGCGGCCTTCAGTTCATCGGAGGCGCCGGGCCGCGGTTCAGTTGCTCCTTCGCCTCCCTCGGCGGCAAGCTTCTCCACCTTCTTGCCCAAGATTCCGGAGTAGAGGGTGACGGCCGCGCCCGCCACGGTCACGGCGGTCTTGATAACCGTGTCCCGGGCAACGCCGTCCTGCTTGGCGATGCGGCCCTTGTTCTCGAAGGCGATGGCGAGGTCGGCGGCGAGGTGCGTGGCGAACGCTGCCGTCTGGACCGGAGCCCAACGCATCCAGCCCGCGCTAGAAAGCCGGGTGCGTTCGGAGGGATCCTTTGCTTCCGCTGCCGCGCCGTTCAATCCGATGGCGCCCATCAGTGAGCCGCCGAACCATGCTGCTGCCGTCAGATCGTGGACTGACCGGGCAATGAGGTTTCCTGCCATGTTGTACATTCCTAACGTTGAACCGGTTCCGAGCTGCCGCCGGAGCGGCCTTGGCTTTCCGTGGCCCGACGATGGCCACTGTCCGCCTATGGTAAGCACACTTACTAATGTTACGAAAGCCCGTCCCTGCCGGCCGGAACGCGTAATATCGTGTCCATGGGAAATACAGGGACATTGTTCGGCTGGGCCTTCGGGGACCCGGCCCGCGAAGGTGATGGCACGTACGTTGGCGGGCTTCAGGACGAGGCGCTCCGGAACGCGCGCGAGACCGCGCAGGCCAAGCACGTGGACGTGGTGGCAGGCTCGGAAGTCTTCACGGTCCTCAGCGGCAACGATTCCCTGGTGGAGCTGGACAACGCGCCGGGACGCCTGGTGGTCCGCTGCACTGTCCACGTCGAAGGACCCGGTGCGGAGAAACTGCGCGCCGAAGGGCCCATGAACGGCTGACCTGTGTCCGATGGCGAATCCACGCTCAGCCAGGCGGCAGACGCCGTCGAGGAAGCGTCGAACCACAAAGTCCTGGACGTCCTGGCCCGGCTTGGCTTCGCGGTCATGGCCCTGCTGCATGTGATCGTGGGGGCCATCGCCGTTGCCATTGCCTTCGGCCAGCCCGGCCAGGCCGACGCCACCGGAGCCATCGAGCAGCTGGCCGCCAACCCCTGGGGCCCGGCTGTCATGTGGGCCTGCGTTGCGGCCTGCACCGGACTGTCGCTGTGGCAGGCCAGCGAGGCCACCCTCCGGATGCGTGGTGAGCCACGCAAGGAACGCGTGGCGAAGCTGGTGTCCTCCGGCTTCCTGGCCATCGCCTACGGCAGCGTGGGGCTCAGCTTTGCCGGCTTCGCCGTAGGGCTCCGCGGGGACTCCGGGGACAGTACCCGGGACTTCAGCGCAGCACTGATGGGCCACCCGCTGGGACCGTGGGTGCTCGTGGCGTTGGGGCTGACGATCATCGGGATCGGCGTCTACTTCGTGGTCAAGGGAATCACCCGCGGCTTCAAGAAGGAGGAACTCTTCCACTTCAACGGGACCAGGCGCGGCAGGATCGTTGACAGCCTTGGCGTGGTGGGGCACATCGCCAAAGGCATCGCCCTGGGCCTCACCGGGCTGCTGTTCATCATCGCCGCAGCGAAGCACAGCCCGGAGGAGTCCACCGGCCTGGACGGAAGCCTCCAGGCCCTGCGCGAGCACCCCTTCGGCCCCTACCTGCTGGTGGCCATCGGTGCCGGCTTCATCGCGTACGGGATTTTCGCCCTCATCCGGGCCCGGTTCGGACACATGTAGCCTGCGCGATTATGGGTAGGGAGTAACTATGACCCAGCACCCGGGCGGCGTACCTGCCGCCACACGCAGCGCCGGGCAGGCGTTCGCCGCCCTGTTCCGGCTCCTGAAGGTTGCCCGCCCGGAACGGCCCATCCATCCGCACGGGCTCGGACTGTCCGGAGAGCTCACCCGAACCGGCAACCCGGCGGCGCCGAGCGGCATCGACTGGCTCGACAACGCCGGAGTGGATGCCGTGGAGGCCCGTTTCTCCCGCTCGCTGGGCCTGCCCCAGACGCTGCCAGACATCCTGGGGCTGGCGCTGAGGGTCACCCCTTCCGCTGCCGGCGACTCCCCTCCCGGCCCGGCGGATGTCCTGTTCGCCTCCACCGGGTGGCGGGTGCCCGGGCGTTTCCTGCTGCGGCCGCGGCTGGACGTTGCCGGCGCCACCATGACCACGCTGATGCCCTACCGGGGCCGGCAGGGCCCTGTCCTCCTGGGCCTGTGCACCCGCAGCCTCCCGCCCGGATCCCTCGCGTCCGGCGAGTGGGTCCTCGGCCTGCACTGGGCCACCCCGTCCGGGCGGTGGCGGGAGTGCGGAGAGCTGCGGTTATACGCCGGGCCCCATCCAGCTGACACTCCCCTGCGGTTCGATCCGCTCGGAAACCAGCCGCCGGGGGCACAGGCCTACGCGTGGACCCGGCGCCTGCGGAAGCCCTCATACCGCGCTGCCCAGCGGACTCCACCTCCCGCCGTCGTACACCGTCCCGGCGGGCGGCCGGAACGGCCCACGCACCGCACCGCCAACGCCCCCGCAACCGGAAGGAACGCCATGTCCACCGTTTCGCAGCACTTCAGCTCCCCGCCCGCCGACGTATGGCGGGTCATCGCCGACGGCTGGCTGTATTCCGGCTGGGTGGTTGGCGCGTCACGCATCCGGGACGTGGACGCCGAGTGGCCACAGGTGGGCTCCCGGCTGCACCACTCCGTGGGCGCCTGGCCGCTGGTGATCGATGACAGCTCACGGGTGTCCGCAATGGAGCCCGGGCGGTCGCTGGAACTGGTGGCCCGCGGCTGGCCCATGGGCGAGGCCAAGGTGGAGATCACCATTGAGGAGGCAGGGGACGGCTGCCGCGTGACCATCGCTGAGGATGCCATCCGCGGACCGGGCAAGCTGGTACCGAAGGTCCTTCGGAATGCCGCCATCTCCGCCCGCAACCGGGAGACGCTCCGCCGGTTGGAACTGATGGCGGCGGGCGGGGCAGGAAAATAGCCCAACAGGGGTAAGGGGCGCTTAACGGCAAAGGCCCACGGAACCGGTGGGTTCCGCGGGCCTTTGGACGGGCTTAGACCTGTGCTGCGACGCCGTCGCGGGAAATGGCAACCATGTCCTCGCGCGGCACCACCTTGATGCGCTCCCGCTTGACCTCAACACCGTGCGATCCGCCGGCCTCGGTGGCTGCGGCACCGAGGGCGAGCTCGTGGGCGTCCAGGGCCAGCCAGCCTTCCCAGCTGGTGAACTTCACGCCGCGGGCGTCCAGGAGTTCGACGACGGCGTCCTCAGCAGGTGCCGCGGCTACGGGCAGGTTTTCGCGGTCTTCGAGGAGGTAGGTCACGGTCTCCAGGGCGTCGCCCTTGGTGTGGCCGATCAGGCCCACAGGTCCGCGCTTGATCCAGCCGGTGGCGTAGATGCCCGGCACGTGGTTGCCGTCGGCATCCAGGACGCGTCCGCCGTCGTTCGTCACAACGCCCTTCTTGTGGTCGAACTCCACGTCCGGCAGCGCCGAACCGAAGTAGCCGATGGCGCGGTACACGGCCTGGACCGGGTAGTCCACGAACTCGCCGGTGCCGCGGGCGTTGCCCGTGCCGTCCAGTTCGGTGCGCTCGAACTTGATGCCGGCCACCTTGCCGGGGGCATCGGCGTCGTCGTAGATCTCCACCGGGCTGTGCAGGAAGTGCAGGTGCAGGCGGCGGGAAGCCTTGAGCTCGGAGACGTCCTCAGGCTGCTCGGCGATCCAGTTGGTGAGCGTACCCACCATGGTCTTCGTCTGGTTGTTCGTCTGGATCTGGCGGTCCGATTCCTCGTCGAACTCGAAGTCCTCCGGGTACAGGATGATGTCCACGTCCTTGGAGTGGGACAGCTCGCGGAGTTCCAGCGGGGTGAACTTCACCTGGGCGGGGCCGCGGCGGCCGAACACGTGTACGTCGGTGACCGGAGAGTTCTTCAGGCCGGCGTAAACGTTGTCCGGGATCTCGGAAACCAGCAGGTCGTCGGCGTGCTTGGACAGGACGCGGGCCACGTCCAGGGCCACGTTGCCGTTGCCGAGCACGGCGATTTCCTTGGCCTCCAGCGGCCATTCACGGGAGACATCCGGGTGGCCGTCGTACCAGGACACGAAGTCCGCGCCGCCGTAGGAGCCGTCCAGTTCGATGCCGGGGATGTTCAGGTCGGCATCCTTGATGGCGCCGGTGGCGAAGATGACGGCGTCGTAGTGGGTGCGGAGGTCCTCGATGGTGAGGTCCGTGCCGTAGTCCACGTTGCCGAAGAACCGGATGTCACCGCGGTCCAGCACCTTGTGCAGGGCGTTGACGATGCCCTTGATGCGGGGGTGGTCCGGGGCCACGCCGTAGCGGATCAGGCCGTAGGGAGCCGGGTAGCGGTCAAAAAGGTCGATGCTCACGGTCAGCTCGCCGCTCTTGACGGCCTCGCTCTTGGTGAGGATATCTGCGGCGTAGACGCCGGCCGGGCCGGAACCCACGACGGCGACGCGCAGCGGACGCTCGGCAGAGCCTACGGTGGTGCTAGATGACACGGCTGTGTTCCTTTTCTTCTGCATCGATTGCTGAGTACTTGTCGTTTAGAACGCTCATAACGACAAGTACGGAGCAATCGATGGGTTTCAGGTGGTGACGACGGTCTTGCGGGGCTGGTTGGGGCTGGTGGTGCTGTAGTCAGCGGTTTTGAAGTGCGACGGCGCGAACGGGCTCACGCGCACCACGTCACCAATGACAATCACTGCGGGATTCGCGACGCCGGCGGCTTCGGCCTGGTCCGCAATGGAACCGAGCGTTCCGATGGTGACACGCTGGTCCGGCAAGTAGCCGTTTTCCACGATACCAACAGGGGTCCCGGCGGGCAGTCCGGCTTCGCCGAGCGCTGACGCGGATTCCCGCAGCTGGCCGACTCCCATGAGCAGGACGATCGTGTGGTCTGCGCGGGCCGGGACCTCGGAGAGTTCCTCGTGGCCAGTGACCACGCTGAAGCCCTTGGCGAGGCCGCGGTGCGTGACGGGAATACCTGCGGCGGCGGGTACCGAGATGGCAGACGTGACGCCGGAAACCACCTCAACCTCGACGCCGTGCCGGCGGCAGTGTTCTGCTTCTTCGCCGCCGCGGCCCAGGACGTACGGGTCGCCGCCCTTGAGCCGGACCACCCGGTGGCCCTTCAGGGCTTCTTCGACGAGGATGCGGTTGATGTCTGCCTGCGGAACGGGGTGGTGGCCGGGGGTCTTGCCGACCTCGATGACGCGGACGTCCGGGGCGAGTTCGCTGAGAAGTCCGCGCGGTCCCAGGCGGTCCGCCACCACGACGTCGGCCTGGCCCAGGAGCCGGCGGCCGCGGACGGTGATGAGCCCGGTATCGCCGGGGCCCCCGCCCACGAGGGCAACGGAGCCGCGGTGGGCGCGGCGGCGGCGCAGCGGAAGGTCCCCGGTTTCGAGGGCGGTGGCGACGGCGTCGCGGACGGCCATGGCGCGGCGCGGGTCTCCCCCGGCGTTCACGGCGATCTTGACGTCATCAACCACGGCGACGGCGGGCGTCCAGGCGGCGGATGCTTCATGGTCGGAGGCGTTGACGCACCAGACGCGCTGCGCCTCGGCGTCGGCGGACACCTGGGCGTCCACCTCCGAAGCGCCGGTGGCCGTCTGGATGAACCAGGCGCCGTCCACGTCGCTGGAGCGGTAGGGCCGCGCTTCCCAGGTGACCAGGCCGGCGTCGGCCATCTCCTGCAGCGCGGGCGAGGCAACCGGGGCCACGACGGTGACCAGGGCACCGGCGTCGAGCAGCCCCTTGGCGCGGCGGGTGGCCACGGGTCCGCCGCCCACCACCAGCACGGGGCGGCCGAGCAGCCGCAGCGCCGTGGGGTAAATATCCTGAATTGCCATGGATCAACGGTAGGGCTGCGTCACAATGGCCCACAAAGGCTCAGCAACACCAGTTCACGTAAGGTAACGCTGCGTCACATACGGTGAGTGCCGCCGTCGGGCCTGCTGCCGTCCTGCCCCTCGCCGTCCTGCCCCTCGCGCGCGAGGAAGCGGCCGCGGTCAATGATGAGCCGCTCCAGATAGCGCCGAAGGACGAAGCGTTCGACGGCGCGGCCCAAGACTCCCAGCGGGGCACTGAACTCCACCCGGTCCGTCATGATGCTGCCGGTGGCCTTGGCTTCGAAGCCGTGGACGTGCCGGAAGGCCTTGAACGGGCCCTTCACCTGTACGTCCGTGAAGCTGTGGGGAAAGTCCAGGTGGGTGACCCGGCTGGTCATGGTGAGGGGGACGCCGAAGTGCCGTGCGCGCCAGGTAACCTCCCCGCCTTCGCCGATCAGCCCCTGGGTGACTCCGCCCACCGCCCGCTCCCCTGAGGTCCGCTGGGAATCCACGTGCAGGTCGATGCTGCGCGCCCTGTCGAACAGCTGCTCCACTGGCAGCGGGGACTCGGTGCGGCACACGAAGCTGGTGGTCATGGCGCCAGTCTGCCATTCTTCCCGCAGGCAAGTCCGGCCAGCTGCGACCCAAATGCGTCACTTTTGAGCTTCGCAGCAGAGTCCGGCCGCACGTTTCCGGGGTTGCGGGAAACGGGGCGCCGCGAAAGTCACGCAATTGGGCCAGGAGCCAGCAGAGCCCGACGGCGGGAAGTCGCCGTCGGGCCCTGAAAGTCGCACCAGGTGCGGGGCGTTTGGTGCCGGGGTGGGGTCAGCGGGTGCTGCCGGCCAGCAGGCCGCGGCGGCGCAGGAGGCGCTTCTCGATGGGCGCGAAGACCAGCAGCTCGATCAGGATGCCGACGCCCAGGATCAGCAGGATCGCGGACATCACGACCGTCATGTCGGACAGCGCACGGCCCTGGTCCAGCAGCGAGCCGAGGCCGAATCCGATGGTGCCGCCCACGGCGATGATTTCCGCGGCCATGAGGGAGCGCCAGGAGAAGGCCCAGCCCTGCTTGAGGCCGCCCAGGTAGCCGGGCAGCGCGGCCGGCAGGACCACCTGAAGGGCCATCTGAAGCCGGTTGGCGCCGAGGACGGTTCCCACCCGGCGGAACTGCGGCGGGATTTGGTCCACACCGGAGATCAGCCCGTTGATGATCGAGGGGATGGCACCCATGAACACCACGAAGTAGACGGTGGCGTCGGTGAGGCCGAACCAGATAATGGCCGCGGGAACCCAGGCCACGGAGGGCAGCACCTGCAGGCCGGAAATCAGCGGCCCGAAGGCCCGGCGCAGCGGCGCAACCTGGGCCAGCAGCAGCCCCACCGGAGTGGCAATAGCCACTGAGATCAGGAAGCCCACCAGCCCGCGCTGCAGCGAGGTCCACATGGCTTCCTGCAGCTTGCCTTCGCCCCAGAGAACGCCCATCTGGCCCACCACGTCGAGGGGGCCGGGGACCAGGTCGCGGCGCTTGACGCCCAGGGACACGTAGAACTGCCACACGAGCACCAGGACCAGCAGCGCGGCCACGGGCAGGAGGATGCGGCTCCAGTCGATGCGGTGCTTGCGCTCGGCATCCGACTGCAGTGAATCTAGCCCCGACTCAAGCTCCCGCAGGTCCTCCTTGCCGGTGGACGTCCGCGTCAAAGCGGCATGCACGTGGGCTGTGTTTTTGGTTTCGACTGGCTCAACCACCGGATCGGTCTCGGCAAGGGGTGTGGTGTTACTTGGCATGGCGGCGAATCTCCTCACGCAGCCGGGCGGTGATGACCCCGGTGAGCTGGCCGGCGAGCCCGGCGTCGGTTCGGTGTTCCTCGGTGACATCCCATTCCTGGACCACGCGGCCGGGGCGGGAGGAGAGCAGCAGGACGCGCTGTCCCAGCCGAACGGCCTCGCGGACGTTGTGGGTGACGAAGACGATGGTGCGTCCGGTTTCCTTCCAGATGCGTTCCAGTTCGTCGTGCAGCAGGTCGCGGGTAATGGCGTCCAGGGCGGCGAACGGCTCGTCCATGAGCAGCAGCTGCCGGTCCTGGGCAAGTGAACGGGCCAGCGAGACACGCTGGCGCATGCCGCCGGACAGCTCGTGCGGGCGCTTGTCCCCTGCGGCACCCAGGTGGACCAGTTCCAGGAGTTCCTGTGCCTTGGTGCGCCGGTCGGCTTTGCCCACGCCGCGCAGTTTCAGGGCCAGCTCAATGTTCTCGCGGGCCGTCAGCCAGGGGAACAGGGCGGCGTCCTGGAACATGAAGGCTGCGCCGTCGCTGGGGACTTCGAGGGCGCCCGAAGACGGCGCTTCCAGTCCGGCGATGATGTTCAGCAGGGTGGATTTGCCGCAGCCGGACGCACCGAGGAGGGCGACGAACTCGCCTCTCCCGATGTTGGCGTTGACGTCGTCCAGTACCGGGGCGCCGTCGCCGAAGCGCTTGCCCAGGTTTTCCAGTACGACTGGCATGGTGCCGTCCTTAGGTAGTGGGGTGGTTCAGTCCTGGCCGAGGCCGGCTGCTGAAATCTTGCTGGTGCCGGTGGCGGCGGCAACCTCGTTGAGGGCCCGGAGGTCGAACAACCCGTTGAGGTCGGCCTGCTTGGTGGTTCCTGCCTCAACGCCGTCCTGCAGCAGCCGGGGGTAGCTTCCGGCCAGCGGGTCCAGGGTGTAGGTGATGTTCGCCAGCGAGCGGGCCAGGACGTCGTCGGCGAGCGTGGCGCCGGCGGACTCCTGCAGGCCCGCGTTGATCACACCGGCCTTCTCGGCCTCCGGGGCTTCGTTGAGCCAGGCCACGGACCTTGCGTGGCCGGCCAGCAGTGCCTTGACGGTATCCGGGTGATCGGCGGCGTACTTCTGGTTGACGATCAGGATGGTGGTGGGGAATTCGCCGGGCTTGCCTGTGCCGGTCCCGTCCCAAAGGTCCTTCTCGTCCACCAGGACCTTGGCGCCGGCCTGGAGCACCAGGCGTGAGGCCCACGGCTCGGGCAACCAGGCGCCGTCGAGCTTTCCATCCTGGAACAGCTTGAGGGTCTGGGCGTTGTCCGTGGGGTTGATGGCGACGTCGCCGCTGCCGTCCACGTTGGTCTTGTACCCCTGGTCCGCGAGCCAGGCGCGGAGGGCCACGTCCTGGGTGCCGCCCAGTTGCGGGGAGGCGAGGGTCTTGCCCTTGAGGTCAGCGGCGGAGTTAATCCCCGGCTTGACCACCAGCTGGGCCCCGCCTGCGGCTGCGCCGGCGATGACCTTCACGGACTGGCCGGAGCTCTTGACGAAGGAGTTGATGGCCGGGTTGGGGCCGATGTAGGCAGCGTCGATGGCCCCGGCGTTGAGTGCCTCGATGGCGGCGGGGCCGGCGTTGAAGGATTCGGTGCTGAGCTGCGTGCTGCCCAGGGCTTCTGCGAGGAAACCCTTTTTGATGCCCACCAGTGCGGGAGCGTGCGTCACGTTGCCGAAGTAGCCGAGCTTCAGTGCGGCCGCCGGAGTTGGTTCGGCGGCCTGGGCCTCGGTGTTGCGGGAAATGTTGGAAGCAACAATGGCCCCGACGGCGATCAGCAGGACCAGCCCGATGGCCAGGGCGGCCTCGATGGCACGCTTGCGCTTGGGAACCGCGCTTTCGCCTGCCACGATGCGGGTCATCCCGGGCTTGGAACTAGTCATTGTTTCACCATAGGGAGTGGCCGAAAGCCGTTCAATGAAGCCTCAACGGAGGGTCACGCGGGTTCATGCAGCGTCATATTCGGCCGCACAGTCACCGGGTTTTGGCGCGTCAGCGGCCCTTAACGTTGACCACCGGCGCAGCTTGTGCCGTGCCGGGCCTATGCCTGCAGATGCGGTCTGGAAACGCGAAATCGCTGGAACGCTGCGGGGACGCCGTAAAGGTACGGCGGTTTCGCAGCGTTCCAGCGATTTCGGTGACAGCTAGATGCTGTAGCGCTCATCCTCGTGGTCGCCGGGGTGGTCCTTGACCAGGCCGGCGGCCAGCGTGTTGCCGTCCAGCGGGTCGATCACCAGGAACGCGCCGGTGCGGCGGTGGTGCAGGTAGTTTTCCAGCGGCAGCGGGGCCGCGAGCCGGAGCTGCGCGTGGCCGATGTCGTTGAGTTCCAGGCTCGAAGCGCCCTCGAGCTTGAAGGAGGCCAGGTCCAGCTTGCCGGAGACGCTCCGGACCAGCGCCTGGACGGTGCGGGTGCCGTGCTTGACCAGGACCTTCTGGCCTTCGCGGAGCGGCTTCGGGGACAGCCAGCACAGTGCAGCATAGAGGTCCGCGGAGGCTTCACGGACGGTGCCGGCAGCGGCGATGGTGTCACCGCGGGCCACGTCGAACTCGTCAGCCAAGCGGACGGCCACGGACTGCGGCGCAGCAGCTTCCTCCAGGGACTTTCCGGCGAAGTCGATGCCCACCACGGTGGTGGTGCGCGGGGCCTGGCCCGGCGTCAGCACGGATACCTGGTCCCCCACCTTCACAGAGCCTTCGGTGATCTGGCCGGCGTACGCACGGTAGTCGCGGTAGGCCTCCACGTCCAGGCCGGCTGCCACGGCGTCTGGAGCCAGCGCACCCTGCGGCCGGACCACCAGCTGCACCGGGAAGCGGAAGCTTTCCAGGTGGCTTTCCAGCTCGTCAGCGGCAGGCAGGGTCTCCAGGACCTCCAGCAGCGCCGGGCCCGTGTACCAGGGGGTGCGCTCCGAGCGCTCCACCACGTTGTCGCCGTCGAGCGCGGACACCGGGACCACCAGCAGATCGCTGATTCCATCGGAACCGAGGCCCAGCTCACGGCCCACCTGCTGCACATCGGCTTCGATGTCGCGGAACACGGACTCGCTGAAGTCCACCAGGTCGATCTTGTTCACGGCCACGATCACGTGCGCCACGCGCAGCAGCTGCAGCACGGACAGGTGCCGGCGGGTCTGCTCCAGCACGCCCTTGCGGGCGTCGATGAGTACGACGACGGCGTCCGCGGTGGACGCGCCGGTCACCGTGTTCTTGGTGTACTGAACGTGCCCGGGGCAGTCCGCCAGGATGAAGCTGCGGCGGTCAGTGGCGAAGTAGCGGTAGGCCACATCGATGGTGATGCCCTGTTCGCGCTCGGCACGCAGGCCGTCGGTCAGCAGGGCGAGGTCGATTCCGCCCTTTTCGCCGCCGAAGCCGCGGTCCGCGGACGTGCGGGCCACTGCGTCGAGCGTGTCAGCGAGGATGGCCTTGGAATCGTGAAGGAGGCGGCCCACCAGGGTGGACTTGCCGTCGTCGACCGATCCCGCGGTGGCGAAGCGGAAGAGCGTGGTGGGAAGGTTCTCGTTGATCGAGCTTGCCGAAATCAGGGTTTCGTCTGCCTCGGTGATTGAGCTTGTCGAAATCGTGCTCATTAGAAGTACCCGTCCTTCTTGCGGTCTTCCATGGCAGCCTCGGAGATGCGGTCATCTGCGCGGGTGGCGCCACGTTCGGTCAGGGTGGATGCCGCAACTTCAACCACGACGTCGGACACGGTGAAGGCGTTGGACTCAACGGCGCCGGTGCAGGACATATCGCCCACGGTCCGGTAGCGGACAGTCTTGGTGATGACGTCCTCGCCCTCGCGCGGCTGGGAGACTTCACCCACTGCGCGCCACATGCCGTCGCGGGCAAAGACCGCGCGCTCGTGGGCGTAGTACAGGCCGGGGAGCTCGATGTTCTCGCGCTCGATGTAGCGCCAGATGTCCAGCTCGGTCCAGTTGCTGATGGGGAACGCACGGACGTGCTGGCCCACCGTGTGCCGGCCGTTGTACAGGTTCCACAGCTCGGGGCGCTGGTTGCGCGGGTCCCACTGGCCGAACTCGTCGCGCAGGCTCAGGATGCGTTCCTTGGCGCGGGCCTTGTCCTCGTCGCGGCGGCCGCCGCCGAACACGGCGTCGAACTTGTTCTGCTGGATGGCGTCCAGCAGCGGAACGGTCTGCAGGGGGTTGCGGGTGCCGTCGGCACGCTCGGCAAGCTCGCCGCGGTCGATGAACTCCTGCACGGAGCCGACAACGAGCTTCAGGCCCAGGCGCTCCACGGTGCGGTCGCGGAAGTCGATGACCTCGGGGAAGTTGTGGCCGGTGTCCACGTGCAACACCGGGAACGGGACCTTGCCGGGCCAGAAGGCCTTGGTGGCCAGGTGCAGCATCACCACGGAGTCCTTGCCGCCGGAGAACAGCAGGGCGGGCTTCTCGAACTCGGCAACAACCTCGCGGATGATGTGGATGGCCTCGGACTCGAGGGTGTCCAGGCTGGAGAGTCGCGTTGGGATTTCGACAGGCTCAATCACCGGAGCGCTGGTTGAGCCTGTAGAAACCAAAGTGTCATGTGATGTGCTCATACGTGTAGTCCGCATTCTGTCTTGTCGGAGTTCGCCCAGCGGCCGGCGCGGGGATCCTCGCCGGGCGCCACCTTGCGGGTGCAGGGCTGGCAGCCGATGGAGGGGTATCCCTGGGCGAGCAGCGGGTTGACGGGCAGGAGGTTGTCTTCGGAGTATTCGACCAGCTGGTCGAAGGTCCAGGCAGCCATCGGGTTGACCTTGACCAGGCCGTTCTTGTCATCCCAAGTGACCAGCGGCGTGTTGGTGCGGGTGGGGGCCTCATCGCGGCGGACACCGGTGAACCAGAGTTCATAGCCGGCCAGGGTGCGCTGCAGCGGCGCTACCTTGCGGAGGGCAGAGCACTGGGCGGCGTCACGGGCGAAAAGGTCCTTGCCCAGCAGGCGGTCCTGCTGCTCCACGGTGGTTTCCGGGAGGACGTCCACCACGTTGACGCGGAGGTTTGCCGCCACCTCGTCACGCGTGGCGTAGGTTTCCGGGAAGTGGTAGCCGGTCTCCAGGAACAGGACGTCGACGCCGGGCATCTGGTCCGCGACCAGCGCAGGCAGGACGGCGTCAGCCATGGAGCAGGCCACGGAGACGGCGGGCAGGTCGAAGTTCCGCTCCACCCAGGCGATGACGTCGCGGGCGGGGGCGTCCCAGCCGAGCTCGGCGGCGCCGGATTCGGCCAGGGCCTTCAGTTCTTCCTTGGAGCGCTTGGTGGTTGCGCTGGTGGCCACGGGAGTTTCTGCGGCCTTGGTTTCGACAAGCTCAACCACCGCTGCTTCCGCTTCGGCCGGGGCAACCACGGGGTCGACTCCGAGTGCGTGCTTGCTCACTGCAGTGCCTCCTCTTCTGCTGCGTGGGCCCACTCAGCGAAGGTCTGGCCTTCGGCACGCTGGGCCACGAACGTGCGGACCACGCGTTCCACGTAGTCGGGCAGGTCGTCAACGTACACCTTGAGCCCGCGGACCGTACGGCCCAGGCCGGCCTCGCCGCGTTCGTTGGATGCCAGCCCGCCGCCCAGGTGGACCTGGAATCCCGGGGAGGGATCGCCGTCGGGCGTGGGAAGCATCATGCCCTTCAGGCCGATGTCCGCGGTCTGGATGCGGGCGCAGGAGTTGGGGCAGCCGTTGATGTGCAGCGACAGTGCCTGCGGCAGCTCGCCAGAGGTGGCAAGGTCCGCCAGGCGGCGTTCCAGCTCGGCCACGGCGGTGGCGGCCGTGTGCTTGGTCTCCACGATGGCCAGCTTGCAGTACTCGATGCCGGTGCAGGCGATGGTGCCGCGGCGGAACACGGACGGGCGGGCGGACAGGCCCAGTTCGTCCAGTTCAGCCACCAGCGGCTCCACCTGGTCCTTTTCGACGTCCAGGACAACAAGTTTCTGGTGCGGGGTGGTGCGCAGGCGGTAGGAGCCGCGGGCCTCGAGGGTGTCGGCGAGCTTGACCAGCGCGGCGCCGGACAGCCGGCCGGCCAGCGGGGTGGCGCCGATGAAGAACTTGCCGTCCTTCTGCTCATGCACGCCGATGTGGTCGCCGGGGGTGGTGGGCTTGGGCGCGGCAGGACCGTCGGCCAGTTTGTAGCCCAGGTATTCGTCCTCCAGGACCTGGCGGAACTTCTCCGGGCCCCAGTCGGCCATGAGGAACTTCAGGCGTGCCTTGGTGCGCATGCGCCGGTAACCGTAGTCGCGGAAGATGCTGGTGACGCCGAGCCACACGTCGGCGGCCTGGTCAGGCTTGACGAAGGCGCCGAGCCGCTTGCCCAGCATCGGGTTGGTGGACAGCGCGCCGCCGGCCCACAGGTCGTAGCCGATGCCCAGTTCGGGGTGTTCCACGCCCACCAGTGCAAAGTCGTTGATCTCGTGGACAACGTCCTGGCTGGGGTGGCCGGTGATGGCGGTCTTGTACTTGCGGGGCAGGTTGGACAGCAGCGGGTTGCCGATGAACCGCTCCCCCAGCTCGGCGATCAGCGGGGTGGGATCGATGATCTCGTCCTTGGCGATGCCGGCAACAGGCGAGCCCAGGATGACGCGGGGCACGTCGCCGCAGGCCTCGGTGGTGGACAGGCCAACACCTTCAAGGCGGTTCCAGATCTCGGGGATGTCCTCTACCCGGATCCAGTGCAGCTGGATGTTCTGGCGGTCGGTGAGGTCGGCGGAATCCCGGGCGAAGTCAACGGAGATATGGCCGATGACGCGCAGCTGCTCGGTGGTGAGCGCGCCGCCGTCGATCCTTACGCGCAGCATGAAGTACTTGTCTTCGAGCTCGTGCGGCTCAAGGGTTGCGGTCTTGCCGCCGTCGATCCCGGGCTTGCGCTGGGTGTACAGGCCCCACCAGCGGAACCGGCCGTGCAGGTCCTGGCCGGGGATCGCGTCGAAGCCCTCTTTGGCGTAAATGGTCTCGATACGCTCGCGCACGTTGAGGCCGTCGTCTTCCTGTTTCCAGGTTTCGTTGGCGTTCAGGGGCGTCTTGCCGTCCACCTTCCACTGCCCGTGCGGCTTTGCAGCGGGGCGGGACGGGCGGGCGGGTCGCTTGGAGGCAGCGGAATCCGCGGACGCCCCGGCTAGAGCTGTATCAGTCATGCAACGACTGTAGGTCCCGCTCGAATAGCGTCACAAAGGACCGGAAATGCGAAGTCACCTAGGGAAATATTTCGTCACGAAACGCCGGACAGCCTTGAAGAAGCCACCCTGCTGTGCATTTGTGGCCGGTTCCGCGGGGGCCTCTTGAGGGGCCCGGACGGATGCTTCAGCTGTCGCGTGGACGGCGGCTTCGCTGGCTTTTGCGACGGCGGCGTCATACCTGTCCAGGGCGATCTCGGCGAGGACCCGGGACGGCAGCAGCGGTTCTGTCACGACGTCGGCCCCGGCCTTGGCCAGCTGGTCGTGGAAGAAGCCCGGCGCCAGGAGGTAGGAGGCAATTACCACTCGGCCGCCGACGTCGACCGCTCCCGCGGACTCCCCCGCGCCGGCACCTCCGGCGAGCTCCTCGCGAAGCATCGTGACGGCGTCGGGCACGGACGGCTGGGCGGAGGCACCGTAGGCGGCCACCATCCGGTTGGACCGCAGCTCCCGCAGCTGGCCGAGGAGTTCCTCGACGCTGACGGCGGCATTGGGGTTGGAGGACCCGGCGGCCGCCAGGACAATGACGTCGTTGTCCGTGGCTCCGGCCTCGCGAAGCCTTTGGTCCAGGAGCCCGGCCAGCCGCGGGTCCGGGCCCAGGGGCGCGGCCGCCGCACTTCCCGGTCGGCTCTTCACTGCCCGCGCGATGTCCACCTTCACGTGGTAGCCCACGCTGAGCAGGAGTGGCACCACCACTGCCGGTTCCCCCTCCGGAAGGCCTGCCACCACGTCCACCAGGTCCGGCTGCTGCACGTCGACATAGGCTTCGCGGACATCGAGTCCCGGCCGGAGCTCAGCGATGGCGGCGCGCAGGGCGTTGACCTCTGCCGCTCCCTGGCTGCTGGATGTCCCGTGGGCACAGGCGATCATGATGGGGCTGTTCATAGGGGCTAGCGTAACGTTGGAGCCGCCCCGTCCGCCCCTCTTGAAATACCTGGACCTTTGATGACTTTCGCCTTTGACAACGCCCCGGTATGGCTGGATCTGCTCGGTGTCTTCTTCTTTGCCGTGTCGGGCTCACTGCTGGCCGCGCGGAAGCATATCGACATTGTGGGTTCACTGCTTTTGGCCTCGCTGGTGGGGCTTGGCGGGGGCGTGATCCGGGACATCATCCTCAACAGCGGCCCGCCGGCGGCGTTCACCACGCCCGCGTACCTGGTGCCGCCGGTGCTGGCCACGGCACTCGTGTACTTCCTGTTCCCCTACGTCCAGCGCTACACCTCCATGCTCACGCTGTTCGACGCCGGCGGGTTGGCCCTGTTCTGCATGACCGGCACCGTCAAGGCGCTGGCCGCCGGCATGAACCCCGTGGCGTCCGTGCTCCTGGGTGTCACAACGGCGGTGGGCGGCGGCCTGCTCCGCGACGTGACAGCCAACGAGGTACCCGAACTCTTCAACGCGAAATCCATTTATGCGGTGCCGGCCTTCGTAGGGGCCGTGATGACCACCGTGTTGTGGATGACGGGAGTCTTCAACGTCCTCACCGGCGCCGCTGTGGCCGCCGTCGTGTTCACCTTCCGCGTACTGGCCTGGCGCCGGTCCTGGCAGGCTCCCCTGGCCGTCCACGGGTTGAACCGGCGGGGCAAGGACAGCAGCCTTTGACGCCGGCGAAGGCGCTTACGGTGGCATTTGGCAAGGCCTGCAGTTGGCTAGGATATGAGCATGACTGACATGTTCCTCGAGAAGTTCCGCGCGCTTGTTCCAAAGTATCTCGAGGACGAATGGCAGGAAGAGGACGGCCTCTCCGCCGAGGAACTGGACAAGGCCCTCGCCGACCACCAGTTCCAGATCCCGCTGGTCCTCCGCGAGTTCTACCTCGCCGTGGGTGGCTGCGAGGACCTGATGGAGGCCTACCACTACTTCTGGGACCCGGACGAGCTCGAAGTCGACGACGAAGGCTTCCTGATGTTCCTCGAGGACGAGGAAGAGGAATACACCTGGGGTTTCCGCACCGGCGACCTCAGCGTCCCTGACCCCATCGTGTACCGCCGCAACAACGCCCGCGGACAGTGGAAGTCCGAGGAAGGAACCTTCTCCGAGTTCGTCTTCGACATGTTCGAGTGGGCCTTCGGGGACGAGGAAGACTAACCCTCCCCCGGATAGACGCAAATGCGTCACTTATGGACCAGACCTTGAGGAGTGCCCCTGCGTTTGCAGGGGCACTCGCCGGTTAACAGCGCATAAATCACGCAAACAGGTTGCCGGCCCCGCTGTTCCCTGGTCTCCGCCATACCCGCAGCACCGCCTGGACCTCCGCGACCATGGCCTCGGGCCGGTGGATGACGTCCTCATAGTAGTAGCGCAGTACAAGGTAGCCCCCGATAATGCTCCGGTTGTTGCGCCGCTGGTCCCGCTTGATGGATTTGGGCTCGAAGTGGGTTGAGCCATCCGTCTCCACCACCAAGCACTCCTCGACCAGGAAGTCCACTTCTCCAACTCCGGGAATGAAGACGTGCCGCCGAACCCGTAATCCGGCCCGAGCGAAATGGACATTCGCGAGTACTTCCAGCAAGGAGTCCGCGCGGGGAATCGCCAGGTCCAGGACCGACCTGGCACGCCCGTTGCGGCGTCCCTGGCAGCGGCCGTATAGAAAATCGAGAGCGACATCTCCAGCGCCGACAGCCGACTGCACCATCACGAGCGCTTCCAGCTCCGGCAGGCAATGCAGCGCATGCAGAAGCACGTCCGCGAGCCCCAGCACAGGCAGCCACTGATGCCTCGGATGTTTTGGCCGCCCGTGGTCGACGACTCCGGGCATACGGGTGGGGTGGCTCCGGCTTAAATGCAGGCCTGATGGCTCGTTGAGAGTCCACAGCCGGTAGACCGGAGCAGCGGACAAACACGTGAGCCGCCCGCCCGCAGCCAAGACTCCAGCAACGAGTGTTTCGCCGGGCAGGGCGTAGACTCCCCGCCTGACTCTCACCAACAGGCCCAGAGCCACCGCGCGGGCCACCCGGGTACGTGTAAACCCAGCCTTCTGCAGTTCCCCCGACCGGGCCGCTCCCCCGCGCCTGGCGAGGTAATCACAGATGTCCATCACTCATCGTGTCTACGCCAGGCCCGCCACGACGCGGAGGAATCTTTCCATGTGGATAACGCCCCCAAAAGAAGTGACGCAATTGCGTGACTTTTGGACTGCACAGACACGCGTTCCCGCGCACTTACAGGGCTCGGCGCTCCCCGGCTGGCTATAAGTAGCGCAATTGCGCAGGGAGCCTCCAGTACGCCCGGCAAGAGGGGCTGAAAAGCTTATGACACTCTCAGTAAATTAAGAGTTGCATTCTGTGACAGATGTGTCATAAGCTGTTCACGGATCCGCTAAACGCCTCCGGCGGATCTGATGCGAACGGAGAGATAGCCCCGGTTCACAGCAGCTTCGGTTGCTGGGCACCGGGGCTATCCCGTTAACAGCAATCTGCAGCCTGGCCAGTAGGGACCGTCGCTGAGCCCAACAGAAGCTCAGCAAACGCAGAAGCCCGGCACCATGGGAAGGCACCGGGCTTCGACGCTCAGGAGGTCAGCTGGCGCGGTCCACCACGGCAACGGCGAAGTTGGACAGTGAATCCTTGACCACGCCCTCGGGCAGCGGAGCCAGCGCGGCGATCGCCTCATCGGCCCAGCGGCGGGCAACAACCCAGGATTCGGCGGTGACGGGGTGCTCGCGCAGCCCCGCGACCGCAGCGGCCAGCGCCTCATCCGAGGAGAGGTCCCCGTCAATGAGCTTCAAGAGTTCGACGGCGGACTGGTCGCCGGCCGCGGCATCGCGCCGGAGAAACAGGACCGGCAGCGTGGGGACGCCTTCGCGCAGGTCGGTTCCCGGGGACTTCCCGGACTTCACCTTCACGCCGGTGACATCGATGACGTCGTCGGCGAGTTGGAAGGCCACGCCCACCTTCTCGCCGTACTCCACCAGGACGTCCTCGTAGGCCTCATCGGCGCCGGAGAAGATGGCACCGAACTGGCCGGAGGCAGCCACCAGGGAGCCGGTCTTGTCCGCGATGACGGACAGGTAGTGCTCAATGGGGTCTTCATCCGGCCGCGGTCCCACCGTTTCGTGCAGTTGGCCCAGGCACAGCCGTTCGAACGTCCGGGCCTGGATGCCCAGTGCGCGGCCGCCCAGTTCGGACACCAGGATGGAGGCGCGGGCGAAGATCAGGTCACCGGTCAGGACGGCGACGGAGTTGCCCCACACCTCGTGGGCCGTGGGGGCGCCACGGCGGAAGGGCGCGGAGTCCATGACGTCGTCGTGGTAGAGCGTGGCAAGGTGCGTCAGCTCAACCACGACGGCGGCCTGCACCACGGCGGGCAACGATGCGTCCCCGAGGTGGGCGCAGAGCAAAGTCAGCAGCGGCCGGATGCGCTTACCGCCGGCTTCCACCAGGTGGCGCGACGTCGCGTCAGCCAGCGGATCCGAGTTGGCGATGGCCTCGCGCAGTTTCTTTTCCACGCGCGCCAGGTTGTTGGTGATGGCCGGGCCCAGCTCGGGGTCCCCGGCGATGGCGGCGAAGCCCGCCGGCAGCTGGAGGCCGGTGGCAATGGCGGTGGTGTTGAGACTGGGTTCGGAGTCCGGCAGGCCGTGCCCGGCGTGCGTCCAGCTGTGGTCTGCGGAGTTGGTCACGGGTTAACCCTAACTTTTTGTTGCGGATACCGCTGATTCGTCGCCGAAGAGGCATTGGATGTGGCCGGAACCAGTGATTCCAGGACCCGGATAACCCGGTCCTCGAAGCCCTTGGCGGACGGATCGGTCAGGTTGGCCAGCAGCCGGACCACGAACCGCATCAGCACCGGAATAGGCATGCCCGTCCGCAGCGCGAGCTTCATGACGGCGGGCTTCCCGATCAGCGCGGCAAAGGCCCGGCCGAGGGTGAAGTGCGAACCCCACTGGTCCCGCACATAGTCCGCATACCGGGAAAGGTGCGCATCGGCGTCGTACGTGGCGCCCGAAGAAACCGAGCGCGAGGAGGCGTCGATGATGAACTCCGCGGCGAACCGCGCGGACTCCATGGCGTAGGAGATGCCCTCGCCGTTGAATGGCGAAACCATCCCGCCGGCGTCGCCCAGCAGGAGTAGCCCGGGTGAGTAGTGCGGGGTGCGGTTGAAGCCCATCGGGAGCGCTGCGCCGCGGATTTCACCCACCTGGTTTTCCGGCGTGAAGCCCCATTCGGAGGGCATGCCGGCGGTCCATTCCCGGAGGACCTGCTTGTAGTCGAGCTTGCCGAAGTCCTTGGAAGAGTTCAGGATGCCCAGGCCCACGTTGGAGGTGCCGTCGCCCACGCCGAACACCCAGCCGTAGCCGGGGAGCAGCTTGCCGTCGCGGCCGGGGAGCTCCAGCCAGCCTTCCATCCAGTCATCGTCCGTGCGGGGAGAGGTGAAGTAGGTCCTGACGGCCACGCCCAGCGGGCGGTCGTCACGCTTTTGGATCCCAAGGGACACGGCGGTGCGCGTGGAGTTTCCGTCCGCAGCAAGCACGACGTCGGCGCTGAACTCGCGCGTCTCCCCCGTCTTGCGTCCGGACTCGTCCAGGAGCGCTGCGCGGACACCGGTCACGCGGCCGGCGTCGTCCCTCAGTGCCTCGGTGACGCTGTGCCGTTCAAGGATGGTGGCACCGGCGGACTCGGCATGCCGTGCCAGTTCCTCATCGAAGCCCAGGCGGGTACGGATGAGCCCGTACTGCGGGAAGTCGGACACCTCGGGCCAGGGAAGTTCGATGGTCCGGCCGCCTGCGATCAGCCGCAGCCCCTTGTTCCGGCGCCAGCCTTCGCCCTCAGGATGCGGCAGGCCGAGCTTCTGGATTTCGCGGACCGCCCGGGGGGTCAGCCCGTCGCCGCAGACCTTCTCGCGCGGAAAGCTGGTCTTCTCCAGCACAGTGACGGTGAGGCCGGCTTTGGCCAGGTAATACGCGGCGGTGGATCCGGCCGGACCCGCGCCGACAATCAGTACCTCCACAGGTCAGCGGGCGATGTTGCGGCGCAGCTTGGCCACCGGGCCCTTGTGCGCGGCGATGGCGGCGGCTGCGCTGTCCGGGGCGCCAGCCGGCTTGAAGGCGCGGTGGACGGCAACGATGCCGCCGGTGAGGTTGCGGTAGTTGACGTTCTCCCAGCCTTCGTCCTGCAGCCATGCGGCCAGGTGGTCCTGGTCCGGCCAGGCCCGGATGGACTCGGCAAGGTAGACGTACGCGTCCGGGTTGGAGGCAACCTTGACGGCGATGGCGGGCAGGGCACGCATCAGGTATTCGGTGTACATGGTGCGCCAGAGCGGAACAACAGGCTGCGAGAACTCGGCAATGACCAGCCGGCCGCCGGGCTTGGTGACGCGGAGCATCTCCGCGAGGGCCTTCTTGGGTTCGTTGACGTTGCGCAGTCCGAACGAGATGGTGGTGGCATCGAAGGTGTTGTCCGCGAAGGGCAGGTTGGTGGCGTCACCGGCGATGAAGTCGATGTCGGGGCGGCGGCGCTTGCCCACCTTGAGCATCCCGAGGGAGAAGTCGCACGCCACAACCTCTATGCCTGCATCGGCATATGGCTCGCTGGAGGTGCCGGTTCCGGCGGCGAGATCCAGGACCCGCTGGCCCTTGGAGACTTCCATCGCATCAACCACGATTTTCCGCCAGCGGCGGGTCTGCCCCATGGACAGGACATCATTGACGACGTCGTATTTCGGTGCGACGTCGTCAAACATCGTGGCTACTTCGTCCGGACGCTTATCCAAGGATGCTCGGTTCACCATGACATTGTCTCAAATGTTCCGGCGGGTCCGGACCATGCCGCGAGGTTTCCCCAACTGCCCGCCAGGGCGCCGGAAGTTACTCGGCAGGGTAAGTATTTTTAAGTACTAGTGTTGTCTCATCATGACGAGCACGATCGGCACTGGACTCCTGAAAAGCCTGACAGTCCCCCTGGATGGAAAAGAATTTCCCGGGGGGCTTCCTGCGTTTCTGGTGCGTGACGACGTCCTCTGCTGGACCCGCCGCGAGGCCGGCCTCGCGGGTTTCGGCGAGATCGCACGGTTCACCGCCACGGGCCCGGAGCGCTTCCTTGAGGCAGATATCTGGTGGCGCCACCTGGTGATCGAGGCCCGCGTCACCGATTCCGTAGAACTTCCCGGCACCGGGCCCGTGGCTTTCGGATCCTTCGCCTTCTCCAAAACCTCCGCCCACGAATCCCGGCTCATCGTCCCGGAAATCGTGGTTGGCGTGCGGGACAACACGGCGTGGCTCACCCAATTGACGTTCGACGACGGCCCGCTCACCGAAGCCGGAGCCCTCGCCGCGTTGGAGCGCTGGCTCGGCGGGAAGCCCGTCAGCCCGGGTACGTCGGCGGGACATACGTTGGCAGCAGTTGCGTCGGCAGCAGCCGCACCGGCTGGAAGTACGACGGCGGCAGCGGACCCGGCCGGGGACGCCCGCCACGGTGCCGTTCCCGCGAAGGAGGGCGCCGCCGTCGTACGCCCCCTCCCCCTGGCTGCGGGCGCAACACTGCACACCGGCTCGCTCAGCGAAGAAGCGTGGATGGACGCCGTGGCCGCCGGCGTGGAGGAAATCCGGACGGGTGCCCTGGAGAAACTTGTGCTGGCACGCGATGTGGTGGCCACGATTCCCGGCGGCGTGAACGCCTCCCGGGTGCTGCGCGAACTGGCCGCCCGCTACCGCGAATGCTGGACGTACGGCGTGGACGGACTGGTGGGTGCCACACCGGAAATGCTGATCCAGGTGGAGGGGCGCACCGCCCAGGCCCGCGTGCTGGCCGGGACCCTTGACCGTCGGGACGCGCACGGCGAGGACGGCCTGCCCATGGATTACGCCACCCGGGTACTGGCAGGCTCGGAAAAGCAGCGGCATGAGCATGAGATCGCCATCCAGTCGCTGACCTCCCAGCTGGCCCCCTTCTCCGAAGCGATGAACGCCCACGATGAACCCTTCATCCTGGAACTGCCCAACGTCTGGCACCTGGCCTCGGACGTCAAAGCCGAACTCGCCGAGGTGGAGGGCCACGTTCCCACCTGCCTGGCCCTCATCAACGCCCTGCATCCCACGGCCGCTGTCTGCGGAACACCCACCCAGGTGGCCGGTGCACTGATCCGTAAGCTGGAACACCTGGACCGCGGACCCTACGCCGGCCCGGTGGGCTGGCTCGATGCCGCAGGCAACGGCGAGTGGGGCATCGCGCTCCGCGGCGCAGTGATCGAGGCCCCGGACACCGTGCGCCTGTATGCCGGGTGCGGCATCGTGGACGGCTCGCAGCCCGAAGCGGAACTGGCCGAGACCTGGGCCAAGTTCCGGCCGATGCTCGAATCGCTCGGCATCCGCAGTTAGCCCAAACGTCCGGTATCCGAGACAGCGTTGCTTCGCCTAGGCTTGAAAGTGCCGGTAATTTAGTTATCCAATAGTGAAACTAAGTTTCCTGTGATGCACATCTCACAATCGGCGATACACTATCAACCGATTTAGTACCGCATACCCCTGCAACAAAAGGTAAGAAACATGCAGCTCAAGTCCCTGGCCACGGCCAAATTGACCGCCAAGGCAGCAGCACTCTTCGCCGTCGGAGCCCTCACCCTCACGGCGTGCGGCGGCAGCTCCACCCCCGCAGCTTCCGAAGGCGGCATCCAGCTCATCAACGCAGGCAAGCTCACGGTCTGCTCCGATGTCCCCTACGAGCCCTTCGAATTCCAGAAGGACGGCAAGACGGTGGGCTTTGACATCGATATCGCCAACGAGGTGGCCAAGGACCTGAAGGCCGAGCTCAACATCGTGGACAGCTCCTTCGAGGCCATCGAGACCGGCACCGCGCTGACCGGCTGCGACGTCTCCATCTCCTCCGTGTCCATCACGGACACCCGCAAGCAGGTCATGGACTTCTCCGACCCCTACATGGATGACGACCTGACCCTCGTGGCCAAGGAAGGCTCCGGCGTGGAGAACATCGACTCCGCCAAGGGCAAGAAGGTTGGCGTGCAGCAGGCCACCACCGGCGCCAAGTACGCCCAGGAAAAGGGCATCGAAGCACAGCAGTTCGAGGACTCCGGCCTCCTGGTCCAGGCCCTCGAAGCCGGCACCGTCGACGCCGCCCTGGGCAACCAGTCCGTGCTGGGCTACGCCATCAAGGACAACACCCAGTTCACCCGCGTTGAGGACTACGCCACCGGCGAGAAGCTCGGCATTGCCATCAAGAAGGGCAACACCGCAATGCTGGACCAGGTCAACAGCACGCTCAAGCGCCTGACCGATGACGGCAGCCTGGCGAAGTTCAAGACCACCTGGTTCGGCGAAACCGCCAAGTAGCCACCGCTTGGGGCCACCCCGGGCCCCGGTGAGCAGAGTTCAGGCATGAGGCCCCGGCTGGCACGCACGGCAGCCGTCCGGGGCCTCAGCCACGCACAACGAATGTGAGCACCCAATGGCAATGACCGCACGCCAGCGAGCCAGAGTAAGCCTGTATGTCCAGGCCGGAATCTTTGTGGTGGCCATCGCCGCACTGATCCTGGCCACGGACTGGAAGACCATGGCCACCAACGTCTTCAACTTCGGCAAGATCGGGCCGATGTTCCCGGACATCTTCCTGGTGGGCCTGAAGAACACCCTGATCTACACGTTCCTGGGCTTCGTGGTGGGTCTCAGCGGCGGCCTGCTGCTTGCCCTGATGAAACTGTCCAGCTTCCCGCTGTACCGCTGGATAGCCACCGGCTACATCGAGTTCTTCCGCGGCATCCCGGCGCTGCTGGTCTTCATTGCCTTCGGCTATGGCGTCCCGCTGGCCTTCGGCGTCCAGTGGAACGTGACCATCATCGTGATGATCTCACTGGGCATCGTGGCCTCGGCGTACATCGCCGAAACCCTCCGCGCCGGCCTGCAGGCAGTGCCCAAGGGCCAACTGGAGGCAGCCCGTTCCCTGGGCATGCCGCAGTGGCGGGCCATGGTCACCATCGTCATTCCGCAGGCCTTCAAGATCGTTCTTCCGCCGCTGACCAACGAGGTCATCCTCCTCACCAAGGACTCATCCCTGATCTACGTCCTGGGCCTGACAGCTTCGCAGTACGAGCTCACCAAGTTCGGCCGCGACGGCATCTCCAGCCTGGGCGCCGGCCTTACGCCGCTCCTGGTGGCCGGTGCCTTCTACCTGGTGGTCACCATCCCCCTGAGCCTCCTGGCCCGGAAGTTCGAAAGCCGCTCCGCGCGGACCAAGCGATAGGCAGGGAAGCCATGAACGACGTCGTACCTACCACCACCGTGCACGCAGCCGGCGTGGACATCTCAGACCTCCGCAAGTCCTACGGCTCCAACGAGGTCCTCAAGGGCATCAGCCTGACCGTCAAGCCCGGTGAGGTGGTGTGCCTGATCGGCCCTTCCGGTTCCGGCAAGTCCACCCTGCTGCGCTGCGTCAACCTGCTGGAACAGCCCAACCGGGGCAGCATCCACGTGGGCGGCTTCGAAGCCACCGATCCCGATGTGGACATCGACAAGATGCGCCGCAAAGTGGGCATGGTGTTCCAGCAGTTCAACCTGTTCCCGCACCTGAACGCCCTACGCAACTGTTCCATCGCGCAGACCAATGTCCTCAAGCGCTCCCAGGCCGAAGCGGACAAGGTGTCGCTGCACAACCTGGAACGCGTGGGCCTGGGGCACCTCGCAGACCGCTTCCCGGACCAGCTCTCCGGCGGCCAGCAGCAGCGCGTGGCCATCGCCCGGGCACTGAGCATGAACCCCGAGCTGATGCTCTTTGACGAGCCCACCTCGGCCCTGGACCCGGAGACTGTTGGTGATGTCCTTTCAGTCATGCGGAACCTGGCCAAGGAAGGCATGACCATGCTGGTGGTCACGCACGAGATGGCCTTCGCCCGCGAGGTGGCTGACCGCGTGGTCTTCATGGACGGCGGTGTTGTGGTGGAGGAAGGCGTGGCCGAGCAGGTCATCGGCTCCCCCGCCCAGCCGCGCACCAAGGAGTTCCTGCGCCGCGTGCTGGACCCCACCCACATCAACATCGAGGACTAGGCCAGGGCCTTTCCTCCGGTTTCACTCCAGGAATCCCTGGTGCTGCGGTATCGCCGCAGCGCCAGGGATTTTGTGCGTCATGGGCACCTTGGGGTTCCGGCTGACATCCGGCCGCGGACGACGGCGGGACCTGGCCCGGGCATTCACGCCAGCCTTTACACGGGGGCAGGCGGAGCCCAGAATGGGTCCCACCACAGCCCTGGCCCCGCAGCGTGCTGCCCGGCTGCACGCAGTCCGGTTCCGGGGCAGCAAAGGAGCGCCGATCCATGAACGATGCAGCAGCCGCCCGGCAGGCCGGCTCACCGGTTTCCGCCCGGGCTGCCCGGCTGGCGTCGATCCCGTCCTTCCTGCGCGTTGATGAATACATCCGGGAGTTTGGCGCACGCAGGGACGGCGTGGCGGGAGGCTGTGATTTCACGTTCGGCAACCCCCACCAGATGCCCGCCGGCCGCTATGTCACTGCGCTGCAGGATGCGCTGGTCCCGCAGCATGACCAGTGGTTCGCGTACCAGGCCAACGGCCGCGCGGCCTGTGAAGCCGCCGCCGAGTCGCTTCAGCAGTTACTGGGCGTCCCTTTCCGCCCGGAGGACATCTACCTCACCACCGGCGGTTTTGCCGCGATTGCGCTGGCGCTGAAGACCGTTGCCGATCCCGGCGACGAGGTGGTCTACAGCCTGCCGCCGTGGTTCCTGTACGAGCCGCTGATCCTTGAGGCGGGCCTGGTACCGGTGAAGGTCACGGTGGACACCACCACGTTCGACCTGGACCTGGACGCGATAGGGGCCGCCATTACGGAAAGGACCCGCTGTGTCATCGTCAACACACCCAACAACCCCACCGGCCGCATCTACCCGCCCCAACTGCTGACCCGGCTGGCAGAGCTGCTGGAAACGGCCTCGGCACGGCTCGGCCGGCGGATCTACCTCATTTCGGACGAGCCCTACAACCGGATCGTGTTCGACGGGCTCCGCTTTCACAGTCCCGTGGAGTTCTACCCCTACACGCTGTTGGCTTACTCCTACGGTAAAACCCACCTGTCCCCCGGCCAGCGGGTTGGCTACCTTGCCCTGCCGCCCGGAATGCCGCATCGCGACGACCTGCGTCCGGCCATCTCCGGCCTGCAGGTGGCAATGGGCTGGATCTACCCGAATGCGCTGCTGCAGCATGCATTGCCGGAACTCGAAAAATTCTCCATCGACATCGGGCAGCTGCAGCGGCGCCGGGACCGCCTGGTCGACGCCCTCGGCGGCATGGGCTACCGCCTGCACCCGCCGGAAGGCACCTTCTATCTGTACGTCACCTCGCCCATCCCGGACGATGAAGCGTTCACCGCCCGGCTCGCGGCCCGGGACGTCTTTGTCCTTCCGGGCGCGCTGTTCGAGACCCCGGGCTTCTTCCGGATTTCCCTCACCGCCAACGAGGAAATGATCGAGCGCAGCCTGCCGGTCTTCGAAGCGGCTTTGAAGGAAACGCCTGCATGACAACTGTCTCCAAAGCACAGGAGTGAAGCATGAATCCCAGGACCTATCCGACTGGCGTTCCGTGCTGGATCGATACCACCCAGCCGGATGTTGACGCCGCCGCGGCTTTCTACTCAGGGCTGTTCGGCTGGACGTTCGAGGACGTCATGCCTCCCGGCGCCCCCGGCCGGTACCTGATCGCGAAGCTCGACGGCCGGGACGTCGCAGGCCTGGGAAGCGGCGGTGGCGCGGAAGCCTCGTGGAGCACGTACATTGCCGTTGACGACGCCGATGCAGCCGTCCAGCGGCTTGTTGCCGGCGGTGCCGCCCTTCTTTCCAAACCGCAGGATGCCGGGGAGGGCGGACGGGACGCGGCCCTGGCCGATCCGCAGGGGGCCGGCTTCCACGTTTGGCAGGCCAGGCGGAGGCCGGGTGTCCAGGTGGCCAACGTGCCGGGAGCCTGGAATTTCAGCGACCTGCACACGCCGGACCCGGGCCCGGCCATCAGTTTCTACCAGGAGGCGTTCGGCTGGGAGGTGGACGATCTCGGCTTCGGAATGCTGGTCCGGCGTCCCGGCTACGGAGACCATCTGGAAGCGACGGTGGATCCGGACATCAGGGCGCGGCAGTCGGAGATAGCCTCGCCCGTCGGGTTCGAGGACGCGATTGCCTGGATCGTCACCACCGGTCCGGACAGGCCGCCGCACTGGCATGTCACGTTCACGGTGGCGGACCGGGACCAGACCGCCTCCGACGCCGAGCGGCTGGGCGCCGAGGTTCTGCAGCGGGACGAATCCGACTGGACCCGCGAGGCACTCATCCGGGACCCGCAGGGAGCCATCTTCTCCGCCAGCCAGTTCACCCCCCCGGGTGGCTGAGAACCCGGGGTTTTCCCACCTACTGCCCAGCCAGCACGCCAGTCACGGCGGCCGACACCGCATCCTTAATCCGCCCGTGGAGCTGCCGCAGGGCGCTGCGGTCGGTGCGGACCTCCACGATGCTGCGCCCGCTGACCGGCCGGCCGAGCGCTTCAGCGAGTCCCGCCGTCGTGGTCACAAGGGAATGGCCGACGCCGTAGCCCGCGGCGAGTGCCGCAATGTCGGCTGAGTGCGGGGTGGCGAACAGGCGTTCGACGGCGTCTCCATAGCGGCCGCCGTCGCGCACCGCGCCGTGCTCCAGCAAGTCGAAGATCGCTCCGCCGGCATCGTTGAGGACCACGATCCGAAGGTCGGGCACCTCCTCGCCGGTGCCAAGGAGCAAGCCGCCGGCATCGTGCAGGAACGTGACGTCGCCCAGCAGGACGGTGGTTTCCTGGCGGCCCCCCAGGGCCAGTCCCGTGGCGGTGGAGATGGTGCCGTCGATGCCCGCCAAACCCCGGTTGGCGTACACCGTAGCGGCGGGGGCCTGGGCAGGCAGGGCTGCGAGGTCCGCGTCGCGGATGCCGTTGGAGGAGCCCAGGAGCAGCTGGCCGCGGGTGTGCTTCCATACCAGTGACGCCACCGACGGGCCGGTGGCGGCTGCCTCCGCGGCCACCACCTGGTCCACGGCGTGCTGGGCTGCCGAGCCCGCCAAAAGCCAGGTGTCCAGCCACTCCGCTGATCCACGGCCTGCGAAGTCGGCGAGGTCTGCCAGGTCCGCCAGGGGCAGTTCGGTGCGGCGGCCGGGCTCGTACCAGGCCACGGGCACCGGCTGGTACAGCGCGGACTGGACGTCGGGGCGGGCCAGCAGCGCGGCCACCGGCCGGGACAGGGTGGGCCGGCCGAACAGCACCACCCGCTCCACCGGCTGGCCGGAGCCGGGGCCGAAGTGCTCCAGCAGCAGCCTGTAGGGGCCCACGGCGTTCGGACCGAAACGGGCATTGGAGGACGGCTCGGCGAGCAGCGGCAGGTTGTGTGCCCTGGCAAACGCCTCGGCGACCGGGCCGGCGTCGTGCCCTGCAAGCACTACGGTGCGGCGCTCCGGCAGGTCTTCGGAGGCCGGGGGCAGATCCATGACCAGCGGCTCGGCACCGATCCGGAAGCGCCGCCGTGCTGCGGCAGCTGGAAGCCCTTCCCCCTCGGCGGGCACCAGCGGGTCCCGGAAGGCGAGGTTGAGCTGGACCGGGCCCGGCGGAATGTCATCGAACGCACCGGTCGCGGCGGACAGCGCGGTGCTGACGGCCCGTTCGGGGCTGGCGCCGGCGGGAACGTCGACGGCGAACCGGACGTGGTCGCCGAACAGGTCAGGCTGGACGGTGGTCTGGTTCGCCCCGGTGCCGCGGAGCTCGTCCGGCCGGTCCGCGGAGAGGACAACCAGCGGGACGGCTGCGTGGTTGGCTTCCATCACCGCCGGCATCAGGTTTCCGACCGCGGTCCCGGACGTGGTCAGCACGGCGGCAGGCGAGCCCGTTGCCAGGGCGAGTCCGAGGGCCGTGAAGCCCGCGGCCCGCTCATCGATCCGGACCAGCAGCTCCACCCGGCCCGCCGCCGACGCCTCGGCCAGTGCGTAGGCCATCGGTGCCGACCGCGATCCCGGGCAGACCACCACGTGCTGCACACCGCCGTCGAGCAGGACCCCGACGGCGATGCGTGCCGCGGCAACGGCGCTCAGCTCCGGCGCGTCCCCGGCGGCGTCGCGCGGGTCTGAAGGGGCGGCGTCGCGCGGGTCTGAAGTGGCGGCGTCGCGCAGGTCTGAAGTGGCGGCGTCGCACGGGTCTGAAGGGGCGGCGTCGCGCCCGTCAGAAGTGGCGCCGTCGTGGGCGGAGGTGGCGGAATCGTTGGCGGGGTCGTTCGGCGAAGTCACCAACCCAGTCTGCCACCCCCCAACGCCCGCTCACTTGCGGTGGCTCAAAACGGAACGCCCGCTCACCGGCCCCAGATGCCTGGACGTCCAGTGAGCGGGCGTTTGCCCCGAAAGCGCCACAAGTGAGCGCGCGTCGGGGTTAGCCGCGGAACACCTGGATGACCGCCGGACGGGGTGCGCGCACCTGGCCGGCTGCCGGCGTCGAACCTGCGGCTACGTAGTCCGGGAAGTAGGACCGCGGTGCCTCGAACGTGCCGTCTTCACCCGGGTGCTGGACCGAGACAAAGACGGAGCGTTCCTCGTCGTGGACGATGGGACCGCAGGTTTCGGCGTCCTGGGGTACGGCGAGGAACTGCTCAACCTTGCCGCGCTCGGCACCGTCCAGAGTGACCTTGAACAGGCCGTCGGCCCGGCCAATGCCGGAAGGGGCGCCGTCGGTGGAGATCCAGAGGTTGCCCACGGAGTCGAAGGCGAGGTTGTCCGGGCAGGAGATGGGTGAGACCTTGTCCGCGGGGAAGCCCGAGAAGTAGGTCACATCGCCCTGCGCCGGATCACCGCAGACCATCAGGAGGTTCCAGGTGAAGGTGGTGGAGGTCTGGTCCCCGGTTTCGGTGATTTCCACGATGTGCCCGTCGCGGTTCTGGTTGCGCGGGTTGACCTCGGTGGCGGCCTCGTTCGTGCCGGTGCCGCGGTTGGAGTTGTTGGTGCAGGCCACATACACCTTGCCGGTGTGCAGGCTGGGCTCCACGTCCTCGCAGCGGTCCATCTTGGTGGGGCCAACCTTGTCCGCGGCCAGGCGGGTGTAGACCAGGACTTCCTCCACGGACATGCCGGCAACGGCGGACTTGCCGTCCACCACCAGGGGCAGCCATTCGCCGATGCCGTCAAACGAGCCGTCCGAGGGTACAGCGCCGGTACCGGTGATCTCGGCGGCGGGCGAGTTGCCGGTGAACTTGGCGACGTAGAGGTTGCCGGCGGACAGCAGCGTCATGTTGTGCTTGCGGTCCCCTTCGCGGTACTTGTCCTTGGAGACGAACTTGTAGAGGTAGTCGAAACGCTCGTCATCGCCCGAGTAGGCCACCACATGGCCGGACTTGGCCACAATAACGTTGGCGCCCTCGTGTTTGAAGCGGCCCAGCGAAGAGTGCTTCTTCGGCGTGGACGTGGGGTCGAAGGGATCCACTTCCACAATCCAGCCGAAGCGGTTGGACTCGTTGGCGTAACCGGCGTTGCGGGTGTCGAAGCGGGGATCGTCGAGTTCCCACTGGCGGGCCGTGGCCTTGGAGGTCAGGCCGTAGCGCTTGTCCGCGGCGGAGGTGCCCGGTGCCGCGAAGTAGCCGTTGAAGTTCTCCTCGCCGGAGAGGATGGTGCCCCACGGGGTGGTGCCGCCGGCGCAGTTGCCCAGCGTTCCCTTGATGGCGCGGCCGCTGGGGTCCGCCACGGTCTTGACGAGGGCGGACCCGGCTACGGGGCCGGTGAGTTCGTAGACGGTGCTGTTCAGGTAGCGCCGGTTCAGGTCTGCTCCCTGGACGTAGGACCACGGCTTGTTCTTGTTCTTGCGCTCAAGTTCCACCACGGAAAGGCCATGCGCGGCTGCTCCCACAGCGCGCACCTGCTCCGCCGGCATCGAGGCCGGGAACATGATGTTCTCGTTGGTGTATTCGTGGTTGGAGAACAGGACGGCACGGTTGCCCTTGCTGCCCGGGACCTCGATGATGTCGGTGTAGTCGTTGTTGTAGCCGAACTGCTTTTCCTGGGCGGCAGCGGTCTGGTTGTTCAGGTCGAACGCGGGAGCGTCCTTGAAGATGGGGTCACCCCAACGGATTACCGGCTGCCAGGTGAATCCGTCCGGCACGGTGACGGCGTCAACGGCGGCGTCCACTGAAGGGATGGCGGTGAACTTGAGCTTCGACTTGCCAAAGCCCTCCTTCGCGGCCTTGGACAGCCCGGCCGCGTTGGCGGTTTCGGGCGAGGTGACCGCACTGCCCAGTGCGACGGCGAGGGCACCGGCAGCGCCAAGGCCCAGGGCTGCGCGGCGGGACATGGTGGCGGAGGCGATGTCGCGGAAGTAGCTGTTGGAGCTGGTGTTGCAGACGTCGCCTGCGCAGGCGTTGTCGCACTTGAGGGCGCAGGTAACAGCGCTGCGCTTGCCCTTGGTGTGGCCGAGCATGGGCAGGAGCGTGAATTTGCGGGTGGGCGTTGCAGACATGAAGGTGCCTTCCGAATGTTCCTCTGGGGTCGGTGACACACTGTCAGCCATGTCCTACGCGGCGGCATCGAAGAGGTAAAGGGCAGGTTAACCGCCCATGACCTGCAGAAACGTCAGGGGCATGCACACGCGTTTAAAACAGAGCCACCGCAAGTGAGCGCGCGTCACAGCCAGAGCCGCCACAAGTGAGCGCGCGTCTACCCGGCCAGGAGGGCGTGGACCCGGCGGAGCCGTGCCAGCCACCAGTCCCGGCGTTCGGGCGCTGCCGCGTACTGCTCCAGCAGCCCCGGATCGGCGGCGGCATCGCGAAGGGTGATGGCGCCGTCGTCGGCCGTCAACGGATCCAGGGTGATGTCGGATTCGAACAGGGACACCGTGCCCAGCCCGCAGGCGTACGGCAATTCAGGGAGGGCTGCGGCCAGGGCCAGCCCGGCGCGGATCCCCACGGAGGTGTCCAGCGCGGAGCTGACGACGGCGGGCAGCCCGGCCTGCGCCACGATGTCCAGTGCACGCCGCACTCCCCCGAGCGGCGCCACCTTGACCACGATCAGGTCCGCCGCACCGGCCCGTGCCACTTTCAGGGGATCGTCCTCCTTGCGGACGCTTTCGTCCGCGGCCACCGGCACCGGCGTTCCCGCGGCCCGCAGGCGCGAACGCACTTCGGCCAGGCCCTCGATGTCCGGGACGGGCTGCTCCGCGTATTCGAGGCCGACGGCGGACAGCCGGGTCAGTGCCTTGACCGCGGCGGGCACGTCCCACCCGCCGTTGGCGTCCACCCGGATCGCGGCACCGGGGAGTTCCGCGCGGACCGCCTCCACCCGGGCGGCGTCGTCAGCCAGGGTCTGGCCACGCTCCGCCACCTTGACCTTGACGGCATCCACCCTGCCGAAACGAGCCAGGACCTCAGGGACCCGGGACGCTTCCACGGCAGGCACCGTGGCGTTGACGGGTATCGCCGTGCGCAGCGGCCGGGGAAACCCCTGCCAGGCGGCCTCGATGGCGGCGGCCAGCCACCGGGAAGCCTCGGCACCGCCGTACTCCGGGAACGGGCAGAATTCACCCCACCCGGCCGGGCCCTGGATCAGCAGCGATTCCCGTTCCATGATCCCGCGGAACTTCACCCGCATGGGCAGGCTGACAACATGCGCCCCTGCCAGCAGCTCGTCCAACGGGGGGATCTGTGCGTCGCGGGCAAGCATGGATTCACTGTACCGGCGAGCCGCGGGGCCACGGCGGCAGCAGCGTGCGTACGTGGATAAGTCCTAGATCCACTTGTTGTGCTTGAAGGTGATGTACAGCCCCAAACCCATGGCGAGCATCAGGCCGATGGCATAGGGGTAGCCGTAGGTCCAGGTCAGCTCCGGCATGGCGGTGAAATTCATGCCGTAGATGGAGGCCACGAGGGTGGGGGCGAACAGGATGGCGGCCCAGGACGAGATGCGCTTGACCTGTTCGTTCTGCTCAAAACTGGATTCGGTCATCCGCTGCATCTCCTCATTCTGCCGCTGCGCCACCAGCGCCGCGTTGACCGCGAGCGCGTTCTGGAGCAGTGCCCGGAAGGACGCCACGCGTTCGTTGAGCCTCAGGACGTGGTCCAGCACATCGCGGAGGTGGTCCTGGAGGCCGGCATCAGCGGGGCGTTCCGGGGTTCCGGCCATGAGCGCCTGCAGGATCCCGGCCAGCGGGCTGGTGGCGCGCTGGAACGTGATGACCTGGCGGGAGAGTTCGTAGATGCGCCGGGAGACCTCGGGGTCGGCGCCGAAGAGATCGTCCTCGATTTCGTCGATGTCGTTCTCCAGGCCGGCGGCCACGGGCTCGTACTCGTCCACCACCTGATCCAGGATCCCGTACAGCACAGCCTCGGGGCCCAGTGCCAGGAACTCCGGCATCGACTCCATGCGCCGCCGGACCTTGGCCAGGTCCGGTGATTCTGCGTGCCGGACGGTCACCACGTACTCGTCTCCCGCAAACACGTGGATCTCGCCGAAGTCCACCTTTTCCACGTCGTCGCGGTACCGGGCCGGCCGCAGCACCAGGAACAGGCATTCGCCGTAGTGTTCCACTTTGGCCCGCTGGTGGCCTGCCAGGGCGTCCTCGACGGCGAGCGGGTTCAGGTCGAATTCCTCGCCCACCGACTGCAGCTCCTCGGCGTCCGGGCGGTAGAGGCCGATCCAGGCCATTCCTTCGCGTTGCCGCAGCGCAAAGTACGTTTCGTCCAGGCTTTCGGGGTCCGCTGTCCGCATCCCGTTCACGTAGACCGCGTTGTCGATGATCGTCACGGCTTCGCCTCCTTCAGGAGCCACCGCGGGGCCCGCGCCGGACCCCTTGCACGAAGGGTAGACCCTGGAAACCTGCAGGCCAACAGCCCCTTCTATCCATATCAATATGGGTACACGATGAGGCCATGGCACGGGCAGCGACAACCGCAGATGCGTTCAACGCCGTGGCCGAGCCCCGCCGTCGGGAAATCCTGGACGTCCTGGCCGGCGGCGAGCGGACCGTCAGCGAACTGGTGGAGCTGCTGGACCTGGCGCAGCC
Organism: Pseudarthrobacter chlorophenolicus A6; assembly: GCF_000022025.1. GTDB lineage: Bacteria > Actinomycetota > Actinomycetes > Actinomycetales > Micrococcaceae > Arthrobacter > Arthrobacter chlorophenolicus. The sequence continues at coordinate 3,169,883 of NC_011886.1, forward strand.
GCACGTTTCCCGCCATCTGCGGGTGTTGCGGGAGGTTGGTGCCGTGAAAGTCCGCGACGCCGGCCGGCAACGGGTCTACCGGCTCCAGCCACAGGCGCTGAAGCCCATCCACGACCTGGTGTCCGGCTACGCGGACCTCTGGGCGGGGCGCTTCGACTCCCTCGACGAAGTGCTGGATGACCTCCGGAATCAGGAAAACGGACACTAAGGAGCAGCACAATGGCACAGGCAGGCGGCAGGACCATGGACGTGACCTTCCCCAGCGACGAGGAAATCCTCATCACCCGGACGGTGGACGCCCCGCCGCACCTCGTCTTCAAGGCCTGGACCACGCCTGAGCTCGTCCGGCGCTGGTGGCCGGGGCGCCGCGGGGAGATGACAGTGGCGGAGATGGACTTCCGGGTGGGCGGGAGGTGGCGGTTCGTCATGCTGGCGCACGGCGAAGCGGAGGTGGCCTTTCACGGCACCTACCGCGAGATCGTGCCGGACGCGCGGATTGTGCACACGGAAGTGATGGAGTTCCCGGGGGCGGCACAGGACAGCGAAGAAGGCGCAGTGGTCAACACTGTCACCTTTGAAGCGGCCGACGGCGGCGCCGCCACCACGGTCAGTATCCGCACCGACGCGGGCAGCAAGGAAGTCCGGGACATGATTGCGCAGTCCGGCATGGAAGGCGGCGTCCGCGAACAGTTCGAGATCATCGGGGACATCGTGGCTTCCCTTGCCTGACCAAACCAATACATTGGGTCAATGACCCAAACCGCGCCGGCCACCCGCACGGCAACGGCCCCGCTGTACGCCGCCGGGTTCGTGACGGCCTTCGGTGCCCACAGCATCGCCGCCGGCCTGGGTGCTCAGAGTGGCAACATCGGCCTGACGCTGCTGAACCTCGGCATCCTGCTGGCCCTGTACGACGTAGCTGAGGTCTTCCTCAAACCCGTCTTCGGCGCCCTCAGCGACCGGGTGGGGCCTAAACCGGTCATCGTGGGCGGGCTCCTGGCCTTTGCCGCCCTGTCGCTCATCGGGCTGTGGGCAGCGGACCCGCTCATGCTCGCCTTGGCCCGGCTGGGACAGGGTGCCGCCGCGTCAGCCTTCTCGCCGGCGTCGTCCGCCATGGTGGCCAGGCTCGCCCGCGGCGGAAAGGCGGGCGCCTACTTTGGCCGCTACGGATCCTGGAAGAGCCTCGGGTACATCATCGGCCCGCTGCTGGGGGCCGGGCTGATCCTGGCGGGCGGCTTCGCCCTGCTGTTCGGAGCCCTGGCCGTGCTGGCAGCGGCAACAGCCGTGTGGGTGCTGGCGGCAGTACCGCACCTTGAGCCGCTCCCCCGCCAGCGCTACACGGTCATGGACCTGGCCCGGCAGGTGGGTGAGCGCAGGTTCTGGGTACCCACGCTGGTCCTTGCCGCCTCCACCGGTGCGCTCGGGGCGGCCGTCGGCTTCCTTCCCGCACTGGCTACCCGCCACGGCATGGACGCCTTCGCCGGCACCGCCGCCGTCAGCGTCCTGGCGCTCGGCTCGGTGCTGACCCAGCCGTGGATGGGCAGGCTGCGGGACCAGGGCCGGGTCACGGACAACAGGGGCACGACGGCGGGCCTCCTCCTGATTGCCGCCGGCGTCGCACTGCTGGCGGCCGCCCCCGCCGCTGTCACCATCTTCGTTGCGGCGGCAGCGATCGGAGTGGGGATCGGAGCCGCCACTCCCCTGGGCTTCGCGCACCTGGCGGACAGCACACCGCCGGAACGGATGGGCCGCACCATGGGATCGGCCGAGCTCGGCAGGGAACTCGGCGACGCCGGCGGCCCGCTCCTGGTGGGTGGCGTGGCTACGCTTACGGCCCTGCCGTTCGGGCTGGGCGCCCTTGCGCTCGTGGTGGCAGCGGCCAGCATTCCCCGGCTGCCACGAACCAGCCCGCCCGCCTAGCGAACACCGACGGTAGCCACAGCAGACGCGGAGAGGCTTCCCAGCTTTTTATGACACCCTTAACGGCGATGACTTCCTCACGGCAAACGCACCCCAGGACGCCTGCCCGGCCCGCACCGGGATCGGGTTTCCTGTTCGTGCTGGCCACCCTGGCCTGCGTTGCCGGTCTTGTGGCCACGTACTACTACTTCGTGCAGACCACCACAGGCCAGTTCATCGACGAGTCGGCCCTGGTGGAAGCGGTGGACGTCCACGGCCCCGCCGGCAAGGCGACCACCCGGTTCCTGGACCTGCTGCCCACCATCTCCCTGGTGATGGCCGCCGTCGTGGTCCTGTTCGTCACCATAATCCGGAAGCACTGGACCGAGGCCGGGATCGCCGTGGCGGCCTGCATCGGCGCGAACGTGGCCACGCAGGTGCTCAAGGACCTGCTCCCCGCCCGGCCGGACAAGGGCGTGGTGACCCTGGAACTGAACTCGCTGCCGTCCGGGCACACCACCCTGGCGGCATCCGCTGCGGCGGCCGTGTTCCTGATGGCCTCGCCGCGCTGGCGGCCCATGGCCGGGTTCGTGGGCGGCACGTTCGCCATCGCCTCCGGAGTGTCCACCTTGATCAACCAGTGGCACCGCCCGGCGGATGTTGTGGCCGCGTTCCTGCTGGTGGGAGCGTTTATGATTCCGGCCGGCTGGCTGATCCTGCGGCGCGGAACGTGGATTGCCTGGGAGGGCTTCAACCGGCACATCGGTTCGGCCAGGATCTGGCTGGTCCTTCCCGTGCTGATTGGCCTGGCCTCGGCGATGGTGGCAGCCTATTCGCTGGTCCGGATTGCGCCGAGCCCGTGGCAGGAGACCAGTACCACCAACTACTTCTGGGCCGGAATCTCACTGATTGTGATTGCCGGCTACCTGGCCACTGTGGCCACCACGTCATTGTTCGCGTTCGCTGCGCGGCGCCGCTGACGCCAGCCCGCTGCGGCTTCCCCTACCCCTCGCCAAAGTCCGGCGGGATGCCCAGGCCGGACTTCCCGCCGTCGGGCTCCTCGTCCATGGCCGCTGCAAGCTCAATCTGGTCGAGGTACCTCGCCGTGGGCCGCCCGGTGGCCACGGCCAGTTCCTCGAGGGACGCCAGGTGTTGCCGGGCAAGCTCAATGGCCACCCGTTCAAGGATGTCCGGGCCGTTCCTCATCACCAGGTCGCCCAGGAACACCTGCATCCGCCCGGGAGGCTTTCCGCCGCTTTCGAGGTCCGCGGCCGCCAACCGGGTCAGGGCGGCCGCGGCAAGGGCAGGCTTGTCACTGAAAAGTTCCACCGGCACCCCTCCCTTCCGCGATCAGGGGGAAACCACGGACCCGTCGCTCCCAAAATATCCCGGCCCCGGCAGGACGGTAGGGCCTTCCTGCCCTTGGTGGAACGCTTTTGGGCGCGGAGTGGTTCAAATCATGACGCGATTTTGAGTGTTCCTTGCGCCAGATCCAGCCGTACCTTGATCCGCCTACCGGATAGTAGCTTCTACCGGGTCGCTGGGACCCGGTATTGCGGCTCCTGCTGGAGACGCTCCAAATTCTCCTGGCGGCGTCTTGAAGTGGGCGCCGCCAGGAACCCACTTCCCAGTCTTCTGGAATTCACAGCCGTCTTGAACCGTTCCCGCCAGGGCAGCGGTTCTTTGCTTTTAACGGCCCTTAAACCAAAACCAGCTCGGCAGAAGCTGGCGCCGCCCTCGGGGGGGGGTGGTGGCGGCGCCTGCTTCCGCCGAGCTGGCGAAGGCTTCCCACACGCTAGGTGGTGGCCGAGATGCAGATGACCTTGTCGCTGTTGTTGCCCTGCTCCAGACCGACAACAGCGGTGGCCGCGACCTGTGTCTGGTCGGCGTAGGTGGCCACCACACGAATGGTGAGCTGCGACGTGGAGCGGTTGGCGGCAATGATTTGCGATCCGATGGTCAGGGTGACGGTGCTGGTGTTTCCGAGCACCACAGATTCGGTGTAGGACGGGCCGTAGGTCCCATTGGCCAGCCGTGCCGAATACGTCAGCGAGGCGGGTTTGCTGGTTCCCGCGGCGGACAGTGTGGCGACTTTTTGGGGGTTGTCGTTGGCGCAGGTGAATCCGGTGAAGGCCTGCAGCGGCCAGGCGACAGTCATGGTGGCGGTGGCGCTTTGCTGCCACAGGGCCGACGCCGCAGTTCCACCGAGCCCCAGCATGACGGTGAGAACGAAGGCTCCGACGGCAACGGCGGCTCCTGGCAGGTTCCGGAACGTACGCATTTAGGCCACGGCTCCGGCTGGATCCTTGCTGCCACGCGGTTTGCGGACTGATCTGTAGACCGTGATGGCACCGTAGCCGATGAGGCCGACGGCGGCCAGGACGGTCCAGGTGCCGCGGTCCGAGTTGCCCAGGGCGTTGGCCACGAAGCCCACATACGGAACTGCGTAGAACAGTTTGCCCTTGACCTGGATGGCCCGGACGGGCTCGGGATCGTTGGCGCCGTTGTTGTCACCCTTGGTGATCAGCGTCTTCTCCCCCGACTGGGTGGATCCGAAACCGACAATCCGGTGGGTGTCCACGTCCGGCCGGCCGGAATACACCTGGAAGGTGATGACGTCGCCGTACTTGAGCTCGTCGAACGCCGCCGGCTTCATCACCATGAAGGTGCCCGGCGGGAACTTCTGCGCCATGGACTTGGTCAGGATGGTGTAGGACTGCGAGCCGGTTGCCACGGGAATGACAATCAGCACCACGGACGCGAACAGCGCCACGAGCATGGCGGACATGCTCAGGATGCGTCCGACGGCGGCCCACGCCCCGGTGCCCTTGCGGCGGCTTTCGTCAGCGGACGACGGCGACGGCCCGGCGGTGCGGGACTTCTTGCGTGATGCGCGGGCAGGGAAAGCCGGCCCGGCGGTCAGGTCAGCAGCCACCGGACACCCCGCACTGACGGGCGGTGAGCGGAAGGGTGATGTTCACTGCTTGTCCTTTCACGGAGGTTGGGGCCGCGGAGCTGAGGCTGGCCTGGAAGCAAAAGATGGTGGAACCGTTCTTGGCCACCGTGGGCGAATCGAGTCCGCCAACACCGATCGCCAGATATCCGGCGCTGTTGCTGCAGTCGGCGGTGGAGGTGGCCCGCTTGGCGGTAACACTGATGTAGCTGGCCAGGGTCCCGCCGCTGACGTTGGTGATTGTTGGCTGACCCGCCGCGATGACGGTGTTGAACTGGCCGCCGGCGTTGGTGTTGTTGGTGACCTGCACCCCGCTGTACACCGGAGTCCCCGGGCCCAATGTGCCTGCCGGAGAGAGCGTCAGGGTGGCTGCCGTTCCGTTGGCCAGCGTCATGTTGGTGGTTTGCCCTGAGTTGACTGCCGTCATCGCCATGTCGAACGAAGCCGAGGACACGGATCCCGGTGCCGCTGATGTGGTGGCGTTCCACAGGGCGTAGCTGCCCTGGACGGTGAGGAGGCCCAGGAGCACTGCCGCTGCGACCAGGGCCGCTGCCTGCAGCGAGCGCTTGATGCGCATCGTTGGTCTCCTCCTGGTCGGTTTCCTTATGCTGCTGGCCGGCCGGCCCGTGGGCCGCCCGGCCACGTCAGGTTAGGAAAGGCCAGTCTGGGTCAGCTGGGTCAGCGTGTAGCTCACATTGCCGAGGTCGTAGTTCTTGGCAACATCGCTGCGGCCGGTTGTGGTGCTCTTGAATTCGAAAACAGTCGATGCCGTGACGGTCTGCGTGGCGCTCCCGGTGACAGGCTTCAGAACGGTGTTCGACGTGACATCACCTGCGGTGTTGGTGAGCTTCATCGGGGAGATGGCGACGTTGTCAGCGGTGAAGGTGTTGGCCGGAACGTTGGCGAGCACCACGTTGGCGGCCATCTTGTCGCCTACCAGGGTGACGGTCAGGGCCTGGGTGTAGGTGAGCTTGTCACCCGGAACCACCTTGTAGGTGTTGATGTTGATGGTTGCGCCGGTGCGGTCGGTCCAGACACCGGCGGCAGCTGTGACGTTCAGGTCGCCGGCGACGATGGTGCCGGGAGCCGCCGTTGCCTCTGCGTTCCAGTTGGCCAGAGTTCCGCCGCCGCCCAGCAACAGTGCTGCGCCTACGGCGATGGCTGCGGTTCCCTTGATCAGAGTGCTGTTCTTCATGATGTGTCCCCTCAGACTTTGCTTGCTTTGGTGGAAGTTGTCTTGCTGGGAACAACAATGCACAGCCAAACGCAGGAACATAGCGCGAAGAAAGGCAAAGAAGGCTCAAGTTATTTGAAAGTTAAACCACGGTCTGAGCTGGGCTTTTACCCGTGGGGACCTCCAACAGGCTTACAGCGCGGAGCCATGCTCCGGGAGGGCCAGCTGCTCGGTGATGATCCGGGCGGTTTCCGGGTCGCCCAGGATCCGGAAGTGCCCGGCCGTGGAAAGGGCGATATTGGTGGCGCCCGGCAGGATGCTGCCCTCGGGGATGTGGGGATCGAACGGACCGTAAATGGAGGTGATCCTGCTGTTGATGGCCTCTTCGCGGGCCAGCTCCAGGGTCAGGGCATTCCGCGGCGAGAACATCCGCAGGCTGGGCAGCAGCATGTACCTGGCGTAGCTGGAGCCGGAGAACGGGGTGCACACCGTGATCATCTTGCTGATCCGGCGTTCCGGGTCCATCATCAGCATCGCGTACTTGCCGATCAGGCCGCCTTTGCTGTGCGCCACGATAGCGGCGTCACGGAGCCCCGCCTCCTCGATGTGCTGGGCCACCAGGCGGGCCGCCGCCGGGATCTCAAGCTTGTTACGCTGCAGGACCGTAACCACGTGGACCGGGTGGCCGGCGTCGTGGATCCGCTGGATCAGGGGCAGCATGAACTGCCAGTTCTCGTAGACCCCGGGGATGATCACCACGGGGTTCCGTGTGCCCTGGTGGAAGGACCCGGGCTGCACCCGGGACAGCACGCCCTCCACCTGGCACATGGCCGCGTACACATAGTCCTGAACCCACCACAGCGCCTTCTGCAGCGGGCTGATCCGTGCCGGAGTCCCCGTTTCAACCATGTGTCGAGGATAGCCGCGGTCCGGCCCCTACCCACCAAAAGCTCCGGCAAACCCTCCCGTTTCCCTATCAGATCGCGTTCCCAAAACCGCCGGTTAGGAACCCGATCTGATAGGGCAACCACGGTTCAGAAGATCTGCGGGTGTTCCGGGCGGAATCCGATGCCGATGAAGCGGGCTGCCGCCCGGCGTATCCGCGGGGCGAAGGTCCGCAGAACCCACTTGGCCGGCCGGGGCACAAAGGCCCGCCGGCCGGGGCGCCGGGCGATGGCGCGGTGGCCCAGGCGCTGGATGCGCTGCATCTTCCGGACAGGTACTTCGCGGCGCTTCTGCACCGCTGCCAGCGTGTCGTCGCGCACCTCTCCGCGGGCCAGCCCGGGGGCGACCGCGTTGGCCAGTGCCACGGCGTCCTGGATGGCGTAATTGACGCCGACCCCGAACATGGGCGACATCGCGTGGGCCGCGTCCCCGATGGCGATGAAGCCGGGCCGGTGCCACACCTTCAGCCGGTTGATCTTCACGGACAGCAGTTTGATCTGGTCCCAGCCCACGATGCTCTCTGCCGGGACGGCAAGGTGGGGAGCGGCGGCCGCGATGCGGGCACGGAACGCCGCAAGCCCCTCGGCCTTGATGGTTTCGAAGCTGTCTTTGCGGATGATCATGCCGGATTGGTAGTAGCTGCCCCGGTCCAGGGTGAGCACCATGCCCTTGCCGGAGACGTATCCGAGCGTTGGCGGACGCGGGTCGCGGGGCTTGGGCAGGTGGAACCACAGCACGTCGATGGGCACGCCCGAGCCGGTTGGATAGAGCCCCGCGTCGTTCCGGAGCACTGATCCGCGACCGTCGGCAGCCACGGTCAGCGGCGCCCGTACGTCGAGGCCGCCGTCCGGATCCGTGGCCCGGACTCCGGCGACGCGGCCGCCGTCGTAAAGGACCTCATCTGCCCGCGTGCTCATTCGAAGTTCGAATCCCGGGAGCGCCGAGGCCTCGGCCGCAAGGAAGTTCAGGAAATCCCATTGCGGGGCGAACACCAGGAAGTTGTCCGGCGCCGGCAGGGTGCCAAAGTCCGCGATCGTGAAACGCTCCCCGTCGAAGACCGCGTCCATGGTGCTGATGCGGGTCAGCGGCAGGTCCAGGAAGCGCTCCACCAGGCCCAGCTCGCGCAGCAGGGTGATGGTGGACGGGTGGATGGTGTCGCCGCGGAAGTCACGGAGGAAATCGGCGTGCTTTTCAAGGACCGTGACCTGCAGGCCGGCCCGTGCGAGGAGGTAGCCCAGCACCATTCCGGCGGGTCCTCCCCCGGCGATGACGCAGTCCCGCTTGATGCTCCGGACAGTGCTCATGGGAACAGTGTCCACCCACCACAGCCTGTTGCCCTATCACTTATCGTTCCTAAAATGCGGTTTTGGGGACCAAAAGTGATGGCGCAAGTCAGTAATTGCGGCGGTGCTTCAGGCGGGGAATCACGACGGCGAACACGGCCGCCGCGCCGAACCCCAGGATGCCGGTGGCTGAGATCCCCGCGCCCAGGGATGCCACGGCGGTCACCCCGGAGAGCAGCAGCGGCCCGCCCGTGGACCCGGCGTCGGCCATGAACCGCCACAGCCCCAGGAACTGGCCGCGGCCGCGGTCCGGCGAGAAGTCGGCGCCCAGCGTCATCACCAGCCCGGAACTGATGCCGTTGCCGAACCCGATCAGCAGCGCGGCCAGCAGCAGCCCGGTGAACGAGCCTGTCAGCGGGATCAGCACCAGCGCCGCGCCCATCAGCAGGGTGGAGGGCACGGCAACGAACTGCCGGCCCTTGCGGTCCATGAGCTTCCCGGCGGGGTAGAACACCAGCATGTCGATTGCGCCGGAAAGGCCGTAGACCAGTGAGGCGGACGTGGCGTCCATGCCCAGGTGGTCGGCCCACAGCGGGATCACCACCTGCCGCGAGGAACGGAGGGCGGAGAGCAACAGGATGCCGATGCCCACCGAAAGGAAGACCCCCGCATGGGATACCGCAACGCTCCGGAGCGTGGGCTGCGGGCCCGGATTGCCGCCGTCGGACGTTTCCGGAGCGGCCAGGTCCGGGATGGTGAGGGACAGCAGCGCGGCCGCCGCCATGGCCACCACCCCCACCCAGTAGGCGCCATTGATGCCGCCGAACTGCATCACCGCAGCACCCAGGAACGGCCCGATGAACACGCCGATCCTGTTCACACCGCCCAGCGTGGACAGCGCCCGGGCCCGGAATTCCACCGGTACCGCCTCGGTGAGGTACTTCTGCCGGGCCAGGCCAAAGACGCTTCCGGACATCCCGACGACGGTCATCGCCACGGCGAGCAGCACCAAGCCGTTGGGCGCAAGGGAGGACAACCCGGCAGCGGCCAGCGCCAGGCCGGCGGCGACGGACGCACCCACGATGGACCAGCGCTCCCCGAACTTCAGCGTGACGAGCGAGGCCGGCAGGTTGAAAAACCAGGATCCCAGGCCCATCAGGGTGACAATGAGGGCCGCCACCGCCACAGTGGCGCCCAGGTCGCGGGCGGTCAGGGCCACCACGGGAAGGATGGCCCCCTGCCCCAGGCCAAACAGCAGGGTGGGTCCAAAGGCGGCCACCGCAATGCTGCGCAGGTTGAAGGGCTGGGAACCACCGGGGGAAGTCATCAGATTTATCCTATGGCGGCCCCCACCTTCGTCCCGGCACGCAACGTCGCCCCACGCAACAGAAGCTACTGCCGGCTCCGAGGTTCCAGCCCTGCCAGTGACCGGATCAGGGCCACCACCTCCACCACGGCACCAATGGCTGAGCCCACCATTCCCAGCGCCAGGAACACCCGCATCACAACGGGCCACCCGGACCAGCCGTCGCCGAAATCAAACGGAAAGACGTCCCAAAGCTGAAGCAATGCGGCCATCCCGAAGCCAAGGACCACCAGGTTTCCGAGCGCCTGCAGGCCCCTTGACCTGACCACCACGAAGATAAGGTCCACCACGATGCCGGCAATGAGGGCGGCGTTGACGGCTTCGAGGACGCGCGTCATGTCCTGGGCCAGGAACGGGACCATGCGCCAGCCGGGCCATATGTTGATGGCCCACAGCAGGACAGCGTTGACGAGGACGGAGCCGACGCCGCCGCTGCGACTGGTCGAAGCCATGCCATCAGCGTTGCGCCAGGCTGCCCTGGCCCGGAAGTGCCGAAGGTCCCGCGGGGCCGAGCGCACCGCAGCGCCGGCCCACATCCCCAGGAAATTAATTCGGGGGTCACAAACGGGCCGCGGAGGAGTACATTTCGCCTTAGGGGTGCTGTTCCGCGCCCCCAGCCAAGGGGAGGTCAAAGCAATGGGTGAAGTGTGGATCCGTACGCTCGGCAACGGGCTGGTCCGGGCAGACAGAGTCACGGAAATTTCATCCACCCGCGGATCCCTCCACGAGGACCAGGGGTATTCATTGAAGGTCATCGTTGACGGCAAGGGCCATGTGCTCATTGACGACGCGGACCTGCAGGGCTCCCTTGGTGATCGGCTGGAGTACGCCCGGCATGTGGAGGACGCCCTGCTGCTTGCCATGGATGAGGCCCGCGAAAACGATGCCTCGGTGGTGGTGTCCTTCGAGCCTGAGCGGCAGCGTTGGTCCGCGGCCCCTGTGGCGGTGCTGACCGGAAGGATCCCGGACCTGGCAGGAAGGGTTCCCGAAGCAGTGGGCTGAGCTGCAGTCACAGGATCAGCATCGAAGCCGCCGGTAATAAATTCGTCAAACTGTTGCGTGCATCACATTCAACCCCTACTCTGTATGAGGCTGATGAAAACGGCCACGCAAAAAGCTGCAGCGTCGCAGCCAATGCCGGGGAAGGCTTTACATCTTGAACTCTAAGCTCCACATTGTTGTCCGTGTTGATCTCGACCATGCACGTGCGAAGGTGATTGCAAAGGGGCATATCACCGTCCACAGCGTCAACGCCCTGTATGTAGTCGCCAAACGGGCCAACTCCTTAAAGGAAGGGCTGGACCTGGAACTGGATATCTCGCAGGCCTTCGTGGATGAAGCCGCCCTGGAGATGCTCCGGACCGCGTCAGAAACCCGACATCTGCCCACCAGGATCGATCCGCTCCAGGCACCGTGCACCATCAGCGTCCTGGCACCGCGCCGCAAGGTTCCCGCCGCCGCCACCCGCTTGGCCGCATAGCGAAGACCCTGGCACCACAGAGCCCACCATTCGGGCCCGCGTGCCAGGCATTCCTGAAAATTCCGCTCCTCGCCCTGTCCCATTGCCGCTGAACCCACACATACGGGTGGCGGCTCCGGACGGGGCGACGTGCGTTTAACAGGCGTCCTCAGGTGTGCGATGCCAGCCATTCCCTGAGCCGCGGCTCAGGAAGCGGACGTGCAAAGAGGTAGCCCTGGGCGAGGTCGCAGCCCATGTCCTGCAGCGTCTGTGCCTGGCCGGAGGTTTCAACCCCCTCAGCCACGGCACGGATTCCCACCGCGTGCGCCAGGTCGATGCAGCTGCCCACGATCGCTGCATCCCCGGAGTCCAGTCCCAGCCCCATGATGAAGGACCGGTCAATCTTCAGTTCGTTGATGGGGAATTTCTTCAGGTAGGTGAGGCTGGAGTAGCCAGTGCCGAAGTCATCGACGGCGAGCCCCACGCCCAGGTTCTTGAGGGCGGCCAGTGATTCCACGGCCGCGCCGGGATCGGACATCAGCGCCGTTTCGGTGATTTCGAGCAGCAGCAGCGCCGGATCCAGGTTGCGCCGCTCCAACGCGCTTTCCACCATGTCCACCAGCCCGGGATCGTTGAGTTGCCGGGCTGAAAGGTTCACCGCAAACTCCAGTCCGGCACCGTGGCGGTCATCCCGGCGCAGGCTTTCGGCCAGCTTCAAGGTCTCGTCCAGCACCCACGCGCCCAGCGGACGCACCAGCCCGGATTCCTCGGCCATGGCAATGAATTCCGACGGCGGGAGCAGGCCACGGGTGGGATGCTGCCAGCGCACCAGGGCCTCCACACCGCTGGCCCGCCCCGTATGCAGGTCAATCCGGGGCTGGTAGTGGACGCGGAGGGCGCCTTCGCCGATGCCGCGGCGCAGTTCGCCGAGGGCGCGCAGGCGGTCCACCGCCGGGTCCGACGCAGCCGGCCGGTGCAGCTCCCAGCGGTTCCGGCCCCGTTCCTTGGCCCGGTACATGGCGATGTCCGCACGGCGGATGAGGTCCTCAAGGGTGTCGTCCCCGGCCCGGGCAACCGCGATACCAATGCTGGCCGACGTAACAATTTCCAGGTCCTCAAGATGGATCGGGGCCGCGATGACGTCCAGCAGCCGGGCGGCAAGGGCGGCCGCTTCCTCTGTCCCGGCCACCGTGTCCACCACCACGAACTCGTCGCCGGAGAGCCGAGCCACCGCACCGGGCGCCTGGACAGCGGCGGCCAGCCGTCCTGCCACGGACACCAGCAGGTTGTCTCCGGCGCCGTGGCCCAGGCTGTCGTTGACTGCCTTGAAGTGGTCCAGGTCAATAAAGAGGGCCCCCAGAGGATTCCCCTCAATGGCGCTGTCCGGCGGCGCTTCGCCAAACCGCGCCTTCAGGCCGGCCCGGTTGGGCAGGCCGGTCAGGGAGTCGTGCAGGGCCAGCCTCTGCAGTTCCTGCTCGGCGAGGGCACGCCTGGCATCCGATTCCTCGGCGGCGCGCAGTGCGGATACCAGTTCCTTCTCGTACAGCCGGCGTTCGTGGGCACTGAAGATGATCACTCGGACGCTGTCCGGTTCCTGGCCCGTCGCCGCGAACCGCGAGGCCGTGAGCAGCGCCGGGTGGCGAACGCCGTCGGAGCCGATGATGTCCAGGGCAATCTCGGACACAGAGCCTGTAATGCCCAGCTGCGGAATGCAGTGGGTGGCATAGAGGATCTGGTCGCCCACCGGCAGCAGTGACTGCAGCCTCTTTCCCAGCAGCTCAGCCCTGTTGTAACCGGTCCACCGCACGAAGGTGTCGTTGACCGCGGCGATGTGGCCGTCGTCGTCCGTGATGAGGTAGCCGCACGGAGCCTGGTGGAAGAGCGACTCGAAGTTGGCCACAGGCTGGCCGCCGGCGCCCGTCATGGGCGTGGATTGAGGTAATGCAGGATAGCTGCGGCCGTGTCGCCTGGAGCGCTCACATGGGGGCAGTGGCCGGTTGCCCTCAGCTGGACCAGGGAGCTGTGGCCGAGTTGCCGGTGGACGTAGGAACCTACCGCTGCCGGGGCCAGGAGGTCGTCGGTGCACTGCAGGATCAGGCTGTCGCACTGGACCCGCGGCAGGATGTGGCGGGTGTCGGAGAGGAACGTGACCCGGGCAAAGTGCCGGGCGATGGACGGGTTGGTCCGGCAGATGCTGCTGCGGAGCTCCTCGGCGTACTCCGGGGTGTCGGGGTTACCCATCGCCATCGGCGCCAGTGCGTCCGCCCAGGCGAAGTAGTTGCTGTCCAGGGACTCCAGCAGCCCTTCGATGTCCTCGTGCGAGAACCCGCCCACGTAACCGTCGTCGGCGTCGTCCGTATATCTGGGCGACGGGGCCACCAGGATAAGCCTGGCAAAACGCTCCGGTTCGCGGGCCGCGTCGATCAGGGCGATCATGGCGCTGACGCTGTGGCCCACCAGGATCACGTCGGCCAGGTCCAGTGCCTCACAGATCTCCAGGACGTCGGTGGCGTAGCCGTCCAGGGTTCCATACTTTTCCCTGTCGTACGCTTCGAGGTCGGAGTGGCCGGCGCCCACATGGTCGAAGAGCACCACCCGGTAGTCCGCCGCGAAGTAGGGCACCAGCCGGCGCCACATGTCCTGGTCGCAGCCGAAGCCGTGGGCAAACAGCATCACGGGCCCGTCCGCACGGCCAAGCGTGGTGACGTTGTTGCGGCTGGCAACGGTCTCTGCGGTGAGTTCTCCGAGCATGATCCGGCCCTTACGTGGTCAGCAGGGTGGCTTCTTCCTCAGATATTAGTAGCGGCAGCTCAGGAACCAACCACAAATTTCGCGCAAGAGCCCTGGGAGCCGCGAACGCACCCGCCCGCGGCTCCCAGGGGACAGGCCCGGACAGGCTCCTAGCCGGTGACCCCGGTCAGCTCGTTGGGTGCTGCGTCCAGCGTGCCGGTTCCGGTGATCTTTCCGGTTTCGATGTCGACGGCGGAAATGGCCTTCGACGCGGGATCGGTCACGTAGGCGGTGTGCCCGTTGACGAAGAGGGTGGGCCGGGGCTGCTGCCAGTCCAGCGGTTCCTCCCACGGCGCGGTTACCGGGAAGACGTTTTTGACAGCCGCCGTTGCGGGGTCGATGACGTGCAGGGCGCCGTCGGTGCCGAGCACCAGGGCCTCGCCGTGCGGTCCCCGGCCCAGGGAACGGAAGCTGTAGCTGGTGCCCAGGTCCACGAAGGCCAGGGATTTCGTCTCGGTGTTGATCAGGGAGACGGTTTCCGGACGTTCCAGTTCGGCGTCTTTGTCCTGCTTGTAGTCGCCCAGGGTCACCGGGGATTCCTCCGAGCCGGCCTGGTTGCCGATCCTGCCGTATTCCGTGGGGCTCGCCAGCTTGGTGATGGCGCCGTCGGCGTAGATCAGGACGCCGGTCTGGCATCCGATGACCACTGCCTCCCCGGCTGCCGTGGCCTCTCCGTGCACGCCCGGGCAGTCCTCGTTCCGGGCGATTTCCTTGCCGTCGGCATCCGTCACCACAATGCCGGGCCGTTCCTTGTCGTTCCCGAGGGTGAGGACCAGCTCGCCGTTGGCAAGTTCGACGGCGACGCCATGGTGGGCTTCTTCGGCGCGGTGTGTTTCCACCCGGGGCTGCCCGGAGGCCAGGTCCGCGGAGTTGAAGACGGTCACCTCACCGGTTCCGTCGCTGAAGAGGATGGTTTTTCCGTGGTGGCGGACCACGTGGCCGGGCTTGGTGGTGGGAAAGACGACGTCCGTCATGGCGGGTTCCTGGGCGTAGTGCCTTCCGCCGTCGGTCCACGCCCCGGTGTCCAGGACCTCGAATCCCTTGGCCGTGGAGATGACCACGTGGCGGCCGTCGCCGGCAGGGTTGACGCGGTTGAACCCTTCCATGGGGAAGTCGGCCAGCACCTTGAAGGTTTCGGGGTCAAGGACCTGGATGCCGCCGTCGTAGGTAGTGACAAGGCGCGGCGCTGCCGAGTCCACGGTCGCGGCCGGTGTTGGCGCAGGGCCGGCGGGGCTTGGGGCGGCAGTGCCGCAACCGGAGAGCAGCAGGCCGGCGGCGGCCAGCACTGTCATCAGGCGGACGGGTGCGGTGCGGTGATACATGGGTGGTTCCTTCTGTGTGGGTGGGGAGCTCCGGAAGTGGAGCCCAGGTCTTCTGGTGACGCCGGCTCAGGCCAGGGCTTGGGTGATGCGTTCGGCGTTGGCGCGCATCATGCCCAGGTAGGTTCCGGCGTCGGACCCCTCAGGGCCCAGGGATTCGGTGAACAGCGGAACCACGGCGATGTCCTCGCCGGCCTCGGCGGCCAGGACCTCGGCCAGCCGGGCGGGCTGCGACGAGTCGGCGAAGATGGCCCGCACCCCGGCGGACCGGATCTTGCCGGTGAGGTCGGCCAGGTCCGTGGGGCTGGGTGAGGCGAGCGTCGTGCCGCTCGGGATCACGGCACCCACCACCTCGAATCCGAAGCGGTCGGCCAGGTAGCCGAACACGTGGTGGTTGGTGATGAGTTTGCGCCGGCCGGGATCGATGCCGGCGAATCCGGACTCCATGGCTGCCTCCAGTTCCTGCAGCTGGCCGGTGTAGGCGTGCGTTTGCGAGCGCACGGCAGCGGCGTCAGCGCCGGGCACGTGCTCACTGACTGCAGCGGCGATGGCCTCAGCGGCCTTGGCCACGCGGGAGGGGTCGGTCCAGAAGTGCGGGTCCGGAGCGCCCTGGCCGGACTGGGTGAAGGAAAGGGGCCCGACGGCGTCCAGCACCGGCAACGCCGGCACACCTTGGGCCTCGGCTGCTTTCACATGGTTGAGGACGCTCTCTTCGAGGCCGCCGCCGTTGTGGATGATGAGGGCCGCGTTTTCGATGCCGGCGGCCTGCCGGGCGGAGATACCGAATGAGTGGGGATCGGCATTGGCAGCCATGAGGACCACCACATCGGCCTGCTCCCCCACCACGTTGCGGGTGATGTCGCCCAGGATATTGGTGGTGACCACCACCGTGGGGCGTTCCGCGGCGGCCGCTGAACATCCGCCCAACGCAACGGCCAGGCCAAGGCCGAGCGCCAGCAGCGCGCCCAGCCGGGCCCGCCAGCCCGCCTTCCCGGCACGGTTCTGCCCTGCAACCAAGGCGCGCCGCGGGGACAGGTCCCGCCTCACAGCCCGGTCTCCAGCACGATGTCCGCAGCAGGAACGTCGAAGCTCCGTGCCGTCCGCAGCCCGTCCGCGTAGTCGATCTCGTGGACCACGGAGCGGGCGGGGTCGCTCACATAGGCCCGGGAGGTGTCCACCAGGATCCGCGGAGCAGCGCCTCGCGCGGCGGCGGGCGCAATCAGCGGAACCTGCGCATCAAGAGCGCCGGTGGCAGGGTTCAGGGTCAGCAGTGATCCATCGGCCGCAACAGCCAGTACGCGGCGTCCGTCGCCCACCGCGGACGCGGCAACCACCGGAGCCGGTGTGGGCAGGAACGTCCACTTCCGTTTGGCGGCGTCGAGGTGCCACACCCCGGCGTCGCCGGCCGGCCCTGCCAGTTCGTTGGACCCGGGGCGGTGCTCCAGGTGCGTGGCCGACGGCAGGCCTGCACCGCCGTCGGGATACGGAATCTTCTCCGCGTTGAAGGTGCCGCCGTCCTCGCTGACCAGCAGCGCCCCGTCCGAGCAGCCGAACACGATGCCCGCCCGGGTGGCGGAGTGTCCGGCCAGGCCAGGGCAGTCCTGCCGGCCGAGCACCACCGAATCACCGGCGTCGCGCACTTCCAGCCCGTCCGCGGCACCGGACCCGGCGGCCACGGAGGCAAGGTAGTGGCCCTCGTAAGGAACCACCACGCCGGTGTGCGGGGAGGTGGTGATCCGGGCCGACTCCGCCAGGCTCCCGGCGTCGAGATCCTTGTGGCGGTACACGGCTGCGTACCCGCCGGTCTCCGAAAACACTGCGATGGAGGTGCCGTCACCGGCCACCGCACCAGCGTCCGGAACCTGCAGCAGGCCCACGGAGCCTGGCTCGGCACTGTAGTAATGCTTGTGCTCGCCGTGGTCAACGGTCCAGGCGCCGGTATCGAACACTTCCACCCCCGCACCCGTGGCCATCAGGGCGTACCGGCCGTCCCGGTAGGCCGCATCGACAGGACCGTCGGCGCCGGCGCCGGAGGTTGCGCCGGTGAGGAGCGAGAGCAGCTGCCCCTCCCCCGTGGCGGCGTTGACGGTGAGCAGGCCGGTTTGCGGTTCCGAGTTCTCCTGCGCACCGGCAATGTAGCCATGCGGTTCAGCGGTTTCCGGCGCCGATGCTGCGTCCGGGCCGGGCGCCGCGCAGGCGGACAGCAGGAGGGGCACCGCAAGCAGGAGGGCTGCGGTTCTAGGCGTAGTGGTGCGGGGCACGGGTTTCCTTTTCCGGTGGTGAGGCGTGGGAGGGGACGACGACGGCGGCAGCCACCGCGCCGGGGCGCGGCCTGGTGGAGCGGGCGGCGGAGTGGCAGAGGGCCGAGGCGAAGTAGGACAGGGCGGCAACCAGGGCGATGGTGGCGCCGGCGGCAGTGGACGCGTACCAGGAGATCCACAGTCCCGCCACCACGCTGGCGACGCCGATGAGTGCACCGAGGGCCATCACCGCCCTGATGGACCGGGCCCACACCAGCGCCGCTGCGGGTGGGGCGATCAGCAGCCCGAACACCAGGAGCGTCCCCACCACCTGGAAGGAGGCGGCCACGGCAACGGTGACCATGCCCAGCAGCACCGCATGCGCGAGCCGGGGCCGCAGCCCGAGGCTTGCCGCCTTCTGCGGATGGAAGGTGGCTGCCGCCAGGGCACGGTGGAAGAGTGCGGCCACGGCCAGCACCAGGCAGCCGACGACGGCGAGCAGCGCCACGTCCTCCATGCCCACCGCCAGCACGTCCCCGAAGAGGGTGCCGGTCAGGTCCACGGCGAACGAGCCGGAGGCGGACACGATGATCACGCCGAGCGAGAGCATGGCCACGAACAGCAGGCCGATGGCGGTGTCCTGGGAGACGCGCCGGTTGCGGCTGATCGCGGAGACGCCCGCCGCCGTGGCCGCCGCACTGAGAGCGGCCCCCAGGAGGAGGTTGCCGCCCAGCAGGGACGCTATGGCAATGCCAGGCAGGAGTCCGTGGGACATGGCATCGCCCAGGAAGGCCATCCCGCGCACCACCACCCACGTACCCACTACGGCGCAGACCACGGCCACCAGGCTGCCGGCCAGGACGGCGCGCTGCACAAAGGAGGCGCCCAGGGGTTCAAGTATCCATTCCATCGCCGCCACTGTATCTTAATAAGAATCATTATCAACAAAGGAGGAGCATGGAGGCCGTCAGGTTCAGCAATGTGGGGTACGCCTATCCGGACCGGCAGGTGCTGGCGGGCGTCAGCCTGGCGTTCGCATCAGGGACGCACACCGTCCTGACCGGGCGTAATGGCTCAGGAAAGTCCACCCTTCTGGCCATGGCCGCCGGAGTGCTGGCACCGGACAGCGGCACCGTCACCACCCACGCCCGGCCCGCATACGTCATCCAGCACATCGAAGCGCCGGCCACCATGCCGTGCACGGTGCGCCAGGCGGTGGAAATGGGACGCTGGCCGCACCGCCGGGGACGCCCGCTCCGGGCCGCGGACCGCCGGGTGGTGGCGGACAGCATGGACCGGATGGGAATCTTGGAGCTTGCCGGCCGCCAACTGCGCGAGCTTTCCGGCGGGCAGCGGCAGCGCACGCTGATCGCCCAGGGGCTGGCGCAGGAATCCACCATCCTCCTGCTCGACGAACCCACCGCCGGGCTCGATGCCGAGGCCCACCGGCTCATCCGGGCCGCCGTGGCGGAGGAGCTGCGGCGTGGCGTCACGGTCCTGGAGGCCAGCCATGACGCTGCGGACATCGGCCGGGCCGACCGCGTGATTACGTTTGAGTCCGGGCGCGTTTCAGAAGGCGGAGGCAATTTGGCCAGGCGTTAAGAAAGCGTCAAGATCCGCCGGATGGCCAAACGGGGACGCGAAACCCGGTGCTAGGCTCCGGTGGTCAGCAGCCGCAACCCTGCCCGGAACGGGCGTCCGGAGACCACACCAGGATGAGCAGGAAAGTCGAGGGCCGGCCGCCCGTGAGCGGACCCGGCAGCCTCGTTGCCCGGCCTGGCAGCCCGGGTGACCGAACCCGCGCCGGGCGGGCGCGGGACGTCTTCAGCATGGCTGCGCAGGCGGGAACTAAGGACGGCCCAAGCCGGAGGGAAAGCGTGCTCCGGCGGCTCCTCTCGCACCCGGTCCGCTCGCTTCCTTTGGCGTTCCTGGCGGTCATCATTGTGGGCGCTGGATTGCTGATGCTGCCCGCATCCCGCACCGGAAACGGCCCCGACGCCTTCATGGCGGCAGCCTTCACCTCGGTGTCGGCCGTGTGCGTGACTGGCCTGGCAACGGTGGACACGGCCACGTACTGGACGCCGTTCGGTCAGGCGGTCATCCTGGGCCTGGTCCAGGCGGGCGGCTTCGGAATCATGACCCTCGCCACCTTGTTGGCGCTCCTTGTAAGGAAGAGCATTGGGCTGCGCGGCCAGCTCGTGGCCCAGTCCGAAACACATACGTTGAACCTGGGTGACGTCCGCTCCGTCCTGCTCCGGGTGGCAAGGATCATGCTCTTCTTTGAAGGCTTAACAGCCCTTGTGCTGACGGTGCACTTCTGGATCAGCTACGGCAAAGACCCAGTGGGCGCCGCCTGGCACGGTATCTTCCATGCGGTATCGGCATTCAACAACGCGGGATTCGCCCTTTACAGCAACAGCCTCATCGGCTTCGCGGAAGACCCGTGGGTCATCGTCCCCATCTGCCTGGCCATCATCGCCGGAGGGCTCGGCTTCCCGGTCATCATCCAGCTCACCGGGGGTGGGGTGCATCCCAGGAACTGGACGGTGCACCTGCGGTTGACCGTTTACGGCACACTGTTCCTGCTGGCCGTAGGCATGGCGCTGTTTGCAGCTTTCGAATGGAACCGGGGCGAAACCCTTGGCAATCTCTCGCTCACCGGCAAGCTCGTCGGCTCCTTTGCCGGCAGCGTCTTCCCGCGGACCGCGGGCTTCAACAGCATCGACTACGGCGCCGCATCACCGGAGACCCTGATGGTCACCAACGTCCTGATGTTCATTGGCGGAGGCAGCGCAGGCACGGCGGGCGGCATCAAGATCACGACGTTCCTTGTCCTCGGGTTTGCCATCTGGAACGAAGTCCGGGGCCGGGACACAGTCACCATCGCGCACCGGTCCATCAGCTCCTCCTCGCAACGCCAGGCACTCTCGGTTGCCCTGCTGGGCATTGCAGCCGTCATCGTCGGCACCATGATGCTGCTGATGCTCACAGACCACAGCCTGGAGAAGGTGCTGTTCGAATCCATCTCGGCGTTCGGCACGGTGGGCATGAGCACGGGCATCACACCTACCCTGCCGCCCGCGGCACAGTGGGTCCTCATGGTGCTCATGTTTACCGGTCGCATCGGCACCGTCACCGTCGCGTCCGCGCTGGCGTTATCCGCCCGTCCGCGGCTTTTCCGGCTGCCCGAGGAGCGGCCCATCATCGGCTGACCGGCACCGTGCCGCACGCCCGGTCAGCCCGGCGGAACGTCGAAGTGCTGTCCCGGTGGGCTGCTAAGACACGGCGGCGAAGGGGGCCGCCTGCAGGTGGTCGGCGGTCCGCATCGCACACCGGTTGACCGGCGTGTAAAAAACTACGGCCAGCTTGGGCAACCTGATGGTTTCCGCCTCGTAGGCAGGTCCCCTGAGTTCCTCCTCCAGGTCCAGCATCAGGCCGGCCAAACGCTCTGCACCCACCATTTGGCTGGAGACTTTCAGTGCCCTGGCCGCAGCAAGGGCACCCGCTGTGTCAGCGGTGGACAGGGCGAGCCGGAGCCTGTCCACCCGGCGCGGCAGGCCCGCGATAAAGTCATCCACGAAGACCTGCCGGCACCCGTTGCCCTGCTCGCGATCAAGCTCCAATTCAAGAAGGAATGCCTTGTCCACAACAGGGGGCTTAGGGTTTGCGGGGATTCTCATGTCCGTCCTTCCGGGCTGCGGTGCCGCCAATTTCAAGCAGGCTAATCACTGCGGATTGGGGTTAGCTTGGCGCCAGAAGAGAAGGTCCGGGGAGCCAAAGGTTCCTCCAAGGTGGCGGATGCCAGCCGGAAGTTCCCTACCTCTCCCCCGTCAGCAGGGTGCCCTGGATGGCAGTGAGCGGCACTGCACCGTAGTCCCGTGAATCAACGGACACGCCCCTGTTGTCGCCCAGCACGAAGATGCTTCCTGCAGGAACGGTCACGGGGCCGAAGTACGTGGCGTCGATGCGGCTGTGATCAATGAACGGCTCGTCAACGTGCAGGCCGTCCACAAAGAGTTCAGCATCCCGGATGGCCACGCTTTGCCCGGCCAAGGCGATGACCCGCTTGATGGCCACGTGACCGTCTTCCGGGCTCGTGAAGGCCACCACCACGCCGCGGCCCACCGTGCCTGAGGCCGCAGCCGGTTTGTACATCAGCACCACCGAACCCTGGGGAATAACGGGTTCCATGCTGTCCGATGAAACGGTAAATGGCTCTACCAGCCATGCCCGGGCGCCGAGCAATGCCAGCGCCGGGACGAGCGCGAGCGCTAGGCGGCGCGGCACGCGTCGGCCTGCCCCCTGCTGCCGCAACCATCGGCGGCGGCCGGGGCTTCCACCCCGGCCGCCGCCCGTCGTCGTACGTTGTGTGGTCAATCCGTTTCGTCGTCCCACTCGGCTTTTGCGGCAGTCATGGGATCGTTCACGTCCACGTCCGATTCTTTGAGGCCCACCCGGAACTGGACCATCATGTCGTGGTCCTCATGGGGCAGGTTGTGGCAGTGCATCATGTAAAGGCCCTGCTGGGGGGTGAACTTCATCAGCAGCCGGACCTTCTCGTCCTCACCCACGTAGACCACGTCCTTGGGGCCCCGCTCGTGCAGCATGGGCGCCTGGCCGTTGCGGCTGAGGATCTGGAAGTCCACCAGGTGGATGTGGACCGGGTGGAACCAGCCCCCCGATTTGTTTTCGATTTCCCAGATCTCCACCGCGTTCAGCGCCGGGTCCGCGGCCACCTTCTTGTACCCGCTGGCAATCACGTCCTGCCAGCTGTCGTCGTTGATGGTCCACATGTTGGTGGCGTCGTTCCGCTTGACCCGGAACGACCGGGTCTTTACGGACTGGCTGGCCTTCAGCGACATTGCCTCGCTTCCCACCAGGGTGGTGGGGATTCGGTTCCAGGTGGGGTCGGTGGTGTCCACGGGCTCGTCGGTGACATCGAAGGCCATGATCTTGTTGGTGTAGTCGTAGTCCACGTTGTTCTTGTTGGACAGGTTCCGGAGCTCGATCCGCTGCCCGGTCTTGTACTTCCGGAAGTCGATCAGCACCTCGTAGCGCTCTGCACCGCCGTGCCGGTAGCTGGTCACACTTTGGGCCGTGGGCACCAGGCCACCGTCGGTTCCCACCACCACCAGCGGATCGCCGGTGCTGAGGGTGGGACGAAGGGAGCGGGAGATGGAGGCGTTGAGGATCCTGAACCGGTAGACGCGCTTCTGGACCTTCATCACCGGCCAGGGCTTCCCGTTAACCAGGATCACGTCCCCCCACAGGCCTGAATGGGTGTTGTCGTCGTAGCCCAGTGCCCCGCTGGCGGCGAACATGACATCGTTGACGGTCAGCGCCACATCGTAGCGGCCCTGCGGGAGCAGCTGGCGTTCCAGCGGATCGTGCATGTGGTACTGCGCCGCGAGGCCCGAGTACGCATTCAGGGCCGTGAAGTGGACGCCGTGATCGTGGTACCAGAGGGTGCGTGCCGGCTGGAAGTTGGGGTAGTGGTAATCCTTGTAGAAGCCCGGGTGCGTGATGTCGGAGGCGTAGCCGTCATACTGCGGCAGCGACGCCGAGCCATGCAGGTGGGTGGACGTGGACAGGGCATGCCCGTCGAGCGCGTGCTGGGCCGGGAGCTGGTTGCGCACCCGCAGCACGGCCTTCGTCCCCTGGTCCAGGCTGATGGTGGGCCCTGGGAAGATGCCGTTGTAGCCCAGGATCGGCGTGGTGAGCCGCGGCAGGATGTTGGCCGCGGCCGCTTTCTCCGTCACCTTGTAGTAGTTGACCGGCAGGCCGTCCGCGGGATCGATGCCGGTGGCGTAGGGCGCCAGGAACGGCGCCTGCACAAAGGCTGACTGGAACGGCCGGGGCATCTCCTTGTCGCTGAGCCGGCTGGCGGACTTCGCTTCAACCGAACCCGTGGGCAACATGGCGGCTCCCGCCCCAAGGACTCCCAGTCCTCCGATCAACAGGACCTGGCGGCGTGAAATGGACATTGGGTGTCTCCTTTGCTCAATAACCAGACTGTGCAGGGCCCAGCTTGGGGATTCCCTGCCCGGGTTGCCTGGTCCTTGGGAAATTCATGGAAGTCCCGCAGCTGGCGGGACGGTTCACTTGGCGCCCCGGTGGTGCCCTGCACCGAGGGACAGTCCCGGCCCACCGGGCAGCTCCAGGGTCAGGTCGATGGCGCGGTCCGGGAGTTCGAACACCAGCGTGGCGTTCAGGCTCTCCCCCTGCGGGACCTGGGCCGGGGCGGGAGTGGCCCAGACCGGCTTCCAGCTGCCCGTGCCCAGGGCCGAAACGGCGTACCGGGACGGGTCGAAGTAAATACCGTCCTTCTCCATGGCTGTCAGTTCCACGAGGATGCGGACCCTATGCATTTCCCCGTCCGGCGGGCTGGCGAGGGATGCCGGGGCTGATGGGGGCGTCCAGCCGTCGGCTTCGAGGGGTATGACCCCGTTGATTCGTCCCAGCCCGCCGTCGAGGCTTCCCGAGGCACCCAGCATTGCCGGCGGCGTCCGCGGCGCAGCAGTCACAATGCCCGCCACGAGTGTCCCCACCAGGGTGAGGAGGATGAGCGGGACAAGGACCCGGATGCGCCTGATGGTTGCTGTTGATGCCATGCCGGACAGTGTTGCCCGGGCTTCTAGGGAACTCCTTGGGGTCCGGCGGGGATGTTTTGCCGGGCAGCGTTTCCCTGGCGGATTCCGCCACTCCCGGGTGGCGTAACCAGCGTTTCCGCAAGGTCACGTTCCTACCGTCAGGGCATGCGCGAACACCTTGCGCAAGCACCCAGGATCAGTGAGGTTCTCATGACATCACCACAGCACGAACCGGGAGGGCCGCGGTTCCGCGTCAGTTACGCCAGAGCCGGCACCATTGCCGGCGTCTCCGCCATACTCTGCGCCACTTCCCTGATGGCCATTCCCTCCGCCAACGCGGCCGTCCCCACCTTTCCGGACAACCTTGTGGTCTTCCCGGACCGGGACTTTGTCACCATCGAGGGCTACCAGGACCGCGTGGGCCAGACCGCGTTGGTGGAAGTCACCCGAAAGGGGGCCGGAGTGATCGGGTCCGCCCAGGGCGTGGTGACCGCCGGGGACGTGGCCTTCGAAATCAACCACCCCGGGGGATACTGCTGGGGCGCCGGTACGGGGCTGAACGTCACCCCCGATATCCAGCCCGGCGACGTCGTCTCCATCAAGTTCAACGGCGCCGAGGCAGGGGCCACCACGGTCCAGGATGCCTACGTCACCGAGCATTCCTCCCTGTCCGGCACCACGCTGACCGTCAAGGGCCATGCAGGAGCCGGCGTCAACCCCGCCCAGATGGAACAGCGGATTGTTGAGCCGGCCCTCAAGGACACCAGCGTGGGCCGCCGCGACGTCCGGGCAGTCCCCGGAACGCTCACCGCCGAAGACGGTTACAGCTCCAGCCTGACGTTTGGCACCGCCGGCACGTTCACGGCAACGTATGAGTTCAACGATGCGGCCACAGCCGAGATAGCGGCAGCCGCTTCCGGCGAGCGCGCCATGGCGTGGGAAGTCGAAGACGTCGATGCAAACCGCCAGGGCCTGACCATCGCCGAGTTCGGCGAGCTGGGCGGCCCCGGAATGGGCGGCTGCCCCAACGGCCCGCTCCAGTCGGGACCGGCCGGGCCCACCAACGTCAAGGTGGCCAAGGTGGGCGGGGACCTGAAGGTCAACTGGACCCCGGCTCAAGCAGTCCCCGGGACCCCCGCCATCACCGGTTACCGCGTCACCGCCGTCGGCCATACCGTCACCGGCCGCGAACAGGCCGAATCGGGCGTGCGCATCAGCGATCCGAAAGCCGCCGGCACCACCATCAAGGGGCTCACCTCCGGCGAGGAGTACGACGTCTACGTGGTCTCAGTGAGCAGCGCCGGCGAGACCTTCCCGGCTGTTCCGTTCATTCCGGAAACGGACTCCACCCCGCCAACGGTGACGGCCTCGCCCACGGGTGGAACCTTCCCGACTGCGCAGGAACTGACGCTGACCGCCAGCGAACAGGGCAGCGACATCTACTACACGCTGGACGGGTCCGATCCCATCGGCAGTGGAGGCGTGGCCGCCGAGGGAGCCATCCTCTACAAGGACCCGGTCCCGGTAACGGCAACCAGCAAGTTCACCTACGCCGCCATCGACCCGTCCGGCAACGTCTCGGACAAGGCCACCGTCGAGTTCAGCATCACCAATGACCCAGTCCCTGCGGCGCCCACCTTTTCCGGAGCCCCAGTGGCCGGGAAGGGCACGGCCACGGTGACCTGGACGGCACCAAATCCCGGTGCTGAAGGACTGACCATCACCGGTTACACCGTGCAGGCCTACACGGCAGACGGGGCAGCATTCGGATCGGCGAAGAAGGTGGCCGGGGACGTGACCAGCCTGGTGTACGACGGGCTCGCCGGGGACACCCAGTACCGCTTCACCGTGCGTGCCGGCAACAGCAACGGCGACAGCCCCGAATCCGCCATGAGCGATCCGGTCACTGTCCAGGGCGATGTGGTGGCCAGCGCCGGTCCGGACCAGAACGTTGCGCGCCGCACCACCGCAACCCCTGTAACGCTTGACGGCAGGGGTTCCACCAGCGCAGGAGCCACTTACCAGTGGCGGCAGGTGCTGGCGGGCCCCACCGATCCTGACGGGGTTACGCTGAGCGGCAGCACCACGCTGCAGCCCACGTTCAACCTGCCCGTGTTCAAGTACCCCATGACCAACAAGCCGCTCACCTTCGAGCTGGCGGTCACGGCGGGCGGCGTCACGAAGACCGATGTGGTCACCGTGACTCCGGTTCCGGACCGGGTTACCGCGAGCGGTCAGTGGAAGAGCAGGGACTTCCGGGTCAACGGCACCAGCAGTGCCGTGGGCGGGACGGTCACCGTCCGGGTGGGCGGCCCCGGTGGCACCATCATCGGCACGGCCCCGGTAACGGCTGCTGCGGCACCGGAAACCGGCGGCGTCTTCACCCTCCGCCTGCGGGACGGCAACGCACCGGCAACCAACCCCGGCAACATCTGGATCGAATCCACGCTGGGTGGCACGGCGGGACCCATCACCGTGGCGAACAAGTAGCGCCTGCTCAACCATAGGAAGGTCCGGCGTCTCCCGCTCTATACGGGGGACGCCGGACCTTTGTTGTGGCCCGTACCTTTGTTGTGGCACGGGATCTTCGTGGTGGCCCTGGCCATTTGTGGCGGAACCGGGTCTCATTTGCTGCCAACGGGCAAACTGCTAAATGGTTTCCGGCTCCATGGCGTGGTTGCCGCGGCCCTTGGAGGGGTACCGGCCGGCCCACCGGACCGCCGGCGTGGCAGCACGGAATGTCGCCGTAACAAAGGTTCCCTGGCCCGGGGCCGAACGGATGTGGAGGGTTCCCCCCGCTTGGTGAACGGTGTCCTTGAGGATTCGAAGGCCGAAGTGGCCTTCCCGGTGCGCGGTGCGGGGGTTGAAGCCCTGCCCGTCGTCCGAGACCGTGATCTGGGTGAGCTCGCCGGATTGCCGGATCTGGATGTCCACGGCCGAGGCCCCGGAATGCTTGGTGGCGTTGACCAGCGCCTCGCGTGCCACCCGGTAGGCCAGCACCGCCCGGTCCCGGTCCAGGGTCACCTGCTCCGGGATGCTGGCGGTGAAGGCGATGCCGCGTTCCACCAGGGGTGCCTCCAGCCTCATGATGGACGCCTTCAGCCCCAGTTCTTCGAGGTCCGGCGGATAGAGTTCGCTGGTCATGGCGCGCAACGCCTTGATGTCGCGCTGGAGCATGGTCCGTGCGTCGGCGAACACCTGCTGCTGGCCGGGTTGGCCGCGGCGCTCTTCCGACTCGAGGGCGTAGGCCAGTCCGGACAGGTTCTGGATGACATCGTCGTGCAGCTCACTGGCGATCTGGCGCCGTTCCTGGTCGGAGGCCTCGATGGCGCAGTGCAGCAGCGCGTTGCGCTGCGCCTGGTGGAACTGGATCCGCTTGGCCAGGCGGACCGCCGGAATCAGCAGGACCAGCTGAAGTACTGCCAGTGAC
Organism: Pseudarthrobacter chlorophenolicus A6; assembly: GCF_000022025.1. Taxonomy (GTDB): domain Bacteria; phylum Actinomycetota; class Actinomycetes; order Actinomycetales; family Micrococcaceae; genus Arthrobacter; species Arthrobacter chlorophenolicus. The sequence continues at coordinate 3,197,331 of NC_011886.1, forward strand.
AACAGCACGGGCGGGATCATGCTGAGCAGGACCGCCTGCTGTTCCGCACGTACCGCCGCGCCTGAGGAATACGTTTCGAAGATCATTGGTGCCCCGTCCTTGGCGGCGGAACGGACGTAGACCTCCACCAGTTCCCCGGACGAGGCCTCGAACTCGTTTTCTTCGGCAGTCTGGGACTCGACGGTGGCCGTGGCCGGACCGCCGGCCAGGAGGAGGTGCGCCCACTCTTCCTGTTCGAAGTCCTCACCGATCAGGGACGGGACGTCCGAGTACACCACCTTGCCTTTTGCATCCCACACCTTGATCCTGGTGACGCCTCCGTTGGCCAGCCATGGCGCCACCCGCTGGTCCAGCTCCTCCAGGGCTGCAGGGTCCTGGGCCAGAAGCTGCGGGGTGATCAGCGGGCCCACAACGTTGTCCGCGAGACGCTGGGTGAACTCCCTGGCGTTGACAAGGGCATGCTGTTCGGCGGCATCGCGGATCCAAAAAGTCACCGGTGTGGCCACCAGTACCAGCGCTGCGAAGCCGGCCGCCAGGAACCGGGCCACGGCCATCCGCACCTCGCGCCGCTGGACGGCTTCGGGGGCGGCACCGGAGTTGCCGCGGGTCCTGCGGCGGAGATCTTTCACTCTCAGCGCCTGTGGTCAGGCAGCAGATTCCGGCGCGGACTCCGGCCCTGCGCCCAACCGCGCCACCAATGACGGATGCACAATCAGGTTGCCCGGGCGGGCGTGCCGCAGCGTGTCCAGCATGAGGCCCAAGGCGCCGTCCTTCGGCAGGAACCCGCAGATCCCCATGCGGGCGGCCTCCCGCAGCGCGTCCTGGGAGGGGTTGCCGGTCAGCATCACCACCCGGGCCTGCGGGGCTTCGGACAGGATGCGCTGGGCCGCGTGCAGCCCGGAACCGTCGGCAAGGTGCAGGTCCATGATCACGACGTCGGGACGCAGTTCCCGGAACATGGTCACAGCAGATTCCACGCATTTGGCGGCACCCAGGCTTTTGAGGTCCGGTTCCCGGTCCAGCGCGCCGGCCAGCAGGTCGGAGAAGATGGTGTGGTCGTCCACGATGAGGACGCGCAACCGATCAGTAACTGCCGGTTCCGGCCGGGCCGTAGGTGCAGCCACGGGTTGGACCTCACGCAGCGGGCGGGCGGTGGCGCTGGCCCTGGGAGATACGTCAGGGGCGCCCGTCCGCTCCAGGAGCCGGGCCTGCGCCTGCTTCAGCGAGGGAGAGGGCATGCACCCCAGCTCGACGTCCATGATCCTGCGGCAGCGTTCGAAGGCACGCAGGGCTTCGTTGACCTGCCCGTTCCGTTCAAGACCCAGGATCAGCACGTTCCAGCCCCGCTCATTGAGCGGATCCTCATTAGTAGCGGCAACGCCCCATGCAACGGCCTTGTCTGCTTGCCCCACGGCCAGGGCATGTTCCGCGGCCTGTACCCGGGCCAGCGCCACGCGTGCCGCGTGCAGCGACCGCTCCTCCTCCGCCCAGGCAGGAAGGAGTTCATCCCCCAGGAGCGGGGCGGAACCGAGCTCCAAGGCTTCACTCAGCAGCGACAATGCAGCTGCCGGGGCGGCGTGGCTGGCCTGCTTGGTCAGGGAAACGAAACGGTCCAGGTCCAGTTCCACCGAGGAACGGTCTATCGCATATCCCCCGGTGACCGTCCGCAGGGGTCCCGTCCTGCCGGAGCCGGGCTGCAGGTTTCGCCGCAGGACGCTGACATAGCTCTCCAGGGTGGGGAGGGCAACAGCCGGATGGTTGCCGCCCCACAGCAGGTCCATGATGCGGGTCTTCGAGACCGCCGAGCCCAGATTCAGGAGCAGGATCTCGAGGACCTGGCGGGGTTTGGGACCGCCGAGGTCATTGGCTCGGAGCTCCACATTGCCGCGCCGGATCGTCAAAGGACCAAGAACCGAGATGCGGAGCGCCGGCGTCGTCGACGGCGCTCCCGATCCCGGACCCATCAGCCCTGCACCCATTTCCAATGTAGCCACCAATTACTCCCCCGATGAGTGATCGAACCTTCTGCCTCAATTGCAGTTCCCAGGCAAAAGTCAGACAACAGTAGTAAGTACTCACATCAGATTTCGGGTTTTTCTCCCGACTACTTGGCCCGCCGGAAGTGGGTACTTGGCATTTCTGCCCGCCAACCAGCCCCGGACGGGCGCCACAGCGGACCTCGGACCGTGTTTCCGCAGGTCAAAGCGGTGTGCTGCCGGCATGGCAAATGTTGGGAAAACCCTAGGTGGTGCACCGGACTTGCGCGCAACCCCTGTCAAAGGAATCCCCAACCGGGTCCCCCTAATTTGGCAACGAGACGGCACCACAGCGCGGTATGACGAACCCGCCTCCGCAAAAGCCGGCCGGAAAAGGAATGGAGACGCCCATGAATCTGCGTAGAACCCCCGCCTCTGCACCGTCCGACAGGTGGGGGGCAGGTCCCATGGTCCGCTCGTGGCGGGCAATCCCCGCGGCGCTTCGGGGCGTCCGGGCAGGCCTGCGGACCGTCCGGGTCCGGGTCCTCACCACTGTCCTGGCCTTCCTCGCGGTGGGACTGTTCGTTGCCGGCACCACCACACTTGCCTTGGACCTGCGGGACCTCAACAGCAAGGTCAGCGAAGACCTGCTGCACCAGTCAGCACGCCTCCAGGACATTGTGGACCAGGGCCTTCCCGGCGGCGCGCCCTACCCGTCCCTCGATGACCTGTTCACCGTCTTCCTGCGGGGCGGCACCCTGGGCCGGTATGAGTCGGTGATGGCCAGCGTCGCGGGAGGGGACACCTTCCTGCCCGCCGGCGCCCAGGCCCGCAATCTTGGCCAGCCGCAGGTACTCGAAACGGCGCTCGCCGTACCCCTGGACGGCACCACTGCCCTGCGGGACGTGGTTATGGACGGCCACCTGGTGCGGCTGGCCATCACCCCCGTGTCACTGGGCGGGGATTCCCCGAACGGTGTGTTGGTGGCGGGGAACGAGATCGGGCAGCAGCGGGAGCAGATGGTGGCCTCCTTCGGAACCTTTGCCATGGTTTCGCTGGCCATCCTGCTGCTGGCCGGCGCCGTGGGGTACGCCGTGACCGGACGCCTCTTCGTCCCCATCCGCCGGCTGCGCCAGGCTACCGAAACCACCACCTTCGAGGACGTAAGCAGCCGCGTCACCGTCCCGCCCGGCGACGATGACGTCTCGCAGCTGGCAACGGACTTCAACCGCATGCTGGACCGGTTGGAAGTGGGGATCGAGGACCAGCGGCAGTTCGTGGATGACGCCAGCCACGAACTGAGGACACCGCTGACCATCATCGGCGGCCACCTGCAGCTGCTGCAGCCGGCAGATGCCATGGACGTCGCTGAAACCCGGGTGCTGCTCCTGGAGGAAGTGGACCGGATGCAGTCCCTGGTCAACGAACTCCTGGTGCTGGCCAGGAGCGGACGGCCCGACTTTGTCCGGCCCGACTGGATCGATACCGATTCCTTCCTCGAAGCCGCCATGGAGCGGATCCGCGTCCTGGGAGACCGGCACTGGCAAATTGAGCAGCTGCCCGGCGGCTGGTTCCGGGCGGACCGCAACCGCCTCACCCAGGCCATTGAGCAGCTGGCCGCCAACGCCGTGCACTCCACGGAGCCCGGCGACATCATCTCGATCGGCGCGGCATGGGTCACGGCAAAGGACAGCGCATCCGAACAGCAGCATGAACCCACTATTGATATCTGGGTGGCCGACACGGGGTGCGGCATCAGCGCCGCGGACCAGGAGCGGATCTTCGACCGGTTCGCCCGCGCCGGCGTATCGAGGGGTGTCGAGGGATCCGGACTGGGCCTGCCCATCGTCAAGGCGATCGCCGAAGCGCACGGCGGCTCCGTACGGCTGTCATCACGGGTCAACGTGGGCAGCAGGTTTGTCCTCTCCCTTCCGTCAGGAACATCGTGGCTCGCATTCTGATCGCCGACGACGAGCCACGGATCGCCGCCTTCATCGCCAAGGGCCTCACGGCGGCCGGCTACACCACGTCGTCAGTGGAGGACGGCATCCGGGCGCTGGACTACGGCAGTTCCGGTGAGTTCGACCTGCTGATCCTGGACATCGGGATGCCGCGGATGGACGGCTTCGGCGTACTCTCGGCCCTGCGCGCCATGAACTGCACCGTTCCGGTCATCGTGCTGACGGCCCGGGATTCCCTTCCGGACACGCTGGCAGCGCTCGACGGCGGCGCGGATGACTACATGAGCAAGCCGTTCCGTTTCGAGGAGCTGCTTTCGCGCATCCGGCTTCGGCTTCGGGACGCTCCGGCAGTGCCGGCGGCGGTGGCCCCCGCAAGCGGGGACGTCAGCCTGGATGTGGACCTCCGGTGCGCCAACGTGCGGGGCCGCACAGTGTCCCTGTCCGCCCGCGAGTTCGCCATGGCCCGCGTGTTCGTGGAGAACTCCGGCAAGCTGCTGAGCCGGGAACAGTTGCTCAGCCGGGTCTGGGGCTACGACTTCGACGGGTCCTCGAACGTGGTGGACGTCTACGTCGGGTACCTCCGCACCAAGCTGGGCCCGGAGCACTTCCAGTCCGTCCGGGGAGCCGGCTACCGCTTCACCCCGGTCCCTGCCGGCCCAACGAGTCCCGAGCCGGCACCGTGAACAGCCTGAATCACAACCCTGACCCATGGATGAGAGGTCTCTCATGGAAGATTCATTTCCCTTTCACAGCGGCGAGGAAGAGTGGTGGAACCAGCAAATGAAAGGAAGACCAATGTCCAAGCTGTGGTACCTCCCCCTCGCCGCCGTCCTCGGCGCTGCCAGCCTGACCGTCTGGGCCCAGGCGAATGCCGGGCCGCCTCCCGCCGTCTCCCCCGGCGTCGTGGTCTCCAATGTTGATTCCGGCAGCAAGCCGGCGACCTTCGAAGACTCGCCCAAGCCCGACGATTCGCCGTCAGCACTGGCCACGCCCACACCGACCGCCAGCATCACGGCGGTGCCCGAGCACACTCCGGAAACCCAGATCGTGCCGGCCCAGCCGGTGACCCTGCCTCCGGTCCAGGTCACGCACGCCCCCGGTCCTGTGGACGACAAGGGCGGGCTCCGCGCCCCGGGTGTCTCCGACGACGGCCCCACCCACGACCTCAACGACGACAAGGGCGGCCTCCGCGCACCGGGCGTCTCCGACGACGGCGCTGCGCACGACCTCAACGACGACAAGGGCGGCCTCCGCGAACGGGACGCTTCCGACGACGGCAAGGGCCACGATTCCACGGACGATAAAGGCGGGGACCGCTAGCGTTCCTTGGAATCACCAAGCTTTTCCCTAGAACGCTCCTCCACCATGGCTTTGCGTAGCCGGCTCAACTGGGAAGCCGGCGCTACTGGGGAGCAGTCACGGCATGGGGAAAGCACCTCGCGCAACAGCGTGCAGACGAAATGGCACCACCACCGGAGCAGGGCTGCGTGCCCTTGCAGCATCAGGGGCACTGGCGCTGGTGGCATCCATGGGCCTGCCTCCGTTGGCAGCCCAGGCCGTACAGGCCCCGGTCGGCTCCGGATTCACCGTCACCCCGGCCGATCTGTCCTACATCCTCAAGCAGATCAAGATCGCCGAAGCGCACGTGGCAAATACCACGTCCGCCACCGGCCCGTGCGGGGCGCTGATCGGCACCGGACCCAACCAGCTTGCCAGCCCGCTGTTGTCCCACGGCCTGCGGACCGTGGACGGCAGCTGCAACAACCTGCAGCCGGGCCAGGACACTTACGGCGCCTCGGACCAGGTGTTCCCGCGGCTGGCACCCAAGGCCTTCGGACCCGCCGAGAGCGGCTCGTTCGGCGGACCGCCGGTGGCCACAAGCTACACGCAGAAATCGGGAAGCGTCTTCGATTCCCGGCCGCGGACCATCAGCAACCTGATCGCGGACCAGACCTCCACCAACCCGGCCGCGGTGGCCGCAGCCGGGTTCCCCGCCCGGTCCCAGGGCAACACCGGCGTGGTGCCGTGCACCACTGATCCGGACGCCGAGGCCGTCCCCCCGGTCGCAGCAGCGCCCGAAGGCTGCGTCCCCTCGCACAACACACTGGACATCCCCAATGTCACTACTGACGTGGGCCTGTCACCGCCCTACAACTCGCTGTTCACCCTGTTCGGCCAGTTCTTCGACCACGGCATCGACCAGACCGTCAAGGGCGGTGGAACCGTCTACGTGCCGCTCAAGGCCGACGATCCGCTGATTGCGGGGCCCGACCACGATTTCGGCACCGCGGACGACCTCAATCCCCACCTGCGCTTCATGGTCCTCACCCGCGGGCAGAACCAGCCGGGCCAGGACGGCATCCTGGGCACCGCCGACGATCTCCAGGACGCGCTGAACACCAACTCTCCATGGGTGGACCAGAGCCAGACGTATGCGTCCCACTCCTCGCACCAGGTCTTCCTGCGCGAATACACCAACAACCCCGAGGGCCGTCCGGTCTCCACCGGCGGCCTGCTGGGCGGCCCGGCGGGTACGGCCGCGGCCGGCGGCATGGCTACCTGGGCCGACACCAAGAAGCAGGCCCGCGAAATGCTCGGCATCCAGCTCCTGGACAAGGACGCACTCAACGTTCCCCTGCTGGCGGCCGACGCCTACGGCAAATTCATCCCCGGCCCCAAAGACGGGCTGCCGCAGTTCGTCACCCGGTCCGGGCTGGTGGAGGCGGACCGGACCGCGAACGGCGGCAACGGAACACTGGTGCCCCAGGACATCCTGTACTTCAACACACCATTCCTGACGGACATCGCCCACAACGCAGATCCTTCGCCCCAGGACACCGACCACAACCCGGCAACACCCCCGGCGGCACCGGCCCCGGACGCGGACAACACGGCGTCCGCGGACTTCGCGGCCCAGGCTCCCGGGACGTACGACGACGAGATGCTGGGTGCGCACTTTATCGCCGGCGACGGACGGGTCAACGAGAACATCGGGCTCACGGCGATACACCAGGTGTTCCACTCCGAGCACGACCGCCTGGTGGGTGACATTAAGAACGTTCTCACATCGGACAAGTCGTCCCGCGGTACTGCTGCCCTCACCGAATGGCGGGCGACGGCAGGCGCTGACGGCTGGAACGGCGAGCGCCTCTTCCAAGCGGCACGCTTCATCGCGGAAATGGAGTACCAGCACCTTGTCTTCGAGGAGTTTGCCCGCAAGATCCAGCCGGCGGTGAACATCTTCGAACCCTTCGCGTTCTCCCAAACCGACGTCAACCCGGCCATCAACGCGGAGTTTGCCCACTCGGTCTACCGTTTTGGGCACTCGATGCTCACAGAAACCATCTCGCGGCGCAACGAGGACAGCCCGGGGCCCGACGGTGTGTGGGGCACGCAGGACGACGTGCCGGGTTCGCAGAACGACCTGCCGCTCCTGGGAGGATTCCTGAACCCGCCCGCCTACACCGACGGCGGCCCCGCAGGTCCGCTGACCTCCGAGGAGGCCGCCGGCAGCATCGTCATGGGAATGTCGGACCAGGTGGGCGCGGAACTTGACGAGTTCGTCACGGACACCCTGCGCAGCAAGCTGCTGGGCCTGCCGATGGACCTGGCCGCCATCAACCTCGCCCGCGGCCGGTCCGAAGGAATTCCGGCGCTGAACGTCTTCCGCCGGCAACTCCACGGCGCCACCAACGACAGCCAGCTCAAGCCGTACGCCAACTGGATCGACTTCGGCGAAAACATCAAGCACCCCGCTTCGCTGATCAACTTCATCGCCGCCTACGGCACCCACCCCTCCATCGTTTCCGCCACCACCCTGGACGCCAAACGGAAAGCCGCCCGCCTGATAGTCAGCCCGGACGCCCTGGCCGGCGAGGTGGCCCCGGATGATGCGGTGGCATTCATGAACAGCACCGATGCCTGGGCCAACAACGGCACAGCATCAACTACCGGGCTGGACGACATCGACCTGTGGATGGGCGGACTCGCCGAACGGACCAACATGTTCGGTGGCCTGCTGGGCAGCACCTTCAACTACGTCTTCGAGAGCCAGATGACGGACCTGCAGAACGGTGACCGGCTGTACTACCTGGCCCGCACACCCGGGATGAACCTGATGGCGCAGCTTGAAGGGAACTCCTTCGCGGAGCTGATCATGCGCAACACGAACGCAAAGGCCCTGAAGGCTGACGCGTTCGCCACCGCCGACTGCAAGTTTGAGCTGAAGAACCTGGCGGGAACGTCCGAAGGATTCGCTGCCTCCGGAAATACAGTGGCGGACGATGCCGGAACCGAGTGCAGCGAGACCGCACTGCTGCTCCGGATGCCCGACGGCACCATCAAGTACCGGGCCTCCAACTCCGTGGACCCAGTGGGGATCAACGGCCAGGCCGTGTACAACGGCACGGACCGCGCCGACCGCGTCCACGGCGGCGTGGACAACGACACCTTCTGGGGCGGAAAAGGCAACGACGTCATTGAAGGCGGCGACGGCGCAGATACGGTCCTCGGCGGCGAGGACAACGACGTGGTCACCGATCTTGCCGGCGACGACATCCTCAAGGGCGGCCCGGGCAATGACGCGCTCGACGGCGGCCCGGGCCTGGATCTGATGCTCGGCGGAGACGGCAAGGACTTCATCAACGGCGGGGCTAACTCGAACGAAACTTTCGCCGGCGAAGGCGACGACTTCGTGATCGCCGGCGAAGGCCTGGACGGCGTCTTCGGCGGCGGCGGGGACGACTGGGCCGAGGGCGGCGACAGCCCCGACCTGCTCATCGGCGACTCCAGCAACCTGTTCTTCCTCGACGATTCGCAGAAACCCGGCCACGACATCCTCATTGGCCAGGGCGGCGACGACGACTACGACATGGAAGGCGGCGACGACATCGGCCTGGCCGGGCCGGGCATCGAGAAGGTGGCCGGGGCGTCGGGCTTCGACTGGGAATCCGGTGCCTACGATCCCCAGCCGCAGGACGCCGACCTGAACCTGCCGATCGCACCTTTGGACATCCTGCAGGTGGGCGTCCGGGACCGGTACAACGAGGTGGAAGCACTCTCCGGCGGTCCGTTCGCTGACACCCTCCGCGGCGACGACCTCACCCCCCGGACGGTGGGCGGCGGCGGCTTTATCGGCTGTGACGTCCTGGACCAGGCCGGCATCGACCGCATCCTTGGGCTCGATCAGCTGGTTCCATCCCTGCCAACACCGGTGGAGGACGTCATCAACGCTTCGGCGTCGAAGGAGTGCCCTGTCCTTACCGGATCCCAGGTGTGGGGCGAGGGCAACATCCTCCTCGGCGGTGGCGGCGACGACACCATCGAAGGCCGCGGTGGGAACGACATCATCGACGGCGACCGTTATCTGAGCGTCCGTCTCAGCGTCCGCACGGATCCCGCAGATCCGGCCACCGAAGTAGGCAGCGCCACGTCCATGACGGCACAGTTCCAGCGCGCCGCGGACGGCACACTGACCGGACCCACACTCCAGCAGGCAGTCTTCGCCGGCAGCATCGACCCGGCGGACGTCGTTGCGGTGCGGGAGATCCTCAGCTCGGCCGGAGGCACCGACGCCGCACTGTTCTCGGACCTTGAGTTCAACTACACCATCACCACCACCGGCGGCGACGGCACGCTTGGCTCCCCCGGCTCCGTCACCACCGTGCAGCACAACGGCGGCCGGGACGGCACGGACACCCTGCGCAACGTCGAACTGCTCGTCTTTGGCGACGGAACCGGTACCGGAAACGGCGGCAACGGAGCCGACGACGGCGTCACCGAACCACCGGAGGACGAGCCCGTCGAAGGCGATGAGGGCGAAGGCGGTGGCATCGGCGGGGTCATCCCGGGCGACGGCGAAGTGGTGGTCATCATCGATCCCGTTCCAGACCCAGGGACGGATCCCGGAACTCCGCCGGTTGACCCCGCACCGGTTGAGCCCGCACCAGTGGACCCCCCAGCGAACCCGGCACCGGCAGATCCGCCGGCCAACCCGGGGCCCGTCAACCCCGCACCGGTTGACCCGCCAGCGAATCCGGCACCGGCTGACCCCGCACCCGCACCCGCTTCCGGCGGCGTCGCCGTCAGGACAGTTGATGCCACGGGCACGCAGGTGGGCGAGATCATCGTCGCTGAGCCCGGCACCTCCCGGGTGGTGGTCCGCGGCCTGGTGAACGGGGAAGCCTACCGGTTCCAGGCGGCCCCCACTACTGGCGGCAGCGCGCCGTCGTTCTCGGCACCGAGCAAACCTGTTGTCCCCGGCCCGGCAGCCGGACGCCGCAGCCGAGTGGGCGGCAGCGCCGTGGTGCCGGTCCCCGCGGAGCCCGTGACGGAGCAGCAGCCAGCGGTCACCGGGACCCTCCCGCTCGGTGGCCTGGCCGCTTTCGCGCCTGTCCTGCTGACGGCCCTGGGGCACTATCTGGCCACCGGCGAAGGGGGCACCACGCTGGGCCTGGTCATCGGAGGATTGCTGGCAGCCGGCGCCTTGCTGGCTTTCCGGTTCCACTCCGCCCGTTCCAAGGGCAAGGCAGCCCGCGGCGCTAAGGCCGTCGACAGGGCGTGATCCGGGCCTCAGGCCCCGGCCGTCTCTTCGGCCGGGGCCTGGGCGTAGGACGCGGACACGCGGCGGTAAACCGGAGTGAGGAAGGCCAGCAGTGCCGCGACGATCATGATGATCCCGGCCACGAGGAACACCAGGGCGATGCCCCGGGACGTCCCTTCGCCCAGCAGCGGCGCGAGCTGCGCCGCCCCTTCACCGGACCGGGCATAGGGAATGATCCAGAACTGGGCGAGCGGTGCGATCAGGAAGGCCGTGACGGGCGCCGCCGCGGATTCGAAGGCCATGGCGAACCCGAACACCCGTCCCTGCTTGTTGAGCGGAACAACCCGCTGGATCACGGTCTGCTCGGCTGCCTCGACGCACGGCACCAGCGCCAGGTACAGCCAGATGCCCACCACGTACAGCCAGGCCCATTCCCGGATGGTGAACAGGGCGCCGAGCGCACCCATGATAGCGACGGCGATCAGCAGGGTCCGCAGCGGGTTGGCGCCCAGGCCGAACTTGCCGATCAAGGCACCGCCCACAATGAACCCGGTGGAGCCCACGGCGAAGAACACGCCCCACAGCTCCACGGGGAACATCTCCAGCCCGTACGGGTCCATCAGGGCCATGTAGACGCCGCCGATGAAGTTGTTGAATGTGGAGAAGATGATCAGCGCGAACAACCCGGCCACAGCCAGCACGGCGGCGATGGACCCGCGCAGGTCGAAGCCGCCCTGGGCGTCGCTGGCTGCCACCTGGGTTTCTTCCGGCATGCGCAGCGTCAGCAGGTGCAGGAACGCCAGGGCGGTGAGGACCACGGCTATGGCGATGGTCCAGCCCATGCCCAGCAGTCCGACGGACAGCCCGGACAGCACGGACGTCACAATGAAGGCAAGCCCCTGGACCATCCCCACCATGCCGTTGGCGTTGGCGCGCCGGTCAGGGTCAATGAGGATGGTGACGGTGGTGGAGAGGGCCACGTTGCGCATGTTCTCCACCACCGCACCCACCAGGATGATCAGGGTGAAGATCCAAAATCACGGTTGCCCCAGGTCCAGCAGGCCGGCACCGGGCGTCAGCAGGAACATCACGCCGGACAGCACGAACATCACCAGGGTGAAGGCGGCGGCGAAACGCATGATGGCCAGCTTGCGGTAGCGGTCCACAAAGGTGCCGAAACTGATGCTGGAGAGCGCGATCAGCAGCATGTAGGCGCCGCCCACCACGCCCGTGGCGATCACGTTGCGGGTTTCCAGATAGACCCAGAACGTCAGGGCAAACCAGAGGTAACTGGTGGTGACGTTGGCCAGTGCCGTGTTGATGAGGATGCCCGCGAAGGTGCGCGACCGCTCCGCAGGGGTTCGAAGGGACGTGTCGACTGCAGCTTCCTGCCCAGACATGGGTCCCAGTCTACTGAGAACCCGCTGCCGAGGACATGGCTGCCCCTCCCCTGCCTGGGCATGTACCCCTGTCCGGATCAGCCCGCCAGTTCGCCGCGCCGGAACCTCAGCTCACGCAGTGCCCCGTTCAGTGGTGATCCTGAGAAGGGCAACGCTTCCAGGTTGACTCCGTCCGCCGCCCGGAGGGCCGTCTGGTTCGCGGACGTCGCAGCGCGTGCAGGGAGCCCGAGATCAGCTGCGAACTGTTCCCAGTGCCGGGCTTTGAGGTTCTTGACCCGGCCGCCAATGGTCAGTGCCAGGGTGTCGTCGCCGTACACCAGTGTGCAGGGAATGTCGTACAGGGGCGACACAGCCCAGGCCCCGTTTTCCCCCTGGAGGACTGACATATTCTTCGCGTGCAGGTCGCCGTTGCCGGTCAGCCAGGCGAAGACACATTGCATGTAGAGGTTCCATATGGCAACGGCCCTGGCCTTGCACACGCCCGCCAGCGCCAGGACGGCTTCCTCAGCGCTGACGGCGTATTTGGACGACGGCGGCAGGTTGAGGACCTGGGCAGCGTCCTCGAGTGCCAGGCGGCCCAGGCCGTCCTTCCCTGTGCGGTCGAAGCGCTCCACGAGCAAGCCCTGCAACCCCTTCCGGTCCGTGACAACGCTGCCCTTTGCCACGGGGATTCGCAGGGCTTTGGCTGCGGCAAGGTGTGCGGCCTCGTTAGCCACGAGGTGACGGTGGCGGGGCGGGTCCAGCTTGAGCAGGTAGCGGCGGCCCGCGAGGGAAAGCGGTGTGGTCAGCATCGATGCGCTGGCTTTGGCTTGGACCCCGGGAAGACCGTGCGGATCGATGGCGTCCGCGAGCGCGGCAAAGTCGAGTGCCTCCGCATGCGACATTTCTGCCAATGCCGGAGGTTCCACGGGGTCCTGGCCGGCGGCGACAACCTGGACGTCGCCGGGGGTATCGGAACCAACCGCAAGGAGCAGGCTGAGTTCGTCCCCCAGGCTCGTCTTGATGGCGTCCTTGAGTACGGTCAGGCGGTGGCCCTCGGGCAGCAGGCCGGCGAAGAACGCGGGAACCGCACCGCCCGGCGCTTCAACCGGTGCATCCGTCAGCGGCAGTGAGCGGGCTACGGGAGCCCTGCCCGCGGCCAGGTACGCGGGGGTGTAGGTGAAGGCGATCCCGCCGTTGCCGCCGCGGTTCAGGTGTCCCGCCAGAACCCCGGCTTTGTAGACGTCCGCTTGGGTAACGAATTTGAGGCGCGCCAGGTCCTCAGTCATCGGCCGTCCTGAGGTGCAGCCCTACCGCATTGGCGGCCGCCACGACGGTGGCCAGGGACGGATTGCCGGTTCCCGTTTCGATGGCGTGGATGGTGCGGGGTGACGTTCCGGTCAGGTCAGCCAGCGTGCGTTGGGTGATCCCCGCGTCTTTTCGGGCTCGCCGGATGCCGGCGCCTATGGCTGCCACATCCTCCACGCGACTCCTTCGGAAATATATTGCAGATTACAAACCCTGCATTCCATATTCTGGTTCAATAAAGGAGACTTCGCAAGATATTGCCGATTGTCGATGCCCTTCCATTCTTGGGGTCAACCAGAACCATCAATCTGCAATATCTTTCCGATCTTCACAGCAGATTCAGACATAGGATGCTGCCATGAGGATTGCCGTCGCAGGTGGGACCGGGACCGTGGGCCGACACGTGGTGGACGTTGCCAGGCAGCGCGGGCACGAGGTGGTGGGCCTGAGCCGCGCCGGCGGGGTGGACCTGGCAACCGGCCGTGGCCTAGACCCGGCGCTGGCCGGGGTTGAGACGGTGATCGACGTTGCCGGCATCAACAGCACGGCCACCAAGAAGGCCGTGGACTTCTTCACTAACGCGTCGCAGAACCTGCTTGCCGCGGAAAAGAGGGCCGGAGTGAAACACCATGTGGTGTTGTCGATCGCCGGCATCGACAACGCACGCTCCGGCCTCTATGCCGGGAAGCTGGCGCAGGAGGAATCCGTCCGGCACGGGGACTTACCGTGGACCATCCTGCGCTCCACCCAGTTCCACGAGTTTGTGCCGCTGGTGGTGAAGGTTGCCTCGGCAGGCCCTGTGGTGGTGGTGCCGAAGATGTTCACCGCGCCGGTGGCCGCCCGCGAGGTGGCAGAGGCCTTAGTGGACGCGGCGGAGGCCGGGCCGCGGGGACGGATCCCCGATTTGGGCGGCCCCCGCTCCGAGCAGCTCGCCGGCCTGGTGCGGACCTACCTGCAGAGGACCGGCCAGCGCAAAAAGGTCGTGGAGGCGCCCTTCCCCGGCCCCATGGGCAAGGCGATGCGCAGCGGTGCGCTGATCCCGGCGGCGGGTTCCGCCGTCGGGCGCCAAACATTCCTGGACTGGCTGGACGAACTGCCCCGCTGACCGGATCAGCCGTGGGCGAGGATGGTGTCAATCAGCTGGACCAGCTCGGACGCATCGCCCGGGGTGACATCAGGTCCGGCCTTCACCGCCGTGGCAGCCAGGTTTCCCTTGATGCCGGTCATGGTCAGTGACGTCTGGGTCTCGCCCGTGGACAGGCTCTCCTTGGCCAGCGCTGCGAACGACTGATCCCCGCCGGTCGCAGCGTCTATTTCCTGAACTTCCGTGGTGACTTTCTGCCCCGCCAGTTCAGCGGTGAACTTTCCGCATGCCGCCACCGCTTTTCGGGAGGCTTCCAGGTGGCCGGTCAGCTCCTTGGCATCCTTGAGGGCGATGGCCGTCACCACAATCGCCGTCTTGTCCGCCGCCGAAATGGTGGTTCCTGCCGCATAGGTGCTGTCCTCCGGGATCTGGGAGTTACTGTCCGTAAAGACGTTGCACTCCGGCGGCGTGAAGACCGCTCCCTTCAGGATTTCCTTGGCTTTGATGATGCCCTGGTCGATCTGGGCCGCAGGAACAACTGTCAGCGCGCGCCCCTGCGAGTCCTTCAGGGTTCCCACAATGGAACTGAGGTCAGCGTCGGTGTAGGTCTTCGCCGGGCTTGGAGTGGGGCTGGGCGCCGGTGGCGACGACGTTGCGGTTTCGGTTCCGGTGCTCGTTCCGCACCCCGCAAGGGCCAGGAACACCGTCATCAGGAGCGCTGCTTGGGTTGGGCGCCTGCGCATAAAGTGATCCCCGTTTCATTTGAGCGTCTTACGTGATGGGGCCAACCTAGGAAGAACCGGCAACCGCCTAACAGAGTGGGCACTACCTGTTTCGTCAGTCTGCTGACTAATTCTGAGTCCGGTTGGCAGGACTCTGCCGCCGGACCTGGCGGCCCGCGGGCCGGCTGCACCCTGTGCATAAAACAGGTGGTGCGGGACGGCCGCGCGGCGAAAGTAGAGTACCCACTACTCGTGTCCCTCCATCGGGCAACCGCCTACATTCGAGGAAAGCCGCACCATCGCCGCGCGGCACAGAGCGTAACGGGGGAAACCAGGTGACAGTACAACCGGCAGTTGGCAGCAGGCGCATGGACCGGCCGGGGTTCCTGCTGGACCTGATCACCGGCGCGGACACTGACCTGGATTCCGTCCAGCAACTCGCGGACAGCGCGGCTGTGGCACTCGCAGCGTCGGCCGGGGTGCCGGTGGACGCCGCCGCAACCCTTACGCGGGCAGGGAACCTGCCCGCCACGGCCGGCAGCGCCACTCTTGCCTACAACGTTGCCTCGTCCGAAGACAGGTACAGCGACGGACCCATGGCCCAGGCCGCCGCCTCCGCTGCACCGGTCCAGGTCACCGGGGAAAACTCATCGCAGCGGTGGGAACCGTACCGCCGCCGGCTGGTGGGCGCAGGCTACGGAACGGCCCTGGCCGTGCCGCTCGCCCTGGATCCCCGGTCATCCTGCGCGCTGGTGTTCCTTGGTCCCGCCGGGTTCGAATTTACGCCGGAGCTGGTGGGCGAGGCCACCTGGTTTGCCGCTGTGGCATCGCAAAGCATGAAGCTGGCCATCGAGGTGCGCAGCGTCCGGTCCGCCGGCGACAACCTCAAGGCCGTGCTGGAGAGCCGGACCTCCATTGATGTTGCGTGCGGCGTGATCATGGCGCAGAACCGCTGCTCCTATACTGAAGCCTTCGGCAAGCTCGCCGGAGTCTCCCGGCAGCGGAACCTCAAGGTGCGCAGCGTGGCGGAGAACGTCCTTAAAGCACTGCCCAGCGGATCGCCGGCCACCCGCTTTGAGCCGCCCGCGCTGGCGTAGGAAGGCAGAACCTCAGATTAGTGGCGGGCCTTGGCCCGAATGACACCGGCGGCCAAAAGCCCCACGGCGCCGAGTGAGGCCAGCATGCCGCCAAGTGCTGCAACGTATTCGGTAATGCTCATCGCGTCCACTCCCTTTCAGAACTGCCTGATGAGCCCAACGTACGCGTCAACAGTCAAGGTTCCCCGAGAGATCGCCCGCGGGTTGGGTCAAGATTGGTGCAGACCAGAAGGCCTGGCTGCCCGCTGACGCACTGCATGCCTCACAACGCCCAACGAACTGATGCGGGCAATCCAGGTCCTGGCCGTCCGATGACGGCAGCCTCACACGCATGGCGGACCGCCTATCCCGCAACCGCGAACATGGCGATCCCCACAGCCACCAACAGGGCGATGCCGAGGAACACGAACCCTTGGGCGCTTCCCTTGGCGGCTCCGGGCATCCGGCGGCGGCCACGCTTCCTAACAATTACTTCAGCCATGCACCGAATGTACGGCGCTGCAATCCCCCCGCACACGAGAACCGCGTACTTGTCTTGGTTAATTCCACTACTCGATTGAGCACCTGCCTGCCGCCGCCAACCCGGGTGCCCGCAGCTGAAACATCCGGCCCGGGACGCGAATCAGGCAGTATGCTTCAGAAACGTTGACGTAACCGGGGCATGGCTGGGGGCACGATGCTATTCGACTGGGGAGCCCGCTACTTCCGCACGCTCGGAAGGAGGGGCCGCACCGTCCTGTTCCAGCTGCCGCTGACCGGCACCATGCTGTTGGTAATGCTCCTGGCATCGGTCCTGCATCCTGACCTGAAGTGGTCCGCAGCGTTCGTTTCGTCCCTGGCCTTCCATGCCGTCCTGCTGGCCGCATGCGCCGCCATCCCCTGGGACAGGCTCCCGGAGCGGGCGGTCCTGGTAATCCCCGTGCTGGACTGCCTGGCCATCGGGCTCTCACGCGAAGCCGGCGATCAGTATCTGTCCGTGCTGAGCTTCCTGCTGGTCTTCCCGGTGGTATGGCTGTCCCATGGTGGACGCAGGAGCGGTGTGGCACTGGCGGTGGCCGCTGCCATCCTCAGTGTGGCCCTCCCACCCCTGATCCTCGGTTCGGGCTTCACCAGTGCGTCGTTCATCCGCGGGGTGCTGCTGCCGGTCATCCTTGCCGCCATCGCCCTCACCACGTTTGGTGTGGCCAACGCCCTGCGCCTGCAGCGGCAGCGGCTGGAAGAGCGGGAGGCGGAGGTCCGGGAACTCCTCGCGGCCAGTGAAGACCGCGAACAGCTGCTGGGCACGGTCATGGACACGGTAAGCGTGGATGTCTGGGCGCTTGACCGGGAGGGACGGACCATCCTCACCAACCGCCACCGCGGCAGCCTGTCTGGTGGGGCCGTCCAGCGGGACCCGGCCCCCATGGAGGCGGACATGGCCATCTTCGGAATCGACCGGAAAGATGCCCTGCCGCCCGAACAGCACCCCCGGGCACGCGCAGCGCAGGGGCAGTCCTTCACCGACGAGCTCGTATGGATTGGCACGGGCAACAGCCAGCGCGCCTACTCCGCCACCTGCCGCCTCATCCCGGGCTCCGAGGGCCGGCAGGCGGGCGCTGTCTTGGCCCTCACGGACGTCACCGCCCTGGTGGAAGCCCTCTCGGCCAAGGACCAGTTCGTGGCCAGCGTCTCCCACGAACTGCGCACGCCCCTGACCTCCATCCTGGGCTACCTCTCCATCGCCATGGACGAGGAAGGGCTGGATCCGGAACTGGAGCACTGCCTGGAGGTGGCCAAGCGCAACGCCGAGCGCCTGCTGAACCTCGTGGCGGACCTGCTGACCATCGCCTCGGGCACGCTCACCGTCCGGCCACGGCAGGCTGACCTGGCGGAGGTTGCCGCGCAGAGCGTGGACGCCGCACAGCCGCGGGCGGCCTCGGGCGGGGTCACGCTCAGCCTGGAAACCGAGGGGCCTGCACCGGGCCGTTTCGACCCGGACCGCCTGGGCCAGGCCATCGACAACCTGGTTTCAAACGCCATCAAATACACGCCAAGGGGCGGCGTGGTCACAGTCCGCGTGCGCACGGAGGACGGGCGCCTGGTGTGCGAGGTGGCTGATACCGGCGTTGGCATGACGGACCAGGACCTGGCGAATGCGTTCACGCGTTTCTTCCGGACAGCCACGGCCCATTCGTCAGCCATTCCGGGCGCGGGCCTGGGCCTTGCCATCACCCGGTCCATCATTGAGAACCACCGCGGCAGCGTCACGCTGGCCAGCAGCCACGGCGAGGGGACCACGGCGACGCTGACGCTGCCCGAATCGCACGCAGTGGAAGCCTCCCTCGCCAGCACCCGCTAGCACGGATAGCCGGGCACGGGGCAGGCCGGACGCCGGGGATGAACCCGGCACCCTGCCCGCTGCTAAACCAGAATCAGGCTCAGCCCTGCTTCACCAGGGCGGCCTCCAGGTTGATCTTGACCTTGTCACTGACCAGCACTCCCCCGGCTTCCAGTGCGGCGTTCCACGTCAGGCCGAACGACTTCCGGCTGATCTCGGTTTCGGCGGAGAACCCTGCACGGGTGGCACCGAACGGGTCCACGGCCACGCCGGTGAACTCGACCTCCAGTTCCACCGGCTGGGTGACGCCCTTGATGGTGAGGTCGCCCGTGAGTGTGTAGTCCTCGCCGTCGCCCTCGATGGACGTGCCGCGGAAGGTCATTTCCGGGTACTTTTCGACGTCGAAGAAATCCGGCCCGCGGACGTGGCCGTCACGGTTGGCGTCCCCCGAGTCGAAGCTGGCGGTGGACACCGTGGCGTGCAGGCTCGAGTCCTGCAGGGAGTTCCCCACCCGGGCTTCGGCCTCAGCCTGGGTGAAGCGGCCGCGGACCTTGCTGATGCCTGCATGCCGGACACTGAACCCGATCTCGCTGTGGGACATGTCCAGGGTCCACGTTCCGGGGGTCAGTTCCTGGGGAAGAGTCATTGCCTATCTCCTCTTACTCGAAGGTCTGCGGGCACGCGCAGCCCGCCGCCGGCGTGTGCCGTCGTGGCCAGCCTATTCCGCGCAGCGCCGCCTGGGCAGGGCCGATGGGCCATAGTTCATCTGCCGGCTACCGGGCGGCCACCAGTTCGCGCGCCTTCTCGGCGGCAGGCTGGGGCGCAGGGTGTACGACGGCGGGCTCCAGGCTTTGGTTTGCCCAGCGGCGGATGGGTGCCTCCACCAGCCGCGAGGACGCGAACGCCAGCACCACGGTGAGGACGGCGGCGAGGGCGACGCGGAGGGACAGCGACGGCACGAGGGGCAGCAGCAGGAGGTACACGGGGATATGCCAGAGGTACATGCCGTAGGAGAGTTCCCGGCCGGGCCACGCGAGCCAGGGGTGACTGAGGAGCCGGCCCAGGAAGCCCGCAGGCTGCAGAACCAGCGAGCCGATCAGCACCGCTGCCAGCAGCGAGAGCGCGGTGGGGCCTGCGGTCCAGAACACGGTGAACCAGGTGCCGGGAGTGTCAGGTTCCTTCAGCAGGAACAGCGCCGCCACCAGCACGGTGCCCGCTGCCGGGGCGCCCCAGCGGGCAGCCGAGACAAGGGAGGTATGCACCCGGGAGCCGCTGCGGACAGCGGTGAACAGCAGCGCCAGGGCACAGCCGATCAGCAGCTCGTCGGCCCGGGTGTCCGGCCCGTTGTAGAGCCGGTTCAGCGGCGCGCCGGACATCACCAGGGCGAAGCGTTCCAGCATGAAGGCTGCGGCGAGTCCGGCAGTGGCCCATGCCGCACTCCGCAGCCTGCAGTACCGCAGCATGACCAGGAGGAGCACCGGCCACACCAGGTAGAACTGTTCCTCGACGGCGAGCGTCCAGGTAGGGCCCAGCGTCTCGCCGGCAATCGAGTCGCCGAAGGCACCCACGTGCGCGAAGTTCATCACGTAGGCCACTGCGGGCAGGATGAATCCTGCCTGGCCGCCCCAGCCCGAGGCGGGGAAGACGAAGCCGACGACGGCGATCACCGCACACAGTGCCAGCAGCGCTGGCCAGAGCCTGGCCAGTCGCTTGGCGTAAAAGATGCCCATTCGGACACGGCCAGTCGCGAGCCGCTCCTTCATGATCAGCAGCGTAATGACGAAGCCGCTGAGGGTGAAGAAGACGTCCACGCCGATGAAGCCGCCCGGCATCTGGGCGGTGAGGGTATGAAAGAAGAACACCCCCACAACGGCCACCGTACGTAGGCCGTCGAGGGAGTGTTTCCGCCCTGAAATGATGCTCGTTTCGTGCCCTGGTTTGTGCGCTGTTTTATGCGCGGACGCGCCCTCCGCAACCGACAAATTTCCACTGCTTGACCTAAGAACCACTAAGCAAGCATATATAACGTTTCGGTAACTAGGCTAAACGGGAGCTGGGCGCAGCCTGTGAGGATCAGCCCGGAAGGAAGTATCCGGAGACGTCCGCGATGAGGTGCGTGGACCCCGCTGAGCGGTTGAACAGGGCGACTCGTCCGAGCTGGCCGAGCGGGGTGGTTACCGAGTTTGCAACGATCTGGCCCCTGTCGAAGTTGACGCTCGAGATGTCCGGACGGGTTGCCGCCATCGGGTAAGCGGTGACGAAACCGTTCGACGTCGCCTGGGCCACGGTGAGGTTCATTACCATCGCGGTAGCACCTTCGGGAATGCCGTGTTCGCGGGCAGCCTGAAATGACGTTGCCAGGTCCGGCGGTAGCGGGTAACCCGCTCGGGTGTCCAGGAAGCGCGTCGGGGCGGCCAGCGGCTGGAAGGTGCCGCCCGCCGTCGGGGTTCCTGACAGGTAGTAGCCGGAGACGTCCGCGATCAGGTGGGTGGCCCCGTTGGAGCGGTTGTAAAGCATCACTTTCCCGTCCGGGCCCACTGGGACGGTCACGGAGTTGGGGATGATCTGCCCGGCGGCAAAGTTGATGTTGGAGGCATCCGGCCGGTTGACCCCCGTGGGATAGGCGGTGATGAAGCCGTTGGACTTCGCTTCCGCCACCGTCAGGTTCAGTACAACGGCGGAAACGGTGGCCGGCAATCCGTTGGCTCCTGCCACCTGGAAGGCCCGGGCAGTGTCGGGCCCGACGGCCGTCGTGCTCCGGGTATCCAGGAACCGCTTGGGTTCGATCGACTTGAAGGCGCCCGCCGCCTTGACCTCGCCCTCACGGTAGTAGCCGGAGATGTCGGCAATGAGGTGCGTGGCGCCTGCTGACCTGTTGAAGAGTGTCACCTTTCCGTCGGCGCCCACGGGCACAGTGACGGAGTTGGCCACGATCTGGCCCTTGTCGAAGTTCAGGTTGGATGCGTCCGGACGCGCGGTCCCGGAAGCGAAGGCAGTGACAAACCCGAAGGACCGGGCTTCGGCCACAGTGAGGTTGAAGACCACGGCAGACACCTTGGCGGGAATTCCGTTACGCCCGGCCACCTGGAAGGAGACCGTGGAGTCCTTCGCCACGATGGAACTGCTCCGGGTGTCCAGGGCGCGGAACGGCGTGACGCTGATCAGCGATCCAGCCACCGGCGCGTATGTGGCAGCGAACTTATAGCTCCACTGGGCTGTGGCACTTGCCCACAGGTAGAAGCCGGGAATTGCGCGCGCTGAGACAGTCACAGTGCCGGAGCCGGGGTGCGACCCGGCCGCCAGCACGGCGCCGTCCCGCACGTACTCCACGCCCCGTGACGACGGAACTATCACTGTGTCGGCATCCGTGCCGTCCTTGTCGGAGAACGTCACGGCTGCCGGGATGACCGTATTGGCTGGCAGGTCTGAGGCCGTCAGGGCCAAGGCCTTGGCGGCGTCAACCAAGCCGGCGCCGCAGCCTACGGGGCAGCCGCT
The DNA here is from genome assembly GCF_000022025.1 of Pseudarthrobacter chlorophenolicus A6. Lineage (GTDB taxonomy): Bacteria > Actinomycetota > Actinomycetes > Actinomycetales > Micrococcaceae > Arthrobacter > Arthrobacter chlorophenolicus. The sequence continues at coordinate 3,219,211 of NC_011886.1, forward strand.
GCCCTGGAGGAGCCGGGCCGTGGCGTTGAGTCGCGCTTTGACCATGTCGGGGGTGTAACCGCCGCCCACCTCAACCATAAGCATGGCAGCGACGGCGGAGACGTGAGGGGCTGCCATGGACGTCCCCTGCAGCAGTTCGTAGGCTTCGCCTTCGGGCAAAGTGGATCCGAAGTTCGAGGTGGACACGATTCCGTCCCAGGCATCAGCAGTCATGTCGCCACCCGGTGCGGTGATGTCGACGGCGGCACCATAGTTGGAATATGGAGCGCGGCTTCCATCGGGTCCGGCGGCGGCCACGGTGATGACGTTCTCGCAGTTGGCCGGGCTCATTTCAGCTGCCGGGCGGGAGGAGTTGCCGGCCGCAACCACCACTGCTGTGCCGGCGTTGTGGGCAAAGTTGATGGCGTTCTGCTCCGTAGTGGAGCAGGCGGCGGTGCCACCCAGGCTGAGGTTCACCACGTTGGCTCGGGTGGGGTTGGCAGGGACGCCGGCCACTGTGCCACCCGCAGCCCAGATGATCGAGTCGGCCACGTCCGAGATGTAGCCGCCGCAGGGGCCGATCGCGCGGATGGGCAGGATCTTGGCAGCGGGCGCGGCGCCAGTGATGCCGTTGTTGTTGTTTCCGACGGCAGCAATAATTCCGGCCACGTGCGTGCCATGCCAAGAGGAGCGTGACGCCGGGAAGCCCGGCTCGCACTGGTTGTCACTGGCCCAATCGCCCTGGTCTTGCGGGTTGGCATCGCGTCCGTCGCCGTCGCGCGCCCACTCCGGGTTGGACATCATGTCGTAACCGGCGAGGACGTTGGGGGCCAGGTCCGAATGGTAGGTGATGCCACTGTCCACCACGGCAACTACGGCACCTTCGCCGCGGTTGTGGTCCCAAGCGCCGGATACCCGGATGCCGGACGGATCGTACCAAAGGCTCCACTGGGACCCGTAGCCAGGATCGTTGGGGTCGGCCGCGGTTGCCTGAACTATAGTGTCCGGCTCGGCGTAGGCGACGTCGGGGCTGGAGCGGAGTGCCGCGAGGAAGGTGTCAGCGTCGGCACCGTGAAGTGACTTGTCGGTCTTCACCACCTGCGCGCCGGTCGCTGTGGCACGCACGTACTGGGCGGCGGTGCCCACGCGGCCTGCGGCTGACCGGGCTGCCTGCGAAGTTATGGCTGCTTCGGAAGCGATATTGCCGCGGCTCTTGAGGCCCACAATGAACTGGTCCGTTGGCACGGCAGCCGAAGCGGACCGTGGACTCGGATCCCGCAGGGGCAGCTCGGCAGCCGCGGTTGGCTTGGCCGGCTGGGGTGGCTCGGTGGCCTGGGCGGGAAGGGCCGTCAGGGCAGCACCGGCGAGCACGGTGACCAGCGTGAGGGCAGCGGCAACGAAGGGCCGGGGGTTGAACATGGGCGGGCATCCTTGAGACGGGCGCCAGCCACGAACGGGGGTCTAGCGCGGACAGCCGGGAATCACCAGCTGACCCCCGCCCTGATTATAGCCATCGAGTTGACTATTTGGAGGACATTACGAAAGCTACGGGCCTTGCCAGCCGGCGGGGGCGTGTGTCCAGCTTCCGCCCCAGTCATCGATTCTGCGGCACCGCTGGCACTCTTTATAGCGTCGGCCGTCCTCAGCGTGTTTTAAATGCCACTCGTGGCGGATGTTCAGCTTGCACAGCAGGGCCCACAACACAGCCTTCTCCTCCCGCAGGATTCCAGCGTCCGCCCCTGCTCACAGTATGTTCCTTAGCGGAGCCCGGGAACAGTGGCCGGGAGAAAACATGGTCAACGGAACGAGTGCAGGCGGTCCCGAGCCGCGTGCTCCACGAGGATGGGCACGAAGTCCCGAACCCTCCCACGGTCCAGTGACCGGTGTTCCTCCTGGACAACGTCCTCGATCACTTGCCGGGACACGCCGGGGTGCCGTTCGGCAAGCCGGTCCACTACGGCGGACAGTGCCCGCACCTCTTCGCTGACGCCCATCGGCACAGGATCCGTCATCTGCAGTGGCGGTTCAAGACTTGACTTATCCCGTGTGTGCCCAGAACCAGGGCCGACGCACTACGGAAGTCCGTGCCGGGAATTCGACTCTCAGCCATCCGCAGGATCCGCCTCCGCCCCAAGCTCGATCCCCGACTTCGATTTCGACCCGCAGATTCGACCTCGACCTCCAGATAGCCCGTGCGCCAGCGAATGTGCGCGTCGAAATTGCGGTTGCGTGCCGCCACGGACCGCCGGGCTCAGAACAATAGGAAGACGCACGACGGCGAACCCGGCCGCCGTCGCACGTCTTCCCGCTACTCGCGCTGACCTCTTTTCTAGGCCAACAGTGCGCAGATATCGGTTACATCGCCGGTGCCGCTAAAGACCCGTTCCTCAGATCCGTCCGCCTTCAGGGCAAAGGTGAAGTTCCCCTCGAGCAGGAAAATACCAGGACGCGCCGATTCTGCCTCGCGCGCATTCAGCACGATGTTAAGTCCATTCACCGTGATTTCGGTTGTTCCGTCGGCCTGCACTGTTCCGTGCGTAGTGCCGGTAATGAGGAATGACGCTTCCTCTCCTGTCTTAAGGTTCGTTATGGTGACCCTCTGCCCAGGAGAAGCAACCGTAAAACGGTCCCCAGGGAGTATCAGGACATTTGATTTACCCGACACCGTCAGCTGGACGGCATACTTGCACAGCTGGTTCGCCTTGAAGGTCAGGACCTGGGACGCATCAGTCGGGGCAGCAGTGGCAGGGCTCATCCCGGCAACCACGGCAAAAAGCAGGGCACACAAAACCATCAGCTTCTTCATCAGAAACTCCATTTCAAATTCATTTTCACGCGCAGCCAAAAAGGAATCGTGGGGATGCGCGCATGGGCGGGTGCTGGAAACTCGTCGTTGAATGTGCAGCATCGGCGGACGTTCCATGAGGACCACTCCGCGGACGGACTGCGGGGGTTGGCGTAAGCCGCGTACGTCCCGCAAACATCTCTTACCCGTAAGTAAGTTCGGCTGTGCATCGTCTAGATCGCGATGACTGGTGGCAGGATATTAACTCGCCATTTCCCGCAACGTGAAGAACCGAATTCGAAATTGGGGGAAATTGGTACTGACAGGGGGCTACCCACCCTACTGCCGGAGTGATGCCGGCACACTCCCCCGGAAAGTTCCCGGCCGCGCCAGTCTTGAGGAATTCTTGACCCTAATTGGCGCAGATGTTGAGCCGGTTCCCGCACAGTTTTCAGTAAAGGATGGGAATGCATGGGGGTGCACCTGGGAACTGAGGCCCAGTCAGCCCATACCTGCAGTCGGCGTAGAACCCGATGGTCTCAATGGTTTGGCGGCGCCGAGCAAAGGCGCCGCCAAACGCTCCACCACAAATTCACAAAGACCGGGGCCGACGGCGGAGGCGGCGGATCAGCGTCGATCCGCAAATAGCTGTCGGCCCCCACACTTCCTAGTCAGCCGGCGCAGCATCATTGCCAGCGCGGCCATCGATTAAGAAAGCGCCCTATTCCACCAGCGCAGCCCACGACTCCAGGAACTTGTCCGCGATATAGGCGTGCCCGGCGGTGTTCGGGTGCGCGCCGTCGGCGTCGAATCCCGGGCTGTTGGCGGCCGTGAACCAGCGGCTCTCCACGGCGTCGATGAACGGGGCATTCGCCGCCTCGGCACCGGCACGCACCGCATTGTTCACATCCCGCAGGTCCTCCCCCAGCGGCTGCGGCGCCGATGGTCCGAACACCACCACCTGCACCCCCGGCCAGAACCGGCGCGCCGCTTCAATGGTCTGGCGGGTTGCCGCCGTAATCTCACCGGCATCAGTGATCTGGGCATCGTTCTGCCCGCCCTGGAGGATCAGGAGGTTGGGGACGAAGGCCGGGTTGTTGGCCGCGGTTTGCCGCAGCCGGACTTCGTATTCGCCGCCCTGGTCATCCCGGGCACCGCCGCCCCAGGCGAACCCTGTTCCGCCGCGGCCGTCGATGTTGGTGGGGTACCCCAGCGACCCCGCCACGAGGTTCGCCCAGCTCTCATCCGGCTGGTCCGCACCGTCGCCGGCCGTGTAGGAATCCCCCATGATGAGGAGGACGGGACTGGCCGGCAGCTCGATCTTTGCCGGCCTGGCCGTTGAAGTGGTCGTCGGGGTAGGAGAGGTGGAAGCGGGAGCCGGGGAGGCAGCCGGCGAACCGGTGGCCGTTGCCGCAGGGGTGCTCGCCGCCGCCACCGGGGTGGTCCCACCCGGGTCCCGCGGGCCCATGAGGGCCAGCGCGGCGACCCCGAAGGCCGCAACCGCCAGCACCAAAAGTGCCGCGTACTTGATCCACTCCCCCGCAGGCGCGCCCGGGCGCCGACCGTTTCCCCTCACCCGCAAAATCTTACTTGCCGGCACCTGCCGTCGCCGCGCTTAAGACGACGCCCCACACAGGAAAGACGTACGACGCCGGCACGCGGCCGCCGTCGTACGTCCTTATCCTGCGGTGGTTCAGCCCGCTCCCGGTTCAGGCGGGCATCCTGCGCAGGGTGAGGTAGGAACCGACGGCCAGCAGCCCGGTGACCGGGATGGCCCACAGCGTCAGGCCCAGCGAGCCGGTGTTGGTGAACCACTGGCCCACGGCCGGCCAGGCCTGCTGGAACGTCGCCAGTGCGATGAAGCCCACCAGCGCCAGGCCCAGCGCCAGCAGGACGGTGGTCAGTCCCAGGGCGCCGAACCGCTTGAAAATGGTGGCGAACCAGAAGCCGATGGTGAAGAAGAACATGGTGGCCGTGAAGTAGGTCAGCGCGGCGGCGAACGGACCGGCCGCCCATACCCAGTCCAGGTAGGCGAAGTAGCCGTTGATCCCGTAGCCGCCGGTGGCCTGCTCGAACAGCCCCAGCAGCACGAACACCAGGGACATGCCCAGCCCGCTGACCGCCGCGGCCGCGAGGGAGCCCAGGAAGAACTCCCGCCGCGTGAGGCTCATGGCCTGCGAGAACGGGAACGTCATGGTCATGGCCTGGATGCCGATGGCGAGGAAGTACCACAGGGGCGCCTGCGAACCGCCGCCGGCCTTGACCTCGGTGACGCCGGCACCGCCGATGATCCAGAAAATCATGATCGACAGGACCCACGAGCCGCCCAGCACCAGCGCCGGCACCCAAATGAACGTCTGGGTGTTGACGAACTGCAGGCGGACAACGTTGAGCATGCGGTTGCGCGGTACCTGGTGTTGCAGGGCTGCGCCGGAATCGAGGGTTGTCATCGCAGGCTTCCTTCCTGGGTGTCCGCGTGTGAGTTGATTGAGTCTGAGTTGTTGGAGCCGGAGCCGTCCGTGCGGCCGGAGCGCTGCTGGGTCAGGCGCACAATGAGTTGCTGCAGCGAGACGGGCGCCAGTTCGAGCCCGCCAGCAACAACCGCGGCGCGTTCGGCTCCGTCCAGGCGGCCCAGGAAGGTTACCGATGCCACCCGGCCCAGGCCTTCGCGGTGGATGACCTCCCGGCCGTTCACGGCCCGCTCCACTGCAGCGGCGTCACCCACCACATTGGTGGCCAATGCCCGGGCGTCCTCGGCGGATTCGTCCATGATGATGCGGCCGGCGTCGATCAGGAGCACCCGTTCGATGAGGTTGGAGACCTCGTCGATGAGGTGGCTGGAGAGCAGGATGGTCCGCGGGAACTCGGCGTAGTCGGCCAGCAGCCGGTCGTAGAAGATCTGCCGGGCAACGGCGTCGAGCCCCAGGTACGGCTCGTCAAAGAACGTGACCTCCGCCCGAGAGGCCAGGCCGATGATGACCCCCACGGCTGAAAGCTGCCCGCGGGAGAGCTTCTTGATGGTGCGTTTCAGCGGGAGCTGGAAGTCGTCGATGAGTTCTTCGGCCAGCCCCTGGTCCCAGCGGGGAAAGAACAGCCGTGCGGCAGCGAACGCGTGGCGCGGGGTGGCGTCGTCCGGGTATTTCTGGCTTTCCCGGACGAAGCACATGCGGCTGAGGACCCGGGCGTTCTCGTAGGGGTTCTCGCCGAAGACGCGCACCTCGCCGCTGGTGGGCAGGTTCTGGGCCGTGAGGATGGACATGGCGGTGGTCTTGCCGGCGCCGTTGCGTCCCAGCAGGCCGTAGATGGCGTCCTGCTGGATGTCGAAGCTGACACCGTCCAGGGCGAGGGCGCCCTTGTATTGCTTGGTGAGGTTCCTGACCTGTATTACGGAGTTCATCGTGTCCTTCGATCTGGCAGGTTTATGGATTTGCCGGTGAAACGCCGGCGCCGGTGCGGACCAGGTCCGCGACGTCTTCGGGCCCCAGCCCGATCCTGCGGGCCTCTGCCAGCAGGGGTTGCACATACCGCTCCGCGAAATCGCTGCGGCGCTCCTTGAGGAGGAGTTCGCGGGCACCCGGGGCAACGAACATTCCGATGCCCCGGCGCTTGTACAGCACGCCTTTGTCCACGAGCATGTTCACGCCCTTCGCCGCAGTGGCCGGATTGATGCGGTGGAAGACGGCGAGCTCGTTTGTTGACGGCGCCTGCGATTCTTCCGCGATGCTGCCGTCCAGGATCGATGCTTCGACCTGTTCGGCGATCTGCACGAAGAGTGGTTTGCCTTCGTCCATCAGGCGACCTCCCAGCCAGTTGGTTACTTACTTGACTAACTAACCATGCAAGCAGCTGTTTCGTCAAGGGAAAATCACCCCGGAGCGGGCTTACGAAGCGGCGTTAGGCAACCGTGACCTCCGGGCAGTTCCTTACCGGAGCAACAGCCACTACTGTCAACAGCACCATCCGGCTTTACGGAAAAGAGGCGACGATGAGCATCGACATCGGAATTGGTAGCAGCCTCAGCAGCGAGGACGCGGCACACTTTGTGGCCACAACGGAAGCAATCACGTCCGCCCTGCAGCAGGTCCGGGAAATCCACCCCGCGTACAGCTGGGTGTGGACGCACGAGATCCGCTGCCGCGGCTGCCACGCCCGCCTCGAGATACCGGTACTTGCCAGCACCAAGGCCAACGCGGACAAGGCTTTCGCCGCGCACCAGGCGGCGGAGCTGGACGCCTTGCTGGCCGCGGGCGGCGGACCCACCTTCACGTGAGAAGGCGGACGACGGCGGCGCGCGGCCGCCGTCGTACGTTTCCGTTTGACGCCGGCCGCCTCGAAAAGTTCTGCGCCGGGAGGGCTACCCGTCCAGTACCGCGGCCGTGCTGTTCTGCGGCACCACGACGTGGACGGCGTTGCGCTCCACCGTGAAGTCGGCGGGCGTGACCGTGGCGATTTCGCCGTCGAGGTTGACCGGCATGGGCGGATCGGTGACCAGGAGGACGCGCTGGGTGGTCGCGTGGTGCACGTCGCTGCGCTCCACGAAGCTGCCGTCCTTGAGCAGCCGGGCGATCCGCACGTGTTCGCGCAGCCGGGCGCCGGGGATGGCGTAGATGTCGAGGGTGTGGTCGTCAATGCCGGCGGTGGGTGAGACGGCATTCCCGCCTCCGTAGTGCTTGCCGTTGCCCACGGCCACCTGCAGCAGGTTCTCGAGCTCGATGGCCGGGTGGTCTCCCCCGGGGAATTCGAGGCGCGCCTGGAAGGGCTGGTGCCGGGCGTAGGCGCGGACGGCTGCGACAACGTAGGCGAGCGGGCCGAGGCGGCGTTTCAGGCGCGGACTGAGGGTTTCGGTGACCCCTACTGAAAGGCCTACGGAGGCCACGTTGAGGAAGGGCTGGCCGTTGACGCGGCCCAGGTCGATGTCCACCACTTTGCCGTCGGCGAGCGCGGCGCAGGCAGCAGGCAAAGTGCTGGGGATCTCCAGGGTGCGGGCGAGGTCGTTGGCTGTTCCCAGCGGCAGGACGCCGAGCACGGTGCCGGTGCCGGCGAGCCGTCCGGCAGCAAAAGACACGGTGCCGTCGCCGCCGCCCACCACCACCAGGTCGTGGTTTTCGGCCATCACCCGCTCAAGGGTCAGGGCCAGGTCCGTGCCGGACTGGATTTTATGGACGGCTGTGATGGGCAGGCCGGCGTTCCGCAGCATGTCCACCGCCTGGTCCGCCGTCACCGCTCCCAGGCGTGCGCCGGCGTTGATCACCACGGCAACGGACTGGGCGTCTCGGGCGGCTTTCATGGGCTCCATCCTAGGGTGATGGAGCTGGGAGGATCCTGCGTGTTTCCTGTGCAGCGGTGATCTCGAAGCTTAAGTGCCGGCGGCGCCTTCCGGGTAGAGGGCCCGGCGGTCTCACGGACGGGCCCGGCGCCGCCGGCACTTACAAGTAGACGCTTTTGCGGCGTTTGCGGCACCAGTAGCCATTACGTCAATTTCCGCATGAGCGGTTGGGGTGGACGGCCAAGTGGTACTCAACCGTTCTCCATATTTGGCGTTTGGGGCAGCGCAAGCTGGGTAAGGGAGCATCAGAGAACCCCGCGGAAAGTGATATCCCCCGCGGGGTTTCTCGCGTCAGCGGGTGTTCTGCCCGAGCCCCCTGCTAAGCCAGGCGCCTTACATTGGTGAGCCCTTGGACCACCACGGGAGTGCTGCTGCTCGTCGTGGTGCCATTGCAGAGCTGGCCTTCCCCGTTGTAACCCCATGCCCGTACAGTCCCATCGGTGAGCTGCGCGTATGTGCTGAATCCATTCGACGTAATCGCGGCAACTCGTGCCAGACCAATAACCTGGGCAGGTGAACGGGTAACCGTTGTGGTGCCGTTGCCAACCTGGCCGTTGGGGTTGAATCCCCAAGCACGGACTGTCCCATCAGCCAACACAGCGTAGGCCGTGCCGTAACCGGCCGAGATCGAAGCAACTCCAGTCAGGCCAGCAACTTTAACCGGAACGTTGCTGTTTTCTCTGATTGAGCCGTCACCCAATCCGCCGGAACGGTTTCCGCCCCAAGCACGAACTGTGCCATCGCTGAGCAGGGCATACGCACCTCCACCTGAGGTCGTAATGGATGTGACGCCGGTGAGCCCTGAGACCGGGACGGGGGCCGGAATACTGTTGGTCCAAATTGGGCTGGCGGAACCAGTCTGGCCGTCAGCATTTGACCCCCAAGCACGGACGGTTCCATCGGTGAGCAGCGCGTACGCGTTCTGATAAGCAACAGCGATTGACTCTACGCCAGTGAGGCCCCTGACCCGGACCGGCGCATTCCTGTCGGTCGTAGTGCCATCGCCCAATTGACCGTTGTAGTTGTGACCCCAGGCCCATACTGTCCCGTCGGCTAACACCGCATAAGTGGCGAGAAAGGTAGCGCTGAGGGAAGCAACTCCCGTCAGGCCGACTACCTTGACCGGGGTGCTGATGTAGGCGGTGGCACTGTTGAAGGGCGTGGTGGGGCTGCAGCCCGAGGTGCCATTACCCAACATGCCGTCGCAATTGTTGCCCCAGGCCCGCACCGTGCCATCAGCCAACAAGGCATATGCGGTGTCGGTATCGGCAACAATCGAGGTCACTCCTCTAAGTCCAACCACTTGGACCGGAGCGTCGCGGTAGTGCGTGGTGCCGTCGCCCAGTTGGCCCATGTTGTTCTGGCCCCAGGCCCAAACCGTGCCGTCAGCCCGTAAGGCGTACCTGCTGTCGCGACCTTGGGCGGTCATGACCACATCCGTGAACCCCGCTACGCCGATCGGTGCGAGACTGCTTTGAAAGTTGCCATTGCCAAGCTGCCCGGCGCCGTTGGCACCCCAGACGACCGCTGAGCTGGTTGTAATTCCGGGGAGGTAGTATCCGGACACATCCGCAATCAGATGGGAGGTAGCTGCGGACCGGTTGAAAAGGGTCACCTTTCCATCGATGCCCACCGGGACTGTGACAGAGTTCGGAATCGTCTGTCCGGCGTCAAAGTTTACATTCGAGGAATTGGGCCGGCCTGACCCCGACGCGTAGGCCGAAATGAACCCGAACGACGCCGGGCTGGTAACCGTGAGGTTGAAAGTAATGGCCGCAGCATTCGCTGGAATTCCCTTCACCCCACCGACTTGAAATGAGGCCACCCCGTCGGCTCCCACAGCGCCCCTGTTGCGGGTATCCAAAAAACGGGCCGGTGGTACGGGAACAAATGTGCCTGCCGCGGTCGGCGCCCCAGCGAGGTAGTAGCCGGAGACGTCCGCGATCAATTGTGTGTTGCCCGAGGAGCGGTTGAAGAGGGTGACTTTGCCGTCGAGACCCACAGGGACCGTAACGGAGTTCGGAACCGTCTGGTCTGTTGCGAAGTTGAGGTTGGAGGAGTCCGGGCGTGCAGAACCGGAGGGAAAGGCCGTGATGAAGCCGAACGATGTCGGGTTCGCTACGGTGAGGTTGAAGGTGACTGCCGAGACCGTCGTCGGAATCCCGCCCACTCCGCCGATTTGGAAGGATACGGTGTCGTCCGGGCCCACGGGCGCGCCGGTCCGGGTGTCCAGGAGCCTGGCGGGATCAACGGGGACGAAGGCTCCGGGTACCGTCGGACGTCCGGCGAGGTAGTAGCCGGAGACGTCCGCGATCAATTGGGTACTGCCGGAGGAGCGGTTGAAGAGGGTTACTTTGCCGTCGGCACCGACCGGGACGCTGACGGAGTTCGCAACAGTTTGGCCCGCGGCGAAGTTCAGGTTAGACGCGTCGGGCCGGTTGCTTCCCGAGGCATAGGCGGAGACGAAGCCGTATGACTGAGGGCCGGTGACTGTGAGGTTAAAAACCACTGCGGAAGCGTCTGCCGGAATCCCGTTTACGCCGCCTACTTGGAAGGAAACCGTCCCGTCCGGACCCGCTGGCGCACTGTCTCGTGTATCCAGGAACCGAGCCGGCGCCACCGAAACAAAGGCACCCTCAGTGGTGGCGTTCGCCGTGGTTCCCACCAGTGCAACAGGCGTAGGGGCTGGGGCCGCCGCTGTATCCGCCCGCGCACCAGGCACGGCCACACCACACAAGACCAGAAGGACGCCTACAGTGGCCGCCACACGGGCAGTTCCCCTCTTGATCCGTGCACTCGAAAAGACCACGCTGCCCCCAATTGACATGCCGTAAATTGTGGGCAATCCCCCACTAGTTCCTGCGCAAGATACCACGCCCGGGGGCACAGTCAGGTATTCCGCGTCGTGAAGGGTGTGACCCTGCAACTGCTATATGTCCGCCCCGATGAAGCCCCGAGTCTGCCCGGGGCTCTGGCCAGTGGAGTCTGCGCGAACCCAATCCGCCTAAATAGGGGTCAGCAAATGCGTCAAAGGTAGACGCCGCCCGCTAGCTTTCCCGGTGGGTTTCCTGCAGCCTCTTGATGAACCAGCGGGACTGTTCCGGGCCGTAGGGCAGCACGGGGATGGCCTTAGTGGCGTCGTCCGGGGTGTCGCGGATGGACTGGCGTGCCTGGCGGACCGCGGTGGTCAGGGTGTTGGCCATGGTCTTGACGAAGCCATCGCTGCAAGGCTTTCCGTGTCCGGGGATGAGGAATTCGTAGCGGTGGCGCAAGGCGGAGATGTGCCGGAGGGCGTCCGCCCACTCCTCGGGGAACGAGTCCTCGAAGGACGGGTGCGCGCCCTGCTCCACGAGGTCACCCACGTACAGGGTGGTGGAAGTGCCCACCAGGAGATCGCCGTCGGTGTGTCCACGGCCCAGGTAGAACAGCGTGGCGGTCACACCGCCCAGGTCCACCAGGACCGGCTGGTCGCGGACGATCGCGTTGGGCACCACCAGTTCCACATTCTCGCCCTCACCGGTGGACATTTCCGGTTCCAGCGTGCCCACGAAGCGGCGCTGCAGGTCACCGCGCTGGTCGATCTCGGTGGCGCAGTTCTCGTGCGCCCAGAATTCCGTGACGCCCGCTTCGGCGAACACCGCGTTGCCGAAGAAGTGGTCGTAGTGGGCGTGGGTGTTGACGACGACGAGCGGCAGGTGGGTCTTCTCCCGCACCGCGTCCAGGATCTCCTTGCCCTGGCGGGGGCCGCAGCCGGTGTCGATCACCATGGCCCGCTCGGTCCCGATGATCAGTCCGGTGTTCAGCAGCGATCCCTCGGTGACCAGCACATAGTTGCCCGCGCCGACCTCAAGCCATTCCGACATTGTTTCTCCGTACCTCCGGCAAAGCAGTGTGCGTTCGTGTAGTGGTCGATTGTACCCATGGGTCCTTGGCCTGGCCTGTAATAACCCGCGGGGCAGCCTGCCGACACCCACATTTGTTGTCGACCCGCATGTCCGACGGCGCCCGCGAGATCTGGGCCGCGCCGGCGGATGTGCGCGTCGGAACCTGGTTTGCGCAGCGAAAGTGCATGCCAGACGGTCAGGCCCTTGGCGGCGCCACGGAATCGCGCCGCACCAGCGGGCAGTCCATCACGGTGGGCGCAGCCGCCATCAGGGCCAGGTCAGTCTTCCCCTCGATGGCGTCGATGAGCTGCTCCACGGCCCAGGCCCCCATCTCATAGTGCGGCAGCGCCACGGTGGTCAGGGCCGGGTAGAGGTTGGCGGCAATGAGTTGCTGGTCATCGAAACCCACGATGGACAGGTCGGCAGGAATGGCTAGACCCAGTTCGGCGGCTGCCCGGTAGGCGCCCATGGCCATCCGGTCGTTGTAGCAGAACAAGGCCGTGGGCACGTCAGCGCTCCGGCCGCGTTCGAGGATCCGGCGTGCCGCCTCATAGCCGCCCTGCACCTCGGACGGCGCAGACTCCACCGGCGCCGCACCGCCGTCGAGCCCTGCTTCGTCCAGCGTGTTCCGGAAACCCTGAAGGCGGAGGTGGGTGGCCGGGACGTCATCGGTGTTGTTCAGGAAACCTATGCGGGTGTGGCCCGCCTCCACCAGTGCGGACACCGCGGTCCGGGCGCCGCGTTCCTCGTCCGGAATCACCGCGGTGATGTTTCCGCCGGTGGAAACGGAGTCCACCAGGACCGACGGAACGTTGCCGAGGTTGGGCGGCAGGTCAACGCTGCGGTGGTACATGGTGGCGTACAGGATGCCGTCCACCCTCCGTTCGAGGAGGGCCTCCACATCGGCCTGCCGCGACTCCAGGCTGGCCGCGGCTGACGTGTTGAGGATCATCAGGTTGTAGCCTCGGGCCTTGGCGGCCTCATCGGCGCCCAGGATGATCCGGCCCGCGTGCGGGGTGGTGGCGATGTCCTCGCTCAGCAGCCCCAGCATCCCGGTCCGCTGGGTCCGCAGCGCCTGGGCCAGACGGTTGGGTTCGTAGCCGAGCTGTGCTGCTGCGGCCCTGACCTTCTCCTTGGTTTCGGGCCTGACGCGGGCATACGCCACCTCGTTGAGGACATGGGAGACGGTGGTCACGGACACCCCGGCAGCCAGCGCCACGTCCTTGATCCCCACGTTTTTGTTGCCCATCCGTCTCCCACGCCCTCATGGTCTGATGCCGCCCGCGCCACCGGGCCTGTGTCTCCTAGAAACCTACCGTGGGTGTGGCCCGGATCGCGTTGACTGCCCTGTCGGCAACCACCTGGGTGTCGCTTCCGGAGTCCAGGATGGTGTTGCGGGCTGACCCTGGGTCCACCAGGACAGCCGTCACGGCGAGATCCGCCGCCTCCGTTGCCAGCAGTGCGTCCACCTGGGCTTCGAAGCAGGAGTCACTCGACGCAGCGTCCACATCCATTGCCACCACATGGTTGGTGGAGACGAAGTTTCCGGTGCCTGCCGTCAGCCGGATGATGACCGGCGTGGCACCCTCAGGCCGGATTTCGTTCGCGTCCACCACCTCGGAGAAGTGGTTCCCGATGACCGAATTGTTGTTGCCGCTGATGCTCAGCAGCCCGGTGAGGTCATCCAGCCCGTTGTCCACGCCGAAGAACGGCGTCCAGGGCTCGTGGTCGCGGAGGAAGTGGTTGGTGGCCACGAGATTCTCCGAGCTGTTCTCCTCCAGCCGCACCATCCCGGGGTAGAACGCGTGCAGCCGGTTGTTGGTGACGCTGGACCGCGTGACCCCCTTGAAGTGGACGCTGCTGGCGCCGCGCGGGAAAACGTTGTTTGCGGTGACCAGGAGTCCGCCGTGGTTTTCGGCATAGATGGAGTGCCCGCGGGGGCCCGCCCCCACAAGGTTGTCAGTGATCTTTGAGGCCTGCCCCCAGCCGCGCAGCTCGATGCAGCTGCCGCACTCGGCGATGAAGTTGTGGTGGATGGACAGCGCATCCGCTTTGTGGATGGTCAATGCATTCTCCAGGTAGACGAAACCCATGTCCGTGACGCGGAAGGAATCGTTGGCGCTGGCTACGTGGATGCCGGTCTTCCCGTTGGCGTAGGTGTTCTCCGGGTGCCTGCCGGAACCGTCGGCCGTGAAGTGCAGCCCGTCGATGCAGAAGTTGGAAAACTCCACCGAGCTGATCCGGGGGCTGCCCTCGCGCGCCACGAGGAACGCCGCGCCCGCGGCGGAATCCCCGGCGCCGCCGGCGGGAAGGTCAACGATCACGCGGCTCCCGCCGGGCCACAGTTCGTGCAGGTCCGGCCATTCCTCCTCCGGGACGTTGAAGCGGATGCTCGAGGACGTGAAACCGTGCCCCGAGCCTTCGATCCGCAGGAAACTGATGTCGATCAGCACCTGCGTCCGGAGGTGGTAGTCCCCCGGCGGGAGGTAGATCACGGCGCCGGGCTTCCCGCCGTCGTCCACGTCCGCTGCGCCCTGCCTGGCCTTGATGTCGGCGATGATGCTGTTGATGACCTCGCCGATGTCCTTGGCCGGGTTGCCCGCGGGCCATTCCGTGACGTCGTAGCGGTTGTTGCTTGGCATTTGTTCTTCCTTGGTGTGGTTGCTCAGCGGGATGCCGGTTCGTGCTCCGGAACGTCTGCCCGGAGTTCCTCCAGCGTGGGCGGGTGGGCGCCAGGCCGGCGGACGGTGATGGCTGCGGCCTTGGCTGCCATCCGTCCCAGCGCCTCCAGCACCGATGGTGCCAGCCCGTCGGCTCCGCGCATGAGCAGCCCGTAGATCAGGGCGGTCATGTAGGAATCGCCGGCACCGATGGTGTCCGCCACCACGGATTTGAGGGAGGGCACAGCCACCTGGGCGTCCCGGGTGGTGAGCAGGGAGCCGTCCGCTCCCCTGGTGACGGCAACGAGGGCCGGGCCCAGTCCGAGGATCCGCCGCGAGACTTCGTCCAGGGATAGGCGCGGGTAGAGCCACCGGGCATCCTCGTCGCTGAGTTTGACCACCTCGGTGAACGGCAGGAGGTCCTCGAAGATGGATGCGGCTTCAGAGTGGCTGCCGAGCAGGGACGGCCGGACGTTGGGATCGTAAGTGACCGTGCAGCGCCGGTGCGACTGCTCCAGCAGCTCACGCACCACGGAGGCACCGGGTTCCAGGAAGGTGGCTATGGAGCCGGTATGCAGGATCTTCGGGAGGGCCGCCGGGGCAGTCCGGGGCAGGTCCCAGCGGATGTCGAAGTCGTACCGGGCCGAACCGTCCGAGGCCAGGACGGCGGTGGCCGTCGCCGTTGCCGCGGTTCCGCGTGATCCCGGCAGGAGCCGGACCCCCGCGCTGTGGAGGTGCTGTTCGATGGCGGCGCCGTGGTGGTCGGTGCCGATAGAGGTCATCAGGCCGGTACCCACCCCGAGCCTGCCGAGCCCGTAGGCAACGTTCGCGGGCGATCCGCCGGGGTGCTCTTCGGTGCCGCGGGGCGAGACGACGATGTCCACAAGGGCTTCGCCGACCACCACCACGTCAAGGTGCTCCGCGGCGGCGTCGCCCGTGTACTGGTCTGCTGGCATGGTGGCCTTCCTTTAGGTGTTGAGGGGTGGTTTAGCTGAGCGCGGTGACGGTGAGTGCGCGGACAGTGGCCCGCCCGCCGCTGGCAGTCAGCCTGTTCGCCGTCTGTCCGGCAAGCGGGAAAACAAGGTCGGTGAGGACCACCTGGCCGTCCTGCGCGAACACCTCCACCGAGCAATGGTCGACGACGATGCGCAGCTTGAGCACGCCGCTCGCCAGGATGAGCGGGGCTGCTTCGGCCGACGGGAACTTTGGGTGGAAGCCGGTATTCCCGGACTGCCGGCGGTCCAGGATGAGCTCAGCGCGGCCCGGGTGGTAGCTCAGCACCGTCCCGGCGTTTCCGTCCTCACCTTCGAGCAGGTGGAAGTACACCTGCCCGGCGCTTCCGGGGAGGATTTCGGCGTCGATGACCTGGGCCGTGCCGGGGACGGCGTCCGGCAATCGGAAAGCAGCGTCCTCCAGGTCGAAGGGGCCGGAGCGGAGGCTTTCGCCGGTACCGGACAGGCTGGTTCCGGAGCTGCCGCCGCCCAGCACGGGTTCTTGGACCAGCCGGGCGGAGCCTTCATGCGCTGTGAGCCGCAGCTCGCGCGCCAGCGTCATCGAGGAGCGCCAGGGGGCAGTGGGCAGCTGGTTGGCGTAGTCCCAGTTGTTCATCCAGCCGATGATGATGCGCCGGCCGTCCGGGGCGTTGCTGAAGGAGACGGACGCGTAGCAGTCCCTCCCCCAGTCCAGCCAGAGGCAGCGCCGGAGTGCCGCCGTCGCCCCGGCTGCGTCACCGAGCGAACTGACCCCGGCCGGCGCAGCAAGCGAGGAAGCGTCCGCAACGAAACTGACGCCGTCGAAATGCCCCACGAAGTACTGTCCGCCCGAGCCACCCGCCACGGCCCCAGGATTGACGTTGACGATCAGCACCCACTTGATGTTGTCCGGGTCCCCGTCAACGGCGAGCGGAAAGAGGTCCGGACACTCCCACTCACCGGCATCGGCATTCGCAGGGCCGAACTCGCTCAGGAAGTCCCAGGCCTTGAGGTTCTCGGAGCGGTACAGGACCACCTTCTGCTGCTGCGCTTCGACGGCGGCCATGACCCAGTACGGGCCGTTGTCCCCTTCGTAACGGAAGACTTTGGGGTCGCGGAAGTGCGCGGAGTTCCGGCTGAGGACCGGGTTTCCGGCGTATTTGCTCCAGGTCATGCCGCCGTCCGTGCTGAAGGCCAGGGACTGGGCCTGTGTGCCGGCGTGCCCGGATCCGGCCTTGAACGCACTGGTGTAGATGGCCACCAGGGCCGGTGATTCGGCCGTGCCGAAGCCGGAAGTGTTGCCGTGGTCCACCACCACGCTCCCGGAAAAGATGTCTTCCTCCTCGTCGCAGGCGATGGCCACGGGGTGTTCGGTCCAGTGCAGCAGGTCGCGGGAGGTGGCGTGGCCCCAGGACATGTTGCCCCACACGTTGCCGAACGGGTTGTGCTGGTAGAAGAGGTGGTACTGGCCGCCGTAGTACACCAGGCCGTTGGGATCGTTCAGCCAGGTGTCCCGTGCCGTGTAGTGAAGGGCAGGCCTCCACCCGGTGGTGGCGGGGGCTGTTTCCGGAAGTGCGGCTTCAACGCTGCTGGACATGTAGGGCGTTCCTCTGGGGACGTGGAAGGGGCTGGCTGCTAGGCCCGTGGGGCCGCGATGGAGTCGCGGCGGACCAAGGGGCAACCCAGGATGGTCGGGTGGAGTGCCATGAGGGAGAGGTCGGTCTTGCCCTCAACGGCGTCAATCAGGTGTTCGGTGGCCCAGGCGCCCATCTCGTAGTGCGGCAGGGCAACGGTGGTCAGTCCCGGGTGGATGTTCGCTGCAATTAGTTCCTGGTTGTCGAAGCCTGCCACGGACAGGTCCTCCGGGATCCGGAGCCCCAGCTCTGCGGCGGCGCGGTAGGCGCCGATCGCCATGCGGTCGTTGTAGCAGAACAGGGCTGTGGGCACGTCCGCGCGGTCCTCGCGTGCAAGGATCCGGAGCGCAGCCTCGTAGCCGCCCTGCACCTCGGAGACGGCAGACTCGACAGGTGCCGCGCCGCCGTCGAGCCCTGCATCTGACAGGGTGGCCCGGAAGGCGCGGAGCCGCTGGTGGGTTGCGGGGACATCGTCCGTGTTGTTGATGAAGCCAACCCGGGTGTGCCCGGCTTCCAGGAGCGCAGCCACGGCTGCGCGTGCGCCGCCCTCTTCGTCCGGGATCACAGCCGTGATATCGCCGCCGGCCGCCACGGAGTCCACCAGGACGGAGGGCACGCTGCCCAGGTTGGCCGGCAGCTCCACATTGCGGTGGTACATGGTGGCGTAGAGGATGCCGTCCACCCGGCGCTCCAGGAGGGCCTCGACGTCAGCCTCCCGGGACTCCAGGCTGGCCGACGCTGAGGTGTTGATGATCATGAGGTTGTAGCCGCGGGCTTTTGCGGCCTCGTCCGCGCCGAGGATGATGCGGCCGGCGTGGGGGGTGGTGGCGATGTCCTCGCTCACCAGCCCCAGCATGCCCGTCCGCTGGGTGCGCAGGGCCCGGGCCAGGCGGTTGGGACCGTAGCCCAGCTGCTCGGCGGCGGATCTCACCCTGTCCTTGGTTCCGGGGCTGACCCGGGCATAGGAAACCTCGTTGAGGACGTGCGAAACAGTGGTCACGGACACGCCGGCAGCCACCGCCACGTCCTTGATCCCGATGTTCCTGTTGCTCATCTCGCGCATCCTTCTGGTTGGTAGGTGGTGCTCAGCCCTTGACGGCGCCGAGCGTCATGCCGGCCACGATCTTGCGCTGCAGGAGCAGCGTGAGGAGGATGACCGGGATGGAGTAGACGGCGGCCAGCGCTGTCATGGAACCCCAGTCCAGGCCGAACTGGGTCTGGAAGTTGGCGATCACCACGGGGGTGGTCTGCGAACGGATGGCCGTCATGAGGAGGGCGAAAAGGAACTCGTTCCAGGAGGCCAGGAAGGCGAAGATCGCGGTAACGGCGATGCCGCCGGACACCACCGGGATCACCACGCGCCAGAGCGCGCCGAGCCTGCTGCAGCCGTCCACGGTGGCCGCTTCTTCCAGGTCCTGCGGGACGGCCTCAAAGAAGCTGGACATCAGCCAGATGGAGAGCGGCAGCGAGATGGTGGTGTGCGCGATGGACAGGGCGATGGGGGTATCGGACAGGCCCAGCGTCCCCATCATGGAGGCCAGCGGGATGCCGATAGCCACCGGCGGCACCATGCGCGTCACCAGCGCGGCCATGATGAAGATCCGGCCGCTGAGGGTCTTGTACCGGGTGATCCCGTAGGCCGCGGGGACGGCCAGGACCAGCGAAAGCACGGTGCTGATGATGGCTGTCTGGACGCTGTTGATGAACGAGGCCAGCACTCCGCTGCGGCCCAGCGCGTTGGTGTAGTTCTCCAGCGTCCATTCCCTGGGGAGGATGGTGGGCGGCACCGCGATGGTGTCGATGGGCGTCTTGAAGGACGTGAACAGCAGGTACAGGAACGGGAACCCGTAGAGGACCATGGCCGCGGCCAGCAGGATCCACAGCAGGGTCCGGGTGCTGCGCCGGCCTGCTTCCAGGCCTTCGCGGTTGACGCCGCGGCGCTTGCCGGGACGGACGACGGCGGGTGCTGCGGAAGGTGCCCCAGCCGCCTTGGCCGGGGTGCCGGCGTCGTGCTTCATGCGTTCGGCGACGCGCATCAGTTGTCCTTTCCTGGCCGCCAGATGGTGGCCACCGCGAAGAACGCGACGGCGAGCATCGCCAGCAGGTAGATGGTGCCCATGGCGCTGGCCAGCCCCGGATCGCCGAAGCGGATCATGGTGCGGTAAATCAGCAGGCTCATGGTTTCCGAGGCGGACTGCGGGCCGCCGTTGGTTTGGATGAGGATGGTGTCAAAGGCGCGGGCCGCGTCGATGCCGCGGACCACCAGGGCCACGGCGATGACGGGGCGCAGCAGCGGCAGGATGATCCGGAACAGCAGGTCATGGGCGCGTGCGCCGTCCAGCCGGGCGGCTTCGATGAGGTCACCGGGGATGTTCTGCAGCCCGGCGAACAGCACCAGGCACATGAACGAGGTGGTGAGCCAGATGTCCGGGATCGCCACCGAGAAGAGCACGATGTTGGGGTCCGAGAGCCAGCCGATCTGGTTGGGGTTGGACAGGATGCCTGCCTGGTGCAGGAGGGTTCCGATGAGGCCGAAGTTATCGATCATCAGGAACTTCCACAGCAGGCCGGCCACGATGGGGGCGATCATCAGCGGGTACATGAACACGGTCCGCCAGATCTGGGAGCTCTTGCCCAGCATGGTGAACAGCAGTGCCATGCCCAGGCCGAGGGCGAACTCGAGGGTGACCACCACCAGGGTGTAGGCCAGGGTCCGCCAGCCGGCGCCGGTGAAGGCCTCGGAGGCGAAGGCGCGGACGTAGTTGTCCAGGCCCACGAAGTCGCGGGGGCCGCCGGCGATCGGGGAGATCTTGTAGAAGCTGTCCGCCACCAGGCGGAACAGGGGAAAGGCTACGAATATTGCCAGGAACAGCGCCGCTGGCGCCATCAGGAACAGGGCGAAGCGGCGATCGGAGATGCGCACGGGTTTCTCTTCCGCTGGTTGGGGCCGCGGCCGGCACCGGTTCTTGTTCAGGTGCCGGCCGCGGTGGTCTTACTTGAGGAGGTCCTCGATCTGCTTCTTGGCGTCGGCGAGGAGGGTGGCGGAGTCACCGCCGGCCACGGCTTTCTGCAGCATGGGGATCAGGACGGTGTCCACAATCTGCTGCCACTTTTCGGTGGCAGGCCGGGTGGCGGTGGCCTTGCCGTTGAGGGTCTCGATCAGCGGCTTGAAGCTTTCGTACCCGGGCTGGTCCTGGTACTTCTCGAAAGCGGAGATGCGGGCGGCCAGGCCCAGGCTGGATTCGATGCCCTTGCTGTTGTAGTCGTAGGCGCACTTGACGAACTTCTTGGCGGCCTCGGCGTTCTTGGTGGCCTTCGGCACGGTGAGGTACCAGGGGCCGGGGACCCCGCCGACGCCGGCGGACCCGGCGATCATGGGGGCGGCGCCCACCTTGCCGGCCACTGCGGCGTCCTTGGGGATCTGGCGGTAGGCGTGGGCCCAGAAGCGGGTCATGGCCGTCTTGCCCTGATTGAACAGGTTCTGCGCCGCGGCCCAGTCCACCTGGGCGGCGCCGGACGGGGCGTCCTTGGCCAGGCTCACGTAGAAGTCCAGGGCTTCCTTGTGGGCGGCGTTGTCGATGACCACCTTGTCTCCGTCCAGGACCATGGGTGAGCCGGCCTGCAGGACGTGGGCCAGCCATTCGGTTTCCACGGCGCCCTTGACGTCCGTGCCGTACATGCCGTCCTTGGTGAAGAACTCGGAAATGTCCTGGTACTGCTTCCACGTGGTGGGGGCGGCCAGGGCGTAGCCGTACTTGGCCTGGAAGTCCGCCTTGTTCTTGGCGTCCTCGAACAGGTCCTTGCGGTACAGGATGATTTCGGCGTTGGTCCACGCCGGCATGCCGATGAAGTGGCCGTCCACGTTGGCTTCCTTGACCAGTGCCGGGAAGATGTCCTTCTTGGCCTCATCGGTGAAGAGCTCGTCGATGGGCTGGACGGCGTCCTTGAAGCTGGGCAGCCAGACCGAGTCCAGGGCTGCGACGTCGAAGGAGACGTTGCCGGAGGAGAATTCGCTGGAGAGCCGGTTGAACATGCCGTCGTAGGGCAGTTCGACGAAGTTGGCGGTGACGCCGGTTTCGGCCTTGCACTGTTCGGCGACGCCTGTCAGTTCGGCGTGGCCGCCGGCTTCCACCAGGACGTTGACGGTGTTGGTGCCGGCGCTTCCCGACGTGTTCGCCGGGCCCCCTGCGCCGCAGGCGGACGCTGCCAGTGCGACGGCGGTGCAGATGCCGCCAACGGCGATCCTGCTGATGAATGTACGAGTGGACATCTCTGTCGACTCACTTTCTCTCGAACGGAAGTGGTGAGAATGATCTGGGGTGAAAAATCGTTTTGCCAAAACGACTTGGCATTCACCATAGGCCTGCCCGCTGTGGAGTGTCAAGGGTCACTTCGGTGCCAAAAACCGGGCGAAATTTTGGCGTTGACAGCGGCAAGTCCGCCCTCCTAGCCTCGGAACGTCCCGGCGCAACAAATCGATTTGGCACCAGCGTGCCATCGGCCCGGACACCTACCCATCCAACGGCGCATTGAGGAGACACGAGTGACCAACAGGACTGCGGAAACCACAGACCCCGGCCGGCGCAGGCTTTTGGGTGCCGGCGCTGTTGCCACGCTTGCCGGGGCGTTGACCCTGGGCACCACAAGTTCGGCGCAGGCGGCGGACAAGGCACCGGATGCGAACATCTACGATGTCACTTCCTGGAAAATCAAGGGCCGGCCCGCAGTGACGGCGCAGGTGGATATCGGCGCGGTGATCAACGACATCATCGCGGACATCAAAAAGCGCCAGGCTTCTGCTGACAGCAGGCCAGGGGCCGTCATCACCATCCCTCCGGGCGACTACGACCTTCGCACCCAGGTGGTGGTGGACATCAGCTACCTCACCATCGCCGGCTTCGGCCACGGGTTCTTCTCCCGCAACATCAAGGACAATGTGGATACCTCCGGCTGGCTGGACCTGCAGCCCGGCGGCAGCCACATCCGCGTCCTCACTGCCCCAACAGCTCCGCAGGCCTTCCTGGTGCGGCGGGACGGAAGCCCGCGCCTGTCCGGGGTTGTCTTTCGCGACTTCTGCCTTGACGGCGTGGAGTTCCCGCCCGATGGCAACAGCTACCGCAACGGCAGGACAGGCATCGAAGTCGCATCGGACAACGATTCCTTCCACATCACGGGCATGGGCTTTGTGTATCTGGAACACGCACTGATAGTCCGCGGCGCCGATGCCCTGCGTGTCCACGACAACATGATCGCCGAGTGCGGCAACTGCGTTGAACTCACCGGCGCGGGACAGGCCACCATCGTCAGTGACAACCTCATGGGGGCCGGGCCGGACGGGGTCACCCTCCTGGCGGAGAACCACGAGGGCCTCCTGGTTACCGGCAACAACCTGTTTCCCCGGGGCAGGAGCCTGGTGGAGATGAGCGGCTGTAACCGGTGCTCGGTGACCTCGAACAGGTTCCAGGGCTTCTTCCCCGGGATGATGCGGCTCGTCAACAACTGCAAGGAGAACCTGGTCACCGGCAATCATTTCCGCCGGGGCATGGAGGGCTTCCCGCCGTTCCTGGGAAAGTCCAACGGCCTGGACGATCTGTACGGAGTGGTCCACATTGCGGGAGACAACAACCTTTTCTCCAGCAACCTCATCGCTTACGACGTTGCCCCGGACAGGATTGTGCCGGCAGGCGCCCGGCCCACCATGGTCCTCATCGCCGGGGGCGACAGCAACGTGGTGGCCACGAATCATGTGGTGAGCAACGTGGAGGGGCAGAACGTCGTCCTTGACGCTTCCACCGTCCGCTCGAAGGTTCTCGACAGCGGCCCTGCCTCAAGGATCACGTCCTACAGTGCCGATACCGCCATCCGCCCAACCCCGTAGCTGATATCTGCGTCGGCACGGGCCGCCGGTTGCACATGGATCCGGATGAGAGCCGCCACGAGTGAGCGCGCGTTTCCGGGAAAACCGCCACGAGTGAGCGCGCGTTTGGGAGGGGCGGTGGTTGAGCTTGTCGAAACCCGGATTTCGACAAGCTCAATCTCCGGTCGACAAGCTCAATCTCCGGTCGACAAGCTCAATCACCGGTCGAGGAGCTCAACCCACCGGTTAGATGTCCGCCAGGAGGGTCTGCGGGTTTTCGATTGCGTCGGCCACGAAACGGAGGAAGCCCGCAGCGGTGCCGCCGTCGCAGACCCGGTGGTCAAAGGTCAGGGTCAGTTCGGTGACCTTGCGGACTGCCAGTTCGCCGTTGACCACCCACGGCTTGGCGATGATCCGGCCCACGCCCAGGATGCCGACCTCCGGGTGGTTGATGATCGCCGCGGAACCGTCCACGCCGAACACGCCGTAATTGTTCAGAGTGAAAGTGCCGCCGCCCAGTTCCGCGGGGGTTGCCTTGCCCTGGCGTGCGACGTCGGTCAGCCGCCGGATCTCCGCGTCCAGTTCACGGGCGCTCAGCTTCTCGGCGGCACGGACGGACGGGACCACCAGACCCCGGTCGGTCTGCGCGGCGAAGCCCAGGTTGATGCCGTCGAACCCGACGATCTCCTGCGACCCGTCGTCCGCCGTTTCGATCCGGGTGTTCAGCTCCGGGTACTTTTTTAGCCCGGCTGTGACAAAACGGGCGATGAATGCCAGAAGTCCCGGAACCTCGGCACCACTGGCCTTCATACCGGCACGGAGCTCCAGCAGTCCGGTGGCGTCGACGTCCACCCACACCGTTGCCTCGGGGATTTCCGACCGGCTGCGGGACATGTTTGCCGCCACTGCCTTGCGCACGCCGCGGACCGGCGTGCGGGACGAAATAGCGAGTCCAGTGCGGGCATCCTTATCCTCCGGTGATCGAGCCTGTCGAGATCCAGGAACCTCAGGCTCAGCCACGGGGGTTTCGACAGGCTTGGTTTCGACAGGCTCAACCACCGATTCGGTGGTTGAGCCTGTCGAAACCCCGACCGGGGCGGAGATGGCCGCCTCGACATCACGGCGCATGATCAGGCCGCTGTCACCGGAACCGGAGATGTCCCCCAGATCCACCCCGTGCTCCCGCGCCATCCGACGGACCAGCGGCGAAATGACGGCACCCAGTTTGCCTGGGACCCGGGTACGAAGGAGCGCGAGCTCGTCACCGGTGGTTGAGCCTGTCGAAACCCCGGAGGTTTCGACAGGCTCAACCACCGAGGCAGGCTCAACCACCGAGACAGAAGACTTTCGTGCGCGGGTCCGCTTGGCGACCCCGTGGCCGCCCGGCGTCCCGTAGCCGATCAGGACATTTCCGGATCCGGCCTTCTCCTCTTCCCTATAGGACTGGGCCACTTCTTTGGTTTCGACGGGCTCAACCACCGAAGAATCGGGCTCAACCACCGGCTCACCCAACTCGGTTTCGACAGGCTCAACCACCGGAGCGGCGGGAACCGAGGAACCAACCGGCGTCACCGAGATCAGCGGCATCCCCACGTCCAGGGTCTCCCCCGGCTTGCCGTGCAGCTCAGCCACGATCCCGGCGTACGGCGAAGGCACCTCAACGGCGGACTTGGCGGTCTCCACCTCGGCGATGGGCTGGTCCACCTCGATTGAATCACCCACGGCAACATGCCAGGACACCAGCTCGGCCTCGGTCAGGCCCTCGCCCAGGTCCGGCAGCAGGAACACACGCGTCTCGCTCATATAAATCAGTCCTCCCACTGCAGGTCGTCAACGGCGTCGAGGATGCGGTCCACGCCGGGCAGGTAGTACTTCTCGAGTTTCGGCGCCGGGTACGGGACGTCGAACCCGGTGACGCGGCGGATGGGTGCGGCCAGGTGGTGGAAGCAGCGCTCCTGCACGCGGGCCACAATCTCGGAGGACACGGAGGCGAACCCGTGGGCCTCGGCGATCACCACGGCCCGGCCGGTCTTGCGCACCGACGCAGCAACTGTTTCATCGTCGAACGGCACGATGGTCCGCACGTCGATCACCTCCAGCGAGCGGCCTTCCAGCGCAGCGGCCTCGGCCGCGGCAAGAGCGGTGGGCACGGACGGGCCGTACGCGATCAGGGTCGCGTCGGTGCCGGGACGGGCGACGGCGGCCCTCCCCTCGGAGCCTTGTCCCGCCGTCGTGCCTTCCGCTGGATGCTCGTGCAGGTCCCGGAGTTCCGAAAGGTCCACCGAGTCTTTGGTCCAGTACATTTTCTTGGGTTCCATGAAGACCACGGGGTCGTCCGAGTCGATGGCTTCGCGGAGCATCCGGTAGCCGTCCGCCACGGTGGCCGGGGTGTAGACCTTCAGGCCGGCCGTGTGGGCGTAGTACGCCTCGGAGGAGTCGCAGTGGTGCTCCACTCCCCCGATGCCGCCGCCGTAGGGGATGCGGATGACCAGTGGCAGCTTCACGGCACCGCGGGTCCGGTTGTGCATCTTGGCCACGTGGCTGACGATCTGTTCGAACGCCGGGTAGGCGAACGCGTCGAACTGCATCTCGATGACCGGCCGCATGCCGTTGATGGCCATGCCCACGGCCATGCCCACAATGCCGGATTCGGCCAGCGGGGTGTCGAAGCAGCGCTGCTCGCCGAACGTGGCGGTGAGGCCGTCGGTGATCCGGAAGACGCCGCCCAAAAGCCCCACGTCCTCGCCGAACACCAGGACGGACGAATCGGCATGCATGGCGTCCGCCAGCGCGGTGTTCAGGGCCTTGGCCATGGTGACCGGCTGCGGGCCTGTGGCTTCCGCGGTTGCCGCGGCGGAGGCTGCCGCCCGGGCGGTGGCGGCGGAAACGTTGCCGTTGGCCTCGGACGAGGTGGTGATGGTGGGGCTCACTTGCCGGCCTCCTTCGAATCAGAATCGGATGCTGCGTCGCGCGCCAGTTCATCCGCCAAAAACGCGGACTGTTCCTTCAGCTGCGGCGTCTGCACAGCGAACACGTGGCGGAAGAGGTCCTGCGGGTCAACGGGCACATCCTCGCTCAGGCCCTCGCGCAGCTGCGCGGCAACCGACTCAGCCTTCGCGCGGATCCGGGCCTCGCCGTCGTCGTCCAAAATCCCCTGGCCGGTGAGGTAGGTGCGCATCCGGTTGACGGGGTCCTTGGCCCGCCACTCGGCAACCTCGGCGCTTTCGCGGTAGCGGGTGTCGTCGTCGGCGTTGGTGTGGGCCTGCATGCGGTAGGTGTTCGCTTCCACCAACAGCGGGCCGGAGCCGTCGCGGCACAGGGCCACGGCGCGGTCCAGCACGGCGAGGAGCGCCACCACATCGTTGCCGTCCACGCGTTCGCCGGCCATGCCGTAGCCCACGGCCTTGTGCGCGAGCGACGGCGCCACGGACTGGTGCGCCAGCGGCACCGAGATGGCGTACTTGTTGTTCTGGACGAAGAAGATGACGGGCAGGTGGAAGACGGCGGCGAAGTTCAGGGCCTCGTGGAAGTCGCCTTCGCTGGTGGCGCCGTCGCCGCACATGGCCAGCACCACGGTGTCCTCGCCGCGAAGCTTTGCGGCGTGCGCAACGCCGACGGCGTGCAGCAGCTGCGTGGTCAGCGGGGTGGACTGGATGCCCACCTTGTACTGGAGCGGATCGTAGCCGCCGTGCCAGTCGCCGCGGAAAATGGTCATCACCTGGACCGGGTCCACGCCGCGGGTCATCACCGCCACGGCGTCACGGTAGGTGGGGAACATCCAGTCGCCGTCGCCCAGGCAGAGGGCGGCCGCCACCTGGCACGCTTCCTGGCCGTGGCTGGACGGATACACAGCCATGCGGCCCTGCCGGACCAGGGCGGAGTTCTGGTCATTGACGCGGCGGCCGACGACGAGCTGCTCGTAGGCTGCCAGCAGTTCCGCATCGCCGGGGACGGGGTATTCGTGGCCGGGTTCGGCGCCCTGCTCGCCTTTGTCCTTGAGCCGGCCCTCCGGATCCACCATCTGGATCTGGTGCCGGGCCGGGAGCATGTAGTCCTCGGCCGTGATGCCGAACTTCTTGACCGCCTCGGTGAGGGCGTTGTCCGGCCCGGTGTTGCGGGCGGTATCCGGGGCCGTGTGGTTCGCGGAGATCGTCATTGGTCCGTCCTTCTGTTGCCACTATTCCTTCCCAGTATTGACCTGTGGCTGGTTTCGTATCCAGCACCTGCGGGAATCGTGGAGAAGATGCATCTGGAGCAGTGATCTGAGAGACGATCTGTAACTGTGAGCTGGCTTACGGGCCGGGTTGTGGACGAAATGGCGGCGGGCCGGGCGGGCTGCCTTCTACGGCGTCATCCGGTACCCCACGCCGTGCACCGT
Organism: Pseudarthrobacter chlorophenolicus A6; assembly: GCF_000022025.1. Taxonomy (GTDB): domain Bacteria; phylum Actinomycetota; class Actinomycetes; order Actinomycetales; family Micrococcaceae; genus Arthrobacter; species Arthrobacter chlorophenolicus. The sequence continues at coordinate 3,246,685 of NC_011886.1, forward strand.
CTCAATCCACCGGGGCCGCCTGGTGTTCTCACCGAGCCGCTTGCGGAGGTTGCTGACCTGCACCTCCACAGCGCGCTCCTCCTTGGCGCTGACGAACGTGCCGGTGGTGTACGGCTCGTTGCGGAGGCGCCGCACCAGATCAGCCTTGGTCTGGATGGTCCGCCCGTTCTCCATGAGGACCAGCAGGATGTCGAACTGGCTTCGTGTCAGGCTGACGGGAACACCGTCAACGGCAACCTGCCGGGTCCCTTCGTGAAGGGTCAAGCCACGGTGTGCGAAATCGATTTTGCTCGTGGCCTGGGCGGGCTGCTGGAGTTCACGCGCTCCCGCGGGAGCGGCCACCAAACCAAGAATCTCCGGAACGAGGACCTCCCCGCGGCGGGTCTGACGGGCCGCGGGAAGTAGCTGCGTGGCGGGCGGGACAATGATCCTCGGCCTGCGGAACATCGCCCGGACGCGTGCTTTAAGCTCGCGCGTCCGGAACGGCTTAATGAGGTAGTCGTCGGCACCTGCCTCAAACCCCATGAGCGCGTCCGCTTCGTCCGCACGCCTGCTGATGATGATCACATACGCGTCACTGAAGGTCCTGATGCGCCGGGAGACCTCAATCCCGTCAAAGTCGGGCAGGCCAATGTCAACCGTGACGATGTCAGGCTTGTGCTCAACAACCCTTGCAAGCCCTTCAGACCCCGATGACGTCGGATGCACGGAAAAACCGGATTGCCTCAGAACCTCCGTCAACGACGCCCGGATAGCGCCATCATCCTCGATCACGACCGCAACGCCGCGCTTCCCCAAAATTCCCCCTACGTCATGGCGCCCCTGGCTAGGGTCTGATTAGCGCGCCCTTCCGCTGCCGCCTCAACATCCAGGCAGGCAGGGGCTGAGCCCGCCGCCGGCCTTACCAAACGCATTCGGCGCTGTGCTTCCTGCGGATGGTTACGGCTTTGGATGTCTCAGTTGATGAAATCCTTCATCCAGGTCTTCAGGTCCTCACCGAACTCCACCCGTTCGGACGCGAGGGTGATGACGGCCTTCAGGTAGCTGAGCTTGTCGCCGGTATCGAAGCGGCGGCCCTTGAACACCACACCGTAGACGCCGGATCCTTCGCCTTCGCCGCCAGCCAGGGTCTGGAGGGCATCGGTCAGCTGGATTTCGTTACCCCGACCCGGGGCGGTGTTCTCCAGCACCCCGAAGACGGACGGGTGCAGCACGTACCGGCCAATGACGGCCAGGTTGGAGGGCGCATCGGCAACGGCAGGCTTCTCCACCAGGCTGTTCACCCGGACGTAGTCCTCACCCTCAACTGTAGAGATGTCCGCGCAGCCATAGGCGCTGATCTGTGACGGATCCACCTCGATTAGGGCGATCACCGAACCGCCGGTCTTCTGCTGCACCTCGATCATGGTGCTCAGCAGGTCTTCAGCCTCATCAATGAGGTCGTCACCGAGCAGCACGGCAAAGGGCTCGTTTCCAACGTGCTGCTTACCGCAGAGCACCGCATGGCCGAGGCCCTTGGCTTCGCCCTGGCGGACATAGTGGATGGGACCGAGCTCGGACGCAGCCTGGATGGACTGCAGCCGGTCCTTGTCACCCTTCTGTTCCAGCAGGCGCTCCAGGCCCGGAGCCCGGTCAAAATGGTCCTCGAGGGCGCGCTTGCTGCGGCCCGTAATCATCAGGACATCGTTTAGGCCGGACTTGATGGCCTCTTCCACCACGTACTGGATGGCCGGGCGGTCAACCACCGGCAACATCTCCTTCGGCATTGCCTTGGTGGCGGGCAGGAAGCGAGTTCCCAATCCGGCAGCAGGAATGACGGCTTTGGTAACAGCTCTTCCGTAAGTCATGGGAGAACCCTATAAACGCATCCAGCAGGACGGCAAAGTCAAACAATGGCCTGAAAATGAACTACTTCACATTTAACCTCACTACTGCTGCTTAGCAGCTACTAAAGTCGATAGATTTTTCCTTGTCAGAGGGCCTATTTCGCCGCAGAGACACCTGCCGTGCACCGTCGGATTGCACATTAAGAGATGTTAATCACGCCAAATAATTTGGACATGAATGCGACCCAATTGAAGTGATGCCGTACAGTCCGCGCGCGGTCGCGCCCGCACTGGAGCACATCAAATCGGCCTGACCTGCGACGATGCCGTCCTCAGCGCCTTTTCCTCAGATCGCTGAGGAAATCCTGAGAAGTAGGCCGCACATTTATCAATTCTTGAGCCGCTTGCGAGAAGAAGCTGAGAAGTCACTGGTTTGCTGGGTATTCAGGGAACCAAGTAGTGCCATTTCGAAAATCGAGTACCCGCTACCCGTGCGAATTCATTGCGTTCGACTGTGTAATTGGGATTGTTCATTTTCCGGCCTCCTCCGCAGTGGCCGGGCTCCAGCTGGAGCCGACGGCGGAAGCCAACTCCCTGAGACCGGGTTGGCCCCCCAGTCCGTCGTCGGCTCCGTCACCTGTCCTACCTGCAGGTGACCATCAGTTGAATCGTCAAGCGCCTGCCTGGCCTGTCATCGAAGACAGACGGGCGGGCATTTTCATGCCCTGAACCAACAAGGCTGCAGTACCGCTGCGGTCCGCCGCCGTAGCCCCCAGGCCGTCATAGCCAGACCTAGAGGAAAGAACCACATCTTTTGAAGTCCTTGCTGCAAGATACGTATGCCCGTCAAATGTCCATGATCATTCTCGCGGGACTGGTGTTGTCGGCTTGCGTACCCTTCGCCGTCCAGTTCTTTTCCACCGGTTCCCAGCTGCCCGTCTTCGCGGCGGCCTTCCTCCCGGCGCTCCTGGCCCTGGCGCTGATCCTCAGGCCGGGCGTCGCCGGGCGGGACCGCTACGGCAATCAGCGCGCCACTGAGCGCCTGGGCGCCCAGTTGCTCCTGTATTTGTCCCCCGTTCTGCTGCTGAACATCGTCTACCCGATGGTCAGCCCCACCATGGCAGCGGTGGACGTGGACGGCGTGCCGCTGACCCTGGTAGTCCTCGCGTCCTCCATCACCGTCCCGTGGATGGCGCAGGCAGCATGCCTCCCCATCTACCGGGTCCTGGGTGACCTCATGGCTGCGCGGGACCTGGCCGCCATCACCCAGCGGTTCTGCCAGTACTGGCCCACCATCTTCCTGCAGACGCTGCCCCTGATTGCCGCATTCGCCGTTCCCATGTGGCTGGCCACCGGGTGGTCCGCAACAGTCATGCTGGACTACGTCATCCTGTGTGTCCTCCACCTGCTCTTCGTCCAGTCGCTCGTCCTGGCCAACGTGGCCAACCGCCGGGGCCTGTGGGCCATCGCCTGGTCCGGCTACGCTGCTGCCCTCTTTATCTCCCCCACCACCTGGTGGCTCCCGCCGCTGGTGGGCACCATCACCCAGATCATTGCCATGCGTAGCGGACTCCGCCACCTTGGCTTCGTCCAGCACCTCAGCATGCGCGTAGTGGGCCAGGACCTGGTCCGCGGCATTTTCATGGGCGCCGTCTTGTGGGCTGACAAGTTCGCCCTGTTCGCCGTGACCAAAGGCGACTTCAACGTCGTCGCAGTGTTCGCCGCGATGCTGCCCGCCGTGGTGGCCTACAACTACTACTTCGTCCAGCTGGCCCCCACCGTGGACAAGGCCCTGGGCCGGCTCCACAAAGACATCGCCGAAGCTCCCATCAGCTCCCTCAAGGGCAGTTCCGGCCGGCTCACCCGCGTGGTTGACAGGTCCGTGCTGCTCACGGGCGCCATCGCCGCGCTCCTGACGCTGACCGTTTCACTGGTCATGGCCGGCGTCGATCCGGCACAGACGGCGCTTGCGGTGGCGGCTTCGGCTGCGTCCTGGGGCTTCATGGTCCTCACCCTCCTGAGCTACGAACTCGACTTCATCGGCGAGAAGGTGACACCGCAGCTTCTTGGTGCCGTCCACCTGGCCGTCTGTGTCCTCGCGTTCATGGCAGGCGGACTCTTCGGGCCCCTGACGGGAGCGGCAGGAAGCTACCTGCTGCTCGGCGCCGTGGACTTCATCCTGGTTGTCATTGCCTGGATGTTCTACAGGCAGCACTGGAGCCAGCCGGAGTACACGCTCTTCTGGCGCCACGCCACCACCTGGTAGCCGCCGCAGCGGTCACCGCGCACCACCAAACACCAGCACCAACCACCCAGCAGCACCACCGAACGCCTGATTACCAGAATGCATAAGGGGACCATTTTGTACTCGACACTGAAAAGCCCGAAAACACTGCCCAAGGACGTTTTGCCACTGCGGACCTCCGGACCGGCGCCGGCCGCAAAGCCTGAGTACGAAGACGTTGACGTAGCCATCGTCATGGAGTCCACCTACCCGTTCCTCAAGGGCGGGGTGTCCGCAGTGGTCCACGACATCGTGACCCACAACCCTGACCTGAGCTACGGCATCATCCACATCACGTGGGACTCAAACTCCCCGCTGACGGACCTCTACGGCATGCCGCCCAACGTCCGCTGGGTCCGCACCGTGTTCCTCAGCATGGAAGAGCACCGGCAGGATTTCCTGTCGGTGTCTGCCAAGGACCTGGGCATGACCCCCCAGCAGCGCGAGCAGCTCTCCCACCGGCTCTTCGACTCCATCTATGCGCTCTCCGAATACGGCGACGTTGACGGACTCTGGGAGCTGATCGATGAAGGCCTGAACGAACGCACCCGCCAGTACCCTATTTGGGCGCTCCTGGGTTCCCGGGAGTTCATGCAGGCACTGCAGGACCGGATGCCGCAGCTGGACCTCTCCCTGGCCAACTCGTTCTGGACCCTGCGCAACTTCTTCTCCCTGGCCTACGCCGTGCTCGGGGAAACCATGCCCCGGGCCAGCGTCTACCACGCCCACACCACCGGCTACGCCTCGCTGCTCGGGGCGGCAGCGGCCCGCGACCATGACACCTCGTTCCTGCTGACCGAGCACAACCTCTACGTCCGCGACACGGTGAACACCCTGCTGGACCGCAACATGGCCCTGTCCATCACCGAGGACGATTACCGCACCTTCGACGTCACCGCGGAGCAGCGCGCCTGGATGGCCTGGTGGACCGAAATGGGCCGCTTCTGCTACCCCAGTGCCCGGCTGATCACCTACCTGTACCCCAGCGCCATCACCGAAGCTGCCCGCCTGGGCACGGACATTGATAAGTCAGTGGTGGTGCCCAACGGCATGGTCATCGAGGAGTTCGATGACAAGTACCGTGCCCGGCGGCAGGCGCTGGCCACGATGGAAAAGCAAGGCTCGGACTACGTCTGGCACCTGGTCTACATCGCCCGTGTGGTGCCCATCAAGGGTCTCCTTGACCTGCTTTCCAGCCTCGAAATCCTGAGGGACCGCGGCTACCCCAACATCCACCTGGACGTCCTGGGACCCACCGAGCACGTGCCCGAATACTACGAGGCCTGCCTCGCAAAGATCGAGGCGCTGGGCCTCACGGACCACGTCACCATCCACGGCACGGTCCACGTGCGGGACATGCTGGACCAGTTCGACCTCCTGGTGCTGCCCAGCTACAACGAGGGCCAGCCCATCGTCATCCTCGAAGCCATGGCCGCCGGCATCCCCACCGTGGGTTCGGACGTGGGAGGCGTTGCCCAGCAGATCGCGGACAACCTCATCACCCCGGACGGGCGCACCATCGGCCCCTGCGGCGAAACCGTCACCCCGGGCGATGTCCACCAGATGGCTGACGGCATCCAGGCAGTGATCGGCAACCTGGACGAGTACGCCGCGTATGCAGCCAACGCCCGCACCCGGGTCCAGGAGCTCTTCCAGATGCACGAGGTCATGTCCTCGTACAACCAGATCTACCGAGCCCTGGGCGACCTCCCGGTCGCCGACGAAATGGCTGAGCTCATCGACGAAAAGGTCCCGGCAGAGCTGTGAGCGGTGTCGGCGCCTGGATCAGATACGGCGATCCCATCACCCCGGACCAGCTGGCCTTCGCGGCGGAACACTACCGCGCGGCCATCCTGCAGCCCTGGGAGACGGACGCGGCAGCGGAGCTGAAGCGGCTCCGCCCGGATATGACAGTGCTGTGCTACAAATGCCTGTCCTCCACCCGCGATTACGAGCCCGGCCCGGTGTACAGCTCCGGTGTCAGCCACCAGGAGGCCGAGGACCAGGGCGGGGACTGGTTCGCCACCCGGCTGGACGGTTCCCGGATCCAGTGGAACGGCTACGGCGGGCACTGGCAGATGAATGTCCGGGACGCCGGGTACCGCGAGCGCTGGGTCCGGAACGTCACCGCGGAGCTTGCGGATTCGCCCTTCGACGGGGTGATGGCTGATAACGACGTCTTCGAGGACTACTACCAGCTGAACCTTCCCATCCGGGAAGCGGCGTCCATGGCCGAGCTCAGGGACGGGCTGGACCTGCTGGTGCACGCCGCCGGCCGGTCCCTGAACGGCGTCGGCAAAATACTGGTCCCCAACATTGCGGAATCACGACGACGGCCCGGGCGTTGGGCCTCGCACGCCGCCTATGGCGGGGGTTTCGAAGAAGTATGGCTGGGTTACGGACCGAAGAACCTTTTCGATCCCCGGACCGCCGAGGCCCAGCTGCCGCAGGTGGAAGGTCCCGGCCTGTCCATCCTGCGTGTTCCCACCGACGGGGACGACTCCCATCCCAACTTCACGTACGGGCTGGCGGCCTTCTGGATCTTCGGCGCCGGCCGCGGATCGTATTCGGCAACAGCCCATGACGATTACAGCCGCACCCAGCACATCCCTGAACTCGACTGGAGCCTGGGCAGTCCGGCGGAAGATCCCAAGGGCCGCAACCACGTCTGGTCCAGGGAATTCAGCAACGGCTGGGCGGCCGTGAACTTCAACCAGGACGGCCGCCGACGGCACAAGGTCAAGGTGCCGGCCGGCCTGGCGGATGCTGCCGGTAACCCGGCCCCGTCCTCAGTGGTCCTGCCGGCACAGCGGGGCGTCATTTATCAGCGAGGGCAGAACAATTAGGATTCTCATCACCGGCGGCTGCGGGTACATCGGATCGCACACCATCCTGCGGCTCCTCGAAGCCGGGCACGATATCACCGTCATCGACAACCTCAGCAACTCCCTGTCCGAATCACTGCTCCGTGTGGAGAAACTGACCGGACGGGAGATCGCCTTCGTTGAAGGGGACATCGCGGACAGGTCCTGCCTTGAGGGCATCTTCGACCGGGACGATATTGAGGCGGTCATCCATTTTGCCGGGTACAAGGCCGTAGGCGAGTCCGTGGACCAGCCGCTGCGCTACTACGGCAACAACGTCAGCGGAACACTGACCCTCCTGGAGACCATGGACGCCTACGGCATCCGGAACCTGGTGTTCAGTTCATCCGCCACCGTGTACGGCGCGAACCCCCAGATGCCGCTGAAAGAGGACTTCCCGCTGCGGGCCACCAACCCGTACGGCCGGACCAAGCAGCACATCGAAGAGATCCTGGTGGATCTGCAGGCGGCGGACAGCCGGTGGCGGATTGCGCTGCTGCGCTACTTCAACCCCGTGGGCGCCCACCCGTCCGGGCTCATCGGGGAAGACCCGCAGGGCCCGCCCAACAATCTCTTCCCCTTCGTCACCCAGGTGGCGGTGGGCCGCAGGGACAAGGTCAGCGTCTTCGGCAACGACTACCCCACGGCTGACGGGACAGGGGTCCGCGACTACATCCACGTCATGGACCTCGCCGCGGGCCACGCCGCAGCGCTGGACTACTTGTCCGGCCACCAGGGGCTGCACACGTGGAACCTCGGGACAGGCCGGGGCTACTCGGTGCTGGAAATCATCCACGCGTTCGAGGCCGCCTCCGGCACCAGCGTGCCCTACGAGCTGGTGGGCCGGCGCCCGGGAGACGCCCCGGTCAGCCTGGCCGATCCCTCCAGCGCCTTCCGCGACCTGGGGTGGAAGGCGTCGGAGACGCTGGAGAGCATGTGCGCGGACGCGTGGCGCTGGCAGCAGCACAACCCGGACGGGTACCGGGCGAAGGCGCTGCCTGCATGACGCGCCCGACGGCGTAACTTGCCTGCCGCCGTCGGGCGTTCAGGGAGCGGGGAGGTACTTCCGGCCCAGGGTCAGCCAGCCGGCCTTGGTCTGGTCCTGCGAGGCGTTGGCGAAGCGCAGGGCCACCCCGTTGGCGAGGGGGTTTACGGCGCGCACCAGCAGGGTGTAGTTGCCGGGGGCCAGCCCGCTGACGCTGACCGGTGCCTTCCACTGGACTGTCATCCCGGGCTTCACCGCGGTGAGCTTCCACGATGTTCCCCACGTCCGGGCTATGTTTCCGGCGCTGTCCACGGCTGCGATCTGCACCGGCCAGTCGTAATAGAAAGGTGCCACCCCCACGTTGCTGACCATGACACTGACATCGCTCTGGCCGGTCACGGCTCCGCGGGTGACGGCGAAGGAGGTCGCGTGGAACCGGTAGCCCAGGGACTGGGCCGCGGCGGTGGCGTTGCTGAGCGCCTGTCCAGAGTAACCGGGGCTGAAGGCGTGCTGGTTGAGAAGCCAGGAGGCGTGGGTCGCTTGCACGCTGTCCGTGAACTTGTAATCCGCGCTGCTTTCCACCACGGGGCAGCGCATGGGAGCGTCGAAAATGCAGTGCTGGATTTCGGGCCGGAGCTCTCCGCCCACCGGCTGGGTGAGCCATTTCTGGGTGGCACCGGCCTGCGCCATTTTGTCCATGAAGTGCCACCCGGTCCCCGGCAAAGTACTCACGGCGAAGGAGTCGTCATGGTAGCCCACGTTCAGGCTGCTGTTGGCGGCGTCCGGGTACCTGACCTGGAGCTTGGTTTTGGTGAAGGCCTTCGTGTAGGCGTGCAGTACACGCTGCTGGGAGGCAGGAGATGCGAGCCAGTTCTCGGCGGACGCCCATCCGTCGTGCGGGTAGGTGTGCCATTCGCCCCAGAAGCCCAGGAGGCCCATCTGGATGAACCCGATCCGAGGATCGCCGTTGTAGCGGGACCCCAGGGCGGCGATGAAACCGTCCATGGCCTCCAGCAGGCGGGGGTCGTCGTAGTTCGGGGAGACGCTGATCCCGCCGTTGCCGTGGTCCCAGTAGGTGTGGGTGGCGAGACCGGAGTTCAGGAGGTAGGCGGGGACACCGGAAGGCTTTCCCGGATAGTCAAGGTAGAACCTGAAGACCGACTGGTGGCCGCGCGCGGCGATGGCGTTCAGCTGGGATTCAAAACCTGACCAGTTGTACGTGCCCGGTCCGGTCACCACGGAGCTGACCGGCACGTAGAACCACTCCATGGAATGGGGCACCCCGGTGTAACTGCCGGCATACGGGACGAAGCCCGCAAGGGGGTTGCTCGCCGGGACAGGTCCGGCGGCCAGGGAAGCCCACTCACCCGCCGGATCCGCTGCTTCGGCCGGCGGAGCCGCTGATCTGGAAGGAACGATCAACAGCGCTGCCGCCGCAACGCAGGAGATGAACACCGCAAGGAAGAGCCTGTGGCCACGCCTTTTACCGCGCACACGGTACGTCAATGTATCCAATTGAATTTCCCCCCTGAAAACCCGGTGCCAAGCACCCAATGAGACCAAGCAGTGAAAAACACAGTAAGACCAGGTACCTCCAACGCCGCTCCCAGTGCGGCGCTTCAAACTCACTACGTGGCACTGATCCTAAAGCCGCAGACCACCGTTTCCCCATGGGTTTCCCGATCTTTCTTCGAGAACTTTCTCCCGGAACCCCAGATACCCCGAGGCCATACGCATGACCCCCACACAATCCCCGTTCCCCGGCCTGAAGGCCCCGCTGGAAAAGAAAGCCCCCGCCCGCGTGGCGGGTGCCCGGCCGGCGGTGGACCACTCGGTGCTCGACCGGTTGGAAGAAGAGCTGGAGGAGGACGCCGGATACACCCCGGTGTTCGTGGCCAACTTCATCCAGGGGCTCCCCGGCAGGGTGGAACGGCTGCGCGTTGCCCTGGTCTCGGGCGACCTTGCAGGTTCCTTCGACGATGTACTGAGCCTGAAGACGTCCAGCCAGATGGTGGGCGCGGAGCAACTGGCCTTCCTGGCAAGACAGTTGGAAACCGGATTGCGCCGCAAGGCCGCGGCTGCCGACCAGACTGTGGCGCTGCCGCAGCTCGCAGGCACGTTCCTGGCACCCATCACCCGGTGCAGCAGGGAGACCGTGCACAGCCTCACGTCCCGGCAGGCAGACCCGCTTCAACGCTGACGGCTGCGGTTTACTGGGTGGCCACAATTCCGGCCAACTGCGGACGGATGGCAGGTTTCGTATCCCGCACCAGCGGCAACCATGCAGCGCTGCATGAAGAGTGCCTAGACTGGGAGACGATTTGTATTTGTGAGCTGGCTTACGGCAGGGGTGTGAACGGGATGGCGGCACGGGACGGCAGGGCTGAGCCGGCGGAGCTGGACGACATTGACCGGAGCATCATGGCGGAGCTGACCCGGGACGGCCGGATGTCCGTGACGCAGGTGGCGGAGAACGTCCACATTTCCCGTGCGCATGCCTATACCCGGATCAACCGGCTCACGTCCGAGGGCGTGCTGTCCCGGTTCACGGCCGTGGTGGATCCCATCAAGGCCGGCCTGAAATCCTCGGCGTACGTCACGCTGAAGCTGAAGCAGGATTCCTGGCGGGAACTGCGGGACCAGCTCGGCGCCATCCCCGAGGTGCACCACATCGCCCTGGTGGGCGGCGACTTCGACGTCATCCTGCTTGTCCGCGCCGTGGACAACATCGACCTCCGCCGGGTCATTTTCGACCAGCTGCAGTCCATGCCCGGCGTGCTGGACACCCAGACGTTCCTGGTGTTCGAGGACGTGGATACCCGCTAGCCCGGGCCCGTGCGCCGAAGCCACCGGGGCGCTACTTGCTCGCCTCTGGAGCCCAACAACGGCGGGACGCGGGGTCCGGCGGGCCAATCCGAGTACAGCGGAGAACGCGAGTAGTAGCGCCGAGAATCAAGTACCCGGGCCGGACTGCGCCCAAATAATCGCGTACCGGTACGTGTTGTTGGCCCCCGGGGTGCCCGGCAAATATTGGGTCATCGATCCACCGGAAGGCACCTGGATGGAGCCACCAATGGGGGAACGGGTTCTCAACCACATTCACAAGGAGTCTTTCCATGCGCCCTATGACCAAGAAGAACAAAGTCGCCGCTGTTGCCGTGTCCGCTGCCCTGCTGGCAGCCGGCGGCGGTGCCGCGTACGCCTACTGGAGCACCACGGGTTCCGGTAACGGCTCCGCTGCGGCGTCGTCCGGCACCTCCCCCGTCACCATCAATGTGACGGTGGCGCCGGGCGTCGCTCCGGGCACCCCGCAGCAGATCACCTACACGGCCACCAATCCCAACAGCAGCAGCACCCCGGTCACCCTGGCCCAGCCGGTTGTCTCAACGAACAACGCGGGCTGCCTGCCGGCGTGGTTCGACGCCACCGCCCCCACCGGGACCACCACGGTCCTCGGCAACGCCAACGGCACGGCCCTGGGCACCGGAATCCTGACCCTCAATGATGACCCGGCAGTCAATCAGGATGCCTGCAAGGGTGCCACCATCACGGTGACCGTCGCCAGCAACTAACAAGCGAGCGGGCCGGGGATGGGTGAAAACCCCGTCCCCGGCTTGCCGTCATTTGCACCATTTGGGAAGGGGCACGGGGTGCACGATCAGGATGGACGGCCGCGGCGCCGCAAGCCGGCAGTGTTCAAAGCGGCTCTTATATCGCTGGCGCTGCTGCTCGGCAGCGCGGGAGCGCTCATCGCAGCCTCGAACAACCCGAAGCCGGGCATCACCGTTCAGGTCTCCCCCGCCAGCCAGTCCGTCCAACAGGGGCAGTCCGCCGCGTACACGGTGACTGTCACGTCTACCGGCGGCTTCAGTGGCCCGGTCAACCTGGCCTCGGCGGGACTGCCGGCCGGCGTAAGCGGCTCGTTCACGCCGCAGTCTATCACGCTGGCCTCCGGCACCACGGCAACGGCCACCCTGAACGCAGCCACCGCCCCCACCACCCCGGCCGGCACCAGCCCGATCACCATCACCGGCACCAGCGGCAAGGTCTCCGGCAACGTCAACGCCAGCCTCACTGTGAACTACAAGATGACCAGCGCCTTCTCCGTAGCGGCCACACCGGATTCCGTGACCATCCCGCCGGGGGCCACCGCGGTGTACAGCCTGCAATTGGCCCGCAACAACTTCAGCGGCCCGGTCAGCTTCAGCGTCCTTGGCGGCCTCCCGGCAGGCGCCACGGCCCAGTTCTCACCCAACCCGGCCACCGGCAGTTCCACCACCCTGCAAGTGGCCACCACCGCAGCCTCCCCCACCGGAACGTCCAACCTCTACCTGGTGGGAACCGGCAAGGACGCCAGCGGGAAAGCACAGTATGCCTACGCAAACGTCCAGCTGGTCCTGGACTCCACCGTCAAACAGTTCGCCATCGCCGGGAAGGTCCCCGGCACCCTCTCCCCCGGTACGTCAGCGGCCCTGGACCTGCAGATCAGCAACCCCATCAACAAGTCGCTGTCGCTGACCAACCTGTCCGTCGCCGTCGCGGGCGTTACCCGGAACGCGGACGCCGTTGCCAGGAACCTGGCCTGCACGCCGGCCGATTTCGCCGTCACCCAGTACAGCGGGCCCTACCCGCTGACCGTCCCCGCCGCCGGCGGAACCCTGTCCGGGCTCCGCGTGGCGCAGTCCGCCTGGCCGCGGGTGGGAATGCTGGACACGTCCGCCAACCAGGACGGCTGCAAAGGCGCAACCCTCCAGCTCGCCTACTCAGGTTCAGGACAGGGGAACTGAGATGAGGACCACCGCAAGAACAAAGCGCGTCAAAACGGCGGCCCTCGCCGGGCTCCTGATCACCGCCGGTGCAGGAACGGCCTACGCCTACTGGACCGCCACGGGAACCGGCAACGGATCCGCAGCGGCTGCCGGCATGCAAACGGTCGCCGTGGATGCCCTCGTGGCCGGCGACAACCCCAAGAACGCCCTCTATCCGGGCGGCAGCGCCGACGTCGTCCTCCGGCTCACCAACCCCAACCCGTATGCGGTGCAGGTCTACCGCGTCACCGGCACGGGCCCCGCAGTGGCCGATGCCGCCCATTCCGGCTGCACCACTACCGGCGTCACCTTCACCGGCCCGGCAGCGCCAATCTCTCCCGCACCCTCCGTTGCCGCGAACTCGTCAGCGCTCGTTACCCTCCCCGGAGCAGCCGCCATGGACACCACCTCCCTTGCAGCCTGCCAGGGCGCAACGTTCAACCTTCCCGTGACGGTTGAGGTGCGCAAATGAGCCTCGCAACACGCGTCCCTGCGCTGCTCCGGGGCCGTCGGTCACGGAAGCTGACCGTGGCCTGGGTTGTCGCTGCGTTCCTGTTGCTGCTGGGCACCGGCTCAGCGGCCTACGCGTTCTGGGCCTCCACCGCCAGCAGCAGCAGCGCCGCCGCAGCCGCCGACGCCCTGACGCCAGGGTCCAAGCCGGCGGTGTCCGCCAGCGGATCTTCGCTGTCCGTCACGTGGGCAGGCGGGACCACCGTCAACGGGCGGGCCGCCACGGGCTACACCATCACCCGCTACGCGGCAGCTTCGGGCGGCAACGGCATCCCGGGCACCGGCGGATGCGCCGGCACGGTGACCACTCTCAGCTGCACGGAACAGAACGTGCAGGGCGGGATCTGGTACTACACAGTCACCCCGGCCATCGCCCTGTGGACCGGCGTCGAAAGCCCCCGCAGCACGGGCACCAGCAACGACGCGAACGCACCCGCGGCCACCGTTTCGGGCGTCTCACCCACCCCCAACACCGCGGGATGGAACAGTTCCAGCCCCGTCACGGTGGGCATCACGGCCGACGACGGCGCGTCAGGTTCCGGCGTCGCCTCCATCTCCTACGTGGTCGACGGCGGCGCGCAGCAAACGGTGGGCGGCGCCGTCGCCAGCGTCCTGGTCAGCGGGGACGGAACGCACACCGTGTCCTACTTCGCGACGGACAAGGTGGGCAACGCCGGGTCGGTCCAGAGCCAGACCGTGCGGATCGACACGCAGGCGCCGACAGCACCAGGCCTGACGGTGCCGGCGTACGTAAACCTCGGCAACGCTGCCGCGGTGCCCGTTTCCGGCACAACGGAGGCCGGGGCGAAGATCACCCTGACGGCCACCGATGCGGCGGCGGTGCACTCCTCAGCGCCCGTGACCGCCACGGCTGACGGCGGCGGAAACTGGTCCGCCACGCTGAACCTCGGCAGCCTGGACCAGGGCGCGGTTACCTACTCGGCCACCGCAACCGACGCGGCCGGCAATATCAGCGCCATAAGGACGGCCTCGAGCGTAAAGGACACCGTGGCCCCGGCGGCGGCACAGTCCCTGGGCGTGCCGGCCTACGTGAACATTGCCACCGCATCCTCGGTGCGGATTTCGGGTACCGCGGAGACCGGGGCAACAGTGAAGGTCTCCGCCACCAGCCCGGGCTCGGCCCAGCCTGTCACGGGCACCGCCATGGCCGGCGACGGCACCTGGTCCGCGAACCTCAACCTCGGTTCGCTGAGGGACGGCACCGTGACGTACACGGTCACGGTCACCGACGCCGCAGGCAACACCGGCACGGCCGCAACCGTCACTGATACGAAGGACACCGTGGCGCCGGTCCTCAGGCTCAACACCCCGGCGAACATCCTGGCGAACACCGCCACCGGCTACGCAGTGAGCGGCACCAACGACTCCGGTTCAACGGTCAGTGTGTCTGTCACGGACGGCGCCACGACCGTTCCGGGAACGGCGTCCGGCGCAACCTGGAATACCGGGCCGCTGAACCTGTCCGCGCTGAAGGACACTTCCAGCACGGCTCCGGTGGTGGCACTCAGCATCACGGCAACCACTACGGATGCCGCAGGCAACAGCACCACCGTCACGTCCACAGTCACCAAGGACACCAAGACGCCCACCGTCACCGATATCAGCCTGGCCAATGGCGGCTCAACGAATGCCAACAAATCGTCTGCCGACGCCGGGGACACTGTGACCATCAAGTTCTCGGAAAAGTTGGACCTGACCAAGATCTGCGCCAACTGGACCGGTAGCCAGAGAGTCGGCACCGCCACTATCACGAATAACGGAACCGACGACGCCCTCAGCTTCTCCTTCAGCGGCTGCAGTCTTGGGACCGTGGCCCTCAACGGCAACTATCTGACCGGCAATCCAGCGACATTTGGTGCCAACGGAACTCAGTCCAGCCTGAATTGGGACACGGCTAACAACGCCCTGGTTATCAAGTTCGGCAATGATCCCAACGGAAGCTCCGGGGCCGGCACGCTTCATGCCGGTGTAGTGCCCGGAAAGCCGACTTACACTCCCGGGTCAGGGTTCACGGACCAGGCCGGAAACCCGCTGGGGTCGGCGCCCTTCACGTCCATTACAGCAACAGGCTTCGCACCCTGACAACCCGCTAAGCCAGTGGCCCTGCAGTCCGGCGGACTGCAGGGCCATCTGGTTTAACCAGTGCGCTCTGCGTGCGGACACACACCGCCCAGCCCGGTCTTGAATAGCGGCTGTCTCCACTTTCGACGCGGATATTCGATGTCGCGGCCCAGATAGGGGGTGCGACAACGAACATGCGCGTCGAAAATGTGGGCCTGCGTCCTTACCTGTTGGCGGTGGTCACAGGCGCGGGTGTCACTTCTCCCCCGGACGCTCCGGTGGGTGCGGGTGCGGGGTTGTCCACGGACGACGTCGGCTGGCCGCCTCCCGCAGTCTGGCTGGCCGGGGCGGTGGGTACGGGAGTCGCGGCCGGGGCGGGGGCGTACGTTTCGGCAGGTGCACCGGCCGGTGCCGATGGGCGGCCGGAGCCAGGTGACGGTGTGGGCCCGGAAGAAGGGCCGCCACTGGGCTCAGCACTGGCCCCACCGGTCGGCGGAGTACTGGCCACCGACGTTCCGTCCGCAGCCGGAGATCCCTTCACGATGGCCGTGATCCGCTCCTTGAAGCCGTTGAGGGTGGCCTGGATTTCGGAGAGCGGGGCGTTGCGGAGGTTCCGGCCATACTCGGCAATCTGCGCCCACAGCGCTTCAAGCTGCTGCTTGCTGTCCCCGTCCAGCGGCCCGTCGAGCGTCAGGACCAGCTGGCTGGCCAGGGCGTACGTGAGGCAGTCAAGGCAGTTGTAATTAGCCGCCGCCGAGAGGTTCTCCGGCACGATCACATCCGTCTGCCCCACTATCAGGACCACCTGGAACCCCACAGCCACCGCCGCGCAGCCCGAGCAGTTGGCGAACGCGTAGGCCTCGTTGGCTGTGGTGACGGGAGCCCCGTCCTCTGCCCACACCAGCGCGAACGCCACACTGTACGCAACGGAACCGTCAGTGGTGTTGACGGCGAGCGCCTGGTTCCCGTCGGCTTCCGGGGCGGCCGGCCTGTCGAACGGGAACACCCAGGACGGCGCAGCGGGCGCGGCAGCTTCGGTCCCACCGCCGTCAGTCCCAGCAGCACCGGACGAATCCGCCGATACCGGCACCAGCACCATGCTCAGCTGCGGGTTATCCCGCGTGGGCTTCGTGGCACCGGTTGGCCACAACGCCACCGTCTGCCCGGTGCCGCCCTGCCGCAGTTCCCCGCGGTCACGGGCGGGCAGGATGGCGCGCGTGGCATCGCCGAGCGTGCCGCGTTCGTACGCCTGCACCGGACGGTACGTCCCGCCGTCGGGCCACCACGCCCAGGCGAGCCCGCCGAACAACACCGCCACCAAAGCCATGGCAGCCGTCCGCTGCAGCGCCTTGCCGCGGGTCTTCTTCCACAGCCCGGTGACCAGCTGCCGCAGCAGCCGCACCACGATGTACAGCAGGCCCAGTACCGGGATGGCCACAATGACAATGGCCACTCCCCGCACGGCTGCGCCCAAAACGTCCCCATCGGCCAGCGATGCCGACAGCAGCTCCTGCTGCTTGCCCACACTGGCCCATCCTGTGGCCAGCAGCCGCGGCAGGGACAGCACCATCATCACCATGCTGAACAGCAGCACGGGGACGGTTACCAGCACCCACACGGTGACCACGGCCCGCGCCCACGGCTTGAGCACCTTGCTTTCAGGGTTCCCCCACCGCCACGGCAGGATCCCCAGGAGCGTGGGTTTGATGCGCTGGAAGAGGTCCGGGACGCCGGTGGCGTCGGCCAGGATGTGGTAGCCGTCGTACTTCACCAGCGGGATCAGCTGGCGGACCATCTGCAGGATCTGCGTAACCACCACCAGCAGCAGCGCGTCGAAGCCGGTGGCCCACCAGAGCCCCATGATGGCCACCGCCACGATGGCGTTGAAGTAGAGGCCACCCAGGTCCGTGCGGATCCTGCCGCCGCGGCCCAACCGGTAGGAATCGGTGACGTCGGTGAAGAACGCCGGCCACAGCAGGTACAGCCCGGCGCCCATGGCTCCCGGTGTTGCACCGCCCTTGCGGGTGGCGGCGGCGTGGCCAAATTCGTGGAATCCTGCGGACAGGATGGTGACGGCGAGGATCAGCAGCAGGAGGGCCGGCTGTTCGAACGCCTCATGCGTGGCCGAGCCCAGGCCCTTGACCATGAGCACCCACCAGCACGCGGCCAGGAACGCAGCCGTCACGGCCACCACCAACAGCGGGTGGAACAGCACGGCGAACGGGGCGGTGATCCTGCGGGTGCGTTCGGGGTCGGACACGATGTAGCGGAACCGCAAACCCAGCAGCGGGTTGGACTTCTTCACCTCGGGCTGACTGCCGTCCGCCAGCCGCAGCACACCCATCGGCAACAACTGCGTGTCCATCAGGGTCCGCACGTTGTCCGCGCTCACCAGCCTGCCGGAGCCTTCGCTGACGTGCCGGGCAATGCCGTTGAGATCACGGGTCCCATCGGCGGCCTCCAGCACCAGATACAGGAGCCTGGTCAGCTGCAGAGTCTGGCCGTCGGCGCGGCGCACCAGGGCGGGCGGTTCGCGGTAGCCGGAGCCCTCTGCGGTGCCCAGCAGCTGGACGCCCTCAGCGCGGGCGGGAAGGTGGGCTCCCGCCGTCGTTGTTTGGCCCGGCGGTTCCTGGGCAACGGTAACGCGCGACGGCGGCCGGCCCGCCTCGGGAGGCGGGCCGCCGTGGGTCTGGGTCATGTTGGCTTACTGCTGCAGGTCGGACGTCTGGCCGGCGGTTGCGTCTGCGGAGCCGTCAATATGCTGCGAGATGGTGGCGCTCTGGTCCGAGATGGCGTACGCCTGGCTGTCGATGGAGCCGATGTTGGCGGCCACGGCGGCGTCGATGGGCGCGGCCACATTGGCGTTCGCTGCCACGGCACCGTTGATGGGGGCGGCGATGGCGGCGTCCGCGTCCAGGTTCACATCCACGTTCAGCAGGTTGCCGTTAAGGGCACCGGCTGCATCGGTTACGGGGTCGGTCACGGAATCGGTGCCGGGCAGTGCGGAGACGGCATCTGCGGCTCCGCCCGTGGCACCGGCGTCTGCGGTGCCCGTGCCCGCGGCGGTCGGGTCAGTAGCTCCCGCGTCAGTTGCGCCGTCGCCCTGCCCGATCACGCTGTCCTGCTGGGACTCGGCGTTCGCGTCGGCGGTGATGCCCTGGTCAATCGCGGCGTCCTGGGTGGAGAGGGCCTGCGCGTCCGAACCGTAGGAGAGGATGTTGGCCGAGGCTGCGGCGTCGATGGGCGCGGCCACGTTGGCGTTGGCGGCGACTGCAAGGTCGATGGGTGCGGCGGCGTTGATGCCCAAATCCAGGTCCGCGTTCAGATCCAGGACCGATGCCACTTCCTTGTCCGGGAGGGCGGTGGCCTGCTCCTGCAGCAGTTCTTCGTCAGTGAGGGGACGCATCTGGTTGTCCATGCTTGAAAAACCTCCGGTGCAGCGCGGGTGCTCTGCCCCCAGCGGGCAGCCCGCGCTCCACAATACTAAGCATGATTAGCAGTTTTGCGAATGGACTGTAACCACTTTCGAAGCGCACATCCGATATCGCGGCCCAGATAGCGGGCGCGTCAACGAATGTGCGCAGCGTCAAAGCATACGTGCAGCGGAAACGGACCTGAGCAGCGAAAACAGCACAGCAGGCCGATCAATTGAGCACAACCTGAGCGACTTCCGGGAACTTGAACCAGTCTTGAACTTTTCTTGTCAGTGGTGCCCGGTTGGCCTTGAAACTGGGCCGGCAAAGTTGTTGTTGTCAGCCGATGGGGCTGGCAACAGTCCGCAGGCCGCACCGGCCGGCCATCACGAAACGGATCACCATCATGGGTCTCAACCTCAAGTCCACCACCGGCAAGGTCCTCGCTTCCACCGCCCTGGTTGCCGCCGCAGCTTCCGTTGCAGGCCTGGGTACCTACGGTGCTTTCACCTCCACCACCAGCGCCAGCGAAACCGTCGCTTCCGGCACGGTCAACGTGGCGCTCGGCGCCACCGGCACCGCCGCGAACCGCCTGTCCGTCGCAGCAAGCGGCCTGGTTGCCGGCGACACCGTCCAGCGCGCCGTGACCCTGTCCAACACGGGCAACCAGAACCTCTCGGCCATCACCCTGACCACGGCAGCGACGCCGTCGTCCAAGCTGGACACGGACGCCGTCAACGGCCTCCAGCTGACCGTGGACGCCTGCTCCGTCCCGTGGACCGAAGCCGGCACCTCCCCCGCCTTCACCTACACCTGCTCCGGCACGGTCACCCAGGTCCTCGCTCCCCGCGCAGTGGTGGGCGCCAACATGGCACTGTCAGGCCTGAACTCCGTGACCTCGGCCGCCGCTGACAACCTCCGCGTCACCGTGACCCTGCCGGCCGCCGCTGACAACTCCTTCCAGGGCCTGTCCAGCACCGTCGGCTTCAGCTTCACCGGCACCCAGCGCACCGCCACCAGCAAGTAGCCGTTCCGCCACCAGCTGTTCCGCACGGCGGCGCGGATGCCCAGGCATCCGCGCCGCGGAATCAACCACACACCGCCAGACCTGAACCGAGGGCATCATGACCACGCACACCCAGTCCTACCCCGGACGGCGACGCGCCGCCGCCACGCCCTCGTACCCCAGCACCGCCGCAGTAACCCGGGCCGCGAAGGCCGCCGCGAAACTGGCCGGCAGGGTCCTCATGGTGGGCATCATGGTGGTGGCAGCGGCCGCTTTCCTCTTCCTGGCAGTAGGCCCCAGGGTGTTCGGCTACCAGACCTCAACCATGCTCACCGGCTCGATGTCGCCGCTGATCAACCCGGGCGACGTAGTGGTCAGCGTCCCCACCCCCGTCACCGACCTCAAGGTGGGCGACATCGTCACCTACCACATCCCCGTGGAGGACCAGCGGATCGAAACCCACCGCGTCACCGATGTGACCCGCGCCGGCGCCTCCACCACCATCCAGACCAAGGGCGACGCCAACAACGGCGCCGATCCCTGGAACGCCACCATGGCGGACGACCACGCCTTCACCACCGTGGCCGTCATCCCGCACCTGGGCGATGCCATCCGCGCCCTCCGCTCACCGGTAGTGGGGAAAGTCCTCCTTTACGGAGCGCCGGCAGTGCTGGTCCTCCTCCTGCTGACCAGCATCTGGTCGAAGCCCACGGAGCCCAAAGAATCCACCGGTTCCACCCCAGGCACGGCACTTCCAGCTACGATCCCCTCATGAGCCACGTTCGCGCTGACGGTCACGAGCCCACCGGGCAGTCCGACGGCGCCATCCTGGACAGGTCCTGCCTCGCCGACCTGGCGGACCAGCTCGCCTCACCGCAGGCGGCTGCCGAGTTCGCGGCAGTGTTCGTGGAGATGCTGCCGGGAAGGGTGGAGGCCATCGAGGCCCCGCTGGCGGATACCCGGGTGCAGGCGGCCCGCACGGCAGCACTGTCACTGGGGTCGTCGGCCGCGATGGTCGGAGCCCGGCAGCTGGTCCGCGATGCCGGGCTCATCAACCAGCACCTCAAAACCGGATCGCTGGAAGCGGCCCGGGATGTTGCGGCACGGCTCAGCGCGGACGCCGCAGCCGTGGCCGCCGCCATCGAAGACATGCTCGCCGGACAGTAGCCGTCAGGACGGGAGCGTCAGGACAGGGACGACGGCGGCACCAGGCCGTAGCCCACGCCCCGCACAGTGCGGATGATCTGGGCCTCGGAGCCTCCTGCACGGATCTTCCGCCGCAGGTTGCCGATGTGGACTTCCACGAGGTGCTCGTCCGTGGCCCATTCGTCGCCCCAGACCCGGCGGAGCAGGGATTCCTTGGTCCACACCCTGCGTGGCGCCCCCATGAACGCGGCCAGCAGGTCGAATTCGGTCCGGGTCAGCACCACCTCGTTGCCGGCCACGTGGACGGTGCGCGACTCGGTATCCACGCTCACGGACCCGTGAACGCTCGCCTCAGCATCCGCCGGAACCGCTGCAGCCTGCGCGGGCACCGCTGACTGATCAGGCTCCAAAGCCGCAGGCCCGGCAACCGCTGCCGTACCGCCGTCGGGCGCTCCGTTCCGGGGACGCCGGAACATGGCCGTGATGCGCGCCCCCAAGGACCGGGGGCTGAAGGGCTTGGTCACAAAGTCGTCGGCGCCGATCTGCAGCCCCAGGAGCTCATCGATTTCCTCCACGCGGGCGGTGATCATCACTACGTAGGCGTCGGAGAATTCGCGCAGGCGCCGGCACACTTCCGTCCCGTCCAGGTCCGGCAGGTTCAGGTCCAGGGTGATCAGTTCCGGCTGGTGCTCACGGATCCGGGCCAGCCCGTCCATACCGTTTCCGGCCACCACCACGTCAAAGCCCTGCATGCTGAGCGTCCTGTTCAGCAGCATCTGGATGTCTTTGTCGTCTTCAACTACAACGGCCCTGCGGTTGGCGGATTCATGTCCCATGATGCCTAGCATTCCAGATAAGGCAGCCCTAACCTGCCACGGTGACGGGGACTCGCGGGCAATCTTGAAGAAACCTTGAACTGTCCCCGGGCGGGTGTTGAAGCCAGGGGCCCAGAATTGAAACAAGCAACCACAACGGAAGGTACCAGCAGGCATGGGCACGTCACGGCACTCAGGCGCAGCACGGCATCTGCGCCGTCTTGTTGCCGGTCTGATCGTGGCCCTCTTCCTCGCAGCCACCCCCGCCATGGCCCAGGCCGCGTTCAGGGGCACCGCAACGGCACCGCTCTCCGCGTCCACCTACGTCATACCGGCTCCGGGCAGCATTGCCGGCACGTACTCCTGCGATACCACCCGGCCCTACGGCTCCACCATCAACGTCACCAGCTACGGCAAGGTTGCGCGGGCCACGGCCTACCAGCTCACGGTCATCGCGCCCGACGGCACCTCGCTGTCCCAGACCTTCACGGCCAGCACCATCAGCATGACCAAACCGTCCTCACTGAAGAACGGCACGTACATCTACGAACTCAGTGCCATGGTGGGTACGTGGACCGGCAGCCCCTACCGCGGTACGTACACCTGCTGACTTTGTGGCCGTCGACGCGCACATTCGATATCGCGGCCCAGATAGGGGGTGCGTCAGCGAACTTCCGCAGCGAAAACGGACATGGGCAGCGGAAAACTCGGGCGGCCCTACCCGGCTATGGCCGGTGCGCTGACGCGTCACCCCAGTACTGGTAGCTGTCGTAGCAGTCGCGGGAGCAGAACACCGCAGCCGGCGTGGGGAGAAGGGCCAGCCCGCAGTACCGACAGGTGGGCTTGGGTCGCAGAATCTGCTTCACGATTCTCAGCATGGATGAAGGCTAAGCGCCCAATCCGCGCCTGTGACCAGTGGAGCGATACCCCACTTTCCAGGCAAGTAATACCTACTCGCAACCAGCCCCGGCACGGTTCCTGACGGCAGGACGTCCGACGGCGGCGCAACGGTTGCAGGGGAATCGCTCTACGGCCACGCCTCGGCTTAGCGCCCTCATTGCCCGTCCCCCTCAAGCTCAAACAAGACTCCTGCCAAGAGCTGCCCGACCGGCTCTGTGCCATCTCGGGGGCAGCAACCTGGCCTGCAGGGCGGCGACTTCACGCCATCCTCCTTGTCCGCACCGCAGACAACATAGACCTCCGCCAAGTCATCTTCAAATAACTGCAGTTCGAGACACGGACGCCCGGGAGGTACATCGGCGCCGGACGCGGGACGCTTCGAATTAGCCAGCGAGGGGAAGTTTCTGCCACGATTGCCACAGCTACGGCACCCAAGTTGGACGCCACAGCGGCGGCCGTAACGTACGGCAAAAAGGACCTGCTGAGTTTCGTCACGCTGGGCGACTCCCGCACCCAGTTCAACGGGAACATCCGTCAGGAAGATGTCTCCGGCGGCGGCGACGCCATCACCAAGCTCGACCGGGGCTACATGACCTGGGCGCAGGTCCTGCTGCGGCAGCGTATGCGCTGGATCAAGAATGGCGGCGTCGGTGGTGACACCACGGCCATGATGCTCGCCCGAACGGACGCGCTGCTGGACCTGAACCCCGGCTGGCTCATCGGCTTCGGGGTCATCAACTCCGTCAACTCAGACGTCCCCTCAGCCACCATCATTTCCGAACTGGGACAGATCTTCGACAAGTGCGCCGCCCGAGGCGTCAAAGTGGTCTGGGGCACCGACTGGTGCTCCACCAGCACCAACACCATCGCCCGGAAATCTGCCCTTTACGGCACCAACGAGTGGCTGCGGCAGCAGGTAGGCGTACGCCCGGACTTCTACCTTGCCGACTATGCCACGGCCATCGTGGACCCCACCACTGGCACGCCCTACGCCGCGCTTGCGTCGGACAACCTGCACCAAGACGGCCCCGGCGGTCTTCGGATGGCTCGCCAGTTGGTCAAGGTACTGTCGCCGCTGATCCCGCCGAGTGACCGGCTCATTGTCTCGAACCTGGACACCACTAACCTGCTGTTGAACGGGATGTTCGAAGGTGACGGAGGCACGGGGCGCGCCACCACTTGGGCATCTGGAACCGGCGGCACTGCCACCTATGCCAAGGTCGCCCGCACGGACGGCGTGCCCGGATTCTGGCAGCAGGTCACCGTGAGCGGCGCGACCGGTTCCCGTCTCCGCGAAGACCTGCTTCCCGGAGTGGCCGGCTCGTGGGTAGAAGGTGACAAGGTCCGCTTCGAGATTGAATTCGAAACGGACGCGGCCGGCTGGAACGCCTCCCAGTTCTACGCCGGCATTCAGGTCTTCGGCGCGACAGGCATTCTCCACGCCACCGACTGCGTCCACTCCAGCGGTACAGCGGCACAGACCGACCGGCCAGAGTCTGGAATCTGCCGCACCCCGGCCATCACCATCGGCGCCGGGGCAACCACCGTCCGGGTGTACGTGACGCTGGTGGGAGACGGCACCTACCGCGTGGCCAGGGCACGACTGTTCAAGGCCACATACCTCCCGCCTCAGTGCGTTGACTGATAGTCGGGGTGGTCCGCGTAGATTGCGGCAAGAGCCCGCAGCGTGGGGCAGGGTAGTCTTCCACAGCTGCATGCTGCGGGCTCTATCGGAAAAGCAGGATCATCAACGGTGTATGTCGGGGTCGTATGGACGGCGAGAATTTGCCGCTTTGCTGCACACTCAGCCGCCATCCGGCCCTTCTGCCACCCAAGCTCCATTGCACCGGCCTCATCTTCCGAGATCCGCGCTTCCAAAAAGTCCCTGAGGTTCACAACAACTAGTGAATCGCCCGCCGATCAGTATTCGCACCAGTAGTCGGTACTCGTTTCGTTCCAGGTCAGATGATTCGCGTCGGCCTTCGCGATCATCTACGACGGCGTCCGCTGGTTAGTTCGTTTGGTTGTAGAAAGCCCTCGCGCCGCTGAAATTCGGCGGGGCGGGGCGCTTCTCATGTTCACGAAGAATTCGCTATCCCATCACGATTTAACGGTTTCCCGACAGCCGCCATATGCTATGCTCGGCGGCCCAGAGGGGCCGCTTTTCGTGTATCCACCGTCACTGGCGGTGTCATGGGGGCATAACTTTGGAACACTCTGCACAAACTCATTTACAACGCCGCGCCTTTTTCCGCTTTGGCAGCGCCGCAGCAGCAGGCGGCGGGTTGCTCGCACTAAACACAGTGAATGCGGCTCCGGCCGATGCGACCACCCCGGCATCCCTGTCCATCCCATCGTGGGGAACAACGACACGGAGTTACAACGAAGCACTGGATGCCTACAACCTGCGGCCCAACAATCTCTCCCGATGGCGAGCTGCGCGGACACGAGCCGCCGCGGGGTTGGGCACGGGCCACATCACCACGTTCCTCGACTCCATCACTGCCACCCAGGGCGTACCCGGCGTATCGGAACCGAAATACGCCAACGCCTGGTACGGGCGACTGAACCGCATGCTGGAGGCCAGCTATGGCCGAGCCGGCTCGGGCATCGTCGTCCCCTGGGACCGGTGGTACGACAAACCTGCCGAAGACGCCAGATTGACGATGACTGGAACCGTCACCAAACATACGTTCGGCCCACACCAGCTCGGCTGCATCCGATGGCTCAATGGCGGAGGCGGCAACTTCGTGGAGTTCACGGACACCTGTACCGAGTTCGTGCTCTACATGGTCAATGGAGGCTCACGGCCGCGAGTCCAGGTCGATGGCGGCCCAGTGAAGTTCATTGCCGGCAACCCGAACACCGACGTGGCCCAGACGGACTATGATCCGGAGCCCGGCTACCAGAAGACCGCGACCGGCTCCACTGGCCAGATCGTCACCCGCGTTCCCGCCGGCCCGTTCGCACCGCACACCATCCGCATCTACGCGCCGACGAACAACACATCGTACGCCTACCTCATAGGCATCGAAGGCAGAACAGGCGCCGCCGGCATCCGGGTATCCAACCTGGCGCGCTCTGGTCTGAAAATGGCCGAGTTCATCCGCGATGACTCGGCCGCATACCTATCAGGCCTGCCGACCTCACTCGACATGCCCAAAGCCGACCTCGCCATCATGCTGCTCGGAATGAACGACTACCAAGCGCACAGAGACATCCCCACATTCAAGGCAAACGTGACGACAGTGGTGCAGCGCCAGAAATCCTCCGAAGCGTTCAGGGCGAACGGTGATGTGCTGCTAGTGACCTGTCCGCAGCCGAACTACTCTTACCCGATCCCGGCCGATGGCGTGCTGACGCCGCCTCTGGCCGAGTACTACACCGCCCTGTACGAGGTGGCTGATGAGCAGGACATCCCGCTGCTTGATCTCGCCAACCGGTGGAAGGACTTCGCGACCAGCAACGCACTAGGCTACTTCGCTGATCCGCTCCACCCGAACAACCTCGGCAGCGAGGAAATCGCCACCGCCATCCACAACGTCTTGATGGCGGTCTAACCCGGCGGTCGAATACGGCTAAGCATGAGCCTTTGAGAAGCCCTGCGAATCGGTATCCCACGCGGGGCTTCTCGCTTCCCTGCACACGGGCAGATAAATCCGGTTAAGTTCCGTCACCTTGAGGTGAACCATCGTCCGGATGACTCATCCACGGCGCGCCGTCGACGTTTGTCACGAAGCGGCTTTTAGCCCGGGTGCACACAAGGCACTGGTCGGCTCACCCGGGTGAAGAGTTGTCCCGGCTAACGGCCATGTTGGACCCAGGAAGGCCGTTCCGAAGTCCTCTGTGAAAGTGATGCTCAAGCTTGGGCAGGACTCATAGCCGGAACTGCGCTTCCAGTTGGCCGCGATTCCGAAGGTGAACCATATCACCGTGGCGGGCGGCGACGTCGTTGTCATCCTCTAGTTCGTGCCGTGTACAACATCGGCTCCCGGTGGGTGACCTTCGACTTTCTGCGCCCCATGCCCGGTGGTCACCGGCCTCGCGCAGCGCTGGCTTGTGTCAGCTACTGGTCCGGCAAGCCGCTGCCCTGCGAAAATTACAGCTCAGTAAAGAGTTGCTCCGCCAGCAGCCAGGATTGCTTGAGAGCAGTACGGGTATTTCGGCTTGGGCCGCAGTTCCTGCTTCACGATTCTCAGCATGGATGAAGGCTAAGCGCCCGGTCCGCGTCTGTGACCAGTGGAGCGATACCCCACTTTCCAGGCAAGTAATACCTACCCGCAGCCATCCCAGGCACCGGTTTCTGACGGGTGGGAAGGGCGCGGGGCATCACCCTTGGGAGTCGGAACTTACGACGGCGGCCCGGCCGGCAGCCAGCACGGCCGCAACGGAGGCGTCCAGCACCTTCAGCAGCGGTTCCGCGGCTGCCCAGTTGCCCGTGCACACCAGCCCCTGCAGGGCCTCGGCGAGCGCCGAAAGCCGGCGGGCGCCCACCATGGTGGAGGAGACCTTCAGGCTGAGGACCCTGTCCATGGCCGCCTCCCCGTCCTCAAGGGCCACGGCGGCGCAGAGGGTGGCCAGCCGTTCCGGGAGGAAGTCCAGGTAGGCGGAAAGGAACGTCAGTGCCGATGGGTGGTCCAGTTCCTCCCCCATCTCCCGGATGCACGCCGGGTCCAGGACGGGAAGGCCCTGAAGGGGAAGGCCCAGCGTCGGAAGGTGCGCGTTCATGCGGTCCACCGCCCGTCGTCGTGATACTCCTCATCCAGCCCGTGCGGGGTCTTCTCCCACTTGTGCGGGCTGGTGAGCATCTGCCAGGCGGCGCGCCACGCGGCCACCGAGTGCAGCACCCAGTACGCCGGGTTCAGTAACGCGAAGATGGCGATCCGCCATCCGTGCCGCCGCCACGTGGCCACCCCGGACACCACAATCATCATGGCGTTGCCGAACAGCATGGACACCACCCCGCCCACCAGCAGCCACTCGGGCAGCACCAGGCCCACGAAGTTGTAGCCCACGTAGGTGACGATGGTGAAGCCGAGCACCAGCGGGTAGGCCAGGAACGCCAGCGGGGTGCCCAGGATCAGGCCCAGGAACCCCACGGCGCCGGCCACCCCGGTGCGCTGGATGTACCGGAGCGTGTTGCGGGTGTTCACGGCGGCGGTGACCATGTAGCCCTTGATCCAGCGGGTGCGCTGCTTGATCCACGCCGGCACCTGCGAGCAGGCCTCCTCCCACGTGGTGGAGTTGATGACGCCCACGCGGTAGCCCTCGACGGCGGCACGCAGCCCCAGGTCCGCATCTTCCGTGACGTTCCACGGGTCCCAGGCGCCCACCAGCCGCAGCAGCCGGGTATCGAAGTGGTTGGACGTGCCGCCCAGCGGCAGCGGGATGCCGGAGCGGTCCAGGCCCGGGAGCATGGAATCGAACCAGTGGGTGTATTCGATGGTGAACAGCCGGGTGAGGACGTTCTGGTCCGCGTTGAAGTAGTTCAGGGCGGCCTGCACGCAGATCAGCGGCCGGCGGTCCGGGTCCAGGTACTGCCGCTCGAACGCGTCCTTCCGGAAGGCGTGGATGGCGGCGCGGAGCTGGCCGGGATCGGGCCGGTCCTCGGCATCGTAAATCACCACGTACTCGCCCCGGGCGAAGGTGAGCCCGTAGTTGCAGGCCCGCGGCTTGGTTTGCGGTTCGCCGCGGGGCACCACCAGGATCCGCACGTACTCGGGCGGGCGGGAGCGCTTGGCGGCCTCGATGGTTTCGGTGTCGTCTTCCTCCAGCAGCACCAGCACGTCCAGTTTGGACCGGGGGTAGTCCAACTGGCCCAGGTTGCTGAGGAGTTTGTCGATGATGTTGGCCTCGCGGAACACCGGGATGAGGATGGTGTACACGGGCAGGTCCGCGTCCGGAATCCGAGCAACCTCCTCCACAGGCAGGCCGCGGCGGCGGAACTCCCGGGCACGGGCCTTCGCCGCGGACCGGTCGTGCAGCGCGTCGAACGGCTGGCGCAGGCTGGCCACGGTCTTGAAGCCGATGCTCACCAGGAACACCACGTTCACGGCGGTGAGCAGCACGATGGTGGTCAGCAGCGCATCCAGCGCCAGCCCGGCCAGCAGGGCGCTGAGCAGCACGGCGGGCAGCAGCGCCTGCCACCGGGTCAGGGCGGTCCGGGCCGAGCCGTCCGGCAGTTCCTCCGCGAGGCGTTCTGCGGATTCGTAGAGCAGGTGGTTGCGGAAGGCCCGCTGGATGGAGTGGTTGATGTCCCAGTCCGTGGTGGTCCGGAACACCACGTCCGTGGCGCCGGTGGCCCGCATGGCGGCGGCGCGGATCTCCTCGCTCGGTTTCACGGCGGTGGCCACGGTGAGCACGCCGTCCTCCAGGTGCCACGGCAGCCAGCCGGGCTCGGACACTTCACTGAACTGCAGGCGTTCCAGCAGCGCATCGTCCGAGGGGTGGGACACCAGGTCCACCAACGGCGCGTCCCACTGTTCGGCCAGGACCTCATACACGTGCCGGCGGTTCAGCCCGGTTTCGAGGATGATGTGCCGGCCCAGCAGGCCGCCCTCGGTGGCGGCGCGCTGCAGGGCGCGGTCCAGCTGGTCGGTGGTGATCAGGCCGGCCTGGAGCAGGGTCTGGCCCAGCGCGAGCGACTGCCGCCCCGGGCCAGCAGCCAGCGGCCCGGGGACGGGGCCTGGCGGGTCGAGAACCGGTACTGCCTCGGACATCAGTCCACGGTCCTTTCGTAGATCCGGTGGGTGGGGCTGGTGAACGCCACCGCGTAGCGGGAGTTGAAGGTGGGGTCGGCGCTGATGGCCTGGTACACCAGGTCCGTGAAGCCCGAGTCCTGCGGCCCGGCGCCGGCCTCCACGTTCACGAACACCCATTCGGCGTACCGGGCGGGTTCCTCGAGCGCCGGGGCGAAGTGGTCACCGGAGGCGCGGTTGTAGATGTTGCCCAGCGGGATGCCCATGGTGGGAAGTACCGCGTTCCCGCGGGCGCTTTCGTCCATGAGGATCCCGCCGCCGTCGTAATGCTCCTTCAGCCAGCGGGCTGCGGCGAACGAATCGGTGTTGGACTCGTGGGACATGCGCCCCTCGGCCAGGATGGCCAGGCGGCCGGCGGGGTCCTGCAGCCACCACGCGTTCTGCGCGGCGAGGGCCAGCAGGAGCGCGGCGGCCACCAGGGAGCGCGTACGACGACGGCGCGTCGCCTCGTGCACGAACGCCGCCACCAGCACGGCGGCCAGGGGCAGGGCGGTGAGGGCGAAGCGGTTGTTCCACCAGGTGCTGGGAAGGGAGTGGTCGTTGTTGATGGCGGTCTGCCCGAGGTACAGGCTCACCAGGGCGAACGCGTAGGCGCTGCCGGTGACCGCGACCAGCAGCGTGCTGGTGGCCAGGCCGCGGCGGAACACCACCACCACGGCACCGCAGGCGGCGGCGAGCACCACCGCGCCCAGGGTTTCGAACAGGGACCAGTGGAAGGTCCAGAGGGTCAGGCCCAGGTTGCCCTTGGTGGGGAGCAGGCCGCCGTCGGTGATGTTCTTCTGCTGCGCGTAGGCGGAGTACTGGCCGAACATGAACTCCAGCGGGTTGCCGTAGATGGCCCAGTTGTAGGAGAGCCACCAGAGCACGGCGGCGGCGGGGACCATGGCGTAGCCGGACGCCATTTTGAGGGCTTCGCGGACCTGCCCGGACCGGCGCAGCTCGGTGATGAGGACGAACAGGGTGCCGGTGAGCACCAGCGCCCAGCCCTCGTAGCGGGACAGCACAGCGGCGCCGGACGGGATACCGGCGAACACGGCGAGTTCCCCGGCGCTCATCCGGCGGCGGCTGGTGGCCCAGTGCGCCAGCCCGGCCATGCCGGCCACCAGGCACATCAGCAGCACTGGTTCGGTGAGGGCGGTGGTGTAGGTGTAGAGGATGGCCGGGTTGGCCAGGACCACCAGTACGGCGGCGAGCCGCCCGGCCCGGCCGTAGCCCAGGCGTGCGGCGATCCGGTAGAGGCCGGAGGCGGTGGCGGCCAAGGCCAGGATGCCCAGGATGCAGGCGCCCCAGCCGGTGCTGAACATCCAGAGGTTGATGATGAACGGCATCAGGAGCAGGTGCGGCATGGGCAGCCACACGGTGCCCAGCTGTTCGAAGCCGGGGGCTTTGCTGTCGAACACGCGCCGGGCGATGGTGAGGTGGCTTTGGGCGTCCGAGTAGTCCAGGTTGCTGCCGGAGCTGGTGGTGTAGAGGCAGGCCAGGAACCCCACCACGGCCGCGGCCCCGGCGATCACGGCGGTCCCGGGCACGTGCCGGCCGGCCACCGGGGCGCCGAGGGACGCCCAGGTGAGGCGCAGCCACGGGCGCCGCTCCCCCGCGCTTTCCGTTTCCGGGGCGGGTTGGGTGGCCGGCGGGGCCTGGAGGCTACTGGCCACTGGCGGTGTCCGCGGCGGCAGCCTGTTCCCGGGCTGCCGCGTAGGCGCCGGCGTGCCGTTGGTGCCGGCGGCGCAGGAGGACGCGGGCCGTGAAGGCGAGCAGCAGCACGGCAGCTGCAGCGACGATCCAGAGCGCCAGGGGCCGGAACCCGTCCGTCACTTCGGCCTGGGGTGTGATGGCGTTGCTTTCGAGCAGCACGGGGTAGCCGGTGGTCTGGGTGACCAGGAGGTTCCGGGAGAGGGCGCTCCAGCCGCCGGGCAGCTGCAGGACGTGGGCGGCCAGGCTGCCCTGGAGCGTGCCGGCAGTGGTGGCGCCGGTGGCGTTATCGGGGGCCCAGCCGCCCAGGAGCAGGAGGTTGCGGCCGTTTTGTTCGAACCCTTCCAGGACGCCGTAGGGGGCGGTGGTGCCCACGCCGAATTCGATGTCGCGGGCCGCCACGGTGCGGAAGCCGGCCAGGCGGAGCGGTGCTGCCACCTTCTCGGCGGTTTCTGGGGTGGCGCCCACCAGGAGGCCGGAGTCGCTGGAGTCCCGCAGGCCCGCGGTGTCGGTGAGGCGGACGTCCAGGAGCCCTGCGGAGTCGCGCTGCAGGGCGAAGGCGAGCGCGGCGGCGCTGATGGTGTTCTCCTGGGCGGTGGCGCCGGCGTCGAACGCTATGGGCAGGGTGCTGCCCAGGACCTGGGGGAAGCGGGCGAAGCCGGGCTTGAGGGAGTGGCCGCGTTCGGCGCTGAGTTTGCTTCCGGTGGTGTCCACGGTGAGTTCCATGGGGAGCAGGCCGGCGGGGCCGGAGCAGTCGCCGCCGGCGGGGAGGGCGGTGAGGCGCAGGCGCAGGCCGTTGCGGGACTGGATCTGCCCGGCGGGGACGTTGGCGGTGAGGTCGAAGGAGTCGCCGTCCAGGGTGTGGGAGCTGAGCAGGTAGTCGTTCCAGTAGACGGAGAGGGCTGCCTGTCCCCCGGCGGGCACGGCCGTGTGGGTGCCACTGAGGTGGAGGGTGACGGCGGAGACGGGGCCGCCGAACTGGGACTGGTTGACGCCCAGGTAGGTTTCCTGGGTGCCGTAGCCGGCCAGTTTGATGGTGTTGGCGCCGAGGTCCGCGAGGGTCTGTTCGGGCCCGGCGGCGGCGGGGACGGTGGCGGTCATGCCGGTGACGGTGGTGGAATCGGCCAGGGCCGACTTGGTGTTGGCCAGTGCCTGGGCGGCGGTGCGGAGTTCCTCGCCGTGGCCGGTGAGGGCCAGGGCGGGGCGGCCGGCCTGGGTGGTGAGGGTGGCGCTGACGGCGTCCTGTTCGTCCGGTGTCGCGGCGGCGATGGTGATGATCCGGGAGCCGGCGGGCAGGGCGGCTGCCCGGGCGGCGGCGTCCGGTTCGGGGACGAGGGTGAGGGCGGCGTCCGGGTAGCGGTGGGCCACGGCGGCGGAGGCGGCCAGGATGGCGGCGGAAACGTCCGACGGCGGATTGCCCGGCACCGGGATGAGGACGGCGGGCACGGAGGGAGCCAGGAATTCGGCCACGGTGGCAGGGGCGGCCTCGGTGCCGCTGGTGGCGAGGGCCACCTTGCTGAGGGTGGCGGCGGACTGGGCGGCGGTGCAGACGTTCTGGACGGCGGGGAGGTAGTCCAGGGTGAGAACCAGTTGGTGGTCCGTGAGGTCAGCGGCGGTGACGGGCGCGTCCAAGGTGAGGGCCGCGCCCGCGGATGCTTCGAGGAGGGTGCGGCCCCTGGCGGTGACGCGGAGGGTGCCCTGGACGGCCTGCCCGGCCACGGCGATGGTGCCGGTGACACGGGTGGGGTTCAGGCCGTTTGCCACCTGCAGGGCCAGCTGCTGCCCGGTCTGGCCGGGCAGGGCGGACACGGAGGCGGTGGACGCCGGGGCTGCCGTGCCGTCGGTGTGCGAGGCGGGGAGATTGGCTGTGGCCGCTGCGGGGGTGGCGGCGTTCGCGGCGGGTGCCGCGAGGAGGAGGCCGGTGGCAAGCAGGGAGGCGCAGGTGAGCACGGTGCTCCCTGCCATGAAACGTGAAAGCATTCCCTAAGCTTCTGCGGGCCACTTCAAGGGAGGGCGATGCCTACGCTCAAGACTTGGTCAAGAAGTTGGGTTGGGGCTGGTCAATGGGTTGCACGCCGATTTCATGCGGTCGCGATACAGCACCGCGCGCCCACCGGTGGCCGCCGACGGAGTGCTGTCCCGGTGCCCGACAGCATTGGGCCCTTCGTGGGGAAAGTTCGCCGTGTCAGGCCCTCTGTTGCGTCATCGCTACACACCTGAGTACACAAAATTTACTGGGGCTCTCAACTCATAAGGCTGTACTGCCACTACGCGTCTGTCGCTACGCACCGGGCGGACACGATCGCCTACCCCGTATTAGACATGGGGACCCGCAACGAGGCCTATTTAGGTTGCCGCCCCCGTTCGATCCCTTCGCGCCTCCACGGAGTCGGCGCTCGAAGTCGCCCAAATCGGGATGGCAGTTCCACGCGGGCGTGTCACTATTGGAGTCGGCTTTGTCGCTGGACTCCGATATGCCACCAACATTTGGTGCGTGCAAATTACGAAGAGCACCTTTTTCCGAATAGACCCCGGCGTACCGACAAGGAGGCAGTTCTCCCCTCACTGGGTAAAACGCCCTCCCCGCCCCATCCAACAGGGCTAGTAACGGGACGCTGGGGCCGGTGGGCGCGCAAAGACATTCTGTGCCTTCCTCCGTAGATCTTCTGGAGTTTCCTTCCGGCGCCTCCGCTGAAGCTCAGTTACTGCCATGCCCGCGACGAAGAAGAAGATGGCCTGCCACTGCGTGATGAGCGAGGTGACTAGGACGATCGGCAGTTGGCCAAGTAGCGCAATGGTTGAAGGACCTGCCTTTCCGCGTATAAACGCGAATATCGCGTATAAGACTGGCATGAGCAGCATAATAGCGATAATCCATCCGAAATTAAGGGCAAACCGAAGCGGCGTGCTATCGATCACCATGAGCCCCGGCACGTTGAGCGCGCCATCATCGAGCGTGAGGCCGCTGGCGGGCCCTACTGGATTGAGAAGGCCGAACGCCACGTCGAGCTGGTTAGCTCTCGCGTCACCCGAACTGGCTACTTCGTCAGCCGCTTCCCCGGAATAAAGCAAGTCGAAAAGTAGGTAGACGATCACTACGCCGGCTGCTGCTGCAAGAACGGACCAAAATCGCTTGCGTCCGGTAGCCAAAGCTACCGCTCCCAGTCCGAGTGTCACGACCATCGCGACCAGCGGACCGCGGCTCAGCGAAACGACGATGCCGCCGATCAAAAGCCACTGAGTCCACGTTCCGGCCCTACCAAGCTTTTTGGTGAATGGAAGCGCGAGGGCTAAGCAGGCTCCAAACGCGATTGCGTGACCCATGGAAGCCTCCGACCGCTTCAGGGATCCCCTTTCCTGGATCAGATCCCAGTGATGGTTTACGGATAGGAACCAACCGGTGAAGGGATGCCAGTCGAGCGCGAATTCGAATAATCCAAAAATTGCAACGCCTACCATGATGATCGCGAAACTCTTCTGGATGCGTGGATCTGCAACACGGCCAAGTGTGTAGGCGACGGCTGCAACCGTGACGAGGCCAACCAACGGAAACGTCGGCAGATGACCCGCAAAGGTATAGACAGTGACCACAACGAGGGCAAGCAGAAGTACGGTGTCGACGGCGTGCAATTTTGGCTTCGGTGACCGCCGCGAAAAAATAATCCCGATGAGCACAGGTAAACCAATAAGTGTCGCCGGCTGGAGACTAAGCCCCGCGAGGCTAATTCGGGTCCAAAACGGGACGAAAGAAACGACTGCTAACCAGAGTACTATGCCCACCCTGGGTCGCGCATACGACAGTGCAGCCATGGCAGCAGCGGCGAGTCCGCCCAACATAAGTGTTGGTTCGAACACGACGCCTAGCACCGCAGCCCCTACAACCAGTGAACTACCTACTAGCCAGCCGAGAGTATTTTTCACCAAGCTCCATTTTCCAGTTCATAGATTTCTTTACAGCTTCCTGAGAAAACCCGAGGAATAGTTTGCCAAATCGACGGAGGTGGATCACTCTTTCCACCAGGCGAGCCGCACTTCTTGTTGACGGTGCGCGACCTCGGATTCGGGCTGGACGCGAGGAGCGGAAACGGAAAACTGACCTCCGTTAGGCAGCTGCCATGGAGGCGGCCAATCACCTGGTACTGCCTGGAACGTCAATTGAATGTCCCCCGGTCGATCCTGAACATGATTCTAGCGGGTGCTGACCCCGCGATTCGCTACCATCAGCAGGCCGTCGACATCTGTGATCGCGGATCCAAACCACATGTCGGTATTTCGCGGGAAGGCTTGTGACACAAGCAGGCGTAAAACGAAAGCATGCGTTGGCTTCCGGGGCCTGAGTACACCTGTCAGTTCGGCCAACACGGGATGGGCATTAACTGAGTAATTGGCGACAGACCGCAAGCGTCTATCGCCCCAAAGATAGGTAGCTTTCACGGTGGATCGAGTTCGCGGCACTGAATAGCTTCTTAGAACTTAAGTTTCCAGGGCTGGAAAGGCGCTGAATATGAAGTTTTCTCAAAAACACGATCCTGCCGAAGCTAGCGAGGAGTCGTCGGTGGGGCGGCGCGCACTCCTAAGGCTTGGAACGATAGCTACTGCTATGACGGGGGCCTCCGCTGTCTCGACGCTACAGAGTGCCTCAGCGTCTGCAGCTATCGGGGACCTTACTTCCCCACCCGGCTATGTCCCACTAACCGAAAAAGGCGCACCCCTAGGAGTGGCTACCTTGGACGGGAAGTCTAAGGTACCTGCGGCGATGCTTCCTGATCTCTCGGGTATCTACGGGAGGGCGTCTGCCGCCGAAGTTTACGCGGCAAACTTTGGGACAATCGGAGACGGCCAAGCTGACGACACGAATGCGCTCCGTGTTGCGTTGACATCTGCAGCCGGGAAAACACTTGTTGTTACCCAGATGCACCGGATCACGGGGTCCCTCGCGCCTTCGACTTTAGAGCCCACGAATATAGTATTTCGGCCCGGCGCTGGGTTGATTGTCGACTCGGACGTTGTCGCTATCATGCATCAAGGCTCCGCGGGTGCCGCAATCGCGGTAACAGGCGGATCGGCGGCCGGTTCAACCACGTTAACCGTCGCCGACGCTTCAGTCTTCACAGCCGGCGGATATCTAGTGCTCAAGTCGGCTGACATGCTCACGGATCCTGCACGCACGACTTACCGCGGAATGCTCGCGCGAGTCACCGAGAAATCCGGCAACATCCTCACCTTAGACAACCCCGTATACCGAGATATGCCTACGCGTCCCGAAGTAGTTCCGGTGATTCTTGCGCCTCGGGTAACGGTTGACGGTGGCGACTTCAGCCATACAAAGCCGGTTGGCCCCACAGGTTTTAGGTCAGCATTATTGTATTTCGCCTTGGCACTCCACCCGACGGTGCGCGGGATCGACGCTCATGACCTGGGCGGACCAGGAGTGCTAGTTTCACACGTGGACGGAGGTTCCTTCTCAGGAAATCTTACGGACCTGACAAATGATCCCGACAACGGGCACTTCGGGTACGGCGTTAATGTGGGTGGGACGACACGATACTTCCGCGTAATTTCCGGAACAGCGAGGCGCGTAAGACATGGGTTCACAACTGGCCACGGTGGTGGACCGTCTGTCGTGAACAGTGTGGGCGACCCCTTCCGCAATCATGTATCGTCGGATTTCCTCGTTACAGAGGGGCGAGACGCCGGATTGGACACTCATGCCCAAGGCTGGGGAAATATCATCGAGCCAAATGTTGACTGCTGCCGGATCGGTATTCAGGACCGGGCCCAGTTCACCATTTTTAGCGGAGGCATTGTGTCCGGCTCAACACTCTACGGCGCCAACATCTCCTCCGAAGCTACTGGCACTCTGATCGACGGAACGAATTTCGTTAACACGCCCACCAAAGCTGGGTCGGTTATCCGGGCAGCGGGAACCACAGGGGTCTTGAAGGACGTATATATCCCGCTACCACCAAACGCTGTACCGACGGTGTCGGGCGGAGGGCAGGTGGAGGTACGCGGTTCCTCATTCGTTCCCGGGTACAACTTCAGTCGGCCTGGCACTTTCGGCCTCCTCGGAAAGCGCGGCATGTCCGTGAGCGCCAACACTGACCTCAAGCAACTAATTGTCGGGCTCCTCGGATTACCTGCTGGCGGCGCAACGCCTCTGAACTTGAACGGGGGTTCGCTTACCGCCGGAAACGTCGATCTGGCAGAATCCTCGGGAAGTCTAATGTTAAAGTCTCCCGACGGTACTCGGTACCGGATCACGGTGGCCAATGGGGGCGCCGTCACGGCAATCAAGATCTGAAGTCGAATTGACCTCCCTTTATGGCGAACTGCCCCTAGGGTTTTTACTCCTGCATAGTCGAGAAAATTCTTTCGGCCATATTCTTCCGCGGGATCTTTAGCTCTGGTGAACGAGCACAAACTCGAATCAGAACATCCGCTCGCTAGATAGTCGTGACAATGATTAATCTAGCACCAAGGCGTCAAGGACCCGACCAGCACTGAAAGCACTCCGAACGACGACGCGTAACTATCGGTAACCGTCGACGATTGCCGCGGCGATCTCCTTGTATGCCCGCCGCGTTTCGGATTTAAGTACATCGAGGGTCACCAAGTCGCCGTCTGCAACGCCTCGGTCGTGGGGAACCGCGATGAGCTGACGGCAGATCCCGGACAGGTGTTCCTCGATTGCGTCCTTGTCTACGCGGGACGACACTTCGTCCTTGTCGGTAATCACGACGATGGCGTTGCGGGCCAGATCCTCATATCCGTGGCCGGCCAGCCATTGCAGCGTGCTGCGGGCACGCTTAGCGCCAGAAACCGCATAGCCAGCGGCGATGACCAAGTTGTCCGCAGACTGCAGGATTCCGCTCATCGCATTGTGCGTCACGCCCGTGCCGCAGTCGGTCAGCGCCACGGAGTAGTAGCCGGAGATGAGCTTCCGGATCCGCAGGTACTCCTCGGCGGTGAGAGAGTCCGAGACTTCCGGGTCCTGCTCCCCCGCGATCAGGTGCAGCCTGCCAGCGTGGTGCATGTATCGTGCCAGCGCGGTCAGGGAGTCGATGGATTCGATGTTCTCCAGCAGGTCCGTAATGGTGCGCGGAGCGGCCTGCTGGTAGATGCCCTCGCCCAGCGCACGCTCCACAAGGTCGCCTGAGTCCGGGTTTGCATCAATGGCACAGGGTGCATCGCCACGGAACTCGGCAAGGGTGAGGCCCACACCGACAGTGGTGGAGGTCTTTCCGATGCCGCCCTTGAGGCTCAGAATGGCGGTGTTGTAACTGCCCTGGAGCTGCCGTGAGATACGGCGGGCGAGTTCATCTTCCTGGCGCTGCTTGGGCCCCGGTCCCATGTTCCACGAGCCCCCAGTCAGCTTGTACATGGCGCCGCGGAAGCCACCCACGGGGCGTGGCTTCTGCTCCTTGACGAACAGTCCGGGCGAGCTGATGAAGTCCGGAGCGGGATTGCCGGCGATTGCGTCAGCCACCGTGGGGCGGCTTCGGCGGAAGGCGGGCGACGGCTCAGGGGCAATGTCCCGCTGCGGGACAGAGACTTCCTGAGCGGCTTCAGGAGCGCTCGCGTCACCGCCAACAGGGGAAGTGGGAGCTTCCGGCCGGGTAGCAGACTTCGCGGAAACTGGCAGTCGTGTAGGGGCCGCAGGCCCCGGCGGAGCGGGCTTGGCCGCGTCGGCCGCGGCCGCAGCTTCCGCCCAGGAAGAGCGGCGCAAAACGGGCCCTGCGGCGTCGTTCTTACGAGGAGTATTCGGGGTTACGGCTGGCATGGTTCCTGTCCAGGCATCCTCAAGCGAGCCGTCGGCACGACGAATGTCGCGGCGTCGGCGCAGCTGCGGCTGCCCTGCATCTTCTGCTGGGGCACCTGCATTTTGATCCGCCGGTTGTGGCATGTCTGTCCCCCGGACGCTCGGCAATCTGTTTTGCAGCTTTAGTTCAGGAAGTAAGTCTAGGGGTTGTGAACGGCGTGCTTGGCCAAGCCACCTGCTCAGTGCTGCGTAAGGGCGGCCACAACTGCACAAACGGTAAGCAAAAGGAGGACGGATAGGATGGTGTAGCCAACCCACTTGGGACGGCCTTTGTGCGGGTTTATATCGACATAAGGCATGTCAGCGCTGATTACCTCGAGATGCGAGACGGACGGGGATCGGCAGTGCCGCGGCGCCTGAGCCGCAGCATCTGGTTGAAGGACGGTACTAGGAACGACTAAGTACCGAAGTAGACACACCGCGAAGAGGCGTGGGCTGAAAGCCTTATCGCATTAGGAAGCCGTGCATAAGAGAGCAAATCATGGCACACGGCTATTGACAAATCGGTCAATCCCAAGCCGCGAATAGTCGCGGACGAATCACTCAATTGAGTTTGTCGAGCCAGACCTAGCACCCTACCGATGCTACGTCTCTGGTAACACCGCAGTCAGACCGAGCTTCAAAGTTTCGCGTGGGTGCCTAAAGCTGCACAGCTCAGAGTCCCAAAAGTTATCCTCGGGCCCAGCGCTATGTCCCGGTATGGCTTTCGACCTTCCCAGCCTGGCTTGCCGGCAACATCTGTCGTTTGTCGTCCTGAACGGCCTCGATAAACAAAGGCGCACTGAATCGCATCGCCAGCTTCGTTTTGGGGCCTCAACAACCGTAGGACGTCGGTAATCGGCTTGCACGGCTACAGCGTCTGTGTGCGTTCCTGCCTTTTGCGGCCTATTGTGCGATTGCTCGCGTGGCTAGGCGCCCGCAACGAATACTCAGATGGTCGGGCGCTCCGATTTCGACGCCGAAGGCCGGGTGAGCGCTGCCCCCGACGATTTAACACACCATCCAGCCCCTGCCCAGCAGAAGGGAAGGAAGCCCGACGTTGGCAGGATAAGAAATGACGAGGGTATGAAGTCCGCACCCGAAGCGCTGACAATCGGCATCACCAGCAAAGGAGGCGCAGGAACTACTAAGAACGAAGGCAACGGCTAAACGATCAAGGACGGGCGACATGACATTTTCCAAACGGACGGATAAGGATACCGAGGAGGACAAGGCCGCAATAGCCGGGACGCTCCTGGCCATAACACCTGGGCCTATCAGCCGAGTCTCCTGCCGCGGGGCCACCCGCCGCCGTTTATCCTTCCAAGGGCAGTCCTGAAAGACGCACGAGGCGGGACCTGCCATGCAAGTCCGAGAAGACGAGTGTCTGCATTCGGCGAGAACGTTCATCACCAATCGATTACGCAGGCTGGCTGGCTCGCAGGTCTAATGGCTGAGACGGCCCCGACGCCTCAACGCCGCGCCATTCGAAGCTGATCCCGCTGGGGGCGCCGGTCAGAGTCATTCCTGAACCTGACCCGCAGAACCGCGAAAGACCGTCACGGAAATACGAGTACCAGCTACTGGTGCCTTATTGGCGTCGTCTCAATAAGTTGGCCCAAGACAACTTCAAATGCTCAAGTCAAATCACTCAAGGAGTAGACGTTGGCAGCAGAGGCAGCAATCCTAGGTATGAATAAGTCCTCGTTAGAGGCGGCACACGGGACCGAAGAATCACGGACAGGCCAGGGGAGATCGAAAAGCACCCGAGCGGACACACAAGCTGCTTTGGACTTACGACGTCTGTCGAGATCTGCCGCCGACGCGCTTAGCACGTCATCGCAGGTGAGGGTGGAGTGCGCAATTACCTTCACGAAAGCGGGGTGCCATCCCATCACTGCTGCAAGCGAAGACCGCGCCGAGGCCCTTGCACTCTCGGAATACCTATTTGAAAAGGGCCCGTTGCAACAAGCTATGCACAACGGAAAGCCCGTAGTGGTGAGAGCAACCGGCGGTGATCCGACATGGCAGCCTTTCCGCTGCCGCTTCACGGATGCGGGGTACGAAGGGGTTCTTGTGGTACCAGTCTGGGTGGGGGCCCACACCGCGTGCACTGTCGCATTCTTTGGACCTGTAGGTTTTTGTATGGACTCAGAACAGATCAAGGACGCGGCTCACGTGGCCGGACTTGCGGGCCACTCACTAGAACGTGTACTCACATAACAAGATGGCGTTCGATGCTCGCGGAGAATTTCGTTCCGAGCCTTGCACTACCAAATTTTGGGTTCTCGTCGATGCGGGCCTGGCGCCGGAACGATCCTTTAGCGAATAGGTGCTGGCTTGCCGGCGAGAAACTTGATAATAGGTATCATTGAACTCATGGGGACCAAACAACATAAGACATACTGCGCTTCGTGCGGTAGGACCACAAACCACGTTACAACCTACTTGACGACAGTCGGCGGGACCATGGTCGCCGCAGTAGAGTGTCGTGAAAATTTAGACTTGCCAAGCTAAATCCGCCTTGATTCAGGCAACAAGTCTCCTTCGAATTCTTTAAGTCATGAAACACCCCCCTAAAGGGGAACCTTCTGCTCAATTCCGCGCGCTAGGACCATCCAAGCCTCATCTCGCAACACAATAACCGCAACAGTCGTCACACAAAAGACACCCCGGCGCATTGGCCTCTAAACAAATCAGCGCGATTAAATTACCGCGATTGCGGCAAGCTACCTTAAGTTTCCAGTAAAACAATCTTCTTTTGCAAGAAGCACTCTCTTCGAACAGATGCG
Source organism: Pseudarthrobacter chlorophenolicus A6 (assembly GCF_000022025.1). GTDB lineage: Bacteria > Actinomycetota > Actinomycetes > Actinomycetales > Micrococcaceae > Arthrobacter > Arthrobacter chlorophenolicus. The sequence continues at coordinate 3,288,367 of NC_011886.1, forward strand.
TATCGACGGACGCAACTCAGTCTTCTGCAAATTCCAAAGGGTACGAGTCGCTTAATTATCTTCCGCACAGACTATCAAAAGGCGTGGACGCGGAAGGACCATTTTTCGTAGAACTAGTTAACCAGAACGAAATCTGTCACCGTTATGCTGCATCTGTCGAGGCGAGGGATATCCACAAGTCCATCTACGGCAGCAAAGAGATGAGGTGCTCAGTGCAAACCCCAACCATCAGAGCCTCTAGATGACCGTGCACATCGTTTCTGGAAGAAACTCCAGGCAACAACGTTCTTCGCGGTAAGACTACGGTGGTCGTGTCAACTCTGCATCCGAACAGCCGCCGCGCGTATGTAACCGAGGTCAGTGTCGCTGCTTGTAACAAGCGGCCAGCTCTCCAGCGCCGCCGTATACTAGTCGAAGCCACGGGGGCAATCCCGTCATCCATGCGTCTCAGCGCAGTTTATTTCGGTCTCATTCCAGTAACACGGGGGAAAAATGAAAATAGCAGTACTTGGCCTTGGCTACGTTGGGTGTGTAACGGCCGCATGTCTCGCCGAAGCAGGGAACACCGTCATCGGCGTGGATCCCGCCCCCAAAAAGGTCGCCGCAATTAATAGCGGGATGACGCCTATTGTCGAGCCCGGCCTGGCAGAGCGCCTTGCAAACGCACACGCCAGTAAGCGCATTAGCGCCAGCACTGACGTGGGCGTAGTCAAAGACGTTGATGTAGCAATTGTGTGCGTCGGAACACCATCAGCCGAAACTGGCGAACTGGACTTGAGATACGTCGAAACCGTTGCAACGGAAATCGGTCGCGGCCTGCCTGACCGTTCCACCCCCCTCACCATTATGCTCAGAAGTACGGTCCTGCCAGGAACGACCGCTATGAAATTCATTCCATGGATTGAGAAGGCTTCCGGGCTCATCGAGGGGCGCGATTTCTTCGTTGCCTTTTGCCCGGAGTTCCTTAGGGAATCAACTGCCATTTCCGACTTCTACAACCCGCCCTTCACGGTCATTGGCGTTGAGTCTCCGTCCGCGGCAGAAAAACCCAGCGAACTACTCAGCTTCCTCGATACACCCGCCGAGGTAGTCTCCACAGGCGTGGCAGAGGCGCTCAAGTACGCATCGAACGCTTTTCATGCAGTTAAAGTGGTGTTCGCAAATGAGATTGCGCGCGCGTGCGCAATCTCAGACGTTGACGCCCGCGCCGTCATGCAGCTGTTCGTCCAGGATCGAGAGCTCAACATTTCACATCGGTACCTGCGTCCCGGATTTGCCTTCGGCGGCTCATGCCTCCCCAAGGATGTGAAAGCCCTACAGCACTACTCGCAGAGCCGCGGCCTTGACCTTCCAATGATCGACAGCCTGACCGCTTCCAACGATGTCCACATTCAGCGAGTTGTCACCATGGTGGAAGCTTCAGGTGCGAAGACCGTCGCGCAGGTGGGTCTGACTTTCAAACCATCAACGGACGACATGCGCGAAAGCCCCTTTGTCAAGGTCGCTGCCAAGCTCGTTGAGATGGGGATCGAGGTCCGTGCGTACGACCCTATAATCGACGTGGAAAAGTTGATGGGCGCGAATCAGAGCTTCGTGGAAGCTGTCCTGCCCGATCTCGAGTCCATGCTGGTTGACGATTTGGAAGAAGCGCTGGTTGGCGCAGATCTGGTCCTGCTGGGCACTAACGCAGCAGATGTTTGTGAAATTGTGCTTTCCGGTCCCTCTGTGCCTGTAGTTGATCTTTCAGGGTCGCTTCCAAAGCGCGTAGAAGATTCTCTTCGAACGCGGGAAACTTCATCGCTCCTTGCTGAGTCTTACGTTGGAGCAGCCTGGTGACAGCACCACTCGTCTTAGTCCTTGTTCAGAATCTTCCGCTTCCAGGCGACCGACGCGTGTGGCTTGAATGTCGATCGCTGCGGGACGCTGGCTACCGGGTGGCAGCAATTACGCCGGCGGCGGCTGGCGACCCTGCCTACGAGGAGTATCAAGGTGTTCACCTCCACAAATATGCGCCTCCCGGTGAAACATCGAGTTTGTGGAGCTTTATCTGGGAATTTATTTATTGCTGGGTCCAGACGTTCTTCCTGACTCTGCGTGTCTGGAGGCTTCACGGAAAGCCAGCCGTAATTCAATCGTGCAATCCGCCCGATACTTTCTTCCTCATTGGCTTCCTACTTCGGCCGTTCGGCGTTAAGTTTGTGTTCGATCAACACGATCTCAACCCGGAAGTCTACGAATCCCGGTTTGGGAAAAGAGGGTTTTTCCACTGGGCACTCGGAGTACTGGAAAAGCTGACTTACTCAACTGCCCAAGAAACAATAGTGACAAATGAGTCCTACGCCGAGGTTGCCCGCACGCGCGGCGGAGTACCAGCAAACAAGGTGACTGTGGTTCGAACCGGTCCCGATACGACGCTGTTGAAGCCCAAAGCGCCCAATGAGGACCTCAAGCGCGGTAGAAAACACCTAGTCCATTTCCACGGCGTCATGGGGCCACAGGATGGCGTTGACCTTGTCATTGACACCATTCATTACGTTACTTCCTCTCGGGCGAGAAAAGACGTGACTTTCTCAGTGCTTGGGAAGGGTGACGAATGGGAACGACTCCGCGCCAAGGTGACACAACTCGACCTCGAGGATTTCGTCTATATGCCAGGGCGTGTTACTGACAGCGAACTTTTTGATTACCTCAGTACTGCTGATGTAGGGCTCAGTGCCGACCCTCCTGGACCGTTGAATAACGTGAGCACCATGAACAAGACCATGGAGTACATGGCCTTTGGCGTTCCTGTTCTTGCTTTTGACCTGAAAGAAACACGTTATAGCGCGCAGGATGCGGCTGTTTACGTCGATTCACCGACTCCGGAAGCCTACGGCGAGGAACTTCTGCGGATGCTCGACAACCACCAGCTTCTCGTACGACTCGGTGAAGCCGGTCGGGAGCGCGCTACGAAGGTATTGGACTGGAAATTCCAAGCACGGCAATATCTAGGCGTCTTCGAACGCGTCGTGGGTCTCCCAAAGGGCGACCAGCAGCGTGGTGCGCGGACCTCCGAGCGTAGTAGCGCACATTCATGAGCCATCTTGTTGCAATCATGCCCGAACGGCATCGCCGCGAAAAGGGTAAAGTGGACAATGCCCCAATTTGACTCTGAGAGAACACTCACGGCTGTCATTGTTGCATTTCGCAATGATCTAAGAGAAGTATCGAGTCTCGCCCGAACACTAGTTGAAGCCGGTGAGGCGTCTGGGTTCAAAACAGACGCTCTCATCGTACTCAATGATGAGGGTGCCTCCACAGAGCTCGCCGAGCACAGGGTTATCCAGGGGCATGGAAATGTTGGTTTCGCCCGTGGCGTTCAACTAGGTGTACTGGCGTCTTCTTCGCAATTCGTCGCCATAGTCAACCCAGACATTGAGCCGAACTTAGTTCAATTCACTAGATTGTTTGCTGGCACGCAATCAGGACGAATTATATCTACGCCCCTTCTTACCGACGAAACCGGCCGAGTTCAGTTTGAGTCTTATGAAGATTGGGTATTTACAGTTGGTCGCCAATTGTCCGCTCGGTTCTGCAAGCGGTTTATACTTCACACCAGTAAAACAAACCTAGGTGCTTTTACAAAAATCTGTGGGGCGTTTATTGTGCTCGAACGCCGCATAGCGTGCGAACTCGAAGGACCGTTTGACGCCGACTTCTTCTTATACGGGGAAGACCGAGACCTTAGTCGGAGGGCGAGAAAGCTTGGCATCCGCCTTGAGTTGCGTCGCGATGTTCGCGTCGTTCATGTTGGGGGCGTCAGCGGAACTTCAGCTGCTGAACTTGTTATGCGGGCGAAGGCTGATAGCGCACTCAGAATTGCCCACCGGAAATATGGGCGGCTTGGGGTCGTTGCGGTATCAGCCGACCTACTGGTGGAAGCAGTATTAAAGGCGCGCAGGGCTGGGTGGAGTGCTTTCTCGGCGCGTTTATGGGCCGTGAAGCGGTGGATCGCCCAGCCAGGAGTGCCGGCCGCCCTCAGTTCGTCGGTACTCACGACATAGTTTTTCACTCGGAAATAGGGGAATATCGTGACCAAAAAAGTCTTAGTACTTTGGGCCGACAATCAATCTGCCAATCTGGGCGTAAGAGTGCTCGCCCAGGGCATGGCGGAGGTTGCACGCAGGGCATGGGGGCATTCGAGTAAAATCGACTATCAAGACTTTGGGCCAGGAGATTCGGGCGTTTCTTTTGGTACTCGTTCTATCATCCGCGATTTTGGCCGGCGTAGAGGTCCAATTAAGGACCACCTGAGGCAATATGATGCCATCCTCCACACCGGGGCCGGCGATAGCTTTGCGGATATATACGGCTTCAAGAGATTGTCGTTCATGGTTTATACACACTTTGTTGCCCGCCGATTGAACATTCCCATATTTATGGGACCACAAACCATAGGGCCATTCACCACTTCCATAGGACGCTTCTTAGCCAAGCGAATGCTGCGGGAAGCACGCGTCGTAATTACTCGAGACACGGCCAGCGCAAACTATGCCGCTATGTTGGGCCGTGCTGTGGACGCGAGAGCTACGGATGTTGTTTTCGCTTTACCCTCCGTGCAGACAGAAAAATGCCGTGACATAGTCTTAAATGTGTCGGGCCTACTTTGGTTTGGAAACGAACACGTAAATTCTGAAGACTACAAAAGCTCAATTCGGAAGCTCATTGCACTCCTTGAATCAGAGGGGAGGACGGTTTCTTTACTTGCACACGTTGTTAACGATCCTAGTGTTGTTGACGATGCCGCAGCGATCCGGCAATTGGTGACTAGCGATGACCTTGTGAACGAAGTTCTGATACCAGACTCCCTTGGTCAAGTACGGGAGTACGTTAGCTCTGCCCAACTTGTCATCGGCTCCAGGATGCACGCGTGCTTGAATGCTCTCTCGGTTGGCACTCCGGCCATCCCATGGGCCTACTCCCGCAAGTTTGCTCCACTGCTAGCCGACATCGGCTGGGACATCTCGGTGGATCTGAAGGAGGCGCGCGATCCTGCAGGCACCACGTTGGCCTTGCTCAGAGCAATCACCGACGAACAGTGGAGCCAGAAGGTGCAGACCGTACTATCGCAGACAACCGAACGCCTCGAGTTAGCAGTAGAGGCACTTCAACCGAATTTACAAGAGGCCGCATGAGCAGCAAAGACTTACGCACCGCCGTCGACAAAGTTGTACGGAACGGCAACTGCACGGGCTGTGGCGGTTGTGCCCTACTTGCTTCGAACATCGAAATGGAACTTGACTCCGACGGTTTCATGCGTCCGGTTTTCCGTAAGGATTTCGTTGATTCGAGTCCAGACATGACTCGGGTCTTCGAAAGAATGTGCCCTGGAATATCCGTGACCGAAAGAACCGATCCCACGCTTTCTCACCATCCGACGTTTGGAAAGTACTTCTCTTCCTGGGAAGGTCGGGCAATCGACGAAACCGTGCGAAGAACAGGTAGCAGCGCCGGAGTTCTAACGGCCCTGTCTGCTTGGCTCATTGACTCCGATAAGACCGGACGAGTCATCGGCAGCGCTCGGGATGCGGTGAGACCTACTCGCACCGTTCCGGTTTCGATAACCTCGCGCGAGGATGCCCTTCGCTCAGCGGGCTCCAGATACGCACCCGTAGCTAACCTCCCTCTGCTTAAGACCGACGGGGCCGACAACGCGTTTGTCGGTAAACCCTGTGAGGCTTCCGCGGCCAAGCAACTCTTCGATATGGCAGGTGTGTCCGACGAATCAAGGCCTATCGTTCTATCGTTTTTCTGCGCCGGGACACCAAGCCAAAATGCTACGGAAGGCCTCATTCGTAAACTGGGCGTGGAAGAGGAGAGCGTTGGCACTTTGGACTATCGCGGAAACGGGTGGCCAGGGGACTTCCGTATCGGGCTCGTTGACGGAACTGATCGCGAAATGTCCTACCAGGAGTCTTGGGGCGGTCATCTGGGCCGCAACCTTCAATGGCGGTGCAAGTTATGCGTTGACGGGACAGGTGGACATGCTGATATCGCGGTCGGCGATTATTGGCACGCTGATGCAAAAGGGTTCCCGGTCTTCACAGATGCCGAAGGAACCTCTGTCGTCATAGCTCGGACGCGTCGCGGGGAAGAACTCCTACAAGAAGCGGCTGCTGCCGGAATTGTTAGCCTGAGTCCACTTGACCTACGAAAAGTTGCGGCAATTCAGCCCCTTCAGGTCACTAGGAAGAACACCCTATTAGCCCGCCTCATCGGACGCCGGCTGGGAGGAAAAGCTGTGCCCCGCTACCGAGGATACAAATTGGGCCGTTTGGCGTTAAGCGACATGCCGAACTCTGCGAAGTCCCTTCTCGGAACCTATCGTCGAACCATTCGGCGGATGGGACCGAATCGGTGAGTGAACTTACCGAGCCAAGATCGGAGGGAGTTAGTAACAAAGCTGGTTGGAGTCAACCACTTGCATCTAAGGCCACTACAGACAGTCCAATGGCTGATTTCACTGCCGCGGCCGCGGCAAAGAGTCTTCCAGCAAGTGTATTTTTCGCTAGCAGGCTGGCGCCTGTGACGCGATTGGCTCGCATCCAGCTTGTACGCCAGTTCAATTCTCTCCGTCCCGCCAGCTGCCGCTCGACGTTCCAGCACACAGGTTCAGAGATTCGGAGTAGAAAGCCAGCAGTTAAGCAAAGATGAAAATGCGCCATTCTCTAGTAGGTAAGCTTCTTACTCGCCACTACGCACGCATGCCCTTCAAGTCTTCACTGCTTAGGTTTTGCACGAGGATTGAAGGTGGCCAACTCTATTCCTTAACTCTTCGCACCATACTTCAACAGCGCCACGGCGTTCAGGTCGGCCGGTACTCATATGGTTCTCTTCTTACACCTGGTATGGCTGATGCGAATACTTTTATCGGAAACTACGTTTCAATCGGCCCGAACGTGCGTAGATTTGGCGCCGCTCATCCTACCCAAAATCTCGTGATGCACCCATTCTGGTACAACCCCAAACTGGGACTCGTTTCTAAAACGTCTGATGTGGCGAGAGGCTCCTGCCACATCGGCGATGACGTTTGGATCGGAGCAAACACCGTTCTCCTTCCGGGATGTAAGCGCGTCGGACATGGCGCCGTTGTTGGAGCAGGCTCGATTGTGACGAAGGACGTCCCCGACTTCGCTGTTGTCGTAGGAAGCCCCGCTCGCCAAATTTCATTGCGACTAACTGAAAACGAACGAAGGCAACTTCTCGAATTGAATCCGTGGTCGCAGGACCCCATAACGGCATCGAGGATCCTTGCAAGCATTAGGGCAGAACAGGCGTGAATTGGATCCGAAAACTGCTTCAACTTCTAAGACGCGATTCTCCCTCACTCTTAGTATTCGGGAGGCTAGGAGCTTCGGCCCTTGCCTTGATCAGTGCCCCCATAGTCGCCCGCGCTATTGGGCCCGAAGGGCGAGGCGACACTGCGGCCGCGATCGCTCTCTTTTACATAACGCCAATTCTATTGGCTATAGGTATTCCGATGGAGGTGCGGCGCCTTTCCGCTACATCAGACGCCAAACGAGTTCTAAGGGCTGCAAGAATTCTTTGTATCCTGGCACTTCCTTTGAGCATAGCCGCGGCTATCGTTTTCGGACAGACCATTTTTCTAGAGCTCGATCCCACTACGCGGATGGTGGCCATCATCGGAGTGAGCCTAAGCCCTCTTATGATGAGTTGGAGCTGCGATGTCAGCGTCTTGGTCGCGCATGAGCGGTACCGGGGTGTTATGGTCATGCAGCTGGCTCAACCCGGAATTTACGTCATCATAGTTATCGCACTATCTCTTCTCAGGATTGCCTCTCCGGCAACGGTTCTCATTGCAAGCCTTTGCGGAACAACGACGACATTCATAGTTGGCGTTTATTTAACTCGAACGTCCGTCTTGGGTCCGCATGTACCGCTTGCATCGCTAATGAAGAATGCAGTCCGATTCGCCGGTAGTTCGATCGCAGAGGCGGCATCTAGCCGCTTAGACCAGGTTCTGGTTCTTCCTCTAATCGGCTCGTTCCAGGCGGGCATCTACTCGGTTGCTGTCACGGTGGCAGCGGTCCCACTCAGCTTTGGCCAAGCACTTGGTGCGTCGTTCTTCCGTCCAATTGCAAGGGCAGAGGGGATCAACCGAAGGGATCTGCAGGCAGCAGCACTGCGGTCAGCATCAGCGCTCGCCCTTATGAGCATTCCCCTAATGGCAATAGCAATCTATTTCGGGTTGCCGGTACTGTTCGGTGAGGAATATGCATCTTCAGTGCCCATTGCCTTTGTCAGTCTCTTGGGGACAGCTGGAATGATGACCGCTTATGTTTGCTCGATGGCTTTAGGAGCAGCGGGTAGGGGGACTGTGATGTCAGTTGCCCAGATATCTTCGCTCATTCTCGGCATAGCATTGCTTTACGTTCTTGGTCCAATTTATGGCGCCGTCGGCGCTGCGGTGGCGTCGTCAATAAGCTACTTTACACTTCTCGTCATTTTAGTATGCGCCCTTCGGATTCCATTCGAGCTGGTCATTCCCCGAAGGCATGACTTTGCCGACTCGATTCGTCGGTTATTTAGTGGCCGTTAAATGCTGCACGCAACTTTGTTATTGTCGTTCGACAAGTCTTGGAGGCCAAAAATATCATGATAAGAACTGAGAAGGTTCTTTCAGTCAGCTGGGTCGATCATCACCGGCGAAGCGCCGAGCTTGCTGGTGCTCTTGGCGTCGAACCGACGTTCGTCCGCAGCAATGCACGCTTTCTTCCCGTTAGATACTTCCGACAGTGGATTGCCACTTGGCGGCTTCTAGCAACGGATGCCGACGCGGTTCTCGTCATGCAGCCCCCGGTTTTGTCTCTAGCTTGCGCTTATCTCCACACAAATCGGCGGACGACTCTCATCGGCGATTTGCACACCGGAACTTTTCGAGACCCGCGGTGGAAATGGGCCGCACCATTGGTGCTGGCAATGTTGCGCAAGCGCGGCTTCGCAGTTGTGCCCAACGAAGCATTGGCCGAGTTGTGCCGCAGTTCCGACGTCCCGGTTGTCGTCAGCCACGGTTACCTAACAGAATTTGACTTCGCCAAGGTCAGTGAGGCGCCCACTATGGTTCGCGACGGACTTTCGTTCGTCCTGGTACCACTCGCATTTGCTTACGACGAACCTATTGACGAAATTCTTGAAGCAGCAAGGATTACACCCCAGCTGACGTGGGTCCTCACCGGTAAAGCGCCACAATCAGTGGCAGCTTCTGCACCCAAGAACTTGATCCTAACTGGTTTCGTTTCCAAGGAAGAGTACAGCGGGCTCCGTGCGAACGCTTCTGTTGTCTTGGCTGCGACCACTGCTGAGGACACTATGCAATCGGCCGGCTACGAGGCCCTGGCAGCCGGCACCCCCCTTGTAACCACGCCGACCAAGGTTCTCAGAGAGTACTTTGGCGATGCCGCGCTTTACGCCGCTCCGAAGGCCGACTCAATTGCCGAGCAGGTCAGCCATGCATTCATGAACCTACCGTACTTGGCTAACCGCATGGAAGGACTTCGCAAAATGCGAATCGCGGAACAAGACGAAGCGATCGCACAAATAAAAAGCAGAATAAGGGAATGATCACCGTAGGCGCGCGACCGCGGACGATCCGCATTGACATTTCACTCACCTCCGAGGTGATCATCGAGTCAATCGTCGCCGGCAACGGTAGGATAGGACCGCTTCGTCGTGCACACCCATGCGCGCCACTAGAAAGGCATCAATTTTGGAGTTAAGCGACTACCTTCGCATACTGCGTCGCAACTGGATGATTCTGGTGGCCTGCACGATTTTAGGGTTGCTGGTCGCAGCTGCTGCGTCTCTTGCCATCAAGCCTACTTACACGGCCCAAACGCGTTTGTTCGTCGCCATTCAGAGCACCGGCACTGCAGCGGACCTTCAACAGGGCAACAATTTCAGTCAATCCCGCGTTCAGTCTTACGTAGAGACGGTTGGCACACCGATTGTCCTTCAACCGGTGATCGACAGCTTGGGTCTGACCGTTTCTCCTGCCGAACTGAGCAAGAATATTCAGGCTTCCGCGGACTTGAAGACTGTACTGGTCTCCATTACTGCTTCAGATTCATCTCCCGTCCAGGCCGCCGCGATAGCACAGGCAACTGCAAATAGCCTTGTGGACGTGATAAACACTCTAGAAGGTGCAACGGAAGGCAAGCCCTCTCCTGTGAAGCTGTCGGTGGTAACACCTGCCAGCGCTCCCCCTCTGCCATCGGCCCCGAACACACGGCTAAATATTGCAATGGGGCTGATTTTGGGGCTGATCGTAGGTCTCGTGACAACCGCACTACGGGCCTTAATGGACACAAGGGTTCGTGGAGAGTCTGACATTCGGCGCGTTACCCAGGCTCCAATTTTGGGCGGTATCTCGTTCGACAGCGATGCTAAGAGAAAGCCGTTGTTGACCCAGGTATTGGCTCACAGCCCGCGAGCAGAGTCTTTCCGGCAGATCAGAACGAACCTGCAATTCGCTCATGTCAGCCACGAATCGAAAGCTATCCTAATTACCTCCTCGCTGCCTGGCGAAGGAAAGACAACTACTGCAACGAATTTGGCAATAGCTCTGGCTCAGGCGGGTCAGTCGGTTGTCTTGGTAGACGCCGATCTGCGCCGACCCCGGGTGGATGACTACTTGGGATTGGACCGCAACGCTGGGCTAACTACTGCCCTCATTGGGGCAGCCCCTCTTGGAGATTTGGTACAACGTTGGGGCGACGATGATCTTTTTGTGCTCACGTCCGGCCAAATCCCGCCGAATCCAAGTGAGCTTCTCGGTTCTGCGTCAATGAAGGAATTGATTAGGTCGTTGGAGGACACTTTCGACGCGGTGATCATTGATGCTCCGCCACTGCTGCCGGTGACTGATGCAGCAGTACTCTCGCAGCAGGTGGGTGGAGTCGTTCTCGTGGTAGGGTCCTCGCGCGTCAAGTCGAGTGACTTACAGAAGTCAATCGCGGCACTGGAGATGGTGGACGCCGATGTCCTGGGCGTGGTGATGAACCTCTTGCCAAATAAGGGACCCGATGCCTACGCGTACACGTATTACGCGTACGAGGATACCGGCGGCAGAAAGACGTCGTACGCCTCGCCCGAACGCTCAGCTATGCGTTTTCCAAGCAGCGTCGAGAACGAGTAAAGACTGAGTTCACTCGGCAAACCCTCCAGCTGAACAGATGGAATTGGAACGTGTTGGGCCCCCTCACGGCATTTGCCCGTTTGGGTGCAGCCGCCCTAGCAATAGCGGCTATAAATGCTCTAGCTGAGTCAAATATCGAAGTATTAGAATTGGGGGCCTTGTGCGAGGGAAGGATGATTGGCGCGGACGTACGTCACGACTTCTTGGGACTGTAGATGCTTTAGTAATAGCTTGGGCGGTTGTCGGCGCTTACATAGTGCGATTCGGCGTGGAGCCAGGCTTTGTCGTTGAAGGTCAAGAGATCAGCTACGTATGGCTCTCGGCGCTGTTGGGGGCGACTTGGTGGTTAATGTTGGGTGCATGGAGCAGCCGGCAGAGCCGCATCCTGGGAGCTGGACCGGACGAGTATAAGCGCGTCGCCGCCGCCTCACTTTGGCTATTTGGTCTCCTCGCTATCGTCTCTTATGCATTGCGGATCGACACTGCCCGTGGCTACGTCGGCATCGCCTTACCTGTCGGCCTCGGAGGTCTTCTGTTGGCGCGTTGGCTACTTCGGCAGCATCTGAATGTGGACCGCCAGAAGGGACGGAGCATGTCTCGGCTCCTATTGCTGGGTGGCCCAGGAGCCATAGCACACCTCGCATCCTCATTAAATGGGGCGAAGCACGCGGGATACTTACCAGTTGCGGCCTACTCACCAGGATTGCACGAAAGTCTCAAGATCGAACCGGATTCTGGTCTCCAAATATTGGGACAGCAAACGAGCGCCTCAGCCATTCTGGACGCTATTGACGCCTGCAAGGCGGATGCCGTTGCTGTTTCCGCAGGAGTCCAACTCCACCCTCAGACTCTTCGTCATTTGGGATGGGAACTCGCGGCCCGGAATGTAAGTCTTATCATGGCGCCAGCCCTTACAGACATCGCTGGTCCAAGAATTCACACGCAACAAGTTGCCGGGCTCCCACTCATGCATGTGACAACCCCGACGCTAGAAGGTGGACAACAGGTCGCCAAGCGGTTGTTTGATCTCCTAGTTTCTGGTCTATTAATCATCGCGTTTTCTCCCCTAATGCTTGTTCTGGCTCTTATCGTAAAGTTGGACAGTCCGGGGCCTATTCTCTTTCGACAAGAAAGGGTGGGAATCGAAGGATTGCCTTTTCGAATGCTGAAATTCCGTTCAATGGTAGTCGACGCCGAAGAAAGGTTGCAGAGCCTCATAGACCAGAATGAAGGAAACGGCCTCCTATTTAAAATGAAGGATGACCCGCGGATCACGCGAACAGGTAGGGCCCTCCGCAAATTTAGCCTCGATGAACTACCTCAGTTGTTCAACATCTTCGCTGGATCCATGAGCTTGGTGGGGCCCCGCCCTCCTCTGCCAAGTGAAGTTGAGGCATACGAACATGATGTTCGTCGTAGGCTTCTTGTTAAACCTGGCTTGACTGGCCTCTGGCAGGTCAGTGGACGCTCAAATTTGTCTTGGCAAGATTCAGTTCGATTAGACCTTTATTACGTAGAGAACTGGTCACTTGCTGGAGATCTGCTTATTTTACTCCGAACAGTGAGGGCTGTCTTTCAAAGTTCCGGCGCTTACTGAAGCCCCTTGCCTTAAATCCATTTGAGGAAAAATGAGACTTGAATTTAGAAGTTCGAATGAACGTGAATTACATGGCGGCTTTTGCCCAGGCGTGATTCGAGCTAGAGCGTGATTGGTGAACAAATTGACGCGCAGTCGAATAGTCGCAATGAGCGCCTCAGAAGAAGGAGGCGAGTGTGGAAACTTTCTGTTGCGATTCTAGTAGCCGCAGTCATCTGCTTGCTCTCTTTAGCAGCATGGTTGGCCTACAGGGCCTCGACGGTTAAGGCCGAGCTACAGGGCGTAGTCGATCTAGTTCCAAAGCTGAAGGCCGACCTGGTGGCCAATGAACCCGATCAAGCCGCCGCAACGACCTCGTCGATGCGTGAAAAGACGCAATTGGCGCGTTCGGCCGTCTCCGACCCCATGTGGACGCTTGCCTCAACCGTTCCCTGGGTCGGGCCCAACTTCAGTGCTGTCGGCGAAATGGCACGCACTGCCGACGACGTAGTCGGACTAGGCCTCGAACCAATCGTGGGACTAGCAACGACTCTGAATTGGGACAGGCTGGTTCCTAGCAGTGCAGGGGCGGACTTAGCCGCTCTTGAATCTGTTTCCCCGACCGCAACTAACGCCGCCTACGCAGTACAAACTTCAGCTGAGAGGCTGAAGGCTATAGATGCAAGCCGGCTCCTCCCCGAAATATCAGAACCTTTAGTGGCTTCTCGGGCTGAGTTGAGTTCCATCACCGGCGCACTCACGGCGTCGGCCGACGCGGCACGGCTTCTTCCAGAGATGCTTGGTTCCCAGGAAACACGGCACTACCTGCTAATGATTCAGAACAACGCAGAAGCGCGAGCGTCGGGAGGTATTCCGGGTGCGTTGGCTGCTCTTACCATCGAGAAGGGGAAGCTCTCACTTGGCGCCCAGAGTAGTGCTGGAGATCTGGGCATCATGGCGCCGGTCCTGCCTGTAAATCCGCAACAAGAACAGATTTTTTCCACGCGCTTGGGCAAATATATGCAGGACGTCAACCTGACCCCGGACTTCCCTACAGCCGCATCCACAGCACAACGCATGTGGGAACGAAAGACTGGCCAACGCGTCGACGGTGTGCTATCCGTTGATCCCGTAGTCCTAAGCTACATTCTGCGGGCCACAGGACCTGTATCGGTTACAGGACCCGAACTCCAACAAGTGAAGGCATTAGGACTGCCCGTACAGCTCACAGGCAACAACGTCGTCCAAACGCTCCTTTCCGACGTCTATGCAAAGATCGAGCAACCTAAACTGCAGGATGCGTACTTCGCAGGTGTAGCCAGAGAGATCTTCTCCGCGCTCTCCAACGGAAAAGCGGAAGCTAAGGGATTAGTCAGCGGATTAAGCCAAGGCGCACAGGAAGGGCGGGTACTTGTTTGGTCGTCGAAATCGAAGGAACAGTCGATCATAGAGAGGTATCAAGTAGGCGGATCTGTAACAGGTCCAAGCGTTCCGCCTGCGCAATTCGGCGTCTACTTCAACGATGGTACAGGCGCAAAAATGGATTACTACGTGAAACGCAGCGTGCAACTCGTCAAACAATGCGAGAAAGATGGGTACGAGCACACGCTCGTGCGTGTGGTCAGTACAAACACTGCTCCCGCCAATGCGGCCACTTCACTCCCCGCTTACGTGACAGGAGACGGCAATTTCGGAGTTCCGGCGGGCTCCGTTCAAACGAATGTATTGGTTTACGGTCCTGCGCAGGCAATGATTGAGACGACGGACCTGGACGGTCAGCGTGTCCCGTTCGCCTCGCACTTTCACGCAACTCGCCCCGTGGGCATATACGCAGTCACACTGGCCCCCGGTGAAAGTAAAATCCTAGAGTTCAGTTTCGGAAGAATCGTCCAGCACATGGAACCCAACGTAGTAGTAACTCCGTCGGTTCAACCCATCCAAGATGTCATCCTCCCTACAGAGAGCACCGCTTGTAGCCAGCAGTGAGACGAGTCGTTAATACTTTGTAAACCGAGTAGATTGAGATTGCTCGCAACGTGAGCCAATGATAGATTCTTCTCGGGATATCTATCCGTAGTTCTGCACAGGTCTCGTGCAGGGGGGCCTTCCCCAAGATCGGGTATCAAAACTTAAACGTCTCCGGGGGGACACACATGAAGAAAACACTCGCAACACTCGCACTTGCTGGTTCGATCGCTCTTGTCGGAGCAGCTCCCTCAATGGCCACCACCTACCCTGCCCTGCCGCCGCAGGCCGCCGTTTCTGACGGTAGTGTCGCGCCAGGCGAAACCTTCACCTTCACAGGCCAAGGCTTCCTTGCAGGGGAAACCGTGACCATCACAGTTACGCTCGTCACTGGCGGCGCCACGAACGCAGGTGGCACCGCAGTTTCGGCTAAGATCCCCGTCTTCCAGGCACCGCAGACGCTCACCGCAACTGCTGACGCCCAAGGCAAGATTTCCGTTCCGCTGGCTCTCAACGAGGCCGGTACTTACTCCATCACGGCAACTGGTAACACCTCTGGCGTCACGGTTGGACCCGTCACGGTGACGGTTGCTGCTTCATTGGCTAACACCGGCGGCGCTCCGCTGGCCAACACGGGCGCCGGTGCAGGCCTCGCGAACACCGGTGCTGACTCCGGCCTGGTCCTCTGGACCCTGGTTGGTGCAGGCGCACTGGCAGCCGGTGCAACCTCCGTCGTGGTGGTCCGCCGCCGCGCCAAGGCTGAAGCCGCTGCCTAAGGGCAGTTAGCTATAGCACCAAAGAAGGTGGGTGGTCTCCTGAACGGAGACCACCCACCTTCTGCGTTAATGCATGTGGTATCAAGTAGAACTATGGGAACGTGGCGCGTGAAGCATCTACGCAACCGGCGATTCTGGCAGACCATTCTCGCCGCCATGCTGATCCCCCTCGCGCTCATCGCGTTCTGGCCAACCCCGGTCGACCGCCCGGTCCAGGGACTTCTCGCCGACACTCTGAGCTTCCTTCACCGCCATGGAATCCCCGGCTGGTTCAACTACCAGTTTGTGGAAACCACCGCCAATGTCATGCTGTTCGTCCCGGTCGGGTTCGTCAGCGCGCTCTCATTTCCGGAAAAACGCTGGTGGCAAATCACAGCCCTCGGTTTGCTCGTATCCGGCTGCATAGAACTAGGCCAGCTCCTGTTCCTCCACGACCGCTTCGCCAGCCGACTGGACCTGGCGACAAACACCGCGGGGGCCGCGGCAGGGGCATGGCTGGCCTTCCTTGCGATTAAGCGACTGGAGGCCCGCCACCTTGCGGCAGCGGACCTCCAGTAGGGCGGGTTTGGTGTTAGTTAACGAAACCCTTGAGCCAGGTCTTCAGATCCTCGCCGAACTCCACCCGCTCAGACGCAATGGTAATAACGGCCTTCAGGTAGCTGAGCTTGTCACCGGTATCAAAGCGGCGGCCCTTGAACACCACGCCATACACGCCGGAGCCTTCGCCTTCGCCAGCGGCCAGGGTCTGCAGCGCATCAGTCAGCTGAATTTCGTTGCCACGCCCCGGCGCGGTGTTCTCAAGGATTCCGAATACGGCCGGGTGCAGGACATAGCGGCCAATGACGGCCAGGTTGGAGGGCGCGTCGGCAGCAGCCGGCTTCTCCACCAGGCTGTTGACGCGGACGTAGTCTTCGCCCTCAACTCTAGAGATGTCCGCACAGCCATAGGCGCTGATCTGCGACGGATCCACCTCGATTAGGGCGATCACCGAACCGCCGGTCTTCTGCTGGACATCGATCATGGTGCTCAGCAGGTCTTCAGCTTCATCAATGAGGTCGTCACCGAGCAGCACGGCAAAGGGCTCGTTCCCTACGTGCTGCTTACCGCAGAGCACCGCATGGCCAAGCCCTTTGGCTTCGCCCTGGCGGACGTAGTGGATGGGACCGAGCTCGGACGCAGCCTGGATGGACTGCAGCCGGTCCTTGTCACCTTTCTGTTCCAGCAGGCGCTCCAAGCCGGGTGCACGGTCGAAGTGGTCCTCAAGGGCGCGCTTGCTGCGGCCCGTGATCATCAGGACGTCGTTAAGGCCGGATTTGATGGCCTCTTCGACGACGTACTGGATGGCCGGGCGGTCAACCACCGGCAACATTTCCTTCGGCATTGCCTTGGTGGCGGGCAGGAAGCGAGTTCCCAATCCGGCAGCAGGAATGACGGCTTTAGTTACGGCTCTCCCCATAGTCATAGCTGAACTTTATAAATTCTCTGCCGCTAATGACAATTGAAGCCTCAAGGTTTCGACTAGCTCAACCACCGAGTCAACCGCTGTAGCGGTTCAAGTCCCGTGCGATTTTCGGAAGGGCGCGTGAAAAACGGCCCCACCGGGCAGCGTTCTGAACTAGGACTCCCTTCAGCGACATGTTTGCATGAACGTCTCGACTGAGGAGAACCTGCCTCCCCGGAAAAACAGCCCTCAAAAGCATCAAGGGTTTTTCTTGCCACGGTGCCTGAACAAGGGCAATGATGCGTGCGCTACCCGGTTCCTGTGCCAACAGGCGGTTGCGCCATTCAGTGGATACCTCCGGCCATACGGGGACCAAAGATGCCGGAATGAGGTCTCCTAGAAACGGGCGCGTGGCCGCCAAACTGCCGGTGGATTCCGACAGCTCTAAGATTGCGGACGCCAGCGCTTCCTCACGGGTCAGTGCAGTGAGGAAATCAAGATCCTCCCGGCAGGGCGGCAGGTCAGGCGAACGTAGCGCATGCAGGGCCAGGATCAGAATGGCCAGCGGCTTGGATGGAACGCGGATGTCCTGGCCGGCCAGGGCGAGTTGCTCGGTGTTGGCCCACATCGTCTCGAAGCAATCAGAAGCCGGAGCTTCCATGCCGGGGAAGCGGAAATGGACATCGATGCAGCATGGCCACTCCGGGTGGTCCACCGTTACGGAGTGTTTGGGAAACGTCTTGCTGTCAGGATCAACCGGACGCTTCCGCCACCCCCTTCCCTGCAGCGCCGCCACCACTGCGTCCAGGTCCTGAGGTGACACAAACACATCCACATCGCCTGAAGTCTTTGGCTTGCGCAGCCCTTGGAGGACGCTGGCGGGCCCTTTGATGAAGAAGGCCCTGATGCCCAGCTCGGCAGCCACGCGGGCCACGAGGGCATGCCCCAGAAGCACGCCCTCATCAACGCTCAGTTCGGCATTGTCATTCGGGTTGCTCATGGAACACCTAGACCCTCGCCCGGCGTCCGCTGAGCGCCGCTTCCAAGGTCCCGTCCGTTGCCTCATCCTGGAAAGCAACGAGCGGCGGTGTAGAAGTGCCAGCCGCATCGTCCGGTGCTGCAGTGTACGTCCCGTAGTAGGAGTACGAGCCGGCTCCGCGGGTGGGGACGTAGTTCAGCACCGCTCCCAGGACACGCCCCTTCACCTTGTCCAGGTTGCCCAGCGACTGGGCCAGCTGGTCCTGGGTGGTCTTGCCGGTCCGGATCACCACGATGGCGCCATCCGCAACCGGCGACAGGACGGCTGCATCGGTTACCGGCAGCAGCGGCGGCGCGTCAATGAGCACCGTCGCATTCTGGGCCAGGGCGGTGAGCATGTTCTTCATGGCCCGCGAACCCAACAGCTCGCTGGGGTTGGGCGGGATACGGCCCGAACCCAGCACCGACAGGTTGGGCAGCGCGCTCCACGGCTGCAGTCCGTCCTCCAGCTCGGCTGTACCCGCGAGGACGTCGGTGACGCCGGCTCCGGGGACCAGGTTGAACACATCCACCAGTGTGGGGCGGCGGAGGTCGCCGTCCACTACCACCACCTTCTCGCCGGCGGCGGCCATGGTGACCGCCAGGTTGGCCGTAACGGTGGATTTACCTTCCGACTGCACAGAACTGGTGACCACGATGATCCGCGGCGGCTGGTCCACGTCCAGGAAGCTGAGGTTGGTCCGCAGTTCGCGGAGCGCTTCTGCCATCGCTCCCCCACCGCCGTGGGCATTGGCAGACATGCCCGCATCCAGGACCGTGCTCCGGGCATCCAGACGGTGGTCCACCGGCAGCGTGCCAATCACCGGAACCCCGAACAGCTGTTCAATCTCGGCGGCATCGCGGATGCGCCGGTCCAGGTACCGGCGGATCACCGCATACGCCACGCCGAGAGCAAGGCCCACCAGCGCACCCAGGGCGAGGTTCAGCTTGGTGTTGGGCGACGTGGGGCTCGCGGGGAGCACCGCCTTGCCCAACGGCAGCACACGGACCGCCGTGGCTGTGGCACCCGCGGGCGTGCCGGCGTCGGACGCTGCATCGCTGCCTGCCTCGGCGGGCGGCGCCGTCTCAATGGCCTCCACCCGGGCTGCGAGTCCGTTGACCCAGGCATCGGCCACGCGCTGGGCCGTGGCCGGGTCCGTGGATTCTGCGGTGACCCGGATCTCCGCGGTGTCCAGCGGCACCTTCACACTGATGCTGCCAAGCAGCGCGTCCGCAGTGGTGTTCAACTGGAGGGCCGCGATGACCCGGTCCGCCACCAGCCTGGACTTCGCCACGGATTCGTAGTTTTTGACCTTGGCCTTTGCCAGGCTGTCGTCGGCGAGGGCGAGGCTCACATTGTCCGAGCCGGGCGTCACCACAATCCCGATGGAATGGGACGCATAGACCTTCGGCTGCAGGATGGTCCATCCCATGGCTGCCATAGTGGCGAGCAACGTGAGGCTGACGATCCCTTTCCAGTAGGTCCGGAGCACCTGAAGGTTGTCCCTGAGATCCAGGCCATCCGACGCCTCTGCAGGAGCTGCCGGAGTGCTCACTGCTGTCCTAGCTAACGTAGATTCGTGCAACCGGCTGGGACGCCAAGACTTGAGACAACGAATTGAGCCGCACAGCTGGACCCCCCGAACCCGCAACGCCCCGCACGTCAGCGCCAAGGGCGGCGGCAGCAGCGCCGTCGTACTCCTGGAATCTTCAGGCCACCAGAGGCGGACCGGGACAGCAGGATCCAGAACGCCGGGTTCCGCATGGCCGGACCGCGCAGAGGGCCACCATCCTCTGAGCGGCTCCTCCCTGCGTTGATATTGATGGATGGGCAAAAAGAGTCACTTTTGGATCGAAAGGCCGACTTTTCGCAGCATTAGCCGAGTTTTTCCGCAGGATTCGCTCAAGGCCAGCTCAATGCCAGCGCAAGGCCTTTACGATCATCCGTGTGCCGCCCGGCGCAGGTGACCGGCAGCCAGCGTGGCTGCCATGACGATTCTGGGGATCGATCGCCATGTACAAAACGCTTAAGACATTCCTCTCGGCAGTGGCCGCAGCCCTCGGCCTGGCCCTCGCCCTGACAGTGGTGCAGCCCGCCGCAGCGCAGGCCGCCGCCGGCCAGATTTCGCTGAGCCCCACCACCGGACCCGCCGGATCCGCCATCACGGTGACAGGCAGCGGATTCAAAGCCTCCACCAACGGAACCGTGATCATCGGATCCGCAACCTTCCCCCTGAAGACCACAGCCACGGGCACGTTCAGTGCCCCTGCCACCATCCCGGCGGCCGCCACGGGCAAGATCACGGTGACCGCCAAAACTTCGTCGGTGCAGGCCTCGGCGGTGTTCACCGTGGCAGTACCCACTACGACGACGGCCCCGGCCCCGGCGCCCACGGTCAGCACCGCACGGCTCCAGTTCGGTACCGCCACCAACGGCGGGCCGCTCGCCAGTGCGGAACTCGATGAGGTTGCTGCCCTGGCCGGCGAAGCACCGTCCAGCGTGCTGTTCTACAAGGACTTCCTCCAGCCCGCCCCCATCACCGAGATGAACGCCGTCCGCTCCCGCGGCGCCGTGCCGCTGGTGACCTGGGAGCCCTGGGCCTGGGGCGGCGGCGTGAACCAGCCCGCGTACAGCCTGGACCGGATCGCCGCCGGCGACTTCGACGCCCACATCGCCCAGTGGGGGCAGGCCCTCGCGGCCTGGGGCTACCCGGTCCAGCTGCGGTTCGCCCACGAAATGAACGGCGATTGGTACCCCTGGGCCGAAAGCGTCAACGGCAACCAGCCCGGCGACTACGTCCAGGCCTGGCGGCACGTCCACGACGTGGTCGAAGCCCAGGGAGCCAGCAACGTGTCCTGGGTGTGGAGCCCCAACGTCCCCTACTGGGGTTCCACCGATCTCGCCGGCCTCTACCCGGGCGCCGGTTACGTGGATGTGGTTGCTCTGGATGGCTACAACTGGGGCACGTCCGCGTCCTGGAGCGGGTGGATCTCTCCGCAGGACCTGTTCGCGCCGGGCATCGCCCAGCTGCGGGCCCTGGCCCCCGGCACGCCCATCCTCATTGCCGAAACGGCGTCCAGCGAAGCCGGCGGCGACAAAGCGGCCTGGAACACACAGCTGATCTCCTACCTCGCCGCGCAGCCGGACGTCATGGGGTTCGTGTGGTTCCACATCCAGAAGGAAGCTGACTGGAGGATCAACAGCAGCGCCGCCTCCGCCACGGCGTTCAAGAACGCGCTGCTGGCGCGCCGCACTTCCTGACGGGTTGCCCGCGAACGCCGCCGGCCCGGCCGATACTTTCGGCCGGGCCGGCGGGGTATTCATCAGGGCCTGGTTTTGGGGTTCTTGCGCAGCAACGCCAGGACTGCCACACCGATGAGCATGACGCCCAGGGCGGTGAGCAGCGACGAGCCAACGTTCAGGCCTGTGTAGGCCAGGGCGGCTGCTCCGGTGGCGGGAACTGCGGTAGACATTCCATACATGGTTACTAGATATCCTCTGCTGTGTATTGGGCTTCCCAACGGTCGATTCGCCGCCGGGTGATCTTGGTTTTCAGGACCGCGCACCAGGAGGCAAGGAACCAGCCCGAGCGCAGCCACATGAACAGTTCCTGGGGGAAGAAGGTGGCTGCCATCAGCACGTCCTTCCAGTCCCGGTGCGGGATCCGCAGGGCGCGCTTGATGTCCAGCGCCACGAAGAGCACGGGCACCAGCCACCAGAACAGGATGAACTTGAAGACGCCCAGCGCGAGCGAGAGCACCATCACGGCGATCCACAGGGCCTTCAGGAACACGCCCAGCAGGCCCATGCCCTGCTGGGCCCAGTCGCGCAGGGTGAGCCGGTTGATGCCGAGGTCCAGCAGGTCCTCCACGGTGCCCACCTGCCACTTCATCCGCTGGCCCCACAGCGCCTTGATGGTCTTCATCGAGTCGGTGTAGGCGCGGACGTCCGGGGAGACCTGGCAGATGTAGCCCAGCTCCCGGATGCGGTAGGTCAGTTCGAAGTCCTCCACCTGCGAGGTGTACACCCAAGGGCCTTCACGGTCATCACGGGCGGCGATCTCCCGCAGCACCGCGTTGTTGATGGCGCAGCCGGTGCCCGCGAGAACGCTCGTTTCCCGGCGGCGGAGCGCGGTGTCCGTCCAGGTGGCGAACTCGGCTTTCTGCAGCCGGCTCAGGAAGCCGGGGTCCTGCATGGTGAATTTCGACGACGACCCGCCCAGCCGTGCCGAGCGTCGCCCGGCGAACTCCCGCTCCCAGGCCTCGAGGGCGTTGGGTGGGAGCACCGTGTCCGCGTCCAGGCAGACCACCACGTCGGCCTCGTACGCGTATTCTGCCCACGCCCGGTTCAGGGCCTCCGACTTGCGGTGCTCCAGCCGGGGCAGCTCCATCACGGTGACCGGGTACTTCCGGGCCTCCCGCGCGGTGCCGTCGGTGCACCCGTTGGGGATGACCACCACCAGGTCTGCCGGACGGGACTGATGCATCAGGCCGTCCAGGGTGGCGCCGATGGAACTTGCCTCGTTGTAGGCGGGCACCAGGACCACCACCCGCAGGATTCCGTTGTTCGCGGGGGCGGCGGGCTGGTGGCTCGGAGCCAGGGGGGTTTCCGCAGCGGCGTTGATGCCGGCGGAACCGAAAGTGTCTGTTGGGGCTGGGAGCAGGGTGGACTGCATGGAGGTCTCCTCGAATGTTGTGAGGCCCCCCATTGGGCCGCACAGTCATTCTTCAAAAGACCTCTCAGTTTTCGCCCCGCCATTCAGTCAAGGTTTAACCAAGGTCTCCTCTGTTTCTTGAACTTTCAATAAGGGTCTGACCTGCGGAAACGTACTTTGGTGCGGTTCTGTGGTCCGAGTCACCCTTCATTCTGACCTTGAGGCGGGCACAGAAAAGGCCCCGAGGAAAAACCCGCGGGGCCGATCTTTTCAGCTGTTGACGTTACGGTCACCGTCCGGTGAACTTGGGCTCCCGCTTTTCCTGGAACGCAGTGAAACCCTCGGCATAGTCGTCGGTCTTGCAGAGCCGCGCCTGCTCCGCGTTCTCCTCCTGCATGGACGCCCACAGGCCCAGCCGCTGGTCGCGGATGTGCGCCACCAGCTCCTTGGATGCCACAAACGCACCCGTGGCTCCGGAGGCCACCTTCTCCACGATCGCCCGGGTAGAGTCCAGCAGTTCGGCGGCAGGCATGGCGCGGCTGAACATCCCCTGCGCCACCGCCTCGGCACCTGAGATCAGGTCCGCGGTGTAGATCAGGTCCAGCGTCCGGTGCATGCCCAGCCGCTCGGTGAAGTACCAGTGCCCGCCCGAATCCAGGGTGGCGCCCAGCTTGGCGAACGGCGAACCGAACTTCGCGTTCTCCGCTACATACACCACGTCCGTGGCTAGCAGCAGTCCCAGCCCCACGCCGAGGCAAGCACCCTGGGCAGCGGCAAACGTGGGGGCCGGGAAGGCGGCCATCTTCTTCAGCAGCGGCTCCACCAGCCCGCCCAGGTACGCGGCGGCGTCGTCACTCTCCGGCGTCACGCCCGCAATGTCCCGGCCCGCGCAGAAGGCCCGGCCCTCTCCCCTCAGCAGCAGCGCCCGCACCTCACCGCGTGAGGCGGCGGCAGCAGCGTCGTCGTACGCCTGGGTTAAATCCCGCAGCGCCTGCTCGTCCAGCGAGTTCAGCTTGTGCGGCGCGTCCAGCACCACCTCGGCGATGCCGTTGCTGATGGAAAGGGAAATCATGGGGCCTCTTTCTTTGATTTCGACAAGCTCGGGTTTCGACAGGCTCAACCACCGGTTTCGACGGGCTCGGGTTTCGACAGGCTCAACCACCGGTTTCGACGGGCTCGGTTTCGACAGGCTCGGTTTCGACAGGCTCAATCACCGACGGGCTCGGGTTTCGACGGGCTCAACCACCGCTACACGTCGAAGTCGACGGTGACTTCCTTGCTGGTGGGGTGGCTCTGGCAGGTGAGCACGTAGCCCTTGTCCAGCTCATCCTGTTCCAGCGCGTAGTTCTCGTCCATGGTCACGGTGCCGGTGACCACCTTGGCCCGGCACGTGCCGCACACTCCCCCGGCGCACGCGAACGGCACATCCGGCCGCACCCGCAGCGCAGCGTTCAGGATGGACTCACGGGCGTGGGTGGGGCTGGCCACGTCGCCCTGCAGGCCGTCCAGCTTGAACGTGATCTTGTACGTCTCCTGGGACTCGTCCACGATGACGGGACGGCCCGCGTGCCCCTCCGGGCGGTCCGGCTTGCCGGAGGTGAACAGCTCGAACCGGACGTTCTCCGGCTGCACGCCGCGCTCGGCCAGGGTGTCCCGGCACAGCTGCACCAGCTCGAACGGCCCGCACAGGAACCACTCGTCCACATCGTCCGCGTGGATGGCGGTGCCCAGCAGCTGCTGCAGCTTCTCGGCGTCGATCCTGCCCGAAAGCAGCGGCGCGATCCGCTGCTCGCGGCTCAGCACGTGGTGCAGGGCCAGCCGCTGCGGGTACTTGTCCTTCAGGTCCGCCAGCTCCTCCAGGAACATCACGTCCATGGCGGCCTTGTTGGCGTAGATCAGGTCGAACCGGCACTCCGGGTTGGCGGCCAGCAGCGTCCGGGCGATCGCGATCACCGGGGTGATGCCGGAGCCGGCCGCGATGGCCACGAAGCTCGCCTCACCGCTGGCGGCCACGTCCCCCGCCAGCGCCTCCGGGTTGTTCATGGAGTTCATCCGGTTCTGCTCCACGGCCTTGCCGTCCCGGCCGTGCTTGGAGATGAACGCGCCCATGGGGCTCATCACGTCCAGCGTGTCCCCGGCCTTCAGCTCGGCGTTGGCCCAGGTGGAGAACAGTCCGCCCAGGTCCTTCTTCACCGCCACCCGGATCTCGCTGCTGCCATCCTCGAAGCTGCGCGGTTCGGCGCAGATGGAGTAGCTGCGGCGGATTTCCCTCGGCTCGCCGGTCTCGTCCGGCAGCGAGGTGCGCAGCGCCACGTACTGGCCGGGCAGGTAGTCGAACTGGCCGGCGAGCTCCGCGGGCACGTGGAAGGAGACCTCGATGGCGTCCTCGGTGAGCCGGCGCACCTCCTTCACGGCGAGCGTGTGGAAGGACGGACGACGGCGGCCGGTGGCCTGCGCCTCCTCGGCGGCGGCCTGGCGGACAACAGTCATGGGGAGTTCCTTAGAGGACTTTGAAGTAGTCGAACGGTTCCTTGCAGTCCTGGCACACATACAGCGCCTTGCAGGACGTGGACCCGAAGCGGGTGAGTTCCTTGGTGTTCAGGCTGGCGCACTGCGGGCACTTCACGGCCAGCTGCAGCCGGATGGGGCCGGCGTGCCTCGCTGCGTTGGACATGCCCGACGGCGGGGCGATGCCATACTCCTGCAGCTTCGCCTTGCCTGCCTCCGTCATCCAGTCCGTGGTCCACGCCGGGGCGAGCACCAGGTCCACGGTGACGTCCGCGATGCCCTCTTTGGCGAACGCCGTGATGACATCGTCGCGGATGGCATCCATGGCCGGGCAGCCCGAGTACGTGGGCGTGATGGTGACGGTGACCTGGCCATTCTGGATGTCCACGTTCCGCAGGATGCCCAGGTCCTCGATGGTGAGCACGGGGATCTCCGGGTCACACACAGTGGCGGCAATGTCCCACGCCGTCTGCCGCGGGGTGCGGGTCCGGGATTCGAAGTCCGAGATGTACACGGCTGTCACCAGCTCGCACCGGGATGCTCGCGCGCCAGCACCTGCATCTCGGCCAGCAGGTAGCCCAGGTGCTCCGAGTGCCGGCCCTCGCGGCCGCCGCCCGGGGCCGCCGGAACGTCCGGCACCTCCAGTTCGGCTTCCTCCAGGACTTCGCCGGTAAGGCGGTCAAAGTCTTCTTTCAGGCTGGAAGGCGCGACGGCGGCGCCCGCCTCGGCGAGCCTGGCCGTCAGGTCGTCGTCGCGGAACAGTTCGGCAACGTACGGCCACATGGTGCGGAGGCCGTGGATCATCCGTTTTCTTGATTCGTCGGTTCCGCCGGCCAAGCGCAGGATCCACTGGGCGCTGTGGTCACGGTGGTAATCCACTTCCTTCACGGCCTTGGCGGCGATGGCGGCCAGGGTGGCGTCCGTGGATTCGGTGAGGCGGCGGTAGAGCTCGTACTGGTAGTAGCTCACCACGAACTGCCGGGCGATGGTGGCCGCAAAGTCTCCGTTGGGCTGCTCGAACAGCTGGACGCTGCGGAACTCGTGCTCGCGTCGGAAGTAGGCGAGATCGTCCTCGGACTTGGGCGTGCCGTCGTCGTTGGTCATGGCGGCGCCGGCGTAGGTGAGGAAGCTGCGGGCGTGGCCCAGCTGGTCCAGGGCGATGTTGCCCAGGGCGATGTCCTCCTCCAGCTCCGGTGCCCGGGAGATCCAGTGGCCCAGGCGCTGCGCGAGGATCAGGGCGTCATCGCCCAGGCGCAGGGCGTACTCCGCAACTTCTTCGGTGGGCTTGGCTAGGCCGGTCCGTACCTCGAGGGCGATGTCCTCCGGGCGGAGGGCGTTGCCGGGGGTGATGCGGGTGGCCGAGGCGTTCGAGTCGCCGCCTCCCACGGGCGCGGCCATGCCGGTGGAGATGTCGCCGTGGCCTTCTGAGTGTGTGGTCCCGGTGTTCATTTGGGGCGTGCTCACAGGTGCTTTACCCCTTCGCTCTTGGTGTAGTACGTGGCGTGCCGGTAGTCCTTGCCCTGCGGGGACTCGAAGAAGCTGCCCTTGGAATCGGGATCGCTGGCGGCAATGGCGTCGGCCGGGACAACCCAGATGGAGACGCCCTCGTTGCGGCGGGTGTAGAGGTCGCGTGCATTGCGGAGGGCCATGGCCGCATCCGGGGCGTGCAGGGAGCCGGCGTGCACGTGGCTCAGGCCGCGGCTGGACCGGACGAAGACCTCCCAGAGGCCCCAGGCGGAGCGGTCGTGGGCGGTGGTTGAGCTTGCCGAAACCGGCCGACCGTCGGGGGTTAAGCTTGTCGAAACCGGCCGGCCGTCGGGGGTTGAGCTTGTCGAAACCTCGCGGGGCTCAACCACCGGGCTGGCCTTCGGGGCTTCGCGGTTGATTTCTGCGGCGCCGCTTGCGGGGGCTTCCGGGTTGCCGTGGGGGCTCATGCTGCGTATTCCTTCTGCATCTTTGCTGACTGTTTTGCTGCGTAGGCTGCGGCTGCCTCGCGGACCCAGGCGCCGTCGTCGTGCGCTTCCCTCCGGCGCTCAAGGCGCTGGGCGTTGCAGGGGCCGCGGCCGGCCAGGACTTCCTGGAACTCGTGCCAGTCCAGCGGGCCGTGCTCCCACTTCTTGGTGTCCTCGTTGTAGCGGACCTGGTCATCGGGGAGGGTGAGGCCCAGGACCCGGACCTGCTCCACCATCATGCCCACGAAGCGGCTGCGGAGCTCGTCATTGCTGAACCGCTTGATGTTCCAGGCCATGGACTGCTTGGAGTTGGGTGAATCGTCGTCCGGCGGGCCGAACATCATCAGCGCCGGGGCGTACCAGCGGTTCACGGCGTCCTGCGCCATCTGCTTCTGCGCTGCCGTTCCGTTGGAGAGTTCGAGCAGGATCTCGAAGCCCTGGCGCTGGTGGAAGGACTCTTCCTTGCAGATGCGGACCATGGCGCGGCCGTAGGGGCCGTAGGAGGCACGGCAGAGCGGGACCTGGTTGCAGATAGCGGCGCCGTCCACCAGCCAGCCGATGGCACCCATGTCCGCCCAGGTCAGTGCGGGGTAGTTGAAGATGGAGGAGTAGCGGGCCTTGCCGGCGATGAGGTCGTCCATCATCTTGTCGCGGGACTGTCCGAGGGTTTCGGCGGCGCTGTAGAGGTAGAGCCCGTGGCCGGCCTCGTCCTGAACCTTGGCCATCAGGATGGATTTGCGCTTCAGGCTGGGGGCCCGTGAGATCCAGTTGGCTTCCGGCTGCATGCCGATGATCTCCGAGTGGGCGTGCTGGGACACCTGGCGCAGCAGCGTCTTGCGGTAAGCGGCCGGCATCCAGTCCTTGGGCTCAATGCGCGAATCCTCGGCGATGACGCGGTCAAAGTGGGCCTGGCCGGCTGCGTCCGCCTCTTGCTGGGCCGCCTGGGCCTGGGCCTGGTTGGCTGCTGGCTCAGCGGGCACTGACTGCAGGTTCTGCGCTGCCATGGTTGCTCCTATGCAATGACCTTCTGGGACGCGGCTCGAATTATTTACCGACCGTTCGTTCAGGATATGCGGAAGCGTTTGGGGCCGTCAAGCCTGCGGCCGCCGTTTGCCCGTCCCCCTTCTGCGACGCGCGCTCACTTGTGGCGGCTCCCATGGCGACGCGCGCGCACTTGTGGCGGCTTCCCTGGCGACGCGCGCTCACTTAGCCGCGGGGCCGCCGTCGACACCCCTCTCTGTTGTCGACGCGCGGTACGAGCGGCCCTGACCAGCATGACCGGTGTTTGGCAGCACCGGTTATTCAGTCCGGGGCCGTCCATGCTGCGACGGTGGTACCGCAGTCCGTCCTATGCCGGGCGCGCTGGAACCCAGGCTGGCTCCAGCAGGCGCGGGCCGGCGTGTACGAGTTGCAAGCCTCTCGTGCAACTAGGTCGCAGTAGATGTCGTTTTGAGCCCCCATAACGACATCTGCTGCGACCTAGTTGGGCCGGGCGGGAAGTACTGGTCAGCTGGCGGGGTCGTACATGAACTCGCGCAGCTCCTGGGCGCAGCGGCACGCGGCCGCAATCTTCGCAGCCCACTCCTCGGCCTCCGCCCGGGTGGGCACCTCCAGCACGGCGAACCCGCCGGTGATGTCCGAGCCCGGGTAGATGTCCGTGCCCACGGAGCCGTCGGCCTGCACCAGCACGGGAGCAATGTCCTCCGCGACCCCGCCGCCGAAGACGTACACGCCGGCAGCCTTGGCCTCCTCGATCACGGCATGGGACTCCGCCACCACGATGGGGAACTCCTCTTCCGTGAGGTTCATGGCTTGGCCCTTGCCCGGAAAGGAAATCAGGTACTTGGTCATGGCTCGATAGTGCCACGTGTGCGGCTGCAGGGACAGGGATTTCCGGCCGCGGAAGGGGGAAGTACGACGGCGGTCAGTCGCCTGCTGCGAGCGCGTCCGCCCAGGCCTTCTGGTTCCGTTCGACATACCGGGCGGCTGCCTGCCAGTGGGCGCCGTGCCCGTTGACGAACATGTCCGCCCAGGGCTGGAAGCCGGACTGGTGGGCGGACTCCAGGAGCCGGTGCATGGCCGCCGTCCGCCGCACCATCGCAGCGGGAAGTGCCGCCCGCAAGGAGGCATCGGCGTCGTACCCGTCCACCAGGGCGCGGAGCCTGCGGGCCGCGTCCCGCACCGGCTCGCCTTCGATGAGGAGCCCGAACGACTGCGCCGAGTACGCCAGATCCCACAGCCGGGTACTCGGACCGGCGCCGTCCCAGTCGATGAACACCCAGCGCTCGCCGGTGATGAGGTTCCAAGGTGCGAGGTCGTTATGGCACATCAGGTCCGGCTTCTCGGCGGGCAGCAGCATCTCCCAGGAATCCGGGTTGGGGATGGCAAAGGCTTCGCTGGCGTCGTGGATCTGCCGGATCATGCCGCCCACCCGCACCAGGTCCGGCAGGTTCAGCGGCAGGTGGTCCATGGCGGAGTGGCCGCTGACGAATTCCACCACGGCGCGGCCCTGGTGGTCCCGGCCCAGCGGCCGGGGAACGTCCACGTCGGCCTGCCGCAGCGTTGCCAGGAAATCCTGGACCGCGGGCGAGGTGTCCAGCCAGGGTTTCCGTACCGTGTCACCCACCCGGACAACGCTTCCGGAGGCGTTTCCGCCGGCCAGTTCCTGCTCTTCAGCGCTCACCCGGCCACGATACCGGGCGCGATGGTCCGGGCGGTGCCGGCCGCCGTCGTGCGTTCCCGCCCAGTTAGTGGATCCGCACCGCAGCGACACGCCCCGGACGACGGCGTGTCAGCGGTTCCCAGCCCGAGGTCACCCGAGCAACTGGGCGGGAGCGCACGCCAAGACTCAGCGGCCGGCGAAGAACTCGGCGGCCAGCTTCTTCGGAGCGCGGGCGGCCCACGCCTCCACGATGATCTCGGCCAGTTCGTCCCGACCCATCTCCCCCAGCCGCGATTCCTGCACCAGGACGGCGTTGTACCCGTCGAAGTGCGGAATGGTGAAGAACGGAACGGACGGGTCCTCCACCAGCGCTGCTTTGGCGGCATCATCCGGGACCACAATGACCAGGAGGTCCTGGTACTGCTCCCCCGTCTCCGGGTCCACCGCCGTCTTGTGCGGTGCCCGGTACAGCACGAACCCCCTACCCTTCGGCCCGCGCGGCACCTTGTACGTGGGCCGGTCACCCCAGGAGACCCCGAGCTCCACCTCGGGCAGGCCGCTGCAGATGGCGTCGATGTCTTCGGGCTTGGCCTTGCGCTCCATCGCCACAACGTAGCCCCGCCTCCGGGATGGCTGCAATACCCTCGGAAGCAGCCGGGTTCTTCCGCCCGCGTACCGCTGCCGGTGCGTACCGCCGTCGTACGCGGTCGAGCGGCGATGCGCACCTGCGAATCCGACGCGCATATTCGTTGGCGCACCAGCAATGTGGGGTGCGCAGAAGAATATGAGCGTCGAAAGTGATTGAAGCGTGTCGGGAGTGTGAGCGGGCGCCGGAAGCTAGGCGGACAGGACCGGACGGGTTATTCCGCCCAGCGTCGCCACGCCCATTTGGGTCATGTAATCGTTCCTGCGCTTGGCATTGATCCTGGACTCCGGCGTGTAGGCCGCGGCGGGATCGTCCGCGTAGTGGGCAGCCAACCCGTCCCGCATGAGACGGATCGCCTCGGACCGCTGCTGGGACACAGCAGCGTGGGTTGAACCAAGCTCTTCCGCGAGCTCCTTCACGGTGCGCCCGGCAAGGTAAATCTCTTCAATGACGTAACGCATCTTCGCCGGCAGGGCAGTGACGGCGGCGCGCAGGTACTTCACCCGTTCATCCGCCAGGACCGAATGCTCCGGAGAAGCGGTTTCCGCGGGATATGTCTCCACAATGACATCGTCCAGCGGAGTCAGGGTGCGGGCGGCGTCAGCCAGGGCTGCCTCCACGACGCTTCGCTCAACTCCCAGTGTGGCCGCCATCTCGGGCACGGTGGGGTTCCGTCCCAGCAGGCCGCGGAGGGTTTCCTCCACGCCCATTGTTTCCTTGATGCGTTTGCGTGCCGATCGGGTAGCCCAGTCCTGGGAGCGCATCTCATCCGCGAAGGCACCAATGATGCGCCGCCGTGCGAAGGCCCCGAAGGGCACACCCATGGCCGGATCGAAGGAATCCGCGGAAGTAATCAGGGCGATGGAGCCCACCGACGCCAAATCGTCGCGCGACAAGTGTGATGCCTTGGCGCAAACCTCTGAGACCAGGTAGCCGACCAGCGGAAGGTGCTGTAAAACCAGCCCATTGCGTTGTTCGCGATTCAAATTTAAGTCCCCCCACGAGACCCGAAGTGATGGTGCTGCTGCGCAGCACTGAGCGAACAATATCACTTGTTCGCCGCTCAAAGCGTGTAGTCTCAAGTAAACGTTTGACGGCGCTTCGCATCGCCCGTCAGGCCGAACAATTACATGATCGGGGGACCATGGGGGCAGAGGGACTTTCCGCCTCCCTGTGGCGCGAAAGGCGTCAACTGGAATTGTTGCTTTTCCGGCTTGAAACACAGCTGCTCTATCTGAACGCCGGCCATACCGAATGGCTTTCTTTCACTGCGGCTGACCTGGAATCCGTGTTACAGAACCTTCGATTCGAGACGCTGGCACGCAACGTCGAGGCCGCCGGAGTGGCCGCGGAATGGGGTGTACCCGGGGAAGGAACGCTGCCCGGTTTGGCCGCCGCAGCTCCGGAAGGGATCATCGGCGAGCTGCTGACCAAGCACCTGCAGGAGATGGCCAGCCTCCTGCACCGCATCGAGTCCGCCAGGGAAGCCAACGCCGGCGCACTGGACTCGGCCATTGAAGGGTTTGCCCGCGATGCCGATGCTGCCGTGAATTCACCGGAACCGGCCGACGAACTGGGCTACCTGGCACAGCAGTCGACGGCCACCCACGCCCTGCAACTGGTGGACGAATGTTCCCAACCGCTGGTGAAGGAGTTCCTGGGGCTGGACTGAGGCTTTCGCAGAAAGCTAGCCGGCCGGAGGCAGGATGGACTTCAGCAGCTCTTCAGTTTCCGGACCGGCCTGCGATGCGGCAACGTTCGCCGCTGCGATGGCTTCCACCACCTCGCTGCGCTGGATGGTCACGCCTCTGGGGGCTTCGATCCCGATCCGCACGCCATCGCCGCGCCCCTCCATGACGGTGATGACGATGTCATCCCCGATCATGATTTTCTCGCCCGGCTTGCGCGTCAGAACCAACATGTTCTCAATCTACCTTTCTGCCGTCCAGCCAACCGACCGGCAGGCCCAGGCCCTCCACCGTTCCCGGGCTTAGTGTGTCCTCCGAGCCCACCACGGCGAGCGCGTCAACGGCCACATTGCCGGCCAGGACAGCCAGCCACGCGGCGGTGTCCTCGGTCTTACGGCGCGCATCCACTACGGCCCAGACCTGGTCCGCTCCGATGGCGTCGAGGAGCGCAGCCTGCGCGGCGACGTCCCGGGGCCTGCCCAGCCCGTAGGCCAGCAGCAGTGTTTGCCCGGTGTTGACTGCACTGGCGCGCGCCGCTGTGGCTGCCTGGCGATCCGCTACGTGGAGGTGCCCGAAGGCCGTGAGCCTGCCGCCCGTCCGGACATCACAGCCGCCGGCGGCCATGGAGATCTCCAGGGCCGGCCCCAGGGCGTCGTCACCGAGGCCCAGCAGCAGGACCAGGTCCCCGGCGCCGGTCAGCGGCGCATGCGCCTTCCTGGGTTTGGGTGCCCGGGGTTCGTCGTTGGAACGGACGACGGCGGGCGGCAGCTGGCCGTATTCGCTGCCCAGTTGCGCCAGCAGTCCGGCGAAGTCGGCGCCGGCGGTGGAGACCGGCGTTACTGCAGTATCTTCGCGCGCAGCCGGGCTATTGACGGGCGGCAGCGCCGGCCCCGCGCTGACGCCAGGCCGCGGAGTGTGCAGGAGCCGTTCGCTGGCATCCGCCTCCTCGAGGAGGGCCGCGATGGCTGTCCTGCGAAGCACCGGGTGGGCATCGGCAGCTGCCCCGGGCACCGCCGTCGCGGTTTCCCCTGCGGCCGGTCCGGCCGCGAGAGACGCAGGAGCCGCCACTGACGCGGGGGTGGCCGTGGAAGCCACTGCATCCGGGACCTCCACGGTGGCCTCGAAACGGTCGCCCGCGAAGAGCCCGGCGATGCCCGGGTTGCTGACTTTCTCGGCCGCGATAATCCTGGCTCCGGCCCCGTGCCGTGCCACGGCCTTGTCCCGGATCGCCTCCAGGGACGGGCCCTTAAGCCTGAAGTGCTTCGGCATGCCGGACCACCCCCACCGTCTCGATGCCTACGTTCGCGGATGTGACTTCACGGTAGGACAGAACTGCCACGCCGCCGTCGGGCGCAGTGACAAGCCGCCGCACCGCCGGGCGCAGGGCAGGGGCACAGACCAGCACAGCCTGCCGGCCCGCAGCGGCTGCCGATTCCAGGGACTGCTTGAGCGAGCCCAGCACGGCGTCGAGCCGAGGCTGGTTCATGACGATCTGTGTGCCGCCTTCGCCTGGCCGGAGGTCCTCCAGCATGGACTGTTCCAGCAGGGGGTCGATCATGACCACGTGCAGCACTCCCCCCTCCAGGTACTTGGCGGCCAGTGCCGGCCCCAGCGACTGGCGCGCCGCCTCAATCAGCGCCTCCGGATCCGTGGATGCCTTGGCCCGCAGCGCCAGTGCTTCGTAGATCCGCGGGAGATCGTTGATGGGCACCTGTTCCTCCAGCAGGCCCTGCAGTACCCGCTGGATCTCCGCCAGGGACAGCAGCCCCGGCGTGAGCTCCTCCACGGCCGCGGGGCTCTGCTTGCGGACGCCCTCGGTAAGGACCCGCACGTCCTCGCGGGAGAGCAGCCGGGCGGCGTTGCCGGAGACAATCGAGGACAGATGGGTAACCAGGACCGAAACCCTGTCGATGACGGTGGCGCCGGTCATTTCGGCGCTGTGCCGCATTTCGGAGGGAATCCACTTTCCTGCCAGGCCGAAGACCGGTTCCACGGTCGAGGCACCCGGAAGGGCGTCCAGGAAGTCCCCCAGGGCCAGCAGCTTGCCGGCGGGTGCCGTGCCACGTCCGGCCTCCACACCGGCGATGCGGATGACGTACGTGGCGGGCGGCAGCTCCACGCTGTCCCGGGTGCGCACGGGAGGGACCACGACGCCGAGGTCCATGGCGATCTTGTGCCGCAGCGAACGGACCCTGGCAAGCAAGTCGTCCGAAGCGCCGGAGACAATGTCCACCAGGTCCGGGGCGAGCAGGATCTCCACGGGATGGACCCGCATGTCCTCCATGAGCCGTTCGTTCGGGTCTTCCTCCGGGACACCGGCAGCCTGCTCTTCCAGGGCGAGCAACTCGGCCTTGGCTTTCTGCTGCGCGGCGAGGCGGCGTGAGGCAAACAGCAGCAGGCCGGCCACCACCAGGAACGGCAGGATGGGCATGCCCGGAATCAGTCCCATGGCCACTGCCGCCAGGCCGGCGATGAGCAAGGCTGTGGGTGACTGCGTCAGCTGGGAGGAGGCCGTCTTGCCCATGTCCTCCTCGGCGTTGGACCGGGTGACGATCATGCCCGTGGATACCGCCATCAGCAGCGCCGGGATCTGCGTGACCAGGCCATCGCCCATGGTCAGCAGGCCGAACGTGTTCAGCGCGTCCCCCACTTCCATGCCGCGCTGCAGGACGCCGATGGCAATGCCGCCCAGGAAGTTGATGATGATAATGATGATGCCCGCTATGGCATCGCCCTTAACAAATTTGGAGGCACCGTCCATGGCCCCGTAGAAGTCGGCCTCCGCGGAGACCTCGGCACGCCGCTTCCTGGCTTCCGTATCCGTGATGAGGCCCGCGTTGAGATCGGCGTCGATGGCCATCTGCTTGCCGGGCATCGCGTCCAGCGTGAACCTGGCGCCCACCTCTGCCACGCGCTCAGCACCCTTGGTGACCACCACGAACTGGATGACCACCAGGATGAGGAACACCACGGCGCCGATGATCATGGACCCGCCAACGGTCACATGGCCGAACGCCTCGATCACCTGGCCAGCGTAGCCTTGCCCCAACACCAGCCGGGTTGAGGCAACGTTGATGCCGAGCCGGAACAGGGTGGCCACCAGCAGCAGCGAGGGAAAGACGGAGAAGTCCAGTGGCTTTTTCACGAACATGCTGGTGAGCAGGACCAGCAGCGCCAGCAGGATGTTGCAGACAATCAGGAAGTCCAGCAGCGGCGCGGGGACCGGGACCACCAGGAGCAGCACGATGCCCACAATGCCCACCGGTACGGCCAGCCTGCCGAGTCGTTTATTCATGGGTGGTCCTTCCGGGGCCGGTGCTGGTCAGGGGATGAGAAGTCAACGGTGCGGACGGCGGTCTCATAGGGCCTCCGCCATGCGGTGCATCCCGCGCGCCGCACCGCGGGATTTGAGCGACATGACGAACGCCAGAACCCCGGCCACCGCCCGGTACAGTTCCACCGGAATCTCCTGGCCCAGCTCGCAGGCCGAATGAAGTGCCCTGGCCAGCGGAATGTCCTGCACCATGGGCACCTCCTTCGCCTCGGCCTCGGCCCTGATTCGGGCGGCGATGACCCCCGCCCCCTTGGCCACCACCCGCGGGGCCGACTTCCCGGCGTCGTACTTCAACGCCACGGCGACGTGCGTGGGGTTGACGAGGACGACGTCGGCATCGGCAATGGCGGCGATCATGCGGTTCCTGCTCATCGCCAGCTGCCGGGAGCGGCGGTGCGAACGGACCAGGGGGTCGCCCTCGGTGTTCTTGTTCTCGTCCGTGACTTCCTTCTTGGACATGCGGGTCTTCTTGCGGTTGCGGCGCATGACCACCAGCACGTCCACCGCCGCGAGCACCAGCCCAGCGGCCACGGCACACTGGACCAGTGCGCCGATCCCGTCCGCCGCTGCCGCGATCACCCCGGAAACCGGAAGCCCGCCAGCGGTCAGCAGCACGGGGATCAGCCCCTGCACCACCGAGTACAGGACAATCCCGACCACTACCGCCTTCAGCAGCGCCTTCAGCCCACCCCACACCGCCTGCATGCCGAACAAACGCTTCATGCCGCTGAGCAGGTTGAAGTGTTCGAACTCGGCCCGGAACTTCTTGAAATGCACGCCGCCCTGGACGGCAGAGCCGGCAAGGACCACCAGGAAAACCACCACGAACATGGGCGCCAGGACGCCAGCCATCGAACCCAGGCCCAGCTCCAGCGCATGGACCGCTTTAGCGGGATCGGGGCTCTCCATGATGGCGCGGACGCTGAACACCTGGTCCACGGCGGCGTTGGAGGCACGGTCAATGGTGGCCGGCAGCATCACAGCCCCGGCCCCTACGCCCAGCCACGCGGTCAGGTCCTGGGACCGGGACAGCTGGCCCTTGGACCGGACGTCCCGCATCCGTTTGTCCGTGGCCTGCTCGGTTCTCTCCTGCGAGTCCGACATTCAGCCCACCCCCATCAGGGTGTTGGCCGCCTGCTCTGCCAGGACTGCCACGATGCGCGGCAGCCCCAGGAACAGGAATCCGGCCAGGACCAGGGTGAGCAGGATCTTCAGCGGGAACCCCAACGCGAACGCGTTCAGCGCAGGGGCCACCCGGGTCAGCAGGCCCAGGCCAACGTCAGCCAGCAGCAGGACCACCATCAGGGGCCCGGCGATCTGCACGGCGCACAGGAACATCCCGGTCACGGCCTGGACCATCGCCTCCACCGGGCGGGCAAGATCAATGCCCCCGGCCAGCGGAAACGCCGCGAAACTGCCCGTGAGCCCACCGATCACCAGATGGTAGCCGTCCGAGGCGAAGAGCAGGGCAAGTGCCGCCATCTGCAGCAGCCGGGTGAACTGGGCGCCGTTGACCATCATCTGGGGATCGAACGCCTGGGCCATCTGGAAGCCGCTGGAGAGGTCGATCAGGCTGCCGGCGGACTGGATGGCGGCGAACACCAGATACACGAGGAACCCCAGCGCCAGCCCGGTGGCCAGCTCCAGGACGATGGCCGTGATGAAACCGGCCGTACCCAGCGGGACGTACCCGTCAGCCACGCGCCCGGACACTGCCAGGCCCAAACCCAGGCCCAGCATGGCCTTCACCCGGGCGGGGATGGCGTGGTGCGCGAACGGGGGTGCCACCACCAGGAACGCGATCATCCGGACCGAGGCCAGGAGCATGGCCTCCAGCCACGGCTGGTTGATGGGGATGTCCACCTCACCCTCCCCCGAGCAGCCCGGGGATGCGGGTGAAGAGCTCATTGGTGAAGGAAACCATCTCGGTGATCATCCAGTGCGCGCACACCACCAGCGCGATCGCCACGGCCACCGCCTTGGGCACGAAGGACAGGGTAGCCTCCTGCAGCTGGGTGATGGACTGCAGCAGCGAAATGGCCAGGCCCACCACCAGCGCGGTGACCAGCACGGGGGCGGCGAGCTTGGCCGCCACGATCATGGCCTGGAGGCAGATGTCCAGGACGGCATTCGTGTCCATCAGGTGTAGCTCTGGATCAGGGACGTGATAACCAGGCCCCAGCCGTCCACCAGGATGAACAGCAGGATCTTGAACGGCAGCGAGATCATCACCGGCGGGAGCATCATCATGCCCATGGACATCAGGGCTGCCGAGACCACCAGGTCGATCACCAGGAACGGGATGAAGATGACGAACCCGATGATGAACGCCGCCCGCAACTCCGAGATCATGAACGCCGGGATGAGGGTCTGCAGGGGTACGGCCCCGGGATTCTCCGGGTTGGGCATCCGGGCCGCGCGGGTCATCAGGGCGATGTCCTCTTCGCGGGTATGCCCCAGCATGAACTGTTGCAGCGGGCCCGCGCCGGCGGAGAAGGCACCGTTGAAGTCGAGGTTGCCGTTCAAATAAGGCTGCACCGCGTCCGTGTTGATCTCCGTCAGGACAGGCCACATGACGAACAGGGACAGGAACAGGGCCAGGCCGGCGAGCACCTGGTTGGGCGGAATGGACGGCAGCGACAACGCATTCCGGGTCATGGCCAGCACCACGAAGATCTTGGTGAAGGACGTCATCATCAGCAGCAGCGCCGGCGCCACGGACAGCAGGGTGATACCGATCAGGGTGACGACGGCGGTGGAGGGCTGGCCGTCCAGGCCGTTGATCTCGATGCTGACGTTGCCGCTGCCGGGCTGGGCCGGATCCGTGGGCGGCGTGGGCGGCAACGGTGCGGCGTGCCCGGCGGGGGCGCCCAGCCAGGCGGCCAGCAGGACGAGGACGACGGCGAGCAGGCCCGCCCAGGCAGCCACCAGCCACACCCTCCCCACCGGGTGCCGCC
Organism: Pseudarthrobacter chlorophenolicus A6; assembly: GCF_000022025.1. Lineage (GTDB taxonomy): Bacteria > Actinomycetota > Actinomycetes > Actinomycetales > Micrococcaceae > Arthrobacter > Arthrobacter chlorophenolicus. The sequence goes on from NC_011886.1 coordinate 3,326,738, forward strand.
GCGCGGTTAGGTTCAAGTCCGGCGTCCGCGGAAGGCCTCGGCAGCCTGCCGCCACGTGGACCCGGCCAGCAGCGAACCGTGCAGCCTGGAGGTTTGAATGGACGACGACGCCACGCGCCGGTGCAGGTCGGCGCGCCGGGGCATCCCGGCAGCTTCCTGGAAGACGGCGGCGAAACCTTCCGCGCCCGAGGTGGCAGCGGGTGCGGTGACCACCCGCGGCGGGCGGGCCGGCAGCGCGGGCCGCTGCGCCGCCGTCGTACGTTCCTCCGCAGGGCCGCCGGCAGCCTCCAGAGCTTCCGCCGGGATGTCGCCGGAATGCAGCACGTTGATGCTGTGTTCGGTGACGCCCAGCAGGAACCGCTTGTCGCCGGCATCGATGACCACCACGGAAGCCTTCTGGCCCACGCTTTGTCGGCTGACCACGCTCAGCGTCCGGTTGGCGCGGCGGCGGCCGTGGCCTTTCGCCTTGGTGACGCGGCGCTGCAGATACCACATGAGGCCCAGCACCGCACCGAGGGCTACAAGGACGCGCAGCCCCAGGATGAGTGAGTCCATCTACCGGAGTCCCTCGGCGGTATCGAGGATGCGGGTGATGCGGACGGCGTAGTCCTGGTCCACCACCACAACCTCGCCGTGGGCGATCAGCCGCCCGTTGAGCAGCACATCCGCGGGGGCGCCGGCGGACCTGTCCAGCTCGATGACCTTGCCCGGTTCCAGGGCCAGGGCATCGCGGACAGACATCCGGGTGCGGCCGATTTCCACGGTGAGGGACATTTCCACGTTGCTGATGAGGCTTAGCCTGGCTGGCACAGACGCATCGTTGTGGGCCCCGGTCAGCGGCGTGTCATGGACCGTGCCGTGCTGGCGGACGCGGACGGCGAACCAACCCGCGGGCCCGGTTCCGCCGGCCAGCTCAAACACGGCGGTTTCGGGATCGGAGAGCAGTGCGCTGGCATCTTCTTCGCGCAGCTCCCCCAGCACACCGGCACCGAACACGGTGGAGGCGGCTTCCATGGCGGGCCGCAACACATCCGCGGCCGATACCAGGCCGGCGGACGCCCCACCCGCGGCTGCCAGGAAGGACGTGTCCGCCAGGATAAGTGCAAGGTCTGCGGTGACCGCACCCACGAACGCTGCCGTGACGGCCTGCGGGGCGTGGGCGGCGGCGGAGAGTGCCGGGACAATCCCGGCAACCGACAGCACTCCCGGGTGCGGCAGGTGCAGCGCCAGTTGCTGCGCCGAGGATTCGTGCAGGTTCAGGGTGATGGTCATCGCGGGTTCTCCTCGGTGGTGACAATGACGGCAGCGGCGCGCGAACCGTTCCGGGCCGGCGCCGCAGTGGCCAGCCGGGTGCCGTTGACAGTGACGTCGAACGGGCTGTTCTCGGGGTGCGGGAGGGGCAGGACGTCCCCGACGGCGAGTCCCAGGATCTGCGCGGGCGTCACCGACGTACGGGCCAGTTGCACGGCGACGTCCACCGGCACCTGGGCCACCTGGGCGCGGACCAGAGCGCCGGCGTCGGCCGTGGGAGCGGTGGGATTCACGGCACCCAGGCCCGGCAGCAGGACGTCCGCCGGGATGGCCAGGGTGGCGGCGCTGGGCAGCTCGCCCACCTGGACGCTGAAAGTTGCCACGATCATCAGCTCGCCCGGGGCGGCGGCCTGCGCGAACTGTGAGTTGTACTGGACCACGTCCATGGCCAGCGGCGCCGCCAGCAGGGAACCCAGGGAGTACTTCAGGTCCTCCAGGCTGTCCTCCACCATGCGGCGTACCAGGGCATGCTCGATCTGGGTGAACTTCCGCTCGGGCACATCGGCGTCCCCGGAACCGCCGAGCATCCGGCTGATCCAGGCCAGTGCAGCCGTGGCGGGGAACTGCAGGACCAGCCGGGATTCGCTGCCATCGATCCTGCAGAGGACCATGGAGGTCACGGACGGCAGGGAGGCGGCGTACTCGTCGTAGCTCTGCATGCTGAGCTGTTCCAGGGTGGCGGAGGACTTGACGCGGACCTTCGCGGTCAGCTGGGTTCCCCACTGCCGGGCGAAGGTTTCGAAAGCGACTTCCAGGACCCGGCTGTGCTGCCGGGGCAGGGTGGTGGGCCGGCGGAAGTCGTAGACGTCCACGCTCCGTTGCCGCGGCGCCTGCCGGTCCTCCAGTTCACTCACGGGTGCAACTATCGGCAGCGGCTGTCCCGGCGTAAGCAGCTGTCAGGGCTGGCGTGTTGCCTCAATGTCAACCGCTTGCGGAATGAGGTCGCGGATGGCCTCGGCCTTGTCCGACAGCACCACCACATCCACGCGCCGGTTCAGTTCCATGAGCTCTTCGGTGGAGTCGTCGTTGACCTGGCGCGCGGAGCCAAAGGCCACCGCACCGATCCGGCCAGGAGCTACTCCCCCGCGGTCCACGAGGTAGCGAAGCACGTTGACCGACCGCGCGGAGGACAGTTCCCACGTGGAAGGGAATGCTGTGATGCCGTTGGCCGCGTGGCCCTCCACCATGATCTCCAGCCCGGCCGGGGCCAGGGTGGGACTGATGGTGTCCAGGACCTGGCTGGCGCGCCGGGTGAGTTCGGGGCGGTCCGGGAGGAAGAAGGCCTGCGAGCCCACCAGCTTCACTGTCAGCCCGCGTTCGCTGATCTGGAATTCGACGTTGGAATCGAGCTGTTGCGCCTTCAACGCCGTTTCCATCTGCTGCTGCAGCGCGGTGAGCTTGTCCACTTCCTTGATGGCGAGGTCCAGGGAGGAGAACGCTTCGGCGTCTTTGTTCACTTGGTCAGGTGGCACCACCGTCCCGCTGGCGGTGTCCGCGGTCTGGCTGGCCACGGCACCGAATCCCGTGGCCAAGGAATTGCGGAGCTTGTCGAACTTGGCCTGGTCCACGGTGGACATGGCGAACAGGACGATGAACATGCACATCAGCACGGTGACCATGTCCATGTAGGAGGCCATCCAGCGTTCGTCGACGTGTTCTTCCTCCGGTTCGTGGCCCCCGCGGCGGCGCCTTTTCAAGCGGCCCGGCCCAGGTCAGCGAGCCCTTCCGTGGCCTGCTCCTTGCCCTTACCTTTACCCTTGCCACCGGACTTGCCGAGCTGGTTGGCCGGGACCATCGCCCGGAGCCGCTCAGCCAGCAGCAGCGGCTGCGTGCCGTTCTGCACGGCCAGCATGCCCTCCATCAGCAAGGTCATCTGTTCGATTTCCAGGTCCGAGAGGCGCTTGAGCCGGGAACTGAACGGCAGCCACAGGAAGTTCGCGGACACCAGGCCCCACAGGGTTGCCACGAAGGCGGTGGCGATCATTGGCCCGAGGTGGTCCGGTGTGGACAGATTTTCAAGGACATGGGTCAGGGACACTACGGTGCCGATGATGCCGATGGTGGGGGCGTAGCCGCCCAGGCTGGCGAAGAACTTGCTGGAGATCCGGTCGCGGCGCATCTTGGTGTCGATCTCATCTTCCATGAGCGTGCGCAGCTCGTCGGCGTCCGTGCCGTCGGCGATGTTCTGCAGCGCCCGGGACACGAACGGGTCCTTCGCCGTGCCGGCTTCATCCTCCAGTGCCAGAAGCCCTTCGCTGCGGGCTTTCTCTGCGTATCCCACCAGGAGTTCGATGCTGTCCTGCGGCTTGGCCGGCTTGGCCACGAACGCCCTGGGCAGGTCCTTGAAGGCCTGGATGACATCACGGAGGGTGTTGCCCGCCAGTCCAACGGCCAGGGTGGCGCCGAAGACGAGGACCATGGGGGCAGGCAGCAGCAGCGCTTCGACGTGGGCCCCCTCCAGGGTGACCATGACGTAGACGGACCCGAAGGCCAGGAAGAGTCCAATGATTGTTGCGGGATCCATGGGTTACTCCTCGGGTGTCCGGACAATGCTGAGCGGGTGCCCGGTGGCGGGTGGCAGGTCCCGTGCCCGTCGGAGAACATAGGCCCGGTAGTCCGCGATGAGCTCTACCACCTCGCTGAGGCTTTCCAGCACCACATACGTGGCGCCGTCGAGCGTGACCAGATGCGTGTCCGGGCTTTCGTGGATCCGTTCGATGACGTCCGGATTTACCGCGAAGCGGGTGCCGTTGAGGCGGGTGACAACGATCATGGGCCGTTTCTGCTCTGTCCGGGGTGGGGGTGTTCCCTCCCTACTGTCGGCCGGCGCGGCTTTCCGGTTAGCACCCCCTTATCGACTGCTCCGTAGCTGCCGTTCTGGCGGCTCAAAACGGCAGTTACGGAGCAATGGATGAGGGGTCAGGGCGCCGTCGTGGCTAGCGCTTCAGGTTAGACAGCTCCTGCAGCACTTCGTCCGAGGTGGTGATGATGCGCGCGTTCGCCTGGAATCCCCGCTGGGCAACGATCAGGTTGGTGAATTCCTGGGAGAGGTCCACGTTGGACATCTCCAGCGATCCCGTGGCCAGGGTGCCCATGCCTGCCTGCCCCGGCGTTCCCACCTGGGCCGCTCCCGAGTTTCCGGTGGCAACGTAGCTGGAGCCGCCGGCTTTCTCCAGTCCGCCGGGGTTGGCGAACCGGGCCAGAGCCACGCGCGCAAGCACCTCCCGGCTGCCGTTGCTGAAAGAGCCCACCAGGGAACCGTCGGCAGCCAGGGTGTAGGACTCCAGCTTGCCGGCCTCGGAACCGTTCCGGGTGCCCACGGTCAGCGTGCTCATCCCCGCGTAACCGGTGACCGCAGCCAGGTCCACGGTGATGCCGCCAACGGCCATGGTTCCGCCGGAGGTGAGGGCACCGTTCTGAAAGGTCATGGCGGACGTCCCCGTGGCGCCGTTGGCGTCCGCGCCCGCCACGTCCCAGCCGGCGCCCGTACTGCTGAAGGTCAGGTTGAGTGTGCGCGCGGCACCGTCGGCGTTGAACACCTTCACCTGGCGTTCGACGACGGTCCCCACCGCCGCGTCGGAGGGCAGGTTGCCTTCCAAAGAGGTCCGGGTAGTGGCCGTGGCCGGGGAGGTTGTGTTGGGCGAGAGCACGATGTTGCCCAACGGGCCGCCCGTGTTGAGCACCCCGTTGGCCGCTGTCCAGCCCTGCAGGATGCCGCCGTCCGGGCTGACCAGGCGGCCCTCGCTGTCCGGTTCGAAAGCTCCGGCGCGGGTGTAGAAGTTCTGGGCACCCTTACCCGTGATGAAGAAGCCGTCGCCGGAGATCATCATGTCCGAGCCGCGCCCGGTGCTCTGCGCCGAGCCCTGGCCGAAGTTGGTGCTGATGCCCGCCACCCGCACGCCAAGGCCGATCTGGGCAGGGTTGGATCCCGCGGCGCCATCCTGTCCGGCGGCGGCTGCCTGCGTCATCTGCGAGAGCGTGTCCTGGAACTGGGTTGCGGACGCCTTGAATCCGGTGGTGTTCACGTTGGCAATGTTGTTGCCGGTGACGTCAAGCATGGTCTGGTGGGCGCGGAGTCCGGAGATGCCGGAGTACAGGGAACGCAACATGGGCGGGCCTTTCGTGGGACGGGGTGGAGGTTTGGGGGTGCGGGGTTTTACGTGCTGGCCGGGACGCTGATCCCGGAGATTGAGTCGAGCGGTACTTTGCTGTTGCCCACGGTCACCACGGGCACGCCGGTGGTGAAGGAGACCGCGCTGGCTATCCCGGAGCCGGCGGTTCCGTCAGGCAGGGTGTACGCCACCTCGGAACCGACGATCTGCGCCGCCGCGGTGCGCATCTGGAGCGAGAAACTCTCCTTGGCGCCGGTGGAGAGCTCGGTCATTTTCTCCATCATGGACAGCTGTACGGACTGCGCCATCATCTGGTTGGTGTCCATCGGGGCGCCCGGATCCTGGTACTTGAGCTGCGTGACCAGCAGCTTCATGAAGGTGTCCGAGTCCAGGGACTGCACCGGCTGGCGCGCCGCGTTTCCGGTCTGCAGGGTGGCGGCGCCGACGGGTTGGACGGTCATGGGTGGCTCTCCTTCGGGGTTGTTCTCATGCCAGGATGTCCAGGCTTCCGGCGCCGTCTACGGGAAGTACGACGGCGGCGCGCGCCGGGACCGCGGCAGCGGTCACGGCGGGTGCCGGGGCGGTTTGTGGCGGTCCCGGGTGCCCGCGGGTTCCGGGGTGCCCGCTGTGCCCATTGGCGTCCCGGCCGGGCGGTGCTTCGTGGTCGGACAGGTCCAGGCTGGCGCCCAGGCCGGACCCTGTGAGCCCGGATTCGGTGAGGCTGCGGCGGAGTTCGGGCAGGATGGTCCGGAGCGCGTCCCGGCCGGCATCCCCGGGGGCGAACAGTTCGATCCGCACGCCCGCGCCGTCTATGTGGGCGCGGACGGTGACAGGACCCAGGTCCTCGGGCGTAACTTTCAGGGTCACCACATGCTGCCCTGGACCCGCCGCCGCCAGGGAAAACAACGGGCCGGCCAGCTGCGGCGCCAGTGAGCCCGCGGCGAACCCGGGAGCAGCGCTGGGCGGGCTGAAGGGTGCAGCGGGCTGGGCAGTCTGAACCGCAGGCGCGAGCTGGATGGCCGGCGTCGCAGCGACCGTGCCCTGGCCGGAAAGGGAAAGCTGGGGCTGGGACGGTTCCAGGGATTGCTGCCGGACCTGCGCTGTTACCGACCGGCTCGACGCCGGGTGTTCGGCAACCGGCGAGGAGCTGGCCTGGGTGCCGGGCACCGCGAGTCCGAGTTGATCTCCGGCCACGGGCTGCAGTTCCCGGCCTGGCGCGGCGAGGGCGGGCTGCGCCTGAGCGGAACCGACGGACGGGGCGGGCGCCAAGGCCGCTGCCGGAGTCTCCGGTTGTTGAACAGCGGCCCCGCTCCCGGGCGGCAGGACCTGGTTCTGGCCCGGCACCACCAGTGCCGGCACCACCAGTGCGGGCATCACCCCCACCGCACCGGCCGAAAGGTCCGGCTGCGCACCCGTGGTGGTGTCGCCGTCGTCGGACGCGTTTCTGCCCGGGCCGTGGCTGTCGTCGCCGCCCGCTGGCAGTGCGAGGACCTCCTGCAGCGCGGCACCAAACGATGCCCCGGCGTCGGCGTTCCCGCCCGGAACCGGCGCTGGCCCCGCCGCGGGAGCAGCTGCCAGGAGCGGCACGGGCATCACGATGCCCCCGCTGCCGGAACAATCCTGCGGATGGCGGTCAGGTTGGACTGCTGTTCCCAGGCGTCGCGGATCTGGATGGTCTGGCCGGGGACTGGTGCGTCGATGGCTTTGCCGTTGCCCAGGTAGATGGAGATGTGTTCGCCGCCGAAGCTCACCAGCAGGTCTCCGGGTTTGGCCTCGGCCAGCGACGCCACGGGCGTTCCCACCTTCATTTGGTCGCTGACCACCCGCGGAAGCTCCACGCCGAGGTCCTTGAACACGCGCTGGACGAACCCGGAGCAGTCCATGCCGGTGGCCGGGTTGGTGCCGCCCCACACGTACGGGACGCCGATGTATTTCTTGGCCGTGGCCGCCACGTCGGTGCCCGTCGCCGATCCGGCCTGCACCGGTGAGGCCGGGATGCCCGCGCCAAGGCCGGCAACGCCGGAAAGTGTCCCGGCGCCGGTGAGCGCGGTGAGGCCGTCGGCAGCCAGCGAGGAACCCGCTGAGGTCCCGCCGGCGGCAGCTGCCAGGGCGGTTTCAAAGGCGGCGGCGTTGGCGGCCGCGGCGGGTACAGCGCTGCTTTTCTGTGCCCTGATGGGCGTGGACAGCTGCTCGATCATGGACTCAATGGTCCCGATCCGGCCGATGATGTCGGTCATGCTCATGGCGAGGCCTCCCCTGCGGTGCGGTGCCAGGCGGTGCAGGCAATTTCGTCGAGGGCGCCCTGCTCGGCTAACAGATCGGCGGCGGCGCGCTCGGCGTGGTGCCTGCCCTCCAGTTTTTCCAGGCCGACGGCGCTGCGCCGCGCCTGCGTGTAATCTGCCCGGGCCTCGGCGAGCTGTTCGTCCGCCGCGGCGGCGAGCGCGTCCAGGTCCGCGAGCATGCTCTGCGATGAAGCACGGGCAGCGGCGATTGCCAGCAGGCTCGCTGAACTTGCGGCGGTGGCACCGGATTCCCCCAGTTCGGTCCGCGCAGCGGCACGGCGGTCACCCGCTGTACGGGACCGTGAAGCGGCCCGCGACATCCCGGCGGCTGCCTGGTCTTCCTGCAGCTTGCGCAGGCGGAGGAGCCCGGCGAGGGGAAAGTGGCGGTTCATGCGGCTCCTTCGAGCGTGGCTCCGAGGCGTGAAGTGAGGGCGGTGAGGGCCTGCCAGGAGTCGCGGTGGGGGGTGGAATCGTCCATCCGCTGCTGCAGGAAGCTGTTGATGGCGGCCTCGTTGTCCAGGGCGGCATCCACCAGCGGGTTGGTGCCCCGGTGATAAGCGCCGACGTCGATGAGGTCCTGCGCGTTCCGGCGGGCCGCCAGGGTCTTCCGCAGCACCGCCGCCACCGCGGTGTTGCCCGGGGCGTTGACTTTGGAAGCTACGCGCGAGACAGATCCCAGCACGTCAACCGATGGAAAATGCCCGGCAACTGCCAGCTTGCGGTCCAGGACCACGTGACCGTCCAGGATGGAGCGGGCGGCGTCGGCGATGGGTTCGTTATGGTCATCACCGTCCACCAGGACTGTATAAATCCCGGTGACGGATCCTGTTTCAGCGGTGCCGGCGCGTTCCAGCAGCCGGGCCAGGAGCGAAAACGTGGACGGCGGGTAGCCGCGCGTTGCCGGTGGCTCTCCGGCGGACAGGCCGATCTCGCGCTGGGCCATGGCCACGCGTGTCAGTGAGTCCATCATCAGGACCACGTCCCTTCCGGCTTCGCGGAAGGATTCGGCGATCCGGGTGGCGGTCACGGCACAGCGCAGGCGCATCAGGGCGGGTTCGTCCGAGGTTGCCACCACCACCACGGACCGGGCCAGGCCTTCGGCTCCAAGGTCGTCTTCCAGGAATTCGCGGACTTCGCGGCCACGCTCCCCCACCAGGGCGATGACGGAGACTTCGGCGTCGGTGCCGCGGGCCACCATGGACAGCAGCGAGGACTTTCCTACGCCCGATCCGGCAAACAGTCCCATGCGCTGGCCCCGCCCCAGGGTGGCCATGGTGTCCAGCACCCGGACGCCGGTGTGCAGGGGCGCCTCCACCCGGGCGCGGTGCATGGCGGACGGTGATTCGTTGTCCGCCGGGACATGGCGCCCGGTGACCAGCGGCCCTTTCCCGTCAATGGGGCGGCCCAGGCCGTCAAGGACCCGTCCGAACAGCCCGGTGCCGGTAGGAACCATCAGTGGCTTTCCTTTTGACCGGGCCGGGTCTCCGGCTGCTACGCCGGTCAGGCGGCCCAACGGCATGCAACGGAGCCCGCCACTGACCGAGGCGACCACCTCGGCGTCGAGGCCGGGAGGCTTGCCCACTGTGATGAGGTCACCCACGGCGCAGTCCAGTCCAGCGACCTCGAGCCCGAGACCCAGCACAGCCGTAACGGTGCCGGTCCGTTCCGGGGCGGCGGCCTGGAGCGCGTCGGCGAAACGCGGGCCGTACGGGCGCCATATCGAAGTCATGCACGTCCTCCGGGATTTTCCGGAGGCAAGACCTGGCTTTCCGGGTCCAGGAGGGCGGCGCGGGCCCGGTCCAGTGCGGCGCCCAGCCGGGCATCCAGCCATCCGTTGGGATACCGCGCAACGGCATCCCCCCGCGACAGTGCCGGATCAGGGACAACTTCGACGCCGGCAGCACGGGCCGCGGTGACGGCACCCGTAGCTTCGAGGATGTGGAGGTCTGCAGGGTTCAGGCTCACCGCCGCCACATCGGGGCCGGTACGCTGGCCGGGATTCACGTCTGAACCGTTGCCGTTGCCGCCGGGGTTCCCGCCGCGGCTTCCAGTGCCCAGCGCACGGCGCAGCGCCGCACTGGCGGTGCGTTCGCCGTCGAGCAACTCGTAGCCCAGCACCGCCTCGGCGAGGTCAATAGTGCCCGCGGCGAGCACCGCCTCTGCGTCCTGCAGGACAAGTTCGAAGCGTTCCTGGAAGGCGGCACCGGCAGCGGCGAGCAGGGCCACAGCCCGGTCCGAGGATTCACGGGCGGACGCCAGGGCTGCGTCGTATTCGGCCCGGCGTTGCAGCGTCTGCCGTTCCTGCTCGGCCGCTGCGGCGCGGAGGCCGGCGGCGTACCCCGCAGCGTGCCCTTGGGTAAAGCCGCGGTCCTGCGCATCGGAGGGCGCGGTGGCCTGGACCCGCGGGAAAAGGACCCGGGCCGGGGTCGTTTCAGTAAACCGCGCCTCAGTAGACAAGATCGTCCTCCTCGCCGCGCCGCACCACGATCGCGCCGCTGGCCTCGAGCTCGCGGATGGACTTGACGATGTCCGCGCGGGCCTCCTCCACCTGGGACGTCCTGACGGGTCCGGCGTTGGCCATCTCGGCTTCGAGGATCTCCTGGTTGCGGCCGGAGACGTTGGTCCGGACGGCATCGAGGACAACCGCCGGTGCGCCCTTCATCGCCACCGCCAGAACTTCGGGTGCCACGCCCCGCAGGATCTGCTGGATGTCCCGCCGCTCCAACTTCACGATGTCCACAAATGTCAGCATCCTGGCCCGGACTTCGGTGGCCAGTGCCGGGTCCAGGGTTTCCAAGCCGTCCAGAACGGACCGTTCGGTGGCCACATCGGAGCGGTTGATGATGTCCACGAGGGGCTGGATCCCGCCAACGGTTTCCGTGGATTTTCCCTGCGAAACCACGGCACCGGAGCGCTTCTTCAGCGTCTCTGCCACGATGCCCACAGCTTCGGGGGTGGGTGAGCCCATCACCGCGATGCAGCGCGCCACATCGCTGCGCTGTGCGTCACCGAGTCCGGTCATCACGGCGGAGGCCTTGGCGGGACGCAGGTGTGCCAGCACCAGGGCTATGGTCTGCGGCAGTTCGCTGTCGATGAGTGCCAGGATCTGGCCGGAGTCCATCACCTCCAGGAATTCGAAGGACTTCCCGGCCATGGTGGAGGCGAGGCGGTCCATGAAGCCCGCCGCCTTGTCCGCGCCGAAGGATGCCTCGAGGAGCCCGACGGCGAGTTCCTGGCCTCCGCGGGCAACCCGCCGCCCGCTGACGGCGATGTCGTGGAATTCGCCCATCACCTGGTCGGCGACGGCTGGCGATACACGGCGCAGGCGGACGATCTCGGCGGCGATGTCCTCTGCTTCGGATTCTGAGAACTGGGCCATAACGGCGGCGGCGCTGTCGGGGCTCATCTGCATGAGGACCACCGCTGCCTTCTGGGCGCCGGACAGCATGGCGAGCTCAGCGGCGGACTGTCCGGAGGTCATACGGACTGCCTCTCGTCCATCAGGCCGCGGAGGTAGTCAGCGGTACGGGCCGGGCTTTCGGCCACCATGGCCTCGATCTGGGCGCGGCGGCGTTCCCCGTCCAGCACGTCAGCGCCCGGGAGCGGCAGCGGTTCCGCGAGCGGCAGCTGGATGGCTGACGTGGCCGGCGCCGGCTCCAGCGCGGTTACGGGGGCCACCGGGTATTCGATGCCGATGCCGAGGTCCACAGGCTCGCGGCGCTGCCGCCGGCGCCACGAAATGAGCGCCACCACGATGAGAGCCAGTGCCGCCAGCAGGATGCTGCCGGCGATGACCAGCGTCTTCATCAACTCGCCCTGCTGGGCAGCCTCGGCCTCGGCTTTGGCTTCTGCCAAAGATGCGGCGGCGTTGTCCGCCGCCGCGGTGCTGAAGGGGAGCACCTCCACGGTGACCACATCGCCACGGGCGGGGTCGGCTCCCGCGGCCGAGGTGACCAGGGACCGGACCGATGCCAGGTTGACCCCTGCGGCGGCTGCCTGGTTGATGGCCACGGAGATCGTCTGACGCTTAACCGCGCCTTGGGGAATGATGCGGTCCTCGGTGACCTTGTTGACGGCGTTGTTCTTGGTGCTGTCCGTGGAATCAAAGGTGCTATTGCCGTTGGTGCCGCCGGGTACGGCGATATTGTCCGGGCCCAGGACTCCGGCGGCTCCCCCACCGGTTCCCGTGTAGGTCTCGGACTTGGTGCTTTCACTCAGGGCCGGCACATCAGCAGCCGCGGTGAACGTCTCACTGCGCTGCTGGGCGGATTCCCCTGTCACATCGGCGGCAACGGCCACGGTGGCATTCCCGGGTCCCACCACGCTGTCCAGGACGGCTTTGACGGAATCCGTGGTGCGTTCCTGGTACTCGCCCGCCTGCTTGGAGGAGGAGCCCGCCGCTCCACCGCCCACGGTCGAGAGGACATTGCCCTGGGAATCCACCACTGAGACGTTGGCCGGCTTAAGGTTTTCGATGGCCGCGGAGGTCAGGTGCACCACGGCCTGCACCTTGTCCGGAGAGAGGGTGGTGCCTGGCTGGGTCTCGACGAAGACCGACGCAGTGGCGTCCGGGGTCTTGTCCACGAACACCGACTTTTCCGGGATGGCGAGCCGCACGGCGGCCGCCTTGACGCCTTCCATCGCTTGGATGGTGGTGGCAAGTTCACCTTCCAGGGCCCGTTTGTAGGTGACCGACTGCTGGAACTCCGACGACGTGACGCCCAGCTTGTCCAGCAGCGAGTATCCCGTTGCCGCGGCGGACGGCAGCCCAGCAGCGGCGGCCTTGAGCCGCTCGTCGTAAACCTTTTCCTCGGGAACCAGGATGGTGGAGCCGCCATTGGCTATCTCGTAAGGGACGTTGTCCTTGCGCAGCTGCTCCACGATGCCGTTGGCGTCCGTGTCCTTCAGGCCCGAGAACAGCGGCGTGTAGGCGGGTTTGGCCAGCCAGGACGTCAGGGCGACGGTACCGAGGACAAGCACTGCGACGCCGATGATCGCCAGAGTGCGCTGGGCTGCGGAGAATCCCTTGATCCCGGAACCCATCCGGGTGAAGAACGCAGTGATTTGTGGCGGCATCAGGCCTGCATCCTCATGATCTCGTTGAAGGCGTCAACGCCCTTGTTGCGGACGGCGGCCACCAGCTCCAGGGTGATCTGGGCGCGGCTGGAGGCGAGCGTGGCAGCGTGGATGTCGTCCAGGTTGCCGGTGACGGCGGAGACCGCCAGCTCTCTGGATGTGGACTGAAGCTGCTGGAGGTTGTCTAGGGCGCCAGTCAGGGCGGTGGCGAATCCACCGCCGGATGCCGCGCCTGCGGCGGATACTGCGCCGTCGCTGTAGCCGGTGCCCTGCACGGGCTGGACGGCGCGGCCCAGTGCGCCAAGTCCGCTGATGGGTCCGAGTGCGTCGATGGGCATCAGGCTTTTCCGATCTCAAGTGCTGCCAGATACGTTTCGCGGGCGCGGTCGACCACTTGGGCGTTGGCCTGGTAGCCGCGCTGGGCCACGATGAGGGCGCCCATCTGCTCGGCGAGATCAATGTCCGGGTAACGGACGTAGCCTTCCGCATCAGCAAGGGGGTGGTCCGGCTGGTAGACCATCCGGCCTTCGGCGTCACCTTCCGGAGTGCTCCGCACGTAGACTCCGGTGCCGTCCGTTCCTTCGGCTGCTTCGATGTAGCGCGCCCGGAAGGCTTCACCGTCGGTGCGGGCGGCGTTGTTCATGTTGGCCAGGTTGTCCGAGACGGCGTCCAGCCACTTCCGGTGCACGGTGAGGGCGGTGCCTGCGATTCCGATGGCGTCAAAGGTCATGTCAGTTGGTCCGCATCGCCGCGCGGAGGGACGTGAACTGGCCGTTGACCGCCCGGGCCGCGAATTGGTAGCGCAGTACGGTATCGATGTTGGACAGCGTCTCGGTGTCCAGGTTCACGTTGTTGCCGTTGAGTTGCGTCGGCTCCAAGGACGCTTCAACGGATGCTGAAGTGTGCCCGTTACCGCGGCGCACGGAAGCCGCGAGTTCGTCCTCGAAGGACACCCGCTTTGCCTTGTAGTTGGGCGTGTTGATGTTCGCGATGTTGTTGGCGATAGTGCGCTGACGCAGCGCCAAGCCATCCAGTGCACTGGCAAGCGCAGCGGAAGTCACGGATTCGAGCACGACGATCCTGCCTGGGTAATGAAACTGAGGCCGATCCATGGCCGTGGCGTCGAGCGATCCGTGCTCTGTCAGGAGTTATCGGCAGTGACAGACGGCGCGTTAGGAACTGTCAGACCTGATTTTTCTGTGTGCCGCGCAAGTGGGCCTTAGCCGGTGATATCGAGGTAGACGGCGGCGGAAGCCTCCCCGACTCCCGGTACCGAGCTGACAGCGTTGAGCTGGCGTTGGGTGCTCATGCGGGCTTCCTCGAGCCGCCGTACCAGGTCTTCCTGCCGGTCACCCAGGAGAAGTGCCCGCTCCTGCAGCTGCAGCGGCAAGGGCCCGGGAACCCCGGCCGGAGTCCAGTCGCCGCGGTGGCCGTGGTCCGGCTTGCCGAGCAGGGCCTCCGCATGGTCGGCGGCCGCCTCCATTGCGTCGAGGATAGCCGTCCACGCTGCAACCTCCAGGTCGGCACCCTGGTGCGTGCCGTCGTCGTACGTTGTTCCCTCAGGCAACGCCCAGGGTCCCGCCGCCGGACGGGAAGGGAGCGTCCCAGGTGCCTCGCGCCGAGGCGGGGAAGGCGGCCACGCTAGCCGGCGCGGCCGGGGCGGCCGGTGCTGCCGGCGTCGCAGCCGAGATCGAGGCCGCGGCCTCGTGCCAGGTCTGCCGCAGCGGTTCCAGCAGGTCGATCGCTTCGCGGGTGAGGCCGGCGTCTCGCTGGATGTTGGCGTTGATCAGCGCTGTGGAGGCGTAGTTGTAGATGCCAAGCAGGCCGCTGGCGCCGTCCCAGGCATCGACCTTGAGGGAGGAGGACAGCTCGGTGAGGATGGCTTGCGCGTGGAGGAGATGCACGGAGGCCATGGACCAGTTGGCGGCGTTCTGGTCGGCTTCCGCGCGGGTCAGGTCCAGAAGGAGCCGGTCGTAGAGCATGGTCAGCAGCCGTGCCGGCGGCGCTGAAAGCACCGAGTCGGTCAGGTACTGGTTTCGCTGCGCGGTGTTTCCGAGCTGGCTGAAGGTGGGGGTCATGATGAGGTGCTTCCTGATGAGGTGGAGAGGCCGGCGAGTTGCGAGGACAGCCAAGCCGATTGGGCCTTCATGCCGCTGAGCGCCACTTCGAGGGCGGAGTAAGTACGTTGGAGGGTCTCCCGGCGGGTTTGCAGCCGGTCATCCCAGCTTTCGATCTGCGCGGCGTAGTCCTTCGCGGTGCTTTGCTGGCCTTTGATCTTGGTGCTGATCAGGCCGTTGACGGGGTCCGAGGCCTGCTTGGCTGCACTGGCAACGCGGCCGGCAATCGTGGACACGGCGGCCATGGTCCCCGCCGGGTCCTTCGCCAAGGCCTCGCTGAACTTGGTGGCGTCGAACTCAACGGTCCCCGTTTTGGTCACGCTGATGCCGAATTCCGACGGCGAGCGCCCACCGATGGGTGCCGAGGCGGCGGCCAGTACGGCGGTACTGACCGTCCGGATGGCACTGTCTCCGGTGAAGATGCCGGCTGAGGTGATGGGGTTTCCCGCGGCGTCGGTGCTGGTGACCACGGCGGTTTTGGTGGAGATTTGGGCCAAGACGCCGTTGGCGGTGCTGACCAGATCCGTTGCTGCCCTGCTGATCTGGGCGTTGTCTCGGACCACCGTCACCCGGGTGGGAGTGGCAGAGACCTCCGAAACAGTGGCCGACACTCCTTGCAGCAGGTCTGCAAAGGTGTTAGTTGGTGAGCTGAGTGTCGCCTCGGCGCTGGTGCCTGTCCACAGTTTGATCTGCGCGTCCTGCGCGGTTTGGACCGTTGTGAGATCCGCAGGGCCGCCCAGCCCCGAGACGGTGAACCCGCCTGCTGCGCCAGTTTTTGCCGAGGCGAATTGCAGCCTGTATTCGCCGCCGCCCACCGATATCTTCGAAGCGGTGACCCCGGCGCCGGACGCGTTGACGGCGGAAACCACGTCGTCCAGGGAAGTGGAGGACGGTGTCACCGAGGTGGCCTTGCCGTCCTGCCCTGTGATGGTCAGCGTCGTGTCGGGCCAGGCGGAGAGATTTTTCGTGACGGAGACCTGCATCTGGGCCAGTTGCGAGACGGTGAAGTCCACAGTGCCGGGTTTGGCTCCGGCGCCGACGGCAATGGTGACTTTCGGCGAGCTGCTGGTGGCCGTGTACAGTTCCAGGCCCTTGGGTTCGGCAAGCTTCGCGGCTTTGGTTGCCAGGTCCGCGACGGCGGAGTTCAGCCCCTGCAGGGCGGAGATCCGGTTTTGCACCGCTGCCGCACGGGTCTTGATGAGGTTCTGCGGCGCGGCTTCCAGCGTCATCAGCGAGTTGATGAGGGTGGTGGTGTCCAACCCGCTGGACAAGCCATCGATGGCCAGGCCCATGCTTTAAGCTCCTCGGAAAGTTCGGTCTGCAGGTTCTAACCGCTGTGATGGCGGCTGCTTTCCGTGGTGTCCGGGAAGATTTCGTCCTCCCGGACACCACGGCGCTGCGTTGCTGTCCTGACGGGGCCCGCGTCAGCGGCCTTGGTCAGTAGCCTGTTTCTACTATGGCCTAGCGCAGCAGCTGCAGGACACCCTGGCTGGACTGGTTGGCCTGCGCGAGCATTGCGGTTCCGGCCTGGGACAGGATGTTGTTGCGGGTGAACTTGACCATTTCCTCGGCCATGTCCGTGTCGCGGATCCGGCTGTTGGATGCGGTCAGGTTTTCCTTGGCCACGTTGATGGTCTGCACAGCGGATTCCAGGCGGTTCTGGGTTGCGCCCAGGTCTGCACGGGCAGTGGAGACGTTCTTGATCTGGGTGTCGATCAGGGTGATTGATGCCTGGGCCTTGGACGCGTTGGAGAAGTCCAGTCCGGTTGCCACCGACGCGGTCGCGGCACCGGCAGCGAGGCCCGTACCCGCGGTTGCGTTGTCAGCGTCCAGCAGGTCGCCGCCGTCTTTGGCTTGGACCACGATTCCCGTGCCCGCGCCATTGGCATCCTTCTCCACTGACACCGTGAACTTCGAGGAGAAGTCGGCATCCTTGCGCAGTGCGTCGGCGTAGCCTTCGACACTGGTGAAGGAACCGGCTGCACCGAGGTCTGCGGTGGTAACCGTGGTCACCACGCCATCCTTGGTGGAGCTGAAGGTCGCTGCGCCGGCAAGCGCTGTGGCGTCGGCGATGTCGAACTTGCTGCCGCCACTGGCCAGCGCACCGAGGTTCAGCGTGTTGGCAATCGCCTTGACGTTGGCACCGGAAAGGTCCACGCCGATCTGGCTGGCAGCATCACCGTTGGCACCAACCTGGATCTTCAGGGAAGCGTTGTCACCGTTCAGCAGCTTGGTGCCGTTGAAGTCAGTGGAGCCGGCGATGCGGCCCAGTTCCTCGACCAGGCTGGTGGCTTCGGTCTTGATGGCTGCCCGCGAGTCAGTGTTGTTCGTGTCGTTCGCGGCCTGGACGCCCAGGTCGCGCAGGCGCTGCAGGATGGAATGTGCCTGGCTGAGGCCGCCTTCCGCTGTCTGCACCAGCCCGATGCCGTCCTGGGCGTTGCGGGAAGCAACGTTCAGGCCGCCGATCTGGGATTTCAGGCTTTCCGAGATTGCCAGGCCGGCCGCGTCGTCACCGGCGCGGTTGATGCGCAGGCCGCTGGAGAGCTTCTCCAGTGACTTGGACAGGTCGTTCTGGGTGTTGCTGAGGCTGCGGTAAGCGTTGTTCGCAGCCAGGTTGGTGTTGATCTGCATTCCCATGGTGTTTCCTCCGTGATGTGGGACGTTGTTCGAAGGCCCATCCGTGGGCCCTCACAACCAGCTATCGGACGCAAAACAAGTGCGGTTAGCAGAAACAACAAATGGCACTTGTTGGCTCCCGCGGCGGGACGGAAGGCCAGCAGCTCCTAACGCCCCCACAACACCGGCCGATAGTTTTCCCTTGACACGACGCCAACCCCCTGAACTGGAGTTGACCAGCCAATGGCCATCCACGAACTTTCGGCCCTGCTGTGGCGCGAACGCGAGCTCCTGGATCTCTTGACGTTCAAGCTCGAAGAAGAGCAACTGCTGCTCACCGCCGGCAAGTCCCGGTGGCTCCCGCACGGCACCAAGGAAGTGGAACAAGTCCTCGAACGGCTGTCCAAAGCCGGATTGGCACGGGCGGTCGAGGTGGCTGCGGTGGCCGAACAGTGGGGCCTGCCCGCCGAATCGTCACTGAGCGAACTCGCGGCGGCCGCCCCTGACGCAGCGTGGGCCGGCATCCTCTCCACGCACCTGACCGCGATGCAGCGCCAAACAGCCGCCATCCAGGAACTCCGCGATTCCAACGAACAGTTCCTGCGAGCGGCCGTCCGCTCCACGCAGGAAACGGCAGCGGACCTGCGGCCCTCCGCAGCAACCTACGACTCCCAGGGCCGGACCGGCGACGCATCGCCGTCCAGGCTTTTCGACCAGAAGATCTGACCGGCAAAGCCGTACCAGCAAAGGACAGCAGTGAGCACTTTCGGCGGACTCAATACGGCCTTTCTGGGCCTCACCGCGGCCCGGCAGGGCATCAACCTCGCAGGCCAGAACATCGCTAATGCCGGCACCGAGGGATACACCAGGCAGCGGATCGAGCAGTCGCCCATCGGCGCCCCGTCCGCCAGCGGGCTGACGGCCCCGGGGGTCCGCCCGGGGCAGGGCGTCTCAGTGGACGGCATTTCCCGGCTTGGCAACAGCTTCCTGGACGCCGGAGTGAGGTCCACCGCAGCCCAGGCCGGCTTTACCTCCATCCGCTCCACAGAACTCCAACGGATCGAAGAGACGCTCCAGGAGCCCGGCGAAAACGGCATTACGACGGCGCTTCAGGACTTCTGGGGCGCCTGGCAGGGAGTCTCCAACCACCCGGGCGAATCCGCACCGGCAGCCGTGCTGCTGCAAGCCGCCACCACCCTGGCAGGCAAAGTTTCGGCCGGATACAGGGCGATCGATGCACAGTGGACGCAGGTCCGGTCCGAAGCCGCCGCCAACACCGCCACGGTCAACGACGCCGCGGCCCAGGTGGCCGGTTACAACGCAACGATTCGGTCGGTGCTGGCCGGCGGCGGCTCCGCCAATGAATTGATCGATGCCCGCAACAGCGCCATCGAAACCATCGCCGCCCTTGCCGGCGGAACTGTTCGGGAGAACGCGGACGGCACCGCGGACGTTCTGATTGGCGGCAACGCGTTGGTCTCCGGATCGTCGTACCGGACCCTCTCACTCGGCGGGCAGACAACTATTACGGGAGCAGGCACGGCTGTCCAGGTCGAGTGGAGTGACCGGCCGGGGAACCCGGCGGGTCTCGACGGCGGGCGGATCGCCGGTGCGGTGTCCCTCCTCTCCCCCGCAGCTGGCGGCGCCGGCGGGGCTATCGCTGAGGCTGCCGCCTCCTACGATTCGTTCGCCTCTGAGCTGGCGGCCAAGGTCAACGCCGTGCACCGCACGGGCCAGTCGACCACCGGCGCAGCAAACCTCGACTTTTTCGCGTCCGCCCCCGGGGGTTCCCCGGCAATGTCGCTGCGCGTCGTCCCCCGCGACGCCGCCGGGATCGCCACCGGAGCCGCTGTCGCCGGCACCCTGGACGGCAGCGTTGCCGACTCCCTGGCCCAGCTGGGCACCTCCGCGACGTCCCCGGACAAGGCGTGGGCCGCCGTCGTCACCGGCATCGGTGTCCTTTCGCGCTCAGCCCAGCAGCACGAGCAGCTGTCCGCGGCCGCCAGCGTTTCAGCCCGGGGGCACCGCGATTCGGGCGCTTCCGTCAGCCTGGACGAGGAGAACATCAGCCTCCTCACCAACCAGCACGCCTACCAGGCCGCCGCGCGGGTCATGACCGCCGTCGATGAAGCTCTGGACGTCCTGATCAACCGCACCGGACTGGTGGGAAGGTAAACCATGCTGAACCGAGTCACCAACCAGACCATGGCGGCTGCCGCCCAGCGCAATCTGCAGGCAGGCCAGGCGAAGCTTGCGTCGCTCCAGGAAAAGGGCGCCACCCTGCAGAACATCACCCGGCCTTCGGACGACCCCGCCGCCCTCGCCGCTGCGCTGGCCACGCGCGGCCAACTGCAGGCAGCGGACCAGTATTCGAACAACATCAGTGACGGCACCGGATGGCTGAACACCGCCGACTCCGCCCTGGGCCAGGCAACCAATGTCCTGAACCGTATCCGCGACCTCATGCTGCAGGCCTCCAACGGGTCGCTCAACCAGCCGGCCAAAGACGCGATCGCCGCCGAGATCGAAGGGCTGAACAAGGACCTGCTGGCCAGCGCCAACACCAAGTACCTTGGCCGCAACGTCTTCGCGGGCAACTCTGACGCGGCCGCCGCATTTACCGGACAGCCACCGGCGTTCAACGGTACGCCAGTCAGTTCCGTTGAACGGCGGGTGGACGCCGACCGGACCGTCAGGGTGGACGCCGACGGCGGTGCGATCTTTGGCGATGGCGCCGGCTCGGTCTTCGCCTTGGTTGGTGACGTCGTCGCCGCCATCCGTGCCGGGGCAGATCCTTCCGGCCGGCTGGACGCCGTCGACGACAGGCTCAAAACCGTCATCAGCGGCAGGGCCGAGGTGGGTACCCGCCAATCGCTGCTGGAGCAGGCACGGGACGCCGTTGCTGCGCAGAAGGTTACGCTGGAGTCCCGGCGTTCGGCCATCGAGGACGCCGACATAGGACAGGTGGTGCTCGATTTGAAACTGCAGGAAACCAATTACCAGGTAGCTTTGGCGGTCACGGCCAAGGTGCTGCAGCCATCCCTGATGGATTTCCTGCGATGAGCACCATCACCACAATGCCGGTCACGTTCACCACACCGATGCCCGGCCTGGAGAGCTTAGACAGCTTCACGCTGCGAACCGTGGACGGGGCTTTGGGTCTTTTCGCGCTGGAGGCCCACGGCGGTGGGGCCCTGCGGCTGTTCCTTGCGGACGCGGCCGTCTACGCGCCCGACTATTCACCAGCTATTCCCTCGGACGCCACGGCTGCGGGCCAAACCAGCACCCTGTTGGTGGTGAACCCCGGCGACGGCAAGCCCACAGTCAACCTTGCGGCGCCAGTAGTGCTGAATCCGGAGACCGGCCTGTGCACACAGCTCATCCTGGACAGCAATGTCTACTCCCTGCAGGCGGAGCTTGGCGGCAAGCAGCCCTAACCGCGGTCCGGTAGGCTCGGGGGACCAACGCCTGAGGGGGCAGACGCATGGAACACGAACGCACTGACGCGGCCAACGATCAGGCATCCCGCCAGCAGGGGCAACTGACACCACGGGCATCGCGGGTTGCAGGCAAGACCCTGAACGTGCCGGTCCTCATCATCCTCGCGATCGTCGTCGCGTTGGCACTTGGTGTGCTGCTGAACCCGCTTCCCAAGCCCGCGGAGCTGGCCATATTGAACCGCCCGGCCACAGCAGCCGACACCCTCCCGGAGGGTGTCGCTCCCGTGCCGAACGGCGAGCACACCCTGCGGCTCGTTGCGGACGCCGACGGCATCCGGTACTTCGTCAGCCAGAACAAGGATGCCAGCACCTCTTGCCTGACGGTCTTCCCTGACAATTACCCCCGTCAATGGGTGGCTGGCTGCGGCACCGGCACCAAGGGCAACCAGGAGATCACGCGGATCGGGTCCAACGGCATCGTCTCCGCCGTGCTGGTGCCGGACGGCTACGACGCCAGTGAGCTCGAGCAGGGCGGGTTCAAGAGAATCCACGACAACGTCTACGCCGCCCGCACTCCGCGCGTCCCGGGTTCCTTTTAGGCAGCACGACGGCGGGACGGGGCTTGCGGAGGTCGGTCAACGCGGGTAGCTTCCTTGGCTCTTGTAGGCCCAGTATTGTGCGCTGCTCACGGCGTCGTCCCCGAGGTACCAGCTGACAACGAACGGCACCAACGCCAGCACGGCCACCAGTCCGCCGAATATGATGCGTGCCGGCCGGCGGGGCCGGGCGAACATCGAAGCGGCCGCAGTTGCCATCGAGGCTGCGGGAACGGCAACGCCGATGGCCATAATCCACTGGCGCTTGGGGATCTCAGCCTGCCAATACTGGGGTGAATAGTCGTCGGGGTCCCAGTCGAATCCCGAGCCGAACACCATGAACGTCGACAACACCGACAGGAACAGCAAGGTGACGGCAAAGACCATCAAGACGCCGCCATCCAACCGTTTCCCCATGCCAACCATCCAACCACGGCCTTGGCCACGCCCCTGACCCGCCTCTAACCGGCCGCGACCGCGAAACTGTTGTGCCGCCGTCGTACGCGGCCTGCCGCTGGCGACCCGAACATCCGACCACGACGCGCATTCCGTCGCGGAACGACTCATTTCAAGTATTAGGTAAGGCTAAGCTAACCTTCCATTTGTGAACGAACAGAACCAGCTCTCCGGACTGGAAGCCACCGGCCTGGTGCTCCGCTATGGCAACAGGGACGTGGTCCACGGCGCCGGGCTGCGCCTTGAACCCGGCAGGATTGTGGCCCTGGTTGGACCCAACGGCAGCGGCAAGTCCACCCTCCTGCGCGCCCTCGCCAGGCTGCACGACGCCGCCTCCGGAACGGTCCAGGTCCGGCCCGACGGCGGAGAAGCGGCCGACGCCCTCATGATGAAGCGCAGCGACTTTGCCCGGCACGTCACCCTGCTCTCACAGAGCCGGCCGGTGCCGCACGGGCTCAGTGTCCGTGACGTGGTCGAATTCGGCCGCCATCCCTACCGCGGCCGCTGGCGGGCAGCGGATCCGGACGGCCCCGCCGCCGTCGAGCGCGCCATGGAACTCACCGGCATCACCAACCTGTCCGCCCGCGGCGGCCACGAACTTTCCGGCGGGCAGCTGCAGCGCGTCTGGCTGGCAAGTTGCCTGGCGCAGGACACCTCCGTGCTGCTCCTGGACGAGCCCACCAACCACCTGGACCTGCGCTACAAGGTGGAAATCTTCGACCTTGTCCACGACCTCGCCCGCCACCACGGCGTGGCCATCGGCGTGGTGCTGCACGACCTCGACGAGGCCGCAGCGCTCGCGGACCACGTGGTGGTGCTCTCCGAAGGCCGCATCGCCGCGGCAGGCCCCGCCGATGAAGCGCTCGACGCCGAGCTGCTCAGCAGCGTCTATTCCATCCCCATCGTCACCCACACCGACCCGCTGACCGGCCGGCTGCGCACCCGCGCCGTCGGACGGCACAGCGGCACCTCCACCCACCACCCCGAAAGGACCACGTGTCCATGAAGCTCCCCACGGCCCTGGCCGCCACCGCCGCCCTGGCCCTCCTGCTCACCGGCTGCGGCACCACCGAAGAACCCGCAAGCTCCGCTTCCGGCAGCACCGGCGAACCTGTCACCGTCACCGACTCCCGCGGCGTAGAGGTCAAACTCGACGGCCCCGCCAAGCGCGTGGTGGGCACCGAATGGAATGTGGTGGAAAACCTGACCACCCTCGGCGTCCAGCCCGTGGGCGTCGCGGACGTCAAGGGCTACGGCAACTGGGTGAAGGCAGGCGCGCTGGACGGCAGTGCCACGGACATCGGTACCCGCGGCGAGCCCAGCTTCGACGCCATCGCCGCCCTGGAACCGGACCTCATCCTGGCCACCGCCGACCTCGCCGAACCGGTCATCAAGCAGCTCGAAGACCTGGCACCGGTAGTGGTGGTGAAATCCGCGGACGCCAGCCGGCAGATCGACCAGGCCAAGGACAACCTCAAGCTCGTGGCCAAGGCCACCGGCACCGACGCCAAGGCCGATGAGGCCATTGCCGGCTTCGACGCCGCCGTCGCCAAGGGCAAGAAAACCCTCGAGGACGCCGGGCTGGGCGGGTCCCGCGTGGCCTTCGCCGACGGCTGGGTGGCCGACGGGAAGGTCTCCATCCGCCCGTACGTCAAGGGCTCGCTCATGACGGACATCAACACCGAACTGGGCCTGGTGACACCCTGGACCATGGAAGGCGACCCCGCCTACGGCCTGGCCTCCACCGACGTTGAAGGCCTCACCGCGGTCAACGCGGACAGCTTCGTCTACATCGCCAACGGCGCCGACGGCGGTGACTTCACCGAGGACCTGGCCACCAACGCGGTGTGGAAGTCTCTGCCGTTCGTTTCCGCCGGTGAGGTGCACCGCCTGGAAGACGGCATCTGGATGTTCGGCGGCCCCGCGTCGATGACCCAGTACGTCGATGCCCTCGTGACGGCACTGACCAAGTAACGCCATGACCCACACCGTGAAGAGTCCCGCCCCGGCTGCCTCCCCTACCGCCGTAGCGGGGGCTCCCCTGCCGGTACCTGCGGGAACGCGGGGGCGGCCGGGCGCAGCGCTGGTAGCCGCCGCCGCGCTGGTGGTCCTGGCCCTCTTCGCGGTGATCCACCTGACCCAGGGCACAGCCGATGTTGGCCCCGCCGAGCTTCTGGGGGTTCTGGCGGGGAACGGCTCGGACCAGCAGAGCGCGGTCCTGCTGGCCTCCCGCATCCCCCGGCTGCTGGCGGGCCTGCTGGTGGGCGTGGCACTGGGGGTGGCCGGCGCCGCCCTACAGTCGGCCACCCGCAACGTCCTGGCCTCCCCTGACACGCTTGCGGTCAACGCCGGGGCACACTTCGCGATCGTGGCCGTGGCAGCCTTCGGGATCACCCTTCCCTCGCTGCTGTCCGGCGGCCTCGCGTTCGCCGGAGGCCTCGCGGCCGCACTGCTGGTCCTGGCCCTGTCCGGTGCCGGCGGCAACGGCAACGGCGGTCCCATCCGCCTGGTGCTGGCCGGCACGGCGCTGGCCCTGGGACTCCATTCGGCCACCAGCGCACTGCTCTTGCTCTTCAGCCAGGAAACCACCGGCCTCTACGCCTGGGGACAGGGCAGCCTGGCCCAGTCCCGCCCGGATGAACTCCTGCAGTTCACCCCGGTCATCCTGGCGGCGGTTGCCGGTTTGCTGATCATCGGCCGCCGGCTGGACCTGCTGGGCCTGGGCGACGACGCCTCGCGGCTGGCCGGCGCCGATCCGCGCCTGGCCCGCATCACCGCCGTCGTGCTCGCCGTCCTGCTGTCCGCCGCGGCCGTTACCGTGTCGGGCCCCATCGGGTTCGTGGGCCTGTGCGCTCCGGCCATCGTGCGGCTGCTCGCGTCCCGCGTGCGCGGGCTGGGCCGGCACCGGGCGTTGCTTCCCATCTCCGGCCTGGCCGGTGCCGTTGTGGTGATCGGCGCCGACGTCGTGGTCCGTGTGGTCTTCGGCGCCCAAGCCGGCGTGGAGATCCCTACCGGCGCGGTGACCACCGTGTTCGGCGCGGTGTTCCTGGTGATCCTCGCCCTGCGGATGTCCGACGCCGGCCTGAGCGTTGCCGGGGACGCGCTGGCCCGCCTGCGCTCCCGCAGGTTCTTCCTGGCCGTCCTGGTCAGCCTGCTGGTCCTGCTGACGGGGCTGCTGGTGGCCGGGGCCTTGTTGGGCGACGCGAAACTCCTGCTCGGAGACCTCATCAACTGGCTCACCGGGCAGTCCGGCAACCGGGTCAGCGCCATCATGGGAACCCGAATGCCCCGGGTGCTCGCCGCCGTCCTGGCCGGAGCAGCCCTGGCGATTGCCGGGGCCCTGATCCAGGCCGTCTCCCGGAACTCGCTGGCCGAGCCCGGCATCCTCGGCGTCTCCGGCGGCGGCGGGCTCGCGGCGATCATCATCATCACCACGGTGCCGCTGGCCAGTTCCTGGCTCGTCACCGGGTCCGCGCTGGCAGGCGCCGCGCTGGCCGCAGCGCTGGTCTTCGGGCTGGCCTTCCGCGGGGGGCTGCAGCAGAACCGCCTGGTGCTGATCGGCATCGGGGTCTCGGCGGGGCTGGCGGCGCTGATCACCGTACTCCTGGTCAGCACCGATCCCTACAACCAGACCAAGGCCCTGACTTGGCTCTCCGGGTCAACGTACGGGCGGAACTTCGCCTCGGTCCTCCCGCCGCTGGCCGCCCTGGCGGTGGCCCTTCCGGTGCTGGCGGGCCTGCGCCGGGACCTGGACCTCATAGCGGTCGACGACGATTCCCCCCGGGTGCTCGGCATCGGTTTGTCCGGTTCCCGGCTGGTCCTGCTGGCGACGGCGGTGCTGCTGACCGCCGGCGCCGTGTCCTCGGTGGGGGTGATTGCGTTCGTGGGGCTGGTGGCACCGCATGCCGCCCGCTCACTGGTGGGGGCGCGGCACGTGCGGGTGCTGCCTGTGGCGGCCCTGATCGGGGCCTGCACCGTGGTCCTGGCCGACCTGGTTGGCCGGACGGTGATCGCCCCCGCCCAGATCCCGGCCGGCATCATGACGGCGCTGGTGGGGGCACCCTATTTCGTCTACCTGCTGTGGCGCTCCCGGGTTGACCGGGCCTCCTGACCGGCCTCCGCCGGCCCAGCAAGGCTCCGCTGCGTGGCGGCCCAGCTGGCCAGCACCTTCAGCGCATCCTCCGACGGCGTGGCGGGCTCGGCCGTGTAGACGTTGATCCGCAGGCCCGGGTCGGCGGGAAGCTCAAGTGCCTCGTAGGTCAGGTCCAGGTCCCCCACCGCGGAGTGGTGCAGCCGTTTGCGGCCGGTGCGGTGGTACTTGACGTCGTGCTTGGCCCAGCGGGTGCGGAACTCCTCGCTGCGGGTGGACAGTTCGCCGATCAGGTCCGTGAGGTCTTTGTCGTACGGGTTCTTCCCGGCAGTGGAGCGCAGCACGGCCACAATGTCGTCGGCGCTGCGTTCCCAGTCCCGGAAGAAGGTCCGCGCTTTCGGGTTCAGGAAGGTGAACCGGGCGCTGTTGGGCGGGGTGACTTCCTCGGCCATCATGTCCTGGTACAGCGCCCGGCCCAGCTCGTTGGAGGCCAGGACATCGCCGCGGTCATTGCGGACCCAGGCGGGCGCCGTCGTAATGGCATCAAGGATTCGCTGCACGCTGGGCCGCACCGTCTGCGGGCTCCGCTTGCGCCGCACCCGGGGTGCTGCCGCGGACGCCCGGGCAAGGTCGAACAGGTGGGCCGTCTCGGCGTCGTCCAACTGCAGCGCCCGCGCCAACGCTTCCAGCACACTGTCCGACGCACCGGACAGGTTCCCGCGCTCCAGCCGGATGTAGTAATCGATGCTCATCCCGGCGAGCATGGCCACCTCTTCACGGCGCAACCCCGCCACGCGCCGGTTCCCGCCGTATGCAGGCAGCCCGGCCTCCTCCGGCGTGATCCGGGCACGGCGGGAAGTCAGGAACTTCCGCACGTCGTCACTGTGTGTCATGGCCTCCACGGTACGCGCGGACCAGGCAAAGAAGGGAGGTACCGGCGCACCCTCCCACTTCCCTACAAACCGAAATACCGTGAAAGGCATGACCATGGAACTCACCCTTAACAACGGCGTCACCATGCCCGCCCTGGGCCTGGGCGTCTTCCAAAGCCCGCCGGAACAGACGACGGCGGCAGTACAGTCCGCGCTCCACGCCGGCTACCGGCACATTGACACCGCCGCCGCGTACGGCAACGAGCGCGAGGTGGGCGAAGGCATCCGCCGCTCCGGGCTGGACCGCTCCGAGGTGTTCATCGAAACCAAAGTGTGGGTCAGCGATTACGGCTACGACGAAACCCTGCACGCCTGGGACAAGGCCGTGGGGAAGCTCGGGGTGGAACAGCTGGACCTGCTGATCCTGCACCAGCCCGCGCCGGACCGGTTCGCGAAGACCATCGCCGCCTACAAAGCCTTGGAGACCCTGCTGGCGGACGGGCGCGTCCGTGCCATCGGCGTCAGCAACTTCATGCCGCACCACCTCAAGCAGCTACTGGCCGAAACGGACGCGGTCCCGGCCGTGAACCAGATCGAACTGCACCCCTACTTCGCCCAGCCGGACGTCCAGGCGGCCGATGCGGCCAGCGGCATCCTCACCCAGGCGTGGTCGCCCATCGGCGGCATCACGTTCTACCCCGGCTGGGGTGATGAAAACCGGCGGAACGTCATGGAAGATCCGGTGATTGCCGCCGTCGGGAATGCCCACGGCAAGACGCCCGCCCAGGTGATGCTCCGCTGGCACCTGCAGCAGGGCCGCTCCGCCATCCCCAAGTCCACCAACCCGGCCCGGATCGCCGAGAACTTTGACGTGTTCGACTTCGAACTCAGCGCCGCGGACATCGCGGCCATCGACGCACTGGACACGGGCAGGCGCAGCGGGCCGAACCCGGACGAAGCCCGCCTGGAGCGGTTCGCGATGCCCATCCCCGAAGCCTGATCTCACCCGGCTTCATCCCGCAAACCCTTCGAAAGGAACCCCTTATGGCAACGTGGCTCATCACAGGATGCTCCACCGGACTTGGCCGCGCCCTGGCCCAGGCCGTGCTCGCTGCCGGGCACAACGCCGTCGTCACCGCCCGGAACGCCGCCGCGGTGGAGGACATCGCCGCAGGCCACCCGGACACCGGCCTGGTCCTCCCCCTGGACGTCACCAACACCGCCCAGGTGGCGGATGCGGTGCGGCAGGCTGAGGAACGCTTCGGCAGCGTGGACGTGCTGGTGAACAACGCCGGGTACGGGTACCGCGCGGCCGTTGAAGAAGCGGACGACGGCGACATCCGGAGTTTGTTCGACACGAACTTTTTCGGCGCGGTGGACATGATCAAGGCGGTCCTGCCCGGCATGCGGGCACGGAAAGCCGGTGCGATCTTCAACATCTCCTCCATCGGCGCGCGCATCACCCCGGCCGGGTCCGGCTACTACTCCGCCACGAAGGCCGCGCTGGAGGGCCTGTCCGGTTCGCTCCGCAACGAGGTGCAGCCGCTGGGCATCAGCGTCACCGCCGTGGAACCGGGCGCCTTCCGCACCGACTTCGCCGGCCGCTCGCTCACGCAGTCCGCGACGCCGATCGGGGACTACGCGGACACGGCCGGGAAGCGGCGCAAGGAGAACGACACGATGGACGGCAACCAGGCCGGCGATCCGGCCAAGGCGGCTCAGGCGATCATCAAGGTGGCGGAGTCCGGGAACCCGCCGGCACTGCTGCTCCTGGGCACGGACGCGTACGGCGCGTTCGGCATGGTGGCCGACGCCCAGCTGGCCGAGCGGGAGCAGTGGAAGGACCTGAGCACCAGCACGGACATCACCGGCTAAGCCCCCTGCCCCCCTGCCCCCTGCCCCGCCCGCCCCACCCTGCCCCCTACCCCGCCGCCCCACCCAACTAGGTAGCAGCAGATGTCGTTTTGAGCCCTCATAACGACATCTGCTGCTACCTAGTTGGGAAGGGATACGCTGGCCTGATGCCGCACCTTGCCGACCTGCTGCCCACCCTGGCGGCGCTCGCCATCCTGGTGGCACTCACGGTGGGCGTCCTGTGGGGCTCCCGGACACCGCAATACCTCGCCCCCGCCGCCGCCATCCTCCGCGGCGCCGCCCAGCTGGCCCTCATCAGCCTCATCCTGGGCGGAATCATCAGCGATCCGTTGTGGGTGGGCGCGGCTTTGCTGGTCATGTTCAGCGTGGCGGCAACGACGGCGGCCCGCAGGCTGGGCTGGTCCTGGCACCGGTTTGCCGTGGTGGCCGGCACGATGGCCCTGGGCATCACGGTGACCCTGGCCGTGGTGTTCGCAACAGGCGCGATCGACTTCACACCGCGGTACGTGCTGGCGGTGGGCGGGATTGTGATCGGCAACTGCATGACCATCGCCGTGCTGGCCGGGCGGCGGTTCTACGAGGCCGTCCATGAGCAGTGGGACCAGGTGGAGGGGTGGCTGGCACTGGGTGCCACCGCGGGTGTGGCCACGCTGGCGCAGGCCCGGCAGTCCGTGCATGCGGCCCTGATTCCGTCGACGGACCAGACCAAAACCACCGGCCTGGTCACCCTGCCCGGCGCGTTCGTGGGTGCCATCTTCGGCGGCGCCTCACCGCTGGAGGCGGGCCGGTTCCAGGTGGTGGTGCTCGCGTCCATCATGGCGGCGGGATCCATCACCGCCGTCGTCCTTCTCCGCTCCCTGCGCGGTGTGAAGGTGCGCCCGGCGGTTCCCTGACCGCCCACCAAGAGCCCGGAAAGAGCCTGCGGACATAGCTCCGCCACGGCCCCGGCGGCTGCGAAGGTCAGGAGTTCGAATCTCCTTAGCCTTGCGGCGCTCCGGCCGTGGCGGATTCCGGTGCTAATGCGAGACGCGGTAGGCGTGGCGGACGTCGGTGCTCGGCTTGATGGCGGCTGCTGTAACCACCAGCGCCACGCCACCTGCGATCCACGATGTCAGCGCCGCACCCGTGGCGCCTGTGTAGGTCCCCAGCCATGGGGAGAGGACCAGCCCTGCGGCCAGGATGGCCTGGACGTATTCCATGGCCGGCATTCCGGGCATGGCCAGGTTGATCAGGCCACTGACCACCAGCAGCCCGCCAAAAACGAGCATGCAGGTTGTGGACAAGTTGAGCTGCCGGGTCCACAGGACCGCGACCGCAGTGAAGAGTCCGGCGGCAACTGTTGCCCAGTCCTGCCACCGATACCACTTAGTCACTGAATTTCCTTTCTGTCCGGAACGGTCAGGCCCGCTGCCTTTCCGCTCCGCGGGCACTGCTGCCCGCAACTTAAGTCAACGCCTCACGGACGCCATCTTCAAGGGCAAAAAGGCCCGCCGGAGCGGCCCAAAAGAACCTCTTGCGCCACCAGTACCCAGTGTTACTATGTAGTGGTAGTCAGCAACACTAAGTAGCAGGAGCGGGACATGGGCAAACAGATGACGGAAATGCTCAAAGGCACCCTTGAAGGCATCGTCCTGGCGATCCTGGCCACCCGGCCCGCCTACGGCTACGAGATCACCACGCGGCTGCGGGACCAGGGCTTGGCGGACATCGCCGAGGGCACGGTGTACGCGCTGCTGGTCCGGATCGAACAGCGTGGCCTGGTGGACGTGGAGAAGGTCCCGTCCGAAAAGGGCCCGCCGCGCAAGGTGTACTCGCTGAACGCAACGGGCAGGCAGGAACTTGCAGAGTTCTGGAGGACATGGAGCTTCCTCGCAGAACGTATCGAACAGCTCCACCAGGAAGGTAACTGACATGGCCGCCAAATGGATCGAAGCACTCACCGGCCCGCTCGAGCAGAAGAAGCAGTACAAGCAGGCCAAGGCACGCCTCGATGCGTTGCCGGAACCCTACCTCACCGCCGCCGCGGCTTTCAACAGGTACCTCATGTACTACGGCGGAGTCACCGAAGGCGACACCATGGTGCAGATGATCTCCGACCTCGCCGACCTCTGGGAACGCGCCGCCGTCGACGGCACCCCGGTGGGCGACATCGTGGGCAGCGACCCCGTGGAGTTCGCCGAACAGTTCGCCCAGGCCTACGGGGGCAAGCGCTGGATCGACAAGGAACGCGCCCGGCTGATCGAGGCCGTGGACGATGCGAAGAGGAAGGAATCGCGGCCATGACCGCGGCAGCCGTCCCGGAACCCGCCATCCGGGTGCGGGGCATCGAAAAGTCGTTCAAGGGCCTGCACGTGCTGCGGGGCGTCGACTTTGACGTGGCACCGGGGACCATCTTCGCGCTCCTCGGCTCCAACGGCGCCGGCAAGACCACCCTGGTGCGCATCCTGTCCACGCTGCTGGCGGCGGACGCGGGTACCGCCACCGTGAACGGGTACGACGCCGGCGCGGAGCCGGCTGAGGTGCGCGGGTCCATCAGCCTGACGGGCCAGTTCGCCGCGGTGGACGAGGTGCTCACCGGGCGGGAGAACCTGGTGCTGGTGGCCCGGCTGCGCCATCTGCCGGAACCTCGTGCCATCGCGGACGAACTCCTGGCCAGGTTTGCCCTCACCGAGGCGGGGAACCGCAGGGCCTCCACCTATTCGGGCGGCATGCGGCGCCGGCTGGATATTGCCATGAGCCTGATCGGCAACCCGCCCGTCATCTTCCTGGACGAGCCCACCACCGGCCTGGACCCGCAGGCCCGGCTGGAGGTGTGGCAGACCGTCCGCCAGCTCGCCGGCCAAGGCACCACCGTGCTGCTCACCACGCAGTACCTTGACGAAGCCGAACAGCTGGCGGACCGCATCGCCATCCTGCACCAGGGAATCATCATCCAGAACGGCACGCTCGCCGAACTCAAGCAACTCCTGCCGCCGGCCACGGTGGAATACGTCGAGAAGCAGCCCTCCCTCGAGGACGTCTTCCTGGCCCTCGTTGGAAAGGAATTGCGATGACCGCCCACATCCTCAGCGACACCCGCGTTCTCACCGGCCGTTCGCTGCGCCATATCCTCCGCAGCCCGGACACTATCATCACCACGGCGGTGACCCCGGTGGCCATGATGCTGCTCTTCGTTTACGTGTTCGGCGGAGCCATCAGCACCGGCGCGGGAGGACCGTACGTCAACTACCTGCTGCCCGGCATCCTGCTGATCACCATTTCCTCCGGCGTGGCCTACACCGCGTACCGGCTGTTTCTGGACCTGCAGGGCGGCATCTTCGAACGGTTCCGGTCCATGCCCGTGGCAAGGCCCAGCGTCCTCTGGGCCCATGTGCTGACCTCGCTGGCCGCAAACTTTGCTGCCGTGGCGATCGTGGTGGGCGTGGCCCTGGTGATGGGCTTCCGGTCCGGGGCCTCCGTGGCGGCGTGGCTCGCCGTCGTCGGGATCCTGGCGCTGTTCACCCTGGCGCTGACGTGGATCGCCGTGATCGCGGGCCTGCTGGCCAAGACCGTGGACGGGGCCAGCGGCTTCAGCTACCCGCTGATCTTCCTGCCGTTCATCAGCTCCGCGTTCGTGCCCACCGGCTCCATGCCCGGGCCGGTGGCCTGGTTCGCCGAGAACCAGCCGGTCACCTCCATTGTGGACACCATCCGTGCGCTCCTCGCCCAGGAACCGGTGGGCGGCGGCATCTGGACGGCGCTGGCCTGGCTGGTGGGAATCCTGGCTGTGGCCTACGGGTTCGCGACCGTCATCTACCGCCGGAAGTCCGGCTGAACGGTGCCTGCGAGGCAGATACTTGAGTGGTGGAGACCATCGCAACCTGGCGCCCGACGCCGGCCGACCGGATCACCCTGGTCCGTGCCGCCCTCGCCGCCGCCTGCGCCGTGCTGGCCGTCCCGCCGCTGTTCACCGGGGACGTGAACGGCGACGGTGCCAGCCTGATCCTGGTAATCCTGGGCAGCGCGGCACTCCTGCTCGACGCCGTGGACGGTCCGGTGGCCCGGCGGACCGGAACCGCCTCGGACGCGGGATCCCGGTTCGATTCCGCCACGGACGCCTTCCTGGTGCTGGTCCTGTCCGTGGCCACGGTGACGGCGGTGGGCCTGTGGACGCTAACCATCGGGGCCATGTACTACCTGGTGGCGGCGGCGGGGATTGTCCGGCCGCACCTGCGTGAGCCATTGCCGCGGAGCACGGCCCGCAAGGTGATCGGCGCTGTCCAGCCGCTGGCCCTGCTTCTTGCGCTGGTCATCGCCCAGGTCCCCGGCATGCCGCCCGCCTTAGATGCCGCCGCTCCGGCCGTGGCACTCCCGCTGCTGCTGTTCTCTTTCGGCCGTGACGTCGTCGTGCTTGAACGGCGCCACCGTGCGTCCACGGAAGCGGCCCCACGGCCCGGCGCGGGGCACCCCGTCCGGCCTGTGCCGTAGGCAGTAAGGGCTTCATCCAGCTAAGCGCTTCATCCAGCCGGGCCGAGGAACGTCCGGATAGCCTCGGCCATCCGCGGCGCCTGCGCCCAGTGCAGGTAATGCCCTCCCTCGAGCGGCAGGACCTGGTGCCGCGCCACGTTCCTGAGCAAGTTCTCGGCGGCAGAAACCTTCTCGGCTGTGTGGTCCGTCTTTTCGTCGGCGATGAACGCCAGGACCGGCAGGTCGTCCGGGTAGGTGACGCCCCGCAGCGCCGCGGCGTTATTGGCAATCCGGGCGGTCTCATCCGCCACGGCGGGGTTGCCGTAATTCCAAGAACCCATCATGCGCATGCGCTTCAGCTCGTCGTCCGTAAAGGCGCTGCTGTCCGGATCCACGACGGCGGGCGCCACCGCTGCCACGGCCCGCACCAGCCCGGTGGTGGACAGGATCCTGGCCCAGTTAATGCCCTGCGGCGGCTCTTCGACGGGCCCCTCCCCGGGTTTGGGGATGCTGGCATCGATGCCGATTACCGCGGCCACTTCGCTGCGGTACCGGTTGGCGTAATCCAGCAGGTAGAACCCGGCAATCGAGTGGCCGGCCAGGACATACGGCTGTGGCACCCGCAGCCTGGCCAGCGCCTCATGGAGTTCGTTGCTGATGTTCCCGTTGCTGCGTGGCCCGGCTTCCATGTCGCTATAGCCGTAGCCGATCCCCTCCACCACCATGACGTCGAAGCCGTTGAGCTCACGGACCAGCGGCTGGAAGTCCAGGCCGGGCGCCGGGGTTCCCAGCCCGCTCAGGAGCACGATGGCCTGGCCCTGCTCCCCGTTCCGCACCACGTTCAGGCTGCCCCCGGCCACCGCCACCCGTTCCCCGTACGGCTGGACGGTGGCCCGCTCCCGGGACTCCAGGAACAGGTTCAGCAGCGTGGAGGCCAGGAGCAGGCCCACGATGGCGAGCAGGACGAACCCGGCCCGGCGCAACCCGCGCCGGGGCTTTTTCCGAAGCCCGGCGTCGGTGGCTTCCCTGAGGCGGAACATGGGCGGACGACGCGGTGAGCGGGATTAGGCGGGAATCAGGCGCGGCCTATTCCGGTTTGGCGTATGCTGCCGCGCTCATGATTTCGTAGCCCACGAAGGTTTCATCGCCTTCCACCCAGGCGTCATGGCCGGGCGGAACGGCGTAGGCGTGGCCTGCGCTGACGGTGGTACGGGTGCCGTCGTCCATCTGGACGGTCAGTGTCCCCGAGGTGCAGATGCCCACGTGGTTCACCTGGCAGCTGTCCGTGTTGACCACGGTCTTCACCGTCTCGGACCAGCGCCAGCCGCGTTCAAAGGTGAGCCGGGCCAGGGTGGTGCCGCCAACGTGCACCACATCCACCACGGTGTTCGGGGGACGGCGCTTCTCGTCGGGTTCATCAAAGGATTTCGCTTCAAGCGCTGTGGCAGTTTCTCCGGCCATTTTATTCTCCAGACAGGGAGCATTTTCAACTGTTCGTCCGGGGCGCCGGGGCAGCTCCGGGAGGGTTGGCCGCCCGCCCGCGGGGTTCAACGCCACGGGTTCCACGCCGGGCTTTCAACAGCCGCGCCGGCGTCCAGGCCGCACCAATGCAGGCCCCAGCGGTAACAGCGTGCGCCCGGGAAGGGCCGCTGTCAATCCCCCGGCATTCCCCGCCGCGCACCTTGGATTTCGGACCCCACGGTGCAGTTGGCGGCGTCATCCACCACGTCCTCCAGGTCGCCCGTCCGGTGCAGCACCTCGAGCTGGCGGACGGCTCCGGTGCCGGTGTGCAGGAGCTGGTCCGTGAGTTCCTCCACCCGCTCCAGGTCGCCCATGTCCTCCAGCGCGCCGTGGATATGGTGCAGGAGGGAATTGACGACGCCGAGGGCCGGCCCGGGCCTGCTGGTCACCGGATCCAGGAGTTCCCCGCGCAGCCCCCAGCGGCTGGCCTTCCATCCAGCCAGCCGCAGCAGGGCGGTGGGCACCGGCGCCGGCCCGGTTCCGGCCTTCCATTCGCGGGCCGCGGTTTCCACCAGTCCGCGGACGATCCCGGCCAGCAGCACGGTGTTTTCCGGCATCATGCAGGCGTCGGCGATCCGCACCTCCACGGTGGGATAGTGCCGGGACAGCCGGGCGTCGAAGTAGATCATGCCTTCATCCATGGCGACGCCGGTGCTCACCATGTCGTGCACCAGCTGGTGGTAGGCATCCGGGGTGCCCAGGATGTCCAGTGGCCCGGCAGACGGCCACCGGCTCCACACCTGGGACCGGTAGCTCGCGTACCCAGTGTCCTCTCCATGCCAGAACGGGGAGTTGGCACTGAGCGCCACCAGCACCGGCAGCCAGTTCCGGATCCGGTCCAGCACTCCCACCGCTTCTTCGTCAGACTCCACCGAAACGTGGACGTGGGTGCCACAGGTCAGCTGTTCCCGGGCAGTGAGTCCATACTCTTCCACCATGGCCGCGAACCGGCGCAGCCGCACCGGGTGCGGGTCGCTCGGCAGGGGGGAAGTGCCCAGAGCAGCCACCCGGACGCCCACGTCCTCCGCGGCCTGCCGGGCGATGTCCCGCCCCGCAACGATGTCCGCCTGGAGCCCGGCAAGCGTGGAGTGCGGCGGGGTGACCACTTCGATCATTTCCTGCTGGAACTCGGCGGTGAGCACCGGCCCGGCACTGGATTCCAGCGGGCGGACGTAAAGGTCCAGCAGGGCGCCGGCCATGGGTACCGCGTCGCCCCGGCCGGGGTCCACCAGCAACAGTTCCTCCTCAACCCCGAACGTCCTGGGCCCGGGACGCCCGGCGCCGTCATTCCGGACGCCGCCCGCCGCCGTCGTGCTGCCTTGCCGCCGCGGGTCCTGCCCTGCTGCTTCCTGCCCGTCCATGCCAGCCCTCCCGTTGGCCACGCCGTGGGTACCTGCTGGCGGTCGCTGCTTGCCGCCGAGGCTTACAGGATAGGCACGCCGTTCAGCCTGCGGGAAGGGGCCGTGCGCTGATAGGGACAGGCCGGCTGCGCGCAATTAGGCAAGACAATTGGGTCTTTTTGATTGGCCCGCGCGGGTTTACGGTGGTCAAACGGAGCTGCCCGCCCGGGGTGGCCGGCCAAGGAGGACTTTCCATGACAACGCACGTCGCGGACTGCAGCGTAACGAACTGTTCCTTTAACGACCACACTAACTGCAACGCCGCCGCCATCACGGTGGGCGGCGACGAAAACCACGCCCACTGCGCCACGTTCATCGAGGTGGGTGTCCACGGCGGCCTGCCCAAGGTGCTGGCCGACGTCGGGGCCTGCCAGCGCAGCGAATGCGTCCATAACGACCACCTGATGTGCAAGGCGTCCGAGGTCCATGTTGGCCCGGGCCGGGATAACGCGGACTGCCTCACCTACTCACACGCCTAGACGCAGCAAGTCAGTCACACGCACCCGGGGCGGCTTCCACTCCGGGTGCATTGCTGTCCACCGCCGGACGTGGATGCGGAACAGGCCTTCAGGGGGCTGAGGCGACCAGGGCACCGCGGCGGCAGGCCGCCGTCGTACGTCCTGCCGTGCACCATGACGACGGCGTCAGGCGTCGAAGTGCGTGCTGACCGTATCGTCGGCGGACACCGAGGCGATTACCCGGGCCGCAACGTCGCGGAGCTTGATGTTGCGGGTGCTGGAGGCGGTCTTGAGGATGGCCATGGCCGTTTCCTGGTTACACCGGTTCTGGCCCATGATGGCCCCGGCCGCGAGGTCGATCGTGGTGCGGGAGGCCATGGCGGCGGCAAGGTCGTCGCGCGCATCGGTCAGCTGGGCGATCCGCAGCGCCAGCCGAAGGGACTGGCTGGCCTCCCGGGCGAACCTTTCCGCCAACGCCACTGAGTGGGCGGGGAACGCATCCTTGCCATCGGAGTAGAGGTTCAGGGCCGCCCGCGCGTCACTGTCCACCGGGATGGGCACCGCCAGGATGGATTTGAGGGTTCCTTCGTTCACCGCCTCCAGGTACTCCGGCCAGCGGCTCTCGTGGTGCAGGTCCGGCACATGGATGGTGGTGGCGAGCCGGATGGCCGACAGGCACGGGCCGTCATTGAAGATGTACTGCACTTCATCCATGGACCTCGCACGGCCATCGCTGCTGGCCGCCGTTGCGGCCTTCTTCCGCCGCACCACGGTGATGGAACAGGACACCTGCTGACCCGTCGAGGAGAGCTCCGCCGCGGCCTCAACGGCCAGGTCGTGGAGGAACTCCTCAACGTGGGAACTGGTGAGGACCAGTTCACCGAGACGCTTGGCTACCGGCTCGTCGGTTCTGTCTGTGGCCATGGAGGGCTTCCTGGTGCTGCCCGGCAGACCTTCCCACGGACTGACCCGGGACCCGAGCCGCCCAGGACCGGACGGCAATTCCAGCCTACTCCCACAGCAGGGCTTCGCCGCCCCGCCAGCGGGCGCGACGTGATGTCACGTCAGCCGGCCAACGCCAGCAGCACTCCCCCGGCCGCGCCCACCAGCACCACGGCCCAAGGCGGCGCCTTCCATGCGATGAGCAGCACGAAGCACACCAGGCCCAGGCAGAACGGCCCCGGGCCGGTGATGGCGGTTGTGAACAGCGGGTTGTAGAGGGCGGCAGCCAGGATGCCCACCACGGCGGCGTTGGCGCCCCGCATCAGGGCCTGGGCCCCGGGCCGGGACCGCCAGGAGTTCCAGAACGGCAGCACGCCGGTGAGCAGCAGGAAGCCGGGCAGGAAGATGCCGGCGAGCGCGACCGCGGCACCCGCCGCGCCGCCCGGACCGTACCCGGACGCCGTGCCCAGGTAGGCCGCGAAGGTGAACAGGGGGCCGGGG
Organism: Pseudarthrobacter chlorophenolicus A6; assembly: GCF_000022025.1. GTDB lineage: Bacteria > Actinomycetota > Actinomycetes > Actinomycetales > Micrococcaceae > Arthrobacter > Arthrobacter chlorophenolicus. The sequence goes on from NC_011886.1 coordinate 3,364,849, forward strand.
ACGGCCTGCGCGGCGCCGTAGCCGGCCAGGAACTGCTGGCTGGTGACCCAGCCGGGGTCCACCACGCCGGCCTGGAGCAGGGGAAGGACCACGTGGCCGCCGCCGAACACCAGTGCCCCGGCCCGGTAGAACGCCTCGAACACGGTGATCCCGGCCGAGCCCGTGGCCAGCGCCAGCACCGGCAGCCCCAGCAGCAGAAGTACGAACAGGGCCAGGCAGGTGATGCCCGCGGTCCGGCTGACGGGGAAACGCATCTGGCCGGTCAGGTCGGTGGTGCCCCGCCGGCACACCAGCAGCCCGGCGAGCGCGCCGAACAGGATGGCCGCTATCTGGCCGAGGGACCCGGCCAGCAGCGTGGCGGACAGGGCAGCGACCACGGCGATCGCCGCCCGCTCGCGGTCCGGGGTGAGCGCTTTGGCCATGCCCCATACCGCCTGGGCCACGATGGCCACTGCCACTATCTTCAGTCCGGTGAGGATGCCGGTGCCGATGGTGCCCTGGAACAGAGCGGCGCCCAGCGCGAAAGCGACCAGCAGGGCCGCGGACGGGAGGGTGAAGGCAAGGAACGCGGCCAGGGCACCGAGGGGGCCGGCGCGGTGCAGCCCCATGCCGAAGCCCACCTGGCTGGAGGCGGGCCCGGGAAGGAATTGGCACAGCGCCACCAGGTCCCCGTACTCCCTGTCGTCCACCCATTTGCGTCGCCGGACCAGTTCGTCACGGAAATAGCCCAGGTGCGCGATGGGCCCGCCAAACGAGGTGACCCCCAGTTTGAGGAACACGCCGAACACTTCCCGGGCCGAGCCGCGGCGTGCGGTTGCCGGCTCGCCGGTCACGGGGCAGCCACGGTCATCTGCGGTGGGGTCATGGCCCCATTATGCAGCGGATTGACAGGGGCGGATGACCATTGCTCCACTGGAGGGGCGCACGCCCGCTACCTCCAAGGAGAACCCCATGAGCAACGAACAGCTGATCATCATCGGCTCCGGCCCCGCGGGCTACACCGCCGCCATTTACGCCGCCCGGGCCGGCCTGGCGCCGCTGGTGCTGGCCGGTTCCGTCACCGCGGGCGGTGCGCTGATGAACACCACCGAGGTGGAAAATTTCCCCGGTTTCCCCGGCGGCATCCAGGGACCTGAACTGATGGACGGGCTGCAGCAGCAGGCCGAGAAGTTCGGCGCCAAGGTGGTGTTCGACGACGTCACGTCCGTTGACCTGAAGGGTTCCACCAAGCGCGTGGTCACCGGCGCCGGAGAGACCCACGAGGCACCTGCGGTCATCCTCGCCACCGGCTCCGCGTACAAGGAACTGGGCCTGCCTGAGGAGAAGAAGCTGTCCGGCCACGGCGTATCCTGGTGCGCCACCTGCGACGGGTTCTTCTTCCGCGAGCAGGACATCATTGTGGTGGGCGGCGGCGATTCCGCCATGGAGGAGGCAACCTTCCTCACCCGCTTCGGGAAGTCCGTGACCGTCGTGGTCCGCAAGGGCGAACTGCGGGCCTCCCGCATCATGGCGCAGCGGGCCAAGGACAATCCCAAGATCCGGTTCGAATGGAACTCCGCCATCACCGCCATCCACGGCGACACCAAGGTCACCGGCGTCACCCTGGCGGACACCCGCTCCGGCGAAACCAGGGAGCTCGGCGCCACGGGGATCTTCGTGGCCATCGGCCACCTGCCGCGCACCGAACTGCTGACGGGCCAGGTGGACCTCGATGACGAGGGCTACATCAAGGTGGACTCCCCCACCACGTGCACCAACCTCTCCGGCGTTTTCGCGTGCGGTGACGCCGTGGACCACCGCTACCGCCAGGCCATCACCGCCGCCGGCACCGGCTGCGCCGCCGCCCTGGACGCAGAGCGGTACCTGGCCGCCCTGGACGACGCCTCGAGCATCGCCACCGCCCTGGTGGAGGAGCCCACGCACAGCTGATCCGCCGCAGGTGTTCGTAAAAAGGAGGGGCCGGAAAACCTTGCCGCAACAGCTGCTGTAAGTAGACTTAGTGCATACATTGAATGGGCCTGGGAGAGGCTGCTGCTCCTCCCCGGGGTGGGCTCCCAGTACGAAGGCGGCACGCCATGTCCGGCAATCCCAGAACTCCGCTATCCATCAGCGAAGAAGTGGCCCTCCTGGACCTCCAACTGCAGGCCATGGAGATCATCGAGGAGATTCTCAGCGGCGCGGACCCGCGCGAGGCCGGTGCCCGTGCCTCACTCAGCCTCTTCGTGGACCGCAATCCGGGCCAGCCACAACGCGCCCTGCTGCTCCACATGCTGAGCATCCGGCGCACCAACCCCAACTGACACAGGAATAACACCCTGTGGAAACACTCCTGCAACCTCGCCACGGCAAGCTGGGCTTACGGGGACACAACCAGCAGGAGGCAGCCCGCATGGAGGCACAAGGAGTCAGTACCGCCCAGCTCCGCATTGGAGACAACATCGAGGCGTGGCACCGGGGCAAACTGTTCCACAGCGGCCGGGTGACCGGGGTGGTGCCGGCGCTGGAACTGTTCTGGATCCTGGACGCTCGGACCGGCGCGCGGAAGCTGCTGGACCCGGAGGCCTTGGAGATCCGCCACGTGGAGGCACCCGCGGACCCCCTGCTGGGGCTCGCCCCGGCCTAGCAGGCCACAGATAAACCACGACGCCGGCATACGGGTTAGGTGCCGGCGTCGTGCGTTCCTGAAGGATCCGGTCAGGCGCGGCCCTGGTAGACGTCCGGGATGCCGTCCTGGTCCGCGTCAACCCTTTCCAGCTCCTCGGCCTGCCGGTACTGCCGGTTCCGGGTGCGGAGGATGACGCTGGCCAGCACGGCGGCCAGCAGTGATGCGGTGAGGATGCCCACCTTGGCGTGGTCGTCATGCAGGCTGCCCTGTCCGAAGCTCAGCTCGGCTACCAGCAGCGACACTGTGAAGCCGATGCCCGCCAGCAAGGCCACTCCAAAAATGTCGATCCATCGGTAGGAATCGTCCAGCTTCGCCTTAGTGGTCTTGGTCAGCAGCCACGTGGCACCGAGGATGCCGATGGGCTTGCCAAGGACCAATGCCAGGATGATGCCCAGCGCCACCGGGTCGGTCAGAGCCGAGCCGAGTCCCTCCCAGCCACCTACGGCCACCCCGGCGGAGAAGAAGGCGAACACCGGCACGGCGATTCCGGCGGAGATGGGCCGGAACCGGTGCTCAAAAATTTCCGCCAGGCCGGGTCCGGCTTCGGGCCCGCCGCTCGCCTGCGACCGGATTACCGGGACGGCGAAGCCCAGCAGCACGCCAGCCACCGTGGCGTGGATGCCGGAGGCGTGCACCAGCGCCCAGGCCGCGAAGCCCAGCGGCAGGAGGATGAGCCAGGCAGCCGCCGGGTGCTTGCCGAAGAAGCGGCGGTACTTTTGGACCAGGAATGTGAACAAAGCCAGCGGGATCAGGGCCAGCAGCAGCGGACCCGCCTGGAGGTCACTGGAGTAGAAAAAGGCGATGATGCTGATGGCAATCAGGTCGTCCACCACGGCCAGGGTCAGCAGGAAAATACGCAGGGCGCTGGGCAGGTGTGATCCGATCACCGCAAGCACCGCAACCGCGAACGCGATGTCCGTGGCAGTGGGGATGGCCCAGCCGCGCAGCGCTTCCTGGTTGGCGAGGTTCACGGCGGCATAAATTACTGCCGGCACCAGCACTCCACCGGCCGCGGCCAGCACCGGGACGATGGACGTGCTGATCTGGCGCAGGTCCCCGGCAACGAATTCGCGCTTGAGCTCCAGGCCCACCAGGAAGAAGAAGACAGCAAGGAGTCCGTCCGCCGCCCAGGCGCCGAGGCTCAGCTTTAGGTGCCAGGGCTCGTAGCCGACGGTGACGTCCCTGAGTGCGAAGTAGCTGTCCGATGCCGGCGAGTTGGCCCAGATAAGGGCGATCACGGCAGCGGCCACCAGGAGGGCACCGCCCACCGTTTCCTTGCGGAGGATCTCGCCGATCCTCAGGGCTTCGGCGTAGGAGCCGCGGGCAAGAATGGAGCGGCGGGGCTGGGGGTTGTGCGGGGGCTGCGGGGCGGATGTCACTGCAGGGTCCTGACTTTGGGGGTCGACGAAACTATGCCGACCAGACTTCCCGGCGCACCTTCATCCATCCTACCGGCCAGCCAGTTACCGGCCTATTTCGCCAGGAATCCGATCACCACGCTGTTCCACTCGTCGGCGTGGCTCACGTTGCAGCCGTGCGGCGCATCCCTGATGACGTGGACCTCGCTGTTCGCCAGTGAGGCGTGGGTCCGCTGGCCGGATCCCTCGAAGGGGACGGTGGCGTCGCCGTCGCCATGAATCACCAGTGCCGGGACCGTGACATCGGCGAGGTCGCCCCGGAAGTCGGTCCCGCCGAAGGCCGCCATGCAGGCCAGGGCCGCGTTCTTGTTGGCCTGCCCGCACATGGCCCCGGCTTCCTTGCGCTGGACCTCGCTGACCCTGAGGACTCCGTCCACGGAGAAGAAGTCGCGGGTGAAGGAATCGTAGAAAGCTGTCTCGTCCCTGACGAGGTCCTCGGCCATGCCGTCCGCCTGTTCAGGGGTCAGGGGACCATCCGGGTTGTCGTCCGTCCGCATAAGGTAGGGCGTCACGGCGGAGGCGAAGACCACGCTGCGGATCCTCGCCGGTCCGTACAGGCCGAGGTATCGTGCCACCTCACCGCCGCCCATGGAAAAGCCCACCAGGGTCACGTCCGTCAGGTCCAGCTCCACCAAGACCTTCTGCAGGTCCTCGGCCAGAACGTCGTAGTTGTAGCCTGCCGGTGGCTTGCTGCTGAGGCCGAACCCCCTGCGGTCATAGGTGATGGGACGGTAACCGGCCTCCTGCAGCGCCGGGATCTGCTCCTCGAAGGATTTCCCGGAGAGCGGCCATCCGTGGATGAGGACCACCGGGCGGCCCGCTCCGCCGGCATCGTCCACATGCAGGTTGGTGTCCTTGAACAGCCCGTGGTGGGGGGTAACTTCGGTCATGGCTGACCTTCCGATATGCGGTTTCCGGGCCTCGGTTGAAGCCCGAACATCAGTCATTCGGCAGCATACTTAGTTTCGGATGGGTGCGGTATCAGGGGTTTCAGCCCAACCCCCGCCCCGGGATCAGCCCGCCGCTATCAGCCTGCAGGGCGGCGCCCGGGACCCGGGCGGCCCGTTGAAGGGCGGGGCGTGGGACCTGGAACGGCGGGACGCCCGGCAACTACGGCGGACGGTCCGGGGACGGCCCGGCGTTCCGGTGCTGCCCGCCGGTCCCGGGCAGCCTGGTGGTCCCTGGACTTGTCCCGACTCCCCGATTCCGCGGGCAACCGGTCGGCTATCGCCCTGACCGCCCTGACCAGGTATTCCCGGGCGTCCTCCGAGTTGGCCAGCTGCACCAGTTCCGCCGCCACCGCCACCAGCTTGACGTTCCGGTAGCTGCTGGTGGCCACCAGCAGCTGGAACGCTTCGTCGGAGCCGATGCCGAGCAGGCCCATGAGGATGCCCCTCGCCTGGTCGATGACGGTGCGGGATGCGGTGGCGCCCGCCACCGCATCGCGTGCGGTCTGCTCGGTTTCGCGCTGCAGGGTTGAGGTGAGGTCCACCATCACGCCCTCGATCACTGCGACCTTGCCGTCCGCGCCAACGATGCCCTCGCCGGAAGACAGGACGCGCCTGGTTTTGCCTTTGGAATCAATGATCCGGTGATACATGCAAAAGTACCCGCCGGTCTGGGCAACCTTAGCCACGATGGCTTCGCAGCGCGGCCGGTCCTTGGGATGCTTGTGGGCGAACAGCAGTTCCAGGGTGGGAACCACATCCCCGCGGCGGTAGCCGTGCAGCTGGTACATTCCGTCGGACCAGGAGAGCTTCCAGCCGTCCACCTCGGCCGTGTAGGTTCCGGCAACGCAGTCGTCGTCCCCCAACGCGCTCGAGTACGTATATGGGCCGGGCACGTCCTTCACAGGGGCCACCTCCATGTAGCAACCGGTTCCGCCCGCTCAGGCTTACTGTGCCCGTGTGGGCCTTTATACCAGTATGACAAGAGCCAGATTAAGTTGGTAGGCCGGGCTGCCACTTCACCCCGGTCATACACTGCGCGGAACGTTTGACCTGCATACCCCCTAGGGGTATATTGGACGTGTTGTCAGTGAAGTGGTATGTCCCGGCCGGCGCCTTCCAGCGCCCAGCTTTCACAGCCGTTCAACCCCAGCGCCTGCTTGTCCATAAGGATTCTTCCTTCGCCAAGAAAGGACCTGGCCCCATGCAAGACCATTCCCAGCACCATCACGACGGCGGCCGCCAGTCCGCCGGCGCGGTCACCGATGCCCGTGCTGCTGCCGCCCCTGCCGGGCACGGGCAAGCTCCCGGCCACGCGCACACCGCGGCATCAATGCAGCACGGCGCCCACCCGCACCACGATGACGGCCACACCGTCCACACCTCCGGCCAGCACGCCGGGCACAGCACCGCCATGTTCAAGAACAGGTTCTGGCTCACGCTGGCCCTGTCGGTTCCCGTGGTCTACTTCAGCCCCATGGTGGGCCACCTCCTGGGCTACATGGCGCCCATGTTCCCGGGCTCGGCCTGGATCCCGCCGGTCCTGGGAACGGTCATCTTCCTCTACGGCGGCCAGCCGTTCCTCAAGGGCGGCCTGCAGGAACTGAGGAACCGCCGGCCCGGCATGATGCTGCTGATCGCCATGGCCATCACCGTGGCGTTCGCGGCCTCGTGGGTTACCAGCCTGGGCCTGGGCGGTTTCGACCTCGACTTCTGGTGGGAGCTGGCGCTCCTGGTGGCCATCATGCTGCTGGGCCACTGGATCGAAATGCGTGCCCTCGGATCGGCGCAGGGCGCATTGGACGCCCTCGCCGCACTGCTGCCGGACGACGCCGAGCGCGTCACGCTGTCCGGCACCGAGACAGTACCCGTGTCCGAGCTGCGTCCCGGAGACCTCGTCCTGGTCCGGCCCGGAGCCCGGATGCCCGCCGACGGCACTGTGGCGGAAGGCCGCGCCGAGTTCGACGAATCCATGATCACCGGCGAATCCAAGACCGTTCCGCGTGGTCCCGGTGACGCTGTGGTGGCCGGAACCGTGGCCACCGACTCCGGGGTGCGCGTCCGCGTGACGGCGGTGGGCGACGATACTGCCCTGGCCGGCATCCAGCGGCTGGTGGCCGAAGCCCAGGCGTCGTCGTCCCGCGCCCAGGCCCTGGCCGACCGCGCCGCAGCCTTCCTCTTCTACTTCGCAGCTGGCGCCGGCATCATCACGTTCATCGCCTGGACCCTGCTGGGCAGTGTCCCCGAGGCCGTCACCCGGACCGTAACGGTGCTGGTCATCGCCTGCCCGCACGCCCTGGGCCTGGCCATTCCGCTGGTGATCGCCATCTCCACCGAACAGGCGGCCCGGGCAGGCGTGCTGATCAAGAACCGGATGGCGCTGGAGCGCATGCGGACCATCGATGTGGTCCTTTTCGACAAGACCGGCACCCTCACCAAGGGCGAGCCCGAGCTCCGGGACATCGCAACAACAGGGACCTTGGACGCTGACAGCCTGCTGTCCCTCGCCGCCGCCGTCGAGTCCGACAGCGAGCATCCCGCAGCCCGGGCCATCGTCCGCGCGGCGCGGAACCGCGGCCTCACCTTCCCCGCGGCATCCGGGTTTGCTGCACTGGCGGGCCGCGGCGTACAGGCAACGGTGGACGGACGCACGCTGCACGTGGGCGGACCCGCGCTCTTGCGCGAGCTTGGCGCCGTCGAGCCTTCCGGTCTGGCCGGGGCCACACACGGCTGGCGGGAACGCGGCGCGTCCGTCCTGCACGTGCTCGACGGCGGCCGCGTCCTGGGTGCCGTAAGCCTGGAGGATGCGGTCCGGCCGGAGTCGCGGCAGGCCGTGGCGGCGCTGCAGAACCGCGGCGTCAAGGTAGCGATGATCACCGGCGACGCGCGCCAGGTGGCTCAGGCTGTGGCCGCGGACCTGAACATCGACGAGGTGTTTGCCGAGGTGCTGCCGGCGGACAAGGACAAGAAAGTGGCGGAGCTGCAGGGCCGGGGGCTGAAGGTGGCCATGGTGGGCGACGGCGTGAACGACTCCCCCGCGCTGGCCCGCGCCGAGGTGGGCATCGCCATCGGCGCCGGAACGGATGTGGCCATGGAATCGGCGGGCGTGGTGCTGGCTGGCAACGATCCGCGTGCGGTGCTGTCCATGGTGGACCTCTCCCGGGCGAGCTACCGCAAGATGTGGCAGAACCTGGTGTGGGCCACCGGCTACAACGTCCTCTCCGTGCCGCTGGCCGCCGGCGTGCTCGCCTTCGCCGGAGTGGTCCTCTCACCGGCCGCCGGCGCCGTCCTGATGAGCGCCTCCACCATCGTGGTGGCGCTGAACGCCCAGCTGCTGCGGCGGCTCAAGCTCAACCCCGCCGAGGTGCGCTGATGCCGTGCGGCCTCCCGGTTTCCCGTCGCGTGGCGGCGCAGCTCCGCCGCTCGGCGCTGCTGGCTGCGGTGCTGGCGGTCGTGGCGGGGATCTTCGGAATGCACGTCATGACGGCGGGCCACACCTCGCATGCGGCGCACGCCGGTGCCGCACCGGATCCCGGCGCTGCACAGTCCGCTGTTGACGCCGGGATGCCCGCCGCTGACAGGCATCCGGCCGGGCACCATGCGCACCTGGCCGGGAACGCCGGCGTCGCGCCTTCCCCTGATGCCGTGCGCTCCGCTGACCAGCGTTCCGTCCCCGGAGATTTAGTGGCTCGCCCGTACGTGGCCGAGCCGGCAGCCTGCACGCCGTCGCACCCCGGCGGCCAGGATGCCGCGGCCTCCTGCACCCCGCTGGCCAAGACGGGGTCGCTCTCTGCCGAGCCGCCCACGGCAATGCACAGTCACAGTGCCGGACGGCCAGCCAGCGCCGGCACTGTCACCGGCTATTCCCACATCGCTCCCAGCCCGTCGCCCTGCGAGCTGTCCATCAGCCGGACGTAAGCCGACTGCGCCGCGCGGCCCCCCGCGCACCAAGCCAGTTCAACTACTCCCCTGAAGGACCACCAATGACCACCAAATTCAAGACCCTGACCCTCGCCGCCGCCCTTGCAGCCTCCCTTGGCCTGGCAGGCTGTGCCACCGGATCCGGCAGCTCCGGCGGAAACACCATGCCCATGGACCACGGCAGCTCCGCGCCGATGTCCAGCATGATGCCGGACGCCAACGCGGACCATAACCAGGCGGACATCATGTTTTCCCAGATGATGATCCCGCACCACCAGCAGGCCGTGGAGATGAGCGACATCCTGCTGGCAAAGCCTGATATCCCCGCCCCGGTGGCCTCGCTGGCCACCCGGATCAAGGACGCGCAGACGCCCGAGATCAAGCAGATGACCGGCTGGCTGGAAGGCTGGAACGTGCCCACCATGATGGGCGACCACTCCGGCCACGGCATGGGCGGCATGGTGGACGACGACGGCATTGCCCGCCTTAGGGCCGCACAGGGCACCGACGCCGCCCGCCTCTTCCTCCAGCAGATGACCGGTCACCACGAGGGTGCCATCGACATGGCCCGGCAGGAAATCAGCTCCGGCAAGTACCCGCAGACCATCCAGCTGGCCCGCGACATCATCAAAGCCCAGGAAGCCGAAATCACTGAGATGAAGGAACTCCTGGCCGGCTTCTGACCCCGCCCCGCCGGAACGCGCGCTCACTCCCGGCGGCTCTCCCCAAACGCGCGCTCACTTCCGGCGGCTCTCCCCGGAACGCGCGCTCACCATGCCAGCGGGTGGTGAGCGCGCGTTAGCCCCCCCCAAGCAACCAAAGGTGAGCGCGCGTGCGGGGTGGGGCGGCCGCCGTCGGGCGTGTGCGTGTTAAGTTGAGAGGCACGGACTGTACGGTCCCGGCACCGGCTGGAAAGAGTAAGTTCCCTTGGATATCCCCGCACCAGTAAGAATCCTGACCGTCTGCACGGGCAACATCTGCCGCTCCCCGGTGGCCGAACGGCTGCTGCAGACAGGACTCAACCAGGTGGTGCCCGGCGGGTTCGAAGTGGCCAGTGCCGGAACAAGGGCGATGGTGGCCGACCCCATGCAGCCAATATCGGCCGACATCGTGCGGACCTACGGCGGGAATCCGGACGGCTTCGAGGCCCGGCAGCTCAACTCCAGGATCCTTCGCGGCGTTGACCTGGTGCTCACCATGACGTCAGGCCACCGCGGTGAGGTGCTGCAGCAGGACGCGTCGATGCTGAAACGGACGTTCACCATCCGCGAGTTCGCCCGGATGCTCGACGTGCTGGACGGCCGCGCCACTGAACTCCCCGCCGAGGATCACGGCGCCGACCCGCTGGCCGCGAACACCGCGTACTGGAAGAGCCTTCCGGCCCGTGCCGCGGGCGTTCGCCACCTGGCCCTGCCGGCGGATTCCGCGGAGAACGACATCATTGACCCGTACCGGCGCTCCCCCGAGGTGTACCGGCAGATGGAGGACGAACTGGCCCCCGCCATCGTGTCCATCCTCCGGCACGCCCGCCTCAACTCTCCGGTCCGCGGGAACGTCCCCAACTCGCTCTAGCGCTCCCGCAGGGCCTGTCTCCTGCCTCAGCAGCGGCTATGACGACGGCGGCACCCGGCTGTGTCCGGCCCGTAACCACCGTGCAGGTGACAGTTTGGCCACGGCTGTAGCCAACCGGGCACCGGCGGGCGGACACTGATCCCACCACAGTCACGGTGAGGTGAGGGGCACTATGAGCACACCAGGCGCTTCGGACCCATCCGGTCCCGCTGGACCCACCAGCCCGGGCACCTCACAGCACGGCCGCTGGATGGTGGCGCACGGCCGCCGCCGGTGGATCGCAGCGCTGCTGGCCCTGGTCCTGGTGGCGGCCGCCGTGGTGGCTGTGGTGAGCCTCAACCGCGCCGGCAACGTCACGCCGCCGGCCGCCCAGGGCACCGCCACCCAAAGCGAAACCCCCACCCCCACGCCATCGGAGACCACGTCCGAAACGCCCCCGCCACCGGCACCGGCGGCTCCTCCGCCGCCCCCACCCATCGCGGAACTGCCGCCCGGGTCTATGAACATCCTGGTGATCGGCAGTGACATCCGAGGCGGCACACCGGCAAAGGATGCCGCCGCGCACACGGCAGCCACCGGTGAAGCGCAGGACCACCGGGCGGACACCCTGATGGTGGTCCACGTCCCGGCCGACCGCAGCACGCTCTACCTCATCTCCATCAACCGCGACACGTGGGTGAACATCCCCGGCTACGGCGGCGCCAAGATCAACGCCGGGCTGGAATACGGCGGCATCGACATGCAGACCGCCGCTGTCCAGGAACTGCTGGGAATCACCATCAACCACACCCTGATGCTGGACTTCGGCGGGTTCAAGCTCCTGGTGGACGGCCTGGGCGGCATCGACGTGAACGTGCCCATAGCGTTCCAGTCCTCCATCGAGACCCAGCATGTTTTCCCCGCCGGCATGAACCACCTTGACGGGCAGGCGGCTCTGGAGTTCGTCCGCGAGCGCTACGCCTTTTCCGACGGTGACTTCCAGCGGGTGCGGGACCAGCAGATCATGCTCCGCGCCATCCTGGCCCGCCTCACCGCGGGCGGGGCGCTGAACGACGTCACGGCGGTGCGGTCCCTCGTGGAGTTCGCGTCCTGCTGCCTCACCGTGGACAAAGGGTTCGACCCGGTCCAGGCCGCCATCCTGGCCTACAGCCTGCGGAACCTCGATGCCAACGCGATCCGCAGCATGACGCTTCCGACGGCGGGCTCCGGGTTCGTTGCCGGACAGTCGGTGCTGTTCCCGGATTACGGCGGCATCGCGGCGGTGGGGGCAGCCCTGCGGGAGGGCCGGATCGGCGAACTCGCGAGGCAATAACAACGCCGGGGCCGAACCGGGCGCTGTTCAGCCCGGGCTTACCCGCCGTTCACCCTGCCGAAAAGACCTGTGTGCACGGCGCCTGAAGAGTGGACGGCATGACTGACATCTCCCGCCGCACCATCGTCAAAGGCTCAGTGCTCGCCGCCGCGCTGGCCTCCGCCCCGGCCGCCGCCAACGCAACAACTCCTACCGGGTCCCCCGCCGGCGTGGCCCTGGTCCGCAACCGGCTCACGCTCCCCAGCGGCATCGCCACCGGCGACGTCACCTCCGATTCGGCCGTCCTCTGGTCCCGGTCCTCGGAGGCCGGCCGCATGACGGCGGTACTGCGGGCAGTGGACGACGGCGGCGCGGTCCTCCGCGGGCGCGGCGCCTTCGAGCGGGTCATCCGCGGGCCCCGGGCCACCCAGGCGTCCGACTTCACCGCCAAGATCCACGCCGGCAACCTCCCCTCCAACACCCGCTTCGCCCTGGAGATCAGCTTCGAGGACGACGGCGGATCGGCCGGCGAATCCGCCCGCGGCACCTTCCGCACGGCACCGGACAGGGGCGCCGCCAACGGCAAGGGACGCACCGGTGACACAAGCAGCGGAGGCGACGTCCCGGCGTCGTACGCGCAAAGCTTCGTCTGGACCGGCGACACCGCCGGCCAGGGCTGGGGCATCAATGAACAGATCGGCGGGATGCGAGGCTACCGGGCCATGCACCAGACCCGGCCGGACTTCTTCATCCACTCCGGCGACACCGTGTACGCGGACGGCCCGCTCACCGAGACAGTGGTGGAGAAGGACGGGCAGGTGTGGCGGAACCTCGTCACCGAAGAAGTGTCCAAGGTGGCCGAAACGCTCACCGAATACCGCGGCCGGCACCGCTACAACATGATGGACGCCAACATGCGCGCCATGTTCGCCGACGTGCCGGTGATCGCCAACTGGGACGACCACGAGACCACCAACAACTGGTACCCGGGCGAAATCCTGGACGATCCCCGCTACACCGTCCGGGACGTCAACACCCTCGCGGCGCGCGGCCGGCAGGCCTGGCAGGAGAACATGCCCATCGCGGACAGCAGCGCGCTGTGGCGGCCGGGAACATTCGACGACGCCGGCCAGTACCAGCCGGCCCGCATCTACCGGAAGATCTCGCGCGGCCCGCAGCTGGACATCTTCTGCCTGGACATGCGCACCTTCAAGTCCCCCAACACGGACGGCAAGGAGGCCTACACCAACAACATCCTTGGCCAGGAACAGGTGGACTGGCTGATCCGCGAGGTCTCCAAGTCCAAGGCAACGTGGAAGGTGATTGCCGCGGACCTGCCGCTGGGCATCATCGTGCCGGACGGTGCCGTCAACCAGGAAAGCCTGGCCAACCGCGACAACGGCGCGCCCCTTGGCCGTGAGCTGGAAATCGCCGGGGTGCTCAGCGCGTTCAAGAAGAACCGGGTGAAGAACGCCGTGTGGCTGACCGCCGACGTGCACTACTGCGCGGCGCACCACTACTCCCCGGAGGGGGCTGCGTTCACCGACTTCGACCCGTTCTGGGAATTCGTGGCCGGGCCCATCGCCGCGGGCTCGTTCGGACCCAACGCCATGGATGGCACTTTCGGCCCCGAGGTGGTGTTTTCCAAGGCCGGCCGCTTCGCCGGCGAATCACCGCGCGACGGCGAAAACCAGTTCTTCGGGCACGTCCAGCTCGGCGAGGACAACAGTTTCACGGTGAGCCTGCGGAACGCCAACGGCGCCACGGTGTTCTCCAAGGTGCTGATGCCGGAGCGGTAGCTTCACCCAGGTGCGGCAGGCGGCGGTCCATGCGGCAGGCCGCCGTCGCCCGTTTAGTTCTTCCGCCCACTGGGTACGCCGCTGGTAGTGTTCCTCGATTCGGCGCACAAGCGGACGGGAGTGAGTATTCGTGAACGACGACGGACTGACCGAAGCGGTGCAGGAGGCCGGGGCGGTGGAGCTGCTGCTGATCCGGCACGGCGAGAGCGAAGGCAACGTGGCCGCCACGGAGGCGAACCTGGCGGGCGCGGAGATCATCGAGGTTCCGGCGCGGGACGCCGACGTGAACCTCTCCGAGGTGGGCCGGGAGCAGGCGAACGCCTTGGGTACGGCGCTGGCCCGGATCGCCGAAGACTACCGGCCGGATGCGGTGGTGTCCTCCCCCTACGAGCGGGCCCGCCAGACAGCGCAGATCGCGGTGGAGACGGCGGGCTGGCCCGTGAAAGTGCAGGTGGATGAGCGGCTGCGCGACCGTGAGCTGGGCATCCTGGACCGGCTGACGCGGCTGGGCGTGGAGACCCGCTACCCGGAGGAAGCCGAGCGCCGGTCCTGGCAGGGCAAGCTGTACTACCGGCCCCCGGGCGGGGAATCCTGGGCTGACGTGGCGCTCCGGCTCCGCTCCGTGCTGGACGAACTGAACAGCCTCGGCACCGGCCACCGGGTGATGCTGGTCTGCCACGACGCCGTGATCCTCCTGTTCCGCTACGTGCTGGAGGGCATGACGGAGCAGGAACTGCTGAATCTCGCCGCCTCTACCTCCGTGCTGAACGCGTCGATGACCCGGTACGTGCGGCCTACCGGCAAGGGGCCGTGGACGCTGGAGAGCTTCAACGACGCTGACCACCTGGCCGAGCAGGGCGTGGCCGTCACCGAACATGCCGGGGATGCCAGTGTCCGCCCGCGCTGATTCCGGTGCGGAGCTGGTCACGCCGTCGCTGCTGCGGGACTGGCCGCTGCCTTCCCCCGGCGAGGACAAGTACTCGCGCGGCTCGGTGCTGGTGGTGGGCGGTGCACGCAACACCCCGGGGGCTGCGCTCCTGGCAGGTACCGCAGCGCTGCGGGCCGGCGCAGGGAAGCTGACACTCGCCGTGGCCGAATCCGTGGCGGTCCCAATGGGTGTCGCCCTGCCGGAGTGCGGCGCCATCGGACTGCCGGAAACCGCCGGCGGATCCGTCACCGCGGACGGCGTGGACAGGATCGCCTCCTCCCTCGACTCCGCCGATGCCATCCTGGTGGGGCCCGGACTCGACCACCCGGACCTGGCACGGGAGCTTCTTGAAGCCCTCCTCGCGCGGGAAGAGGCAGCCGGCGACAACGACGACGGCGGCACCGGCTCCGGCGCGGCCGGCAGCGAAGGAGGCCCCGCCGTCGTCCTCGACGCGTTCGCGCTGGCTGCGCTCGCGGAGCTGGAGGACCGGGTGGGGTCATGGCGGGGACGGCTCCTCCTGACGCCGAACCCCACCGAGGCCGGGATCCTGCTGGGCCGGGACGCCGATGACCTGGAAAAGGACGTGGCCGAAATCGCCCGCCGGTTCGGCGCGGTGGTGAGCTGCCAAGGGCTGATCGCGCGGCCGCCAGGCGTTGGCCCGGAGGAGTCCGAACTGTGGAAGATCACCACGGGCTACGGCGGCCTGGGCACCTCGGGCAGCGGGGATGTCCTGGCCGGGGCGATCGCCGGAGTGCGGGCCCGGGGTACCACCGGCGCCCAGGCCGCCTGCTGGGGAACGCACCTGCATGCGGCAGCGGCGGACCGGCTGGCCAGCAGGATGGGGCCGCTGGGTTTCCTGGCCCGGGAACTGGCCGACGAACTGCCGGCGCTGATGCTGGAGCTGGGCACCTAGATACTGCCCCGGGCAAGCGGATGGCCCTCCGCGTAATCGCGGAGGGCCACCGTATTCGGAGGGGATCACTCGCAACTGCCGATGCGCTACCGGCGCTGTGGCGTTCCTTAACGGCAAACCGCCCAAAACTGGCAGATACAACGCGTTCGGATCCTCCCGGTCCATTCGTTCTACACCGGCGGGCCCGCCACCACAAGGCATCCCCGCCGGTAACTTGGACGGCCCCCGGCCGGAGCCGGGAGCCGCCGCCTCGGGAAGCCAGGGCACATGCTGCCGGTGCGCTGTCTGGCGCGGTGGCGTGCACAGAGTGGCGATACGCCCAAAGAGGCAGTCAACACAAAGGCCCGACGTCCCGATCCCTTACCGAGTTTCAGCGGAGCTAGGCTGCGATTTCCTGCTTGGTCCCCTTCGTCTCAATCTCGATCTTGCGCGGCTTGGCCTTCTCTGCGATAGGGATCCGCAACGTCAGGACACCGGCGTCGTAGCTGGCCTTCACGTTCTCCGTATCCAGGGTGTCGCCGAGGATCAGCTGGCGGCTGAAGACGCCGCGCGGCCGTTCGGAAGCGATCAGCTCGGTGTCCTTGCCGGTGGGATCCGGACGTTCTGCCCGGACGGTCAGGACGTTCCGTTCCACGTCCAGGTCAACAGACTCGGGCGAAACTCCGGGAAGGTCGAAGGCGACAACAAAGTCATGGCCCTCCCGCCAGGCGTCCATCGGCATCGCTGCCGGGCGGGCTGCTGTGCCGAGGACCTGCTGGGCCAGCCTGTCCAGCTCGCGGAACGGATCGGTTCGCATCAACATGGCTTTCCTCCTTTTAGGGTGGTCCAACACTAATTTTCTCAGCCGATCTATGGTGGCTGATATAGATTTTTTAGCACCAGCGGCACAGGTTCGCAAGCCTGTCCGGCTAATTTTTTTCAACGCCCTGCGAGCTCCCCGGGACAAGCCAAAAGGGCCCTCCGCACGTTGTGCAGAGGGCCCTTTCGATTGGTTGTGGTGCTGCCTAATCCCGCGTGGGATCAGGGCGGAGCGGCGCCGGCCCGGGATCCGGCACGGGCAGCGGCCCGGGCGGCTCCGGGGTGGGGAACGGGCTGGGAGCCGGCGGACCGGGGTGGCCGGGCTGCGTGGGATCGGGGGACGTGGGGTCCGGGCCGGGTTCCGGCGGGAACGGCGACGGTTCGTGCACTGGCGGGATGGTCATGGATCTTCCCCTCTCACGCTGGGCGGATGTGCCTTGAACTGAACACGATACGCCTGCACTCCCCCTCCCAACAGGCTCCCCTCCCCCTTCCCCTCCCCGGTTGCTCCATCAGTTTTGGTCCCCAAACCCGGGTTTTAGGGACCAAAACTGATAGGGCAACGGGAGGGTTCTTCCCCGGTAGCGAACGCCGGCCACGGCGGGGTGCCCGGTCTATATATTGAGTCCATGACCTCCACTCCGCTGCAGAACTCCGCCAGCACGCCGTCCGCCGCCACCCCGCCCGTGGCCAAAAAGGTGCCTACCGAAAGGACGCACCACGGGGACACCTACGTGGACAACTATGAGTGGCTGCGGGACAAGGAGTCCGCCGAGGTGGTGGCGCACCTGAAGGCCGAGAACGCCTACCAGGAAACGGTCACCGCCCACCAGGAACCGCTGCGCGAAGCCATCTTCCAGGAGATCAAGGGCCGCACCCAGGAAACCGACCTCTCGGTGCCGCACCGCAAGGACGGCTGGTGGCACTTCAGCCGCTCGGTGGAGGGCAAGGAGTATGGCATCCAGTGCCGGGTCCGTGCCAGCGACACCGGTGACAGGATTGCCGACTGGACGCCGCCGGCCGTAGAGCCCGGCGTCGAAATTCCCGGCGAGGAAGTCCTGCTGGACGGCAACATCGAGGCCGAGGGTAAGCCGTTCTTTTCCGTGGGCGGCACCGCCGTGACAGTGGACGGCACCCTCTACGCCTACGCCGTGGACAACTCCGGCGACGAACGCTTCACCCTCCGGATCAAGGACCTCCGCACCGGCGAACTGCTGCCGGACGTCATTGAGAACATCTTCTACGGCGTCAGCTTCTCCCCCGACGGCACCCGCATTTTCTACACCGTGGTGGATGACTCGTGGCGCCCGTACCAGGTGAAAGCGCACGTCCTGGGCACCCCGGTCAGCGAGGACACGGTGATCTACCAAGAGGACGACACCGCCATGTGGCTCGGCTTCGAGCTCTCCTCGGACCGGCGTTACCTGGTACTGGGCATCGGCTGCTCCGAGTACAGCGAGACCCGGCTGCTCCGCTTCGATGATCCCGCGCAGGAGGTCACCACTGTCATCTCCCGGGACGAGCGCGTCCTGTATGAGGCAGAGCCGTTCCTGCTCGAGGGCCCGGACGGTGCCAAGGCCGAGAAGATCCTCCTCACCCACAACCGCGGCGCCATCAACTCCATGGTCTCCCTGGCCGACCCGGCCGAGCTGGCAAAGCCGCTGGCCGAGCAGGCCTGGCAGACCGTCGTCGAACATTCCGACGACGTCCGCGTCAACGGCGCCGGCGTCACCTCCACGCACCTCATCGTCTCCATCCGCAAGGACACTATCGAGCGCGTCCAGGTGATGGGACTCGCCGGGCTTGGCACGGCCGCACAGCAGGAACCGGTGGAGCCGGCGTTTGACGAGGAGCTTTACACCGCCGGGGTGGGCGGCTCGGACTATGAGGCACCCGTGATCCGGCTCGGCTACACGTCCTACTTCACGCCGTCGCGCATTTACGACTTCGTCCTGCCTACCGCGGAGCAGCCCGCCGGCGAGCTGCTGCTCCGCAAGGAAAGCCCGGTGCTGGGCGGTTACGACGGCAGCGACTACGTGGCAACACGGGAATGGGCCACGGCGGCGGACGGCACGCGCATCCCGCTGTCCGTCCTCCGCCACAAAAGCGTCAGGCAGGATTCGACGGCGGCCGGCGTGGTCTACGGGTACGGCTCCTACGAGCTGAGCATGGATCCGAACTTCGGCATCGCGCGGCTCTCGCTGCTGGACCGCGGCGTGGTGTTCGTGATCGCCCACATCCGCGGCGGCGGTGAGCTCGGCCGGCACTGGTACGAGGACGGCAAGAAGCTCACCAAGAAGAACACGTTCACGGACTTCGTGGACGCCACGGACTGGCTGGCCAACTCGGGATGGGTGGACCCTGCACGGATCGCGGCGCTGGGCGGCTCGGCGGGTGGCCTGCTGATGGGTGCCATTGCCAACATGGCGCCGGAAAAGTACGCGGCCGTGGTGGCCCAGGTGCCGTTCGTGGACCCGCTCACCAGCATCCTGGACCCGGACCTGCCGCTCTCGGCCCTGGAGTGGGAGGAGTGGGGCAACCCGATCACCGACGCCAATGTGTACGCGTACATGAAGTCCTACTCCCCGTACGAAAACGTGCGGGAGGTGGCCTATCCCAAGATCGCCGCGGTGACGTCCTTCAACGACACCCGCGTCCTCTACGTGGAGCCCGCCAAGTGGGTGCAGGAACTGCGGAACCGCACCACCGGGTCCGAGCCCATCCTCATGAAGATCGAGATGGACGGCGGCCACGGCGGCGCGTCCGGCCGGTACGTGCAGTGGCGTGAACGGGCCTGGGACTACGCGTTCATCGCCGACTCCCTCGGCGCCTCGGAACTGCTGCCGGGGGCCGGACTGAAGTAGTCCGGCTGGAGCAGTACAGCAGGGCGTACGACGGCGGGTGGGCGCCGCCGTCGTACGCCAGACTTGGCGCCGCCCGGGGAAAGCCGGCCGCGCGGACATCCGTGCGCCGGCTTTGGGTATCCAGAAAAGATCATCATGCTTACTATTGTTGGGCAGTTGTTTTCCGCCGTCGTACGCCGAAGGAGCAAGCAATGTCACTCAGCAAGGGAACGCACGTGGAGTGGAACACCTCCCAGGGCAAGACACACGGCAAGATCGTGGAGAAGAAAACCAGCGACTTCGAACTGGACGGCAACACGCACCGCGCCAGCAAGGATGAACCCCAGTACGTGGTGGAGTCGGACAAGACCGGTGCCCGGGCAGCGCACAAGGCGTCGGCACTGACCGAGAAGAAGTAGCGCCGTGGCCGCTTTGCATGAAGTGGTCATCATTGGCGGCGGCAACGCGGGGGTATCGCTGGCGGCGCGGCTGGAGCGCTACGGGGTGAAGGATGTGGCCCTCATCGAGCCCAAAGACCACCACTTCTACCAGCCGCTGTTCTCCCACATTGCCGGTGGCCGCGCCCAGGCGAAAGAGGCCGTCCGGAGCCAGGCCGCCGTGACACCGCCCGGCGTCGAATGGATCCGGGACGCTGCCGTTGACGTGGACGCCAACACCAACACGGTGACGCTGGCATCCGGCTCAACGGTGGGCTACGGGCAGCTGGTGGTCTGCCCGGGGCTGCAGTATGACTGGGACGCCGTACCGGGACTGGCAGAGGCAGTCCACTCGCCGCACGGCGCCACGCATTACGAGTTCGAGCTGGCATCAAAAGCCTGGACACTCCTCAGCGGCCTGACCTCCGGGACTGCCGTGTTCACCATGCCTGCCGGGCCCATCAAATGCGGCGGAGCCAGCCAGAAGCCCATGTACCTGGCCTGTGACTACTGGCGGCAGCAGGGCGTCCTGGACAAGATCCGCGTGGTGATGGTCCAGCCCTACCCCACCGTGTTCGGCGTGCCGGAGGTGGACCGCGAGCTGGACCGGAAGATCGCCGAGTATGGCATCGAGCTGCGGACGGACAGCGAACTGGTGTCCGTGGATGCAACGCGCCGGGAAGCGACCATCCGCAGCCTCGGCTCAGGCAGCCAGGAGACCCTGCAGTACGACGTCCTCAACGCGGTGCCGCCCCAGTCCGCGCCGGACTGGCTGAAAGCCACTGACCTCCCGGCGCCGTCGGACAAGGGCGGTTTCGTGGAGGTGGACCGGCAGACCCTCCGCCACCTGCGCTACCCCAACGTCTGGTCCCTGGGTGATGCCGCGGGCACCACCAACTCAAAGTCCGGCGGGGCGCTCCGCAAGCAGACCAAGGTCCTGGCCAAGAACCTGGTGGCTGCCCGGAAGGGAAAACCGCTCACACAGAAGTACAACGGCTACTCGGTCTGCCCGTTCACCGTTTCACGCGACACCGTGGTGTTCGCCGAGTTCGACGACCGGTACCGGCCCATGCCCACCATCCCCCGGATCCCCACCTGGAATGAGAGCAAAGCGTCCTGGGTGGTGGACCGCGACATCTTCCCGCAGGTCTACTGGAACCTGATCCTCAAGGGCCGGGCGTAGGGCCTCCCGCAGCACCTCCACGCCATTCGTTACGCCACTCGTCGGCGAGGACCGCGTAGATCATCTCCGTGGCCCACTGGTCCTTGTAGAACCACTTGTCCACGTGGCGGCCCTCCAGCCGCATGCCCAGGCGCTGGCAGAGCGCGGCGGAGGCGGCGTTGAGTTCGTCCAGCCGGGCTTCGATGCGGCGCAGGCCCAGCTCCCCGAAGCCAAGATCCAGGACCGCTGCCGCCGCTTCGGTGGCGTAGCCCTTGCCCCGCGCCTGGGGTGCCATTGACCAGCCCACTTCCGCTTGGCCGCGGCCCGGCAGCCACTTGAGCACCACTTCTCCAAGCAGCCCCGGCTGGTCACGGGCTTCTATTGCCAGGCAGAGCCAGTCGCCTTCCTTCTCATAAACGAAATTGGCATACTTCCCCACCGATTCCATCGATTTGGTGTAGCTCTTGGCCGGCCCGGGCAGGAACCGGGCGGTCTCCGCCAGCGAGTGGTAGGCGTGGAAGGCCTGCAGGTCTCCGGCTTCGAAGCGCCGCAGGACCAGGCGCCCGGTGTGGATGGGCAGCGCGATGTCCACCACGGCGGCGGCTACCGGCCGGAACCTGCGACGGCGGCCGTGGCCTCCGCGATGGCGCGTTCCTCGTCGGTGGGAACCACCAGGACGGGGATGGCGGACTGCGGCGTGGAAATAATGCGCGGTTCCTTGGACCGGGCAGCATTCAGGCCGGCATCGACCTCTACGCCCAGCGCCCCCAGGCGGTCGGCCACCAGCGCGCGGAACTGGTGGGAGTTCTCGCCGATGCCCGCCGTGAACACCAGCGCCTTGGCCCCGCCGACGGCCACATGGTAGCCGCCGATGTACTTGGCCAGCCGGTAGGAGGTGACGGCGAGCGCCATGGCGGCTTTGGCGTCACCATCCTCGGAGGCCTCCACCACGGAGCGCATGTCATTGTTGCCGGCCAGGCCCTTGAGCCCGGACTCCCGGTTGAGCATGGAGTCCAGGTCCTCCGGCGTCCAGCCGGCACGGCCCAAGAACACCAAAATGGACGGGTCCAGGTCGCCGGAGCGGGTGCCCATCACCAGGCCCTCGAGCGGGGTGAAGCCCATGGACGTGTCCACGGAGTGGCCGCCCTGGATCGCCGTGATGGAGGCACCGTTGCCCAGGTGGGCGATGACGGCGTCGAACTCTTCCACGGGCAGGTCCAGCAACGCGGCAGCGCGGCGGGCAACATACTCGTGCGAGGTGCCGTGGAAGCCATACCGGCGGATGCCGTGGTTGGTGTAGAGCTCGTCCGGGACGGCATAGCGCCAGGCGTGCTCGGGCAGGGTGCGGTGGAAGGCGGTGTCAAACACGGCCACCTGCGGCATGTCCGGCCACTTCCTGGTGATGGCGCGGATGCCCAGGACGTTGGCGGGGTTATGCAGGGGGGCCAGCGGGTTCAGGCGCTCGATGGCGCGGGTGATCTCATTGTCGATCAGCACCGGCTCCCCGAACCGCTCCCCGCCGTGCACCACCCGGTGGCCCACGGCGCCGAGCTTTAGGTCACCCAGTTCCTCATGGATGGCGGCTTCCACCTGCTCCAGCGCCTCCGCATGGTCCCGCGGGCCCACGATTTCGCCGTCACCGTCGCCGCCGTTGCCCATGCCGATCTTCTCGATCAGCCCCTCGGTCAGCACCGTCCCGGCGGCCACATCACGCACCTGGAATTTGAGCGAGGACGAACCGGAGTTGATGACGAGCACGAGCATGCGGGGCCTCCTGGGGCTTGCTTCTGCAGTTCAACCCCCACTATAGGTGGCGGCACTGACAGCGCTCTGCCGCTGCCGGGTTCCTTGCGCCTGGACCCCGGCTGTGCCTATGGTCGGCGGACAGGCTGGACCACGTCGAGAGGACTTCCCCAATGACGAACGACCCCACTCCGAGCGAAGAGAACGATCCCACCAACACCGGATCCAGCAGCACCGCGCCGCTTGGCTCCGATCAGGGCTCAGGCTCCGGTTCCAAGGACCCCACCGGGGTGGAAGGCGCCAACCCGGCGCTGGATGACACGGGCGGCCTGAAGGCTTCCGAAACCGGCGACGCCCCCGAGGCGCCCGAGGACCGCGAAGGCCTGGACCTGACCCCGCAGGGGCTCTCCGATGAGCCGGCAAAGGAAGAGGACAGCGACAGCCTCGCCAAGCCGGACAACAGCTAGGCACAACGAACACGGCAGCATTGCCGGTGGTTGAGCTTGCCGAAACCTTGGAACGCGGTTTCGACAAGCTCAACCACTGTCAGGCCTGGGCCTGGATGGCGGTGATGGCCACCGTGTTGACGATGTCCTCCACCGTGCAGCCGCGGGAGAGGTCGTTGACCGGCTTGCGGAGCCCCTGCAGGACAGGCCCGACGGCGACAGCCCCGGAGCTCTGCTGAACGGCCTTGTACGTGTTGTTGCCGGTGTTCAGGTCCGGGAAGATGAAAACTGTCGCCTGCCCCGCCACGGACGAGCCCGGCATCTTGGATTCGGCGATGGACGCGTCCACGGCGGCGTCGTATTGGATGGGCCCTTCAACGGCGAGGTCCGGCCGGCGCTCCCGCACCAGCTCGGTGGCCTGCCGCACCTCGTCCACGGCCTCGCCTGAACCGGAGCCGCCGGTGGAGTAGGACAGCATGGCCACCCTCGGCTCCACCCCGAACTGCGCTGCCGTCTCCGCGGACGCCAGCGCGATGTCGGCCAGCTGCTCCACGTTGGGGTCCGGGTTCACGGCGCAGTCGCCGTACACCAGCACCCGGTCCGGCATGAGCATCAGGAACACCGAGGAAACGATCTTCACGCCCTCCCGGGTCTTCACGAATTCCAGGGCCGGCCGGATGGTGTGGGCGGTGGTGTGGGCGGCGCCGGACACCATGCCGTCCACCACGCCCAGCTGGACCATCATGGTGCCGAAGTAGCTGACGTCCTGCATGATTTCGAGCGCCTTGGCCAGGTCAACGCCCTTATGCGCGCGGAGCTCGGCATACTTTTCGGCGAACTGCTGCCGCAGCTCCGAGGTTGCCGGGTCCACGATGTTGATCCCGGTGAGGTCGATGCCGCGGGAGGCTGCCAGTTCGCGCACATCGGTTTCGGGTCCGAGGACCGTGAGTTCGCAGACGTCGCGGCGGTGCAGGATCTCGGCGGCGCGCAGGATCCGGACGTCCGTTCCCTCCGGCAGGACCACGTGGCGGCGCTGGGCCCGGGCACGTTCGATCAGGTCGTGCAGGAAACGCAGCGGCGTCATCCGTTCCGGCCGGGGCAGGTGCAGCCGCTCCATCAGCTCGGCTTCGTCCACGCGCCGGGACCACAGGCCCAAAGCCGAGGCCACCTTGCGGCGGTGCCCGGACCAGATCTCGCTGCGGACCTCGGACACGCGCCGGGCAGTGGTGTAGGTGTCCGCGCTGGCGGCAAAAACGGGGAAGGGTGCCTGGGCCAGGAGCGGGTAGATATTGGCGTCCGGGGCGAGGCCGCCGGTGAGAATGAGGGCGGAGGCCACCGGGAACTCCGGCGAGAACGACGACGCCAGGCAGGCCACCATCACATCGGCCCGGTCCCCCGGCACGATCACCAGGGCGCCCTCGTCCAGGACATTGAGGAAGTTACCCACGTTCATGGCGGCCACCTTGATGTCCTTCACGTCCCGCTCCATGTCCGCCCGGCCGGCGATCTGCCGGACGCCCAGCGCGGCGGCCACCTCACCGGTGGTGGGCCGGGCGATCTCCTCCAGCTCGGGTAGGACGTAGACGGGACGCTTGGAGGCCCCCGGCTTGATGGCGGCGGCGATGGCGTCGAGGTCGTCCGGGTCCGCCCGGTTCACGAGGATGGCCAGCAGCGAGCATTTCTCGGCGGCGAGTTCCTTGCGGGCAACCTCGACGGCGGCAGCGGCTTCCGCGACGGTCCGCCCCTTGGCGCCCACCACGGCCACGATGGGGGCAGCGAGGTTGTTAGCCAGGCGCGCGTTGAGGTCGAATTCGACGGCGGCGTCCTGGCCCGTGAGGTCAGTCCCCTCCACGATCACCACGTCGCAGTGCCGGGCAATGTCGGCGAAGATCTCCACGCAGCGGGCGTCAATCTCTTCGCGCTGCCCCTCGGCCAGCAGCGTCCGGACCTCCTCGAAGGTGAGGCCGCCGCGGCAGCGTTCATCCTCCAGGGCGAACCGGGATTTCATCAGCGTGACCATGGGATCCTCGCTGGCCACCGGGCCCTGGACCACGGGCTTGAAGAAGCCGATCCGGTCCGCGTGCCGGTGCAGGGTGTCCGCCAGGCCGAGGGCCACAAGGGACTTGCCCGAGCCCGGGGTAGTTGCGCTGACGTAGATGCCTTTGGCCATGGTCCGCCCTTTGCTGTTCTTGCTGGTGCCGGTCCTCCCATCCTTGCACCTCCGGCGCCCCAAAGAACAAAGGTGCGTGCCGCCGTCGTGCGTTCCTGCCCGGTTGCTTTCCCTCCCACCCTGCGGCGCGCCGCGGACGATGGCGTGTCCCCCGCTTCGGCGCCCGGAGCCGCCAAGCAACTGGGCGGGAAGGCCCAGGCCGGGCGGCTCCACCCTTGACACCGGACCCCCTTATGGGATTACCTAATGAACATTCGGTAAATAAAGCTGGAGGCAATGACGCATGGCTGAAGCAACACTCTCCGGGGCCACCCACCCCATCCTGGAAAACGACTATGCCTCCGAGTGGATGGGCATCGAGGTCCTGGCGCTCAGCGACGGCCACGCCACCATCCGGATGACCCTCCGGCAGGAAATGCTCAACGGCTTCGGCATGGCCCACGGCGGAATGATCTTCGCCTTCGGCGACACCGCCTTCGCCCTCGCGTGCAACCCGATCAGCCCCGCACCCGGCGAGGAAAACACCATCACCGTTGCCTCCGGCGTGGACATCAATTTCCTCAAGCCGGCGTTCCGCGGCCAGGTCCTCACCGCTGTGGCAGACCGCCGTTCCAGCGCCGGGCGGAGCGGACTCTACGACATCCAGATCTTCGCCACCGACGCCCACACCCCCGGCGCAGCCCCCGCCACCAGCACCCCGGGCGAGCTCATCGCCGAGTTCCGCGGACGCAGCCGCACCATCCCCAAGAAGTAGGAAAACCATGACCCTGCATGCCCCCGAAACCCCTGCCGCCCCCGTGGACACCGCAGCCACCGGCACCGACGCCGTCCTGGACCGCGAGGAAACCATCTCCCGCGACGAACTCGAGGCGCTCCAGCTCAGCCGCCTCCAGCACACCGTCTCCTACGCCTACGATCGCGTGCCGCTGTACAAGCGCAAGTTCGACGAGGCCGGCATCCACCCGAACGACCTCCGCGAACTCAGCGACCTCGGCAATTTCCCCTTCACCACCAAAGACGACCTGCGCGCCGAGTACCCCTTCGGCATGTTCGCGGTCCCGCAGAGCGAAGTAGCCCGCATCCACGCGAGCTCGGGCACCACGGGCCGGCCCACCGTCGTCGGCTACACCAAGCAGGACCTCGCCGACTGGGCCAAGCTCGTGGCCCGCAGCTTCCGCGCCTCCGGCATCCGCCCCGGCATGAAGGTCCACAACGCCTACGGCTACGGCCTGTTCACCGGCGGCCTGGGCGCGCACGCGGGCGCGGAGGCCCTGGGCTGCACCGTGATCCCCATGTCCGGCGGCCAGACCGAACGGCAGATCCAGCTGATCCAGGACTTCAAGCCGGACGCCATCCTGGCCACGCCCACCTACCTGCTCACCATCGCCGACGCCATGGCGCACAAGGGGATCGACCCCGCCTCCACGAGCCTGAAGTTCGCCGTGCTCGGCGCCGAGCCGTGGACCCAGGAGATGCGGCACGAGCTCGAGGTCATGATGAACATCAAGGCCTGCGACATTTACGGCCTGTCCGAGGTGATGGGCCCGGGCGTGGCCGGCGAGGCCGTGGAGACGCAGGACGGCAGCCACATCTGGGAGGACCACTTCCGCCCCGAAATCATCGACCCCTTCAACCCCCTGGCGGGCAAGGAAAACGTCCTGCGCGACGGCGAACACGGCGAACTCGTCTTCACCTCGCTCACCAAGGAAGCCCTCCCGATCATCCGCTACCGCACCAAGGACCTCACCCGGCTCCTGCCCGGCACCGCCCGCCCGGCGCACCGCCGGATGGGCCGCATCACCGGCCGCAGCGACGACATGATCATTCTGCGCGGCGTGAACCTTTTCCCGTCCCAGATCGAGGAAATCGCCCTCCGCATCCCCGATCTCAGCCCGCACTTCCAGCTCGAGCTCACCCGCCCCGAGGGGCAGCGGATGGACCAGCTGACCGTCCGGATCGAGCGGCGGGACGCCGTCACCATTGAGCAGAGCACGACGGCGGCGCGCACCTTGAAGGAGCAGATCAAGATCCACGTGGGTTCTTCGTGCACGGTGGACGTGGTGGATCCCGGCTCGCTGGAGCGCTCCAACGGCAAGCTTCGCCGCATCTACGACATGCGGCCCAAGGGTTAGACGGAGCCGGCAGGCCCGGGCTCCGGTCCGGGCTGACCGACCGTTCGTGAGAAACTAGCCACTATGCCCAGCCAGACCACCAGCACCAACGGCGCAGCCGCCAACGGATCAGCCAAGCGCGGCCGCCCCGGCTACGACCAGCAATCGGTGCTGCGCATCGCCGTCGACGTCTTCAACCGCCACGGGTACGACGCGACGTCCATGGGGATCCTCGCGGACAACCTGGGCATCTCCAAGTCCGCCATCTACCACCACGTTCCATCCAAGGGCGACCTGCTGAAGCTCGCCCTGGACCACGCACTGGGCGGGCTGGAGTCCATCCTGGAACAGCCCGAGGCCACCGCCGGCGCCGCCGACGCCCGGCTGGAGTTCGTGCTGCGGCGCACCGTGGCGGTCCTCGTGGAACGCCTGCCGTTCGTCACCCTGTTGCTGAGGCTTCGGGGCAACACGGAGATCGAGCGGGACGCGCTTGAACGCCGGCGCACGTTCGACCACAGGGTGGCCGCCTTGATTTCCGCCGCCCGGGACGAGGGTTCGCTGCGCCAGGATATTGACCCGCGCACGGTTACCCGCCTGCTGTTCGGCATGATCAACTCGATCGTGGAGTGGTACAAGCCGGGCGGTTCCCTCTCGCCCCAGAGGCTCGCCGACGACGTCATCACCATGGCATTCGACGGCCTGCACGGGAACGCCTCCCCCACCGCCTGACCCAGCGGGCATCGCCCCGGCCTGACGCACCCCAGCAAGTGATAAGGGTGCTTGGTATTTTCTCCGCTTGACGGCTACGGTGGTAGAAAGCCACTGATTACAGGGAGGTAGGGAAGATGAGCACCCACAAGGAAGAGCCCGACGCAGGATTCATCGTTCCGGATCCGTCGAAGCTCCGGGAAGACATCCCCGGCGATGCCGGCGACGAGGCCAACGCCATTCGCTTCAGCGAGGAGCAGGCCCTGATCGAGGAGCAGGCCCACGGCATCCGGCCGGACACCTACAGCGTCCCCGCCGGCGGCCCCACCATGGACGAGGCCCGGGGCAACATGGACCTCTCCGACCGCAGCGAGTCCGGCAAGGGCACGGGGCGCGAGGATGACAGCAGCGACGACGGGCTGCACGGCGGCGCCGAGTCCTGACGGACGCGTAACCGGCGCAGCCCTGCACGGAGCGCGCGCAGCATAGCCACCCGGCCCCGCGATGGGCAGCACTGCCCATCGCGGGGCTTTCTGTTGCGCCTTATGGTTGAACCAGTCCACCCGGCGCCGCCGAAACTGCTCAGCACGCTTACGGTGCAATAAATCCATACGTTATAGTTACCGTGTTCGCATCACATCTTCAGGGGGAAATCATGATCCGGAACCACACTTCTTCGCGCCCATTTATTGCCCTGGGCGTCGC
Organism: Pseudarthrobacter chlorophenolicus A6; assembly: GCF_000022025.1. GTDB lineage: Bacteria > Actinomycetota > Actinomycetes > Actinomycetales > Micrococcaceae > Arthrobacter > Arthrobacter chlorophenolicus. The sequence continues at coordinate 3,393,426 of NC_011886.1, forward strand.
CGCCGTCCTGGGCCTTGGCCTGTCCGCCTGTGCAGCGGAGGCGCCTGCGGCCTCAGAAACCCAGCCGTCAACGGAAGCGACCACCGCTGCTTCGGCGTCACCCAGCAGCTCCGCCAGCGCGTCAGCCAGCGCTTCTGCTGCCGCCCCGGCCGGTGCCTCCGGAACGGCCAAGGACCTTACGGCTCCCGGGACAAAGCTCGGCCTGGGCGAAAAGGCAGTCACCCACACCAACACGGGCAAGGATCCGGCTGACGCCAAGTACACCGAAGCCACCTACACCACCAGCGTCACCAAGATCACCGCGGGAACCGAGGCCGATCTCGCCGCCTTGAAGGATGCCGCGAAGTTCGCCGGTCAGACGCCGTACTACGTCTTTACCGAACACACCCTGGACAGCCTGAGCAAGCCCTCCGCAGGCATCAGCGAGCCACGCCTGAACGCCCAGCTGAAGGATGGGACGGATGCCCAGAAGCTGATCATCCTCGGCTCCCTGGACCAGTGCCCCACCAAGCGGTTTGAGACCACGGGTTCGAGTGACAACCTGAGCTACAAGGTAGGCAGCACCATGACCTCGTGCCAGGTCTTCCTTGCTCCCGCCGGCGACGAGATCGTCTCCGCTGACTACGCCGATTCCGGCTTCAGCTACGCAAGCTCCAGCGACAACCCGTACCGCAAGAACCCGATCGTCTGGTCCAAGTAGGGACCGGCCCGGCCCGCCAGCAGGCCGGGCGGGAAACCGACGCAGGGGCGCCCCGATCCGACCGGAGCGCCCCTGCTGCTGTTAATGCTTCCTAGACCTGGTAGTCCGGCTGGCCGTTCAGCCGCTCGTGGACGCAGAGGATGTTGTGCTCGGTGTCCATGAACCACGCGCACTTTTCCGAGCCGGTGGTGCAGATGTGGTTTTCGGTCCGAAGATTGGGCAGGTCGTAATCCTGGAACCGCACGCCCATGGCTTCCATGTCCCGGACGGTCCGTTCGATGTCCGTCACCTCGAAGCTCAAGGCCGTGTGCTCGGAATGCTTGCCGTCCGAAACCGGCATCAGCTGCAGCATCGGGCCGCCGTCGGTGCCGAGTAATTCGCTTCCATCGTCTGTCATTCCGCGGTGCGGGAGTCCGAGTTTCCCGGTGTAGAAACTGCGGGCGCGGGCTGCGTCATCGACCGGCAGGATGGTTGTGGCTGTGCTCATTTTGAGGGTCATGTGGCCACCTCCTACGAGGCAGAATTTTACGCTTCCGCACCCGGAAAAGGACCCGGCAGCAACCCCCTATCCTTCCGCCCCACACCCCCGTCCCGCTTCTGCCCGCCCAAACCCCCGCTCTCTTGTGGCGGTTAAAAACCGAACCCCAGCTCACTTGTGGCGGCTAAAAGCCGAACGCCAGCTCACCTGGGTGAGCTGGCGTTCGGCGGTAAGACACTACGAGTGAGCGCGCGTCGCAGGGGAAGCGACCACGAGTGAGCGCGCGTCGAGGAGGGCGGTTACTTTTCGACGAGGGTGAGGACGTCGTAGGTGGCCACGATCTCGTCGTCTTGGTTGGTGAGGACGGCGTCCCAGGCCACCTCGCCGTATTCGTCGGTCTCACGCGGGGTGATCTTCTTGGCAGTGAGGGTCACCCGGATGGAGTCGCCGGCGGCAACAGGCGTGATGAAGCGCAGGTTCTCGAGGCCGTAGTTGGCCAGGACAGGGCCCGGCGCGGGCTCCACGAACAGCCCCGCACCCCAGGCCAGCAGGAGGTAGCCGTGCGCCACGATGCCCGGGAAGAACGGGTTGGCCTCGGCAGCTTCCTGGTTGGTGTGGGCGTAGAAGGTGTCCCCGGTGGTGTTGGCGAACGCCGTGATGTCCTCCAGGGTGACCTGCCGCAGGTCCGAGCGGACGGCGTCACCGATGCGCAGGGTCTCCAGGTGCTTGCGGAACGGGTGCGTCCCCTCGGTGTCCACCGTGAAGTTGCGGTCCGCCCCGGTATGCCAGACGCCGGTGACGGCAGTAAGCATGTTGGGCGAGCCCTGGATGGCGGTGCGCTGCATGTGGTGCAGGACGGAGCGGATGCCGCCCAGTTCCTCGCCGCCGCCGGCGCGGCCCGGGCCGCCGTGGACCAGGTGCGGCACGGGTGAGCCATGGCCGGTTGAGGTGCGGGCGTCTTCCCTGTTCAGCATAAGGACGCGGCCGTGGTGCGCGGCAATGCCGGTCACCAGTTCACGCGCCACGTCGGGATCGTTGGTGCACACTGAGGCCACCAGCGAACCGCCACCGCGGGCGGCAAGCCGGACGGCGTCGGCAAGGTCCGCGTAACCCACCACGGAGGAAACCGGGCCGAAGGCTTCCAGCGAGTGCAGCGCCTCGGCTTCAGGGTTGCCCCAGTTGAGCACCACGGGGGCCATGAACGCGCCGGCGTCCACCACGCCGGTGGTGCCGTCGGCGGAGGTGACCGACGGCGAATCGAGGGTTCCGTACGCAAGCTCACCGCCGGCGTCGAGCATGGACTGCACGGCCGCCCGGACGTCCTCCAGCTGTTCCACGGACGCCAGCGCGCCCATGGTGACGCCTTCGGCGCGCGGATCGCCCACCACCACGCGCTCCTGGATGCGCTTGCCGATGGCGGCGGACACCGCGGGCACCAGCTCCTGCGGGACGATGGCGCGGCGGATGGCGGTGCACTTCTGGCCCGCTTTGACGGTCATCTCGGTGACCACGGACTTGACGAAGGCCTCGAATTCCGGAGTGCCTTCCACCGCGTCGGGGCCGAGGATGGCGGCGTTGAGGGAGTCGGTTTCGGAGGTGAACCTCACGCCCCCTTCCACCACGTTCGGGTGCGCCTTCAGGGACTTGGCGGTGGCGGCGGATCCGGTGAAGGACACCAGGTCCCGGTAGTCCAGCACGTCCAGCAGCCCGCGGACCGAACCGGAGACCAGCTGCAGCGATCCCTTGGGCAAGATGTTGGACTCCACAATGGCCTTCACCACGGCAGCGGCAACGTAGCCGGTGGGGGTGGCGGGCTTGACGATGGTGGGCACACCGGCGATGAACGCGGGGGCAAACTTCTCCAGCATGCCCCACACCGGGAAGTTGAAGGCGTTGATCTGCACTGCGACGCCGGGAATGCGGGTGTAGATGTGTTCACCGGCGAAGGACCCGTCCTTGGACAGCACCTCCATGGGCCCGTCCACCACCACCTGCGAGTTGGGCAGTTCGCGCCGGCCTTTGGACCCGAAGGTGAAGAGCACGCCGATGCCGCCGTCGATGTCCACCATCGAATCGATCTTGGTTGCGCCGGTCTGGTAGGAGAAGCCATAGAAGTGTTCACGCCGGGCGTTCAGGTACTGCGCCAGCTCCTTGAGCTTGAGGGCGCGCTGGTGGAAGGTCAGCTTGCCCAGCTCGGCCTGGCCGGTGGTCCGGCCGAATTCGACGGCCGCCGCCAGGTCAAGTCCCTCGGTGCTCACCTTCGCCAGGAGCTCGCCCGTGCTGGCGTCGCGGACCGGGGTGGCAGCGGCGGAGCCGGTTTCGGGCGTCCACCAGGAGTCCATAATGAAGCTGGGCACCGTCTCCACGGTATCGAGCGTGGCGTGGGGCGCTGTGGCAGTGGTGGTCATCGTTGACGGGTCCTTCCAACCAAGGGGGCAGACAAACGGGCAGCGGATACAGCAATGATTACTGACCGTCCGTTCGGTAATATAAGTACCATACAGGAATGTCCCCGAAGCGCACTAGGAGAGCACATGAGCGACGCCGCCCCGCACCACTCCCCCACAGAGCATGAACTGTGGAAAATCACCCTCGGTGAGCTCGACGAGAAGATGGGGGTCAGGATCCTGGAGGAGTCCGTGGAGCGGGTGGTGGCCACCATGCCTGTGGAGGGGAACCGACAGTCCTTCGGTCTGCTTCACGGGGGCGCGTCGCTGGCGGTGGGTGAGGCCGTGGGGTCCTGGGCGGCAGTCATCCACGCCAGCACCATGGGCAAGATGGCGGTGGGCATCGACGTCTCCGCAACGCACCACCGCTCCGCCCGGGAAGGCCAGGTCACCATCACGGCCACGCCCATCCACCTTGGCGGCACGCTGACCACCCACGAAGTACTCATTACCAACGAGGCCGGCCAGCGGCTCTGCACCCTGCGCATCACCAACCTGCTGAGGAAGCACAAACACTAGGCAGCAAAAATGTTCCCGGCCCTGCATCCAAGGACCCCGTTCCCGGGGTATTAAGCGCGTAAGCACAAACAGCCCGGCCACCGGGCATCCATCAAGGAGTTTGACATGCGCAAAATGGGTTACGCCGCCGGAGCACTTTCACTTGCCGCTTCGCTGGCCTTTGCCGCTCCCGCCAATGCCGGCGGGTGGCACCATGAAGACGATCCCGCCCAGCTGTCCGTACTGCACGGCGTTCCCGGCCTGACCGTGGACGTGTGGGTCAACGGGGCCCTCACGCTGGATGACTTCACGCCCGGCACCCTGGCAGGGCCGCTGGAACTGGACGCCGGCGACTACCAGATCGCCATCACCGCCGCCGACGCCACCAGCGCCGACAACCCGGTCATTGGGCCTGTGGACGTGGAGCTCGAAGAAGGCGGCAACTACACCGCCGTAGCCCACCTCAATGCCGACGGCGCGCCCACCGCTACGCTCTTCACCAACGACACCAAGGCTCCCCGCAACGACCGCAAAGGCAAACTGACGGTCCGGCACGTAGCGGCAGCGCCCGCCGTCGACGTCCTGGCCGGCGGGAAAGCAATCATCGAAGGCCTGAGCAATCCTGACGAGGCCACGCTCAAGCTCAAGGCCGGCACCTACTCGGCTTCGGTGGCTGCGGCCGGCACCACCGCTCCCGTGATCGGCCCGGCGGACGTCACCGTCGAGGGCGGGAAGAACACCATCGTCTACGCGTGGGGAAGCCTGGCCGACAAGACCCTGAACGTGGCAGTGCAGGTAGTTGACGGCGAAAAGCGGTGGCACGGCCGCCACTGACCGCCGGCCACACCGCTGTCTATACCGGAAGGGCGGGGCGCCCTGCGCGTCCCGCCCTTCCGCTGTTTATTTCGCCGAACGCCGGCCCCTGCGGCGCACCAGGACTGTCAGGATAATGCCGACGGCGAGCGCCGCGGCCGCTGCCAGGGCTGCGGGAACCAGCCCGGTGGAGCCGGTGTTCGCCAGGTCGGCCGGGCCCGGCCCCGAATCGAAAGGTACGACGACGATGCCGGCTGCCGCGGGCGGCTGCGGTGCGGCGGGGGCTGGTGCAGCCGGGGCCGGGTCAGCGGGCACGGGATTGGGTTGTTCCGGGGCGGGCGGTTCCGGGGCAGGAACAACGGGACCCGGGTTGCCGGGGGCAGGCGGCTCCGGTGCAGGCGGCTCCGCAGCGGTCCGGGCAAACTCAAACTCGGCGCTGCCCGAGGTGCTGAAGCCGTTGACCGTCTCGGCCGTGAAGCGGAGCGGGCCGTTGCTTTCCGGTGCGGTGAAGCTCCACTTGCCCGCGGCGTCGACAGGAACCTCCACCGGGTCCTTGCCCTCCACCGTGATCCTGACCGTGGAGCCTGCGGCAACGGCGGACGCGGGGGCTGCCGGGACATTGCCGCTGATGGCCTGCCCTGGTTCGTAGGTTCCGCCGGGGGCGGGCGAGCTGACGGCAGGCTTGTTGAGGAACAGTTCCAACTGGTAGCCGGGCAGGACCGCGAGGCTTTCCGAGAGGGTGGCACCCACGGCGAAGTTTGCGGGTGCCGGCTCACCCGGTGCGGGCGGCGCGTCACCGGCGGCGTGCGTTCCCACAGCGTAGTTGCCGCTGACGTAGGGGCCGCCTGAGTCTCCGCCGCTGGACTGGACGCCGTAGGAAAGGAATCCCCGGAAGGCCCGGAGGTCGGTGGGGTCAGTTGCGAAGTCCGGGCCTGGCACCACGTAGATACCCACAGCGTCCACTGTGCCGCAGGACCAGGCCGAGGTCCGGCCGGAGCGGCAGATGGGCATCCCCAGGACAGGATCGGCGGTGCCGATGATCTTCACATCAGGGCCGGGCTGCGAAGGGTCACCCCAGGTGCTGGCGGCGGGCAGCGGATCCAGGCCTTCCGGGATGTTGTGGATCACCGAGATGTCCGTGCCCACGTTTCCGGGGTTGTCGGGGTCCACAGGGCTCTCAATGATGCGGGAGTTGCCGGGGCCGCCGAACTGGCTGAATCCGAAGTCGCCCAGCTGGTCCTTCCGGACGAACTGGAACTCCAGGGTTGCCGTTGCCGCCTGCCCGTCCGAGGCGCAGTGCCCTGCGCTGAGAACGGCAGGCAGTCCCGCGGGGTCGAAGGCGGAGAACCCGGTGGAGCAGATCCACCCGGTATCGGCGATGTAGCCCACGCCGCCGGGAACATCGGCCTCGGGTCTGAGGGGAGCGGCACCGTCGAGCTCCACGTTGGCGTACCGGGCCACGAAATCAGCCGGTGAGACCCTGCCGGAGCCGCCGGCCGCCGTCGTGCCCGCCGCCGTCGTTCCTGGCGTGGTTGCTGCGTCGTCCCTTGAGGCGTCAGCCGCCACCCCGCCGGCCTGTCCGGCCGATTCGGGTACGTTAAGCGCCCCGGTGCGGATGACGAATTTCCCGTCCGCGGCCATGACTGCCTGCAGGCCGTCGGGGCCGACGTCGCGCACGTATGCCTGGAAGAGCTGGTCGGTGCTGACCGCCAGCTGTGAGCCATCAGCTACCCCGCCGGACGGTGCCACGCCGCCGTCGGCACGCCTGGCCTGCGGGGCCTCGACGGCGAGGTCCGGAAGGGCCTCAGCCAGCGCGGCCACTTTGGCGAGGAACTCCGGCCCGGATCCTGTGACCACCACGTGCCCGCCGTCCAGCCGGATCCCGGCGTAACCGGGCACGTCGCGCAACTGGGCGGCCGCGGCTGCCGCCTGGGCGCCGAGCTCCCCGGCTGCGGTGAACTGTTCCCGGGTGAGTCCGAGGTCCCGCTGGACCGCCTCGTCGAGGGCGGCCTCCGACAGCCTGGAACCCGGTGTTCCAACGGCCGGCGCCTCCGTTGAGTCGGTGGTTGCGGCCTGACCATCGGCAGCCCAGGCAGGCGCAGCCACGTAGGCCGACGACGCCAGGATGCCTGCTACGGCACCCAGGGAGAGGTACCTGCGCACTGACGCCAAAGTCATCGGGCCACACTCGCTCCGCACAGGGACAGCACTGCGTCGAGTTCGGCGACGCTGAGTCCGTTCTTCAGGAGGTAGCCACGGCTGTCCAGGGTCCGCACGAAGTCCACCACCGCTTTCCCGCGCTGATCCAGCAGCGGTGCGAGTTCGTCGTCGGCAAGGTAGCGTTCCCGGCTGTGCGGCGGCCCATGGGTGCGGTACCGCTCGTTGATGCCGCGCGCTGCTTGCCGGTAGCCCTCGGCGATCTGGTGGTCCGAGTCCCCCGCAAGGTCCTGCACCATGGCCGCCACCAGGCCGCTGCGGTCGCGGCCGGCAGCGCAGTGCAGCACCACGTTCCCCCTGCCCGCGGCGTCGGCGAGGGCGCGGAAGACTCCCACGATCCTGTCCGGGAACAGCCGGGCGTTGTCCGCGTAGTAGGCGGGGTCGTTCAGATAGGGGCCGGTCAGCGCGGCAAACTGCTCGTGGTTGGCCTCTTCCGTGGGAGCCGACACCAGTGCCAGGCCCTGCAACGCCACCGCGGGGACCACCGGATCGGTGTCCCGGCGCCGCGCTTCCGCCGCGTTACGGAGATCCACTACCGTGCGGATGCCGTCGTCGTAGGCCTGCCGCCAGCCGGCTTCCGTGAGCCATTCCCGCCGGCCCATTCGGTACACGCCGCCGGCAACATGCCAGGCATTGACAGCACCATCCCAGTCCATGGACCCGCCCGCTTTCTCCATCCGCACAGCTAACCACAAGCCTGTGAACCCCGCATGTCACAAACAGGTACAGGAAGCACGCAAGGCGGGTACCGGGCACCGGTGAAACGGACCGCCACGTGGCGTACTGTCACAGGTGTCTGTCCCCGGTCCGGGGCTACATTCAAGGGAGATCTGCGATGGGCACTACAGCATTACGACGGCGGCGCACGGCTTTCGCGGCAGGCCTCGCCACCCTGGCGATGGCACTTGGCTCCACGGCACTTCCTGCCGGAGCGGCGCCGCCGGAAAAGGATGTGGACCTCGTGGCGGTCGGTGACTCCTACACCGCCGGGATCGGGGCCGGGACCACCACACTTTCGTCTTGCACCCAGACCAACGGCGGGTACGTAAACCTGCTCAAAGCCCTGCCGATCGTGGACGGCAACAGCACGAACGCGGCATGCGCTGGGGCAGTCATCGTGGACAGGGCATCGGACATTGCACCCAGCGTGCTGGAGCAAATTGCCGCTCTGACCGCCTCCGGCACGCTGTCAGTCCGGACCGAACTGGTCGCCGTGACCGCGGGCGCGAACGACATTGACTTCACTATGCCGTTGAAGGCCTGCGCAGGATCAACGCTCGATGACTGTGCGCAGGCAGTACAGGGAGTGCAAGCCAGGTTTCCCGCCATGCAGGCCGATCTTGTGGAGGCCCTGACAGCAATTCGAACGGCAGCCCCGCACGCCACCATAGCTGTCTTCGGTTATCCGCTTCTCTTCGATCCCGACGGCCCGCCGACACTGCTGAGCGAGGACGCGCAAAGGCTGGTCAACGCAGGCACGCTGGCCCTCAATAACGCCATTGCCCAAGCCACGGGTGCCCCGAGGGTGAAGGCCAAAGCTGCCTACATCGACGTCACCAAAGCCTTTAAAGCACACGCGGTGAACTCAGCCTATCCGTGGATCAACTTCAACCCGGCAGATCCCTTTGCCCTGCAAAACTTCCATCCAACTGCTGCCGGCCACCAGGCTTACGCCGACGCACTGTCCGAAGCGGTGAACCTCAACAAGCTGGCACGGCCTTAGCCGGCAGGCTACCCGGCGGGCAGAGTCCTACCCCCGCCGGTCCAGCCGGTATTCGAGCCCGGCGCGGACCATGGGCCATTCGTGTTCCAGGATGGAGAACACCACGGTGTCACGCAGCAGTCCGTCGCTGGTCCGGGAGTGGCTGCGGAGGACGCCGTCCTGCTTGGCGCCCAGCCGGGCGATCGCCTCGCGGGACTGGTGGTTCAGCCAGTGCGTGCGGAACTCCACGGCCGGGCAGCCCAGCGTCTCGAACGCATGCCGCAGCAGCAGGAGTTTGGAGTCCGGGTTGGTTCCGGTGCCCTGGACGGACGCTGCGTTCCAGGTGGAACCGATCTCCACGCGGGGAGTAGCGGCATCAATGTTCATGTAGGTAGTCATGCCGATGACCCGGCCCGGGCCGCCGGTTTCCGGGTCGAGCAGCCGCGTGGTGAACGGCAGCATGGACCCCTGTTCCTGCAACGCGAGGCGGCGCCGGATCTCGCCCGCCATTTCCGCGGGAGACGGCACGGAGGTGTACCAGAGCTTCCACAGCTCGCCGTCCTCGGCCGCCTGCACCAGCCCGTCGTGGTGGGCTGGGTGGAGGGGCTCGAGGATTACGTGCCGGCCGGTCAGGGTAAGGGGTTCAAGGAAAGTCACTGCACCAGCCTAGGACCAACCACCGGGGCCGGTTACGCTGGGAAAGCCCCAGACCGCGAGAAAGGGAGTTAACGTGTCAGGAACCAATCCGGACCCGGAAGACGACAAGATCACCGGCCTGGAACCCGGCGGCGGAGTTCCGCCGGGCGAAACCCCGCCCGGGGAAGGCTCGGTGGCGGGCACGCAGGAACCCCGCCAGCCCGGTTCCGGGAGGGGCCAGCAGATTTTCTGGATCGGGGCCATCGGTGCAGGCGTGCTGCTGTTCCTGCTGTATTTCATCGGCTACATCGTCGGCTTCTTCGACTAGGCGGCCGCCGGCTGCAGGTTACCTGCGGCCAGCCCTTTCAGCTCCAGTCGAAGAAGCCCTTGCCGGTCTTGCGGCCTAGTTCGCCGCGGGCCACCTTGTCGCGGAGGATCTGCGGCGGGGCGAACCGGTCACCGAGGGTGGACTGCAGGTATTCGGCGATGCCCAGCCGGACGTCCAGCCCCACGATGTCCGTAGTGCGCAGCGGACCCGTGGGGTGCTTGTACCCGAGGACCATGGCGTTATCGATGTCGTCGGCCGACGCCACGCCCTCTTCCACCATCCGCATCGCTTCCAGGGCGATTGCCACGCCCAGCCGGGAGGAGGCGAAGCCTGGCGCGTCATTGACGACGACGGCGGTCTTCCCGAGCGCCGCAACCCACCGTCGCGCCTCCCCGGCCAGGTCCGCGGAGGTTTGCTCGCCCAGGACCACTTCGATGAGCGTGGACGCCGGCACAGGATTGAAGAAGTGCAGCCCCAGGAAGTTTGCGGGCCGCTGCAGTTCCTTTGCCAGCCCGTTCACGGAGAGCGATGACGTGTTGGATGCCAGGTAGGCGTCCGGTTCCAGGCGCTCTTCGATGCCCCGCAGCGAGGAGACCTTCAGGTCCCAGTCCTCCGGTACGGCCTCGACCACCAGTTGCCGGTCCTTGAAGGCGTCGTAATCCACACCCACGGTGAGCCGGGAAGCCATCTCGTCCAGGTTCGCGTCTGTGACACCGCGCTCGATGCTCTTGGCAGCAGCGGACTCCACCCGTTCCCGGGCAGCCTCGGCTGACTGTTCATCCCGTTCCACCACCAGGACGTCAGCGCCCTTGACCAGGAATGCGTGGGCGATGCCGGCGCCCATGCGGCCACCGCCCAGGACACCGATTCGTGCGGGCAGGGCAGCAGCAAGTTCGGAGTTGCTCATGGCTTTCTACTTTCCGTCAGCGGTGTCGGAGGATGCGGCCTTCTTGGCGGCGTTGCGGTCCAGGAACTTCTGCATGCGGTCGAACTTGGCCTGCGATTCGAAGAGGATGCCCTGGGCCAGCTGGTCGATCAGTGGGTGGGCGTCTGCCGGGGCGTGGAACACGGACTTGGTGATCCGGACGGCGAGCGGGTCTTGCCGGGAAATGCGGTCCGCGAGGCTGTGGGCGGCACCCAGAAGCCCGGCGGTGCTGTGGATCTCCGTGATGAGGTTGACGGCCAATGCCTCGTCGGCGCCCAGCACTTTGCCCGCGAGGAGGATCTGCTTGGCCACCGGCTCCCCCACCAGTTCCTTGAGCCGCCAGCTGGCACCGGCAGCGGCCAGGATCCCCAGCCCGGTCTCCGGGTTCCCGATCCGGACGTCCGGGGTTCCGATCCGGAAGTCGGCCGCATACGCCAGTTCCGCGCCGCCACCCAGGCAGTACCCGTCCACGGCTGCGATGACCGGCATGGGCAGTTTGGCAATCCGCACGAAAATGGTGGAGTTGATCCCCTGCAGGGCGTCGTCCCGCCGCCGCTCACGAAGCTGGGCGATGTCCGCGCCGGAGGCGAACACCCCGTCCGCGCCGGCGATGATCAGCACCTTGGGATTCTGCTCCAGCGCAGCACAGACGGTGTGCAGCTCATCCACCATTTGCTGGTCGATGGCGTTCCGCACCTCGGGGCGGTTCAGCAGGACCACCACGCGGTCACCCTGCTCCTCCACCAGGAGCGCGGAGAACTTCTCGGCCGCCAGGTCAACTGCGCCCGGCATCAGATCTTCTCCAGCAGCATGGCCGTGCCCTGCCCCACACCGATGCACATGGTGGCGAGGCCCACCTTGGCGTCCTCGCGTTCCATCCGGCCAAGCAGCGTGATGGCGATCCGGGAGCCGCTGGAACCGAGCGGATGGCCTAAAGCGATGGCGCCGCCGTCGTTGTTCACGATCTCCGGGTCAAGGCCCAGCCGGCGGATGCAGGCGAGGGATTGCGTGGCGAAGGCTTCGTTGAGTTCGACGGCGGCGAGGTCACCGACGCTCAGCCCGGACCGCTTCAGCACCTTCTGCGTGGCCGGGACCGGGCCGATGCCCATGATCTCGGGCTCGCACCCCGCTGACGCACCATCGATAATCCGGGCACGCGGCGTCAGGCCGAGTCGTTCGATGGCGGATTCGGACGCGATGATGATCGCGGAGGCGCCGTCGTTCAGCGACGAGGAGTTCCCGGCCGTGACCACCGATCCGCCGTGCGTCACTGGCCTGAGCTTGGCCAGTACGTCTGCGGTGGTGCCGGCCCGGGGACCTTCGTCTGTGTCCACCACGGTTTCGGCCTTGCGGGTCTTGACGGTGACCGGGACGATCTCGTCCTTGAACCGGCCGGCTTCGATGGCGGCGAGCGCCCGTTCGTGCGAGCGGACGGCAAAGGCGTCGGCGTCGTCACGGGAGATAGCGTCAACCCGTGCCACTTCCTCCGCGGTTTCGGGCATGGAGTACGTCATCTTCCCATCCCGGGAGAGTGCGCCGTGCTGGAACTGGGGGTTGGTGAAACGCCACCCGATGGAGGTGTCGAAAATCTGGCCGGGCTTGGCGAAGGCGGCACTCGGCTTCTCCTGCACCCACGGCGCCCGGCTCATCGACTCGACGCCGCCGGCGATCACGATGTCCGCTGCGCCGGCCTTGATCATGTGGCTGGCCTGGATGATGGCGCTCAACCCGGACGCGCAAAGCCTGTTGACGGTGATTCCGGGGATGTGCAGCGGCAACCCGGCCAGGAGGACGGCCATGCGCGCGACGTTCCGGTTCTCCTCACCTGCGCCGTTCGCGTTGCCAAGGATCACCTCGTCGATGCTGTCCGGGTCCAGCCCGGCGCGCTGCACGGCTTCACGGACCACCAGCGCGGCCAGGTCATCGGGGCGGACCGCGGAGAGGGCACCTCCGTACCTGCCCACCGGAGTCCGGACCCCGCCTACCAGGAAAGCCTGCGGACCTGCGCTTGCAGCCATGGAAACACCCTTCACGCGATTAACAGCACTGTCACCGGCGGCCGGCATGGCTATATTCGCCACTTACCGACCGTTCGTTCTGTAAATAGTACACGGCAGGCCGGGCGGCGCGTAGCCCCGCTTACTGGACGGTCACGCCAAGGTGCGCAGCCAGGAGCGGCGCCAGCAGTCCCAGCTGGTATTCGTCGATCACGACGCCGGCCAGGTTGCCAATGCCGCTGACGCTGCGGAAGTCGGCGCCGCGGAGGTCGAAGTCCTTGAGCTTAGCGCCGGTGAGGTCCAGCGCGCCGATGGTGCAGCCTTTCAGGGCCACCCTGGTTGCTGCTGCCGATCCGAGGTCCAGTTCGTTGATGATGCAGTCGGCAATCACCACATCCGTGAGCTTCGCCCCGCGGAGGTTCAGGTAGTCCAGCTTGCCGCCTTCGATCCGTACGGACTGCCACCCTGATTCGTAGAGTTCGGCCGAACCGAGCCGGGGATTGCTCATCTCGACGTCCCGCCAGGTGCTGCGGGCGGCCCGGAAAACAGGGGCATACAACTCGGTGATGACGGTGTCGCGGAATCCGGCGCCCCGGAGTTGGGCTTCATTGAAGGAGACCCCCTGGAGTTCGCACTCAGAGAAGTCGGCACCGGAAAGTTCCAGCCCGTCCGCGTCCAGGCGGCTGTAGCGGGCACCCTCATGGCGCCCGCCGCGCCGGAAGTCCAGGCTGCGGTCCTCAAGGTCCTCAAGCCGGACCGGCGAAAGCCGCGGGGCCGTGACGGCAGCCTTGGGCCGCCTGGTTCCGGACCCGCTCACCGGGCGGATTCCGCTTTGGCCGCGATATCCGCCAGGTCCTTGGCAAGTGCCTTGCGGCTTGCCGCCATGCCCAGCCTGCCGAACACGGCGGCGAGGACCCGGCCGGCCGCCGTGGGCTTCGACATTGTGGCACCAAAGGTCAGCGTCAGGTCCGTTCCGCCGTCGCGGTTGGCCAGGCTGAACCTGGTGCTGTAATCCGCCCCGCCCTGAGCGGCCCTAATGGTGGTGGAGCGGGGCGGTTCCGCGCTGTCCACCCACACCTCCACGGTTTCGGACCTGCCGAACATCTTCCGTGTTTCCCTCCAGCGGGTGCCCTCGCCGTAGGAACCGTCCGTCAGGAGCTGCACCGCTTCCACTCCGGACAGCGTCCCGGGCGCGTTCCGGATATCCGTAATCACAGCCCACACCCTTTCCGGCGAGGCATGGATGTGCTGGGTCAGGCTGAGGCTTTGGTCCATGACGTCGAGCCTATCGCCGCGGGCGGACAAAGGCAGGGCGGCCAGCCCCCGCCGGCACTCCCGGGGCCTGCCCGCTTGATTTAGTAAGCATGCTTCGTGTTAGTGTGAAAGGGCATTGTTTGGTCGACGGAAACGAAAGGAGGCCACACCATGGGCCTCGGAGACAAGATCAGTAACGCAGCAGAAGATATGGGCGGCAAGGCCAAGGAAGCTGCTGGCAACGCAACCGACAACGACCGCCTGAAGGCAGAAGGCCAGGCCGACCAGGTCAAGGCTGATGCCAAGAAGGTCGGCGAAAATGTCAAGGACGAGTTCAAGCGCAACTAGTCCTTTGCCGGGCCAGCCGCAGCGAACGGCGTGCTGAACCGGTAGACAATGGCGGCGGATCCCCCGGATCCGCCGCCATTCTGCTGCCCGGACCACATCAAGACGGAGCGGGTCACCAGCCGCTGCGGGTTGGCGTATGCCCCTGCCTGGACTCGTCCGGCATGGTCATCTCGGCCCGCAACCCCAGCAACCGGATGGGCCGGTCCGGTTCAATCTTCCCCCTGAGGTCGAGGGCGCGGGTCAGTACCTCCTCGGGGTCCGCCGTTTCGGGAATCCTGCGGGCAAAGGTTTTGGTGTTGAACGGGGCGTACCGGACCTTGAGCGTCAGCCCGACCACCGGACGCCCTTCAGCGGCAACGTCATCCAGGACCGCTGCCACCAGTTCCCGGACAGCTTCATCCACCTGCGCCGGTTCGGTGAGGTCGTGCTGGAAAGTGGTCTCCCGGCTGTGGCCCCGCGCCACCCACGGGGTGTCATCCACCACCGAGGAACCGTCGCCCCGCCCGAGCTGCGCGTACCAGGGCCCCATCTTGGGACCGAACTCGGGGACAAGGAAGTCCGGATCCACCGCTGCCAGCTCGGCAACAGTGGTGATCCCCAGCGTCGCCAGCCGGCGGGACACCTTGGTTCCCACTCCCCACAGGTCGATGGTGGGCCGGTTGCCCATGACATCCAGCCAGTTCTCCGCCGTGAGCCGGAAAACACCGGCCGGCTTGCCGAAGGTTGTGGCCACCTTGGCGCGGACCAGAGTGTCACCGATGCCCACGCTGCAGTGCAGCCTGGTGGCCTCAAGTACCGCTTGCTGCAGTTGACCGGCGTAGGCCTCGGGGTCACTGGACTGCACGCCGACGAACGCTTCGTCCCAGCCGAGCACCTGGACAACGGCGCCGGGCCGGGAGCGCAGCACGCCCATCACCTCCCCCGAAGCCTGGAGGTAGGCCTCCTGGTCCACAGGCAAAATGACGGCGTCGGGGACGTTCCGCGCGGCGATGCGCAGCGGCATCCCGGATCCGACGCCGAAGGCCCGGGCTTCGTAGGAAGCGGTGGAGACGACGGCGCGTTCGGTGGGATCGCCACGGCCACCCACGATCACGGGCTTGCCGGCAAGCTCGGGGCGGCGGAGCACTTCCACGGCCGCGATGAACTGGTCCAGATCCACATGCAGCACCCAGGGTTCGTCCACATGCCCCAGTCTGCCCCGCGCCTCCGCCCCGCACCAGCCTTCCCCGCGGGCGGCTAGCCTTGGGCCATGACGAACGTGGACCTGAGCACCGAGAGCATGGCCGCCGGCGGATCGCCTTCCCTGGGCGGCTACCTGGCTGTACCCGAGGGCGAGGGGCCATTTCCCGGCGTCGTGGTAATTCATGAAGCGTTCGGCCTGGATGACCAGACCCGCCGGCACGCGGACCGGCTGGCCCTGGCCGGCTACCTTGCCCTGGCGCTGGACCTGTACAGCGACGTCGGGGCGCGGCGGTGCCTTGTGGGAACCATGCGCGCCATGGCGGCACGCACGGGCCGGCCTTTCACCGACATCGCCACGGCCCGCACCTGGCTCGCAAACTCGGACCTCAGCAATGGCCGGACCGGGGTGATCGGCTTCTGCATGGGCGGCGGGTTCGCCCTGCTGGCGGCCAGGGACGGGTTCCAGGCAGCGTCGGTCAACTACGGACGGCTCCCCAAGGAGCAAGAGGACCTTGTGGAAGCCCTGCGTGGCGCCTGCCCCATCGTGGCCAACTACGGCGGCGCGGACAGGTCCCTGAAAGGAGCGGCAGCGCGGCTCGATTCCGCCCTCGACCAGCTGGGCATCGAGCACAGCGTGAAGGAATTCCCCGGCGCCGGCCACAGCTTCCTCAATGACGAAGAGATGGGCCCGGCACTCCTGCGGCCCCTGATGCGCGTCATGGGTGTGGGCCCCGATCCGGAATCCGCCCCGGAGGCATGGCGGCGGATTGAGGACTACTTCGCGCGGTACCTGAAGGACTGACGGCCCCATCTCTTTGTGCGTTCCTGCCCGATTAGTGGCCCCCTAACAGCGAACGGGCCCGGACACGCCGGCGCATAAGGCGGGCCAGGCGGACAAACTGGGCAGGAAGGCACGCAATGAACGACGACGGCGCCGGCCACCTGGGGAAGGTGGCCGGCGCCGTCGTTCGTACTGCTTGGCGCGGAACGGCTAGCTGAAGAGCTCGCTCTTGGGCGCGTTGTTCTTGACCTTCTGCCAGCCCAGCCAGAGGACCACGGCGAAGAACGGGATGGTGGCGAGGGTCCACAGGCCGAGGTAGAACACTTCGCCGTCCTTGCTGGTCATGGTGTCAAAGCCGATGAGGACGGTGATGGCGAGCAGGGCGATGAGGCCGGCCCAGCTGGTCCACGGCGAGCCGGGCATGGGCAGGGTGGACACGCTGCCCTTCTTCTTCCGCAGCGCGATCTGGCTGGCGAAGATGGAGCCCCAGGTGAAGATCACGCCGATGGAGGCGGTGTTCAGGGCGAGATCGAACGCATGCGAACCGCCCAGCCAGATGTTCAGCAGGATGCCCACCAGGTAGACGGCGCCGATGGCGAGGATGGCCATGTACGGGACCCTGCGGGTGGACATGCGGGTCAGCCACTGCGGCGCGTGGCCGTTGTTGGCCATGGTGCGGAAAATGCGGCCGATCGAGTAGAGGCCCGAATTGCAGGAAGACAGGGCTGCGGTAATCACGATCATGTTCATGACGTCACCCATCCAGCCAAGGCCCATCTGGCCGAAGACGGTGACGAACGGGGAGGTCCCGGCCACGTACTGGTCCGAGGGAAGCAGCATGGCCAGCAGGGACACGGACCCGACGTAGAACACCACGATGCGGAAGACGACGGCGCGGATCGCCTTGGGGACTTCGCGTTCCGGGTTCTGCATCTCGCCGGCGGTGATGCCCACCAGTTCGATGGCGTTGTAGGCGAAGATCACGGCGTTCAGCACGAGGATCATGACCAGCGCACCCTTGGGGAACATGCCGCCCTCGTCGTGGAAGAGGTTGGCCACTGATGCGTTTCCGTCGCCCACCTTGGCGTTGGTGACCACCATGAAGGTGCCCACGGCCAGGAAGATGACAATCGCGGCCACCTTGAGGCAGGAGGCCCAGAATTCGAATTCACCGAAGGCCTTGACGCTGAAGAGGTTCACGGCCACCAGCAGCACCAGCGCTGCGATGGCGGAGAGTTCAACGGGGACGTTGGGGAAGAAGAACTGGAAGTAAAGGCCGATCGCGATGAGCTCGGCGATGCCGGTCATGGCCCAGTTGATGAAGTACATCCAGCCGGACAGGTACGCGCCCTTGCGGCCGAACATCTCACCGGCGTAGCTGACGAACGAGCCGGAGGTCTGGCGGTACATGATGAGTTCGCCCAGTGCCCGCATCAGCAGGTAGGCGATGACGCCGGCGATGGCGTAGGAGAAGATGAGGGCCGGGCCGGTGGAGGCGAGGCGCCCGCCGGCTCCCATGAAGAGGCCGACGCCGATGGCGCCGCCCATGGCGATCATGGTGACGTGGCGCCTGCCCAGCGTTTTGCTGTAGCCCTCGGCGCTGAGGGACGGGTCGACGGCGGTGGATGCTGCCGTGCTGTTCTTGATTTCGGGCGGGGTACTTTGAGGCACAACGGTTCCTTGTGGGTTGGGGGTTGGCCGCATCCGGAAGCGAATGATCCAGCTCACATAATTCGGCCATCGGCCGTTGGGACGGCTGTTTGTGAGCGTAAGTCTTCGTCTTGCCGAAGCTTCGCGCGGCCTATCCATCGTACAAGATCCATCCGGGTGCCACGTGACGCGCACTACACCACCCGTGCTACGGCTTCCCGTAAAGATACTTTTCGGTATGCCTAAATTTGCGGTACTCTCGTGTCATTACCGCAACGGCGAGGGGATGATCATGGCAGCACCCACCCTGCAAGTACGGCCGGCTGCAGGCAAGCTGTGGTCACGGCTCCTGCTGCTGGGCCCGGCGTTCGTCGCCGCCATCGCCTACGTGGATCCCGGAAATGTCGCCGCAAACCTGACCGCCGGTGCGAACTATGGCTACCTGCTCGTCTGGGTGCTGGTGATGGCCAATGCCATGGCGGTCCTGGTGCAGTACCAGTCTGCGAAACTGGGCCTTGCCACCGGCCTGAGCCTTCCGGAGATCCTGGGCAAGCGGCTGGGGACCCGCTCACGGCGCCTCTACTGGGTGCAGGCCGAGGTGGTTGCCGGCGCCACGGACATGGCCGAGGTCATTGGCGGCGCAGTGGCACTGAACCTGCTGTTCGGCCTGCCGCTCCTGCTGGGCGGGGTGATCATCGGCATCGCCTCGATGCTGCTGCTGGCGCTCCAGAACGCCCGCGGCCAACGGTCCTTCGAATACGCGGTCCTGGTCCTCCTTGGCGTGATCGCCGTGGGCTTCATGTCCGGCCTCTTCGTCAACCCGCCCGACGCCGGCAGCGCCCTGGGCGGCCTGGTTCCGCGTTTCGAGGGAACGGACACCGTCCTGCTTGCCGCCAGCATGCTCGGCGCCACGGTGATGCCGCACGCCATCTACCTGCACTCCGCGCTGGCCCGTGACCGGTTCGGCTTTTCCCCGGACCCGGCCGTGCGGACCCGCCTGATCCGGGCCACCCGGTTCGATGTGCTGGGCGCACTGCTGCTGGCCGGCGTGGTCAACATCTCGATGCTGCTGCTGGCTGCCTCCAGCCTGCGCGGCATTGAAGGAACGGACACCATCGCCGGGGCCCACGCCGCCGTCTCGGCCGCCTTGGGGCCCGCAATCGGCGTCGTGTTCGCCGTGGGGCTCCTGGCATCCGGCCTGGCCTCCACTTCGGTGGGCTGCTACGCCGGCGCCACCATCATGGGCGGGCTGCTGAAAGTCCGGATTCCGCTGCTGGTCCGGCGGGTCATTACCCTCATCCCCGCCTTGGTGATCCTCGGCGCCGGAATCGAGCCGACGCTCGCACTGGTCCTCAGCCAGGTGCTGCTCAGTTTCGGCATTCCGTTTGCACTGATCCCGCTGATCCGGCTGACCGGCAAACGCGAAATCATGGGCATCCACGTTGACTCCCGCGCGCTGAAGATCGCCGGCTGGACCAGCGCCACGCTGATCGTGGGATTGAACTGCGTGCTGATCGCCCTGACCATCGCAGGGCAGTCCTGATCACCAGGCAACCCTGAAAGCCGTTCCACCCCGCAGTGCCGGGCAGTCCTGCGAGCCCGGTTCCGGGGACCCTCGCGGGGCATCCGGAAGCTAGGCTGAAGCCATGGCCACCATGCACCGCCGCCCGCCCGCACCACAGCCGGAACTGTACCGCTTCGCTCCCCTGGACTTCGCCGCCCTCGGCACGTACGTGGCCATCGCCGGCGTCTTCACCGTGGCCGGCGAGCTCCTGGCGCCGGCGCTTCAGCAACTGGCACCTTCCCCGGCGGCGGCGTCCTACCTGGTCAACCTGATCTTCTACGGCTCCGTGGCAGTCCTGGCGTTCCTGGCCGCCCGGCGGGTGGTGGTGCGGGACCTGCGGGTCCTGGCCACCCGCCCGTGGTTCACGCTTCTGATGGTCCCGGCCTCGGTGATCGTGATGATGATCCTGACTGCCGTTGTGGTGGCTGCGGGCGGTGAGGCGCAGACCTCCGCCAACCAGGCGGGCCTGCAGGCGCTGATGCAGCAGGTTCCGGCCTGGCTGATCGTGCCCGTCCTGGTGGTGGTGGGCCCGTTCGTGGAGGAGTACATCTTCCGGCACCTCCTGATCGGGAAACTCAGCAGGCGGCTGAACATCTGGCTGTGCTGCGTCCTGTCCGTGGTGTTGTTCGCCGGCATCCACATCGCCGGCCAGGAGGCCATCACCCTGACCGCGCTGCTGCCCTACCTGGCCATGGGCGCCACCCTGGTGTTCGTCTACGTCTGGACCGGCCGGAACGTGATGTTCTCCTATTTCGTCCACGCTGCCAAGAACCTGCTGGCGGTGGTCTTCATCTACGCCATCCCGCCGGAACTGTTCGAACAGCTCCAGCAGGCCTGATTCCTAGGGCGTTCCGCTGCTCCCCCGCAGGACAAAACGGTGGCTGCCAGCGGTCCGTCCCGTTATGAACACCTTCAGCCCTTCCGAGGCGTTGGTCCCCGCCAGGTAGCGGTAGTTTTCGCCCGGGTTGTACGCGGGCGGAGCGTCCGGGTCAGCAGGCAGGCCCGGCCCGAACTCGATGGTGTCCGAACCCACCCGGTAACTGCCGGTCCCCTGCACGAGCTGGAAGGCTTCCGGCGTGCCCGAAGCCGGGACCACGCCGTCGAGCACGCCCCCGGACCGGAAGGTCAGTTCCAGCGCAAAGGCGGTGTCCGCGCCGTCGAAGTCCAGCTCGAGGACGGCCTGCCCCTGTTCGGCCCGGACGGTAACCTCCGTGCCCAGCCGGTGGACCACCGTGGGCCTGCCTGGAAAGTCCATGCTGGCGCTGAACCGGCCTTCGTGGCCCAGGGCGTAGATGCCGTCCTCCCGCCTGCGGGCGGCGGGCAGTGGCAGGTAGAAGTTTGCTGAAAGCTCCTCGGACAGCCGGACCGTGGCGCCGTCCCGTACCGTGTGCTGGCTGCGGAACGGACCCAGGTCAAAAAAGCTGCGGGACAGCCGCACGCCGGAGAGCACCGCTGCTCCGTGGGCGAACCGCAGGAGCGTGGGGTTGCTGGCCAGCCCGGACACCACACCCGGGACCAGGTCGTCGCAGCCGCCGTACACGGTGGTCACTGCGCTCCCGGCCCGGAACCGGTAGGCGCCGCAGGTTTCCAGTGCGGCGGCCGCCGGAGCGAGCGGGCCCGGCAGGGTGCTGTCCGTTGCCGTGGCTCCTGCCGCCCCTTCCGGAAGGGCTGCGTGCAGCCAGGGGTCCAGCCGCAGCAGGGCCAGCAGTTTGGCGGGTTCGTGCAGCGGGAGCGTCCCCAGCCAGGCGGCCGCCGCGGCAAAGTCCGGGTTGGCATCCTGGATGGCCAGCCGCCGGTAGAGCGGCAGGAACGGGGCCGCCCCGAAGTCCATCCACTGGTCCTGCCGGCGGGAGAACACGGATTCCAGGGTTCCGTCCGGGTTGAACCAGGGCAGGAAGGCCGTGAGGTTCCGGCGGACGTTGTCCAGCAGTTCAGTCCGGCCCGCATGGTCCGCGATGGCCAGCAGGGAAGGGTTGGTCACGGCCGAGGCGTACAGGGCGCTGCGCTCGGAGTACATGCCGTCCGGCAGCTGGTCGATGCCTTCGGCCAGCCATTCGTCGATCCTGTCCGCAATGTCCTGCCGCGGCTGCAGCGCGTTGATCCTGGCCAGGGCGGCACTCAGTTCCCAGCGGTGGTTGGGGGTGTGGACTCCCCCGGCCACCAGTGCGTCGGTGGCGCGGGAGATGATGCCCGCCAGCCGGCCGTCCGCAGCCGCGAGCGCCGCCCCCGGCGCTTCCACGGCACGGATGATGCCCAGGGCGATGCACGCATCGTTGAGGGTGAAGGCGGAATCCGGCGGTGAACAGAGGTTGGTGCCGTCGAACAGGCCGGTGGGGCCTTGCAGCTGTTCGAGCCGGTCCAGGCACCGGCGCATCGCGTCACCGGTGCCGTCAGCGGCGGAGCCTCCAGTAGAGCCGCCTCCCCCGGCACCATCCCCGCCGGGGCCGTAAAAGGCGGAGCCGGGCTCCGTGGTGACGGCGGCCAAAGCCAGCAGCCTGCCCATGGCGGCGCGGTGCGGAAGAGCCGCGGCGTCGTCGTCGTGCGTGGCCAGGAACGCTGCGACGCTCCGGTCCGCCGCCGCGACCACCTGGGCGCGGAAAGCGGTGTCAGTGGTTGTTGTTTCCACGGCCTTAGTCCTTCAGTCCGGCGCTGACATCGGCGTTGAGCACGTACTTCTGGAACACGAAGAACACGAGCACCAGCGGCAGGAGGGAGATAACCGAGGCCCCCAGCAGCACCGGCCAGTCGATGTTCTCTGCGCCCACGATGCTGCGCAGCGCCACCTGGAGCGTGTACCACTTGGGGTCGTTGAGCACGATCAGCGGCCAGATGTAGTCGTTCCAGCGCCACTGGAAGGAGAAGATGGCCAGCGTGAACAGGATGGGCTTGGACAGCGGGAGCATGATCCGGAAGAAGATGGCCAGCTCGCTGGCACCGTCGATCCGGGCGGAGTGCAGCAGGTCGTCCGGGACGGTGAGGAAGAACTGCCGGAACATGAAGACGCCGGTGGCCGTCAGCACCGAGGGCACGATGATGCCGGCCAGCGAGTTGTACAGCCCCAGGTCCCGGATGACCGAGAACGTGGGATTCAGGATGACCTCGGTGGGCAGCATGGTGGTGGCCAGGATGCACACGAAGAACAGCCGGGTGCCCTTGTTGTTGTACTTGGCCAGGGCGTATCCCGTGCAGGCGCTGAAGAAGACCGTGAGGACCGTGGTGACGATGGAAACCGTGGCCGTGTTCAGGAAGTACTGGGCGAAGTCCACCCTTTCCCAGGCGTCCACGAACCCCTGGAAGGTCCATTCGCGCGGAATCATGGACAGCGGGTAGCTGAAGAGTTCACTGCCTGGCTTGAAGGAACTGAGCAGGAACCAGAGCAGCGGGAACGCGTAGATCGCGGCGATCAGCCACGTCACCACAGTGAGCGGGACGGATGCCTTGGCGCGGGCCTCCCGGTTTCCCCGTGGCTTCTTCTTCGGCGTCTTCGCCGGGTCAGCGGGCGGCGCGGCAGGGATTTGGCCCGCCCCGATGGCCGCTTCCCCGGCGACGGCGGGAGGCAGGTTTGCAGCTGTTGCCATGGGTCAGCCCTTCTTCCGGTTGAACCGCAGCTGGATCAGCGCGATGGCCAGCAGGACCACCATCAGCACCATGGAGGCGGCGCTGGCGTAGCCCACCTTGGACTGCTCGAAGCCGGTCTTGTAGATGTACTGCACGATCAGGGTGTTCTCCGTGCCTGGACCTCCGTTGGTCAGCGCCTGGATCATGGCGAACTCCTTCATCGCATGGATGGTGGACAGCAGGATGACCATGAACGACGTCGGCGCGATGCCCGGGAGCGTGACGTGCAGGAAGCGCTGCCACGCGTTCGCCCCGTCCAGCTCTGCGGCTTCCAGCAGGGCCTCGGGGATGTTCTTCAGCGCGGCGATGAAGAGGAGCATGTTGAAGGCCGTGCCGCCCCAGGCTGAGGCGAAGATGACTACAGCGAGGGCCAGGTTGCCGTTGCTGGACCAGGGCAGCGCACTGCCGCCGGCGCCGGTGATCAGGAAGTTGACGAAGCCGAAGTCCTGGCCGAACAGCCACTTCCAGATCACGCCCACCACAATCGGCGAGATCAGCCAGGGCAGGAAGATCACCATCTTCGCCGCCGTGCGGCCGCGGACGGCCCTGCTGACCAGCAGCGAGGCCACCCCCAGCGAGCACACGTACACCAGCGGCACGGACAGGACCGTGTAGACAAACGTCCTGCCCAGCGCCGCGTAGAACGTGCTGTCCGCGAGGAGCTTCTGGAAGTTGGCCAGGCCAATGAAGTGGAGCTTGCCCACCCCGCGGTAGTCCGTGAAGGAGTACAGCATCCCCAGGGCACCCGGCCAGACAAAGAAGACCAGGAAGAGCACCGCGTTTACGCCCACCAGGACCAGCGGGGCGATGACGTAGCGGTTGCGGCGTTTCTGCTGCGACTTGGTCCGGAAAACCCCTGTGGGGGGCTTCCCGGGAGCCGCAGTAGTGCTGATGGTTGGGTTGGCCACTGGCTTAGGCGCCGTTGTAGAGCTTCACGATGTTGTCCACCGTGGTTTTGGCATCCTGGCTGCCGGAGAGCATCTTCACTGTCTCTTCACGCAGCGGGTCCCCGGAGAACGGGGTTTCGGCGTACGCCTCGGCCACCACGCGCTTGATGGCGTTGTCGCCCTTGGCATCGTTCTCCGCAATCTGCTTCTGGTACAGCTCAAAGGACGGCTGCTGGAACTGGTACTCCACCTTGAGGTCCTTGGCCGGCAGGTAGCCGCCCAGCTGCGCGAACTCGGTGTAGTTGGCGTCCTCGTAGAACCAGTCGATGAACTTCTTGGCTTCCTCGTCCGCGCCGGTGTCCTTGAAGGCCACCATGAAGCCGCCGCCAAGGTTGGTGGCGTTGACTTCCTTCTTGGGCAGCGGCACCGAGAGCCACTCGAAGTCCTTGATGTTCTTGTTGAAGTCAGCCACCTGCCAGCTGCCGGAGTAGTACGCGGCCACCTGGCCACTCTTGAACATGGCGTTGCCGTCCTCGCCGCTGAGCCAGACGGACTTGGGCATGGTCTTGTCGTCGTTGATCTTCTGGAAGTACTCCAGGGTTTCCACGGCCTTGCTGTCGCCGGCATACTTGCCGTTCTCCTTGGCGAAGGCAGTGCTGCCGAACTCGTACATCATGGCGCGGAGGCGGTGCCCGGAGCGGTCCATGACAAAGCCGTACTTGGCGCCGGCCTTTTCCCGGACCTCGTTGACGGCGACAATGAATTCATCCCAGGTCCAGGTGCCATCGATGGCGGTGGGGTATTTGACTCCGGCCTTGTCGAACAGGCTCTTGTTGACGAACAGGCCCACGGCAGTGAGGTCCGAGGGGATGGCGGGGATGATGCCGTCCGGGGATTCCTGCAGGTACTTTTCATCGATGTTGTGGGACTTGGCGATGTCCGAGAGATCCTGGAGCTGGTTGGCCCACAGCGGGTCGAGGCCGGTGACGCGCGCCAGTGCCGGCAGGTCGTTGGCGGTGGCAGCGTTCTTGAGCTTGGTGGTGATGTCTGCCGTGGGCACGTCCACCACCTCGATGGTGATTCCCGTGGCTTCCTTGTACTTCTTGGCCGCCGCCGCGAACGCGCCGCCCTGGTTGGTGTCACCGGAGAGGACCAGCTGGAGCGTCTTGGACCCGGAGTCCGAGGAGCCGCCACCGCCGCCGCAGGCAGTCAGGCCGGCAGCAAGGGCTGACAGTCCGAATGCGGTCAGGCCGAACTGGCGGCGGGTGATGCTTGAGATTCTTGTCTTCTCTGACAATGGTCTGTCCTGTCTCTCAGTGCTCCTGGCCTTGCAGCAAGGCCTTTGCCGATGGTGAAAGCTAAGCCCACTCCGGCAGCACTGCCGGCAAGGAAAAGCCTTTCCGGACCCAACTGTGACGTATGTCATGACATATTGTCAAGAGCACTTTTCAGCGTTGTAGATCGGTCTCCACCGCGGAAATGCAGCCCCCTACCGCTGGGACGCGTGCGCCTTTACCGTGGTGGGATGGGACTGAATATCCAGATTGTCATCGACTGCCGCCGGCCGCACCAGCTCGCCGACTGGTGGGCGGAAACCCTTGAATGGTCGGTGGAGCCGCAGGATGCCGGGTTCATCCGCTCCATGATCGAGCAGGGCTTTGCCACCGAAGACCAGACCACCACCCACCACGGGAACCTGGTGTGGAAGGACGGCGCCGCCATCCGCCCGCCTGAGGAAATCGACATCAAGGCGCCCAGCCGCCGCCTCCTGTTCCAGACCGGCGAGGACGAAAAGGTGGCGAAGAACCGTGTGCACTGGGACGTCAACCTCGCCGGCCGGGACAAGGATGCGGTACGGAGCGAGCTGGAAGCACGGGGCGCCACGTTCCTGTGGACAGCGCGCCAGGGACCGCACTCCTGGCACACCATGGCGGACCCCGAGGGGAACGAGTTCTGCATCAGCTAAGCACGATTACTAGACTTGGACGGTGAGCAACCAAATTCCCGCCCCGGTGTCCGATGTCTTCGATCCCACCCGCTGGCGGGTGGTAGCCGGTTTCGAGGACTTCCAGGACATGACCTACCACCGCCAGGTGGAGCGGGATGCCGACGGCGGCTGGGTGCGTGACCTGCCCACGGTCCGGATTGCCTTCAACCGGCCCGAGGTGCGCAACGCGTTCCGCCCCGGCACCGTGGATGAGCTCTACCGTTCACTGGACCACGCCCGGATGACCCCGGATGTGGCCACCGTGCTGCTCACCGGCAACGGCCCCTCCCCCAAGGACGGCGGCCACTCGTTCTGTTCCGGCGGGGACCAGCGCATCAGGGGCAGGGACGGCTATAGGTATGCCGACGGCGAGACGCAGGAAACCATCGACCCCGCGCGTGCCGGCCGGCTCCACATCCTGGAAGTCCAGCGGCTGATGCGCACCATGCCAAAGGTAGTGATCGCTGTCGTCAACGGCTGGGCGGCCGGCGGCGGGCACTCGCTGCACGTGGTGGCGGACCTGACCATCGCTTCCCGGCAGCACGGCAAGTTCAAGCAGACGGACGCCACGGTGGGCAGCTTCGACGCCGGCTACGGTTCGGCACTTCTGGCCCGGCAGATCGGGCAGAAAGCCGCCCGGGAAATCTTCTTCCTGGCCCGCGAATATTCCGCGGAGGACATGGTCCGGATGGGGGCCGTCAACGAAGCCGTGGACCACGAGCGGCTTGAGGACGTGGCCCTGGAGTATGCCGCGGACATCGCTAGGCAGTCGCCGCAGGCCATCCGGATGCTGAAGTTTGCCTTCAACCTGGCCGACGACGGCCTGGCCGGCCAGCAGGTTTTCGCCGGTGAAGCCACCCGGCTGGCCTACATGACGGACGAGGCGGTGGAGGGCAAGGAAGCCTTCCTGCAAAAACGGGACCCCGACTGGTCCAGCTTCCCGCACTACTTCTAAGGCAGGAGCGGCACATGAACAGCACCTCCCCCAATACCAGCCACCTCAACATCGAGCCCGTGCTCAAGGCCCTGGCGGCCGCGCTCCACGGCGAGGGTCCCGCCGTCGAACTCTCCATCGGCGCGGACGGCGCCCTCGTGGTGGGGCACATCGAAACCCCGGGCTGCGACGACGCGGTGGCGGTGGTCCGCACTTCCGGTTCCACCGGCGCACCCAAGGCCACTGTCCTGACGGTGGAGTCCCTTGCAGCCTCCTCGATGGCCACGGCGCTGGCGCTCAAGGGCGAAGGCCAGTGGCTCCTGGCACTCCCCGTGCAGTACGTCGCCGGGATCCAGGTCCTGGTGCGCTCACTGTTCGCCGGGACCCGGCCGTGGGTGATGGACATGTCCGGCGGTTTCACGCCCGAGGCCTTCACCGCCGCCGCCCTGGAACTCACGGACAAGATCCGGTACACCTCTCTGGTCCCCACCCAGCTGCAGCGTCTCCTGGACGATCCCTCCCCGGATACGCTCGCCGTGCTCCGCCGCTTCAACGCCATCCTCCTGGGCGGCGCCCCCACCCCGCCGGCGCTGCTCGACGCTGCCCGCGAGGCAGGGGTCCGGGTGGTCACCACCTACGGTTCGGCGGAAACCTCCGGCGGCTGCGTCTACGACGGCTACCCGCTGGAGGGCGTCTCCGTCCGCGTGGCCGCTGATGGCCGCATCCACCTGGGCGGCGACACCATTGCGGCCGGCTACATCGAGGCCCCGGACGAGGAAACCGGCACCTTCTTCGAAGAGGACGGCGTGCGCTGGTACCGCACCAGCGACATCGGCAAGATCGACGACGACGGCCGCCTCACCGTGCTGGGGCGCGCGGACGACATGATCATCACCGGCGGCATGAAGGTTTCCGCCGCGGACGTCCAGGAAAAGCTGGAAAAGTCCGACGGCGTCGCGGCGGCCTTCGTGACCGGCGTACCGTCCGAGGAGTGGGGCCAGGCCGTGGCCGCCTACGTGGCGTTGGCCGCGGCAGGCGCGGCAGGGAACCCTGAGGCGGGTCCTGCCACCGACATCGACGGCCTCCGGAACTCCTGGCAGCGGGACCTGGGCTTTGCTGCGCCAAAAACCGTCCTCACCGCGCCTGCCCTGAAGATGCTTCCGAACGGGAAACCGGACCGGCTGGCCATGACCGCCGAACTCAGCGCCCTGCATCAGGGAAAGTAGAGTGGAGCTGCACTACTGCGGCGCAGGCCTGCCTGGCCTCCTGCCGCTTACACGAAACAACACGAGGTACTGACCGTGGCAACAGCCGCCCAATGGATCCAAGGCGCACGCCTGAGGACGCTTCCCGCCGCAATTGCGCCGGTGCTCATCGGCTCCGCCGCCGCCTATGCGCTGGATTCATTCCTTCTGCCCAACGCCATCCTGGCTGCGCTGGTGGCCCTCCTGCTCCAGGTGGGCGTGAACTTCGCCAACGATTACTCGGACGGCATCCGCGGAACGGACGACGACCGCGTGGGCCCGCTCCGCCTTGTGGGTTCCGGAGCCGCCAAGCCGGAGCACGTCAAGTATGCCGCGTTCGGCACATTCGGCGCTGCGATGGTGTTCGGGCTGGCGCTGGTGGTCATCACGCAGAGCTGGTGGCTGATCCTGGTGGGCCTGGGATGCGTCATGGCCGCCTGGGGCTACACCGGCGGCAAGAACCCCTACGGCTACATGGGCCTGGGCGACGTCTTCGTGTTCGTGTTCTTCGGCCTGGTGGCCACCCTGGGAACCAGTTACACGCAGGCCGGGCAGGTCAGCCTGCCAGCTGTCGTCGGCGCCATCGGAACCGGGCTGATTGCCACTGCGCTGCTCATGGCCAACAACGTCCGCGACATCCCCACGGACATGCAGGCGGGGAAGAAGACCCTCGCCGTGCGGCTGGGCGACAAGCACGCCCGCGAAAGCTACGTGCTGATGCTTGCCATCGCCATCCTGCTGGTGGTCATCCTGGCCCCGGGACGGCCGTGGATGCTCATAGTCCTGCTGCTGATCCCGGCCTGCCTCATGCCGGCCTGGCTGATGATCAACGGCCGCAAGCGCAAGAGCCTGATCCCCGTGCTCAAGCAGACCGGGCTGATCAACCTCGGCTACAGCGTCCTGTTCTCACTGGGACTGGTGCTCAGCCACGGCTTCTGAGACGTTCCGTGCCGGCCACAGGTAACCACCGTGGCCGGCCTGCCCGCGTCAGTTGCGCGGCTTGGGGTTCCTGGCGTCATTGTTGATGGCGACGTCCGGGTTGGCGTCCAGCAGGGCGTCCTCGGCGTTGGCATCCTGGACTTCCCCCGCGGAGCGCATTGGCTTGGCCTTGCCGGAGAAACGGTGGTGCAGGTTTGCCGTTGCCGCGTCCCGCTGCTTCTGGAAGAACAGGTAGCTCACGGCGAACGCGATCACTCCGGCGAACACCACGGACATCAGCGCACCCAGCTGCAGGAGCATGAAAACGACGAACAACGGCACGAACAGCGCCAGGCGGATCAGGGAATATTTCAAAAGGCCACATTCAAGTTTAGCCGTCTTCCGCCCGCCACCCCCTGCGCCTGCGGACGATAGACTTAGTGGCATGCTTCTCCGTGTGGCTTTGGCCGTGGCAGTCCTCGTCATCTTTGTGTATGGCCTCGTGGACGTGATCCGCACCGATGGCCGGCTCACCCGGGGAATTTCCAAACCCGCCTGGATCGTGGTCATGATCATCCTGCCGGTGCTGGGCGCGATTCTCTGGCTTCTCATTGGCCGTCCCCGTGCCGCCGCTCCGCAGCAGCAGGGTTACCGCCACCCCACCGCCCCGGACGATGACCCGGAGTTCCTCCGCAATCTCGAGGTCCGCCGCCGCAACGAGGCGGAAGCCGCGCGGTTGAAGAAGCTCAAGGACGATCTTGAGGCCAAAGCCAAGGACACCGACGGTAACAAGGGCAAGCACGAAAACGACCACGACACCGACGGACTGAAGTAGGGCCCATGGCTTACGACCCTGACGGTGAAGAGCGGCTGCGCACCACGCCCACCGGAACAGCCCCGCCGTCAGGGCCGGACGCCCAGCCTTCGCCGCCGCCCCGGCCAGGCCTTTCCTACGCGGCCCCGGCGCCCATCGCCGTCGTTCCTCCCGTGCCCGGCACCGTGCGGATTGCCCGGACGCTGTGGCTCCTGGGTTTCGTAGCGGGCCTGACCGTCCTGGTGGGATCATTCCTCAGCCAAGACGGCCATCTTGAACGCCTGCGCTCGGTGGTGGACGGGATGGCCCCCGGCGGGGATGCGGAGGCCGTCAGCACCGCCAGCGGAATCGTGTTCTGGGGCAGCGTAGGGGCACTCCTGCTGATGATCCTGCTCGAGGCGGGCCTCCTCGGCGCAATCATGGCGCGGCATGGGTGGGCACGCTGGGCGCTGGTCCCGCTACTGGCGGCGCATGCCGTGGTGACGCTGCTCGCCACGGCATTCCTGATGCCGGAAGGCGAGGGGGCCAACTACGTCACGCTGCTGTGGGGTGCCCAGCTGCTCCTCGCGCTGGTGGGACTGGTCCTGTTGTTCCTCCCGGCCTCCAGCGCGTGGCTCAAGAGCCGCCGTACCGTCGGCCGCTAGGCGGTTCGCTGCCGCTGAAGCGCGGACGATTCCGCCAGGACGCCCTCGCAACTGCGGATCACCACTCGGCAGGCGTCGATGGCCGAGCGTTCCGTAAGCGGATTCTCGGCAAGCGCCCGCCACCGCAGCAGGCACCGCCGGGCCTCGTCGGAGAGCTCATCCGGCGTGGCTGCCGCCTCAAGGCCCAGCCTCACGTTGGTGGCGGCACCCAGACCCCCGACGAGGCGTTCGGCATCAGCGGCAGCATCGGGTTTCAGGGAAACACCGGTGGTGCGCAGGGTGGCCAGCAGCCGCAGTTCGCGGAATTCGTGGGCATTGGCCTGCAGCCGCTCGAGGGAGCCGGCGAGTTCCTCCGTCCCGTCACGCGGACTGGACCGCAGGAGCGCCTCGACCCCCACCAGCGCCGTCCGCGCCTTGAGGGCCCCGGCCCGGGCCTGGAACTGCCGATCCAGCAGTTCCAGCAACGGATCCAGGCCGCTGCGCCGGGCAAGTTCGTGGGCCAGGGGCGTGGGTTCATTGAAGCCGTTGCGGATGAGGACCACAGCCAGCCTGATGCCGAACAGTCCGAACCTGCCAAGCAGCGAAGCGCGGGCCTCCGGGGTCAGCCGTTCCGGTTCGGAGCCGCGGAGGAACCGGTCCGCCGAGAGCATCATCTTCTCGCGGGCGGCGCGGTCCAGCCCTGCCAGCAGCTGCAGCGAGGCGAAGTCCTGTTGCCGGAGGCTTCGGGCGGTTTGGGCCAGCAGGCCCGCCACCGGCACCACGCCCAGTGCGAGCTTCCGGAGGTTGTGGTCGCGCCGGTACCGTTCGGCGATATCGCCCGCGGAGAGCAGCGAATCAATGCGGCCCGCGCCCACCTCGTCGGCCCGGGACAGCACAGCCAGCGCATTGACGGTGCCGGACCTGCCCGTTTCAGTGTCCTTGAACGATTCCAGGAACCGCAGGTCCGACGCATGCATATGCCGCATCAGGTATACGATCGCGTCAGCCTGCGACGGTGCGTCCGCCGGAGTCAGGAACCCGGTGGCGAGGGCGGACACGTCCTCCGAAAGCGAGGCGATGCCGGGGGTATCGATCAGCGTCATGGTCCGCAGCATGGGAGAGGGCCATTCGACGTCCAGCCGCTCGGCGTCTTCGGCGCGGACGTCACCCAGGACGAAGACCAGCCGCCCGTCCACCCTTTTGATCGGCAGCGGCCGGGGTTCGCCGTCCCGCGGATGAAGCATGATCCTGGGCGTCCGGCCATACCGGTACCACGTGACGATCCGGGTGCACTCGCCGGTGTCGGTGGGCGCGATTTCCTCGCCGATGATGGCGTTCAGCAGCGTGGACTTGCCGGCCTTGACCATCCCGGCAATGGCAATGCGGAGTGGCTCCGCCAGCCGCTGCCCGTACCCCTGCAGCAGGGCAACTGCAGCGGGGTCGTCGGCGTAGACATCCAGGGCGTCCCGGACCAAGCCCGAGGCACCGGCAACGGTATCCGCAGTCATCCGGCCGCCGCCGGCGCCAGGGGCCGGGAAGCGGCCACCTCAGCCGCCACCGCCGCCGCTGCCGCGTGCAGGGCGTCCACCTTCTTGAGCTCGGCCTTGATCTCCCTGATGCGCACGTCCTTTTGCAGGGTGAACGTGGTTGCTGCCTTCTGGGCCACGGACACGGACTCGGACAGCGACCGGTGGTGCTCCTCCGCAATCTCGGTGAAGTGGTCCCGGATGGACCGCTGTACAAGCCGCAGGCGGTCCTTGAGCTGCTTGCCCACCTGGAATGTCACGTCGTCAATCTGGCGCCGGACCAGGGCCTTGGCCTCCCCCTGCCGCCGCTTGAGCCGGGCTTCCCGGTCCTCCCGGTAGGCTTTCCGTCCCAGCAGCAGGCCCGCGCCCACGGACAACGGGTTGATCAGTGCCATGCCGAAGATTCCGGTCAGCAGGCCAAACATCAGCACACCGCCGTAGGAGCCTCGCATGCCGATCAGGACTTTCTGCATGGGGTTGATGCGGCCGGGATCGAGGTCCGGCATCTCCTCCACGGGGTCCAGGGCGTCGCCGGTGTCCGAAACCCTCAGGGCCGGGATCCTCACTTCGTCGGCGGCAAAGTGTTCGGCCACCTGGGAGGCCAGCCAGTGTGCCCGCTCGCTGGTCCACACGAAGGTGTCCGAAATGGCTGCGGCGGAGCATTCCTCCAGCCACTTGGAAAATTCGTTCCACGTGGGCCCGGGATCGCCCTGGTCAATGGCAGTCTCGGCTTCCCGCTGGATCCGGCGGAGCCTGTCGCGGAGATCATATTCCATGTCCGCGATGAGGTCGCTGATGCCGTCGCTGAGTGTGATCTGCCAGCGGGCCGAACGCTTCCGGAGATCGTCGGCTTCGGTCTTGGCCAACTCCAGGCCTGCGATCATTTGGGGCGTTCCTGCTGGATTCTCGAGGGCGTCCAGTTCGGACTGCAGGGACAGCCGCAGGTTTTCGGTGACGGAGAGCAGGTCCTGGCTGACGTGCCGGCGCTGAAGCCGTTCCGATTTGCCCACGATTTCGCTTCGCAGGTGGCGCACCAGAGCCGGGAATCCGGACTCGCTGTTCAGCTCGGCGTCCTGCAGCCGGCTGGCCTCGAGCCGCAGGTCCGAGGACACGGGGAAGAGCGGGATGTCCGGGGCAACGGTGTCCAGGCGGGACCGGTCCATGTCCGCCACGCGCCGCCAGTCCGGGTAGAGGTCCGTCTTGGACAGGACGCCCACCACACTGGGGGTAATCCTCATTGCCTGGCGCAGGAAGCGCAGCTCTGGTTCGGTGTATTCCTGCGAGGCGTCGGATACCAGCAGCATGGCATCGGCCGTCGGGAGTGCGGTGAGGGTGGTCAGGGTGTGTGAGGAACCCATGCCGCCCACGCCCGGGGAGTCGATGACCGTCAGCCCCCCGGTGAGGATCTTCCGCGGCAGGTACACTTCGGCGGCCACCAGTTTCTTGCTGTTGCCGGGATTGCCCTGCTCTGAAACGTACGCGGCGATGTCCTCGATGGGGATCGGCTGGCGTTCGACGCTTCCCTCCTCGCCGCCGTCAGAATCTGCCTTCGGAACAAGGATGGCTGCCGACGCCGGTTCGCCGTGGCGGACCACCGTGGGCACCGAGGTGGCAATGTCGTCGTCCACCGGGCAGACCGGCGCGTTCACCAGGGCGTTGATCAGCTTGCTCTTTCCCTGCTTGAACTCCCCCACCACGATGACGCGGACACTCGGGTCCCGCAGCCGTCCCGCGGCCTGCTCGAGGCGCTTGCGGAGATCGGCGCGGTCTGCCGTCTGGGCCAACTGGAGGCCATGCTCCACCAGCTTGATCAGCTGTCCTGCTGTCATCGGTGTTGGTCTTGCCAGTCCTGCTTCTGCCACAGTGCGTCCTTTGCGTCAGACTCCGGGTTGGAAGGCGGGTTAAGCCGGGGAGAGCCCGGCAGGAGGGTTTCCCCTCCTGTCGGGCTTTCTGCCCGGACCGGGACTAGAGGATCACGGTGTTGTCCTCTACCTCGATGTCGGTGTTGATCTCGGAGTTGTCCTGGAAGGAGTCCTCCACCTGCAGCGAGTTGTCCTGGAAGGAATCCTCAACCTCCACCGAGTTGTCCTGGAAGGAATCCTCGATTTCGACGTCGGTGTTGATGGAGTTGTCCGAGTTATCGGTGGTGCTGCTCGAGTTGTCGGAGTTGTCCGTGGTGTTGGCGACGTTGTCCAGGTCGACGTCGATATCCGTGTTGGTGGAGTTGTCCGAGTTGTCCTGGAAGGAGTCCTCGATGTCCACGTCCGTGTTGATCGAGTTGTCCGAATTGTCCGTGGTGGTGGTGTTTCCCACGTTGTCCAGGTCGATGTCGGTGTTGACCGAGTTGTCGGAATTGTCCGAATTGTCGGAGTTGTCCGAGTTGTCGTTGTACGACCCGTTGGTGGAGTTGTCGGAATTATCCGAGTTGTCGGAGTTGTCGTTGAACGAATCGTCCACGTCGAGGTCCACGTCGGTGTTGAAGGAGTCGTCGATGTCCGTCTCTTCGTTGCCGATGTTGACGTCGCCGCCGGCGCGGATGGAGTTGTCGGTGGAGTTATCCGTCGAGTTGTCCGAGTTGTCGTTGTAGGAGTCTTCGATGTTGTTGGAGTCATCGACGTCGGCGTCGTCGCCGGCAGCGATGGAGCGGTCACCGGAGGCGATCACGGAGTCATTGTCGAACCACTGCTTGACGTCGCCGTCGGCCCAGATGTTCTGGTTCACGGACTGGTCAACAATGTTGTCCCGGTCATCCACCGTGGAGGTGTAGGAGTAGTTGTTCACGATGTGGTGCAGCTGCTGGATCGCGTGCCCGTGGTCATCGTGGTCGTGGTCGTGGTGTCCGCCGTTACCGCCGCCAGCCGGAGGCGGGGTCACTGCGCCGCCGCCACCGCCGTTGTGGCCGGTATCTGCGCTGTTGCCGCCGGTGCTGTACTCGCGGTCGAAGCGGGAAGCGTTGACCGTGATGGGGGCGTAGTCCAGCACTACGGGCATTGCGGCATCCACGTCGGCGGAGCACACGCCGCCCAGGCCGTGGTCTTCCAGGACGCGCTCCGGATCATCCAGGAATTCCTGGGCCGCCTGGCGGTCGCCGAAGAGGCTCATCAGGAACTGGACGAGATCATTTGCGAGTGTCATTTCGTGGTCCTCAATCTTCTCTGTATTGCGGATCACCGGGCATCGTTGCCGGGTTGGAACCAACGTACGGGCCCGGTAGCGGCCCGGGCATCGGGCCGGTTCCCCCTACTGGCCGGTGCCCCGCCGGGGAACGGCGCCACCGTCCGTTAGGGGCATTAGGGGTTTACTCCTGCGGGGGATTTTCGGCCGCCAGGGCGAGCCGCAGCCGGGCCAGGAGGTCGGACCGGTTCTCCGCCCCCAGCCGGCGCCGCATCCGGGCAATGTGGTGTTCGGCGGTACGCGGAGATATGTAGATCGCTTCGCCGATCTCGCGGTAGGTCTTCCCCTCGAGGACCAGCCGTGCCACCTCTTTTTCCCGCTCGCTCAGGCCCGAGCCGTCCGGGTGCATGCCGTTGCCGGTTTCCGCCGTTGCCGCTGCCCGCGGTTCCCCCGTTTCGGAGCTCCCGTTGCCGGTTGCGTTCCCTTGCGGGTGGAGGTCCCTGGCACAGGACAGCAGGCGCACCATGTCCTTACGTTCCCCGGCGCGCGCGGCTGCGTGCCCGGCGAGCCGGGCGCCCTCCCAGGGCATGCCCATCCGGCCCAGTCCCCGAGCTGCCGCTTCCACGTCGGCGGGCTGGAAAGCGCCGGCAAGGATGGAAACCCAGGCCTTGCCGGCGCCGGCCAGGACGGCGGCAAGGTGGTTGTTCTTGGCAGCCCGGGCCAGGGCTGTGGCATGTGGGGCCAGCGCGGCGGGGTTTTCGCTGAGGAGCGCAGCCTGCACCGCGGCCCAATGGAACGGCACGGCCCACAGCGGCGGGCTTCCCAGCCGTTCGAGCAACTGGTTTGCTTCGTCGAAGTAGTGGGCGATCCGCCTGGTCTCCCGGAGCCGGGCAGCGGTGATCACCAGTTCGCCCCACGGGAGCAGGCTGTAGAGGTCAACCGAGATGTGCAGCATGGCCTCGCGGGCGCGTTCCCAGGCCAGCACCAGCTCGGCGATTTCACCGTTGCGCCTGGCCAATCCCACTTCCAGCGCGGCGCGCAGGAACTCGTCGCGCGGAACGAGGGGCCAATGGTTGGCCTTGGACGCTTCATTGATGGAGAGCCGTGCGTCCTCGAGTTTGTCCTGCTGCATGGCGGACCACGCCTGGAGCAGGAAAAGCCTTGGCTTGGCCGCGTTACCGCCCTGGCCGGCAGCGGCGGCTGCCCGGCACACAGTTTCTGCAAGGTAGGGTTCCCCGCTGTGGAGCGCCAAGAGTGCCGCGAGGGCGGCAGGAGTCTCCGGAAGCGGCAGCGCTGAGCCGGCCGCGTTCAGCATGTCTGAGGCGTGGATCAGGATGGGAAGGGCCTGCTGCGGATCCTCGGCGAGGGATTCCAGGATCCCCTTGCCCGTTCCGGCCAGCGCGGCCGCCAGCAGCGTGGGCGATTCCGGTGGGGCATCGGCGCGGAACAGGGCGTCCGCGCCGGCACGGTTGCCGCAGCCGACCATCGCGACGGCGGCGAGCGGCGCCGAGGACCCCAGCCGGGAAGCACCCAGCCAGCCGTAGGCGTCGGCACTCCGCGCCAGCATTCCCCGGTGCGCCCAGACCGCTGCGGCCACGTCCACCCCACGGCGTACGTCAGGTGGGTCGACGCTCACCAGTAGGGTGTCGATGATCCGTGTGGCTGAGTCCAGGTCGCCGTTGGCGGCGGCTGCCTGGGCGCGGCGCGCGGCGGTGCCGGTTTCGTCCGCACCGGCCAGCAGGGCTTCTTCGTAGAGGCTGCACGCCAGGGCCGGATCGTGTTCCAGCGACTTGTCCGCTGTATGTTCAAGTTCCGCGGCCACGCGCTGGTCCGCCAGTCCGCCGCGGGCAAGCTCCCGGGCGAAGTCGCCCATCGGTTGGCCGTCCGCGGCATAGGAGGACACCAGCTCACGTTGAAGTGCATGGACCTTGGACGTTGGTGCGGCCGTCAGCAGCGCGTTGCGGGCGGGCCCCACGACTGTTCCGTCAGTCAGCAATCCTGCCTGCTCCGCCTTGCCAATGAGCACGTCGAGGCTTTCCACCTCGCCGGCGTCGATCCTGCGCTCCAGGTCCGCAGGCAGCGGCCCGGGAAGGACGAACCCCACTGACAAGGCAAGGAGCAGTTCCCGGACAGCGGCAATCTCACCTTTGAGCTGCAGGGCCGTGGCCTCGGCAGCGTGGGGCCGGGGTTCGCTGTGGTTCATTCCTGTGTGGTTGAGCCGGGAGTCCAGGAGTTCTGCCGCATCCTGGGGCCGCGGCTGGAAGCTGGCCATCCTAGGCCGCCGGTTCCGCGGTGGGAGCGTCGGAGCCCGCTGCCGGGGTTGGTGCAGGATCCGGGACCGGTGCAGGGTCCGGAGCCGGTGTGGGGTCCGGCACGGGAGCGCTGCTGGGTGCCGGCGTTTCGGGCACCGGCGGGTTCGTCGTCGGGTCCGGCAGCGGCGGGTTCGTCGTCGGATCCGGAAGCGGCGGATTCGTGGTCGGATCCGGAAGCGGCGGATTCGTGGTGGGGTCCGGAAGCGGCGGGTTGGTGGTGGGGTCAGGGGCCGGCACCACGGTGGCGGGGTCTGTGGGAACAGGCTCCGGGGTACCCGGGGCCGGATCCACTGTCCCGGCTGCTGTGGTGGGGGTTGAGGCGGGAACGGATCCGGGGGTCCCGGGTGCTGCACCTGTGCCCGCAGCAGGGGTTGATCCGCCCGCTGCCGGAGCGGGCGAGCCGTCCGGAGCCTTGGTGGCTGCTGCCGATGGTTTGCTGGTTGGCGAGGCCTCGACGTTCAGGCCGGGACCGGCGTCGGACTTCTTTTTTTGCACGCCGGCGTCGATGCCTGCCAACGGCTGGGCATCACCGGCAGTGCCCGCGGCAGCGGGCCCTCCGCCGCCGGTCACCGATCCGGCGCCGCCCGCCTGGGCGGGTGGCCCGCTGTCGGCGCCGGCCTGGGGAACGAAGACCGATGTCAGGTCGCTCAGCCCGCCCGGGCTCTGGGCGGCGGTGGCCGTCAGGACCGTGAAGAGGGCGGCCGCCGCTGCGATGGCGGTGAGCCGCACCGTCGGCTTGGGCGCGTGCGCCCCGCCGTGGCCGTGGCCGTGCCCCAGCGCTGCGAAGGCGCCGGCCGCCGTCGTACCCTTCCGAGACCAGCTGGCCAGCCGCGCGGGAACGTGCCCACCGGCGTCGAGCCCCTCGTCGCCGGACGCCGGGACCGGCAGCTGCGGGGCGTCCGTAGCAGGAGCCGCGGCGCGCTCGGCGGCCGCACGCGAAAGCACGGCGGACACCGCGGCACCGAGGCAGATGGATGACTTGGGGTCGGCATCCACGGCGATGGGGCGGTCAAGCTGCTCTGAGATCAGCTCTGCCACGAGGGGTATCCGTGATGACCCGCCGATCAGCAGGACGGCGGTCAGGTCCGCCGGGGCCAGCTTGAGTTGCGCCAGTGACTCCTCCAGCGCATCCACTGTTTCCCGGACAGGCTCCTCGATCAGGGCTTCGAAATCGGACCGGACCAGGCGTACCTGCTGCTGGTAGCCCGGCAGCAGCACCGGGATGGTGGCCTCGCTGTCCGATGACAGTGCTTCCTTGGCCTCCACGCATTCGCGCCGCAGCCTGGAGAGGGCGGCCAGGACATCCGGGTCCGCGGGGTCCAGGTCCGCCAGGGCTTCCCCGGTGTGTTCGGCCACGTAGCGGAAAACGGCGGCGTCGAAATCCGCACCGCCGAGGTCGTCGATGCCCTCGGGGCGCCCCACCGCTTCAAACCTGTCATCGCCGGCCTTCGTCAGCACGGCGGTATCGAACGTGCCGCCGCCGAGGTCGTAGACGGCGATGGTGCTGCCTTCCTCAACGCGGACCTGCGACGCATAGTGCAGCGCCGCGGCTTCCGGTTCGGCCAGGAGCGTGACGTCATGGAGGCCCTTGGCCGCCAGCGCTTCCCGGACCGCTGAGGTGCGGTGGCTCCCCCACGCTGCCGGGTGGGTCAGGATGATCTCCGACGGCGCTGCCCCCTCGCGCTCGGCTGCCCGGTCCGCCACCCAGCGGGCCACGGAGGCGAAGACCTCCTCGGGGCGGACGGACAGGGTGCCCAGGGCAATGGGCACGGCATCGCCGATCCGGCGCTTGAACTCCCGCACAACCCGTTCCGGGGTTGCGAGCCCGCGGCGTTCCGCGGCCTCCCCCACCAGGATGGGGCCCTGCTCGGGGTAGTAGACCACGGAGGGCACCGCGGTGCCCCGAAGGCCCAGCGGCAGGCACTCCGGAACGGGTGGAACTCCTTGGTGGAAACGGACAACCGCGGCTGCGGTGAAACTGGTCCCGACGTCTACGGCGAGAACGTAGGTCATTGCTACCTCGGACAACTGGTGTTTCGCCAGCAAGCTTCATCACAGGCGAACGTCACCAAAGTAGCATCACCAGCAGGACCCGGAACAGCCCTGTTGCTACATCGAATGGTTATTTACCGGGGATGACCCCGGCTATTTGGCAATGACGCGGATATCGGCCCTGTTCAGGGGCATGGAAGCCTTGCCCGGCTCCCGGGGTGTCAGAGGCCGGAGTAGGAATGCAGGCCGTTGAAGAACTGGTTCACGATGGTGAAGTTGAAGACCACGCACAGGTAGCCCACGATTGACAGCCAGGCCGCCCTGGTTCCGGTCCAGCCCCTGGTGGCGCGGGCGTGCAGGTAGCCGGCGTACACCACCCAGATCACGAAGGTCCAGACTTCCTTGGTGTCCCAGCCCCAGAACCGGCCCCACGCCTTCTCGGCCCAGATGGCTCCGAACATGAGCGTGAAGGTCCAGCCGATGAAGGCGATGGCGTTGATCCGGTAGGAGAGGTTTTCGAGGCTCAGGGCCGACGGGACCAGGCGCATGAAGCCCAGCTTGTCCTCGCCGCCGGCGGCCACGGTCTTTTGCCGGTGCGACTGGACCAGTTGCAGCGCGGACATGGCGAAGGTCAGGGTGAACAGCGCCGAGGACAGCACGGCGATGGAAACGTGGATGATCAGCCAGTAGCTCTGCAGTGCGGGCACCAGGTGGCCCACCGGGGTCCAGTACGCCACGGAGGCGGCCACCAGCATGATGATGGCCAGGCCCACCACGAAGGTGCCCAGGAAGCGGAGGTCGCGGCGGATCAGTACCAACAGGAACACGGCAACGGCCACGAAAGCGCCGGTGGTGAGGAATTCGTACATGTTGCCCCAGGGCACGCGTCCGGCTCCCAGTGCCCGGGTGACCACGCCGGCGCCATGGATCAGGGCGCCCAGGACGGTGAGGGCCACCGCAACGCGGGCGGGGGCGCGCCGGGCCGCGGAGTATTTCATATCGGCGCCGGCGGTGACGATGCCGCCGCCCGCCGGGGTGCCTGATGTCGCGGACGACGACGGACGCTCGGCCCGGCCGGCCGGCCCGCCAACGCTGGACTCGGCACGGTTGCCCGCGCCGACAGCGGCGGGAACCTTGGCCGGTTCCACCGCCTGTGCGGCCTTGAGGTCGATTGCCTGGAGTGCGCGGCTGCTCTTGGCCAGGTCCCAGGCGAAGGCAATGAAGGCTACGGTGTACGTGCCCGCCGCCAGCAGCATGAAGAGCTCGCTGTACTGGCCCATGGTTTCGTTGATTCCAAACGGCATTACTGGTCCTTTTCGGGCCCTGCGGGGCTAGCTGGGGTGGGGGTGCCTGCGCCATTATCGCCGAGGCTGCTGGGAGTTTGCTGGGACTGCGTGGAATCTTCCGGCCGCTGGCTGTCCTGCTGCGGATCGGCTGCGAGGCCCCATTCCTGGGTCAGCAGGGTGCGGATCGCGGCAGCCTCGCCGGCCAAGCGGTGGTCCTCGCCGCGGGCCAGGAGGCCGTACTCCACCATGGTCCGGCCGTCGTCATGCG
This sequence comes from Pseudarthrobacter chlorophenolicus A6, assembly GCF_000022025.1. Classification (GTDB taxonomy): domain Bacteria; phylum Actinomycetota; class Actinomycetes; order Actinomycetales; family Micrococcaceae; genus Arthrobacter; species Arthrobacter chlorophenolicus. The sequence goes on from NC_011886.1 coordinate 3,434,469, forward strand.
TGCCGGTGCGTACCCAGGCGCGGCGGCGGTTGACGTACAGGGAGAGGATCAGGCCGGCCACCGCCAGGAGCGCGAAGATCAGGGCGTACAGCTGGCCGGGGTTGTGGTGGATGTCCACGCCGACGTACCGCTTGACGCCGTCGAAGCTGATGGATCCCTTGCCGTCCGGCAGCGTGTAGGTGGAGCCGGGTGACAGGGTGATGCCGCCGGCGTCGAGGTTGCGGGCGTTCAGCGGAGTGAGGTCCTTGACGTCGATCTCGAAGACGTTCTGCGGCGAGCCGGTGTCCAGTCCAAGGTCGCCATAGTAGGAGTTCAGGGACAGCTGCGGGTTGAAGAGATCAGGATCACCGCTGAAGGACACGCCCTGCTCCGTAACGAATGCCGTTGGCAGGAAGAAGCCCTGGAATCCGAGCTGCTCGGGTTTGGCGTCGGGGACCTTAATGACCACCGAGGAGTAGTAGTTGTCGCCCTGGAGCTTAGCCACCACGGGCCCCTGCATGGCCACGTTGCCGTCGCCGTCGCGGATGGTCACCACCGGGGCGTAGCCGTTGCCGGTGAGGTAGATGCTGGTGCCGCCCAGGGTGATGGGGTCGTTGACCTTCAGCGTCTCCTTCTTGGCGGGCGCGTCAGGGTTTTCCTTGGTGGTGACAGCCGCCGAGAAGTCGATGGGCTGGCCGAACTTGCCCTGCGATTCGCGGTCAAAAGTGATGTCGAACTTGTCCAGCTGCACCGAGTAGGGCTGCAGTTGGCTGGACTGGAAGTTGGTGCCGGGCGTGAACTGGTCATAGCCCACCAGGGTGTTGACGAACGTGTCGCCCTCCACCAGAATCCGCTGGCCGCTGTAGCCAAACAGGCCGCCGATGGCCACGGACACCAGGACCCCGATCAGGGAGGTGTGGAAAACCAGGTTCCCCACCTCTTTGGAGAGGCCGCGTTCTGCGCCCAAAGACGGCCTCGCGCCGTCGTCGTCCCGTACCTCAACGCGGTAGCCGCGCTTCCGAAGCAGCCCCGCGGCGCCGTGGATGGCGTCCGACGCCGGGATCCCGGCGTCGGCGGGAATGACCAGCGTGCCGTACTCAGGGAGGCGGGACAGGCGCTTGGGCGTCCGCGGCGGCTGGGAGCGCATGGCCTTGTAGTGCGCGATGGCACGCGGCACCACGCAGCCGATCAGGGAGACGAACAGCAGCAGGTAGATGGCGGAGAACCACACCGAGGAATAGACATCGTACAGCTGCAGGCTGTCCAGCAGCTTGCCGTAGTCCGGGTGGTCCTTGATGTACTGCGTGACAACGGAGGGATTGGCCGGGCGCTGCGGAAACAGCGATCCCGGAACCGCGGCCACGGCCAGGAGCAGCAGCAGGAAGAGCGCGGTGCGCATGCTGGTCAGCTGGGTCCAGGCAAACCGCAGCATCTCTTTGGGGCCCAGGGCGGGCAGAGCGGCGTCGGCCTTTGCCGCTGACACCTTGTCCGCGTCCGGGGCGGGGGACTTCTTCTTTACGTTCACACGCTCGCTCATCAGATCGGCAACTTCACGTCGGTTTGGAACCAGTACTGCAGCTCGGTCACCCAGGTCCCCCAGACGCCGGTGGCCATCAGCACACCCAGCACCACCAGGATGCCGCCGCCGGTCCGCTGGATGGCGAGCCGGTGCTTGCGGAAAAATGCCATGACACCCATGCCGCGTCGCACGGCGAGCGCGATCAGCAGGAACGGGATGCCCAGGCCAAGGCTATAGACGAACGCCAGGAAGGCGCCCTTGGCTGCCGACGAGCCGCCGGAAAGGCTGAGCAGCTGGACAGCGGAGTAGGTGGGCCCTATGCACGGCGCCCAGCCGAGGCCAAAGGTCAGGCCCAGCAGCGGCGCACCCCACAGGCCGGCGGGCGGCTTGGCGTGGATCTTGGCGTCACGCTGCAGCCAGCCCAGGCCGCCCATGAAAACCACTCCCATGATGATGACCAGCACGCCGAGCACCTGGGTGATCCAGGCGTTCTGGGAGCCGGTGATCAGGGTGCCCAGCTGTCCGAAGGCACCGCCCAGCAGGACGAAGATCACCGAGAAACCCAGCACGAACAGTCCGATGCCCAGGAACATCCGGCCCCGCCGCTGCTTCTGCAGGTCCACGCCGCTGAGCCCGGTGACGTAGCCCAGGTAACCAGGGACCAGGGGAAGGACACAGGGCGAGAGGAAGGAAACCAAGCCGGCCAGCAGCGCCACGGGGATGGCGAGCAGGATCGATCCGTTCAGGATGGTTTCGGCGAAGGGGCTGTTCACGGGACCGCGCCGCCGCTACTCAGCCACGGCGGCGGTGATCAGGGCTTTCAGGGTGCCCTTCTGGATTTCGCCCAGAACGCGGGAAGCCACGCGGCCCTGCTTGTCCAGGACCAGGGTGGTGGGGACCGCGCCGGGAGGAACCAGCCCGGAAACGGACAGCAGGACGCCGCCGTCCTTGTCGTCAAAGCTGGGGTAGGTGAGTTTGAACGTCTTGTCGAACGCTTCCGCGGTTGCCTTCTCGTCGCGGAGGTTGACGCCGAAGAACTGCACGCCCTGGTCCTTGAACTCCTGGTGGAGCTCCTCGAGGATGGGTGCCTCCACCCGGCACGGGGCGCACGCAGCGAACCAGAAGTTCAGGATGGTCACCTTGTCCTGAAAGTCCGCCGGGGTCACCGTGGTGCCGTTGAAGAGGGTGCCGTTGACCTGGATGGCGTCCTTGCGGTCAGCGGCGGCGAACTCGGTGACGGAGCCGTCGCCGGCCACGTAGTTCTTGTTGTCGCCGGCCCTCGCCTGCTTGGCCAGGGCGTCTTCCTGGGTGCAGCCGGAAAGGCCCACGGTGAGAGCGGTAAGGGCGAGGCCGCCGGCAGCCAGTACGCTGCGGCGCGAGGTCAGGTTGTTGTGGGTCACTGCTTAGGCTCCGGGGGTGCTGGCGGCACCGGGAAGAAGGGACGCCGCCGGCTCGCTGTACTGGACGCGCAGGAGGCGGCCGTCGTCGTCGAACACCAGGGACGTGATGGAGGTGAGGGTGCATTCGCGTTTCCGCGGGTCATGCCAGAGCGGTTTGCCCTCCGCGCTGAGGCGGGTGGCCCAGATGGGGAGCTGGTGGCTGACCATGATGGCTTCAGGGCCGTTGGTGCCGTAGTCGCCGCCGGCGAAATCGATGGCGCGCAGGCGTGCTTCCTGGACCGCCTCCATGACGCGGGATGCCTGCTGTTTGTACGGTTCGCCCCAGGACGGCCGCAGCGGGTTGACCAGGCGCGGCCAGTGCTTGGGCCGGCGAAGTTCGGCCTTGCTGACCTTCATGCCCTCGAAGTAGTTTTCGGCTTCGATGATGCGGGCGTCGGTGTGGATCTGCAGGCGCAGTGCTTCCGCTGTGGGGGCCGCCGTTTCCTGGGCCCGGTCCAGCGGAGAGGCGGCAAGATAGGTGATCCTGGCGCCGGCTTCCACCTGTTGCCGGAAGTGCCCGGCAAGCATGCGGGCCATCTCCCGCCCCAGTGCGGAGAGGTGGAATTCGGGCAGCCGTCCGTACAGAACGCCGTCGGGATTATGGACCTCGCCGTGGCGGAGCAGATGGACAGTGGCTTGGGGCATGTTTACCAGTTTCTCAAAGATGGCCTGCGATCCGAAATCTTCTACAAAGAGTAGAACTGAAGTTTTTGAAGAAATGTTCCGAAGGCGGGAACAAAAGATGCAAATGCATGTTTATACTGGATGCAGCAAGTTAGTTGAGACTTCAACCGATGAAGCTTCAACAGCAGAACCCCCGCAGGCACGCAGACAACAAGGAGCAACATCATGGCACTTCCCGCAGACGTCACCACCGGCACCTGGACCCTGGACAACTCCCACAGCGAAATCGGCTTCACCGTACGGCACGCCGGCATCAGCAAGGTGCGCGGGCAGTTCACCGACGCCACCGCCACGCTTGAGCTCGCCGAGGACGTAGCCCAGTCCAAGATCGCCGCCACCATCAACACCGCCAGCTTCGACTCCGGCGACGCCAACCGGGACGGCCACGTCAAGGGCGAGGACTTCTTCGACGTGGAGAAGTTCCCGGAAATGTCCTTCGTCTCCAACGGCCTGGTGGCCAAGGGCAACAGCTACGAACTGACTGGTGACCTCACCATCAAGGGCGTTACCCGCCCCGTTACCCTCGAAACCGAATTCAACGGCGTGGCCGTTGACCCCTTCGGCAACACCCGCGCCGGCGTCTCCGCAGAGACCACCATCAGCCGCAAGGACTTCGGCCTGACCTGGAACGCCGTCCTCGAGACCGGCGGCGTGCTGGTCAGCGACAAGGTTGCCATCAACCTGGAACTGGCCTTCATCGCCCCCGCCGCCTAAGCAGCGAACCTTTCGGGAGAAACCCCGGCGCCGCCCCCAGGGCGGGCCGGGGTTTCCTGTTTAAGCAAGGGCCCTGACGCAGCGGCCGGCCCAGGCCGTGCGGCGCGAAAAGGCAAGGCCCGGCAATGCACGACGACGGCGCTACAGTGAACGCCATGAGCAACTCCCCCAGCGCTCCCCGCAGCGGGGCTGCCGCGATGTTTTCCCTCGCCGGACTGCCCCTTGAGCTGAAAGTCGCCTTCTGGATCTGGTTTGTTGGCGGTGTGCTGTCCCTGTTGGGTGGCCTGCTGGGCATGCTGGCTTCGCTGGTCCTGTTCGCCGCTGCACCGGCGGCCGCCGTGGGCGTAGTGCTGCTGATGCTGCTGGCCGCGGCAGTGGGGGCAGCCCAGATGGTCTTTGCGCTCAAGATGAAGGCAGGGCGGTCCTGGGCGCGGGTGGCCCTCACAGTGCTGGCGGCCATCACCCTTGGCCTCGCCGTGGTGAACGGCTTCGCCGGCACCGGCCAGGCCGGGAACTGGGTGGCGTTCGTGGTGGCGCTGGCGGCAACCGTCCTGATGTGGTTGCCGAAGGCACAGGCCTGGTTCCGCGGAAGTCCTCGCCGGAATACCTCTTCCGAATGATCCCCAAGGGCGGCGGCCGGGGGTACGGTGGTCTTAAGTCATGCTGGGGGTAGGGGCACTGGACCGATCCTCGGCAAACCACCTGTACCCCGACATGAAAAAGGACCGCTCATGAGCACTCCCCCTGTCCCGCCTCCGGGTTCCAACGATCCCCGCTCCGGCAGCTCAGACTCCGGCAGCCCGAACACTAACGGCGATGCCGGCAACCAGCCGCCCCGCTTTGGCGAAAACGCTCCGCAGTACGGGCAGAACGCACCCCAATACGGCCAGAACGCTCCGCAGCAGGGCCAAGGCCAGCCCCAGTACGGTCAGAACGCTCCCCAGTACGGGCAGAACGCACCGCAGCAGGGCCAGCAGTACGGCCAGGGCTACGGACAACAGTTCGGCCAGAACCCCCCGGGCGGGCAGCAGTTCGGCCAGTCGCCCTACGGTCAGTCCCCCTACCCGTCCGAGCAGCCCCAGCCGGCCGGCAGCAACGGCGTTCCCCAGCTGGTCAACATTTCCTTCTGGCTGCTGCTCGCGGCGGCGGCCATCTTCGTGATTTCCATGCTGACGGGCCTCGGCCAGCTGAACGACCCCGTGTTCCGCCAGACGTTCGAAGACCAGATGGAGTCCAGCGGCGCCACCGGCGTGACCTACGACGACGTCCAGGGCTTCATTGGCGGAACCCTTGTGGTGTTCGCCATCCTGGGCGCAGGCCTGTACTTCCTGGTGGCCTTCTTTGTCCGCAAGGGCAAGAACTGGGCGCGCATTCTGGGAACGGTCTTCGCAGGCCTGTCGGTCTTCGGACTGTTCGGCATCCCCACAATCGGCACGCTCGGAACCGTCCTGGGCATCGCGGCCATCGTGCTGCTGTACCTGCCGGCCTCGGCACCGTATTTCCGGAAGCAGCAGCCCTTCGCCAACCCTTACGGTGGCGGTTTCGGCAGCCCGTACGGCCGCTGACGCTATAGTTTCCACTCCCGCGGGCGCGGGTTCCGGACCTGCCGGTTTCTAGGCAGTCTGCTCCGGGGCCTGCGCCCGTTGTGCGTGGTAGGCAAGGATCTGCAGTTCGGTGGCCATATCCACCTTGCGCAGGTTGACCCCCTCAGGGACCTGCAGCATCACGGGGGCGAAGCTCAGGACGCTCCGCACGCCCGCCGCCACCACACGGTCGCAGACTCCCTGGGCTACGGATGCCGGCAACGCCAGCACCACCATGTTGGCTCCGGTCCGGTGCAGCACCGTCTCCAGGTCTGCGACATCGCTGACCCGCAGCCACCCCACTTCGTTTCCCACCACCATCTCGTCTGCGTCGAAGATTGCCACCACGTCGAAGCCCCTGGACTCGAACCCGCCATACCGGGCCAGGGCCTTGCCCAGGTTGCCGGCGCCCACAATGGCCACCTTCCAGTCGTGCGTCAGGCCCAGTGCGGCAGCGATGTGGCGGCTCAGGTACTGGACTTCGTAGCCCACTCCGCGGGTGCCGTAGGACCCTACGTGGGAGAGGTCTTTGCGGAGGGTGGAGGAGCTCACTCCGGAGGCTTCGGCCAGTGATTCGGAGGACACCCGCTCGATGCCGTCGGCAAGCAGGGTGTTGAGGGCGCGGAGGTAGATCGTCAGCCGTGCCACCGCTGCGGGCGGAATCTGCTTGGCTGGCGTACCCGTGGCGTCCGGCAGGTCCGGGACAGCCTGGGGAGTTGAGTCCAGCGAAGTCACCAGCCCCTCCCTTGCATCGCGTTGTGCCTCCACTCTAGAGCCCCATCGCCGGTGCCAACAAAGCAGGTACCTTCACGTCGGACCGGTCCCCTACTGCGCCATGGCCCGCTGCAGGACGCGTTCCAGCCGGGCTTCGTCAATCTTCCAAAAGTCGCGCTGCACACCGTCCACCAGGACCACGGGGATTTCCTCCGCATAGCGTTCGCGCAGTTCCGGCTGGTTGTCCACCAACTCTTCGCTCCATGTCAGGCCCAGTGCGGCTGTAACCCTGCCGACGGCGTCGCGCGCGTCCTCGCACAGGTGGCAGTTCGCTTTGGTGACCAGGACAACGTGGGGTGTGGGCATGCTTTAACGGTAGCGCCGTTGAAGCGCGCCCACACCACGCCCGGCATGCCGGCCGCGGCGGCCCGGTGGATTGACTAGACTCAAGTCCATGCCCGAGGAGAAATACGTCGCCGTTGTGACCCGGCCGGTCGCTGCGCCGCAGCCGGGCGAGGCAGCGTTTTTCGATGTGGACAACACCCTCATGCGCGGGGCCAGCCTTTTCCATGTTGCCCGGAAAATGCACCAGCGGGGGGCGTTCACGCTGGCCGAGGCAGCCGGCTTCGCCTGGAAGCAGTTCAAGTTCGTGGCCCGCGGCGAGAATATCGACGACGTCCACGCTGTCCGCGATTCCGCGCTCACCCTCGCTGCGGGCATCGCCGTCGATGACATCAAGGCGCTGGGCGAAGAGGTCTACGACGAAATGATCGCCTCGCGGATCTGGCCCGGGGCCAAGGCACTGGCCGAACAGCACCTCAGGGTGGGCCGCCGCGTCTGGCTGGTCACCGCCACGCCCATTGAAGTTGCCACCGTCATCTCCACCCGGCTGGGCCTGACCGGCGCGCTGGGAACGGTGGGCGAGGTCTCCGACGGGATGTACACCGGCAGGCTGGTGGGAGACATCCTGCACGGCTCTGCCAAAGCGGTGGCGGTGCAGGGCATCGCCGACGAGGAGGACCTGGACCTCAAGCGCTGCTGGGCCTACAGCGACTCCTACAACGACATCCCGCTGCTGTCCCTCGTGGGCCATCCGGTGGCCATCAACCCGGACGCCAAGCTGCGCCGCCACGCACGGGACAACAACTGGCCGGTCTACGACTTCCGCGCCGGCCGGCGGGCTGCAACCTTCGGCCTCAAGGCTGCAACCATGGGCGGCGCCGTCTACGGCCTGTGGAAGGGCTTCGCAAGGATCCGCGGCCCGCGGGCGTGAGGCCGGCAAAGTCCCCGCAAGAACAGAAATGCCCGCCACCTCGGAAGGCGGCGGGCATTTCCACGCTGTTCGAAGTATCTCTACTTCTTATTGCGGCGCTGGTGACGGGTCTTGCGAAGCAGCTTGCGGTGCTTCTTCTTGGCCATACGCTTGCGACGCTTCTTGATAACTGAACCCACGAAAGTTCCTTACAAACTAGATGCAGTACCTGTCTGATGGAAATGGTCCGCGGACAAAGCTACGAACTGAACAACTGACAGATTCTTACAATGACGTAAAACGTTCCTTAACAGGGTACCGCTTCCGGGGGGCGGCTTCTAACCGGCCCCGCGACCACCGGCAGAAATACCGGATATGCGGCGGGACTGGCTCAGGCGGTGCCTGCGTGCCCGTCCACTACGGCGCCCTTGAGGTACTGGTCCACGGCAGTCTCGGGCACACGGTAGGAGCGGCCAAAGCGGACTGCCGGCATTTCACCGGAATGGACCAGGCGGTAGACGGTCATTTTGGAGACGCGCATGACCTCGGCAACTTCTGCCACGGTCAGGAACTTCGCGTTCGAGAAGTTCTGTTCTGCGGACATTTCCCTATTTTCCTTTGCTGACGGATGGACACAGTGGACCCCAGGTTCGTACCAAATGCGGTGTTCCGATGCTGAGCCATCCACCAACCACCTATCCAGATACTCTAGATGTTCCTGTGGCAGAAGTGAAAGTAGTAGGGTCCCCCTATTTGCCCGGCGTCCCACCCTTCCCACTGGCCTCCGTCAGCCGCGGCGCTTCCGGGCTGAGGCGGCCAGCTGCTCCAGGACCGACGCCGAGACGTCCCACTCCATGCACGCATCCGTGACGCTCTGCCCGTAGACCAGCTCATCCCGGCCGGCCGCGTGCTCCACGACGTCCAGGTTCTGGGCGCCTCCCACCAGGAAGCTTTCCAGCATGACGCCGGCGATCGCCTGGGCGGCCGGGCCGCCTTCTTCAAGCTGTGCACCGATTTCCAGGGCCACTTCCGCCTGCCGGTGGTGGCTCTTGCCGCTGTTGGCGTGGCTGGCGTCCACGATCAGGCGCGGGTTCAGCCCCTTGCCGGCCAGGGTGGCGGAGGCCGCTTCGACGTCTGCCGTGGAGTAGTTGGGCCCCTTGCGCCCGCCGCGGAGGATGACGTGCGTGTCCGGGTTGCCGGCGGTGGCCACCAGCGCGGCCCGGCCGTCGCCGTCGATCCCCAGGAACGCCTGGGCTGCCGCGGCGGCACCGCAGGCGTCGATGGCAACCTGCAGGCCGCCGTCGGTCCCGTTCTTGAAGCCGATGGGCATGGACAGGCCGGATGCCAGCTGGCGGTGGATCTGGCTCTCCGTGGTGCGGGCCCCGATGGCGCCCCAGGAGATGAGGTCCGCCATGTACTGCGGGCTGATCGGTTCGAGGAACTCGGTGGCCGTCGGCAGTCCCAGGGCGGTGACCTGCTGGAGGAAGTGGCGTGCGGTCCGCAGGCCGGTGACCATGTCGTGGCTGCCGTCCAGCCGCGGATCGTTGATCAGGCCCTTCCAGCCAACGGTGGTGCGGGGCTTCTCGAAGTAGGTCCGCATGACGATCAGCAGGTCTTCCTTGTGCTTCTCAGCCTGGCTGACCAGCCGGCGGGCGTATTCCAGCCCGGCCTTGGGATCGTGGATGGAGCACGGTCCCACGATCACCAGCAGGCGGTCGTCCACGCCGTCCATGATGGCGCGGACTTCATCGCGGCCGCGTTCGACGACGGCAGCGGCCTGTGCGTCGAGGGGCAGGTCCGCGATCAGTTCGGAAGGGGTGGGCAGCGGGGTGAATTCGCTGACGCGCAGGTTCGAGGTGGATTGTGCTGCTGCGGCTGTTGCGGTGCTCATGTTCGGGTCCTGTTCCAGATGGGAAGCGGGCCCGGATTTCAGAACCCGCCGGAGAAACGGCGAAGGGCAGAGAATGATCTCTGCCCTGTTGGCTCTGAAGGAAAATTGGATGCGTGTCAGTTAGACGCGGGCCCCTCCAGAGCCAACGAAAAATACGCATACCAACGGTTAGTCATGGGAAGACCTTAGGCTCACGCCGGCCGAACCGCCAAATCGATCCCAACTAAGTAGCAGTAGATGTCGTTCTGAGGCTCCAAAACGACATCTACTGCTACCTAGTTGGGTTGGGGGCGGGTTACCCCAGGATCTTCCGCAGGAACTGCAGCTGCCTGATCCACTGGTGTTCCTGGCCGCCCTCGTGGTTGTTGAACCGGTAGACCTCGATCTCCTTGGCCGCCCCGGTTCCGGACGAACCGGTGTCCCCCGCGCCGTAGGCGTTGTAGCTGGCAAAGACCGTGGACGGCGGGCAGACGTCATCCATCTGCGCCACCGAGTAGAGCGCCGGCACGGTGGCCCAGCGGGCCAGGTTGACGCCGTCGAAATACCGCAGCACGGCGAGGATGGAGTCGTAGCGGTCCCGGTGCCGGCCCAGGAACTGGGCGATTTCCGGGTAGGGGCCGCGGGGCGTGATGTCGATGGCGCGCGGGAAGTCCTGCAGGAAGGGGACGTCCGGCAGCGCGGCGATGACGCCGTCGAGCCTTCCGGCCGCGAGGCCTGCGGTGGCCACCACTATGCCGCCGCCCTGGCTGACGCCGGCCAGCACCACGCGTTGGGGATCGACGGCGGGGTGGGACTGGGCGGCCTCCACGGCCCGGAAGGCGTCCACGTAGACGCGCCGGTAGTAGTAGTCTTCCTTGCTTCCGGCGCCCCGGGTCATCAGTCCGGCGTGCGCTACGTCCCCTGCGGACGGGTGCGGGTCCGGCGTATCGCCGATGAGGCCACCGTAGCCCTGTCCGCGGGTGTCCATGATGAAGTGCGCGTAGCCCGCCTGGGCCCACCGGGTGTCCTGGTTGACCAGGCCGCGGCCGCCGGAGTAGCCGGCGTACTGGACCACCACGGGCAGGCGTGCACCCGGTTCACGGTTGGCCGGCAGGTGCAGCCAGCCTTTGATGGGCGCCCCGCCGTACCCGGCAAACGTGGCGTCGAACGTGTCGATGAGGGTGAGGTAGTTCTCGACAGGTTCGAAGGTGGCCTCCAGCGGAAAGGCCTGCGCCTCGTCGATGGTGGTGTCCCAAAACGCCGCAAGGTCGTTGGGCGGTGTCACGTCGGAGGCGTACCCGCGGAGCTGGGCCAGGGGAAGGTCGAAGAGGGGCATGGCTTGATCCTATGACGCGGGAAGGTTCCCGGACTGCCTGGTGATGATGACGTCCAGCCGGCGTGGCCCGTGGACGCCTTCGACGCGTTCGAGTTCGATGTCCGAGGTGGCGCTGGGTCCGCTGATCATGGTGAGCGGGCGGGTGCCGTCCAGGCGGCGGAGTGCTTCGGGGAGAATCTGGGTGATGTCGCGGCTGTGCACCACGCAGATGTGGTGGTCCGGGATCAGCGAGATGGCGCGGCGGCCCTGGTCGGGGCTGCCGTCCAGGATGATGGTCCCGGATTCGGCGACGGTCACCGCGCTGGAGGTCACGACGGCGTCCGTTGCGTCGAGTTCGGTGACGGACCGCGCGCCGTGGGGGCCGCCGTCGTACGTCACCCTGGAAGGTTCCGTTTCCCAGGCGAGCCAGGCCGGGTCCAGGCCGGCGGGCACGACGTAGGAGCCCGCGCCGGCGAGGAGTCCCTGGATGGTGGCGGGCACGTCCGCTTCATCCACTACGGTGACCCCGGCTTTGTAGTCCTCGAGCCGGTCAACCAGCACGTCGATGCGTTCCTGCGCGTTGAGGTTTCCGTCCCGGCGGTAGGCCCTGGGGACGTCCGGGACGGCGGGGGCGTCCTGCAGCGCGGTGCGGACGGCGGCCAGGATGTGTTCGCGGGTGCTCATGATTCCTTGTGCTCCTTGGCCCACCAGTCGCGGAAGGACTGGGACGGGGGCGCGGGGATGTCGCGGCTCTGGGTCCAGCCGGCGGCGATGCCGGGCAGTTTCTTGATCTTCTTGTCCTTGCCGGCGGCGGCGCGGCCCAGGGGCAGCAGCTTTTCCACCGCGCCCAGCCGGCGTCCGTCGGACAGCGCCCAGGAGGCCGCCTTGAGCCCGACGTCCAGCTGCGACGGGAGGCCGCCGCGGTGGGCGTCCACATCCTTGCCGCGGAGGTGGACCAGGATGTCCGGGATGTTGATCTTGACGGGGCAGGCGTCGTAGCAGGCGCCGCAGAGCGAGGACGCGTACGGCAGCGAACCGTTTTCCTCGGCTTCGACGCCGGTCATCAGCGGCGAGAGGATGGCGCCGATGGGGCCCGGGTAGGTGGAGCCGTAGGCGTGGCCGCCGGTGCGTTCGTAGACGGGGCAGACGTTGATGCAGGCGCTGCAGCGGATGCAGTGCAGGGCCGAGCGGCCCATCTCGTCGGCCAGGGCGTTGGTGCGCCCGTTGTCCAGCAGGATCACGTGGAACTTCTGCGGACCGTCGCCCTCCGTGACTCCGGTCCAGAGCGAGGTGTAGGGGTTCATCCGCTCGCCGGTGGAGGAGCGCGGCAGCAACTGCAGGAACACCTCAAGGTCGGAGAACGTGGGCAGCAGCTTCTCAAGGCCCATGACCGTAATGAGGGTTTCGGGCAGGGTCAGGCACATGCGGCCGTTGCCTTCGGACTCCACCACACTGAGGGTCCCGGAGTCGGCGATGCCGAAGTTTGCCCCGGAGATCGCCACCTTGGCGGTGAGGAACTTGGCGCGCAGGTGGGCGCGGGCGGCCATGGCGAGGCGGCGCGGTTCGTCCGTGAGGTCCGGATCGACGCCGGGCATTTCCTTGAGGAAGATGTCCCGGACCTCGGTGCGGTTCTTGTGGATCGCGGGGACCAGGATGTGGCTGGGCTTGTTATGGTCCAGCTGGACGATGAGCTCGGCCAGGTCCGTTTCGTAGGCGGCGATGCCGTGCTCTTCGAGGTATTCGTTCATGCCGATTTCCTGGGTGGCCATCGACTTGACCTTGACTACCTCGTCCACGCCCTCGGCTTTGACCAGGTCGTGGATGATGCGGTTCGCTTCATCGGCGTCGCGGGCCCAGTGCACCGTGCCGCCGCGGGCGGTGACGTTGGCTTCGAAGGCTTCCAGGAGTTCGGGGAGCCGGGCCATGACGGAGGTCTTCAGGGCGCTGCCGGCCTCACGCAGTTCTTCCCAGTCCGGCAGTTCCCCGGTGACGTTGAGGCGCTTGGTGCGGATGGTGGAGGTGGCGTGCTTCAGGTTCCGGCGGAGCTGGCTGTTGCCGAGCTCGCGGCGGGCGGCCGAGGGGAACTTCTCCTCGGCGAAGAGGTTGCCGGAGCCGGGCCGCAGGCCGGGCATGCCAAGTGCGGTGCGGGACATTATTTGACCACCACTTTCACGGGTTGTCCGGCGGGTCCTGGAACGGTGACGGGTGCGGCTTCGGTGCTGGCCAGGATTTCCGCCAGGTGCAGGGTGGCCACGCCTGAGTCCTGCCGGGAGAGGCCGCCGCCGATGTGCATCAGGCAGGAGTAGTCCCCGCCGGCGCACACGGACGCCCCGGTGCTGCGGATGTTCGCCGCTTTGTCCGCCAGCATCGCCGACGAAACGTCAGCGTTCTTCACGGAGAATGTGCCGCCGAACCCGCAGCACTGGTCTGCCTCGGGCAAATCCAGCAGTTCCAGGCCCTTCACGCCGCGGAGCAGGCCGGCCTGCCGGTCGCCGAGCTTGAGCAGGCGCATGCCGTGGCAGGACGGGTGGTACGTCACCGTGTGCGGAAAGTAGGAGCCCAGCTGTTCGGCAGGGTCAGTGACGCCCAGGACGTCCACCAGCAGTTCGGACAGCTCATAGGTTTTCTTCCCGACGGCGGCGGCCCGCTCCTCGAGCCCGGCGTCCCCTGCGCGGCGGGCCACCATGGGGTGCTGGTGCTTCACCGACGCCACGCAGGATCCGGACGGGGCCACCGCGACGTCGTAGTCCTCCGATTCGAAGGCCCGGACGTGGTTGGCCACCACGGGCACGGCTTCCTTGAAGTAGCCGCTGTTGACGTGCATCTGCCCGCAGCAGGCCTGCCCCTTGGGGAAGACCACCTCGTGGCCCAGCCGTTCCAGGACCGCCACCGTGGCCTGGGCTGCCCGCGGATACATGCCATCCACGATGCAGGTGGCGAAGAGTGCGATTTTCATGGGTTCAATTCTGCGAGGCGGTAACGGGAAAGCCGGCGGGTTCGTAGCGGCGCAGGCTGGCTCCGGCGGCGATGATCCGGCGCAGCTCAGGCAGCCCGCCTGTCACAGCACCGGCGGCCCGGGCCTGCACCAGCACATTGCCCAGGGCTGTCGCTTCCACAGGTCCTGCGATGACCGGGCGCCGCGTGGCATCGGCCGTGAGCTGGCACAGCAGCGCGTTCTGGGATCCGCCGCCCACCACGTGCACCACGCCCACCGAGCGGTCAGCCAGGCGTTCAGCGTCGGCCAGGGTCCGGGCGTATCCGGCAGCGAGGCTGTCCATGATGCACCGGGTAATGGCTGCAGGATCGTTCGGCAGCACTTCGCCGGTGCGCCGAACTGCCGCACGGATACGTTCGGGCATGTTGTCCGGGGCGATGAAATACGGATCGTCCGCGTTGATCTGCGGCCCGCCGGATGGCAGCGCGGCGGCTGCGGCCAGCAGGGCAGTCAGGTCCGGCTGGAACCCTTCCGATGCCCAGGTGCGCTGGCATTCGCTGAGCAGCCAGAGCCCGCCGATGTTGCGCAGGTAGCGGATGGTGCCGTCCACGCCGCGTTCGTTGGTGAAGTTCGCCTCCCGGCTCGCTTCGGTGAGGACCGGGTGCAGCAACTCCAGGCCCACCAGGGACCAGGTGCCGGAAGAGACGTAGGCGAAGTCTCCGCCGTCGCCGTTTGTATCAGCGGGGACGGCAGCGACGGCGGACGCGGTGTCGTGCGAGCCCACGGCCACCACAAGGGTGCCGGAGGGCAGTCCCACCTCTTCGGCCATGGCCGGGAGCAGGGCGCCGTACGCCTCGCCGGGCTGGATCAGCGGCGGGAACAGGTCCTTCCGCAGGCCCAGCGCAGCCATGAATTCGGTGGCCCACTCCCCCGCCACGGCGTCGAACAATCCGGTGGTGGAGGCGTTGGTGGCCTCGGTCCTGCGGGCCCCCGTGAGCAGGAACGCGATGAGGTCCGGGATCAGGAGGGCCTGCAGCCCGCCGAGGTCCGGTTCGGTGGCCAGCTGGTAAATCGTGTTGAACTGCAGGAACTGCAGCCCCGTGGTGGCGTACAGCCGCTCCGGGTCCAGTGTCCGGTGGACCGGCTCTACGGCGGCCCGGCTGCGGTCATCGCGGTAGCTGAACGGCTGGGCCGCCAGGTTCCCGCCAGCGTCCACCAAGCCGTAGTCCACGGCCCAGGTGTCGATGCCGATGCTTGCGATCCTTTCGCCCTGCCCTGCGGCCACCGTCGCGGCCGTGCGGAGGCCTGCAAGCACCTCCGCGAAGAGGGCGTCGAAGTTCCAGCGGAGGCCGCCGTCGATCTCCACCACACCGTTGGGGAAGCGGTGGACGGTCTCCAGCGACACCCCGGACTCCGGCGAAACACGGCCGAGCATGACGCGGCCGGACGAGGCGCCGATATCGACGGCGGCGAACACGCCAGGGGCATTATCCGCGCCGTCGATATCGTGTGACAACGTACTCACCGGAGGAAGGCTGCGGCCACTCCGGCGTCCACGGGGATGTGCAGGCCGGTGGTGTGGGACAGTTCGTTGCTGGTGAGGACGGCGGCGGCGTTGGCCACGTGCTCGGGCAGGACTTCGCGCTTGAGCAGGGTGCGCTGGGCGTAGTACTCACCCAGTTTCTCCTCGTCCACGCCGTACACCGCGGCGCGCTTGGCGCCCCAGCCGCCGGCGAAGATGCCGGAGCCGCGGACCACGCCGTCGGGGTTGATGCCGTTGACGCGGATGCCGTGCTCGCCCAGCTCCGCGGCGAGCAGGCGCACCTGGTGGGCCTGGTCTGCCTTCGTGGCGGAGTAGGCGATGTTGTTGGGCCCGGCGAACACGGAGTTCTTGGAGGAGATGTAGATGATGTCCCCGCCCAGGCCCTGGGCGATCATGACCTTCGCGGCGGCTTTGGCCACCAGGAAGGAGCCCTTGGCCATCACGTTGTGCTGCAGGTCCCAGTCCTTTTCGGTGGTTTCCAGCAGCGGCTTGGAGATGGACAGGCCGGCGTTGTTGACCACCAGGTCCACGCCGCCGAACGCCAGGACAGCGGCGTCGATCGCTGCCGCGACCTGCGCTTCGTCGGTCACGTCCGCCTGGACGCCGACGGCGACGTCCGGCCCGCCGAGTTCTTCGGCCACCTTCTGTGCGTTCTCAAGGTTCAGGTCGGCGATGACCACGCAGGCGCCTTCCGCGGCGAGGCGGGTGGCGATGGCCTTGCCGATCCCGGATGCCGCACCGGTGACCAGTGCGATGCGGGTTGCGTGCGACTTGGGCTTGGGCATCCGGGCCAGTTTGGCTTCCTCCAGCGCCCAGTACTCGATCCGGAACTTCTCGGATTCCTCGATGGGGGCGTAGGTGGAAATCGCCTCGGCACCGCGCATCACGTTGATGGCGTTGATGTAGAACTCACCGGCCACCCGGGCGGTCTGCTTGTTCGCGCCGAAGGAGAACATGCCCACACCGGGGACCAGCACGATGGCCGGGTCCGCGCCGCGCAGCGCCGGGCTGTCCGCGTCCTTGTGCCGGTCGTAATAGGCCTGGTAGTCCTCGCGGTAGTCGGCGTGCAGTTCGTGCAGCCGTGCGATCGAGTCCTCAATGGAGGCGTCGGCCGGCAAGTCCAGGATCAGCGGTTTGACCTTGGTGCGCAGGAAGTGGTCCGGGCAGGAGGTGCCCAGGGCGCCCAGGCGCGGGTGCTCGGCAGCTTCGAGGAAGTCCAGGACGACGGCGTCATCGCTGAAGTGCCCCAGCTGCGGCTTGTCCGTGGAGGCCAGGCCGCGGATCACCGGTGCCAGGGCTGCGGCTTTGGCACGGCGCTCCGCTTCGGGCAGGGCTGCGTAGCCCGGGAGCCTGGCGCCGAAGGGGTCAGCCTTGCCGTTGTCCCTGATGTACTTTTCGGCCTGGTCGATGATCCACAGCGAGTTCTGCTCTGCTTCTTCGCTGGTGGCGCCCCAGGCGGTGATGCCGTGGCCGCCCAGGATGGTGCCGATGGCCTGCGGGTTGGCGTCCTTGATCGCAGCGATGTCCAGGCCCAGCTGGAATCCGGGACGGCGCCAGGGAACCCAGACCACTTTGTCACCGAAGATCTTGGTGGTCAGCGCCTCGCCGTCCACCGCCGTCGCGATGGCGATGCCCGAGTCCGGGTGCAGGTGGTCCACGTGTGCGGCGTCCACCAGGCCGTGCATGGCGGTATCGATCGAGGGGGCTGCGCCGCCCTTGCCGTGCAGGCAGTAATCGAAGGCGGCCACCATTTCGTCTTCGCGCTCCACGCCCGGGTAGACGTTCTTCAGCGCGTTCAGCCGGTCCAACCGCAGCACCGCCAGGTTCTGGGCCTTCAGCGTGCCGAGGTCTCCGCCGGAGCCCTTGACCCACAGGAGTTCGACGTCTTCGCCGGTGACGGGGTCCTTCTCGGTGCCCTTCGCGGAGGTGTTCCCGCCGGCGAAGTTGGTGTTCCGTTTGTCCGCGCCCAGGCGGTTGGAACGGGAAATCAGGTCTTCGACAGTCTTGTTGGTGGTCATGAGAGTTATGCGCCCCATCCGGCTTGCTGGCCGCCTGCGCGGTCCTCGTTGATCTGTTTCTGGTAGCCGCTGGCCTTGTAGGCGGCCATCGGATCGGCGGGCAGGCCGCGGGATTCGCGCCACTCGGCCAGTGCCGGGCGGACATCCGTGTAAAAGGCATCGTTGAAGATGCCGTTGGCGGCCAGGACGTCCCCGGCGCGCTGGGCCTCATTGAGCGCTGCGGTATCCACCAGCAGCGCGCGGGCTGTCATTTCCTGGACGTTCAGTACTGAGCGGATCTGGCCCGGGATCTTCTCTTCGAGGTTGTGGCACTGGTCCAGCATGAGGGCGACGCCCGAATCCTTGCCGAAGCCGCCGCCGCGGATCACCTCGTGCATGATGCGGAAGAGCTGGAACGGATCGGCGGCACCCACGATCAGGTCGTCGTCGGCATAAAAGCGCGAGTTGAAGTCGAAGGAACCGAGCTTGCCCAGGCGCAGCAGCTGCATCACGATGAACTCGATGTTGGTGCCCGGCGCGTGGTGGCCGGTGTCCAGGCAGACGAACGCCTTCTCGCCGAGCGCCAGGGTCTGGGCGTAGGAGGTGCCCCAGTCCGGGACATCGGTGTGGTAGAAAGCCGGTTCGAAGAACTTGTACTCGAGGACCAGGCGCTGCTCGTCCCCCAGGGCGGCATAGATTTCCTGCAGGGACTCGGCCAGGCGGTCCTGGCGGCCGCGGAGATCGTCCTGGCCCGGGTAGTTGGTGCCGTCCGCCAGCCAGATTTTCAGGTCGCGGGAGCCCGTGGCGTGCATGATCTGGATGCAGTCCAGGTGGTGGTCGATGGCACGGCGGCGGACGGCCTCGTTGGAGGACGTCAGGGAGCCGAACTTGTACTCGTCATCCTGGAAGGTGTTCGAGTTGATGGTGCCCAGGCCAACGCCCAGGCCTGCGGCGTAGTCCTTCAGGGCGGAGTAGTCATCCACCTTGTCCCACGGGATGTGCAGCGCCACGGTGGGCGCCAGCCCGGTCAGCTCATGGACCTTGGCGGCGTCGGCCAGCTTCTCCTGGACCGTGCGCGGCGTGCCGGGCGTGCCGAACACCTTGAACCGCGTGCCTGAATTTCCATAGGCCCACGAAGGGACCTCGATGGCAAGCTCTCCGAGCCTGCCCAGCGCCTTTGCTACGTCATTCATGATGGTTCTTTCCGGTGTCTTGTGCTGTGGTCTGTTGGGTACTGCCCCGCTGCAGGAGCTGGATCTGGCTGTGGTTACTGGGGTGTGGAACCTGCGGCCGCAAGCTGGCCGTCAAGGTTGAAGACCTCTTCCAGGACCTGGAACCCCTCGTCGGGCGCCTGGCCGGTGTTTTCAAAGAGCGTCGCCATTTCGGCCTGCCAGCGTGCATTTACTTCGGTCAGGGCCATGCGGGCCCGCACAGCGTCAAAGTCATCGCATTCGACGTAACCCACCAGGAGCCCGTCGTCCGCCAGGAACAGGGAGTAGTTGTTCCAGCCCGCTTCCTTCAGGGCACGAAGCATTTCCGGCCACACGGCGGCGTGGCGCCGCTTGTACTCATCGATCAGCGCCGGCTGGATTGAGGACCGGAAGCACACCCTCATCTGGAACTCTCCTGAACTCGCGGATATTTGAATCGTTTCATTGGTACGATTCAAAGTACTCTTGACCTGAGTAGGTGTCAAGCATTTCCACCCGGTCCCAGCAATTGGTCCGTGGAAGTCAGGGCATCCGGACCAGCAGCTCGGAGAATCATGAACCGCACCGCCAGTATCAAGGACGTTGCCAACCACGCCAGCGTTGCCGTGGGCACCGTCTCAAACGTGCTGAATTACCCGGACCGGGTGTCCCAGCGCACCAAGGAACGTGTCCTGAAGGCCATCGACGAACTGGGCTTTGTCCGGAACGACGCGGCCCGGCAGCTCCGCGCCGGCCACAGCCGCACGGTGGGGCTGATTGTCCTTGACGTGGGAAACCCGTTCTTCACGTCGGTGGTCCGGGCGGCCGAGGATGCCGCCAGCGTCCACGGCAGCGCAGTACTGCTGGGCGACAGCGGGCACGACGCCGGCCGGGAGGCCAACTACATCGATCTTTTCCAGGAGCAGCGGGTCCAGGGCCTCCTGATCTCCCCCGTTGGCGACGTCACCGAGCGGCTGGACCTCCTCCGCGAGCGCGGCGTGCCCACGGTCCTGGTGGACCGCCTGGCGGACGAGTCCAGGTTCAGTTCCGTTTCCGTGGATGACGACGCCGGCGGGTACCTCGCAGCCCGGCACCTGCTTGAGACCGGCCGCCGTCGGCTCGCGTTCGTGGGCGGCCCCACCTCCATCCGGCAGGTGTCGGACCGCCTGCAGGGCGCGCAGCGAGCGGTCGGGGAAAAACCCGACGCAACGCTGGAGGTGCTCGCCTCGGAAGGGATGACTGTGCTGGCCGGCCGCAGCGTGGGCAACATGCTGGTGGAACGCGGCAGGGCGGACCTGCCGGACGGCATCTTCTGCGCCAACGACCTCCTGGCCCTCGGCGTCATGCAGTCCCTCACCATGACCCATACCTTCCGAATCCCGGAGGACGTGGCGCTGATCGGGTACGACGACATCGACTTTGCCGTCTCGGCAGTGGTTCCGCTGTCCTCCATCCAGCAGCCCACCGAGGCGCTGGGCCGCACCGCCATCGAGCTGCTCACCGAGGAAGTGGAGTCCCAAAACCCCACGCACCGCGCGGTGGTGTTCACTCCGGAGCTCGTGGTCAGGCAGAGCACCGGCAAGGCGTAGGACGCGTCAGCGAAGCTTCTCCACCACCAGGTTCCGGTAGGCGGCCCGCAGCGGGGCCATCTGCCGGAACCCGATCCGGCCGCCGGGGAGGATCCTGCCCGAGGAGTCCGTCCACTCGAACAGGGTCAACCCGTTGATGGCAAAGGACACCTGCGGGCCGTCCTTCACCACTTCCAGGCGGTAGAAGTCCACGGCGTCTTCCGTGGGCGGCAGCGGGTCAGCGCCCTGTGCCACCAGTTCGAAGCCTGCACTCTTGCGAAGGTTGCACGTCCGGAAAGCCCGCTCGGATTCGTACTTGTGCCGGAAATACGAGACGTGCAGGGCATCGATGTCCCCCGAATGGTACTGCGGATAGAACCCGGTCCGCGGGGCCAGGTCCGGGCTGAAGAGGTCCAGCCCGCCCTGGCCGGCGGCGGCGAAGAACAACATGGCCAGGCCCGGTTCTTCGAGCGGCCGGAACTCCCAGCTGATGCGGATCCCGTCCGGAAACTCCTCCGGGCACCAGAACGTCCAGTGCGCGTGGTCCCCGAATTCGGCGTCGTCCAGTGAACCGGACAGCTCCAGCGCCCCGGAGTGGCTGCCCAGCTGCAGCGGCCCTTCGGCCACCCAGTCTGTGACGGCCGCCGGGCCTTCCAGCGCGTTGCTGTATAGCACCCCGGTGCTCCGTATGGCGGTGCCCACTCAGGCGCGTCCCGCCGTCGTGCCGGCAAAGGCCGCTGCCGCCAGGACAGCCGGGACGAGCTCCAGCTCCGCAAGCCGGGCTGCCACGTGCTCCGCAACCAGGGCCGCACCTTCCTGGGAGAAATGGGTGTTGTCCGCCAACCCGTCGGGCCAGTAGGCATGCTCCCCCGGGGCGAAGTGGCAGAACAGCGCCACGGATTCCTCCCGCCCCAGGCGGACGTACAGCTCCCGCGTCCAGGTGTTGAGGTCGATCACCGGGACGCCGAGTTCCAGCCCCAGTTCACGGACCACTTCGGGGTAGTCCTCCAGGCTGTCCTCCAGCACCTCGCCCATGCCGGCGGACGACGGCGGCACGTCACGGAAGTGCCGCCGTTCCACGGAGGTGCACAGCACCGGAGCCGCGCCCAGGGCCCGCACCTCTCCCACCATGGTGCGGAGGTTGGCCGCGTAGCCGGTGCGCGCTGCGAGGTGCTGCTTCTTCTGGTCGTTGTGGCCGAACTGGATGAGAACCAGGTCCCCTGCTCCGGCCTCTGCCAGCAGCGCCGCCCACAGCCCTTCGTCGCGGAACGATTCGGTGCTCGCCCCTCCCTTGGCGAAGTTGTGGACCGCCGCCTGCCGGTAGGCGTGCGGGGCCAGCTGCGCGCCCCACCCGCTCATGGGGTACTCGTGCGTGGGGCAGTTGGCGACGGTGGAATCACCGGCGAGCAGGATCTTCATGGTCTTCTTTCTCTGGTTATGGGTCAGCCCTTGACGGAGCCGATGAGCATGCCCTTGGCGAAGTGTTTCTGCAGGAACGGGTAGAAGATCAGGATGGGCAGGGTGGCCACCACGATCACGGCGAACTTGATGCCCTGTTCCGGCGGAATGTAGTTGGGGTCCACGTTGCCGGTGCCCAGCAGGTCCGAGGCTGCGGTGACCTGGCGCAGGTACATCTGCAGGGTCCATTTGGAGTTGTCGCTGAGGTAGAGCAGCGGCGACATGAAGTCGTTCCAGATACCCACGGCGTAGAACAGGGCGAACGTGGCCAGGACGGGCTTGGACAGCGGCAGCAGGATCCGCCACAGGATCCCGATTTCCGTGGCACCGTCCATCTTGGCCGACTCCTCCAGCTCGGCGGGGAGCTCCTGGAAGAAGTTCTTGATGATGATCAGGCTGAACGGGTTGATCGCCGCCGGCAGGATCAGGGCCCAATAGGAGTTGAGCAGTCCCAGGTCCTTGACCAGGAGGAAGGTGGGGATCATGCCGCCGGAAAACACCATGGCGAAGACCACCAGTGACAGGATGAGCTTGCGTCCCCGGAGGGTCTTCTTGGCCAGCGGGTAGGCCATGGTCACCGTGAACGCCAGCTGGACCACCGTTCCGACGGCGGTGACCAGGATGGTGGTGATGAGCGCCCTGGTGAAGGCCGGCGTCGAGAAGATGTACTCGTAGGAGCCCAGGCTGAACTGCTCGGGCCAGACGAAGAACGCCCGCCGGGTGATTTCCGCTTCGGTGGCGAACGAGCCGGCGAATACGTAGACGAACGGCAGCAGCGTGACGATGCCCACCAGGGAGAGGAAGACGTAGTTGGCGGCGTCGAACACCCGGCCGCCGGTGGTGTTGTGGATCTTCATTAGAACAGTCCGCTCTGGTTGAACCGCTTGGCCAGCCAGTTGGTGCCGAAGATCAGCACCAGGCCCACCAGGGATTTGAACAGGCCCACCGCGGTGGAGTAGGAGTAGGCGCCCTGGGTGATGCCTACGAAGTACACGTAGGTGTCAAAGACATCCGCGACGTCCCGGTTCAGGGCGTTGGTCATCAGGTAGATCTGTTCGAAGCCGGTGTTGAGCATCTGCCCGATCGCCAGGATCAGCATCACGATGATGGTGGACCGGATCCCGGGAAGCGTGATGTGCCAGACCCGCCGGAACCGGCCGGCGCCGTCGATGATCGCGGCCTCGTACTGGTCCTGGTCAACGGTGGACAGGGCGGCGAGGAAGATGATGGTTCCCCAGCCGGTGTTCTTCCAGATTTCCTGCAGCACGATCAGCGGCCGGAACCAGGCGGGATCGGACAGGAAGTCGATGTTGGTGCCCAAAAGGTTGTTCAGGAACTGGAACATCGGTCCGATGTCCAGCGCGAACAGCAGGAAGCTCAACGACGCCACGATGGTCCAGGACAGGAAGTGCGGAATGTACACCAGGGTCTGGACCGTGCGTTTCAGGATGGAAAGGCGGACCTCGTTCAGCAGCAGGGCCAGCACGATGGTCAGCGGGAACGCGATGCCCAGGTTCAGGAACGCCAGGATCAGGGTGTTGCCCAGCAGGCGCGGGAAGTCCGGGTTGGAGAAGAAGTCCTCGAAGTGCTGGGTGCCCACCCACTGGCTGCCGTTGACGCCCAGGAACGGGACGTAGTCCTTGAAGGCGATGGACACCCCGTACATGGGGCCGTAGCGGAACACCGCGAAGTACAGCACACCCGGCAACAGCAGCAGGTACAGCCACTTGTAGTGCGCGAAGTGGACGGAGAACTTGGCGTTCTTCCGCTCCCGGGCGGGCGGCCGGCTGGCCGCCCGCCCTGAGGCCTCAGCCTCGACGACAGGGGCTGCCATTTACTTGTTGTCCTGCCAGAGCTTGTTGATCTCTTCCTTGACCTTGTTGCCGCCGCTGGTGTCCCAGAGCTTGATGGCGTCCTTCAGCCCCTGCTCATCGAGCTGTCCGGCAAGGTACTTGATCCGGGCGTCGGCCACGATGTTGTCCAGCTGCGCACCCTTGGCCACGTAGGTGGCGGAGACGTACGGGGCGGCGGGGTTGTAGACGGCGCTCTTAAGGTCCTCAGCCATGACCTCTGTGCGCTTGTCGAAGACCTGCTGCTCGTACTCGCTTGCCTGCTTGACCGGGTAGAAGTTGTTGCCGGCCACGTTCATGCCCAGCTGCGCGTAGCTCTTGATATCGGTGCTGACAGCCTTGCCCTCGGGGGTTTCGGGCTTGATGGTGGCGGCCTTGCCGTCCTCCACGGTGAAGTTGACGCCCTCGATGCCGTTGTTCAGGAGGGTGGCAACCTCCTTGCCGTTCAGGGTGTTCAGCACTTCCAGGACCTTGTCCAGCTCGGCCTCGGTGCGGACGCTGGACTTGGGGACGGCCAGGAAGCCGGAGTAGCCGTCGGTGGGGTGGGCGTGGAGTTCGCCGTCGGGGCCTTCAAGGTTGCCTACGAAGCCCACCTTGTTCTGGAAGTTGTTGGGATCGGCCTGCTTGAAGAGGTTGACCAGGACGCTGACGCGGGAATCAACGTCCACAATGATGCCGCCCTTGCCGTTGAAGAACGGCTCGTTCCACTTGGTGCCGTCAAACGTGGCGAAGTCCGGGTTGATGAGCTTCTCATCCACCATCTTCTTGACGAACCGGTTGGCCTCAAGGAACTCGTCGGTCTCGAAGCTGGGGATCAGCTTTCCGTCCTTTTCGGTCCACCGGTTGCCGGCGCCGTACCATTCCTCGATCAGGTCGTAGGGGCTGTTGGTGCCCAGGGCGCCCCACTTGGGGATGGTGATGCCCCACGTGTCATTCTGGCCGTTGCCGTCCGGGTCCTGCTCGGTGAACGCCTTGGCCACCTTGTAGAGGTCCTCGGTGGTCTTGGGCGGCTGCAGTCCCAGCTTGTCCAGCCAGTCCTGGCGGAACATCACGGCGGCACGCATGGGCGCACGGCCGCGGTAGACGCCGTAGACCTTGCCGTTGATGCTGGCGTTCTCCTGGATGTCGGGGAACGTGGTCTTCAGGTTCGGGTACTTGTCGAGCTTGTCGGTCAGGTCCCAGAAAGCGCCCGCTTCGGCGTTCTTGACGAAGCCGGGGGTCTTGCCCTGGATGACCATGATCTGCGGAATATCGGAGCCGGCCAGCGTGATGTTGGTCTTGTCCTCGTAGGAGGAGTTGGGCGTCCAGGTGATGTTGATGTCTTTCCCGGTGAGTTCTTCCAGCTTCTTCTGGACGGCGCCGTCCGCGCTGGGCGGCTGGGCCTCAAGGAACGGGGCCATGATGGACACGCTGGTGAGGTCTGCGGCGGGTTCGTTGCCGCCGCCGCTGCAGGCGGTGAGGGAGATGGCGGAGATGGTGACGACGGCGGCCGCCAGGGTGAGTTTCCTACGGATCATGGCTTTTCCTTTTCCACTTCTTCGGGGTTTCGATTGGTCACACAGACCAGGTTGATACGTTTCATTTCTGGACGATTGGGCAGGGCAGGCAGGGCAGGGTTGGGCTTGCCTATGGACGGGCGCTCCGGCATACCCCATCGGAGCGGTGCCGCGGCGGGAGCCGCGCCGACAGCCAGGCGGTCAGCCGGTCAAGCGGTGGAGACGGCGGCCGACACAGGCCCGGCGCCGGCAGTGGCCGGTTCGGCGCCGGCGGCCACCGACTCGTCATTGGCGGTGAAGAACCGGTCGCAGAGCCAGCCCGTGGTGTAGAGCCACACGCCGGCGCTGAAGAACGGGATCAATCCGGGGACTGCGGTGCTGGCGTACACCACCGCTGCCGAGATGAACAGGAGAATGACCGTCCCGGCCAGGTGCCGCATGGCAAACCGGGAGGAGAGCATCAGGTACTGGCCCAGGGGCAGTTCGTAGCGGGCGTACATCGGAAACACATGGCACGCCACTCCCGCCAGGAAGATGGCTGCCACAAAAATTCCACCCGCCATCAGCTGCGAGAAGAGGTCCGGCCCGCCGGCGAAGAAGTTCCAGTTCATGGCCAGCGCCACTGCCACTGCCAGCAGCGGCAGGGCGAGGATGTTGGCCCGGCCGAAGTTCCTGAGGTACTCCGCCGCGAATCCGCGCAGCAGCGGTGCAGCCTCTCCACGGGCGCGTTTGCGCACCAGGATCTGCGCAGCAGCGGTCGCGGGTCCGACTCCGGCCACGCCGAGCCCCAGCAGGGTGAACACCAGCCACAACACGTTGAGGCATGCGATCCACAGAAGGGTGTCAAAGAACGAATAGGCCCGAGCGGCGAAGGTTCCGGACAGCATGGCACTTCCCTTCCGTTTCTCCATCGTTGCAGAGGCGAAGGCGCAAGTGGTCCGCGTCACGCCGGTAATCGGTTTCTCGAAAATCTAGACCCAACCCGAGTACTTGGTCAAGCCATTTTTTGAATCGTTACACAGCTGGACTCCGCCGCTCCCCATGGCGCACACTGATGATTGGAAAGCGCTTGCTGCATTGTGCCGGCGCGCCTTTAAGCGTGCCCTTGAGGGCAGAATGGAGAACCATGGGAACGCCCGCTGGCACCCACATTCCCGCCGTTTCCGCTGTTCATGATTCCGCCGGCGTGGCGGCAGAATCGGCAGGTGCCCGGCCGAATCCGGAAGGCTCCGGCCCGGCAGCGCGGATCGCGCTGGCAGGCGTGCACGGCTTCGGCACCCACCATCTCCGGAACCTTGGGCGCCTGCAGGCAGCCGGCGCCGTCGAACTGGTGGCCGTAGCGGATCCGCAGCCTCCGGCACCCGGCGCCGTCCCGCCGTCGGCCTCGGTATATTCGGGGCTGGATGACCTGCTGGCCGCAACGGACAACCTGGACATCGTCATAGTGGCAACCCCCATCCAGACGCACGCTCCCCTGGCGCTGGCCGCCCTGGCCACGGACGCCGAGCTCTACCTGGAGAAGCCGCCCGTGGCCTCGCTGGCGGACTTCAACCGGCTGTGCGACGCCGCGGCAGCGTCCGGGCACGGGGTGCAGATTGGTTTCCAGAGCCTGGGCTCGCATGCGCTGACGGCCATCGCGGAACTCCTGGCCGCAGGCACCATCGGAAACCTGGAAGGCATCTCCGCCACCGGCCGCTGGGTCCGTGACCGGGCCTACTACAAGCGGTCGCGCTGGGCAGGCAAACGCAGCATCAACGGCGTGGACGTGGTGGACGGCGTGGCCACCAATCCCCTGGCGCACGCCGTGGCAACCGCGCTGCGGATCGCCGGCGCCCGCACCGTTGCGGATGTCGCGTCCGTGGAAACCGAGCTGTACCGGGCCAATGACATCGAGTCGGACGACACCTCCGTGATCCGCATCCGCACCGCGGCCGGACTGGCCATCACCTGCGCCCTGACCATCTGCGCCACCGAATCCGTTGAACCGTACGTGACCCTCCACGGCTCCGCCGGACGCGCCGTGTTCCACTACACCGAGGACCGGCTGGTGGTGGAAACAGCCTCCGGCAAGACCGAGCAAACCTACGGCCGGGACGACCTCACCGAGAACCTGCTCGAACACCGCAACGCGGGCACCCCGCTGCTGAGTTCCCTCCTGGACAGCGGGGCGTTCATGCTGGTGCTCGAGGCAGTCCGGACCGCGCCGCTGCCCACGCTGATCGATCCCGCCTACGTGCAGTGGGAGGGTGAGGGCGAATCCGCCCACGCCGTGGTGGCTGGCATCGAGGAGGCGCTCGAGCGTGCCGGGCGCGAACATGCAACGTTCAGCGAACTGGGGCTCCCCTGGGCCGTTTCCGCGCCCGTCTCCTTCCCGGTTCCGTCCACCTGATGGCCCCGTCAGGCGGCACAGCCCCGGCGACAGCCGCAATGCAGGAAGCCGCCGGGGCGCTGCTCGCCACCGGCCTCCTGACCGATGGCCTGGCCGAATGCCTCACGGCGTCCGGGCTGCCCACCTTCAGCTGGCAGCTGGACCAGCGGGAAGGCACCGACCCATCCCGGGCCAGCCAGACGGCGTACGAAGTCTCCGTGCAGGACGCCAAGGGTCGCCACGCCTGGGGCTCCGGAGAAGTTCCCTCAGCTGCGCAGCGCGGGACCTATGGCGGGCCAGTGCTCGACGACGACACGGACTATTCCTGGCGGGTGCGCCTTCGCGATGCGGCCGGCGTCCCGGGCACGTGGTCCGCCTGGCACACCTTCGGCACAGGGCTTTCGGACTCCGCGTGGGAGGCAGACTGGATCCGGCGCGCCCCGGGCGGCCGCGCCCCAATGGAGATCCTGGACAACGCCCTCCGGGTCGCGGGAACGCCCGGGCTGCCCCTGCCGTGCCCTCCGGTCCGTGGTTTCCGGCTCGAGGCGCGGGTGCGGCCCGTGATGGGCTGGGCCGGCCTGGTCCTCCGCAGCAGCGGTCCGGGAACGGGGCTGCTGCTGGAACTCAATACGGCAGGCGAGCTGCTGCTGCGGCAGGTGCCGCAGTGGGACATTCCCACCGCTTCGGCCCCGGACACCCCCGTCCTGGCCAGGGCACGCGCAGACCGTACCCACACCGTCCGGCAGGAGCGCCTCCCGGGCAAGGACCTGGTTCCGGGGACCTGGCAGGACCTCACCGTCACCGATGACGGGCATACCCTCCGCGCGTCCCTTGACGGCGAGGAACTGCTGGCGTTCGAGGAGCCCCTCCCGGCAGGGACGTCCGGCCGGCTCGCCCTCCACCAAGGTCCGCGCAGCCAGGCCGAATATGCGTCGCTCCGGGTTTCCGGGGCAGGCTCCGGCGCCGGCACCCCCGCCGTCCTGCTGGACCACCGGTTCGACGCCGGCGAAGGCCATGCACGCGCTGACCTGGCGCACTGGCCCCGCACCACGGCGCACCGCCAGCCGGACGAATGGACCCTGTTCCGCACCTCGGTCCGGCTTAGCGGCACTGTCCGGCGGGCGCGGCTCTATGCCGCCGCCCAGCACCATGCCCAGTTATCACTTGGCGGCACGCCCTGCCTCACCACCACCTCCTTCGGCTACCCCGGTGAGGGCTACTACGATGCCGCGGACGTGACCGAACTGCTGGCATCCCAGCCATCCGGCCCGGACAGCACTGACGGCGCTGACGGGCAGGAGGGTGCGGACGTTCCACTGGCGGCCCTGCTGCACTGGTACGGCCCCGGACAGGGACGCGCGGCCGGGCTTCCCGGCCTCCTGGTAAGGCTCAGCGTGGACTATGCGGACGGCCGCTGCGACGTGTTCGGTTCGGGCCCGGGCTGGCGCGCCGCCGAAGGCCCCTACCGCCAGTCCGGATACCGGAACGACGAAGGCGACCCCGTTGAACACCTGGACGGGCTGGCTGCCGCCGCACTGGCCGCCGCGCCCCTGCAGGACCTGCCGCCCGCCGTCGGCTGCGGCAGCCACCCCACCCGGGAAGTCCCCCGGCTGCATCCCCGCCGGACCTCCATGGCGGAGGAATTCGTTGCCCCGCGCGCGTTCCTGGCGGCCGATGACGGCACGCTGGTGGCGGACTTCGGCCGGGTGCTTCCGGGCCGCCCGGAGGTGGATTTCCTCGACGGTGTTGCCGGCCGCACGGTGATGATCCGGGCCGGCTACACGCTTCGGGACGACGACCGCGTGGACACCGGCAAGACGCCCACCCAGAACACCGACATGTCCTTCCCGTACACGCAGGCCGCCGGGCCGCAGCAGTACCGGGCCACCGTGCACCTTGGCTTCCGCTACCTGGAGCTTCCCGGCGTGGACGCCGCGGACGTGTCCCGGCTCGGCGCCGTCGTGGTTCACGGCAGGCACCCCGGCGAAGGCAGCTTCAGCAGCTCTGACCCCACGCTGGACGCCGTATTCGGCCTCCTGCGTGACTCTGCGCTGCATGGCGTGCAGGAGCAGTTCGTGGACACGCCCACCCGGGAAAAGGGCCAGTTCCTGGCGGACGCCGTGAACATCTCCTACGCCACCATGTCGCTGTTCGGCGAGCACGCCTACACCGCGCAGGCGCTGCGCGAGTTCGGCTGGTCGGCGGGCAGGTACTGGACCGAGGGTGCGGACAAGGGCCGCTACAACGCTGTCTACCCCAACGGTGACGGCAAACGGGACATCCCGGACTTTTCCCTGATGCTGCCCGAGTGGGCCGAGGAATACCACCACCGCACCGGCGACCTCGCCCTGGTCCGTGAACTGCTGCCGCACCTGTGCGACACGGCCGACTATGCGCTGCGGTACATTCCGGCGGAAGGCCCGACGGCGGGACTGGTCACCAGGCTGGGCGGCGGCTCCGGCCCGTACCTGCACGGCATCGTGGACTGGCCAGCACCGGGGCGTTTCGGCTACGACATGGAGTGCGCCGCGAAAACCACGGTCAACGTCCAGGCCTACTCCGCACTGCTGTCCACCGCCCGGCTCTGCGGCTTTGCGGGCGAGCACGAAACCGCCGCCCGCTACGCCGAGGCTGCCCGCACGCTGGCGGCGGCCATCCGTGACCGGCTGCGGGTGGACGGAGTGATGGTGGACGGGCTTCACGGCGACGGCTCCCCCAGCGCCCACGCCTCCCAGCACGCGGCGTCGTTCCCGCTGTCCCTGGGCATTACGGACGCCGTGTGTGCTGAAGCCGACGCCCGGCGGATTGCGGACATGGGGATGCGGCAGGGGCCACTGACGGTCCACCGCCTGGTCCGTGCGCTGCTGGCACAGGGCATGGCAGACGCGGTCCTGGACCTTCTGACCTCACGTGACCAGCCCGGCTGGGCGCAGCTCCTGGAACGGGGCGCCACCTTCACCTGGGAGGCCTGGGACCTGGAGCCCGGCACCGACTACAGCCAATCCCATGCCTGGTCCGCCTCGGTAGCTAAGGAAATCCTCGAGCACCTGCTGGGCATCCGCTTCCAGTCCCCCGGGGGCGGGGAACTGCTCATCGAACCGCCGCTGTGCCGGCTGGAGCACGCCCGCGGCAGCGTCCCGGCGGCCAGCGGCTACGCGGAGGCCAGCTGGCGGCGCAGGGGCGGCCTGGTGGAGCTGGAATGTACCGTCCCCGCCGGCGTCGCAGCGGTTGTCCGGTTGCCCGCCGGCACTTACGGAATTAAGGGACCGACGCCGGATGCCGCCGTCGTGCGTTCCGTACCCGACGGCGCGGACACCGCCGCGACGCGCGAGTTCCGCGTGCACACCGGCACGTGGAGCTTCACCCCCGACGGTTAGAGGATGGCGCTCTTCGCTTCTTCCAGGGCCTTCTTCGCGGCTTCCTGCGGGGACAACCTGTTGAAGTGGACTTCCAGGGAGTACCGCGTCAGGGCTTCCACCGCGGCACTGCCGCCGGCCGGCGGAACCGGGACGGCGCCGCCCAGTTCACCAGAGATCTCGTCAATGAACTTCGCCGTCTTGGCATCGGCCGGGGTCAGCTTGGAAACCACTGCCGCACGGATATCCGAGTTTGCGGGGATGCCGCGGTCGGCCAGCCCGATCTCGCCGGCCTTGGCGTTGTTGGTCACGAAGTCGATGAACTTCTGGGCTTCGGCGGGGTGCTTGGTCCGTGAGCTGGCGGACCAGAACATTGACGACTTATAGAACTGCTGCGCATCGGCGGCGTTGCCGTCCACGCTCGGCGGCCGGCGGATCTCCAGGTCCTGCCCGGAGGCCTTGCTCAGGGCGCCCAGCTGGTTGGACCAGTACATGTTCATGGCGAACTTGCCGGTGGACAGCCCCTGCTGGTCGATCGAGGCGGTGGCGTCTTCGGTGATGACCGATGCCGGCGGGACAGCTTTGGAATCCCGCATCTTGGCCTGGTATTCGTACCATTCGGCCAGGTCCGATTCCTCGAATCCCAGCTTGCCGTCGTTGGTGAACAGTGATTTGCCGTGCTGCCGGAACCACAGGTTGGCCGCGGCGTCGGAGTTGACCTGGCCGGTGCCGTACACCTTCCCGCCACTGGCCTGGGTGATGGCGGCGGCCGTGCTGTCCAGCTGATCCCAGGTCCAGGTCTTGTCATCGGGAAGGGACACACCGCTGGCCGCTACCAGGGCGGGGTTCGCCATCACCACCATGGCATTGACGCCACTGGTCACGGCGTACTGCTTGCCCTCCACCTTCCCGGAATCAGCCACCGGCTGGTCGAACTTGGAAAGGTCAACGTCCTTGAGCTCCAGCAAGGCGCCGCGCCCGGCGTACTCGCCGAGGTACGCGGCATCCATCTGGATAATGTCCGGGGCGTCCTGGGACGCCACCTGGGTGGCCAACTTGTCCCAGTAGCCGCTCCAGTCGCCGTACTCCCCCTGGACCTTGATGTTGGGGTTCTCGGCTTCGAAGGCCTCGATGAGTTTCTCGGTCATCTTGTGCCGGGTGTCCGAGCCCCACCAGCTGAAGCGCAGCGTCACCGGGCCGTCCGAAGCCTGCGGCGCACCTCCGCAGCCCGTCAGCGTCAACGCCAGGACGGCCGCTGCCGCGGCAGCTATGGGCAGCAGGGACTTTCGGGCGCGAAACATCATCGTTTGTCCTTTGGCATCGGGATGCTGGTACCGGATAGAAACCGGTTTCCCACAGCGTAGGTGTGATTCAGCACACGCGTCAAGGACTGCTCAGGACTCCGTCAGCCCGGTTTCGCGTGCCTTCACAGCCCTGCCGTGCCGCCACAGCAGAAAGCCGATGGCGGCCGCGGACAGCATGCCCAAACCGCCCGTGACCACCAGCCCGGTCCGGACGCCGAACTGTTCTGTCAGCCACCCGGCCAGCAGGCCGCCGAGGGCGTGGCCGCCCAGCAGCAGTGGCAGGTACAGTGCCATGACCCGGCCGCGGATGGCGGGGCCGGCTTCGAGCTGGACGGCTGTGGCGGCGCTCGTCAGGAACAGGAGCGTCATGATTCCCACCACCACCAGCATGGCGATGAACAGCGGGAGCGTGGGCATGAGGGCTGCCACCAGTTGGGACAGTCCGAACAGGCCGGCAGCAACCACAATCCCGCGGCGGCCCATGTTCCGGAGCCTGGCCGCCAGCAGCGCACCGGCAAGCGCGCCCACGGCACTGACGGTGTTGAAGAGGCCGAAGCCTTCAACGCCGTTGTGCCAGACCCGCTCGGCAAAGGCCGCGAGGACCACCGGACCGTTCATGCCGAAGGCACCCAGGAGGCCCGCCAGCAGGATGAGGAGCAACAGCCGGGGCCGCTCCCGCACATACGCGAAGCCGGCCAGCAGCTGTCCGCGGCCCCGGGCAGCGGGAATGCCGGGAAACAGCTCGGCTGTGCGGATGGCGGCGATCAGGCCGAGGACCAGCACGCCAATGGCGGCGTTCGCGGCGAAGGCGGCGGCGGGGCCGGCCTGGGCGATCAGCACCCCGCTGAGGGCGGGCCCGGCCATGGCGCCGAGCTGGCTGAGGGCGTTGTTGAGGCCGATCGCCGGACGCAGGGCGGCGTCACCCACCACTTCGTTGACGAACACCTGGCGGGCGGGGCCGTCGATGGCGGAGGTAATGCCCAGGGCGACGCAGCTCGCGTACACGGCCCACACGGTGATGGTCCCGCTGGCCACCCACGCGGCAAGGCCCAGGGCTAGGACCACGATCACGGACTGGCACACCATCATGATCCGGCGTTTGGGGAACAGGTCCACCACCAGCCCGGACAGCGGCCCCACGATCAGCATGGGGAGGAATTGGAGGGCGACGGCGACGCCTACGGCCGCTGGACTGCCGGTCAGCTGCAGGACCATCCAGTCCTGGGCAAGGCGTTGCATCCACACGCCTACGCTGCCCGCCACCTGCATGCCCAGGAAGAGCCTGTAGTTGTGCCGGGTCAGCGGCTGGTACCACCGCGGTTGGCTCTCGTGGGAAAGATGGACGGACTGCTCGGAATTCGGGCGGTCGGAAGGCACGAATGACTCAACTCGGTTGGAGGGCGGAAAGTGTGGCGGTGCGGTTGGGCCGGTGGCGGATCAGGTGTGGCGGGCCGAGCGGATCTTGACGGCCGCCGAGGCGAGGATCAGGGTGCCCGGCACCACCACGAAGAGCGCCACGAGCATCCAGACGAACACCGCGGCGCCCAAGAGTGCGGCTGCGAGCAGGGCCGAGCCGGACCAGTCCTTGAGGGAGATGGCTTTGCCGGTTTCGAGCGCTGCGTGCCAGGCGTCCTTCGGCCCGGCATGCAATTTGGCGGCGTCGGACCAGGCTGCGGCAGTGCGCAGCAGCAGGATGGCTCCGCAGGCCGCCAGGATAAGGGTGGCAGGAAGGACCACTTCGCGGCCGGGCAGCTGGCCCACCCAGGCCAGCAGCAGGTTCAGGACGATGACGACGGCGGCTCCGGCCGTCAGCGCGCCAAGTTTCCAGCTGCCGGGCAGGGCAGCCTTGAAGGTCCCCCACAGGCTGCGGACTGAATCGTCGCGGCCGTCGAGGTGCCGTTCCAGGTGGGCGATCCCCGCCGCGTAGGCTGCGGGGATCGTCACCAGGGGCACGGACAGCACCAGCACCAGCACCCCTGCCAGGAGGGTTTCGGAGAACAGGGCGAACCGGTTCACCGGAATGGGTTCGTGGTGGTTCGATGCGGGTGTGGTGCGGTCCATGATGCTCATTTCCGTCGTGCTCCCTGGTCCCGTTAGCCCTTGAGGCCCTGGGTGGAGACGCCTTCAACAATGTAGCGCTGGAAGATCAGGAAGAAGATCAGCACGGGAAGCAGGGCCAGGACGGACATGGCGATCATGGCGCCGTAGTCCGAGGACTGGGTCTGGTCCTGGAAGAGCCGAAGGGCCAGCGGCAGCGGGTACTTTTCCGGGGTGTTGAGGTAGAGCAGCGGGCCCAGGAAGTCGTTCCAGCTCCAGATGAAGGAGAAGATCGAGGTGGAGATCAGTGCCGGTTTCATCAGTGGCAGCATGATCGAGCCGAAGATCCGCACGTGTCCGGCGCCGTCGATCCGCGCGGCCTCATCCAGTTCGGCGGGCAGGCCGCGCATGAACTGGACCATGAGGAAGACGAAGAACGCGTCGGCGGCGAGGAACTTGCCGATCAGCAGCGGAATGTAGGTATCCACCAGGCCCAGCTGCTGGAAGATGATGTACTGCGGGATGATCACCACGTGGAAGGGCAGCAACAGGGTGGCGATCATCATGCCGAAGAACACGCTCCGGCCGGGGAACTTGATCCGGGCGAAGGCGTAGGCCGAGACGGACGCGGAGAGGATGGTGCCCACCACGGCGCCGAGGGCCAGGATCAGCGAGTTGGTGAAGAATTGCATCGTGGACACCCCGCCGATGCCGTCCAGGGCCGTGACGAAGTTATCGAAGCTGAAGTTCTCTGACCACAGCGAGGTGTTTCCGCCGCCAATCTCGGAGTTCGGTTTGAACGCCGAAGCGATCATCCACAGGCCCGGGTACAGCACGATCCCGGTGAGGATAAGCGCGGCGATGTGGAAGAGGGTGCTCTTGGCCCGTTTGGCGCCGGCTGACTCGGATTTCGGGTTGTACACCGGGGTGCCGGTGTCCGTGGCGGACTGGGTGGGCGTTGCCATGGTTGTCATTTCGAATCACCGCTGTAGTGGACCCAGGACTTGGACGTTTTGAAGAAGATCAGGGTAATGATGCCCACCACGATCACCAGGAGCCAGGCCATCGCCGAGGCGTAGCCCATCCGGAAATCGCTGAAGCCGCGCAGGTACAGGTAGAGGGTGTAGAAGAGGGTGGATCCGGCGGGGCCGCCTTCACCGTTGGAGATGATGAAGGCCGAGGCGAAGATCTGGAACGCGTGGATGGTTTCCATCAGCAGGTTGAAGAAGATCACCGGGGAGAGCATGGGCCAGGTGATGTTGAAGAACTTCCGCACCGGCCCGGCACCGTCCATGGACGCTGCCTCGTAGAGTTCGTTGGGGATCTGCTTAAGCCCGGCCAGGAAGATCACCATCGGCGCGCCGAACTGCCACACCGTGAGCAGGATGAACATCGGCATGGTCATGGACGGGTTGCCCACCCAGCCTCCAAGGTTGATCCCGAAG
The DNA here is from genome assembly GCF_000022025.1 of Pseudarthrobacter chlorophenolicus A6. Classification (GTDB taxonomy): domain Bacteria; phylum Actinomycetota; class Actinomycetes; order Actinomycetales; family Micrococcaceae; genus Arthrobacter; species Arthrobacter chlorophenolicus. The sequence goes on from NC_011886.1 coordinate 3,470,085, forward strand.
AAGGACAGGCCCTGGTCCACCGGGCCCGAATCGCCGAACATCGCCTTCCACACGATCGCGATCGATACCGAGGCGCCGATCAGCGAGGGGGCGTAGAACGCGGAGCGGTAGAAGCCCTGGCCGCGGCGCTTGCTGTTGAGCAGCATCGCCACCGCCAGCGCTGCGGCGAGCTTGAGCGGGGTGCCGAAGACCACATAGCCCACGGTTACGCCCACGGACTGCAGGAACCGTTCGTCCTGGAACAGCGTGATGTAGTTGTCCAGCCCGATCCACTTGGGCGGCTCGAAGAGGTTGTAGTTGGTGAAGGACAGGTAGAGCGAGGAGATCATCGGCCCAACGGTGAGGGCGATGAATCCCAGCAGCCAGGGCAGCAGGAAGGTGTAGCCGGCGCGGGCATCCGCCCCGCCCCGCCTCGACTTGCGAAGCGGGGCAGGACCGGATTGCGTCGAACGCCTGCTCAGGGTTGGGCTTTGAGTCACGAGTTCAGTCCGTCAGTTGTGAAGCCTGTATCAGGCGTTCTGCTTGATAAGGTCTTCGGCTTCCTTGAACCAGGCGTCGGTGGCACCGTTGATGTCCAGCTTGCCGTAGTTCAGGTCCGAAGCAATGCGCTTGAAGGAGGTCTCCAGCGTGCCGAAGCCGACGATCGGTGGCTCCGGGGCGTCCTTGAGGTACTGGGAGATGGACGTTTCGTAATCGACAACGATCTTGTCCGTGCCTTCGAAGGTGGTGCCGTCGCGCTGGGTCTTCGATGCGGGCACGCCACGGGAGGTCTTGAAGATCTGGCCTACCTCGGGGTCGTTGACCATGAAGTCGATGAAGCGGGCTGCGGCGTCCTTGAACTTGGTCTTGGCGCTGGCCACCATCAGCATTGACGGCTTCAGGAACAGGCCGAGGTTGTCCGCGTCGTCGGAGGGGACCGGCACGAGCTTGAGTTCCTTCGCGCCGCTGTCGCCGAGGTAGCCGGCCATGAAGTTGTCCCAGGTGACTTCGGTTGCGGTGACATTCGAGCCGAACGGCGACTTCGGGGCCAGCTGGGTGACGCGTTCCTCGGAGACGATCGCCGGGGTGCCGCGGAGATCAGCCGTGAGGTTCCACCACTTCTTCAGGTCGTCCTTGCTGAAGCCGAGCTTGCCCTCGGAGGTGAAGGCTTCGATGTTGTTCTGCCGCAGCCAGACGTTGAACATCCACCAGACGCCCGTGTAGTCGGTGCCGCCGAAGAGGGCGCCGTTGCTCTTGCTGCCCACCTCGGTGAGGAAGGCGTTGAATTCCTTGTAGGTCCAGCTTCCGTCCGGCTCGGCGATACCCAGGGAGGCCAGCTTGGCGGGGTCGTAGTAGACGGCGAAGGCATTGGTGCTGGTGGGGATTCCGTAGGTCTTGCCCTTGATCTGGCCGGAAGGCAGCAGGGACTTTTCGAAGGCATCCGTATTGATCTTGACCGTACCCAGGTCCAGCAGCTGGTTGCGCTGGCCGTAGTCGCGCAGGTAGGACAGGTCCCACTGCATCACGTCGGGCAGGCCACCGCCGGCAGCTTCGGTGGCACGCTTCTGCCAGTACCCGGCGAAGTCGGTGAAGTTGCCGTTGACCTTGATGTCCGGGTTCTTGGATTCGAACAATGCAATGGCCTTGCGGGTGCGCTCGGCGCGGTCGTCGTTGCCCCACCAGGTGTAGTTGATGGTGACGGGGTTGTCCGCCGAACCGGTCTGTCCTGAGGTGCTGGATCCGGTTCCGCAGGCCGCCAGTACGCCGGCAGATGCGGTGCCGACGGCTACGGTTGTAAGGAAATGCCTTCTGTTGATCACGGGAGCCTCCTTGCTCAATGTGTGCAATCCCTGATCTCATCTACAACGTAAGTAGTGAGCTGGCTTACACGGCTTCTGAAACGATACAATATCCGCATTCCGGGAATTGGGCAAGCGTTTTCCAATCCACCGGTTTTCCCGCCCTGTTCCACCGCTTCAGCAGACATAGGAGTCCCATGGCAACGCAGGAAATTAACCGTCCGGCAAGTGTTTGGAGCAACGTCGAAGGCCTCGGTTTCGGCGGCGACTACAACCCCGAACAGTGGCCCGTGAGCGTGCGGCTGGAGGACCTCGAGCTGATGCAGGAAGCCGGCGTGAACTTCCTGAGCGTGGGCATCTTTTCCTGGGCCCTGCTGGAACCGGTTGAGGGCCAGTACGATTTCGGCTGGCTTGATGAGGTGCTGGACAACCTCGCAGGCATCGGCGTCAGGGTTGCCCTCGCCACCGCCACCGCCGCTCCCCCGGCGTGGCTGGTCCGCAAGCATCCGGAAATCCTGCCGGTCACCGCTGACGGAACCGTGCTGGGACCGGGCTCACGGCGGCACTACACGCCGTCGTCGGCCGCCTACCGGCGCTACGCCACGGGCATCACGCGGGTCCTCGCCGAACGATACAAGGACCATCCGGCGCTGGCGCTCTGGCACGTGGACAACGAGCTGGGTTGCCACATTTCCGAGTTCTACGGCAAAGAGGACGCAGCCGCTTTCCGCAGTTGGCTGGAACGGCGTTACGGGAGCATTGACGCCCTCAACGCGTCCTGGGGCACCGCGTTCTGGAGCCAGAACTACGCATCGTTCGAAGAAATCCTGCCGCCCTCAGTTGCCCCCAGCACGCTGAACCCGGGGCAGCAGCTCGATTTCCAGCGCTTCAATTCGTGGGCGCTGATGGATTACTACCGCGAACTCGTGGCAGTGCTCCGCGAGGTGACCCCGGAGGTTCCCTGCACCACCAACCTCATGGCCTCCAGCGCCACGAAGTCCATGGACTACTTCAGCTGGGCCAAGGATCTTGACGTCATCGCCAACGACCACTACCTCGTGGCTGCCGACCCCGAACGGCACATCGAACTCGCGTTCAGCGCGGACCTGACCCGGGGCATTGCGGGCGGTGACCCGTGGATCCTAATGGAACATTCGACGTCGGCCGTCAACTGGCAACCCCGCAACCAGCCGAAGATGCCCGGCGAAATGCTCCGGAACTCGCTGGCGCACGTGGCCCGCGGCGCGGATGCCGTGATGTTCTTCCAGTGGCGGCAGAGCTTCGCGGGGTCCGAAAAGTTCCACTCCGCCATGGTGCCGCACGGCGGCCGGGACACGCGCGTGTGGCGCGAGGTGGTGGACCTCGGGGCGGCGCTGAAGCTGCTCGAACCGGTCCGCGGTTCCCGGGTGGAGTCCCGCGCGGCCATCGTCTTCGATTACGAGGCGTGGTGGGCCAGCGAGATCGATTCCAAGCCGAGCATCGACGTGAAGTACCTGGACCTGCTGCGGGCCTTCCACCGTTCGCTGTTCCTGAAGGGCGTTTCCGTGGACATGGTCCACCCGTCTGCGCCGCTCGAGGGCTACGACCTGGTGCTCGTCTGCACGCTCTACGCCGTATCCGACGCCGACGCCGGCAACATCGCCGCGGCCGCCTCCGCTGGCGCCACCGTCCTGGTCAGCTACTTCAGCGGGATCGCGGACCCGCAGGACCACATTCGGCTCGGCGGGTATCCGGGCGCATTCCGGGACCTCCTTGGCGTGCGGGTGGAAGAGTTCCACCCGCTGCTGGCCGGATCGCAGCTGAAGCTCGACGACGGCACCGTTGCCTCGGTCTGGAGCGAGCACGTGCACCTCGCCGGCGCCGAAGCGGTCCAGGCGTTCACGGAGTATCCGCTGGAAGGCGTCCCGGCCCTGACCCGCCGCTCCGTGGGCGCCGGCGCTGCCTGGTACCTGGCCACCTTCCCGGACAGCGACGGCATTGATGCGTTGGTGGAACGGCTGCTCGCCGAATCGGGCGTCTCCCCCGCGGCTGCCGCCGACACCGGCGTCGAACTGGTCCGTCGGCGCTCGGCCGATGGGCAGCGCTTCCTGTTCGCCATCAACCACACCCGCTCCTCCGCCGCCGTCTCGGCCACAGGAACCGATTTGCTGACCGGGGAGCCCTTTGGCGGGTCCGTTCCGGCGGGCAGCATTGCGGTGATCAGGGAGGGCTAGGCACCTTCTCCTCTCCTACGTACGACGGCGGCGCCTCCTCGGGCGCCGCCGTTTTGCTTTCGTGTGGGTCAGGGAAGCAGGCCTGGACACAACCGGCTCTTGGCAGCTTCCGCCTCCAGCCGTACCGTGGCGGCATGTCGATGTTTCTGGATGCGGTCGGGGCTGTCATTCAAGCCCTGGCAGAAGCCGTCGCCGAGCTTCTCTGGCCGGGCGGCGAAGAAAGGCCGCAGGACGACGACGCCCCGGACACGTAGCCGCTCCGGCTCCAGGATTGAAGCACCTGCTTCAGCGGCTTTTCCACATAGGGGTTTGAAGGCGTCGGGAATGTCGGTGGTTGCTGGAAGACTTTATTCATGGAGACGGTTGGCGGAGCGGCAGTGGAGGTGGGGCGGGCAGTTGCCGTTGCGCCGTCTGCTGTCCGACCGGTCGGCGGGCACGACCTGACTGGGGGTGGCACTGCTCGCCAGCACGTTCAACGCCCCGGTCCTCGGCCGACCAAGCCGCTGGCCCTCCCTCTCGCGGGATCTCTTCCGGCTCCGCCCCAGCCGCCAGCTGAGCAGCCCTCAGGCGTCGGGGTTCATTCTCCTTCTGGCACCGCGGGCGCTGGGGTTCTGGGTGTTGTTGATGCCTTGCGTATATTGGCTGATGTTCCAGCTGCTGCCAATGGTGCGGGGATGATTGATCAGCTCCGGCAGCTTGAGGACGTGAAGGCTGTTGCGGCGGCGAGGCAGGCCGAGATCACTGTCGCGTTCGACTTGGTGCAGCGGCGGGAGCAGGCCGCTGCCGGTATCCCGGCTAAGGAACAGGGCGCCGGGGTAGGGGCGCAGGTGGCGTTGGCGCGGCGGGAGTCCCCGTCCCGGGGCGGGCGGCTGCTGGGACTGGCGAAGACCCTGACCGGGATGCCCCACACCTTCGCCGCGTTCCGGTCCGGACGGTTGAGTGAGTGGCGGACCACGCTGGTGGTGAAGGAAACCAACTGCCTTTCACCCGAGGACCGGGCGGGGGTCGATGAGGAACTCGCCGCCGACACCGGCACCTTTGATGGGGCCGGGGACCGGACCATCATCTCCGCGGCCAAAGCCGCCGCGTACCGGCGGGACCCCGTCTCGGTGGCCAGGCGGGCCGCCAAAGCGGTGGGGGCACGGACGGTGAGCCTGCGCCCGGCCCCGGACACCATGGCCCGGCTGACCGCGCTGCTGCCGGTCGCCGAGGGTGTGGCCGCCTACGCTGCCCTCAGCAGGGAGGCCGGCACCCTCCGGTCCTCCGGGGATGGCCGGTCAACGGGCCAGATCATGGCCGACACCCTGGCTGAACGGATCACCGGGACCCCGGGCGGGATCAGCGGGGTCCAGGTCCAGCTCGTCATGACCGACCGGACCCTGTTACAAGGCGACAGCGAGCCGGCCCGGCTCGCCGGGTACGGCATCGTGCCCGCCGCCTGGGCCCGCGAACTCGCCGCCGGACACCAACCGGGCACGGGCACCAACACCCGCGCCGCCAGCCGTGCCAACCCAGAACCCGGGGCCGACCCCGCGTCCGCGATGGCTGTCTGGGTTCGGAGGCTCTACACCGCCCCCGGCACCGGTGAGCTCATCGGTTTGGATTCCAAGCCCAGGCTCTTCCCGGCAGGACTCAAACGCTTCCTCCAGATCCGGGACGACACCTGCCGGACCCCGTACTGCGACGCACCCATCCGCCACCACGACCACATCACCCCCTGGCACCACGGCGGCAACACCACAACCAACAACGGCCAAGGACTCTGCGAAGCCTGCAACCACACCAAAGAAAGCCCAGGCTGGAGTTCAAAACCCATCCCAGTGCCCGAAAACCCGCAGCTTCCGGACCCTACACGGATCCCCGACGGGCCACACGATGTCAGGCAAGTCGCCCGCCATACCGTCAGGCTCCGAACCCCCACCGGCCACACCTACCACTCCACCGCCCCACCACTCCCCGGGACGGCCTTCACCCATGCCAGCAGCCCGAGTAAGCATGCGGGCATAGCAGGAGCACCGGCGCGGGCACCCGGCAAGCCCCCGCTTCCACGACCCGCGATCCAAGTCTTGGGCCGCGTCATCCAGGCCGGCGTTCCTTGACACAGTGCGCGCTGACTGAGTATTCACGGCGAGCCCGGGCGGCCGAAGGCCGACTGTAAAGCCCCGGCTTAAACAGCTCCGCCCCGGAAGGAACCATGGGTTCCCGCCGGGGCGGAGCTGCCACCCGCCGTCGGACGCCTGGCCGGAGGAGGCTTCCTGCCAGGCTGTCCAGAGCCGTGTTGGCGGCGTGAAATCGGTTCGTGCCGGGGCTAGCTGATGGCCGACTTCATTTCGTCGACGGCCTTCTTGCCTGCCTCATCCGTGGAAAGCCGTTCAAAGAGAACCTCGGAGGTGTACCGCTTGATGATCTCCTGGATGGCGCCTGCACCCTTCGGCGGCGGAGCCGGAGCCTCGCCCAGTTCGTCCTTGATCTGGTCAATGAACTTGACCACCTTCACGTCGGCCGGGGTCAGCTTGGATTCAATTGCGGCACGGACGTCAGAGTTGGGGTACACGCCGCGGTCGGCCAGGAGAGTCTCACCGGCTTTGACGTTGTTGGTCAGGAAGTTGATGAACTTGGCGGTTTCCTCAGGGTGCTTGGTCCGCGAGGATGCGGACCAGAACTGGGATGCCTTGTACCAAAGCCCGGCATCGGCAGAGGACCCGGTCTTGGTGGGGAACCGCAGAATCTTCAGGTCCGCGCCTGATGCCTTTTCCAGGGCGGGTGCCTGGTTGGACCACCAGAAGGCCAGCCCGTTCTTACCCGTGGCCAGGCCGCTCTGGTCCAGCGATGCGGCCTCGGCCTCAACCACCTCGGATGCTGACGGGACGGCCTTGTTCTTGCTGAGATCCTTCAGGAATGCCCACCACTCCGCGATGTCGCTGGGCTCGAAGCCGAGCTTGCCGTCCGAGGTGTAAAGCGACTTGCCGTTCTGGCGGAGCCAGACACCCAGGGAAGCCTCGTCGGTGCCGTATGCGGCGGCGCCATAGGTGCCCTTTGGCGACTTCTCAGTCACTTCGGCGGCGATGCGGCCAAAGTCTTCCCAGGTCCACTTGGAGTCATCCGGCAGCGGAACACCGGCAGCTTCGAACACCTTGGGGTTGGCAAGGATGGTGGCAGCGTTGATGCCGGCGGGGATGCCCGTCAGTCCGTCCTCGCCCTTGCCGGCGTTAAGGGCGGCCTCGTCCAGCTTGGTGGTGTCGATGTCGTACTTCGACAGGTCCAGCAGGGCTCCGCGGGTGGAGTACTCGGTGATGTACTTCTCGTCCATCTGGATGATGTCAGGAGCGTCGTTGGCGGCCACCTGGGTGGCCAGCTTGTCCCAGTAACCGCTCCAGTCGCCGAATTCCGGCTTGATCTTGATTTTGGGGTTTTCCGCCTCGAACTGCTTGATGGCTTCCTGCGTCAGCTGGGCGCGCTTGTCGCCGCCCCACCAGGAGAAGCGGAGTTCGACGGTTCCGTCGGCGCTCTGAGGGGCGGATCCTGAGCCGCAGGCACTGAGGGCCATGACGACGGCGGCTGCCGCGGCTACGGCGCCCGTCTTGCGGAAGCGGCGGGCCGGGCGGGTGGAGGGAGTCTCTGCAGGCTGCCGGGCAGCTGAGGGACGGGAGAAAAGCGGCACTGGGTGCTCCGATCTTCGTTGATCTGTGGTGCTGGGGATGTTTCTCGGTGTTGCTGAATGTTGGTGCGGGAACGCTGGTGATGCGAGCGGAACGGCAATCTCGGGAGATTCGACTCAAGCGAACCGAGAAAGCGCTTTCTGGTTCCAATGCTACAAGTGGTCAACTTGTAGTACAAGATGTCCGGGCGACAAGTTTGTTGCGATTTGGTAGCGGGAGCTCCGGCAGGCCGGCGCCAGGCTGCGGGCGCACGAACGGCCCGCCGCAGGGACGGGCCGTTCACGGGTTTTGCGGTGGGCGGGTTACTTGATGCCGGTGGTGGCGATGCCCTTGATGAGGAACCGCTGGCCGAAGAGGAACACCAGGAACACGGGGAGCAGGGACACGATAGACATGGCGAACAGTGAGCCCCAGCTGGTGGCTGACTGGGAGTCCACGAACGCGCGCAGTGCCACGGGAACGGTGAACATATCCGGGTCCGTGAGGTAGATCAGGGCGCCGAAGAAATCGTTCCAGGTCCAGATGAAGGTGAAGATGGTGGTGGTGGCCAGGGCCGGGACCATCAGCGGCAGGATGACCCGCAGGAAGATCCGGGGATGGCCCGCGCCGTCGATGCGTGCAGCTTCATCAAGGTCCTTCGGGATGCCGCGGATGAACTGGACCATCAGGAACACGAAGAACGCGTCCGTGGCCAGCAGCTTCGGCACGATCAGGGGCCAGAAGGTGTTTACCCAGCCGATCTGGGAGAACAGGATGTACTGGGGAACGATGATGACGTGGAACGGCAGCATGATGGTCAGCAGCATGATGCCGAAGAACAGCTTCTTGCCGGTGAACTGCAGCCGGGCGAAGGCGTAGGCGGCCATCGAGCAGGAGATCAGGTTGCCCAGGATGGATCCGATCACCACGATCGCGGAGTTGATCATGTAGTGGCCGAACGGGTGGGTCAGTGCGGACCAGCCCGAGGTGTAGTTGCTCATCTCCAGGCTGTTGAGCCAGAGTCCCGGTTCGCGGAAGATCAGCTCGTTGGGCCGCAGGGATGAGACAACCATCCACAGCAGCGGGTAGATCATCAGGCCGCCGGCCAGGATCAGGATGGCGTGCTTCGTCAGCGCTTTGGTCCGCTGCGCCCGGCTGAAGGCCAAGGTGCCGCGGGACTCGCGGGGCTTGCGGTGGTTCGTAGGCTTACCGGCCCCTGCGGACTTCTTGTCCGAGGCGGGCAGCGTCTCCAGGTTAGTCGTCATAGAAAACCCAATACTTAGAAGCGATGAAGTTGATGGCGGTGAAGACGCCGATGATGAGCAGCAGCACCCACGCCATGGCGGACGCGTAGCCCATGTCGAACTGGCCGAAGCCCTTCTGGTACAGGTACAGCGTGAAGAACATCGTGGAGTCCGACGGCCCGCCGTTGCCGCCGGAGACGATGAACGCCTGCGTGAACGACTGGAACGAACCGATAATCTGCAGGACCAGGTTGAAGAAGATGATCGGGCTCAGCATCGGCATCGTGATCCGCCAGAACTGCTGGAGCGTGGTGGCACCATCAACCTTGGCTGCCTCGTAATACATCACGGGAATCTGCCGCAGGCCCGCCAGGAAGATAATCATCGGCGCACCGAACGTCCAGACGTGCAGCAGGATGATGGACCCCAGCGCAGTCCCCGGATCCGAGATCCAGCCCGGACCCTGGATCCCGAACATCGCCAGAACCTGGTTCACCAGGCCGGTGGTGCCAAAGATCTGCTTCCACAGGATGGCCACAGCCACGGAACCGCCCAGCAGGGACGGCAGGTAGAACACCGAGCGGTAGAACGGCAACCCGCGCAGGCCCTTGTCCAGCACCAGAGCGATCAGCAGCGCCACCGCCAGCTGCAGCGGGACACCCACGAACACGTAAGTGAACGTCACCCGCAGGGAATTGTGCAACCTTGCGTCACTGAGCATCCGGATGAAGTTATCCGCCCCGGTCCATTCCGGCGGCTGCAGCAGGTTGTAATCCGTGAAGGACAGGTAAAGGGACATCACCATCGGGCCGATGGTGATGGCCACCAGGCCCACCAGCCACGGCAACAAGAAGATGTACGCGGCCTTATTGTCCCGGCCATTCGCCTTCTTCTCCTCGGCAGTGGCCTTGCCCTTGCGCCGGCTAAGGGAGCTCAGCTCGCTGATGGCGCTCATCGCCGCTCCCCCGCTCCATGCGTCAGGCCCGGCGCAACCGGCATTCCTGCCGGGCGCGGTGCCCTGGGTATCTGCTTTGCGGCCATGTGGTCTCCTTTGGTCATCGTGGCCTCCACGTTTTGGGTCATCGCCGGGGCGATGAGTGTCAGCACCCCGCGCCGTCCTGGAACCGTTGTGGAAACCGGCTGGGACCGGCCGCTGGAGGTACTGGATGAAAAAGCGGCTCCGTACCAAAGTAAACGGTTTCTTGACTCCTGTATAGCCCTTTGTTAGTTTTTGAGAAAGCGTTTTCTGTAACGGGCATCACTCAACTGTAGAACACCACCTGAGGGGCAGGACAATGAGGTTTCGTCGGAAGAAGTCTGTAATGGGGGCGGCTGCTGCAACAGCCGTACTGGCCTTGGCGCTCACAGGTTGTGGCAGCAGTCCGCAGGCCGGAAAGGTCGGCACGGCGGAGGATCCCGTGACCATCCGTTTCGCCTGGTGGGGCAACGATTCCCGCGCCAAAACCACGCTTGAAGTCATCAAGGACTTCGAAGCGGCCAACCCCACCATCAAGGTGCAGGGCGAGAACACTGAGTTCAGCTCCTACTGGGACAAGATGGCCACGCAGATTGCGGGCGGCACCACCCCGGACGTTTTCGCCATGAGCGGTTCCTACCCCAGCGAATACGCGTCGCGCGGGGTGCTGCTGGACCTGGACAAGGTCAAGGACCAGATCGATACCTCCAAGTTTGCCGACGGAACCGTGGAGTTGGGCCAGCTGGACGGCAAGCAGTACACCATCACCGCCGGCGTCAATGCCATGTCCATGGTCCTTGATCCCACAGTGTTTGAAGCCGCCGGCGTACCACTGCCGGACGACGAAACCTGGACCTGGGACGACTACGTCGATATTGCCGCCAAGATCAGCAAGAACTCCCCCGCCGGCACCTTCGGCACCACGCCGATGTCCAACGATTCGTTCGTTGCCGTCTGGGCACGCCAGAGCGGCGAAGAGCTGTACACGGACGACGGAAAGAAGATGGGTATCAGCGAGGGCACCCTCGCCAAGTGGTTTGAGTTCAACAAGAAACTCATGGACACCGGCGGCGCACCTTCCGCGTCGCAGACCGTCGAAGACGGCTCAGCGCAGCCGGAACTGACGCTGATGGGCCAGGGTAAGCAGGCGATGAAGGTGTCGTGGAGCAACCAGATGACCTCTTACTCGGGTGCGCCCCTGACCATGGTGAAGCTGCCCGGGGAAAGCAAGCAGCCGGGAACCTGGCTGCGCTCCTCCATGGAGTACGCCATCTCGTCCAAGTCCGCCCAGTCCAAGGAAGCTGCCCTTTTCATCAATTATTTGGTGAACAACATGGATGCTGCCAGCAAGATCAAGAGTGACCGCGGCATGCCCGCCAACACCGATCTCAAGGCGGGCATCACCCCCCTGCTGAAGGAAACCCAGCAGAAGGAGGCGGGATACCTGGACCGCATCGCCGAGCTGGACGTCAAGCCGCCCCAGCCGTTCCCGGCAGGTTCTTCTTCCACCCTGGAAGTTTTGAACCGATACAACACGGATGTACTCTTCGGGAAGATCTCGCCGCAGGATGCGGCAAAGGGCGTCATCAGTGAGGTCAATTCGAACCTGGGGTAGCCACCCCGGTGCACCGGCCGCAGTCAGCCCGACCGCGGCCGGTGCTTCTTCGCACCAACGCATGACATCAGACAGGAGGCAGGCCAGTGGCAGCCGTTACCAACAGTTCCAGGCCCAGCGCCATCGCCGGCTATGAGGACTGGCCTGCCTATGTCCGCAATCATCCGCAATACACCGCAGCCACCCCTGCCGGACAGGGCCTTGCGGATGCGCTGGGGGTCCCCGGTGCATCAGGCCGGCCGGCCGTCACGGTGCACTGGGAAGTAACGCACGACGACGTCACCACCTCCCAGCTCAGCTGGCAGCTGGGCTTCGGCCCGCGCACCACGGGCTGGCTGGCACGTCCGGCCGGAAGTACGGAGACCCTGCCCGGCATCCTGGCCCTGCACTGCCACGGCGGCAACAAGTTCGGCGGGGCAGACCGGCTGGTGGACCTCCCGGAGAGCCACCCCTCCGCTGCAGCCGCCCGCGCCGGCCACTACGACGGCCGGGCCCTCGCCTCCGAAACCGCCCGCCAAGGATTCGCCGTCCTGGCCCATGACTCCTTCGCCTGGGGCAGCCGCCGTTTCGACCTTTCAACGCCTCCGTGGCGTACCGCCTCCGCGCTGGAGGCGCGGCGGGCACAATGGCGGGAGGACGACGTCGTACCTTCCGAAGCGGATCTCTACAACGCGGCAGCAGGGTTCCATGAGGACACCGTTGCCAAGACCGCCGGACTGCTGGGCACCAGCCTGGCCGGCATGGTGGCCCACGACGACCTTGCGGCGCTGGACATCCTCGCCCACCTGCCCGGCGTCGATGCGGACCGCCTGGGCTGCGTCGGTTTCTCCGGCGGCGGCGGCCGGTCCCTTGCCCTCGCGGCCCTGAGTCCCCAAATCCGCGCCTCGGTAGTGACCTGCATGATGACCACCTTCGAATCCCTGATGCCTGCCTACCTGGACGCCCACTCCTGGCTGCTGCAGACTCCCGGGCTATGGAAGCTGGGCGACTGGCCGGAACTCACGGGCCGCTCCGCCGCCCGGTTCCTGGTGCAGTACGCGCTGGCCGACGAACTCTTCCCGGAGGACGGCATGCGCCAGGCCCACCGGACTCTGGAAGCCCTGAACGGCGGCGGCCGCTACACCGGAAGTTTCTGGCCCGGCGGGCACGTCTTCACTGCCGCCATGCAGGATGAAGCGATCGGTTTCCTGGCCGCTTCCCTTGCCCTTGCAGCGTCACCCGCCTCCTGATAATCCCAACCCCAAGGACCCTTTGATGATTTCGCACTCCGCCACCGCGGAACCGGACAGCCGCCCCGAGGACAGCGCCGCCGCCGGCACTGCAGTACCCCGCATCGCCCTGGTGGGCGTCCATGGCTTCGGCGAACGCCACCTTGCCAACCTGGCCCGGCTGGAAGAGGCAGGGGCCCTGGAGCTCGTGGCCGTCGCCGATCCCAACCCGCCGGCGCCCGGCCGGCTCAAGGACACGGTGGCCGTCTTCCCCGATCTCAACAGCCTTCTGGCAGCGCAGGCAACTGCCGGGGCCCGTGCGGACGTCGTCATCCTCGCCACCCCCATCCAGACCCACGCGCCCTTGGCCACAGCCGCCCTGGCTGCCGGGCTGGACGTGTACGTGGAGAAGCCCCCTGTGGCGTCCCTGGCCCAGTTCAACGAGGTCCTGGCCGCTGCGGAGTCGTCAGGCCGGCTGGTCCAGGTGGGCTTCCAGAGCCTGGGTTCGCATGCCCTCCCGGCCATCCGCACCCTCGTGGAGTCCGGCGGCATCGGCGAAGTGCTAGGCCTGAGCGCCAGCGGCCAGTGGGTGCGGACCAAGTCCTACTTCAAGCGGTCCCGGTGGGCCGGCAAGCGCAGCCTGGACGGCGTCGACGTGGTGGACGGCGTAGCCACCAACGCGCTGGCCCACGCCGTAGCCACCGCCCTGCACATGGCCGGGGCGCACACGCTGGCCCATGTCGCTTCCGTGGAAACAGACCTCTACCGCGCGCACGAAACCGAAAGCGACGATACGTCGGTGATCCGCGTCCGGACCGCCCACGGCACCACGTTGCTGTGCACCCTTACCCTATGCGCGCCTGAACAGGTAAACCCGTCCGTCACCGTCCACGGCACCCGCGGCGAGATCACCTTCTTCTACACGGAGGACGAGGTAGTGATCAGCACGCCGGACGGCGAGCGCCGGGAGAAGTGCGGCCGCACCGATCTGCTGGAAAATCTGCTCGAAGCCCGCTCCACCGGAGCCCCGCTCCTGGCCGCGGTGGCGGACACGGGCGCCTTCACTTCGGTCCTCGAAGCCATCCGCACGTCACCAACGCCGGAGCCGATTGATCCCGCGCACATTACCTGGGAGGGCGAAGGCGACGATGCCCACCCCGTGGTGCACGGCATCGTGGAACTGTTCGACCGCGCCGCCAAGGCGCAGGCCACCTTCGCCGAACTCGGCGTTCCCTGGGCGCGGCAGCTTCCGCCCGTCCGGACCCTGACCGTGGACGGGCACCCCGTGGCGGACTACCAGGACGGCAGCCACATCCGCGCCGTCTCCTCGCCGCGACCCTACCTGCACCCCGTCCGCACCCTGTCCGGGACTGTAGTCACGGACCACCAGCCGCTGGACCACGTGTGGCACCTCGGCGCCGGCGTGGCACTCCAGGATGTGGACGGCGTGAATTTCTGGGGCGGCCGCACCTACACCCGGGAGGCCGGGCAGTACGTCTGGCGGCCAGACCACGGCAGCATCGCCGTCACCAGCACGGATGCGGAGGAAACGGCCGCGGTTACCGGGGGCGCCGAAGGCCGGCTTGAGGAACGCCTGAGCTGGAACGGGCCCGACGGCGGCCCGGTCCTCGTGGAGGAACGCCGCTGGAGCTGGACAGGAGTCAGCGCCTCGGCCTGGCGCCTGTCCCTTGAGTTCGCACTCTCCCCCGCCGGAGACCAGCCGGTCAGCCTGGGCAGCCCGGGGTCCAACGGCCGCTTCGAGGGTGGCTACGGCGGATTCTTCTGGCGGCTGCCGGAATGCGGTGGCGCAAAGGTCTGGTCACCTGCCGGAACCGGTGAAGCAGAGGTCCACGGCACGGTCTCCAGGTGGCTTGCCTGGACTGGAACTTTCGGTGCCGGAACAGACCGGACCGGCGACGCCACCCTCGTGTTCGTTGCCCCGGAATCCTCCACCGATCCTTGGTTTGTCCGGGTGGACGGCTACCCGGGAGTGGGCCAGTCCCTCGCCTGGGATACGCCTGCTATTGCAGAACCCGGCAGCCCCGTGCGCCGGAGCATTTCCGTCCTGGTGGCCGACGGCTCCCTGGACACAACCGACATCGAAGCACTGATCACACAACAGGGGGACCTCTCATGACCCAGACAACAGCTGCACCGCCGCAGGCTGTCCGCACCGCCCCGGCCTCGGTCCGGGACCGCGCGGTGAAGCGCCGTCGGGTGCTGGACATCCTGGACGCATCGGGCAAGGACGCCCTGCTGCTCACCACCCACACCGCCCTGACCTGGTACCTCGACGGCAGCCGCGTGCACATCAGCCTCGCCGGCGATCCCATCGCCGCGCTGCTGGTGGACCGCTCCGGCGACCACCTGGTGACATTCAACAACGAAGCCGGACGCATCGCCGCTGAGGAACTGCCCGAAGGCGTGGCCCTCCACAGCGTGCCCTGGTACGGGAACCTCCACCAGGCTGCGGCCGCCGTCGGCAGCGTCCCCGGCGGATCCCTCCTGGCCGAAGCCGACGCCGCCACCGAACTGCGGGCGGCGCGCCAGCAGCTGCTCCCGGCCGAGAGCGCCCGCTACGCCGGGCTAAGTGCTGACGTCGCCGCCATCATGACCGATGTCCTGTCCACTGCACGCCCGGAGACCACGGAGTTCGAGCTGGCGTCAGCGCTGGCCGCCCGCGTGGTGGCCGCGGGCGCTGAGCCCCTGGTGCTGCTGTGCAACGGCAGCAGCCGCAGCGGGTTCCGGCACCCGCTGGCTACGCACGCGCCGCTGGGCCGCCGCGCCATGGCGGTCATCTGCGCCCGCCGCGACGGGCTGGTTGCCAACATCACCCGCTGGGTAAGGTTCGACGCCGGCACTCCGGAAGAGCGCGACGCCGAGTCCCGCATCGCGGCAGTGGAGGCGGACATTTTCGACGCGACGGTTCCCGGCGCCCGGCTGGACCGCATCTTCACCGAAATCCAGGCCGCGTATACCCGGCACGGCTTCGGCGCCGACCAGTGGGAACAGCACCACCAGGGCGGCCCGGCCGGCTACGCAGGCCGCGATCCCCGGGTCACCGCCGCAGCCACGGACACTGTGGTTCCCGGCCAGGCCTTCACGTGGAACCCATCCGGCCCGGGCGTCAAGATCGAGGACACCGTGCAGCTCACGGAGAACGGGCTCCAGGTCCTGACTGTCGATCCCCGCTGGCCCGCCACCACCGTGAACGGGCTGGACCGGCCCGCGACGCTGGAGTTGTAAGGGCAGCAGGCGCACGGGCAGACACGCCACCAACGCAAAAAGAAACCCCGGGACCGCGGTCCCGGGGTTTCTTGATGATGGTTGGCTACGGAAGCTGCAGTTCGCCGTCCACGCGGCGCGGAATTCGCAGCGGGTTCTCTTCGCGCAGGGCGGGGTGGAGCACCGTTTCCGGGGCGTCCTGGTAGGCGACGGGACGCTGGAAGCGGCGGACCGCCGTCGCGCCCACCGAGGTGAACAGGGACGTGGTGGCCGGGTACGGGCCACCGTGCTGCTGCGCCCAGTTCACGGCAACGCCCGTGGGCCAGCCTTCGAACAGGACCCTGCCGGCGAGCCCGGACAACTGCTCCACGAGCGCATCGATCTCCTCGCCGGGCTCGGCGTGGAGTGTGGCGGTCAGGCTGCCCGGCACCTTGGCCAGGACCGCGGAGAGCTCTTCCTGGTCCGTGTACTCGATCAGCATGGTGGTGGGGCCGAAGCACTCCTCCAGCAGCTGCTCCGGGCGTTCCAGCACCTTTGCGGCAGTGGTGGAGAAGACCACCGGCGCCGCACCGTTGGCCGCAGCATCCTGGTCCACGGTGCCGCCCACCACGTCCACGCCCTCCACCGACGCGAAGCTGCGCAGGCCGTCCGGGTAAGCCTCGGCAATACGGCTGGTAAGCATGTTGTGGGCCGGCTTGTCCTTGCTGGCCTCGGCCACGTCCGCGGCGAAGGACGTTCCGGCCGGGATGAACACCAGGCCGGGCTTGGTGCAGAACTGTCCGGCACCCAGGGTGAAGGAGCCCGCCAGCCCGGTGGCGAGTTCGCTGGAACGTTCCGTCAGTGCAGCGGCCGTAATGACCACCGGGTTGAGGCTGCCCAGCTCGCCGTAGAACGGAATCGGATCCGGGCGGGACGTGGCGAGGTCGAACAGTGCCCGGCCGCCGGGGATGGAGCCCGTGAAACCCACCGCCTTGATGGCAGGGTCCTGCACCAGGGCTGTTCCCACTTCCCGGCCGCTGACCAGGGCGAAGAGGCCTTCGGGAGCGCCGGCGCCGCGGAGGGCGTCCGCAACGATTTCCGCTGTCCGCTCGGACAGCCGCACGTGGCCGGAGTGGGCCTTGACGATGACGGAGCAGCCAACGGCCAAGGCCGAAGCCGTATCGCCGCCGGCAACGGAGAAGGCGAACGGGAAGTTCGACGCCGAGAACACCGCCACCGGGCCGATGGGCTTCAGGATGCGGCGCAGGTCGGGCTTCGGCGGGGTGGAGGACGGGTCCGCGTGGTCGATGACCGCTTCGAGGTAGGAGCCCTCGGTGATGACGCGCGCGAACAGGCGCAGCTGGCCGGTGGTGCGGGCCACCTCTCCGGTCAGCCGGGCAGCGCCGAGGCTGGTTTCGGAATCGGCGATCTCCACCAGTTCCGCGGCGTTCGCGTCCAGGGCGTCGGCCACCGCATTCAGCCAGCCGGCCCGCTCGGCGTCGGAAGCCGCTGCCGACGTGCGGGCGGCCTCGGTAGCCGCCGCGGTCAGCTCGGACAGGGAAAGCGTTGCAGTTGTCACGTCAGGTACCTGTTCTGTTTATGTACGTTCTTCGTTACAGTGCGTGGTTGCTGTGTGCTCACACGGCATCCCGGAACCGGAAGCCCAGCCCGGGACGGTCCGCCAGGGTGACCCGGCTGTTGCTGAACCGGACCGGAGACGGCCCGTCCAGGATGCCCAACTGCTCGAAGGACGCCTCTTCAACGTCCTCCACCAGCGTGGGCTCCGCCAGGGTCAGCGCCAGCTGTCCGGAAAGCTCCGGCAGCAGGTGCGGCATCACCTTGATGCTGTTGGTCCGTGCCAGCTCCACGATCCGCCGGAACGGGGTGATCCCGCCAACCCGGATGATGTTGGGCTGGATGATGTCCACCGCCTCCGCCTCAATGAAATCGCGGAACCGGTAGATGGTGTGCAGGTTTTCGCCGAGGGCGATGGGCACCGGTGAGTGCTTGCGCAGCCTGCGGTAGGCCCAGAGGTCATCCGCTCGGAGTGGTTCCTCCAGCCAGTCCAGCCCGTATTCGGAGAGCACCTCCAGTGCGCGGAAGGTGGTGGGCAGGTCCCACCGCTGGTTGGCGTCGATCATCAGCCGGCGGTCCGGTCCCAGGACGGAACGGACGGCGGCCACGCGCTCGGCATCTTCGCGGAGGTCCGGTTTGCCCACCTTGATCTTCACGGCCTGGTGGCCGGCGGCCACCCAGCGTTCGGTCTGGGCCACCAGTTCGTCCAGGGTGTAGTGCAGGTTCACCCCTGATCCGTAGACCTCGGCGGACTCCTGCCGCTGGCCGATCAGCCCGGTGACCGAGGTGCCGGCGTTGCGCGCCTGCAGGTCCCACAGGGCGAGATCGAGCCCGGCCATCGCGATGGTGGTCAGTCCCCCGCCGCCTGCCTCATGCAGCCGTTTCCACACCGCATCCCATACCGTTTCCGGGTTGGCGGGCAGGCCGGTGACGAACGGTGCGATGTCGTAGTCCAGCAGCGCCTTAACCGCCTGCGGACCAATGGTGGGGGTCCAGGAAAAACCGAGCCCCGCGCCGCCGTCGTCCGTGTGGATCTCCGTGGCGATCACGTGGTTCTCCGGCGCCTCCGCACCCCAGTGCCGGCGGAGCGGGACGGTCAGGAGCCGGGTGGTCAGCCCGGTGATCCGGGGAACGGTGCGGACGGCAACGGCTGCGGGGGCACTCATCAGCCGGCCAGCTCGTAGCCCCTGGCCAGGATGGCCTTGAGCTCCACAAGCTGCTCGTCGGTGGGGTCCACCAGCGGCGGACGGACCGGGCCCACCGGCAGGCCGCCCAGGCGCAGGCCGGCCTTGATCAGCGAGACGCCGAAGCCGGGGGTCTGGTCGCGCAGGCGGACCAGGGGCGCGTAGAAGCCTTCGAGCAGGGCGTTGCGCCGGTCCTCGTCGCCTGAAACGTAGGCGTCGTAGTAGGCCTTGGCGATCTCCGGTGCCATGGCGAACGCTGCCGAGGAATAAAGCGGGATGCCGAGGCCGCGGTACGCGCCCTGGGTGAGTTCGGCAGTGAGCAGGCCGTTGAAGAACGCGAAATCCTCGCGGCCGGTTGCCTTGACGGCGGTCACGATTTCCTGGGCCAGGCCCACATCGCCCAGCCCGTCCTTGAAGCCCACCACCTTGGGGTTGGCGGCCAGTCGTGCCATGGAGGCAGCCGTGAACTTGGCGTTGCCGCGGTGGTAGACGATCACCGGCAGGCTGCTGGCGTCGGCAACGGCCTCGATGTAGGCCACCAGGCCGTCGGTAGGTCCGGTGACCAGGTAGGGCGGCAGGACCAGGAGGGCGTCAGCCCCTGCTTCCTCGGCTGCCTTGGCGGCGGCGAGGGCATGCCCCAGCGGTCCGCCGGCACCGGCCACTACGGGAACCTTGCCTGCCACGACTTCGACGGCGGCCGTGACCACGGTGCGGACCTCCTCGATGCTGAGGGCGTGGAATTCACCGGTACCGCAGGCAGGGAAGACGCCGCCCGGGCCGAACGGAAGCCGCGAAGCAATGTGTTCCTTGAGCAGGTCCACGTCGACGGCGCCTTCGGCCGTGAACGGGGTGACGGGGAAGAAGAGTACGCCGTCGAATTTCATGATGTCTCCTTGGTTCCGCTGCCGGCGGTTACCAGCGCGGAGGTCTCGTCGTTGAGGGTTTGGTGGGACTTGAGTTCTGTGCGCCAGCTGCGCTTGGGCTGCCAGCCCAGCAGTTCCTGCGCTTTGGCGATGGAGAAGGCGGGGCTGGTGCCGGTGAGGCCGCCGCTGATGGCGTCGCTGCCGGGCAGGAACCCGGGCATGAGATCAGCCAGGGGCTGGGTGGCCAGTGCATCGGCCGCACCCACAAAGAACGTCTCGCCGTTGGGGATGGACTCCATCCTGTCCAGCAGCAGGTCCAGGAACTCCGCCACGTCACGGGCGTCCACGTAGTTGAACAGGGCCGGTGCGGACAGGGCGGGATCGGCAAGCCGCTCGGCAAGGGTATGGCCCTGCTGGGTGGGGGCGCCTTCCCATTCCTCCGGGGAAATCACAAAGCAGGGGCGGAACGCTGCGTACCGGATCCTGTCCCCCTGCGCTGCAGCGAACATCTGGACTGTCTGCTCTGCGATGAGCTTGGACAGGGCGTAGGCATTCCACGGCTTGGCCGGCGTGCGCTCGTCCAGCGGGAACGACGGCGGGAGCCATCCGGCCGGCGAACCGTAACCCAGCACTGTGGGGCTGCTGGCGGTGATGATTTTCGGGACGCCCAGTTCCGTCGCCGCACTGATGACGGCGAAGGCGAGCCGGGTGTTCGTGGCAAAAATGACGTCCTC
The DNA here is from genome assembly GCF_000022025.1 of Pseudarthrobacter chlorophenolicus A6. Taxonomy (GTDB): domain Bacteria; phylum Actinomycetota; class Actinomycetes; order Actinomycetales; family Micrococcaceae; genus Arthrobacter; species Arthrobacter chlorophenolicus. Next base: position 3,490,317 of record NC_011886.1, read on the forward strand.
GGGTGCGCTGAACGGCACGGCGATCGCAGCGAGGTGGATGACGGCGTCGGGCCTGGCATCCCGGAGGAGGCGAAGGGCCTCCCCCGGTGCCAGCAGGTCCGCGGTGGCCTGTTCGACGCCCGCCGGCAGCAGTTCGGCCGGCAGTGCGTCGCGGTCCACCGAGATGACCTGGTGGCCGGCTTCGGCGAGCCCCGCCACCACACTGCGTCCCAGTCGGCCGGAGCCGCCGGTGACAAAGATCCTGCTCATGGTTGTTCCTTAGGGTCCGGTGATCGTGGGTGCGGGCATCAGGGGGCGCGCCGGAGGTCGACGCCGAGGTCCAGGTCCTCGATGCGCACGGGCAGTGATGATTCGAGTGAACGGTTGCCGGCGATGCCGACGGAGACCGAGCGGAGTCCGTCAAGGTACCCGGAGGGCCGGCCCAGCGGGTCCTCGCCGGGGCCGTTGAAGAGGTCGGAGAGCAGGAGGGCGTCGCCGCCGCCGTGGCCGCCTTCGCCGTTGACGATGGGCACCTCGTAGGCAGGCTCCCAGTGGCGCTGGACCACCAGGCGTTCGCCGTTGCGGCGGACGGCGTCCTCTTCCTCGACAGGCGTGGCGCTGGGATCCACAACGGTCTTCTTGTCCGTGCTGTGCAGGACGGCAGCGCGTTCCACCACCTCAAGTTCCGCACGGCCTTCGGTGCCGTTGACCGCCACCCGGTAGCCCTCCCAGGGGCTGTGGGCATTCAGGGAGTAGCTCAGGCGGGGACCGCCCTGGTACTCCACCACCAGTGCCAGGTTGTCTTCGATGGTGATGCCGCCGGTGAAGACGTCCTGGTCGCGGCGGTAGCCGTCGTAGTGTTCGTTGTCCAGGAAGAGGGCCTTGAGCCGCTCATCTTCGCGCAGGTCGAGGGCGAAGGGGTCGCGTTCGCCGGCGGGGGTGTCCGCAGCCGGCGTGCCGCGCTCGGGACGGGCGCCGAGTCCCCGTTCAGCCGCGTTGGTGTCGCCGTAGAACTTCAGGCCACCGGAGGCGAAGACGCGCTCGGGGACGTCTTTGATCCACCAGTTGACCAGGTCGAAGTGGTGGGAGGCCTTGTGGATGAGCAGGCCGCCGGAGTTTTTCTTTTCGCGGTGCCAGCGGCGGAAGTAGTCGGCGCCGTGGACCGTGTCCAGCACCCAGCTGAAGTCGATGGAGGTGACCTTGCCGATCACGCCGCTCTGGATGATTTCCTTGAGGGCGCTGTTGCGGGGCGAGTAGCGGTAGTTGAAGGTGACCACCACGTTGCGGCCGGTCTCCTGCACGGCCTGGGTGATGCGGCGGCAACCTTCGGCGTCGATGGTGAGCGGCTTTTCGACGACGACGTCGGCGCCGGCGCGCAGCCCCTCGACAATGAAGTCTGCGTGCGTGTAGTCCGGCGTGGTGACCACGACGCGGTCAATGTTGTTGGCCTGGACGAAGGCCGTCAGGTCCTTGGGGTCGAACGAGGCAATGGGCCCGGGGGCGCCGAGTTCCTGGATCAGCTTCTGGTAGAACTCCACCCGGCCGGGGTTGACGTCGGAGAAGGCCACGAGCTCCGCGGTGTCTGCGTGCTTTCCAAAGATGGCGCGGATGTACATCTCGGAGCGTCCGCCGGTACCGATCAGGGCGAAGCGGGCTTTTCCGCCGTTTCCGGGGTGCGCTCCGGTTGCCACTGCTGGACTCGATTCGGCTGTGTTGACCATGGGGTCCCTTTCGAAGACTGGTGCCCGGCCTGTTCGGTGATCCGGGGAGGTGGCGCGGTGCACTGCAGCACCGCTGAGAAAGCGTTTTCTCGGTTCGCTATAGAATTTGTATCAACAGCAACCTGCTTCCGTCAACCATTATGGGTACTGGGAGAAAGCGTTTTCTACCCCAGGGATGTCCAGCGATCCCGGAAAACCGGGAAAAGCGTGGGAAAACACGGGAAAACAATAGAAATCGCTTTCCCATCGCGTTATATGCTGTCTCTCAACACACCGCCATCAGGCGGCCGGAAGCTGCTGCAGCGCTGGCAATCCGGCCCGGGACCCCAAGTCCGTGGCGCTAGGAAAGGTTCCCTATGGTCAGGAAATCGGCAACCGGCCGAATCGGCATCGCGGATGTCGCCGTGAAGGCGGGCGTCTCACACGCCACGGTTTCCCGCGTCATGAACGGCAATTACACGGTGGACCCTGAGATCGCCTCCCGTGTACGCGCGGCTGCGGCCGAGCTAAAATACCAGCCCAACCCCGTCGGGCGCAGCCTGGCGCTGGGCAAGACGGACACCATCGGGATTGTGGTGCCGGACCTGGCCAACCCCACCTTCCAGGCCATCCTGCGCGGGCTGAGCCGCGCCGCCGCCCAGGACGGTTACCGCGTTCTGATCGCGGACTCCTTCGAGGTCTCCAGCGAGGAGGCCATCCTGGCCGGCGAGGCCCGCCGCCGCTGCGACGGCCTTGTCCTGTGCGCGCCCCGCATGACCGACGCCGAGCTCGAAGAGATCGCGCCGTCACTGCACCCGCTGGTACTGATAAACCGCACTACCGCCACCGCTGGCGTGCCCAGCCTGGTGGTGGACTACGGGCAGGGTGTCCAGGACCTGGCCGAACACCTGGTGGAACTCGGCCACTCCCGGCTGGCCTTCCTGGCAGGGCCTCCGCGCAGTGCCTCCAACGGAATGCGCCTGCAGGGGCTGGAAACGTTCAAGGCCGCCCACCCGCACGTGGACGTCACCATGCTTGAAGGCGGCTCGGACTTCGACACCGGCCACGAGGCTGTGGATGCGGTGCTGGAGTCAGGGGCCACGGGCATCCTGGCCTTCAATGACCTGGTAGCCATGGGACTCATGAGCGGCCTGCACGAACGCGGCATCGACGTCCCGGGCGACATGTCCGTCACCGGTTTCGATGACATTCCCTTTGCCAAATACACGACGCCGGCGCTCACCACCGCAGCCGTGCCCATCACGGAGCTGGGCGAGCAGGCCTGGCGCCAGCTCCGGGCCCTCATCCGCAAGGAGGAAAACGACGCCCCGGGCAGCAGGTACCAGCCGCGGCTTGAGGTGCGTTCCAGCAGCGGCCCTGCCAGGGCAGCACGGACCGCCGTCCACGGCTAGCGGGATCAGCGGCCCGGCAACAGCCTGCCGCCCACGGGCCGCCGTTTAGAGTGTGGGTAGACCACAGGAGGACGACATGACCCACACCATCCAGCCCAACAACCCGGAAGCCACCCCCGCGCCGGATGCCACGGACATTCCCGCAGCCAAGGCACCTGCCGGGGCTCCGGCGTCGTCCGCCCCTGCCGGTTCCGCCGCCGCTGCCCTGCCTACGGCGTTGCCTGCTGCGCTCAAGCGCCGCATTCCCAAGTACTCGGACCTGGCGCCCCTGATGCAGTTCAAGAAACCCGAGTTCAGCAAGGAGGCGCGGCTGAAGCGGGCCAGCACCGTCTGGGAACTCCGCGACATCGCCAAGCGCCGCACGCCGCAGGCGCCGTTCGACTACACGGACGGCGCCGCGGAAGGGGAAATCACCCTGCGCCGGGCCCGCCAGGCCTTCCTGAACATCGAGTTCCGGCCGGGCATCCTGCGGAACGTCTCCAGCATCGACCTCAGCACCGACATCCTGGGCAAGCCTTCCCGGCTCCCCGTCGGCATCGCTCCCACCGGCTTCACGCGGATGATGCAGTCCGAGGGCGAGTACGCCGGCTCCCAGGCGGCCGAGGCCGCCGGCATCCCTTACACGCTTTCCACCATGGGCACGGCGTCCATCGAGGACGTGGCCGCCGCAGCGCCGAACGGCCGCAACTGGTTCCAGCTGTACCTGTGGACGGACCGGGACCGTTCGCTGGAACTGATCGAGCGCGCTGCCAAGGCAGGCAACGACACCCTCATGGTCACCGTGGACACCGCCGTGGCCGGCGCCCGCCTGCGGGACGTCCGCAACGGCATGACCATCCCGCCGGCGCTGACGCTGACGACCGTCCTTGATGCGTCCTACCGGCCGGCCTGGTGGTTCAACTTCCTCACGCATGAGCCGCTGACCTTCGCCTCGCTCTCCCGCTACACCGGCACCGTGGCAGACCTCATCAACTCCATGTTTGATCCCACCCTGACGTTCGAGGACCTGGACTGGCTCAGGGAAACCTGGAAGGGCAAGCTGGTGGTCAAGGGCATCCAGACCGTGGAGGACGCCCGGCGCGTGGTGGACCACGGCGCCGACGGCGTGGTCCTTTCCAACCACGGCGGCCGGCAACTTGACCGGGCACCCATCCCCTTCCACCTGCTGCCCGACGTCCGGCAGGCCTTCACCGCGGACAACAGGGACGCGGCCATCATGCTGGACACAGGAATCATGAGCGGCGCGGACATCGTGGCGGCGCTGGCCCTTGGCGCCGACTTCACGCTGATCGGCCGCGCCTACCTTTACGGCCTGATGGCCGGCGGCCGGGCGGGCGTGGACCGGACCCTCCAGATCCTGGAAAAGGACATGGCCCGCACCATGGCGCTGCTTGGCGTCAGCAGGATCGCCGACCTGACGCCGGAGCACGTCCGGCTGCTGGCGAAGTAGCGTCCGGGCCGGAGCCTTCCCTACTTCTTGCGCCCGAACTTCGGCAGGTTGGGGAGGTTGGCCAGGAGGTCGGCGGCCCGGGTGGCCGCACGCCCCACTGACCTGCCGATCTGCTGCGGAACGCTGTCGTCGCTGAGCGGCGCCGAGGTGCCGCCCGGGATGACGACGGCGGGACTCAGTTCGGCGCCGTCGCGCACCAGGACGTCAGCGGACACGGAGCCGGCCGGGACTGCTTCAGGCGCCTGCTCGCCGACACTGGCTGGTCCAGCGGCGGCGGGTTCCTGGGCAGCAGGTTCTGCGCTGGCAGGTTCGGCGGCTGATTCGGCCGCAGCAGATTCAGCGGCGGCGGGTTCCGGGGCAGCAGTGGTTGCGGCCGGCTTGTCCGCGGCCGGGGCGGCCGGCTTGGTACCGGCTTCGGTGGCGGTGGCGCCTCCAGGCACCGTGGCGAGGGCGCCGACGTCGAACATTCCAAGCCAACTGGCCACGCCCTCAAGGGGCTTCCGGTTCAGCGCGTAATAGCGCTTTTGGCCCTGCGCGCGCATGCTCACCAGCTGCGCTTCGCGGAGGACTTTCAGGTGCTTGGAAATGGTGGGCTGGCTTGCTGCCAGCTCCTCCACCAGTTCACCCACGGCTTTGTCCCCGCTGCACAGCGAAACCAGGATGTCCCGCCGGGTCGATTCCGCAATGACGGCAAATACGTCGTCTGTCACCATGCCTCCCACCCTAACGACATATACGCCGAAAGGCATCAACTATTTCGGGGTACGGAGGTAATGGGACGGAGGCCACGTCAGTCGAACCAGGGGTCCAGCCCATGGAGCGGAAAAACGGCCTTGCGGGTGGCCATCACGGTGCGGTCCACGGCATCGTTCGGGTCGAACCCCACCTCCCAGGAACGCCACCACAGCTCAACATCGTCGCCCATCAGCTCCGGCGCGGTGGCACCGTATTTGGCTTCGACGTAGTCGCGCCACTCCTGCGGCACCGGGGTGCGGAGGGGCACAGGCCGGCCCGCCGCGATGGCCACCAGGTGGCTCCAGGCGCGGGGCACTACGTCCACCACGTTGTATCCGCCTCCGCCGGTGGCGATCCACCGTCCGCCGCAGAACTGCGCAGCAAGGTTCCCGACGGCGGACGCGGCCTCACGCTGCCCGTCCACGCTGAGATTGAGGTGGGTCAGCGGATCCGTACGGTGTGAATCGCAGCCGTGCTGGCTCACGATCACCTCCGGTTCAAACGCGGCCACCACCTGGGGAACCACAGCATAAAACGCCCGGAGCCAGCCCGCGTCCCCCGTTCCCGAGGGCAGGGCCACGTTTACTGCAGTCCCCTCGGCGTCCGGGCCGCCGATTTCGTTGGCGAAGCCAGTACCGGGAAAAAGGGTCATGCCGGACTCGTGCAGCGAGAGAGTCAGCACCCGGGGATCGTTCCAGAAGATGCTTTCCGTTCCATCGCCGTGATGGGCATCCACGTCGATGTACGCCACCTTGCGGACGCCGCCGTCGAGAAGCTTCTGCACGGCAAGCGCGGCATCGTTGTAGATGCAGAAGCCGCTGGCCCTCTCCCGGGCGGCATGGTGCATGCCGCCACCGAAATTGACGGCGTGCACGGCCGAGCCATCCAGGATCCGGGAAGCGGCAAGCAGCGAACCTCCGGCCAGGCGGGCTGCGGCCTCATGCATGCCGGCGAACGCGGGGTCGTCCTCCGTGCCCAAGCCCCTCGATTCATCAGGGGTGGAAGGATCGGCGCTGACCTTCCGCACCGCTGCCACGAAGTCTGCCGAGTGGACTGCTTCGAGTTCGCTGTCCGTTGCCACGCCCGGCGCTTCCACTGCCACATGGTCGAGGCCGAACAGCCCCAGGCTTTCCGCCAGGCGGGCGGTGAGCTCCATCCGCGCCGGTGACATGGGGTGCCCGTGGCCAAAGTTGTACGCCGTCATGTCAGCGCCCCAGGCCACCATCGTTGGCGGCGCGGGCTGGCGGAGGCCGGGCAGGTATGTCATCAATCACAGGCTACCTGAGCACAGCACCCTGCCGGCCCGGCCATGACGCGGCCTTTAGTGGTTTACTACTGGGGGAAGCAGATTCGACCGAGGAAAAGCCACACATGACGCAAAGCCAGTCGAGGCCCCGGACCCCGGCCAGCTGGCACCCCCCAGCGCAGGAGCGGGAGGGCCTCTGGATCTTTACCCGGTTGCGCGACTTCATCGACGACATCGCCAACACCTCCCCCGCCCGGCTCGCGCTCAGCGCATTCGCCGGGGTGTGCCTGGTGTTCACTTTCCTGCTGTCCCTTCCGGTGTCTTCTGCCTCCGGCACGGCCACGCCCATACACCAGGCCCTGTTCACCGCGGTCTCGGCGGTCTGTGTCACCGGGCTGACCGTGGTGTCCACCGCTGTCCACTGGTCCTTCTTCGGACAGCTGGTCATCCTGGTGGGCATCTTCATCGGCGGCCTGGGCACCCTCACCCTGGCCTCGCTCCTGGCGCTCATGGTCAGCAAGCGGCTAGGCGTGCGCGGCAAGATCATCGCCGCGGAGTCCATGAACAACGCCGGGCGCCTGGGCGAGGTGGGAACGCTGCTCCGCATCGTCATCACCACGTCGGTGGTCATCGAAGGCATCCTGGCCCTGACCCTGATCCCCCGTTTCCTCACCCTCGGCGAGCCCTTCTGGCAGTCCGTCTGGCACGGCATCTTCTATTCCATTTCAGCGTTCAACAACGCCGGCTTCACCCCGCACTCGGACGGCATCGTGCCCTACGAGACGGACTTGTGGATCCTGATTCCACTCATGGTGGGCGTCTTCCTGGGCAGCCTCGGCTTCCCGGTGGTGATGGTCCTGCAGCAGAACGGGCTGAACTGGAAGAAATGGAACCTGCACACCAAGCTCACCATCCAGGTCTCCTTCATCCTCCTGGCCGCCGGGGCGTTCCTCTGGGCGCTGATGGAGTGGGACAACGCCCGCACCATCGGGCCCATGGGCTTCGGTGACAAAATCACCCATTCCCTTTTCGCCTCCGTCATGACCCGATCGGGCGGATTCAACCTTGTGGACCAGAACCACATGGAATCCACCACCAAGCTGCTCACGGACGCGCTGATGTTCGCCGGCGGCGGCTCGGCATCGACGGCGGGCGGCATCAAGGTGACCACCATCGCCGTCATGTTCCTGGCCATCATTGCCGAGGCGCGCGGTGACGCTGACGTGAAGGTGTACGGCCGGACCATTCCGCAGGGCACCATGCGGGTGGCCATCTCCGTGATCGTTGCGGGCGCCACACTGGTTTCCGTCTCCGCTTTCCTGCTCCTGCAGATCAGCGGCGCGTCCCTGGACCGGGTACTGTTTGAGACGATTTCGGCCTTCGCCACCGTTGGCCTGAGCACCGGGCTCAGCGCCGAAGTGGCACCCGAGGGTGTCTACGTCCTCACCGCGCTCATGTTCGCCGGCCGCGTAGGCACCGTGACCCTTGCCGCTGCCCTGGCCCTGCGCCAGCGCAGCCAGCTGTACCACTACCCCGAAGAGAGGCCCATCATTGGCTAGTTCGTCAGAAGCTTCCCGGCGCCCCGCCCACAACGCGCCGGTGCTGGTCATCGGACTGGGCCGCTTCGGCTCGTCCACGGCCGAGCAACTGGTCAAGCAGGGCCGCGAAGTCCTGGCCATCGAGCGCGACCGGAGCCTGGTGCAGAAGTGGGCCCCGCTGCTGACCCATGTGGTGGAAGCGGACGCCACCAACATCGACGCCCTGCGCCAGCTGGGTGCACAGGAGTTCAGCTCGGCAGTGGTGGGCGTGGGCACCTCCATCGAGTCCTCGGTGCTGATCACCGTGAACCTGGTGGACCTTGGCATCGAGCACCTGTGGGTGAAGGCCATTACGCCGTCCCACGGCAAGATCCTGACCCGGATCGGCGCCAACCACGTGATCTATCCGGAAGCGGACGCCGGCGTCCGGGCAGCGCACCTGGTGTCCGGACGCATGCTCGACTTCATTGAATTCGACGACGACTTCGCCATCGTCAAGATGTACCCCCCGCGCGAAACGGTGGGCTTCACGCTGGACGAGTCGAAGGTCCGCTCAAAGTACGGCGTGACGATTGTCGGGGTGAAGTCCCCGGGCGAGGACTTCACCTACGCCCGCCCGGAGACCAAGGTTTCCTCCCGCGACATGCTGATCGTCTCAGGCCACGTGGACCTGCTGGAGCGGTTCGCCGCCCGCCCCTAGGTTTCGACAGGCTCAACCACCGGTGGTTGAGCCTGTCGAAACCCTTAGCCGAGCTGCTTGGTGATTTCCGCTGCCCGGTCCGCTGCTGCCCGCGCGCCGGCGGCGATGATGGACGGAATGCCCTGCTCATCGAAAGTGGCAATGGCGCGTTCGGTGGTGCCGTTGGGGCTGGTCACTGACTTACGCAGTGCCGACGGATCCGCGCCGGGCTCTGCCAGCATGAAGCCGGCGCCTGCCACGGTCTCCCGGGCCAGCAGCACGGCAAGTTCGCGGTCCAGGCCCAGTTCCTCCCCCGCCGAGGCCATGGCCTCGGCCAGGTAAAACGCGTAGGCGGGTCCGGAGCCGCTGATGGCCGAGAGCGCGTCCACCTGCTCCTCGGGCACTTCGACGACGGTTCCCGCACCCTGGAAGAGGTCCTTCACCTGCTGGAGCTGGCCGGGTGTGCAGTTGGTGCCGGGCGAGACGGAGATGACGCCGCGGCCCAGTTTCGCCGGGGTGTTGGGCATGGTCCGGATGACCGGCTGCCCCGCCGGGAGGGCGGCTTCAAGCTGGGCGATGGAAACGGCGGCGGCAACGCTGACCACGATCGTGTCCGGGGTGAGCGCGGGGCTGATCTCCCGGGCCAGGTCCGCGATGCCCACCGGCTTGACGCCAAGGATCACGACGGCGGACCCCTTCGCGGCCTGCCGGTTATTGTCCGGTTCCTCCTCGCCGGCGATCGCGGTGATGCCGTGATACCGCTCGGCCAGTTCAGCGGCGCGCTCGGCCCGGCGGACTGTCGCCACGATGTCCGCCGGGTTGGTGCCGGCTTCCACCAGGCCGCCGAGGATGGCTTCGTTCATGGACCCACAGCCAAGGAATGCGATTCGGTTGCTCATGGCTCCATCATTGCAGGCCGCCCCCATTCACAGGCAACTCCCATGTTCAGCGCAGGGAGCGCACAACTTGGGGTCCTAACGTAATTATTACCTCATTGAGGGTGCGAGTGATGCGGCAGGCATGGGGATGCCTGCCAGGGCACCGGCGGTGGCAACAGGTTTTCCCCCATTTTCCTGTTGCCACCCCGGTGCTTCCGCTTTTAATCGGCGCTTTAGAAGCTGGGCTAACCGGCCACTTAGAACGTGGGCTGCACGGCCGGCGGCGCTGCAATGTGCGGCGCGGGTTCCAGCGGCCCGTCGAACACCAGCTGGTCCAGCCGGCGCAGGATGAGGCCTTCGCGCAGGGCCCACGGGCAGATCCGGAGCTTCTTGAACTTGAACAGCTCCAGGGCGGCCTCCGCCACCAGCGCACCGGCCAGGAGCTGGTGTGCGCGTGCCTCGGAGACGCCGGGAAGATGCAGCCGGTCCTCGGCCTTCATGGCAGATATACGCTGCGCCCAGACACCCAGGTCCGTGGCGTTCAGTTCCCGTTTGACGTAGGGGCCGGCCGCGCTGGGGGCCGCCCCGGCGATGCGGGCCAGTGAGCGGAAAGTCTTCGACGTTCCGGCCACCAGGTTGGCCCTGCCCAGGCCGTCGAACTCGCGGACGGCAGGCTTCAGTGTCGACCGGATGTACCGCCGCAGTTCCTTGACGCTCCTGGCCGAGGGCGGGTCCTCGGCCAGCCAGTCCCGTGTGAGCCTGCTGGCTCCCAGCGGCACCGACGTTGCGACCTCGGGAAGCTCATCCTGGCCGAAAGCCATTTCGAACGAGCCGCCGCCGATGTCCAGGTTCAGGATGGGACCGGCGCCCCAGCCGTGCCAGCGCCTGACGGCAAAGAACGTCATGGACGCCTCTTCGCTGCCAGTCAGTTCCTGCAGCGTCACGGTGGTCTCGTGCTTGACGCGCGCCAGGACCTCGGGGCCATTGGTGGCCTCGCGGATGGCCGACGTACAAAAGGCCAGGAGGTCCTCGGCCTTGTGGCGGGCAGCGAACTCCCAGGCTTCCAGGACGAACTCGGTGAGCTCGTGCTGGCCCTCGTCGCTGATGCTGCCGTCCGGTTCCAGGTACTGCACCAGGGATAGCGGCCGTTTATGTGAGGCGAACGGCAGCGGCCGCGCGCCGGGGTGGGCATCCACCAGCAGGAGGTGGACAGTGTTGGACCCGATATCGAGGACGCCTAGCCGCATGGTGACATTATTGCTCGTCAGCGCGCTTGAAGTCGCGCTTGATGTTTGCCACGCCTTCCGGGTTGATCTCGAATCCGTAGGCTGCGCCGGGGTTGATCACCAGGCCCAGTTCCTCGCCGATGTTGGCAATGATGGCCGCGCCCTGGGTTCCCAGGACGTTGGGCGCTGCTTCCAGGTACTGCTGGTCCACGCGGGTGGGGTGTGAGAAGACGGCCAGGACGGGGGCGCCCTCGGAGTTGGCCAGGACCAGGGGCTCCACCTGGGAGTCCTCGCCCTCGATGCCGTCGGAGCTGATGATGTAGACCTCGCTGTTCAGGAACGACAGGATGACGTCCACTGGGTTCGCGTCGGGCTCATTGCCCGTGGCGAGCTTCTCTTCGAGGTCGTTGAGCGGCGCGGGATCGGCGATTCCAGTCTGTTCAGTCATACACCTAGCCGATCACGATAAAGGGGCCGGCGCAAACGCGCCGGCCCCCCCCGCTGCTACTTCTTGGCTGTTGCCTTCTTCTTGGCAGGTGCCTTGCGGGTGGCGGTCCGCTTGACCGGTCCCTTGGCCCGCTTCTCGGCCAGCAGTTCCACGGCCTGTTCGCGGGTGAGCTCCTCCAGCGAGGTGGCCCGCGGAACCGTGATGTTGGTAATGCCGTCGGTGATGTACGGGCCGAACCGGCCTTCCTTCACCACGATGTTCTTTTCCGACACCGGGTCCGGACCGAACTCGGCCAGCGGCGGCACGGCGGCGCGGGCACCGCGCTGCTTGGGCTGCGAGTAGATCTCCAGCGCCTGCTCGAGGGTGATGGTGAAGATTTCCTCTTCGGTACCGATGGAGCGGGAGTCCGTCCCCTTCTTCAGGTACGGGCCGAACCGTCCGTTCTGGACGGTAATGAGGTTTCCTTCGGAGTCCTCCCCCAGCGCGCGGGGCAGGCTCATGAGCTGCAGCGCCTCGTCCAGGGTGACGGACTCCACCGTCATCGACTTGAACAGTGAACCGGTGCGCGGCTTGGCCTTGACCGGCTTCTTGGGCGGCTTGGGCTTGCCGTTCTTGTAGTACTCCACCGGCTGGGCGGCGATCTGTTCCTCGGTCATCTCGGGAATGACCTCGGTGACGTAGGCGCCGTAGCGGCCGTTCTTGGCGACGACGGTGTGCCCGGTGTGCGGATCAGCGCCCAGGACGCGTTCCTCCGGCGCCGCCGTCTCCATCAGTTCAACAGCCTTGGCCGCGGTGAGCTCGTCCGGGGCAAGGTCCTCCGGGACGTTGGCGCGCGGGGACTCGACGATCTCGCCGGTCTTGGGATCGACCGTGGCCGCAGAGCTTTCCAGGTAGGGTCCGAACTTGCCCACCCGCAGCGTGATCTGGTCGGTGATGGGGATGGAGTTGATCTCCCGGGCATCGATCTCACCGAGGTTGTTCACGATGCTCAACAGGCCGGGGTCCGAGTCTTCACCGAAGTAGAAGTGCCGCAGCCAGGAGGTGCCGGCGGCCTGACCGTTGGCGATCTTGTCCAGGTCGCCTTCCATGTCCGCCGTGAACTCGTAGTCCACGTAATCCGAGAAGTGCTGCTCGAGCAGGCGGATCACCGAGAACGCGATCCAGCTGGGCACCAGCGCAGAGCCCTGCTTCCGGACGTAGCCGCGGTCCTGGATGGTGGAAATTGTGGAAGCGTAGGTGGAGGGGCGGCCGATGCCCTTCTTCTCCAGTTCCGCCGTCAGGGACGCTTCGGTGTAGCGCGGTGGCGGCGAGGTTTCGTGGCCCACTGCCACGATGTCGGAGGCCTTCAGCGAATCGCCCTTAGCCACGTTGGGCAGGCGGCGGGCTTCGTCTGAGTCGTCGTCGCCGCGGCTTTCGTCCTTGCCTTCCTCGTAGGCGGCCAGGAAGCCGGGGAAAGTGATGACGGTGCCGGAGGCGCTGAACTCGGCATCGCGGCCGGCAGCGTCGCCGCTGACAGCCACGGCACCCAGGCGGATGGTGGCCGTCGAGCCCTTGGCATCCGCCATCTGCGAGGCGACCGTGCGCTTCCAGATCAGCTCGTAGAGGCGGAACTCGTCGCCGCGGAGCTGCGACGCAACCTGCGCTGGGGTCCGGAAGGAGTCACCGGCGGGGCGGACGGCCTCGTGGGCTTCCTGCGCGTTGGCTGCCTTGTTGGAGTAGACGCGGGGGGAACCGGGAATGTATTCGGGACCGTACAGCTCGGAGGCCTGGCGGCGGGCGGCCGTCACGGCTTCGTCACTCAGCGCCGACGAGTCGGTACGCATATAGGTGATGTAGCCGTTTTCATACAGCCGCTGGGCGATCTGCATGGTGCTCTTGGAGGAGAAACGCAGCTTGCGGCCTGCCTCCTGCTGCAGCGTAGAGGTGGTGAACGGCGCGGCCGGGCGGCGGGTGTACGGCTTCGTCTCAACGGAGCGGACCGTGAACGGGGCGTCCTGCAGCCCTGCTGCCAGCGACCCGGCCAGCTCCTCGTTCAGGTGCGCCACGTTCTTGGACGTGAGCACGCCGTCGTCGTTGAAATCCCGGCCGGTGGCAACCTTTGCCCCGTCCACGGAGGCCAGCTTCGCCTTGAACGAACCGGAATCCGCACCGAACTGTCCGGTCAGGTCCCAATAGGACGCGGCCTTGAAAGCCATGCGTTCACGTTCGCGGTCCACCACCATGCGGGTGACCACAGACTGCACCCGGCCGGCGGAGAGTCCGCGGGCCACCTTGCGCCACAGCACGGGGGAAATTTCGTAGCCGTACAGGCGGTCCAGGATGCGGCGGGTTTCCTGGGCGTCCACCAAGTCCTGGTCCACATCGCGCAGGTTGCCCATGGCGCGCTGGATGGCTTCCTTGGTGATTTCACCGAAGGTCATCCGGTACACGGGGACCTTGGGCTTGAGCACTTCGAGCAGGTGCCACGCGATGGCTTCGCCTTCGCGGTCCCCATCGGTTGCGAGATAAAGTTCGTCGGCGTCCTTGAGCGCTGCCTTGAGCTCAGTCACCTTTTTCTTCTTGTCCGGAGACACCACGTAGTAGGGCTTGAAGTCGTGGTCGATGTCGACGGCGAACTTGCCCACCGAGGTTTTCTTCAGTTCCGCGGGGAGCTCCGAGGGCTGCGGCAGGTCGCGGATGTGACCGATGGAGGCCTCAACAATGAAGCCCTCGCCGAGGTACTTGGCGATGGTCTTGCTCTTGGCCGGAGACTCCACGATCACGAGTTTCTTGCCGGTTTTGGCCTTGCTTGGCACGGTGCTCCTACAGAAAAAGGTTGCTGGGGCAGATGAGCCCATATTGGCCTAGTTCACCATATTTTGGACAATCCTGCGCATTCATGTGGAAAACGGGGGGTGCCAAGAGGGGTGCGGAGACCGCGGGTGGAAGGTCAGTTTTCGGCCGGCACGAGGAAGCCGTCGCGGACCAGGTTTTCGACGTCGGCCAGCAGCCTGCCGCGGAAGGAGCCCTCCGCGGAACCGTCGTCCCCGCTGCCCAGCAGCGCCTCAAGGGCACCGGCGATCTGGCCGGCGGTCAGGTCGCCGTCGCACGCTGACACGAACCCGGCCAGTTCGGTGCTGAGGAGGTTGGTGCGCCGCAGCCCGGCACCCTGCCGCAGCAGGATCACGCCCGGGTGCTCGGCGCCGGGCCGCTGGTGGCGCTCCTCCGTGACATCGCCGGCCACCAGCAGGTACGTGTCCGCCACCGAATGCGCCGCCAGCCAGTCGCTGCGTTCGACGGCGGCGCCCAGATGGGGGCCCACCGGCTGCTCGATGGGGTAGCTGATTTCCTCGAAGCGGCGGAGGACGGGTTGCGCGTTGGCAGTTTCTGCGGCCGGGCGCCGCAGCCACACCATGCCGAAGCCGATGCCTTCGACGTTCCGGGAGGCGAAGTCGGCAAGGTAGGCACCGTAGGCGTCGCGGTAGTGGTCGCGGTCCCTGCCCTCGGAGGCGTCCTGCAGCCAGGTCTCGGCGTATTGTTCGGGGCTGACCTGCTCGCGCTGGATGAACCAGGCGTCGGTGCCGGGCCGGACCCATGACTGCGGCCTTTCGTGCCACTCGGCTCCGGCCGCCACCTCCCAGTTGCCGAGCATCTGGGCCGTGCCGCCGGGTGCCAGCACCGTGGGCAGGTCCGCCACGAGGGAGGCGACGATGTCGTCGCCGGGCAGGCCGCCGTCGCGGTAGGTGAACTGGTCCGCGGCGTCCTCGCCGGTGCTCCGAGGGGTGATGACGAACGGCGGGTTGGACACCACCAGGCCGAACTCCTCGCCCGCCACGGGCTCCAGGAGTGAGCCGAGCCGCAGGCTCACCCGGTCAGCCAGCCGGCCGGGGTCGACCGAGAGTGCCTCGGCATTGAGGAGGATGTTGAAGCGGGTAAAGGCAAGGGCACGTTCGGAGATGTCGGTGGCCGTGACGTGCTCGCAGTGGTGCAGAAGGTGGAAGGACTGTATTCCGCAGCCTGTTCCCAGGTCCAGGGCCCGCTCGGTGTGGCGGCGAACGGTGGTCTGCACCAGGGTGGTGGAAGCCTGTCCGATGCCCAGGACGTGGTCATGCCGCAGGACGCCGGCCTGCTGGTGCGCGGCGAGGTCGCTGGCCACCCACAGTTCGGCACCGCCGCTGCCGTCGTCATTTTTATCCCAGCCGTAGGGCCGCAGGTCCGCCTTCGCGGACAGGCGGCCGGTGCCGGGTACGGGCTCCAGCAGCCCCAGCTCTTCCAGCCCTTCCGCACGGATGCCCGGCAGGGCGGCGTCGAGCGTTGCCCTCTCCTGCGGTTCGGCCAGGAGCCAGAGGCTTACGACGGCGGCCAGGGGCGCCGCGTCGACGTCCTCCCGGACGGCACGTTCCACGGCCAGCATCGCCGGGATGATCTGGTCCCGGTTCAGCGCGGCAGACGCTGATGGACCCAGGAGGCCCGCGACGCCGTCGAGGGTGTAGTCCAGCCGCCGCAGGTCCGCGGCGAGCGCCCGCAGCAGGTGGGGCAGGTCGCTGCGGGGAGCGTCGGGAGTGTTGCCGGCAGTGAACTCAAAGGGGGTTTCAGGCACCGGACAAGTTTAGTCCGGGACCGGACAGCAGGTAGCGTTGAGGCATGCCTTCCAGCCTTCCCTTCCTGGCGCGTGCCCGCGTGCGGTCCGCCGCCCACCCTCCGGAAAGGGCCGGCAGGCCGAAGCTGAAGGCCGTCGCGGCCCCGGCTGCCGCGCTGGCTGCCCTGGCCCTGGCCGGCTGCTCGTCAGTTGTTTCGGTGGAAAACGCCGATGTCCCGCAGTGGCGCACCACGGCGCTCCCCACAGCCCCGGACTCCGTCCTGGACGACGCCGGCAAGATCCTCAACCGCGACCGCATCGTGCGTGAGGCGGCAGACGTCCCCGCGGGTAATTACACGCTGACAGCCACCTGCGACGGCGGCGGAAAGGCCTTCTTCGCGGTATCGCTGAACGGGGCCGAAATCACCGAAGCGGGGGCTGCCTGCAACGGCAGCAAGGAGACGTCCAAGGTCGCTTTGCCCGAAGCGGGGCGGCTCGAAATCAGCACCTCAAGCGTTGACGCGCCGCTCATTTACGCCTATCAGCTGGTTCCGGCGGCAGCACGTTAATACGGTGGTTCCTGCTCTGGCAGGCGTGCCCCCGCAGGCATAAAGTCGGGATATGCCCAGTGTGCGGAGACTCTCCGTGCCCCGCCCCTTGTCGGTGTCCCCCAAAGGGAGAACACCCGCGACAGCACGGGAAACGCCAGCGCGGAAGCCGGCCGGCGCCGTCGTTGGCGCTGTGCTGGTGGCGGGCCTGGCGCTGGGCGGCTGCGAATACACGTACGACGACGGCCGGAGCTACGCCGCGTCGGCGGGGGCCGAGGCAACCGCCGCCCCGGGCCCCCTCTTCACCAGGGACCCGCTGACGCGCGACCCCGTGGGCCAGGATGAGCTGGACGGTTGGGTGGCCCGTACATTGCCCGAGGCCCCGCAGCCCGCCGTCCACCTCGGCGCCGGGGTGCTGGCCGCCGGCGAAGTGCGGTCCGACGCCTCGCCCGCCCTGGAGACAGGCACCTATGCGTTGACCCTGGCCTGCCGGAGCCAGCGCCGCGTGAACTTCACCGTTCGAAGCGACACCCTGACCCTGGTGGATTTGGGCCTGCGGTGCGGCATCAACCGCGAGAACGTCATCTACCTTTCGGCGCCGACTGCCCTGACCGTCACAGTGGAGGCCAGGACGGGAGCCAACTACGCGTTCCGGCTCCGTAAGTTGTGACAGTGCAGGCTGCGACGGGGGCAGCCGGTCAGGCCGCGCAGCCCCCGGGGCACCGAAGGGTTTCCGGGCTGGCGGCGCAGTCCGCGCAATACAGCGTGAGGGTGCGGCAGCTGGGGTTGGAACAGTTTTCGAACTTGCTGGTGGGCGCCTTGCAGCGGACGCATTCGCCGATGGTTTTGGCTTCGTCGCTGAATTCGAGGTGCATGCGTTTGTCGAAGACGTACAGCGAGCCCTCCCACAGGCCCTGGTCCTTGAAGGTTTCGCCGTAGCGGACGATCCCGCCGTCCAGTTGGTAAACCTCCTTGAAGCCGCGGTTGACCATGAGGCTGGACAGGACTTCGCAGCGGATTCCACCGGTGCAGTAGGTGGCTACCGGCTTGTCCTTCAGGGCGTCGTACTTGCCGGAATCCAGTTCCTTGATGAAGTCATGGGTGGTGGCCACATCCGGAACCACGGCGTCCTTGAACCTGCCGATCTGGGCTTCGAAGGCGTTGCGGCCATCAAAGAAGACCACTTCATCGCCGGACTGCTTCCGGGCTTCCACGAGTTCGTGCAGTTCCTCCGGCTTCAAGTGCGTTCCGCCGCCCACCACGCCGCCGGCGTCCACCGTGAGCTCGCCCGGTGCGCCGAAGGAGACGATCTCGTCGCGGACCTTGACGCTGAGCCGCGGGAAGTCCTCCGCGCCGCCGTCGGACCATTTCACGTCGATGCCGTGGAAACCCTTGTATTCACGGGTGGTTTTGACGTACTGCTTTACCGCACCGATCTCGCCGCCGACGGTGGCGTTGATCCCGTCCTTGGAGATGATGATCCTGCCGGTCAGGCCGAGCTTCTCGCAGAGGGCACGCTGCCAGAGCCGCACGGCGTCGGGATCCGGGATGGGGGTAAAGCCGTAAAAAAGGACGATTCGGTTCAAAGCCACGTATTTAAGGGTATCCGTCTTTCCACGGACCGTGTCCGGGTCCGCTCCATCACGAATTGCATAAGCTCTGGGGCGCACCCTGTTGCTTGTGATCGGGCTGGCATAGTCTTCATGCCATGAGTCCGGAAACGTTGATTGAAGACATCACTGGCCTTCTTGAAGTGTGGGTGGCGGGCTGGGCCGGCTGCCGCGGGTACCAGACATCCACCGAGGGCCGCTTCCCCGCTGCGCTCCGGTCCGACACCAGCGGGGAATGGGAATACTTCGCCGCCGACCCCACTGACCAGGAGTTCGCTGAGCTGGCCGCGAGAACTGCGGAGGCGGCGCCCAGGGTCCTGACTATCCTTACCAATGACATTCCCAGGTATACGGCGCTGGCGGCCAGGCACGGGCTGAATGTCACCTCCGATTCGCAGACCATGATGATCGTTGACATGGAAACGCAGGACGCCGAGGACCCCTGGCTTGCTGACGACGACCTGTCCCTCACCACGTCCACCCACCATGGCGTGCACTATGCCGAGGTCAAGTCCGGTGAGGCGCTTGCCGCCAGCGGCAGGGTCTTCGTGGCGGGCGAGACGGCGGTCTTCGACAAAATCATCACCGAACCGGCGTTCCAGCGACGCGGCCTGGGCAGCTTCATCATGCGGGCGCTGGCAGCGCAGGCTTTCGAGCACGATGTGCAGACGGGGCTGCTGCTGGCGTCCATTGACGGCCAGAAGCTGTACTCCCATCTGGGGTGGAGCACCGTTTCGCAGGTACTGATGCTCTCGGCGTCACACGACGGTTCCGACCTGTCCCTGAGCTGACTCTGCCGCCATCCGCTTGGGGGTCCGTTACCCCGATGGCGAACCCGGCCGGCGGTGTCCGTGCCGAGTGAAACAATGTTGGGGTGAATCCCCATGACTCCCTGCTTCCTTTGCTGGGCCGCGGCCCGGACCCGGAGCAGTTGCGTCATGTCCGGACCATCCCCGCGCGCGCGGCGATCCATGAGCCCTGGCCCGAGTGGGTGCATCCGGACCTGGTGGCGGCGTACGGCTCGCTGGGGATCGGGGAGCCGTACCGGCATCAGGTGGAGGCGGCAGAGATCGCCCACGGCGGCGGCCACGTGGTGGTTGCCACCGGGACGGCGTCGGGTAAGTCGCTCGCCTACCAACTGCCGGCTCTGGACGCCATCCACAGGTCCGAGCTGCGGGTGCTGGCCGAGCCGGGGAAAATCCACGACGACGGAGCGGTCACCCTGTACCTCTCCCCCACCAAGGCCCTTGCCGCGGACCAACTGAACGCCATACGTGCGCTCAGGCTGCCCACCGTCCGGGCCGAAACCTACGATGGTGACACGGACCCTGCGTCCCGGCGCTGGATCCGCGACCACGCCAACTTCATCCTGGCCAACCCCGACATGCTGCACTTCGGCATCCTGCCCAACCATGCGTGGTGGGCAGGATTCTTCCGCCGCCTCCGGTACGTCATCGTGGACGAGGCCCACAGCTACCGCGGCGTTTTCGGCTCCCATGTGGCCAACCTGATGCGGCGGCTCCGCCGGATCTGCGCTTATTACGGGGCCGGCAGTTCCTTCCCTGAGCCGGTGTTCATTGCCGCGTCCGCCACGGCGTCAGACCCTGATACGTCCTTCTCCCGGCTGATCGGTGCACCGGTGAAGGCCGTTTCGCGGGACGCCTCGCCCCACGGTTCCACCACTGTGGCGTTCTGGGAGCCGGCGCTGACCGAGCTGCGCGGTGAAAACGGGGCCAACGAGCGGCGCACCGCCGTGGCCGAGACCGCGGACCTGCTGGCCAACCTGGTCTCTGCCCAGGTCCGGACCATCGCGTTCATCAAGTCGCGGCGCGGCGCCGAAACAATTTCGACCATCACCAAACGCCTGCTGGACGAGGTGGACCCCAGCCTGCCGCAGCGGGTGGCCGCCTACCGCTCCGGCTACCTGCCGGAGGAACGCCGGGCAGTGGAGAAGGCCCTGCGGTCAGGCCAGCTGCTGGGTGTTTCCAGCACGTCAGCGCTGGAACTGGGTATCGACATATCCGGACTGGACGCCGTGCTGGTGGCGGGCTGGCCGGGCACCAGGGCGTCCCTGTTCCAGCAGATCGGGCGTGCGGGCCGGGGCGGGCAGGATGCCATCGCGGCCTTCGTGGCCAGCGACGATCCCCTGGACACCTTTTTGGTGAACCACCCCGAAGCTATTTTCGACGTCTCGGTGGAAGCTACGGTGTTCGACCCCGCCAACCCTTATGTGCTGGGTCCGCACCTCTGCGCCGCCGCAGCCGAGCTGCCCCTCGGGCCCGGCGAGCTGGGCCTGTTCGGCAACACCGCAGAGGGTTTGCTGGACCGCCTGGTAGCGCAGGGGTACCTGCGCCGGCGCCCGGCCGGCTGGTTCTGGACCCACCCCCAGAGCGCGGCTGCCATGGTCAACTTGAGGGCCGACGGCGGCGGTCCCGTCAGCATCGTGGACGCGGACACCGGCTCACTGCTGGGCACCATGGACTCTCCGCAGACCCACTACCAGGCTCACAACGGGGCCGTGTACATCCATCAGGGCGACAGCTACGTGGTGGAAGACCTGAATGAGGAGGACCACTGCGTGGTGGTCCGCCGCGCCAACCCCGATTACTACACCACGGCCCGGGACGTCACCCAGATCGAGGTGCTGGAAACACAGCGGACCATGCAGTGGGGCGACATCACTGTCCACTTCGGTGACGTGAAGGTCACCACCCAGGTTGTCTCCTTCCAGCGAAAGGCCCTTATCTCCAACGAAATCCTGGGCGAGGAACCACTCGAACTCGGCGCAAGGGACCTGTTTACAAAGGCGGTCTGGTTCGTGGTGGACAACCGTTCCCTCACCGCCGCAGGCCTCATCGAGGCCCAGTTCCCGGGTGCCCTGCATGCTGCCGAACATGCCGCGATAGGCCTGCTGCCGCTGGTGGCGTCCAGCGACCGCTGGGACATCGGCGGCGTCTCGACGGCCCTGCATGCCGACACCGGGGTACCCACCATCTTCGTGTACGACGGGCACCCCGGCGGCGCCGGCTTTGCGGAACGCGGTTTCGAAAAGGCCAAGGTGTGGCTGGCAGCCACCCGTGCTGCCATCGAAGCCTGCGAGTGCGAGTCCGGGTGCCCGTCCTGCGTCCAGTCACCCAAATGCGGCAACAAGAACAACCCGCTGGACAAGGCAGCCGCCATCACCCTCCTTGGTGTCCTGTTGAAGGACGCCACAGAGTCCGCACCGGTTGAACAGCCGGATACAGGATCCCGGCTCACCTAGGTTCCTGGCCGCCGTGACCGTGGCCCTGGGCGCCACCGTGGCTGTGGCCTTGGCCGCCGCCGTGGCCACAGCCAGCCTAGGGCGGCGGCCCGGCACGTGCCCGCCCGGTTGCCGCCCCCAGCATCGATCGCTCCTGCAGTTCCGTCCGGACTTCCAGGGTCTGCCCGGGGCCCTCTACGCAGCTGAGGATCCGCGCCGAGTGCCGGGATGCGACGTCGTTGGCCACGGCGCAGGGCTCGCCTGCCGAGATTCCACGCAGGGCGTCAGCACCCGCGAGCGCTGCCAGGTCCGCGGCTGACGCTGCACGGCTGGCCTGCACCGCTGACTGGGCCAGCAGCATCACCACAACGGCTGCCATCAGGACCACCAACGCCAGCCCGGCCGCGAGGACGGTGCCAGATCCCCGTTCCCGGTGGCCGGGACCCGTGCGGGCCTGCTGACTACAGCGTTGACCCGGGCGGTCCGCTGTCATCTGTTCCCCTTTCCGTCGGTGAGGCCGCTGCCCCCTGCGGGCACACCGCCCGTGCGCTCCGCCCGGGTGGACGCCCGGGCAGTGAGGGTCCAAGGGATGGACGTCCCCAACGGCCCTCCCACGCGGTCCGTCACGGTGACGTTGAACCACTCGCCCTCGGCTGCAACCGTGGCCGCTGCCGATCCACCCGCGAGGGTGCGGACGGTCCGGGCCACGGTGGCAGGGTCTTCACCCCTGGCCAGGGCCCTGGCGCCCGACCGCGCCCCCTCTTCGATCCGCAGCTGGGTGACACCGGCGGCTGCTCCTGCCAGCAGCATGGCCAACAAGGCCACCACGACAGGAAGGGTGACAGCGAACTCAGCTGTGACCGCACCCCTGCAGGCAGCTGCAGCACCCGCCCTGCGCGGAGCGGCCTGCCGTGCAGCTGCTGCGCCCGGCACGGCCGGCGGAGCTGTCACGGCAACGCCAGGGCCGTACGGATCAGGTTCAGCAGGAATCCCCGGACTTCATCGCTGCGGAGGATGAACACCAGCAGGCCCGCGAATCCGACCGCGGCGAGGGTGGCTATGGCGTACTCGGCGGTGGCCATTCCGGCTTCCGACCCCTTCAGCCGGACGGAACGCCGGCGGCGGGACGTGGCAGCCCCGGGCCGCAGCTCCACGACGTTGGCCGGCAAGGTGCTGTCCCGTCCTGGGCCGATGGATTGTGGCCCACCGGCGCTGCGGCCTGTAACAGCGGGCTGGGCGGCCAGCGCGGAGGTGCCGGCAAAGGTATGGCGGTGGTGGTTCATGGACATGTGTTTCTTCCTTCCGTAGCGCCGGAGGTTCTTCCGGCTGGTGATGACTCTTCCGGCGCGGGCGGCGGCCGGTAAGGTCCCTGTTTCGGTAAGTGGATAAGCAGTGGCGGCGGGCGGCTGTGGAGGACTGGACAGCGGGCTCCGGGCCGTACCGCTGACACCGCGGCCGCGTTCAGGAGCCCGATGGGACCAGGGCCAGCAGCACCGGGACGACGCCAAGGCAAATAAAGGCAGGGAGCGAACACAGCCCCAGCGGAATGACGAGCTTGACGCCCAGCGACGCCGCGCGCTTTTCGGCGGCCCGGAACCGTTCCCGGCGGAGCCTGGCCGCCTGGGCGTAAAGGATGGCCGAGGACGGCGCGCCGGTCAGCGCAGCAAAGCCCAGTGCATCCCGCAGCTCCAGGATGCCGGGCTGCCTGACCGCTGAGCTGCGCCAGGCCGTTTCCCAGTCGGCACCGATGGCCAGGGCCGAGACCACCGGCCGCAGTGATTCGCTGTATCTGGCCGAGGCGGACATGGAGACCAGTTCCAGTGCGCGGCCGATGCTGGAGCCGGCGTCGAGCATGGCGGCCACGAGTTCGAGCATCATGGCGGTGTCTGAAAGGCCGGGTCCGGCCCGGTCGCGGAGCTCCGGGACTGTTGCCGTGCGAGCCGAGCCATGCAATCGGAGGATGCGGAGCCGTGTGCGGGCCTTGCCGCGTCCGGCGCAGGCCAGGAACGCTGCGACGGCCAGGACGGCGAACAGCGCCACCGACGTGATCCCGGGGCCTGTCACAGCTTCCCGGTTCCTGCGGCAGTTGCCACCAGGCGCGCAGACCAGAGCCGGCCCGCAACGGTCAGGGCCGCGCCACCCAGCAGGGCAGCGAGGCCGAGGGGCGTACCCAACAGCATGGCCAGCGGGTCAACGCCCAGGGCCATGCCGAGCCCAAGTCCCATCAACGGCAGCCAGGTCAGCAGCGTGACCGTGGCCTTGGGGCCGGCCAAGGCTGTCTGGCGCGCCGCATCTGCGTCGGACTCCACCTCAAGCTGGGCAGCAAAGCGGGTGAGCACATCAGCGAGGGGGCATCCGCTGGCCTCGGCGATATCGAAGCAGGCTGCCAGCTCGGACCAGATCCGTGCTTCCCGGCCTCCGCCGGGAAGCACCTCCGGCAGCGCCCGCCTGATGGCCGCCGACACCGGTGTGCCCCGTGCCGCGGCACCGCGTGCTGCCGCCAGGAGGGCCAGGGAACTCTCCGGCAGCCCTCCCGTGGCCGGGCCGGCAGCGGCATCCCCCGTGGATGGTTGGGGGCTGTCCGTTCCATAAACGATCCAGAGCTCATCCCACAGCCTGGCGGGTGTGCGGCCGCCTTTGAGCAGCGCAGCCAACTGCTGCACCAGGACTGTCAGGGGTGCCCCCGCCGCTGCGTTCTGTCCCGATTTCCGCTGGCCACGGCGGGGGAATCGCCTGCGTGAGGATCCGCCCACCAGATCGGAGGCCCGGGCGGGGTGCGGGCCCGCGGCGCGGCGCAGCCGTGCGGCAGCACCCCGGGGCGGTTTGAGCAGCAGCAGCGCCGCAAGGGACAGGGCAAGCGCCAGCAGGACAATCACCTGATGCCTTCCGGTTCCATGCCGAGCCGTGCGGCCAGCGCCGGCCAGGCGGGCCCGGCGACACCGGCCGCGGTTTCCAGGGCCGGCACCACCGTCAGCCCGTCCGGAGAATCGACGAAAGCACCGATGCACGTGACTTCGCGGCCCCGGGGTGTCCGTTCGACGTGGATGGCCACGTCCAACGCGCTGGCTGCCTGCAGCCGCACACCGTCCGGACTCATCCCTGCCAGCGCACCCAGCGCCGTGAGCCTGGCCGGAACCGAGGCCGCCGTGTTGGCGTGGATGGTGCCGCCTCCGCCGCTGTGACCGGTGTTCATGGCGGTAAGAAGCTCCCGTACTTCGGCGCCGCGGCACTCACCCACCACCAGCCTGTCAGGGCGCATGCGCAGGGCCTGCCGCACCAGATCGCCCAGGTCCACCTCGCCGCCGCCTTCCAGGTTTCCGTGCCTGGATTCCAGGGAAACGATGTGCGGGTGGACGGGGTTCAGCTCCGAGGCGTCCTCGATGGGGACGAGCCGCTCCCCCGCCGCGCACAGCCCCAGCAGCGTTGACAGCAGGGTGGTCTTTCCGGAGCCGGTGGCGCCGCTGACCAGGAAGCTCAGCCTCTGCTCCACTACTTTTTCCAGTACGTCCCGGACAGGCCGGCTGAACATTCCTCCTGCCTCAAGTTCTTCCATCCCGAAAACGTGCTCGCGCCTGATGCGGATACTCAGGAGGGTCCCCGCCGTGGAGACGGGCGGCAGCACAGCGTGGACACGGTAGCCGCCCGGGAGGCGGACATCAACGCAGGGCGACCCGTCGTCCAGGCGCCGCCCGCCCGCCGCCACCAGCCTGCAGGCGAGCGCCCGCAACTGGGATTCGCCTTCGAAAGCCACGGCCACCCGTTCGATGCCGCGGCCCCGGTCAACCCATACAGAGTCCGGCGCGTTGGCGAAGATGTCCGTCACTGCGGGGTCCCGGGTGAGCTCCTGCAGGGGACCCAGTCCGTTGAGTTCTGCGCTGATCCGTTCCACTGCCGCCAACGCCCCCGCAGTTCCCAGCAACTTTCCGGTGGCCTGGACCGCGGCGGCCACCCGGGACGGAGTTACGGCCCCGGCCTCGGCCATCATCGATTCGCGCACCGATTCCAGGAGCCCCGCATCGACGGGGCGTCCCCGGGCAGGCGGGCCGCCCGGATGGGCTCCGCGCCGCTGCCCTTCCAGGATCCGGGCACTTCGCCGGGACCGTGGCATGAGCACGGAATTCTCTGGAGGTGCCGCAACAGCCCCGGATGCGTCCCCTTCGCCCGGCGTCATGCCGGTTCTCCCGTTTGCAGCTCCTCGCCGAGGCAATCGAGCACCGTCCCGGCGAAGCGCCGCACGCTGCGCCGCCTGCCAAGATCCAGGAGCTTGCCGGATTCCACGGCAGCAGCCATGCCGCGCAGTTCGGGGACCCGGCCCACGACGGAAAGCCCGATGGCCTCCGCGAGGAGCGGGCCGTCAATGGCAGCCCCCGGTTTGCCCCGCACCAGCACCGACGCCTCCACGGGCGGGAATTCCTGCAGCAGCCGCACCGCGGCAACGGCTGCCTTCAGCTGGGCCGGCACCACCACAAAGATCCGGTCGCAGTCCCAGGCGAATGTTTTCAGCGGCTCGGCACGGCGGCCAATATCCACCACCACCAGCTCGTAACCCCGCCGGGCGGCGTCGAGGACACCGGCGGCAGTGGGCGTTGCCACCTGATCGGGCTGTTCGCGGCTGGCCGGCCAGGACAGGAACGAGAACCCGCCGGACACCGGCAGGGAGTCGGCCAGCTGGAGGGGGTCGATGCTGCCCCGTGCGTCGGACAGGTCCGGCCACCGCAGCCCGGGATAGTCTTCGGCGGCGATGGCCAGTTCAAGCCCGCCGCCCCAGGGATCGCCATCCACCAGCAGCACCCGGGCACCCATGCCGGCCGCTGCCTGCGCAATCCAGATGGCCGCCGTAGTGGCGCCCGCACCGCCACAGCCACCGGTCACACCGAGAACCAGGCCACCGGGCCCCGGCGACCGTGACCGGCTCAAATGGTCCGCCAGCCAGGCAGCAGCATCCGGCAGCACTGCGACGCGTTCGGCGCCAAGTGCGGCGGCCAGATGCCACAGGCTGTCCCCCTCGCCGTCCAGCCCGACGAGGACGGCAGGTGCCCGCCGCCGCGGCGGCAGCTCCCGGATGTCACTGCCCACCAGCACCGCCGACGCCCCGTCCCAGTGACGGCCGCCCTCTGCGGCATCCACGGCCACGCGCAGGCGTCCGCCTGCGGCAGCAACAATCCGTTCCACCTCCGAGCGGAGGAAGGCCGATGCAGTCACCAGCAGCACTTCTCCGGAGGCATCAGGCAGCCACGCGTCAGTGGACCCGTCCACCGGCCGGGCGGGTCCACGCGACGCGCCGGGATGTGGGGAGCCCGGGGCATGGCCGGCGGACCCGGCAGGGCCGTGCCCCGACGGTGGAGGAAGTATCTGGTGCCTGCTCATGGAGCCACTCTCCATGCCGGCGCGGCGGCAGGTAAGGTCCGCCGGCAGCTATGTGGATAAGGCTGGTAAGGACAGGCCGGACAAATGCCGCCGTACGGAAGCGTCCCGCCGAGCGTGCACAATTGGAGCATGCATGTCCTGCTCGCCGCCCACCCTTCCGGGGCCACGCTGCAGGAACTCACCCCGGCGGGCGAACCCGCGCCTTCCAATCCCGGAGTAAGCGTCGTCAGCACCGGCGACCTTCCCGCCGTCGTCCGCCAGCTGGAAAGCGGCCCCACGCCGCCCCGCTGGATCTGGCACCGGACCCAGGACTGGTACCCGGCGCTGCTCCGGGCCGGCGTGGAGCTCGAGCGCTGCTACGACCTCACGCTCTGCGGCAACATCCTGGCGTTTTCGCAGTTCACCGCCCATACGGAGTACGCCCGCACGTCGGACAGAACCCCGGTGGACGATCCGGTCCTGCCGCCGAAATCGCTGCTTCCCCCTGCTCCCCCTGCGGACCAGGGCGCCCTGTTCGAGGACCCGGGCACCGTGCCGCCCCTGCGCCATACCCCGGAGGAGCTGCGGACCGAGTACGCGGCGCAGCAGAGGGCCCTGGCCGGGGCGGGGACAGATGGCAGCATGCGCGGCCGCCTGCAGCTGCTGCTGGCAGCTGAATCAGCGGGCGCGATGATCGCCGCCGAGATGCAGTACGCCGGTGTGCCGTGGCGGGAGGACCTGCACGAGGACATCCTGGCCGGTTACCTTGGCCCGCGTCCGCCCGTAGGGCAGCGGCCGGCGCGGCTGGAAGCGCTGGCCGCCGAACTGCGTCGGCTGCTCGGCTCCCCCGCGCTGAACCCGGACTCTCCGCAGGAACTCATCCGGGCCCTGCACCGCAACGGCATCGAGGTAAAGAGCACCAGCAAATGGGAGCTGAAGGACTTGCCCCACCCGGTCATCGGCCCGCTGCTGGAGTACAAGAAACTGTCGCGGCTGCATACGGCCAACGGCTGGTCCTGGCTCGACGCCTGGGTGGCGGGCGGGAGGTTCCGGCCCGAATACGTGGTGGGCGGCGTGGTGTCCGGCCGCTGGGCGTCGCGGGGCGGCGGTGCCCTCCAGATCCCCCGGCAGGTCCGTGGTGCGGTGCACGCTGACCCTGGCTACAAGCTGATCGTCGCCGACGCGTCCCAGCTGGAGCCGCGGGTTTTGGTGGCGCTGGCCCGGGACTCGGTGATGGCTGAAGCCGCGCGGGACCAGGACCTTTATGCGGGCATCGCCGCCAAGGGGTTCGGCGGAGACCGCGCAAAAGCCAAGGTGGCCCTGCTCGGGGCGATGTACGGTGCCACCTCCGGCGAATCCGGCCGCCTCATGCCGCAGCTGGCGCGGACGTATCCGCGGGCCGTGGACTTCGTGGAACAGGCCGCCCGGGCAGGCGAGGCCGGAGGCACGGTAACCACCCGGCTGGGGCGCAGCAGCCCGCCGCCGTCGGAGCGCTGGTACCAAAGCCAGCGTTCGGCAACCGCCGAGGAACAGCGCCGTGCCGAGTCGATCGCCAGGTCCCGGGGACGGTTTACCCGCAACTTCGTGGTCCAGGGCTCGGCCGCGGACTGGGCGGCATGCTGGCTGGCGGAATTACGACGGCGGCTGCGCAGCCTCCGTGCGCACGGCACCGGTGCAGGGCCCGGCGGTGCCGGTCCGGAGTTGGTGTTCTTCCTGCACGACGAAGTCATGGTGCATGCCCCGGCGGGTGCCGTGGACGAGTGCATCAGGGCGATCGAGGATGCCGCCGGCGCCGCGAAGGAACTCCTGTTCGGTCCCATCCCGGTGGAGTTTCCCGTAAGCGTGGCCGTGGTGGACTCCTACGATCTGGCCAAGTAAGCCACCAAGCGCGGACCGGCCAACCCCGTTTCCTACCCATATGACGGAGAAAGTAACCTACCGGGGAGTAGCTCGACGCGCCGCGTGACGCGGATTACAGTCGGTAGCGGCGACTGATGCAGACCGGTCGGACGGCTGATGCGACGACGCACACCAGGGGAGGTCCGGCATGGCGGGCAGATTTGAGATTCACCGGGCAGGAGACGAGTCCTACCGGCTCCGGCTAACGGACGCAGAGGGCAACATCGTTGCCGTTTCACCAAGCTTCAAATCCTTGAGCAAGCTGCGGGACGGCGTTAATGCGATGCGGGAGGCCGCCGCGACCGGAATTGTGGTGGACCGGCGGCAGCAGCAGGCCTGACCCATCCACAGGGCCTGGAGAAGGCCCCAACAGCCGGGTGGCCGCGCTCAATGGCGCGCGCGGCCACCCTAATACCTATACACCAACGGGGTGCAGCCGGGTGCTGTCCCAGGGCACCGACCAGCCCAGCTGGTCGAAGAGGCCGCTGAGCACAATGCCCGTGAAACCCCACACCACCACGCCGTTCACCGTGAAGGCCGGGCTGTCGAACGAACGCCCGGCCCGGTGGACGGTGGCCATCACCCGGTTCTCCGGGTCCAGCAGGTCACGGACGGGGATCCGGAAGACCTGGGCCGACTCCGCATAGTCCACCACATGCACCGGCGACGGCGACGCCCACCAGCCCAGCACAGGGGTCACCAGGAAGTTGCTGTGGGCGAGGCCGAGCTGCTGCAGCGTGCCCAGGACTTCGACGCCGCCCGAGTCCAGGCCGGTCTCCTCCTCGGCTTCCCGGAGCGCCGCGTCCACGGCGGATTCACCCGCATCCAGGCTGCCGCCTGGGAAGGCGACCTGGCCGGGATGCGAACCGAGCGTGTGGGCCCGTTCCAACAGCAGCACGTCGAGGTCGGCCGGGGCCAGCGGCTTGCCGGAAACCGCGGGGACGTCATCCAGTGCGCCGAAGAGCATCAGCACGGCGGCACGGCGGGCCAGCTTCTCGTCGACGGTCAGGGCCGCCCACCGAGGGTCCGGTGTGGTGTTGGACCCGGACGCCGCACGCCGAGCCAGCCCCAGCAGGTCCTCCCTGGCGCTCACGAATTTCCCCCGGCGCTCACGAATTTTCTCCAGGAATCACAGGGGCCGCCGCTGCGACGCCATCCGGATCTCGGCCGCCCGGTGCGTGTCAGCCTGCAGCTGCTCCAGCAACGCCTCGTTGCCGGGTGCGAGCTCATATTTGAGGAGCTTCGCCGCCTTCACCGGATCCACCTCACCGAGCCCGTAGCTGGGGCACCAGTTGGCCACCGGGCAGGCGCCGCAGGCCGGCTTCCGCGAGTGGCAGACCCGCCTGCCGTGGAACACCACCCGGTGCGAGAGCATGGTCCAGTCGCGCGGTTCAAACAGTTCTGCCACGTCCGCTTCGACCTGCACAGGATCGTCCGACTGCGTCCAGTTGAACCGCCGCGCCAGCCGCCCGAAGTGCGTGTCCACCGTGATGCCGGGGATGCCGAAGGCGTTGCCCAGGACCACGTTGGCAGTTTTGCGCCCCACGCCGGGCAGCGTGACCAGGTCCTCGATCCGGCCGGGGACCACGCCGTCGTACTCGTCCACCAGGCGGGTGGCAAGGGCCAGCAGGTTCCGGGACTTGGCCCTGAAGAACCCTGTGGGCTTGAGGATTTCCTCGAGCACGGCCGGGTCCGCTTCGGCCATGGCGCGGGCGTCCGGGTAGCGTCCGAAGAGCACCGGCGTGACCAGGTTGACGGTGACGTCGGTGGTCTGGGCCGAGAGGACCGTGGCCACCAGCAGTTCAAACGGGTTGGTGAAGTCCAGTTCCGCGTGGGCGTAGGGGTACTTTTCGGCCAGCGCACGGTTGATCCGCCGGGCACGCCGCTTCAGGGCCAGAGCCGATTCGGAGGAAATCACCGGCATGCCTGCAGCCTGCCCGCCGGGCACGGCTTGCCCGGCAGGCCCGGCTTCCCCGCCCTT
This sequence comes from Pseudarthrobacter chlorophenolicus A6, assembly GCF_000022025.1. Taxonomy (GTDB): domain Bacteria; phylum Actinomycetota; class Actinomycetes; order Actinomycetales; family Micrococcaceae; genus Arthrobacter; species Arthrobacter chlorophenolicus. Next base: position 3,520,791 of record NC_011886.1, read on the forward strand.
TCCGGCGGCCCTCGGCGCGGCCATGGGGCTAGCCGCGCTCGATGTTGCTGAGGTCGCGGAGGACTCCCAGGCGTCCGTCGGTGTGCTGCACCAGGAATTCGTGGCCGCGGTCTTCCAGGGCCAGGACCCAGCCGCCGGGCTCGATGACGAAGGCCGGGGAACCGCTGTGCGGATCGAACGCGGTGCGGTGCTGGGCCACGGCAAACCAGAAGGCCTCATGGACGGGATGCTCGTCCTCGTCGTGGCTGGACGGATCGACGGTAGCGCCGATCGGCTCTTCAACCCGTACCTGCTGGTGTACAGCAGTGGCGGCCGGCGGCTCCCACGTGCGCTGTGGAGCGGACGCAGCCGGGGAACTGCCGGCGTCGTGCGTTGCCGCCTGCTGGCCCGCGGCGGGTACGTTGGCGCGCTGCGTTTCCTCTGCGGCCGGTGCCGCAGCAGGGCGGACGACGTCGGCGGCCTGGGTTGGCGGGCCGGCGTCCACCTCGGGGGTGTGGTCGGCTGCCTCGGGCGCAGTGGATACGGCAGCACCGGCAGGTGCCCCTGCTGCTGCCGGACCCGCGGTGGGAACGGCAGCGGTGGCGGGTGCCACGGCGTCCGACGGGCGTGCCGCCGGTGCGGCGGCCGCGGCCGGCGTGTGGTGCGACGGCTCAGGCACGTGGTGCGACGGCTCAGGCGTGTGGTGCTGGGACCCGGGCGTTACCGCGGACGATCCGGCACCGGCGCCGCCGAACAGCTTGCCGCCCAGCCGGGACTTCGGGGCTTCATGCTTGTGGTGGGAGTCCGCCTCCGGGTGGGATCCCGCCTTGGCCGCCGCTTCAGGCTTGGGCTGCTTCGGAGCACGGGGAGCCGGTGCAGGTACGGCAGACTCGCGGGCGGCCACGTGGGCCGGCGCTTCGGCGCGGCCCAGGAAATCGCTGGAGAGATAGGGCACGAACCGGCCCAGCACGGTGGCAACAAACAGGATGATGGAACCGATCAGGCCCACCAGCAGGCTGGGAACGTAGGCCCCGGCCACGGAGATGAAGAAGAACGCCACAGCGAAGCACGCGGACACCGAAGCGAACTGGTCAATGGAGAGGGAACCGACGCGGATCTTCGTGGCGGGCGCCAACCGGCGCGCGGCGAACAATGCGCTGGTAACCAGCGGCAACAGGATTCCGAGGCCCAGGAAGAAGAGGTTGTTCAGGTTCCACAGGTTGTAGCGTGCGCCGAAGATGGGCAGCAGCGAAGCAACGAACAGGACGAGGGTGGCTACGAAGACCGTCAAGTCCCGCACCGTGAAGGGGCCAAGCACTGCCTGATTGGAATCCTTGGCGAGGCGGAACGGCGTCCCGGCGCCTTTGGGCGCGGCCTGCTGGCCTGCCGCGGCGGCGCCGGCCTGGCCGGCGCCCGTTTCCGTGGCGGGGCCGGTTTTCTGGCCGTAGCTGGGCTGGTTCATTCTGCTCTCCTTAGCATGGCGGCACGGAACCGGATTGGGCCGATCCACGATGTGCCGTCGAAACACCGTTCCCCCGGCCGGGCCCGGAGCCCGGCCCGCAGGCCCGAAGTAAAGTCACAATTCCATTTCAGCCTAGTCAACAGCCCGGCTGATCACTAGCTGAACCGGTGGCGCAGGGACCTCCCGGAAGCGGCGCGGAAACCATTCACCGCACAAAAAATGCCGCTTACGGGGACAACTGTGACAAGGCACACATGGCCGTGCCGGCAAGAGTTAGGGTGTATTCCGGAACAGCTCTTTGCGGTATGTCCGTGATCGGCCGGTGCCCGGTGTCGTGCTTGCGGCCCGGCACGGCCGTGGCCTGCATCCCGCGCAGCAAAGATCGATGAATGATGAGGTTCACATGTCCCAGGACACTCCAAGCTCCACGGCCACCGTTCCCGCTGCCCCGGCAGGACAGGGTGCACAGCAGGGCGACGCCTTCGAAAACCTGCTGCATGAGACCAGGACCTTCCCGCCCACGCCGGAGTTCGCGGCCAACGCAGTGGTCAAGGCCGGTGAATATGCAGAGGCCGACGCCGACCGGCCGGCTTTCTGGGCGAAGCAGGCCCGCGAGCTGCTCACCTGGAGCAAGGACTTCGACGAGGCTTTGGACTGGTCCAACCCGCCGTTCGCCAAGTGGTTCGTGGGCGGCGAAGTCAACGCCGCGTACAACGCGCTGGACCGGCACGTGGAAAACGGCCTGGGCGACCGCGTCGCCATCCATTTCGAAGGCGAACCCGGTGACAGCCGCAGCTACACCTACGCGGAGCTGACCGAGGAAGTAAAGAAGGCCGCGAACGCGTTCGAATCCCTCGGCGTGTCCAAGGGCGACCGTGTGGCTGTTTACCTGCCCATGATCCCCGAGGCGGTCATCACCCTGCTTGCCTGCGCACGGATCGGCGCGGTCCACTCCGTGGTGTTCGGCGGCTTCTCCGCCGACGCCCTGCGCTCCCGCATCGACGACGCTGAAGCAAAGCTGGTGGTCACCGCTGACGGAACCTACCGCCGCGGCAAGCCGAGTGCGCTGAAGCCGGCTGTTGACGACGCCCTGTCCCAAGATGGGCACACCGTCCAGAACGTGGTGGTGGTCAAGCGCAACGGCCAGGACGTGGACTGGCACGAGGGCCGCGACCACTGGTGGGACGAAACCGTCGGTGAAGCGTCCGCCGAGCACACCGCCGTCGGGCACGACTCCGAGCACCCGCTGTTCATCCTCTACACCTCCGGCACCACCGGCAAGCCCAAGGGCATCCTGCACACCACCGGCGGGTACCTCACCCAGACCGCGTACACGCACAAGGCGGTGTTCGACCTGCACCCGGAGACGGACGTGTACTGGTGCACGGCCGACGTCGGCTGGGTCACCGGGCACTCCTACGTCACCTACGCCCCGCTCATCAACGGTGCCACCCAGGTCATGTACGAGGGCACCCCGGACTCCCCGCACCAGGGCCGCTGGTGGGAGATCGTGGAAAAGTACAAGGTCTCCATCCTGTACACCGCCCCCACCGCCATCCGCACGTTCATGAAGTGGGGCCGGGACATCCCGGACAAGTACGATCTGTCCTCCATCCGGGTCCTCGGCTCCGTGGGTGAGCCCATCAACCCCGAGGCGTGGATGTGGTACCGGACGGTCATCGGCGGGGACAATGCGCCCATCGTGGACACCTGGTGGCAGACCGAAACCGGCGCACAGATGATCGCCCCGCTTCCCGGCGTCACCGCGGCGAAGCCGGGCTCCGCGCAGGTGCCGCTACCGGGCATCGCCGTGGACGTCGTGGACGAAATGGGCGAATCGGTGCCCGACGGGCACGGCGGGTTCCTGGTGATCCGTGAACCCTGGCCGGCCATGCTCCGCGGCATCTGGGGCGATCCCGAACGGTTCAAGGACACCTACTGGTCACGGTTCGAGACCATGTACTTCGCCGGGGACGGCGCCAAGAAGGACGAGGACGGCGACATCTGGCTCCTCGGCCGGGTGGATGACGTCATGAACGTCTCCGGGCACCGCCTCTCCACCACGGAAATCGAGTCCGCCCTGGTCTCCCACCCCGCCGTGGCCGAAGCCGCCGTCGTTGGCGCCTCTGACGAGACCACCGGCCAGGCCGTGGTGGCTTTCGTCATCCTGCGCGGCGACGCCGCGAACAACGGCGATGAAACCGTCCAGGAACTCCGCAACCACGTGGGCAAGGAGATCGGACCCATCGCCAAGCCCAAGAACATCCTGGTGGTCCCTGAACTGCCCAAGACCCGCTCCGGCAAGATCATGCGGCGCCTGCTCAAGGACGTCGCCGAGGGCCGCGACCCGGGCGACGCCACCACACTGGCCGATCCCACGATCATGCAGCAGATCGCACAGTCGCTCAGAAAGTAACACCGGCTTAGTATTTGCCGCAGCACCACCAGATGGCCCCGATTGCCCTGTGTTTTAGGGATAACCGGGGCCGTCAGGCGTTTGTGACGATTCAAAAATAACAATTGCAAAAGTGTTGTTAAGCGTTCTTCCATGTTCTGTTTTGCGAGGTTATAGTCGTACTGATGTGAGGTGCCTCACATGCTGCTATTACTCAAGGGAGAGAACATGGCTTCACCGTTTGATGCGTCCGCAACTGCCTTCCCGAGCAGGCGGAGCATCCTCAAGACCGCCGGCGTTGGCGCTGCCAGCCTGGCCGGCATCCCGTTCCTCGCAGCCTGCACAGGCGGCAGCGCACCGTCCGCAACAGGTACCGATTCCGGCGGACTGACCTTCGGCTCCGGCTCCTCCGACGATGTTCCCAAGCGGGCCTACCAGGCCGTCACCGATGCGTTTACGGCCAAGACCGGCAAGAAGGTCACCACCAACACGGTCCCCCACAACGACTTCCAGAACAAGATCAACTCCTACCTCCAGGGCTCCCCGGATGACACCTTCACCTGGTTTGCCGGCTACCGGATGCAGTACTACGCCGGCAAGGGACTCCTTGCTCCCATCGACGACGTCTGGGAAACCATCGGCGCCAACTACTCCGACGCGCTGAAGAAGGCCTCCACCGGACCCGACGGCAAGCTGTACTTCGTGCCCAACTACAACTACCCGTGGGGTTTCTTCTACCGGAAGAGCCTGTGGGCCGAGAAGGGGTACGAGGTTCCGGAAACCTTTGACGCCCTCAAGACCCTCGCCGCGAAGATGCAGGGAGACGGCATCATCCCCATCGGCTTCGCGGACAAGGACGGCTGGCCCGCCATGGGCACCTTCGACTACATCAACATGCGGCTGAACGGCTACCAGTTCCACGTGGACCTGTGCGCCCACAAGGAATCCTGGGACCAGCAGAAGGTCAGCGCCGTCTTTGACACCTGGTCCGCGCTGCTGCCGTTCCAGGATCCCGGAGCCCTCGGCCAGACCTGGCAGGATGCTGCCAAGTCGCTTGAAGCCAAGAAGACCGGCATGTACCTGCTGGGCTCGTTCGTCACCCAGCAGTTCACCGACGCTGCGGTGCTGGCCGACATCGACTTCTTCGCCTTCCCGGAGATCGCCATGGAAGGCCGGGACGCCGTCGAAGCCCCCATCGACGGCCTCCTGCTGTCCAAGAAGGGCGGCGAGAACAAGGCTGCGCGGGACTTCATGGCGTACCTGGGCACGCCCGAGGCGCAGGACGCCTACGCCGCGGTGGATGCCTCCAACATCGCCACCGCCAAGGGCACCGACACCTCCAAGTTCAGTCCGCTGAACAAGAAGTGCGCCGAGACCATCGCTGACGCCAAATACATCAGCCAGTTCTTCGACCGTGACGCGTTGCCCGCCATGGCCAACAACGTGATGATCCCTGCCCTGCAGAGCTTCATCAAGGACGGCAAGATGGACGTCAAAAACCTTGAGGCGCAGGCCAAAACCCTCTACGCGGCGCAGTAGCCGCGCACGGCATACCGGCACCGCAGCAATGCAGGACGGACGACGGCGGGACACGCCCGCCGTCGTCCGTTCCCTTCCAGCGACCCCACCCAGCAGCACCGCCCCAGCGGCGTCCCACCAGCAGAGGGAAGATTTCCATGAGCAGCACCGCGCAAGAACTGATCCCGCCGGAGGCGCAGGAACCCGGCGGCGGCCGGATCGGCAGGACCAAGGGCGGCCGGGTCCGGCGCCTGACCGGCCGGGACAAACTGGTCCTGTCGCTGATGGTGGGTATCCCCACCCTGATTGAGCTGACCCTGGTGTGGCTGCCGACGCTGATGTCCATCGGGCTCAGCTTCACCCGGTGGAACGGGCTTGACCTGGCCGATATCCGGCCCGCCGGCACCGAAAACTACCAGTACATCACCCAGGACTACCCGCCCTTCTGGCCGGCCGTCCAGCACAACTTCATGTGGCTCCTCTTCCTGGCCCTGATCGCCACGCCGCTCGGCCTGCTGCTGGCGGTGCTGCTGGACCAAAACATCCGCGGCAGCAAGATCTACCAGAGCATCTTCTTCGCTCCCGTGATGCTCTCCCTGGCACTCATCGGCATCATCTGGCAGCTGTTCTACCAGCGAGACAACGGCCTCCTGAACTTCATCCTCGGCACCGCCGGGACTCCCCAGGCGGTGGACTGGTTCGGCGACTCGTCCGTGAACATCTGGGCTGCCATGATCGCGGCCACGTGGCGGCACGCCGGCTACGTCATGCTCCTGTATTTGGCAGGCCTGAAGGGTGTGGACCCCAGCCTGCGGGAGGCAGCCTCCATTGACGGCGCCAACGCCTACCAGACCTTCTTCCGGGTGGTGTTCCCGGCGATGCGCCCCATCAACATCGTCATCGTGGTGATCACCATCATTGAATCCCTGCGGGCCTTTGACGTGGTCTACGTCATCAACCGCGGCACCAACGGCCTGGAGATGCTCAGCGCCCTGGTGATCCAGAACCTCGTGGGAGAAGGCCAGGTGATCGGCGTCGGCTCAGCCCTGGCTGTGGTGCTGCTGGTCATCTCCCTTGTCCCCATCGTCTTCTACCTCAGCCGCACCTTTGGCAAGGAGGACAGAGCATGAGCACCACCCCAGCACGCACGGTCCGGACCGGCCGGACCCCGGCCGCTGCCATACCGCGGACCGGCAGCAGGCCCAAGCGCCACTACGGCACGCACATCTTCCTGCTGGTCATGGCCGTGATGTGGCTGATTCCCCTGGGCTGGTCGCTGTACACGGCGCTCCGGCCGGTGACTTCAACCAACGAACACGGGTACTTCAGCTTCGCCGGTGACTTCAACTTCGATAATTTTGCGCAGGCCTGGACCCAGGGCGGGTTCGCCACGTACTTCTGGAACTCCGTCATCATCACCGTCCCCGCCGTGCTGCTGACCCTGTTCCTGGCGTCCCTCATGGCCTTTGCCGTCAGCCGGGTGAGCTGGAAGTTCAACATCACCCTGCTCATCATGTTCACCGCCGGCAACCTGCTGCCCCCGCAGGTCCTTGCCGCGCCGCTGTTCGAAATGGCCAAGCACTTCGAAGTGCCCTATTCGTTCAGCGATTCCGGAAACATGCTGAACACCTACATCGTCGTCATCGCCGTCAACACCGCCTTCCAGATGGGTTTCTGCACGTTCGTGCTGTCCAACTACATGAAGGCCCTCTCGGCAGACCTGACGGAGGCGGCGCTGGTGGACGGCGCCGGCATCTGGCGGCAGTACCGGGAAATCATCATGCCGCTCTGCCGGCCGGCCTTCGCGGCGCTGGGCACCCTCCAGGTCATCTTCATCTACAACGACTACTTCTGGCCCCTGATCTTCATCCAGAGCGGCAACCGGCTCCCGATCACTACTGCCATCAACAACCTGCAGGGCGAGTTCCTGAGCAACTACAACCTCCTGGCGGCGGGGGCGGTGATCACCGTCATCCCCACGCTGGTGATCTACCTGCTCCTGCAGCGGCAGTTTGTTGCGGGCCTGACTCTTGGTTCCAGCAAGGGGTAGACCATCATGGAAGGTGACGGGGAGACCCCTCCCCCACCGCAGCACGAAAGGATCTCCATGCTCCCCGCAGCACGCCACCAGGCAATAGTGGACGTCGTCCAGCGCGAACGGGTTGTCCGCGTCTCGGACCTCGCCCAGCAACTGGGCGTCTCGCTGATGACGGTCCGCCGGGACATCGAACTGCTGGAGGAGGGCGGCAAGCTGGAGCGCATCCACGGCGGCGCCAAGCTGCCCGGCGATGCCAGCACCCACGAGCCCGGCTTCGAGCAGAAGTCCACCCAGCTGACAGCGGAGAAGCGCGCCATTGCGGTGGAAGCGGCGGCGCTGGTCCAGGAAGGGATGGCCGTGGGGTTGAGCGCCGGGACCACCACCTGGGCGCTTGCCAAGGAACTGGTCAACGGCCCGCCCATTACGGTGGTCACCAACTCGGTGCGCATCGCCGACCTGTTCCACCACGCCGCGTCCACGGGCCCGGCCCGCTACAGCTCAACGGTGATCCTGATCGGCGGCCAGCGCACGCCCTCGGACGCACTGGTAGGGCCCATCGCCACGAGCGCGCTCAAGCAACTCCACCTGGACCTGCTGTTCCTCGGCGTCCACGGCATGGACTCGGCGGCCGGCTTCACCACCCCCAACCTCCTGGAAGCCGAGACGGACCGGGCCTTCGTGTCCGCAGCCCGCAGGACGGTTGTGCTGGCGGACCACACCAAATGGGGTGTGCTGGGCATCAGTTCCATTGCGTCGCTGGACGACGTGGACGAGGTCATCAGCGATTCCGGCCTCGGTTCCGATGCGCAGCGCGTCCTGCAGGACAGGGTTGGCAGGCTGCGGCTGGCGCCGGCCCTGGGCCAGTCAGCCTGAGGCAGATATTCAGGGGCAGCCGCAGGATTGGCGGACCTGGAGGTCGGCGGGGAAGATGAGGTGTTCGGGTGTGTTGCCCCGGCCTGTGCCGATGAGGGCGTTGACCGCGGCTTCGGCCATGGCTTGCGCCGGTTGCCGGACCGTGGTCAGGGGCGGCCAGCTGTACTCCGCCTCGGCCGAACCGTCGAAGGACGCCAACGCCATATCCTCCGGGACGGACAGGCCCGCCTCGTGCAGGGCCCGCAGGATCCCCACGGCCTGCAGGTCCGACGTCGCAAAAATCGCCGTGGGCCGCTCCGCTCCGGCCAGCAGGCGCCTGCCCGCTGCGTAGCCGCCCTCCCGGGTGAACGGGGTCCGCACAATGGGCCCCTCCGGCAGGCCGGCAGCGGCCAGGGCCTGCAGCCAGCCCTCCTCACGGCCGTCATAGTAATTGCCGGTATTCGTTCCCATCGCCAACGCGATGCTGGTGTGCCCGTGGCCGATCAGGTGCTCCACCGCAGCCCGCGCACCGGCCACCAGGTCTACCCCCACACTGTTGAACCCCGGCGCCTCCGCACTGTGGTTCAACAACACCACGGGGACTTCCGCGGACTCGAAGTCCGCCGCGCCGGGCTCCATCAGCACACTTGAGACGATCACCCCGTCCACCTGCCGGGCCGCAAGGTTGCGGACGTTCCGGCGCTCCTTGGCCACGTTCCCGTCCGAATTGGTCAGCACCAGGGCATACCCCCGCTCCGCCGCTGCTTCCTCCACCGCATGGGCCAGCAACGAAAAGAACGGGTTGCTGTTATCCGGAATGACCAGCCCGATCGTCTCACTCGAGCCCAGCTTCAACGCCCGCGCCGCAGCATTGGGCCGGTACCCCAACCGCCGGATGGCATCCTGGACCTTCGCCTCAGTAGCCGGCGCCACCCGCTTCGGACCACCATTGACCACATAACTCACCACCGCAGTACTGACACCGGCAAACCGCGCAACATCCTTACGCGTCACAGGCCCCCGGGGCCCCGGCACACCCGAAGTGGTCATGGAGTACATGCTAGCTCCAGGCTCCGGCGGGACGGGGCACGTAAGAATGCACGGCACGCCGGGCCAGCCGCTAGATTGGCAGGCATGACTGAAGCTTCCACCCCGGACAGCGGCCGCGGCACCATCCTGGTAATCAACGGCCCCAACCTGAACCTCCTAGGCACCCGGGAGCCCGAAAAGTACGGCACCTCGACCCTTGCCGACGTGGAACAGCTGGCACGCTCAGCAGCCGAGGCGCACGGGTTCGCGGTGGAGTGCGTCCAGTCCAACCACGAAGGCGTCCTGCTTGACGTCATCCACGCCGCGCGCGAAACAGCGGCAGGCATTGTCATCAACGCCGGCGCCTTCACCCACACCTCCGTGGCACTGCGTGACGCACTCGCCGCCGTGCAGCTTCCCGCCGTCGAGGTCCACATCACCAACGTGCACCAGCGCGAGGAATTCAGGCACCACTCCTACCTGTCGCCCGTGTGCGCCGCCGTCATCGTGGGCGCCGGCGTTACCGGGTACCGGCTGGCCATCGACTACCTGGCAGAGACCCTCTAGCGGCTCGGGGGTCCCTACTTCTGGATGCACTGGCCGGAGGACACCGGCGCGCTCAGGGAGGATGCCTGCGCTGCCACCGGATTCAGCTCATCCATGGTGATGGCGAAGCCCACGTCCGAGTCCGTTGTGGCCTTGGCGAAAATAACCCCGGCCACCTGGCCGTCGGTGGTGAGCAGCGGTCCGCCGGAGTTGCCCGGCTGCACGTCACCGGCCAGCCGGTAAATGTCTTCGGGTGCCGGGTTGTTGCCGTAGATGTCGGGCACCAGGACGGTGGCGATGTCCTGGACCGTGGCCGGCTTGGACTGGAACGGGCCGCCGTGGGGGTAGCCGGAGAACGCGGCGGGACTGCCGCCGGGAAGGTCTGCCGACAGGGGCAGCGGCTGCGCAGGCAACCCGTCAACGGCCAGCACCGCGAGGTCGTGCCTGCTGTCGAAGTAGACCACGCGCCCCGGGATGGCATCGCCGTCGGGCATCTCCACCACGGGCTGCGACACGCCCGCCACCACGTGCGCGTTGGTGACCACGCGGTCCTCGGACACCACAAAGCCGGTGCCGGTCTGGTTCTGGCCGCATTCGTACGCAGTTCCGGCGATGCGCAGCACCGATGCGGCGGCACGATTCAGTGCGGGCGTATCGGTGCTGGCGTTGGGCACGGGAACGGTCGGGCCTTGTCCGAGGCCTTCGATCAGGGTGGGGATGCCGTTGCCGATCACCGTGGAGCGCAGCTGCGCCATGGTGGCCTTGACGGGGATGGGGGTCAGTCCGTCGATGAAGCGGATCACCTTGGATTCAGCCAGCTGCTGGGACACCACCGGCACACCCAGGGAGCTGACGCTGAACGCCAGCATGGACATCACCAGCGCCGAAACCACCACGTTCACGGCGCCGCCCACCAGCCGGTCCACGGCCCGGAGCGGGCGGATGCGCACGGCGCCCCGGACCTGCCGGCCCACCATGGTGCCCAAGCCGTGGCCCAGCACCACCAGTACGACGGCGGCAGCCACGATGGCGGTCAGCCTCCAGCCGGAGTCCGCAACGAAGCCGCTGACCAGCGGGACGGCGAAAAAGGCTGCGACGGCGCCGGCCGCGAAGCCGACCAGGCCGCCGACAGTGACGAGGAAGCCGTTACGCAGCCCGTAGACCAGGTAGGACAGCAACGCCAGGATCAGGATCAGGTCCAGGACAGTCAAGCCGACCACGAAGGCTCCTTATAAACAGTTGAAAGCTCATTCTAGTGGGGGTCCCTGACAATCATCTGTGACGTCATCCCCGTCACAACGGGCTTCCCGGCCGGGCCGGGCCAGCCCCGTCGCAGGCCGTCTTATAGGCGTTGCGGCTGCCAAGTTCGTCACAGAAGCTTGAAAATTCTGAAACAATGGCAAAAGCGCCACAGACGATACTTTTTACTCAGGAGATTTCATGGACATCGAGGTACTGCGCCGAGCACCACTTTTCGCCACGCTCGACGACGACGCATTCCGTCTGCTGACGGACGAGCTCACCGAGGTGGACCTCTCCCGCGGCGCGTCCGTCTTCCGCGAAGGCGACCAGGGTGACCAGCTCTACTTCATCGTCTCCGGCAAGGTGAAGCTGGGCCGCACGTCCCCGGACGGGCGCGAGTCCCTCTTGGCCATCCTTGGGCCGGGCGAACTGTTCGGCGAGATGGCCCTGTTCGACCCCAGCCCCCGCACAGCCACGGCCACGGCCGTTTCCGAGACCCGGCTGGCCGGGCTCAAGAACGAGAGCCTGAACAACCTCCTGCGCACCCGCCCCGAGGTTTCGGCCCAGCTGCTGCAGGCCCTGGCCCGCCGCCTCCGCCGCACCAACGACTCCCTGTCGGACCTCGTCTTCTCGGACGTCCCCGGCCGCGTGGCCAAGGCCCTCCTGGACCTCGCAGACCGCTTCGGCCGTCCCGCCACCGACGGCGTGCTGGTGGCCCACGAGCTCACCCAGGAAGAGCTGGCGCAGCTGGTGGGCGCCTCACGCGAAACCGTCAACAAGGCACTGGCCGAATTCGTCCAGCGGGGCTGGCTCCGCCTGGAAGCCCGCGCCGTCGTCATCCTGGACATGCAGCGCCTCCGCCAGCGCTCCCGCTAAGCGCAGCGCACCAAGCGAAACAGAACAGGCCGCCCTTCCTCAGTGGAAGGGCGGCCTTTCGTTTGTCGGCAACGGCGCCGGATGGGTCCGCAGGGCTAGCGTTCGCGCTGGGGGTCGCCGGGGGTGGTCTTGGCTGCTTCCACCTCGAGCATCAGCTGCCCGTCCTCTTCAACCAGGGCCGGCTGGTAGACGTGCGCCTTGCGCTTGTAGCTGAGGTAGGCGATGCACCCGTTGGCCGAGGCCATCTTCTCGAGCATGATCTCGGAGCCCGGCACCAGGAGCTTGCCCAGTGTCCGGCCCACGGTGTTCTCCTGCCCCGCTTCATCACCGAGGGCCGTGGTGTTGCGTCCTTCGATGACCTGCGCGGCGTTGACCCAGCGGCCCCAGATGCCTTTGCCGTCCAGCAGCGTGGGCTCCTGTCCCATGGGGACCGTGGCGGCGAAATAGCGCGTGTCGAACCGGCGGTGCGCGAAGTCCGGGGTGCGCCAGTTGACCAGGGATTTCAACAGGTCGGTCCGGAGCAGCAGGCCGCGCTTGTCCAGGACCTGGGCGAGGGTCTTTTCCTGTTCGGCCACCGCAACGCGGGCACGCATCCACTCGATGGTGGACGTGGCCTCGACGGTACTGGACATGTCCGGCCCGGCCAGCAGGATTCCGGTCTCTTCGAAGAGTTCGCGGATGGCGCCCACCACGTGCCGGCGTGCCAGCCCGACGTCGTCCGTTCCCATCTGCTCAGCCCAGTGCTGGGGTGAGGGGCCCAGCCAGCCCATGGGATCGTCGTCGGCCGTGTCCAGCGATCCGCCTGGGAAGGCGAGGACCCCCAGCGGCGAGGAACCCGGCCGGTAAGCCAGCCAGGTTTCCAGGCCGTTGGGGGAATCCCGCAGCAGGACAACCGAGGACGCAAGGCGCGCGGCCCGAGGCGTCCGCTCGCCGTGTTCAAGCCAGCTTTGTGCTGCTCCTACAAGTTCCTCGGGGAGTGCAAAAAGGCGGCGGGCGAGCTGTGGCAAGGAAAAGACCGGTCCTAGCTGAATTCGGCGATCAGTTCGACTTCCACCGGGGAGTCGAGGGGAAGGACGGCAACGCCGACGGCGGACCGGGCGTGCTGGCCGGCGTCGCCAAGGACGCGGCCCAGCAGTTCCGAGGCACCGTTGATCACAGCGGGCTGCCCGGTGAAGGTGGGGTCCGAGGAGACGAATCCCACAACCTTGACGATCCGGGTGATCCGGTCAAGGTCGCCGATGACGCTCTTGACGGCGGCGAGGGCGTTGACGGCGCACACCGCGGCGTACTTCTGGGCGTCTTCGGGCGAAACCGTGGGCTCGTCGGCGAACGCTTCGGCGCCGGCGGCCACCTTGCCCGTAGCTTCGAGTTTGCCGTTAATAAACGGCAGCTGGCCGGAGGTGTAGACGTGGTTGCCGGAGATGACGGCGGGAACGTAGGAGGCCACGGGGGCGGCAACCTCGGGGAGCGTCAGGCCGAGCTCGGCCAGGCGCTGTTCGACAGCTGAAACTGGGGCTGATTCCGCGCCGGTGCGGGCTTCTGCGGGGGTGCTCATGCTACTGCTTCTCCCTCTTGAGGTAGGCAACCAGTCCGTTGCCGTCAGGTCCGGTGACGACCTGGACGAGCTCCCAGCCGTCCTCTCCCCACTGGTCCAGGATCTGCTTCGTGGCGTGAATAATGAGCGGAATCGTCGCGTACTCCCATTTGGTCATGAGAGAAAGACTAGTCCTTGCCGGTAAAGTGGAAAACATGGCAACTCGTAAGAACCCCTTATTCGACACTGCCACCACCCTCGGAAAGATCCTCATTTTCCTTGGCGTGAGTGCTGTCTGCGGTGTCCTGGTGGCCGGCCTCCTGGTGCCGGCCGCTGCCGTATCGGGCAGCGCAGCGAGCGGTTCGATCGAGTTCTTCGACACCCTCCCGGCAGAACTGAAGGTCGATCCGCCCAACCAGACCACCCGGATCCTGGCCGCGGACGGCAGCGAGATTGCCAGCGTCTACACGGAAAACCGCACCAAGGTTGCCCTGGACCAGATCTCCCCGTTCATGAAGGAAGCCGTCATCGCAGTTGAGGACAGCCGCTTCTATGAGCACGGAGGCGTGGACACCACGGGTATCCTGCGTGCCTTGGCCGCCACAGCCCGCGGCAACAAGCAGGGCGCATCCACCATCACCCAGCAGTACGTGAACAACGTGCTGAACGCCAACCTCGCCGCCGAAGGCAACGAGGACCAGATCAAGCTCAATGGCGTTAACAAGGGCGTGGGCGACAAGCTCCGCGAGATGAAGCTGGCCATCGCCCTCGAAAAGGAGTTCAGCAAGGACCAGATCCTTGAGGGCTACCTCAACATCGTCTTCTTCAACCGCGACGCGTACGGCATTGAAGCCGCCTCGCGGTACTTCTTCAGCACCTCCGCCAAAGACCTGACGCTCCCCCAGGCGGCGCTCCTGGCCGGCCTGGTGAACAGCCCCTCCGCCTTCGATCCCATCACCAACCCGGAGAGCTCCAAGCAGCGCCGGGACCTGGTGCTTGGCCTGATGCTGAACCAGGGCAAGATCACCAAGGAAGAACACGACGCCGCAGTGGCCACCCCGGTGGAGCCCAAGGTTACCCAGCCCAAGCAGGGCTGTGCGTACGCTTCCTCCGCACCGTACTTCTGCGATTACATCCTGCACCTGCTGGAGAACAACCCGGCTTACGGTGCCGAGCGTGAAGAGCGCCAGCGCCTGATCTACGGCGGTGGCCTGACCATCACCACCACGCTTGATCCGAAGGCCCAGGCTGTCGCCCAGGAACAGGTCAACGCCTCCGCGGGCGCCAACCCGGACAAGTGGGGCGCCTCGCTGGTGTCCGTCCAGCCGAACTCGGGCAAGATCATTTCGATGGCCCAGAACACCACGTTCCTGCCGAACCAGGGGTTCGATTCGCAGTTGAACTTCAACGTGGACCAGATGGACAAGGACGGCAACGACCTCAACGGCATCGGAGGGTTCCAACCAGGGTCCACCATGAAGCCGTTCACGTTCGCGGAGTGGCTCAACGAAGGCAAGTCCATGAACACCGTGGTTAACTCCGCCCAGCGGGTGTACCCGTTGAACTTCCCGTGGCGTAACTCCTGCGGCAAGGTGACCGGCGGCTACAGCACGGCGCAGAAGAACGCGGGCCTGGGCACCGCAGATGACCTGCAGAACGCCGAGCCGCAGTGGTACCGGCCCCTGTCCGTTCTGGAAGGCCTCTACAACTCCATCAACACGGTCACGTTCGCTTCGGCCGCCCAGCTGGACTTCTGCGGCATCCAAAAGGTGGTTGACGCCGTAGGCCTGCACAGCGGCCTGCCGTCGGCTGACGGCTCGGATCCGAACCCGAAGATCGACATGAACCTGCTGGGCAACCTGTTGGGTTCCACCCAGACGTCGCCGCTGACCATGGCCAGCGCGTTCGCCACGTTCGCCAACGACGGCAAGTACTGCGAGGCCATTGCCATCACGTCCGTCACTGACGCGACGGGCAAGCAGTTGCCAGCGCAGTCCACCAACTGCCGTGACGCCATCAAGCCCGAGGTTGCCCGCGGCGTGAACTACGCACTGGAGCAGGTCCTTAACAAGGGTTCAGGTTCGCTGATTCGGCCCCGCATTTCCACTACCACGGCCTTCCCCATCGGCGCCAAGACGGGTACGTCCAACAACAACGGCTCCACTTGGGTGGTGGGCCACACCACCGGCCTCGCCACCGCCACCTGGTTCGGTGACGCTTTGGGCGCCCAGGGCCGCCCGGGCCAGAACATCACCGTCAACGGCAAGTTCTACCAGGGCATTGACGGGTACATGATCGCCGGGCCAATGTTCTCGAACTACATGTCCCAGATCGCCCCGGGCTACGGCACCGATCCGTTCCCGGCACCGCCGAGCAACCTGGTGAACGGCACCACCCGGAGCACCACTCCGGCCACCACTGCTCCGCAGGCCACGCAGGCACCGCAGGCACCATCCGCCCCTGCAGCAAGCCAGCCAGCTCCCCAGCCGAGCAACAACGGCAACGGGAATGGCAACGGCAGCGGGAAAGACTAGCCGGCCATGACCATGGACACATTGGTAAGCCGCGCCCGGACAATCGGGCGCGGCTTTGCCGTCACCGCAGGAGCAGGGACGGTGGCCGGGCTGGCCGCCTTCGGGTACGGCCTGTGGGAGAAGAACCAGTTCGTCCTGCGTGAAGAGACGCTGCCCATCCTTCCCCCGGGCAGGGACCCGTTCCGCATCCTGCACCTCAGCGATATCCACTTCGTTCCGGGCCAGGACAAGAAAGCTGCCTGGCTCCGGTCGCTGGCGGAACTCCGTCCGGACCTCGTAGTGAACACCGGCGACAACCTCAGCCACATCAAGGCCGTGGATCCGCTCCTGGCGGCCCTCAAGCCGCTGATGGAATTCCCGGGCGTCTTTGTCCCGGGTTCCAACGACTACTTCGCCCCCACGCTGAAGAACCCGGCGTCGTACCTGATGGGTCCGTCCAAGGCCCGGCCCAAGCCGGTGGCCCTTGACTGGCCGCGGCTGCGGTCCGGCTTCGGAATGGGCGGCTGGGTGGACCTGACCAACCGGAACCAGTCGCTGGTCCTGAACGGCATGCGCTTCGATTTCTCCGGCGTGGATGATCCCCACCTTAACCGGGAACGCTACGCCGGCTGGCCCCGCGGAACCCGGAACCAGGACGCCAAGGACCACCTCCGGGTGGCCGTCATCCACGCGCCCTACCAGCGGGTGCTGGACCACTTCACGGGCGAGGGCGCAGACCTTCTGCTGGCCGGACACACGCACGGCGGGCAGCTGTGCATCCCCGGCTACGGTGCGCTCGTCTCCAATTGCGACCTCCCCACCTGGCGCGCCAAGGGCCTGAACGATTGGCAGAGCAACGGACGTACGACGCCGGTGAACGTCTCCGGCGGCATCGGCACCTCGCGCTTTGCTCCAGTCAGGATCGCTTGCCGGCCCGAGGCCGTCCTGCTGACCCTCACCTCGCCCTCCTGACCGCACGCATTACGGAATGCAATAAGTCAGCAAGCTGGCTGATGTGCTCTTGATCCTGTGAATCGTCTCACGTGATGGCATAGGGTAGTTGCTACGGGAAACTACATTCGTTTTAGAGCTTTAGAAGCGGGCATGGCGAAGCAAACTCCATTTTTCAGGTCAATCAGCCGTCT
Organism: Pseudarthrobacter chlorophenolicus A6; assembly: GCF_000022025.1. GTDB lineage: Bacteria > Actinomycetota > Actinomycetes > Actinomycetales > Micrococcaceae > Arthrobacter > Arthrobacter chlorophenolicus. The sequence continues at coordinate 3,537,920 of NC_011886.1, forward strand.
CTACCCCCATGTCCGGCCCATCATCCCCCGGCTGCTGCTCGGGCTCCTCTGCGCACTGATGGCCAGCATCGTGGCGCTCACCATCCCGCAGGTCCTGCGGGTGCTGGTCAACGAATCGCTGAAGCCCGGCGGCGCCTCCGATGCTGTGTGGATTTCGGCCGGCGTCATCCTGGTCCTGGGCGTGGCTGAAGCTGGCCTGGTGGCGTTGCGCCGTCAGTTCGTCATCAATCCTGCCACCACCGTGGAAACCCGGATGCGGGTGTCGCTTTACGACCACCTTCAGGACCTGACCGTCTCGTTCCACGACCGGTGGGGTTCCGGGCAACTGCTGTCCCGCGCCATGACGGACCTGAACTTCCTCCGCCGGTGGATGGCCTTCGGCGCCATCATGCTGGTGGTCACCACACTGACGGTCATCATCGGTATCGTTGCCATGTTCTCCATGAGCTGGCAGCTTGCCCTGATCTTCCTGGCCGCCGCGGTTCCCATCACTATCAACAGCTTCAGGTTCCGCACCCGCTTCAGCAAGGTTGCCCGGCGCAGCCAGGACCAGGCCGGCGACCTTGCCACCACCGTGGAGGAGTCTGTCCACGGCATCCGCGTCCTGAAAGCCTTCGGGCGCAGCCGGGAGGCGCTGGAAAACTTCAACGAGCAGGCAGAGGAACTCCGCCAGACAGAGATCGAAAAGGCCCGCCACCAGGCGACCTTCACGATGGTGGTCACCCTGCTGCCCGAGCTCGCCCTGGGAGCCGGGCTGGTGGTCGGCGTCCTGCTCTGCACCAGCGGCCAGCTCAGCATCGGTTCGCTGGTTGCGTTCTTCGCCACGGCAGCGGTCATCGCCTCCCCCGTGGAGTTCTCCGGGATGCTGCTGGCCATGGCACTCACGGCCAAGACCGCCATCGACCGCCACTACGAGGTGATGGACACACAGAACACCATCACCAGCCCGCCCCAGCCCCGCACCCCCGCCGCGCTTGCCGGGGCGCTGCGCTTCAACAACGCGTCCTTCGCGTTCGAGGACGCTCCGGAGAAACCCATCCTGAAGAACATCAACCTTGAGGTCCGGCCGGGTGAGACCATGGCGCTGGTGGGCATCACCGGCAGCGGCAAGAGCGCCCTGATCCAGCTGGCCCCCCGCCTGTACGACGTCAGCGACGGTTCCATCACCATCGACGGCGTGGACCTGAAGGAGTTCGACGTCGGAGAGCTCCGCCAGGTGGTGGGCGTGGCCTTCGAGGACACCACGCTCTTCTCCAACTCTGTCCGGGACAACGTCCTCCTGGGCGCCCGGGATCGGACGGACGACGTCCTCGAGGAGGCGCTGGACGTTGCCCAGGCACACTTCGCGCACTCCCTGCCCGACGGCGTGGACACGCTCATCGGCGAGGAAGGGCTCAGCCTCTCCGGCGGGCAGCGCCAGCGGATCGCCCTGGCGCGTGCCATTGCCGCCCGGCCCCGCGTCCTGGTGCTCGATGACCCGCTCTCCGCACTGGATGTGCACACCGAGGAGTTGGTGGAGGCACGCCTTCGCGAGGTCCTGAAGGACACCACCACGCTGATCGTGGCGCACCGCCCCTCCACCGTGGCGCTGGCAGACCGGGTGGCCCTGCTGGAGGACGGCCGGATCGCTGCCGTGGGGACACACACCGAACTGCTGGCAAGCAACGACCACTACCGCTACGTCATCGCCAGCCTGGACCAGGAGCCGCGGGACCTGGACTCCGAACTGTCGGAGCTTGAGGACCAGGCCGAGGAAGTGACCCGATGAGCACAGCAACGTTCGGTACCGCCAACGAAGACAACGCCCATCTCAGCAAGAGCGACAGCCGCGCAGTACGGCGGCGCTCGCTCGCCCTGCTGCGCTCACTCATCCGCCCTGTCCGGGTACGGTTCTGGCTGACCATCGCCATGGTGGTCCTCTCCCAGGCAGCCCGCGTGGCAGGCCCCGCGCTGATCGCCTTCGGCATCGACCGCGCGCTGCCCGCCCTGCAGGCCGGAGACAACCTGCCCTTGGTATTCACCGGCGTCGCGTACCTGCTGGCAGCGGTGGCGACGGCGGGACTCACCGCCCTCTATGTCACCTCCACGGCGCGGCTCAGCCAGGCGATGCTGCTGGACCTGCGGGTGCGCGTGTTCCGGCACACCCAGCGGCTGAGCCTGGAGTTCCATGAGAAGTACACCTCGGGCAGGATCATCGCCCGGCAGACCTCTGACCTCGAGGCGCTCCGCGAACTCCTGGATTCGGGCGTCAGCTCGCTGGCCTCCGGGCTGCTGTTCATGGTGTTCACCGCGGTGACCGTCTTCGCCCTGGACTGGCGCAGCGGCCTGCTGGTCCTTGCCGCCGGCGTGCCGATGTTCTTCCTGGCCCGCTGGTACCAGAAGCACTCGCAGATAGCCTTCCGGGAGTCCCGGGTGGTGTCCGCCCGGCTGATCGTGCATTTCGTGGAGACCATGACCGGCATCCGCGCCGTGAAGGCCTTCCGGAAGGAGCGCGAGAACGCGGAGACCTACGGGCAGCTGGCCGAGGACTACCGCAAGGTGACGGTCCGCTCCATCAACCTGAACGGCATTTTCCAGCCGGGCCTGGTGCTGATCGGCAACGTCTGCGTGGCCGTGGTGCTGCTGTTCGGCGGCTTCCGGGTCCTCACCGGTGACCTCGCCGTCGGTGTCCTGCTGGCCCTGATCCTTTCCACGAAACGCTTCTTCCAACCCGTGGACCAGATGGCCATGTTCTACAACTCGTTCCAAAGCGCCCAGGCGGCCCTGGAAAAGGTCTCCGGCCTGCTGGAGGAGGTCCCCACCGTGCGGCCGCCGAAGAATCCGGTGGCCCTGGAAAACGCCCGCGGCGGGATCGACTTCAACGGCGTGGAGTTCCGCTACGGCTCCGGCCCGCTGGTGGTCCCCCGGCTGGACCTGCACATCCCCGCCGGGCAAACCGTGGCCCTGGTGGGCCAGACCGGCGCCGGAAAGTCCACGCTGGCCAAGCTGATCGCCCGCTTCTACGACGTCACTTCGGGGACACTGACCCTGGACGGGGTGGACCTGCGCGACCTCAGCAGCACGGACCTGCGCCGCAACATCGTCATGGTCACCCAGGAGGCCTTCCTGTTCAGCGGCTCGGTGGCGGACAACATTGCCCTGGGCCGTCCCGAGGCGTCGCGGGAGGAAATCGAGGACGCCGCCAAGGCCGTGGGTGCCCACAACTTCATCCTGCAGCTGCCCGAAGGCTACGACACGGACGTCAACAAGCGCGGCGGCCGGGTTTCCTCGGGCCAGCGGCAGCTGATCAGCTTCGCCCGGGCGTTCCTGGCCCGGCCGGCGGTGCTGATCCTGGACGAAGCCACCTCGTCCCTGGACATCCCCTCCGAGCGGCTGGTGCAGACCGGGCTGGCACGGCTGCTGGCAGGCAGCGATTCCGCCGGCAGGACCGCACTGATCATTGCCCACCGGCTGTCCACCGTGGAAACCGCGGACCGGGTGCTGGTGGTCCATGACGGCCGAATCGTGGAGGACGGCAGCCCGGCCGACCTGATCGGCGGCGGTGGCCGTTTTGCGGACCTGCATGGGGCGTGGAAGGACTCGCTGGTCTGAACTCCCCCACGATTTCGCATCGGGACCCAGCATCGGCTATTCTTGTAAAGTTGCTTTTGGGCAACGGATCGGGATGTGGCGCAGCTTGGTAGCGCGCGTCGTTCGGGACGACGAGGTCGCAGGTTCAAATCCTGTCATCCCGACCAGTAACAGAAGAGGGCCTCCTTGCGGAGGCCCTCTTCTGCTTTATCCGCCGCGTCACCCAGCGGCGAAGACGCCCCGCACGAGGCCGGGGCAGGGCGGCGCCGGATTAAAGGAAACAGCCCCGGAGCGATGCTCCGGGGCTGTCCTCGCCTCCTGGGTTGAGGAAGCTGTTACATCGGGTCCGGCCAGTTGCCAACGTACGTGGTGTACGTGGTACCGGAAGTGTCCTTCTTGGTGTCCTTGACCTTCTTGGACATCGGGTCCGGCCAGTTGCCAACGGCTACCGAAGTACCCGTGGAATCAGCAATGGAACCGGTGGACAGTACGGCCGGAGCCGCAGCAGAAAAAGCAAGGGCACCGGCCAGCGCAGCCGCTGTTGCGATCTTCTTCAACATAAATAGGTTCCTCAATACGAGTCGGATTCGTTACAAAGCCAGCACTGTCCTTGTTGACATACATTGTAAAATGTTTTCCACAGGGACTGTCAAGCATTTGGTGGAAAGACTGTCCGGAAGAGGAGGAAACGCCGTGGGCAACGGATTCGGGGAGAAGCTCCGCGCGGAGCGTCTCGAACGGGGGCTGACGCAGGCTGAACTGGGCAAGGACCTGTATTCACCCAGCTACATCTCACTGCTCGAAACCGGCCGGAGGGAACCCACGGCCGAAGTGATCGAGGAGCTGGCACGCAGGCTGGAGCTGGCACCCAAGGCACTGGAAGCCTGGAGCCAGCCGATTTCGGTCAGCGATGCCGAATACGTCCTGGCCGGCCTGTACGCCCGGCAGGCCTGGGACCTGCGGGACTATCCGCTGGCCGCCAGCCACGCCGCCACAGCCGCGCAGATCGCGCTGGATGGCAGGAACACCAGCGCCTGGTGGAACATGACCTACATGCAGGCGGAATGCCTGATCAAGCAGGGCAACTGGCAGGAATGCCAGCGCATCATGCAGCACCTCCTGGAGCACCCCATGGCCACCGAATCGGCCGGCCTCGCCGTCCGTGCCCGCCAGATGCTCGCCGGTATCTGCCAGGGCCAGGGCCAGCTCGGCGCCGCGGTGGACCATGCCTTGGAAGCCGTCAAACTCTGCGCACAGCTGCCTAAGGGCTCCACCCTCATCATCGGCGCACACCGGGCCCTGATCGGCGCCCTCGCGGAGAGCGGCCGGCTGGATGAGGCCTGGAAGTACTGCCAGGACATGAATGACCAAGTGGATGAACACTCCATGTCGCAGCTGGCCGGCGAGGTTGCCTGGGTGATTGGCAACGTGGCCTTCATGCGCCACGACTACCAGGAGGGCATCAAGCACCACGAGCGCGCAGCCCGCCTGCTCTCCCCCGCGAACGACATCGAACTGTGGGCACGGTTCAACAAGGCCTCCGCCGCCGTACGGCTCTCCTCGGGGATCGTGGAACCGGAAACCCTGTCATCCATCGAGCGCGCCGAGCTGGCCCTGTCCATCGTGGGCGGCAACAAGTCGGACCAACTGGAGGTTGCCTTCATCCGCGCCCGGTGGCTGTACCTGACCGGGGACATTGTGGCCGCCGTGGAAAAGCTCCGCGAAATTCATGGCGAAAGGGCCTCACTGGCCAAACACACCGCTGGCGAGGTTTCGCTCCTGCTGGGCAAGTCCCTCAAGGCCGCCGGTGAGTCGGAGGAAGCCCTGATCCACCTCCAGGAAGCGCAGAAGGCCTTCAGTGCCGCAGGTGCGGCGGACCGCGTCCAGCAGGCACTGGACGCGGTCCTGGAGATCAAGCTGGCCCAGAGGCGGGCCGCCAACGCTGCGAAGGCCAGCTAGCGCAGCAGCACTAAGCCGGCGGGAACAGCTGGGGCCCTGTCAGGCGAAAGTCCTGCCCGTGATCTTCTCGTACGCCTCCACGTAGCGGCTGCGGGTGCGGTCCACCACTTCGGCCGGCAGCGCCGGCGGCGGCGTATCCGAGGCCTTGTCCCAGCCGGACTCGGCGGACGTCAGCCAGTCGCGGACGTACTGCTTGTCGTAGGACGGCTGGGCCTGGCCCGGCTGATAGGTGGCGGCATCCCAGAAGCGTGAGGAGTCCGGCGTCAGCACCTCGTCACCCAGCGTGATGGAACCGGAGACGGCGTCATAGCCGAATTCCACCTTGGTGTCGGCCAGGATGATGCCACGCTCGCGGGCAATCTTCTCCGCGGTGGTGTAGATCTTCAGGGTCAGTTCGCTGAGCCGGGCCGCGATGTCGTCGCCCACCAGCGCCACCACGGCGTCGTAGGTGATGTTTTCATCGTGCTCGCCCACAGCGGCCTTCGCCGACGGCGTGAAAATGGCGTGCTCCAGCCGGGAACCGTCCACCAGCCCGTCCGGGAGCGGGATGTTGCAGACAGTGCCGGACGCCCGGTATTCCAGCAGCCCGGACCCTGTGAGGTAGCCGCGGGCGATGCATTCCACCGGGAACATGTCCAGCTTCTTGCAGATCATGGCCCTGCCCTCGACCTCGGCGGGGACGCCGTCTTCGACAGTGGAGCCCAGGACGTGGTGCTCCACGCCCAACTGTTCGAACCACCACAGGCTCAGCTGGGTAAGGATGCGGCCCTTGTCCGGGATTTCGCTGGAGAGCACATGGTCGTAGGCGCTGATCCTGTCGCTGGCCACCACCAGCACGCAGTCCTGGCCCACGCGCTCCTTGACGGACTCATCGGCGGGCTCATACAGGTCGCGGACCTTGCCCGAGTAGACGTGGGTCCAGCCCGGCAGGTCCAGGGTGCTGGCACTGTTAAAGCCGCGGGATGCGGGATTTTCGCTCATGCTAGGCCTTCGCTTTCGTGATGGGCAGCGCACCCGTGGCGGCGTACGGCACCTTGATTTCGCCGCGGGCAGCCTTGCGGCCAATGTCGCTGCGGAACTGTCCGCCGTCCAGCTGGACCAGCTCCACGCCGTCGTAGGCGCGTTCGCGCGCCTCCACCAGGTCACTGCCCAGGGCGACCACCGCCAGGACGCGCCCGCCGGCGGAAACTACCTTGCCGTCGTCGTCCAGCGCCGTTCCGGCGTGGATGACGTGCACGCCGTCCAAGGCCTCGGCCTTCTTCAGGCCGCGGATCCGGTCCCCGGCGCGCGGAGTGTCGGGGTAGTTTTCGGACGCGACGACGACGGCGACAGCGGTCTCCTTCGCCCAGCGCAACTCTTCCGCGGTGTCCAGTTCGCCCTTGGCGGCGGAGAGCAGCAAAGAGCCGAGCGGTGTCTTCAGCCGCGCCAGGACGGCCTGGGTCTCAGGGTCTCCGAAGCGGACGTTGAATTCGATGACCCGTGTGCCGCGTGAGGTCAGCGCCAGGCCGACGAACAGGACGCCGACGAAAGGCGTGCCGCGGCGGGCCATCTCGTTGACGGTGGGCTGGGCCACGCGGTCGATGACTTCCTGGACGAGGCCTTCGGGGGCCCATTCCAGCGGGGTGTAAGCGCCCATGCCGCCGGTGTTGGGGCCTTCGTCGTTGTCGAAGATGCGCTTGAAGTCCTGGGCGGGCGAAAGCGCCACCGTGTTGTGCCCGTCGCAGAGGACGAAGAGGGATACCTCGGGGCCGTCGAGGAATTCCTCGATCACCACGGAACCGCCGGCGTCGAAGCAGGACTGCGCGTGCGCCAGAGCTTCGTCGCGGTTCCGGGTGACCACCACTCCCTTGCCGGCGGCCAGGCCGTCGTCCTTGACCACGTAGGGCGCGCCGAAGGTGTCCAGTGCGGATGCGGCCTCTTCGGCGGTGGTGGCCACCAGGGCCATGGCCGTGGGCACACCTGCCTCAGCCATGATCTCCTTGGCGAACGCCTTGGACGCTTCGAGCTGCGCTGCGGCCTTGCTGGGGCCGAACACGGGAATGCCTGCCTCACGGACAGCATCGGAAACGCCTGCAGCCAGCGGGGCTTCGGGGCCCACCACCACGAGGTCGACCGCCAGCTTGGTGGCCAGCTTCGCGACGGCGTCGGGATCGTTGCCGTTGATCTTGTGTGTGGGGACCAGCTTGCTGATGCCGGCGTTACCGGGTGCTGCATGGACCTCGGACACGTTGGGGTCGGCGAGCAGGGAGCGGACAATGGCGTGTTCGCGGCCTCCGGGGCCGATGACGAGTACCTTCACAGTCTCCAAGCGTACTTTGTGGACCCTGCCCGCTCCTAAGCTGTGTCCTTGCCTCCCGCTGCCATCCGCGGGGCGGTCCCGCTCCGAACACCTGCCATGACAACGCTACGGAACCGCCTCACTGGACCCGCTCCCCTGGCTGCGCTGGCAGGTGTGGTGGCTGCCGCCGTCGTACTGGCCGTGGCGGAGCTGCTCGGCGCCTTCTTCACCGCCCGCGCCACACCGCTCTTTGCCCTTGGCTCCACCTTCATTGATTTCACTCCGGGGTGGCTGAAGGATTTTGCCATCGCCACGTTCGGCACCAATGACAAGGCGGCCCTGTTCGTGGGCATGGGCCTGACCATCACCGTCCTGGCCTGCGTTTTGGGTATTGTGGCGTTCCGCAATTGGGCCTTGGGCGTCCTGGGCGTCCTGTTCATGGGCGCGGTGATCGTGGCGTGCGTGGTGACCCGCGCGGGTGTTTCGGCCGTTGATGCCATCCCCGCCGTCCTGGGAACCCTCGCGGGTGTTGCGGTGCTCCGTTTCCTGGTGAACCGGGTACAGGCCCTGAAGGCCTGGCCCGAGGCGCCGGCAGACCTGGCGTACGACGCCGACGCACGGGTTAGGGACGAAGGCAGCAGCCGCCGGCGGTTCTTTGCCGCGGCCGGGATCACCGCTGTTGCGGCCGGCGTCGCAGCCACGGGAGGCCGGTTGCTCGGTGCCGCGCGCAGCAACATCGCCAAGGCACGCGAAGCGCTCCAGCTCCCCACACCGGCAACGGCCGCCCCGCCCATTCCGGCCGGCGTCCAGTCGCCCGTGGACGGGGCTCCGCCCTGGGTGACCCCCAACAACGACTTCTACCGCATCGACACCGCCTTGAGCGTTCCCGAAATCAACGCTGACGACTGGGAACTGAGGGTCCACGGCCTGGTGGAACAAGAGGTGCGCCTGACGTTCCAGGACCTGCTCGACGCCGACCTCATCGAATCGCATGTGACGCTCACCTGCGTCTCGAACCCGGTGGGCGGGAACCTGGCCGGCAACGCGAAGTGGCTGGGGCTGCCGCTCCGGGAGGTGCTGAAGCGGGCCAAGCCCAAGGACGGCGCCGACATGGTCCTCTCCACCTCCATCGACGGCTTCAGTGCGTCCACACCCCTGGAAGTGCTGCAGGACGGCAGGGACGCCATGCTGGCCATCGGCATGAACGGCGAGCCGCTGCCCCTGGAGCATGGCTACCCGGTGCGGATGGTGGTTCCGGGCCTGTACGGGTTCGTCTCCGCCACCAAGTGGGTGGTGGACCTGGAGGTCACCCGGTTCGCGGACAGCAAGGCGTACTGGACCGAGCGCGGCTGGTCAGAACGCGGCCCCATCAAGACCATGGCGCGGGTTGACGTGCCCAAGTCCTTCGCCAAGGTCCCCGCCGGGAAGGTTGCCGTGGGCGGCACCGCCTGGGCCCAGACCCGGGGCATCACCAAAGTGGAAATCCAGATCGACAACGCGGACTGGGTGGAGGCCACGCTGTCCACCGAGGCCTCCCTGGTGACCTGGCGGCAGTGGTCCTACGAATGGGATGCCACGCCGGGTCCCCACTACATCAAGGTCCGCGCCACGGACGGCACGGGCGAAGTGCAGACGGAGCAGCGCGCGGACCCCGTCCCGGACGGCGCCTCGGGCTGGCAGTCGGTGATGGTCACGGTGGAGTGACGCCGCGTCGGCCGGTCCCGTCCGGGGGTTCCCCCTAGACTGGCAGCATGCCGCACAATCCCCACGCCACCTTTACCGTGGACTCCGCCGTCGAACTGGCCGTGATCGAGCGCAGCGGCTTTGTGGAGTCCCGGCACATCGGCTCGGCTGTCCTTCTTTCCGCTGACGGATCCGTGGTGACGGAGCTGGGCGACATCAACACCCCTATCTACGCGAGGTCGGCCCTCAAGCCGTTCCAGGCCCTTGCCTCCATGCAGTCCGGCGTCCCGCTGCGGGGCGCCCAAGTGGCCATTGCCTGCGGCAGCCACACGGGTTCACTGGACCACATGGACGTGGTGGCCGGAATGCTGAAGGCCGCCGGTGTGCGGGAGGACCAGCTGCAGTGCCCCGAAGCGTGGCCGCAGGACGAAACGGCGCGGAACTGGCTGGTCCGCTCCGAGAAGGGCAAATCCCGGCTGGCCTTCAACTGTTCCGGCAAGCACGCCGCGTTCCTCTGGGCCTGCACCGAAAATGGCTGGGACACGCACAGCTACCTTGAGCCGAACCATCCGCTGCAGCAGCGGGTGCGGAGCGTCATCGAGGAATACACCGGCGAGAAGATCGCGCACCTGGGCATCGATGGCTGCGGCGCCCCGGTGGCGGCCCTGTCCCTGAAGGGGCTGGCACGGGGGTACTCCCTCCTGGCCAAGGCCCCAGGCGACCAAAGCTCCAACGCCCGCGCCGCCACGATTGCCACGTCCATGCTCGATTACCCATGGGCGGTGCAGGGCCGCGGCGAGGCGAACACCCTGGTGATGGATGAGCTGGAGGTCATCGCCAAGATCGGTGCGGAGGGCGTGCTTGCCATGGCCACCCCGCAGGGCGTCTCGGTGGCCGTCAAGATCCTCGACGGGAACCTGCGAGCCACCTCCCTGGTGGCGCTGACGCTGCTGGCCGCTGCCGGTGCCGTCGAAATCCCGGGCGTGGCCAGCGTCCTTGAAAAGGTAGTGGAGCCCGTGCTGGGCGGCGGCCACCCCGTGGGCAGGATCCGCCTGGGCCCGGCGGTTTCCGCGCTCCTGGACTGAGCAACCCACTCTGAGCGACCCGCACTCAGCGAACCGCACTGACCGTACCGCTACCGGAACGAAGGATGGAAACATGGCAACCGCCCGCCGCCGCGTCGATGTGAAGGAAGGCAAAGCGGCCCTGGACGCGTGGCTGGAAGCGGCCCGGTCGCCGTCGGACGCTCCGCTCCCCAGGCCAGTCCTGGCCACTGCCGTGCGCTATACCTTGGAGGAAGTCACGGCCCGCGCGCCGGGCAACTCCGTGGAGGTCCGGGTGCCGCCCTTTGGCGTCACCCAGTGCGTTGAAGGGCCGCGCCACACCCGCGGCACACCGCCGAACGTCATCGAGTGCGACGCTGCCACCTGGCTTGCGATGGTCACAGGCGGGCTCGCCTGGGCGGACGCTGTCGAGGCAGGCAAGGTGGCCGCCTCCGGGCTCCGCGCGGATCTCTCGGCGCTCCTGCCTCTCTAGGGCTTCGCCGGCTGTTCCGCCGGGATACTGGCGGGACGCGGCACCGAATTCTGCAAGCGCGTGGACAGTGCGGCCACGGCGGCGAAGGCAAACGCCCCGACGGCGATCAGCAGGGACATCACCGCAACGGTGTCGTAGCCGGAGCTGCGGGGATCCAGGAACGGGTAGGGGTACCAGCCCACCACCGGGCCGCGGAGCAGGCTGTACACGAGGTAGAGCAGCGGAAACGCCAGCCACACCAGGGAGGTCCGGACGGGGATCCGCTCCCTGGGCAGGTCCACCAGCCAGTCGATCACCATGACGGTGGGCACGGTGTAATGCAGGACGACGTTGACCCACGGGATGGGGGTGTTGACGTCGATGTCGCTCAACAGCAGGCTGTAGGTGATGCCGGTGATGGTCATATACACGGTGGCGGCACCCCGCAGGAGCTCCAGCCAGCGTGGGCTGGCGCCCTGCCACGCGTACCAGCCGGCGATGCCCAGGGTCACGAAGGCGATGATGTTGGACTCGATGGTGAAGTAGCTGAAGTAGTTTCCGGCACTGGCCCCCGGAACGTTCTGCACCAGGTGCAGGAACTGGAAGAGCACCGCCACGAAGCCCAGCAGTGCGAACCAGAATCGGAAAAGAGCAAGCCCCCTGTTTGCGGTCATGAGCCGAGCATAGCCGCGCGCGGGCCCGGGCCGGTCAGCCGCGGCCGATGAAAGGCATGCCTGCAGCCGTTACCACCACGGAGCCCACGCTGGCCGACGCCGGCATGTTGGCCATCATCAGTACCGCACGGGCCGCGTCCGCCACGGGAAAAGTTGGTTCCACCCGACGGGTCCCGTCTGCCTGGAGCGCACCCGAGCCCACGCCGATGGTGTCCATGATCTCCGTGGCGGTGTTGCCGATATCGATCTGCCCGCAGGTGATTCCGAACCCGCGTCCGTCCAGTTCGATGCTCTTGGTCAGGCCCGACAGAGCGTGCTTGGTCACCGTGTAGGCAACGGTACGTGGCCGGGGTGAGTGGGCCGCGATGGACCCGTTGTTGATGATCCGGCCGCCCTGCGGTTCCTGCTGCTTCATGGCCCGCACCGCCGCCGCCGCGCACAGCATGGACCCGGTCAGGTTGACTGCCACGGTGGCGTTCCAGTCGTCCACGCTGATCTCGTCCACGCTCGCGGCGGGGCCAAACACCCCGGCGTTGTTGAACAGGACGTCCACCCGGCCCCAGCGCTGCACGGTGGCAGCGAAAAGGCGTTCGACGTCGTCCGGCCGGGAGACGTCACACGCCACCGTGAATGCGCCGGGATGGTCCGCCGCGGTTTCCTTGAGCGGCGCTTCCCGCCGTCCGGCCAGCACCACCTGGTACCCGTCGGCCAGCAGCTGGCGTGCCACCTCCCGCCCGATGCCGGAGCCGGCGCCGGTTACCACCGCCGTGCGTTTTGCCGGCTGTCCTTCCGAGTGGGAAATGCTCACAGGTGCTCCTTGTTCTACGGCTGCGTTTCCTGCAGCTGTGCTGCAGTGCCGGCACTGTTCAGCGGCCAGCCTAGGACGGTCTTGGGCCGGGGTGCAGCGTAGGTCCGGATCTTGGAGGTGGACAGCCGCATCCGCACCAGCGACTCCGCAATGGTGACGGCCGAGGCCACCCCGTCCACCACGGGGACTCCTGCACGCTGGCGGATCTGTTCGTCCAGCCCGGCCATCCCGCCGCAGCCCAGCACAATCACCTCCGCTTTGTCCTGGGTGACGGCCCGAATGGCCTCGCTGACGATCGCCTCCACGGCACGCTCGGGTTCTTCCTCGAGTTCGAGGACGGCCATGCCGCTGGCCCGGACCGAGGCGCACCGGGCGTCAAGGCCCGCGAGCTTGAGCCGGTCCTCGATGAGCGGTACGGCCCGGTCCAGCGTGGTCACCACCGAGTACTTGTGGCCCAGGAACATGGCAGTGCTTGCCGCGGCCTCGGTAATGTCCACCACCGGGACGTCCAGGAGTTCCTGCAGCCCCTCCCGGCCGTGCTCGCCGTAGCCGGCCTGGACCACAGCGTCGAATGGTTCCGGGTAGGACGTGACCGCGTCCATGACGGCGATGGCCGCAAGGTAGCTTTCGAAGTTCCCTTCACAGGAATCGGCGCCGAAGCGGGGCGTGATACCCACGATCTCCGTGCCCGGCGCAGCAACCGCACGGGCGGAGGCGGCGATGGATTCGGTCATGGACCCGGTGGTATTGACGTTGGCAACGAGGATGCGCATGGTGTTTTCCTTTGCGGGGCTGCTGCGGTGGGCGCTGTTGGTGGGGCGCTGTTGGGTGGGCGCTGGTCAGTGGGTGCTGGCGACGGCGATGGACTCGCCGTCGCGGTCTTCCAGCTGTTGCGTCCGGTCGGCGGCGAAGTAGTACACCGCCGCCGCGATGCTTGCGGCGAAGAACCAGGCGAAGGGTGCCACGGCGGCCAGTGCCGGAACGAAGGCGATGCACAGGGCCACGACGGCGGCCGGAACCATGGCAATGAGGGCCCGCGGGTTGACGCCGTTGCGGTAGTAGTAGGCGCCTTCGGGTGATGCGGTGTAGAGCTCCGGGACGTTGACCTTGCCGCGGCGGATCAGCCAGTAGTCGGCCATGACCACACCGAACAGCGGGCCGAGCAGCGCACCGAGGCCGCCCAGGAAGTACAGGATGACCAGGGGGTTGTTGTACAGGTTCCAGGGCAGGATCACCAGGCCGATGACGGCGCTGACGACGGCGGCCCGGCGGAAGTTGAGCCGCTTGGGGAACAGGTTGGTCAGGGCGTACACGGGGGCAACGAAGTTGGCCATCAGGTTGACGGCGATGGTGAGGATCAGCAGGGCGAGGCAGGCAAGGACCAGGAACAGGGTGTTCGGGATGGTCTGGACGATGTCCGACGGGCTCTGGATGATGGTGCCGTTGATCTTGAACTGTCCGCCGGCCATGACCACCACGATGGCGCCGAAGAGCAGCATGTTGATGGGGATGCCCCAGAAGTTGCCCCGCACCACGGCGTTCTTGGATACCGCGGACCGGGTGAAGTCGCAGAAGTTCAGGACGAACGTGCCGTAGATGGATACCCAGAGGGCGCCGCCGGCGAAGATGGTCCGCCACATGTCCAGCCCTTCCAGGGCGTTGTTGGACGACCAGGCGATGGACCCGCCCGCTTCCACGAAGATCCAGATGGCCATGGCTGCCATGGTGGCCAGGATGACGGGGCCGGCGAATGCTTCGTACTTGCGGATCATCTCCATGCCGAAGCTCACGATGACCAGCTGCACCACCCACAGGACCAGGAATGCGGCCCAGCCAAGGGTGGACAGCCCCAGGATGGAGTCCTTATCCAGGTCGGCGAGGGAGGGGAACATCGCCACGAGCATGACGCGGAACACCACGGAGGCGAGGTACGTCTGGATGCCGAACCAGGCCACTGCCACGGCGCCGCGGAGGAGGCTGGCGATCTGGGCTCCCCTGATGCCGAAGCTGATGCGGCTCATCACGGGAAAGGGAACACCGGTTTTGACGCCCATGAAGCCGGAGAGGGTCAGGAGTCCGAACAGCAGCGCCGCTCCGATGCCCAGGGCCAGGAGGATCTGCCAGCCGCCGAGGCCCAAGGCGAACAGGCCGATGGCGAAGGCGTAGTTTCCGAGGCTGTGCACATCGTTGGCCCACAGCGTGAAGATGCTGTAGCTGGTCCAGCTGCGGCCTTCACGCTTGGTGGGGGCAAGGTCCACGTTGTAAAGGGTGGGGCTGATGCTCTTGCCGGATGCTGCGCTTGCTGCTTCGCACAGGGCGTCAACGCTGACGGACGGATGGGTGGGAGCAACTGACGGCGTTGTCAGGTCCTGCGTCGTGTCCACGCCCGCCGGAGGAGGGGTCTGCATAGGGGGTCTCAATTCGTTGGGGCTTCCGGGGTGGTGAGTCCGACGGTGGAGATCAGTCCTGCTGGTCCCTGTCGTTTCTGTTATTCCACTCTGCGGAATCGAGATATTGAATAGTGAAAACAAGCGTATGACCTGGGTCACTAAGCGTCAAGGCAATGGCGATGGCCCAAGCAGTCACAAATGGTTGGAAGGGTGCCACCGGCGGCGTGACGTGCGTCCGGTGGAGGGCCACATTGACCCAGCGCGCATCACGCAGATAATCTCGTCATACAAGAATGTTTTCTCACAATACGAAAACATGGGCCATTCGATGATGAAAAGAGGCTCCCGTGGCTGCAGGAGAAGATACCTCCCATATCCTCAGCGGGTTGACTGACCAGCTGCCTGATCGTGATCCGGAAGAGACTGCGGAGTGGGTTGAGTCCCTGGATGCGTTGATCCGGGAACAGGGTACGGAGCGTGCCCAGTACATTATGCGGAGCCTGCTGCAGCGTGCGGGCGCGCAGAGTGTCGGGGTGCCGATGGTGACCACCACCGATTACGTGAACACGATCCCGGTGGACCAGGAAGCACCGTTCCCGGGCAACGAGGAATACGAGCGC
Organism: Pseudarthrobacter chlorophenolicus A6; assembly: GCF_000022025.1. GTDB lineage: Bacteria > Actinomycetota > Actinomycetes > Actinomycetales > Micrococcaceae > Arthrobacter > Arthrobacter chlorophenolicus. Next base: position 3,553,417 of record NC_011886.1, read on the forward strand.
CGGTACCGGGCGTACATGCGGTGGAACGCCGCGGTGATGGTGCACCGGGCGCAGCGGCCCGAGATCGGGGTGGGCGGACACATTTCCACCTACGCCGGTGCCGCGACCCTGTACGAGGTCGGCTTCAACCACTTCTTCCGCGGCAAGGACGCCCCCGGCGGCGGGGACCAGGTCTTCTTCCAGGGCCACGCCTCCCCCGGCATGTACGCCCGCGCGTTCATGGAAGGCCGCCTCACGGAGGAGGACCTGGACGGGTTCCGGCAGGAAAAGTCCCGGGCCGGCCACGCCCTGTCCTCCTACCCGCACCCGCGCCTGATGCCGGACTTCTGGGAGTTCCCCACCGTGTCCATGGGTATCGGCCCGATGAACGCGATCTACCAGGCCCAGTCCAACCGGTACCTGCACAACCGCGGCCTCAAAGACACCTCCGACCAGCAGGTCTGGGCGTTCCTGGGCGACGGCGAAATGGACGAGCCCGAATCCCGCGGCCTGCTCCAGCTCGCCGCGAACGAGAACCTGGACAACCTGAACTTCGTGATCAACTGCAACCTCCAGCGCCTCGACGGGCCGGTCCGGGGCAACGGAAAGATCATGCAGGAACTCGAAGCGTTCTTCCGCGGCGCGGGCTGGAACGTGATCAAGGTCGTCTGGGGCCGGGAATGGGATGACCTGCTCACCCGGGATACCAACGGGTCCCTGGTGAAAATCATGAACGAAACCCCCGACGGGGACTACCAGACCTACAAAGCCGAATCCGGCGGGTTCGTCCGCGAACACTTCTTCGGCAAGGACCCCGCCACCAAAGACATGGTCGCGGACCTCACCGATGACCAGATCTGGAACCTCAAACGCGGCGGCCACGACTACCGCAAGGTCTACGCAGCCTACAAAGCCGCCACCGAATTCAAGGGCAAACCCACCGTCATCCTCGCCAAAACCGTCAAAGGCTACGGACTCGGACCCAGGTTTGAAGGCCGGAATGCCACGCACCAGATGAAGAAGCTGACGGTGGAGGACCTCAAGGACTTCCGGGATTACCTCCGCATCCCCGTGTCAGATGAGCAACTGGACGCCGATCCCTACCGCCCTCCCTACTACCATCCGGGTGCTGACGCACCCGAGATCGCCTACCTCCACGAACGGCGGCGGCAGCTGGGTGGTTCGGTACCGGAACGCCGTTCGCGCCATGAGGCTGTCGAGTTGCCGGACGCGAAGTCCTACGAAACGGCCAGGCGCGGCTCGGGTAAGCAGCAGGCAGCCACCACCATGGCATTCGTCCGACTGCTCAAGGACCTGCTCCGCGACAAGAAGTTCGGGCACCGGATTGTTCCCATTGTGCCGGACGAATCCCGGACGTTCGGCATGGATGCGTTCTTCCCGACTGCGAAGATCTACAACCCGGGCGGCCAGAACTACCTCTCCGTGGACCGCGACCTGGTCCTGGCCTACAAGGAATCCCCCGCCGGCCAGCTCATCCACCCCGGCATCAACGAAGCCGGCGCCGTGGCAGCCTTCACCGCTGCCGGCACCGCCTACGCCACCCACGGCGTCCCCCTGGTCCCGGTCTACGTGTTCTACTCCATGTTCGGCTTCCAGCGCACCGGCGACGCCTTCTGGGCAGCCGCGGACCAAATGACCCGCGGCTTCATCGTCGGCGCCACCGCAGGACGGACCACCCTCACCGGCGAAGGCCTCCAACACGCCGACGGCCACTCCCCCCTCCTGGCATCAACGAACCCGGCAGTAGTCACCTACGACCCCGCCTACGGCTACGAAATGGGCCACATCATCCGCGACGGCCTCGAACGGATGTACGGGGAAAAGTCCGACGGCGGGACGGACGTTTCGCAGGACAAGAACCTGATGTACTATCTCACGGTCTACAACGAGCCCATCGTGCAGCCCGCCGAGCCGGAGAACCTGGATGTGCAGGGTGTCCTGGGCGGCATCCACCGGATCTCGGCGTCGGGCGTTGAAGGGCCAAAGGCGCAGATCCTGGCATCCGGCGTGTCCGTGCCCTGGGCCCTCGAAGCCCAGCGCATCCTCGCCGAGGACTGGTCCGTCTCCGCCGACGTCTGGTCCGTGACCTCCTGGAACGAACTCCGACGCGACGGCCTCGCCGCCGAAGAAGAAGCCTTCCTCAACCCCGAACAACCTGCCCGCAAGCCGTTCGTGGCGCAGCAGCTGGCGGACGCATCGGGCCCGGTTGTCGCCGTCTCCGACTACATGAAAGCCGTGCCGGACCAGATCCGGCAGTTCGTCCCGAACGAATACGCCACCCTCGGCGCCGACGGCTTTGGCTTCTCCGACACCCGCGCAGCAGCCCGCCGCTACTTCAAGAACGACACCCACTCCATCGTGGTGAAGGCGCTGCAGATGCTGGCGGCCAGGGGTGAGGTTGAGGCGGGAGCCCCCGCTTACGCCATGGACCGGTACAAGCTCCTGGACGTCAACGCCGGCACTACCGGTGGTGCGGGCGGCGACGCCTGACAAGGCGGTGCCTGATGGACCTCAAGGCGGCTGGGACAGTTTCCGAGGGAACTGTTCCGGCCGCCTTTATGGCTAGGGTGCAGGTATGACATCAGGGAGCGGGCAGCAGCGGCGGACCACCGGTATTGTCCTGGCCGCCGGCGCCGGGACACGCCTGGGCCGGGGGCCCAAAGCCCTGCTCCCCTTCCGCGGGCGCCCGCTGGTGGAGGCTGTGGCCGGGAGCCTGCTCGACGGCGGCTGCCGGGAGGTGGTGGTGGTCCTCGGTGCCGGTGCCGCGGAGGTTGCCGCGGCGGCCGATCTGGGCCGTTGCCGGGTTGCCGCCAATAAGGACTGGCAGTCCGGCATGGGCAGTTCCTTCCTGCTCGGCGAAAAGGAAGCAGATCCTGCGGACCATCTGCTGGTTGCCCTGGCCGATCAGCCGGGCTTGACCCCGGAAACGGTGGCGCGGCTGCTGGCCGCCCACCGCCCGGGCCGGATCACCGCCGCCGCCTACCGCCGTCGGGATCTCCCTGACGGCAGTCCAGGCAGCCAACTCCAGCGCGGCCATCCGCTACTGATTGATGCGTCACTCCGGCCGGCGGTTGCCGCAACGGTGACCGGTGATGCCGGGGCACGGGGCTTCCTGCGGGACCACCCTGCACTGGTGGATGAGGTGGACTGCAGCGACCTATCCACCGGCGAGGATGTGGACACCCCGGACCAGCTGGGCTTACTTCAGTAGCAACTGCTCCAACCCGCTCTTGAAACCGGCCCGGCCGCCGTGGGCCGGATGCCGGATCCTGGGCGCATCGAGCCCGTTCCGGAGCAGGCTGCGGTGGGCCACGTTGCCGACGGCCACGATGGTGCGGACAGCGAAGAGCTCCGCCAGGGCGTGCCAGAACGGGGTGCCCAGGGCCGCTTCGGACGGCCGCGGCGTGCGGTTGGTCAGCGGCTGCCCCGGCTTGTGCGGATGCCACGGGAAAGCGCTCCACAGCAGCGGCAGCACGCCGAGTTCGGCCAGGACCTCCCACATCACCGTTGCGGTGGGTTCCGCCGCAACCCCCGCGGCCTCGGGCGGCAGGACGTATCCCTTGCCGGGCCCGAACAGTCCAAAGCTGTTGGCCGGCCCCTCGAAGATGGTGCGGTTGGTGAAGGGCACGCCGGTAATACGCATGCCCCGGAAGCCCGGCGCCTCGCCCACCAGCAGGATGGATGGCCGGCGTTCCAGCATCCCCTGCAGGTAGAGCGCAAGGTTGTCCCGGCGCAGTGCGTTCTCAGGGACCGTGTGGTCGAAAAAGTTGGTCGAGTCAGCGCCCGGCTCCACGGCAGCGAGCGCGCCAATGAACGCGTCGACGTTGTCCGCTGGCCGCATGGAACTCCCCGGACCTGGAATCACGGCTACCAGCGCGGGTGGATGGCCTCGCGGAAGTAGTGGTCGTAGATCCAGCGGACGCCCTCGCCGAATTCATCGGTGACAGCCACGTCAGCGGCGGCAGCGTTAGCCACGGCCTGGTCCACGTTGCGGGCGCCCGGGATCACCGTGGTGACGCCGTTCTGGGCAGCGATCCAGGCGATGGCGGCCTGGGCGGTGGTGGCGCCGGAGGGGACCAGCTGTTCGAACTCGGCCACAGCCTTCAGGCCCAGCTGGAAGTCCACCCCGGAGAAGGTCTCCCCCACATCGAAGGAGCCGCCGTCGCGGTTGTAGTTCCGGTGGTCGTTGTCCGCGAACGTGGTGTCCTTGGTGTATTTCCCGGACAGCAGTCCGGAGGCCAGGGGAACGCGGGCGATGATCCCCACGCCAGCTGCCTTCGCGGCGGGCAGGACCTCGTCCAGCGGCTTGAGCCGGAAGGCGTTCAGGATGATCTGGACCGAGGCCGTACCCGGGCGCCGGATGGCTTCCAGGGCTTCATCCGTCCGCTCCACGCTGACACCGTAGTTGCGGATGGCACCTTCCGAGACCAGGGTGTCCAGGGCGTCGTAGACCTCGTTGTTGCTGAACACCGGCGTGGGCGGGCAGTGCAGCTGGACCAGGTCCAGGGTGTCCGTTCCCAGGTTCTTCCGCGAGCGGTCAACCCACTGGCGGAAGTTGGCCAGGGTGTAGTTTTCCGGACGCTGGTCCATCCGGCGGCCCATCTTGGTGCCCACGGTGATCTCCAGCCCGGGGTTGTCGGCCAGGAACTTGCCGATGGCCTGTTCGCTCTTGCCATCGCCGTACACGTCGGCGGTGTCGAAGAAGGTGACGCCTGCCTCGGCGGACGCCGCCAGGATGGCTTGGGCCTGGGCCGGGTCAACGTTGCCCCAGTCCGCGCCAAGCTGCCAGGTGCCCAGCCCCACGATGGAGACGTTCCGTCCGGTCCTGCCTAAAATCCGCTGTTCCATCCCCCGACTATATTGGGTGCTTCCATGGCAGGGTGAATTGGCCGGGGTTACGTGCCCGGAGGCTTTACGCGGCCGACGAAGGCAGCGGGTCCGGGTTTAAGGGTCCCCTAAGGCTTCCGGTCCGGCTCCGGGCAAAAATCCGGGCACGTTCACTGGACAGGGCCAGGATCAACAGGATGTCCAGCGAAAAACTGACCAGCGTGGTGGCCATTGTGATGGCCGGGCCACCCGAAAGGGTGGCGATGAACTGGGCAATGATGGACAGGGCGCCGAAGGTCATGGCAGTTACGCGGGCCCGGTTCCCGCCACGGGAGATGAACCAGGCCAGGAGGAATTCGGTGAGGGCGAAGAGCCCCATCACGACGGCGGCCGGTGCCAGCGCCGCAGAAACATCAGGCGTGGGGGTGGTACCCAGGAGCGGCCCGGTCAGGGACCCATCGGTTACGGCAGCTGCCAGGGCGAAGGTCAGGAACAGGGCCGCGAAGCCCCTGCAGGCAACCAGGACAGCGCCGAACAACGTGGGCAATGGGCGTGTGGCACGCGGGTTCTGCAGTACGGCGGGCACGGACTCAGGGGCCGGAATGCCGGTGAGGTCGACAATGGGCAGGTCGCCATCGGTGGTGATGCTGTCCCCGCCCCCGTTACGGGAGTGGTACCCGGTGGAAAAATCCTTGATGGTCCTGACCCGGGCCTCGGGCGCAGCGGAGCGGATGGACTCCACCACATAGTCCCGTTCCGCATCGATGCCCGCCGCAATTTTATGCGTGACCTGCAGCGTAAACAGCGAAAGGCCCACGGCGCGATCGTAGGTACCGGCCGCCAGCCAGTTCACTGAGATCCCTCCGGGCAGCAGCCATCCCGCGGGTGCCTTCCAGAACCTGATGTGGTGCCGCTTCCCCGGGTTGCCGTCCACTTCCTGCTGATAGGCGAAATCCTGCTGCCGGCCGAACAGGAACAACGGACTCACAGGCGCTTCGTCGTAGCTGCGCCGGGCCAAGGTCGAGGTAATGATCCGGCGACTGGATACGGCAGTGACCGGATCGGCGAGCGTCCACTTGGCCTTTTCCATAACGGCATGGATCTGCCCGCCAGTGCCCAGGACGGCAACGTTGACCGGATCCCCCAGCAACCCGTCGCTGGTGCGCGACCGGCCGATGAAATAGTCCGGCAGGTAGATCCGGGTAAGGATGCGGTGCAGGCGGGGCAGTACCAGATAGGCCAGGGCCGCCCAGAACACCACGAGAAACCAGATGTGGCCCCATTCAAGGCTGGACTGCAGGAGCACCACGGCAAACCAGATGCAGCTCAGGCCGCTGAAGGTGAAGAACAGCCGGTCCACCACAGTCTCGGCGGCACCTCCGCCCTCGTGGGCCGGGCTGGTACCAGCCGTATTCCCGTCTTCGTCCACCGCTGCAGGGCCAGTCATGGGGCACAGGTTACACCGGCATCAGCGGGTAACGCCCTCCCCTACCGGCACCATCCCGGCCTCCTTCAACCCGAGGTAGATCCGGTCCCGGGCGATGGGCAGGGACGCGAACCGCACCCCGGTGGCGTTCCGGATGGCATTGGCCAGTGCCGGCGCCACGGGGTTGAAGGGGCTTTCGCTCATCGATTTGGCACCCAGGGGCCCCAGCTTGTCGTTGGTATCGGCAAAGTACACCTCGCTGCGCGGCACGTCCGCGAAGGTGGGGATGTGGTACTGCCGCAGGATGTCCGTGGTGACCTTGCCGGTGCTGTCCACCACCACTTCCTCGTACAGCGCTGCACCAATGGCCTGCGCGATCCCGCCCTCGATCTGGCCGCGGCACTGCCGGGGATTGACCACCACGCCGGCGTCGGCGGCCTGCACGCTTTGCAGGATCCGCAGCTCACCGGTACCCCGGTTCACCGCCACGCGGAAGCCATGCACGTTGAACGCCACGGACCTCGGGGTTCCGCCCCAGCGGCCTTCAGCCGCGAGGTCGACGCCGGCCTCCGCGGCCGCCTGCGCCAGTTCCGACAGCGCCACGGGCGTTCGGTCCACCACCACAGTGTCTCCGTCGAGGACGCAGGCGGAGGCCTGGGTCTGCCGGATGCCGGCGGCAAAGGCCCGGATGCGGACTGCCAGTTCCTCGGCCGCGGCGAGCGTGGCTTTTCCGGCCACCACCGTGCCGGCCGAGCCGAAGGCGCCGGTATCGTGCTCCACGAGGTCCGTATCGGACTGCCGCACCGCCACCCGGGCGGCCTCGGTGGACAGGGCGGTGGCGGCCAGCTGGGCGTGGACGGTGGTGGTGCCGTTGCCGAACTCCGCCGTGCCGACGTCGGCCTGGTACGTTCCGTCGGCCAGGAGCCGTATCCGGGAGTGGGCAAAGTGTCCGCGCGGCGGCACGGTGTCGATCATGGACAGCGCGGCGCCCTCGCCGCTCACCCAGTCCGGTCCGAGCTGGTCCAGCCCGGCTGCCCGGTACCGTTCCCGGCCCCGGTCCAGGGCGTCGCGCACCAGATCCAGGCACTGGTCCAGCCCGTAGCTGCCGTAGTGCACGTCTTCCTCGGGTTCCGGGTGCGTGGACAGCATGTGGTCACCTTCGCGCACCATGTTCCGGCGGCGGAACTCATAGGGGTCCATGCCGATGCCGGCGGCGAGTTCGTCCATGGCGGACTCCACGGCGAAGATCATCTGGCTCAGCCCGTACCCGCGGAAGGCCCCGGCCGGGACGGTGTTGGTGTACATGGCGTGGGCGTCCACTTTCTTGTTGTCGCACTTGTACACAGCGAGGGATTCGCCGCAGCCGTGGAACATGACGCCGGGGCCATGGTTTCCGTAGGCGCCCGTGTTGGTGAGGACGTCCAGCTCCAGCGCGGTGAGGTGGCCGTCCCTGCTGGCCCCGGCCTTGAGCCTGATGGTGAACGGATGCCGGGTTGTGGTGGCGGTGAACTGTTCGGTGCGGGTCAGTTCCAGCTGGACGGGCCGCTTGAGTTTCAGGGCCGCGAGCGCCACGAGGTCCTCGGTGAGGACTTCCTGCTTGCCCCCGAAGCCACCGCCAACCCTGCCTGCCACCACGTGCACCCGGTCCTCTTCCAGCCCGAACACCCGGCACAGGGTGCGCCGGACCAGGAAAGGCACCTGGCTGGAGGTGCGGACCTGGAGCCGGCCTTCGGCGTCAACGGAGGCAATGGCGGCGTGGGTTTCGAGCGCCACATGCTGCACCCGCTGGGTTTGGTAGGTCTGTTCGTGGATGAAGTCTGCGGCCGAAAACCCGTCCGCCACGCTTCCCAGCTCGGAATGCAGCTCCGCCACCACGTTGCGGTCCGGACGGGAGATCCGGGCGGCGGCACCATCCTTGCCGCCGTGCACCAGCGGAGCGCCGGGCCGCAGGGCATCCTGCGGCGTGAAGACGGCGGGCAGCTCTTCGTACTCCGCCGCGAGCGCCCGCACGCCGGCCTCGGCGGCAGCCACTGATTCGGCGACGACGGCGGCCACGCGCTGCCCGATGAACCGGACCACGTCATCGAGCACGCGGGTATCGTCCGGATCATCGGTGAAGAGCTCGTGCTGCGCGGTGGAAAACAGCTGCTCCGGAGCGTCGTCAGAGGTGAAGACAGCCACCACGCCGGGGATGCGGAGGGCGGCATCCTTATCGATGGACACCACCCGTGCGTGGGCGTGCGGCGAGCGGAGGACCTTCAGGTGCAGCAGCGACTGCTGCTGGTCCTGCGGGATGTCCAGCGTGTAGCGGGCCGTGCCGGTGACCACTGCACGGCTGGCGGGGGCGGGGACGTCATCGCCCAGCTGCCCGGGTTCCGGGTCCGGCTGGCTTGCCCCGGCGATACCGGAGCCCTGCCCCTGCGGTGCCGGGTGTCCGGCGTGGCCGCAGACGGCGTCGGCAATGGCCCGGTAGCCCGTGCAGCGGCAGAGGTTGCCTTTGAGGTTGCGGGGCAGGTTGTCCTTTTGTTCGTCGTCGAACGTGGCGGCTGTCATCACCATGCCGGCGGTGCAGAAGCCGCACTGGAATCCCTGCCGCTCCATGAACTGCTGCTGCACGGGGTGCAGCCCGGCACCGTCGCCGGACGCCTCCGCAAGTCCTTCGATAGTGGTGACCGAGTGACCCTCGGCGCGGACGGCGGGGTAGATGCAGCTGTGGACGGGTGTGCCGTCCACGTGGACTGTGCAGGCCCCGCAGTCGCCGCCGTCGCAGCCTTTCTTGACGCCGAGGTTTCCCTGTTCCCGGAGGAAGGTCCGGAGGCACTGGCCCGGTCGGGGATCCGTCTCGGCCGGTGCGCCGTTGATGTTGATGGCCATGCTCAGGCCCCTTTCGGAAGTGCTGTGGAACCGGAGGCCGGGGCGCTCCGGGGCGGCCAGAAGTCGCCGGACACGGGGCCGGGCGCGCCTGTCCCGCCAGGTGCCGCCAGTTCGGCACGGATTTCTTCGGCCAGCCGGTAGGTCATGTCCCGCCGCCAGGCCGGGAGCCCGTGGACGTCGTCGTGGTACAGGCCGTCAGGAATGGCGTCGTCGAGTGAGGCCGCCAGGTGGTCTGCGTCCGGCAGCGAGTCGAACCGCAGCTGCACGGGCCGCTTGGTGGCTGCGGTGACGGTCAGGACCAGGGCTGTGCCGCCGTCGAGCCTTCCGATCAGCAGCACCCCGGACCTGCCCAGGTTGCTCAGCGACAGGCGGCGGAACGCCACCCTCGAAGAAAGGGCCGACGCCGGGAGGTGGACACTGCGGAGCAGCTCACCAGGTGCCAGGCAGTTTTTTGCGTCCCCGGTCACGAAGTCGGCCACCGGTACGCTGCGGCTGGTACCGCCCGGCCCCACCACGGTGGCCACGCCGTCCAGCCCCGCGCACAGCGAGATGACCGGCCCTGCGGGCAGGGAAGTGCACAGGTTGCCGCCCACGGTGGACATGTTCCATACCTTGAAGGAGGCAACGAAGGAGTCGCAGCACGGCCGGACCAGGTCCAGTGCCGGCCAGGACAGGCCTGCGGCGTCGGGTGACTCCGGGAGGCGGTACAGCTCGGCGATGGTGCAGGTGGCGGCAAGGTCGATCCCGTCATCGGTGACAGTGACGGGTGTCCAGCCGCCGGCGCCGAGGTCGAGGAGGCGCCTGACGGGGCGGGGCCCGAAGGCGTAACTGCCGTAGGAGAACAGGACCGTGCCGCCGGCGAGCCAGGCATCGCCGTCGCGCCACTGGGCGGGGTCCGTGGTGGGGACCACGGCCTCGATGGTGTTCATGTCCATGCGTTCTCCTGCTGGTAAAGGGTGGCTGGCGCCTGCGACGGCGCGGAGTGTTGGTGGATACTGCCGGAGGTTTCACGGAGCGGTGCGCAGCTGGCGGCGCGGGTCCGTGCGGCAATGAGCTCGGCCGTGATGGACACGGCCACCTCCGCGGGCGTGACGGCGCCGAGGTCCAGGCCGATGGGTGAGTGGAGCTGCGCGATCCGGCCGGGCCGGATGCCGGCGCTGAGCAGGCTGTCGACGCGCTGCAGGTGGCTTCGCCGCGACCCCATGGCCCCCACGTAGGCCAGGTCGAGGCCGAGCGCGGTTTCCAGGAGCGGAAGATCGAACTTGGGGTCGTGGGTGAGGACGGCCGCCACGGTGCGGCTGTCCAGCCTGCCCGCCGCTGCTTCTGCCGCCAGGTACCGGTGCGGCCAGTCCGTGACCACGGCGTCCGCGGCAGCGAACCGGGGCTGGCCCGCGAAGGCCGGGCGGGCGTCCACCAGGGTCACGTGGTAACCCAGGAGCTTGGCGGCGGGGACCAGCGCGGCGCCGAAATCATTGGCGCCAAACACCAGCATCCGTGGCGGGGCCAGCCGGGATTCCACCAGGATGGCCGGGCCACCGGGCGGGCGGCCCGCCGCCCGGTCCGGAAGGCACCCGTCCGGACCGGGCAGCGGAACCAGACCGGCTCCGCCGCCCCGCAGCAGCGACTGCAGCTGTAACCGCACGTTGGCAGGAGTTTCCGCCCCTTCCCGCCCGGGTCCCACGGCCCCCAGCAGCGCGGCAAGTTCCGGAGCCTTCACGCGGGCACTGGCCGGATCCGGCACGACGACGGCGTTCCCGCCCCCGGCGACTCCGTCCGGAGACAAGCGCCGCACCAGGGCAACGGGCTCGCCGGCGACGGCGCCCGCCAGGTGGACGAGGGCTGCACGCAGCGGGTGCGGCGTACCGCCGGGCACGGCGGCCGGCACCGGTTCCACGTGGATGTCCAGCTCTCCGCCGCAGGTGAGCCCGGCGGCGAACGCGTCCGTGGAACTGAAGCCGAAGGTCCTCCGGCGGCTGCCGCCGTCGTCCATGGCTTCCTGTGCCAGCGCCACCACGGCGCCCTCCACGCAGCCGCCGGAGAGGCTGCCCAGCACAGCCCCGGATTCGGCAACCAGCATGGAGGTGCCCACCGGCCTGGGCACTGAACCGCCGGCACCAACAATGGTGGCCACGGCAAACCGTCCGCCCAGGTGGGGCGTCCAGCTGCCGGGCAGGGGAATCAGGTCAAGCATTGCGGTGCTCCTTCTTCCGCGCGGCGGTGGTGTCCATATTGTCGTTCCTCGCAGGTGGTTGGGGAAGGTTGCCGGCGCCCGGCGGGGCGCGCGGCGGGTCAGCCGCCCAGCAGGGCGTTGATGGGCCCGCGGGCGAAGTAGACCAGGAACCCGGCACTGACCACCCACATGAGCGGATGGATCTTCTTCGCCTTTCCGGACGCGGCGCCGATGATGGCCCAGCTGACGAAGCCCACGCCGATGCCGTTGGCGATCGAGTAGCTCAGCGGCATCGTCACGATCGTGAGGAAGGCCGGCAGGGCCACGGTGAACTTGGTGAACTTGATCTCGCGGATCTGCGCCATCATCATCGCGCCCACCACCACCAGGGCAGCAGCAGCCACCTCCAGCGGCACCACGCTGGTGAGCGGGGTGAGGAACATCGAGCCAAGGAACAGGACGCCGGTGACCACGGAGGCCAGCCCGGTGCGGGCCCCTTCCCCGATGCCTGCGGCGGAGTCGATGTAGACCGTATTGGAGGAACCCGACGTGGCCCCGCCGGCCACAGCGCCGAAGCCTTCCACGATGAAGGCGGACTTGAGCCGCGGGAATGTCCCGTCCTTGTGCGCGACGCCGGCGCTCTTGGCCAGGCCTGTCATGGTGCCCATGGCGTCGAAAAAGTTGGTGAACACGAGGGTGAAGACCAGCATGGTGGCTGCGAGTCCGCCGATCCTGGCGAACGAGCCGAAGAGATCGAACTGGCCCACCAGGCCCAGGTCCGGAGCTGACACGAGCTGGCCCGACAGGACGGGGGTGTTCAGGTGCCAGCCGCCGGGGTTGGTGGCGCTGGCGGGGCCGATCTTCATGAAGGCCTCGACGACGGCGGCCAGCACGGTGGTGCCGACGATGCCGATGAGCAGTCCGCCCTGGACCTTGCGCGCCACCAGGATGCCCATGGCAAGGAGGCCGACGACGAACACGAGCGTTGGTACGGACGTGATGGAGCCGCCGTCGCCCAGCTGGACGGGCGGACCGCCCGCGGTGGGCCGGACGAAGCCGGAGTCCACGAAGCCGATGAACGCAATGAACAGGCCGATGCCTACGGTGATGGCGGCCTTGAGTTCCTTGGGTACCGCCCGGAAGATGGCGGTCCGGGCGCCGGTGACGCCGAACAGCACGATCAGGATGCCGTTGATCACCACCAGGCCCATGGCTTCGGCCCACGTGACCTCCTGGATCACGGAGACGGCCAGGAAGGAGTTGATACCGAGGCCTGCTGCGAGGCCGAACGGCAGGTTGGCGATGAGGCCGAAGAGGATGGTCATGACGCCGGCGGTGAGGCCTGTGACGGCTCCGACCTGCGCGGCGGAGAGCCAGCCGCCCGCCACGTCGGTGGGGGCGTTGTCCGCGCTGAAGCCGCCCAGGATCAGCGGGTTCAGGATGACGATGTACGCCATGGTGAAGAAGGTGACCAGTCCGCCGCGGAACTCGCGGGCCACGGTGGAGCCGCGCTTGGTGATCTGGAAGAACCGGTCAAGGATGTTGTTCGACGCCGGCGGGGTGCTGCCTTGCCGTCCCCGTCCGGTTGCCGTTTGCGTGCCGCGTGCCCCTGCGGGCTCTGCACTGTTGTCTCCATTCGGGAACAGTGCAGCCTGCTTTTCAGAGGAGTTGTCCAGGATTGTCATGTCAGCCACCGGGCCCTAGTAGTCAATCCTGGATTCGAGCGTGTTCCAGGTGTTGAACGGCTCCAGCGGGGCCGGCGCCTGGGGATCGGCCAGTTCCAGCTTGGAAACCGGCATCAGGGAATCCCTGTCCTGGTTGTCGAAGTACTCGTAGAACACGGCGTCGTCGAAGCCCACCGAGGCGGCGTCGTGGCGGTCCGCGGCGAAGACCACACGCTCCACGCGGGCCCAGAGTGCCGAGGCCAGGCACATGGGGCACGGCTCGCAGCTGGTGTAGAGGACGGCGCCGCTGAGGTCGAACGTGCCCATCTCGCGGCAGGCGGTCCGGATGGCGGTGACTTCGGCGTGGGCGGTGGGGTCGTTGTCCGCGGTGACGCGGTTGACGCCGTCGAACGTCTTGCCGTCCGCGGTGACGATCATGGCCCCGAAGGGCCCGCCGCTGTTGAGGACGTTGGCTGTTGCCAGCCGGATGGATCGGGCCAGGAACTGCTCGGCCGTGACGGTGGTACTCATGATGCGACTTCCTTAGTGCCGGGAAGCCTGAAGCCGCGCAAAGGACCGGAGGAACCAGGTGCGAACGGTTACCAGGCTTCAGCATGTGCTGTGAAGGTTTAGTTGCGCCTGGTAGATAGCTTCCCGGGTTCGGGTGCCCGCCTTTGGCAGAATCGAGATTAGCACCGGTTTGTGGTCCACGCCATAGGTTTCTGGAAATTTTATTTCGCAATGTGAAATCTGCGTTACGTCGTGCTCACAGCCTTTTTGAGATCGCCGGTCACATTCCGCGGCCATTGACGCTGGCCGGCGCATTCCCTACGCTGGTGCGGACCCGGACCGCCCGCCGCATGGCAGTTGGCGGCCGGCCACCTGGATCAGCAGACAGGGCCTCACTGAGCTGGAACGTGCAGAACTCCGCTCAGACAAGGACGCTTTCCATGACTTTCACCTCTCCCGCTTCCGCCGCCCCCGATGCCGCTGCCCGACTCTGGATCCGGAACCCGCTGGCCGCCTTCACTGCCAATTCCCTTGACGCCTCGGGCGGGCTGGTCATCAGCAACGGCGTGATCACGGAGGTCCTCGCCGCGGGCCAGCAGCCGTCCGCACCCTACTCCCGGACCTTCGACGCCGGCAGCCATGTGCTGCTCCCCGGGCTGATCAACACGCACCACCACTTCTACCAAACCCTCACGCGCGCCTGGGGGCCGGTGGCCAACGCCCCGCTTTTCCCCTGGCTGCAGAACCTGTATCCGGTATGGGCGCGGCTCACCCCAAAGGACCTCGAGCTGGCCGCGACGGTTGCCCTGGCCGAGCTGCTGCTCTCCGGCTGCACCACCGCGGCCGACCACCACTACCTCTTCCCCGCCGGCCTGGAGGACGCCATCGACATCGAGGTGGCGGCGGTGCGCCGGCTGGGCATGCGCGCCACCCTCACCCGCGGCTCCATGACGTTGGGAACGGACGACGGCGGCCTGCCCCCACAGTCCACGGTGCAGGATCCGGAGGTGGTGCTGGCGGACAGCGAGCGCCTGGTCTCGGCGTACCACGAGCGCGGCGACGATGCAGTAATACAGATAGCCCTGGCGCCCTGCTCGCCGTTCTCTGTGACCAAGGAGATCATGGCCGAAAGCGCGGCGATGGCCGAACGGCTGGACGTCCGGCTGCATACGCACTTGGCCGAAACGCTGGACGAGGAGGACTTTTGCCGGGAGAGGTTCGGGCTGCGGACCGTTGACTACCTGGACAGCGTGGGCTGGCTGACGGAACGCACCTGGCTGGGGCACGGCATCCATTTCAGCGACGCAGAGATTGCCCGCCTCGGTTCGGCGGGGACCGCCGTCGCGCACTGCCCCACGTCCAACATGCGCCTCGCCTCGGGAACGGCGCGGGTCCTGGAACTGGAGGACGCGGGAGTTCCCGTGGGGCTGGGAGTGGACGGTTCGGCGTCGAACGATGCCTCCAACATGATCCTCGAGGCCCGGCAGGCCCTGTACCTGCAGCGGCTGCGCTACGGGGCCGACGTGCCGGTGGAGCGCGCACTCGGCTGGGCCACCAGCGGCTCGGCCGCCGTACTTGGCCGGGATGGGCTGGGCCAGCTGGCACCCGGGATGCAGGCCGACCTCGCCCTGTTCAAACTGGACGACCTTCGCTTTTCCGGCAGCCACGACCCCATTGCGGCCCTGCTGCTGTGCGCCGCCGACAGGGCCGACCGGGTCATGGTGGGCGGCCAGTGGCGGGTGGTGGACGGCCGGATCCCAGGGCTGGACATCCCCGCGCTGATTGCGGAGCACTCCACGGCCGCGCGCAGGCTGGTCAACGGCTGACAGGCAGCAACGCCGCTGCTAGCGTGGCGCCATGACTCCGTCAAAGACGCCGGCCGAGATCCTGGACATCGAGGGTGTTGAAGTCCGGATCTCGAGCCCGGACAAAGTGGTGTTCCCCGAGCCGGGGCTGACCAAGCTGGACCTGGTGCGGTACTACCTTGCTGTCGCGGAGGGTGCGCTGCGGGGTGCCGGCGGCAGGCCGATGGTGCTGAAGCGGTTCCCCAAGGGCATCGACGCCGAACCGTTCTTCCAGAAACGCGTCCCGGAAAACCATCCGCCGTTCATTGACACCACCACGCTGCACTACGCCTCGGGAACGTCGGCGCAGGAAGCTGTCATCCGGGACGCAGCCGGCCTCGCCTGGGTGGTGAACCTCGGCTGCCTGGACCTGAACCCGCACCCTGTCCGCGCCGAGGACCTGGAACATCCGGACGAACTGCGGGTGGACCTGGACCCCATGCCGGGCGTGGACTGGTCGCAGATCGTGGACGTGGCGTATGTGGCGCAGGAGGTACTCGACGACGTGGCGCTGGTGGGCTGGCCCAAGACCAGCGGGTCCCGCGGGCTGCACATCCTGGTGCGCATTGCGCCGGAATGGTCCTACAAGGATGTCCGGCTGGCCGCCGAAACCCTGGCCCGCGAAGTGGAGAACCGGGCCCCTGGCCTGGCCACCGCGCGCTGGTGGAAGGAGGAACGCGGCGAGAGCGTGTTCGTCGACTTCAACCAGAATGCCAAAGACCGTACCGTGGCCTCGGCATACTCGGTGCGTGCGCTGCCCGACGCGCGGGTGTCTACGCCGCTCACCTGGGACGAGGTCCGCACCGTCCGGCCGGAACGCTTCACGGTCCCCACGGTGCTGGAGCGGTTCGCGGATATCGGCGATCCGCACGCCGGCATTGATGACGCCGTCGGCTCGCTGGACGGGCTGCTGGCCCTGGCGAAGGACCTGGGTCCGGCCGAGAAGGCGCCGCGGGCGGGAAACGGATCCGGCCGCCGGCAGTCCGCCATGCCGCTGATCGAGGTGGCCCGCACCAAAACCAAACCGGAGGCGCTCAAGGCGCTGGAGGAATGGAAGTCCGGGCACGCCGGCGTCGTCAAAGCCCTGCAGCCCGCAGACGTCATGGTGGACGGGATGCGGGGCTCAAGCTCGCTCTGGTACCGGGTGCGGGTCAACCTGCAGCACGTCCCTGAGGCGGACCGGCCGGGCCAGGAGGAACTCATCGCCGACTACGATCCGTGGGCCGGCAAGGAATGGCCCGGCCGGCCCGGGGCTTAGCGCTGCCGGCCGAAGCCCGGAAGGGCGGAGATCCAGCGCGAGAAGCGGCTGGGTTCGTGGATGCGGTCCTCCGGAACATAGAAGTCCGGATCCGTGCCGCCGCCGAGGGGGAGGTAGAACTCCGGGACCGCACGGGCCGCCGTGTTCGCCGGTGCAACTGCCTGTGGTTCCTGCTGGTACATCTGATCCTCCTCGAATTCTTGTTTTCATATTACGGAAAGTAATTTTTGCTATATGAAAAGAGTAGATGGATCCGTGACGTTGCGTCAATGGTTCCGCGGGGCAGCTGCTGGCCCGCCGGTCACAATCGGATTTTTGAACTTGTGATGTACACCACCGGCTTGCAGGGGTACGCTGTTAGGCAACTCGTGGCGCAGGTCACGTAACCTGGGAGCAGCAGGCAGGGTCGTAATGAGCTGGCATCAATGGATGCCGGCTCTTTTTTGTTGGGTCGGCTCCACCGGAAACGCGCTTGAAATGCGCGCTTAATTTCAGTGATGGAACCTTGGTTCCACTTACCGGAGATTGGGAAAAGACCATGAGCAGCAAGATCATTCTCGGCGAAAACCAGTACGGCAAGGCCGAAGTCCGCGTCGTCAAGATCACCAGGGACACCAACCGCCACGAGATCGAAGACCTGAACGTCACCTCGCAGCTGCGCGGCGACTTCTCCGCGGCCCACCTGGAAGGCGACAACGCCCACGTGGTGGCCACGGACACCCAGAAGAACACCATTTACGCCTTCGCCCGCGACGGCATCGGCTCACCGGAAGCGTTCCTGCTGCGCCTCGGCGAGCACTTCACCTCCAGCTTCGACTGGGTCAGCGGCGGCCGCTGGGAAGCCGAGTCCTACGCCTGGAACCGCATCCAGGCCCACGGCAGCGAACACGACCACTCGTTCGTCCGCAACGGCCAGGAAGTCCGCACCGCGGTCCTGGTCCGCGACGGCGCCACCAGCCACCTTATTTCGGGGCTCAAGGACCTGACCGTCCTGAAGTCCACCGAATCGGGCTTCGTCGGCTACCCCCGGGACCGCTACACCACCCTCCCGGAGACCACCGACCGCATCCTCGCCACGGACGTCTCCGCCCGCTGGCGCTTCAAGACCGGCACCGATTTCAGCACCCTTGATTTCAACAAGAGCTACGAGGACGTCAAGGGCCTCCTGCTCGAAGGATTCACCGAGAAGTACTCCCACGCCCTGCAGCAGACCCTGTTCGACATGGGCACCAAGGTCCTGGAGGCACACAGCGAGATCGACGAGATCAAGTTCTCCATGCCCAACAAGCACCACTTCCTGGTGGACCTGTCCCCCTTCGGACTGGACAACCCCAACGAGGTGTTCTTCGCAGCAGACCGCCCGTACGGCCTGATCGAGGCCACCGTCCAGCGTGACGACGCAACCGCAGCACCCGCAGCCTGGTCCGGCATCGCCGGCTTCTGCTAGGCCCCCACTGGTGGTTGAGCCTGTCGAAATCCGGATTGGGTTTCGGCAAGCTCAACCACCGGTGACTGAGCTTGTCGAAATCCACCTGTTAGCCAGACACCAGTTAGCCAGACGATGACGTCTGCCATGAACCAAGAAAGTCTGCCATGAACACCAAGAAGAAACTGGCCGCCGCAGCCGCCGGACAAGGCGTCCAGCCAGGCCGTCCGGAAGACCAGCGGCTCCCGCTGGGAAGCACGTTCGCCTACGGCTTCCAGCACGTCCTCACCATGTACGGCGGCATCATCGCCCCTCCCCTGATCATTGGCGCTGCAGCCGGCATGTCCTCGCAGGACATCGGCCTGCTGATCGCGGCCTGCCTTTTTGTCGGCGGCCTCGCCACCATCCTCCAGACCATCGGCGTCCCGTTCTTCGGGTCCCAGCTCCCCCTGGTCCAGGGCGTATCTTTTGCCGGCGTTTCCACCATGGTGGCGATCGTCCACGGCGGCGGCGGCATCCAGGCCGTCTTCGGCTCGGTCATCGCGGCCTCGCTCATCGGCCTGCTGATCACCCCGCTGTTTTCGAAGATCATCCGCTTCTTCCCGCCGGTGGTCACCGGCACCGTGATCACCACCATCGGCCTGACCCTGATGCCCGTGGCCGCCAACTGGGCCATGGGCGGCAACAACAAGGCGGAAAACTACGGCAGCGTGGCCAACATTGGCCTGGCCGCCGCCACCATGGGCATCGTGCTGCTCCTGAGCAAGGTGGGCAGCGCGGCCATCTCCCGGCTTTCCATCCTCCTGGCCATGGTGCTCGGCACCGGCATCGCGTTCGTGTTCGGGATGGCCGACTTCTCCAAAGTGGGCCAGGGCGAGATCGTCGCCTTCCCCACCCCGTTCGCATTCGGCCCGCCCACCTTCGAGATCGCGGCCATCATCTCGATGCTGATCGTCATCCTGGTCACCCTGACCGAAACGTCGGCGGACATCATCGCGGTGGGTGAAATCGTGGGCACCAAGGTGGACTCCAAGCGGATCGGCAACGGCCTCCGCGCGGACATGCTCTCCAGCGCCATCTCCCCGCTGTTCAACTCCTTCACGCAGAGCGCCTTCGCCCAGAACGTGGGCCTGGTGGCCATCACCGGCGTCAAGAGCCGCTTCGTGGTCAGCGCCGGCGGCCTGATCCTGGTGATCCTCGGCCTGCTTCCGGTCCTGGGCCGGGTTGTGGCAGCCGTCCCCACGCCCGTTCTGGGCGGCGCCGGCGTAGTCCTCTTCGGCACCGTGGCCGCCAGCGGCATCCGCACGCTGTCCAAGGTGGAATACAAGAACAACATGAACCTGATCGTGGTGGCCGCCTCCATCGGGTTCGGCATGATCCCCATCGCGGCACCGGCGTTCTACGACCGCTTCCCGTCCTGGTTCAGCACCATCTTCCACTCCGGCATCAGCTCGGCAGCCGTCATGGCCATCCTGCTGAACCTGCTGTTCAACCACCTCAAGGCCGGCAACTCGGACAACCAGTCCGTCTTTGTGGCCGGCACCGAACGCGTGGTGCAGGAACAGGACATCAAGTGCCTGGTGGACGGCGACCGCTTCGAAGGCGGCAAGCTCCTCGACTGCGACGGCAAGGAAGTCCGCGTCGAATCAGCGCAAAAGGCTTCTGAACATTAGCAAATACGCAGCGAACGACGGCGGCCCGCACCTTCCAGCGAAGGTGCGGGCCGCCGTCGTACATAGTTTTAGGGACTGTCAGGTGCGGTTCAGTTCACGGGAGATGGTCTCGGCCGCCTGGCGGAGGACCGGTACGGCTTTGTCGGCGAAGTGCTCGTCCACCCGGGACACCGGCCCTGAAACGGAGATCGCCGTGGGCGTAGGGGCGTTGGGGACGGCCATGGCGAAGCAGCGGACGCCCAGCTCCTGTTCCTCTTCGTCGATGGAGTAGCCACGTTCCCGGATCAGCTTGAGGTCAGCCAGGAGTTCCTCGACGTCGCCGATACTCTTCACGGTGGGCGTGGGCATACCTGCGCGGGCAACGATGCCGCGGACGGTCTCATCGTCGAGCTGGGCCAGGATGGCCTTCCCGACGCCGGTGGCGTGGGTGTGGGCGCGCCGGCCCACCTCCGTGAACATGCGCATCGAGTGCAGCGAGGGCACCTGCGCGACGTAGATGACCATGTCCGAGTCCAGTACGGCCATGTTGGAGGTCTCGCCGAGCTGGTCCACCAGGGCCTTCAGCTGCGGACGGGCGACGGCACCAAGCTGCTTGTTGGCTCCTTCGCCGAGCCGGATCAGCCGCGGGCCCAGCGCGTAGCGGCGGTTGGGCAGCTGGCGGATATAGCCCAGCGACACCAGGGTCCGCAGCAGGCGGTGGATGGTGGGCAGGGGCAGGTCCGTGGAGGAGGACAACTCGCTCAGGGTGACGTCGCCGCCGGCATCCGTGATCAGCTCCAGCAGTTCAAAGACGCGCTCTACCGACTGCACGCCACCGGACGCTTTTTCTGCCATTCCGTTGTCTCCTACGGCTCGGAATCCGACAACTCTTATCCACATCGTGAAAAGAGTGCTTAGAACACCCAACATACATCAAGCACGGAGTTGCGGGCACGCGCCGGCGCCCACGTCCTCCAGTCGCATTCGGAGGGCTTGTATTTCCATCTTGCAGATAATAATATCCATAATACGAAAACATTCGTAGAGAACAGGCTTACCGGAACAGGCCGATGCACGGCCCCAACAGGAGGACATTCAATGGCGAACCCCAGCCCCGGAAACTCGATCACCCTGCGCGTCGAAGCGCCGTCCAGCTTCAGCGCCACGAGCGAGCTCGCCGCCGCAGTGGGTGCGGCAGGCGCCGCCATCACCGCCCTGGACGTCAGCGAGTCCCACCACGAAACCCTCGTTGTGGACGTCACCTGCAACACCACCGACGACGAACACGCCGCCCGCGTCAAGGACGCCCTCAACGCCCTGGACGGCGTCACGGTCCAGCACGTCTCGGACCGCACATTCCTGATGCACCTCGGCGGCAAGCTCGAGGTGGTCCCCAAGGTAGCCCTGCGGAACCGCGACGACCTCTCGCGCGCCTACACCCCCGGCGTCGCACGTGTCTGCCTGGCCATTGCCGAAGACCCCGCTGCGGCCCGCAACCTGACGGTCAAGCGCAACACCATCGCCGTGCTCACGGACGGCTCGGCCGTCCTGGGCCTGGGCAACATCGGCCCCGCCGCGGCCCTGCCCGTCATGGAAGGCAAGGCAGCCCTGTTCAAGCAGTTCGCCAACGTTGACGCGTGGCCGGTCTGCCTGGACACCCAGGACACCGAAGAGATCATCATGATCGCCAAGGCCATGGCCCCGGTGTACGGCGGCATCAACCTTGAAGACATCGCCGCCCCGCGCTGCTTCGAGATCGAGAACCGTCTCCGCGAGGAGCTGGACATCCCGGTCTTCCACGACGACCAGCACGGAACCGCCATCGTCACCCTCGCCGCCCTGGTCAACGCCCTGCGCGTTGTGGGCAAGAAGCTCTCCGACGTGAAGATCGTGGTCTCGGGCGTCGGCGCCGCGGGCTCAGCCATCATCCAGCTCCTCAAGGCCCAGGGTGCGGAGCACATCGTCGCCGCCGGCCGCTCAGGCGCCATCCACGCCGGCGAAACGTACAGCGACGAACACCGCAGCTGGATCGCCGCGAACACCAACGAGGAAGGCTTCTCCGGCACCCTGCACGAGGCACTGGTCGGCGCGGACGTGTTTATCGGCGTCAGCGCCCCGCACGTCATCGGTGAGGAGCAGGTAGCTTCGATGGCCAAGGACGCCATTGTGTTCGCCATGGCCAACCCCACGCCGGAAATCGACCCCGTCATCGCCGCCAAGCACGCGGCAGTGGTGGCCACCGGGCGCAGCGACTTCCCCAACCAGATCAACAACGTGCTGGCCTTCCCGGGCTTCTTCCGCGGCCTGCTGGACGCCGGAGCCTCGGACATCACCCCCGAAATGCTGGTGGCCGCCGCGGAAGCCATCGCCAACCGGGTAGCTGACGACGAGCTCAATGCCAGCTACATTATCCCCAGCGTCTTCGATCCCCATGTGGCCGCCGATGTTGCCTCAGCCGTTGCCGCCGCAGCGCATGCCGCCAACGTGGCAACCGCAGCAGCGTCGGAACAGCCGGAACCGGAAGCCGCCCTGGCCAACGCCTGATTCACCGCCTGACTTCAGCACAAGTCTTCAGCCTAAGGAAAGGACCAGAAATGGCCATCACTGTCACAGATCCCCGGCCGATCAACCGCGCGGAGGAGATCCTCACCCCCAAGGCGCTGGCGTTCGTGGAGGAACTGCACAACCGGTTCGCCGGCACCCGCAACGAACTCCTGGCGGCCCGTTCCGCCAAGCGGCAGCGCGTGGCCGAGACCGGCAAGCTGGACTTCCTGCCGGAGACGCAGGACGTGCGCGACGGCGACTGGAAGGTCGCACCCGCACCTGCTGCCCTGCAGGACCGCCGCGTGGAGATGACAGGACCTGCCTCACCGGCCAAGATGGCCATCAATGCGCTGAACTCGGGCGCCAAGGTGTGGCTGGCGGACCTTGAGGATGCCAGCACACCCACCTGGGGCAACGTCATCGACGCCATCCTCAACCTCCGCGACGCCGCGCAGGGCACGCTCAGCTTCACCTCGGACGAGGGCAAGGAATACAAGCTCCGCACCGACGCTCCGCTCGCCGTCGTGGTGGCCCGCCCGCGCGGCTGGCACATGCAGGAGAAGCACCTCCTGGTCAACGGCGAACCCGCCGTGGGCGCACTGGTGGACTTCGGCCTGCACTTCTTCCACATCGCCAAGCAGCTGGTGCTGAACGGGCAGGGCCCGTACTACTACCTGCCCAAGATGGAAAGCCACCTCGAGGCCCGGCTGTGGAACGACGTGTTCGTGTTCGCCCAGGACTTCCTCGGCCTGCACCAGGGCACCATCCGCGCCACGGTGCTGATCGAGACCATCCCTGCCGCGTTCGAGATGGACGAGATCCTCTACGAACTGCGGGACCACGCCTCGGGCCTGAACGCCGGCCGCTGGGACTACCTGTTCAGCATCATCAAGTACTTCCGTGACGCCGGCGAGGAGTTTGTCCTGCCGGACCGCGCCTCCGTGGCCATGACCGCGCCCTTCATGCGCGCCTACACCGAGCTGCTGGTCAAGACCTGCCACCGCCGCGGTGCCTTCGCCATGGGCGGCATGGCCGCCGTCATTCCCAACCGCCGCCACCCGGAGGTCACCGCAGCGGCCTTCGAGAAGGTCCGGGCGGACAAGACCCGTGAAGCCAACGACGGGTTCGACGGTTCCTGGGTTGCGCACCCGGACCTGGTGTCCACCTGCCGTGAGGTGTTCGATTCCGTGCTCGGCGACAAGCCGAACCAGGTGGACCGGCAGCGCCCCGAAGTTTCGGTCACCGCGGCCGAACTCCTGGACGTCTCCTCCGCCGAGGGCCAGGTCACCGAGGCCGGACTGCGCCTGAACCTGTACGTTGCGGTGGCCTACACGGCCGTATGGCTATCCGGTAACGGTGCCGTTGCCATCCACAACCTCATGGAGGACGCCGCCACCGCGGAGATCTCCCGCTCGCAGGTCTGGCAGCAGATCCGGAACAAGTCCGTCCTGGCGGATACCGGCAACACGGTCACCAAGGACCTGGTGGAGCGGATCCTGGGCGAGGAAACTGAACGGCTCCGCACCGAAGTGGGCGACGAAGCGTTCAGCCGGTACTACCAGCCGGCCAGCGACCTGATCGCTGACATCTGCCTCTCCGACGGCTACACGGACTTCCTCACCACCCCCGCCTACGAACTGGTGGGCTGAGGCATGGCCGCAACACCCAAGCCCTCGCTGTCGGCGGGCGATCTCGCATCCATCGACGGGCAGCTGGCTGCCACCGACCGGCTGCTCGAGCAGAACTACCCCGGCGACGACGGCTCCCGCCAGCCCGTGCACACGGTGTACGTGCCCGCGGACCGGTTCACGCCGTCGTTCGCCACCGAGTGGGGAGCTGAGGCCAGGGCCACCGTGGAAGCGCACGGCGGCTACGAAAAGCTGGGCCGGCTCCTCGGGCAGGAGCCGGGCCTCACCGAGGCCGTCGCCGCACGCGTCGAAGCCAAGCTCGCCAGCGAACCCATCGAGGACCTGCGCCTGGACTTCGAGGACGGCTTCGGGGACAGGGGCGACGACGCCGAGGACGCCGCCGCTGTTGCCGCGGCTTCCGCGGTGGCCCAGGCTGTCGCGGCCGGGTCCGCTCCCCCGTTCATCGGCATCCGTTTCAAATGCTTCGAGGCGGCCACCCGCACCCGCGGCCTGCGGACCCTGGACCTGTTCGTTTCCGGCCTCGCCGCAGCAGGCGAACTGCCGGAGGGACTGGTCCTGACCCTGCCCAAGGTCACCACCGTGGCGCAGGTCCAGGCGATGGACTACGCAGTGTCCCGGCTGGAGGAAGTCCACTCGCTGCCCGCCGGACGGCTGCGCTTCGAGGTGCAGGTGGAAACACCACAGCTGATCCTGGGCCCTGACGGAACCTCCCCGGTGGCGCTGCTGCCGCATGCCGTGCCGGGCCGGATCAGCGGGCTGCACTACGGCACCTATGACTACTCCGCATCACTGCAGATCTCCGCCGAATACCAGTCCATGGAGCACCCCGTGGCCGATTTCGCCAAGGAAGTCATGCAGCTGGCAGTCGCCGGCACCGGCATCCGGCTCTCCGACGGGTCCACCAACATCATTCCGGTGGGCGACAACGTGGAGAACGCCTGGCGGCTGCACGGACGGCTGGTCCGCCGCTCCCTGGAACGCGGCTACTACCAGGGCTGGGACCTCCACCCGGCCCAGCTGCCCAGCAGGTTCGCCGCCACCTATGCCTTCTACCGCGAAGGCCTCCCGGCTGCCGCAGCGCGCCTCCGCAACTATGTCGAACGCACCGAAGGCGGCGTCATGGACGAGCCCGCCACCGCCCGCGCCCTGGCCGCCTTCGTCCTCCGCGGCGTCCAGTGCGGCGCGGTAGGAGCCGAAGAGGTCCAGTCGCTGGCCGGCGTCGGAATTCCCCAGCTCACCGCCCTGGCGCACCCGCGGCTCGCCACCTCCACCACCTCAGCAAAGGATCTCCTCCATGGGTAAGTACTACTCCCCCACCGGCGGGCTGCCCCCGCAGACGCACCTGACCACCGAACGCGCCATCGTCACCGAGGCGTACACAGTGATCCCCAAGGGCGTCATGACGGACATCGTCACGTCCAACCTGCCGGGCTTCGCGAACACCCGCTCGTGGATCATTGCCCGCCCCATCTCGGGCTTCGCCACCACAT
The DNA here is from genome assembly GCF_000022025.1 of Pseudarthrobacter chlorophenolicus A6. Lineage (GTDB taxonomy): Bacteria > Actinomycetota > Actinomycetes > Actinomycetales > Micrococcaceae > Arthrobacter > Arthrobacter chlorophenolicus. The sequence continues at coordinate 3,578,751 of NC_011886.1, forward strand.
TCTCCCAACTGATCGTGGAGATCGGCCCCGGCGGCGGCGCACCCAAGGCCGAGTTCGAAGCCGGCGTCGAGGGCGTCATCTTCGTGACCCGCGGACAGGTCAACCTCACCCTCGACGGGGAACTGCACCAGCTCGAGGAAGGCGGCTACGCCTACCTCGCCGCCGGTGCGGAGTGGGGCCTGGAGAACGTTTCGGACGACGTCGTGTCCTTCCACTGGATCCGCAAGGCGTACGAACGGCTGGAAGGCTTCGAAGCCATGTCCTTCGTCACCAACGAAAAGGACGTCCAGCCCACGTCCATGCCGGACACCAACGACGCTTGGAAGACCACCCGCTTCACCGACTCCAGCGACCTGGCGCACGACATGCAGGTGAACATCGTGACGTTCCAGCCCGGCGGCGTCATCCCCTTCCCCGAAACCCACGTCATGGAGCACGGCCTGTACGTCCTGGAGGGCAAGGCCATGTACCTGCTCAACAACGACTGGGTGGAGGTGGAGGCCGGCGACTTCATGTGGCTGCGCGCCTTCTGCCCGCAGGCCTGCTACGCCGGCGGCCCCGGCGAGTTCCGCTACCTGCTGTACAAGGACATGAACCGCCAGGTGAAACTCACCTAAACGGGGCCGGCGGGGGAAAATGGTCCCATGGGACCGCGCCCATCCGCGCTCTGCAAGCAGGCCGCAGCCGTCCTGGCTGCGGCCTTGCTGGTTGTCGGCAGCGCCGGCTGCACCGGGGAACCCCGCCCTCCGGACCCCGCGCCGACGGAGCCGGACAGGTCTGCCGCCTTCGCCCTCCTGGAAGCGTTCAGCGACCGGATGATCGGCGAGGGCGCACCCGCTGTCCTGATCGACGTCCGCTACGGCGGCAAGGCCTGGACACATGCCGCCGGGGTGCGGAACCTGGAAACCCGCGAACCTGCAACGGCGTCCGACCCCGTACGCGTCGGCGGCATCACCGAATCACTGGTGGCGGTTTCCGTGCTGAAGCTGGTGGCGGAGGGAAAACTCGGCCTCGATGACCCCGTGAGCCGCTACCTGCCGGAGTTCGGCAGCGTCCTGCACCCGCCCGGACCGGTCACTGCGCGCCAACTGTTGACCCACGAATCGGGGCTTCCCGACTTCACCGATCCGCTGCTGGCGTCAGGGCCCTGGGAACAGGTCACGGCGCGCAGGGTAAGCCTCGAACAGCAACTCGCCCTGGCGGCCACCGTTCCGTGGGAGCCACGGCTGGCACGGATCTTTAACTACTCCCGGACCAACTATGCGGCGCTGGCCCTGATCATCGAACGGCTCCGCGGGCAGGACATCGCACAGGTCCTGGCCACGGACACAGCGCGCCCGCTGGACCTGGGGGCAACCCGGCTGGGCGGGCCCGGCCTTCCGGGCATGGTCCACGGCTACGTCACGGTGGCTGGAGCGCGCTTGGATGCCAGCACGCCCGAGTGGCAGGCGGAAGCCCCGTCTTCCGGAGCCGTTTCCACCCTGCCGGAAGTGAACCGCTTCTACGCCGCGCTCCTGAAGGGCGAACTGCTCCCGCCGGACAGCGTCACCGCCATGAAGGGCGGATACCTGGAGTACTACGGCTTCGCATTGCGCCGCTGGAACAACACCTGCAACAACCGCTTCTACTACGGCCTGCCCGGCGACACAGACGGTTACGGGACCATTGCCATGACCAGCGAGGACGGACGCACACAGCTGGCCATGGCAGTGGCCTATCCGCCCGAGCCGCCCACCCTGGGGGTCAACCCGTTGATTTCCGAGCTGACGGACGTGTCCCAGGACGCGCTCAACCACCTATGCTGAGCGGCGTTGGTGGTGCGGCTCAGGCCCCCGGGTTGAGGACTACCTTGATGCAGCCGTCTTCCTTCTTCTGGAATTTCTCGTAGAGTTCAGGCGCCCCGTCCAGGCCCGAGCGGTGGGTGACGAGGTCCATGACACCCAGCGGATCGGCGTCGTCCTCCACCAGCGGGAGGATGTCATCCGTCCAGCGCCGCACGTTGCACTGGCCCATCCGTACCTGGATCTGCTTGTCGAACATGGTCAGCAGCGGCATGGGGCTGGCCTGTCCGCCGTAGACGCCGCTGAGGGATAGTGTCCCGCCGCGCCGGACGGCGTCGATGGCAATATGCAGTGCCGCCAGGCGGTCCACACCGGCGGTTTCCATGGCCTTCTGTGCCAGCTTGTCCGGCAGCAGGCCCAGTGCCTGGTGCGCGAATCCGGCCACCGGGGAGCCATGAGCCTCCATGCCGACGGCGTCCACCACCGCGTCGGGGCCCCTTCCGGCGGTCTTCTCCCGCAGTTCGTCGCCGAGGGCCTTGGTGTAATCGAGGGTGTCCACGCCATGGCGGGCCGCCATGGCGCGGCGTTCCGGGACAGGATCCACGCCCACCACGTTGAAGCCGCGCTGGACGCCGATGCGGGCGGCGAACTGGCCCACGGGCCCCAGCCCGAGCACGGCGAGGGTGCCCCCGGGCTGCACGTCCGCGTACTCCACCGCCTGCCAGGCCGTGGGCAGGATGTCCGAGAGGAACAGGTAGCGCTCGTCCGGCAGTTCGGTCCCCACCTTGACGGGCCCGTAGTCCGCGTGCGGGACGCGGAGGTATTCGGCCTGTCCGCCGGGGACCGAGCCGTACAGTTCCGAGTAGCCGAAGAGGGCTGCTCCCGAGCCCTTGTCCTTCACCTGGGTGGTTTCGCACTGCGACTGCAGCCCCTGCTTGCACATGTAGCAGGAGCCGCAGGAGATGTTGAACGGGATCACCACGCGGTCACCCTTGCGCAGGTTGGTGACGGCGCTTCCCACTTCTTCCACGATGCCCATGGGTTCGTGGCCGATCACGTCACCCTTGTGCATGTACGGCCCCAGGACCTCATACAGGTGCAGGTCGGACCCGCAGATGGCTGTGGAAGTGATGCGCACAATCGCATCGGTGGGCTCCTGGATCACGGGATCGGGTACTTCTTCGACGCTGACTGATCGTTTTCCTTGCCAGGTCAGTGCTTTCACGGTGTTCTCCTCTTCCTCGCCGTCCGGGCCTTGCGCCCTTCATTCGACGCTATCGAATTTGAGGCAAAAAAGTAAGCATGCTGATTAAATCCCCTTCCGCCACACCGTCACCATCCCGGCCCAGCTTCGAGTAGCATCTGCAAACAGTGGACAGAATGCCCGGGGGACGCATTGACCAATGACTCACAAACGGCAACCGCCGAACAAAAAAGCTCTGCCCTGGCCTACGCAGGCCCCAGCCGCATCGGCGGGCTGGCGCTCCTTGACGAGGCCGGCGACCTGTGCGAGCTTCGCGTGGAGTCGTGGCTTCCGCAACCCGCCGGCGTCGTCATCGATTTTTGCCTGCAACGCCAAAACTTCATCGCCATCATGCCGGACCGCATGCAGGTGATCTGGTCGTTGACGGAAAGCGGGCAACTGGTCGGGCTACACGGACACCCTGCGGTTTGCCGGTCCGTTCGGCCCGTGGGTGGACCGCCGAATACTGTTGGGGCAGATGCGGAAGAAATTCAGGGCGCGGCACCGGCGGATGGAACGCCTGCTGTCGGTCACCACGTGAGAACCGCCCTTCAAGGGCTTGTCGCCCCGGGCCCGTGCTTCTAGCGTAGGAAGGGCCCGCCGGGCCTGCTTTACGAAGACCATGCCAACGGAACGAGGACACCATGACGCTGTACCAGCCGGAACCGGTTGAAATTTCCACCCGCATGCGGCCCGGCGAATGGACGGAAGCCAGCCTGGAGGAACTGGTGGCCAGCTACCGGACCCGGATCATGGACATGGGGGCAAGTCTCGCCGACGTCGTCACGGACATTGAGCGGAACGACGACGGTTCGGTGAAGGTGGCCGTGTCCTGGGCCAAACCCGCCGATAACGGCACTGAGGAAGACGCGACGGGCGACTCTTCCATGAACACCCCGGGCTAGCTGACGCGGTTCAGCAGCTTCCCAATGGCGCTGCCGGCCAGGTTTTGCACCAGGTCGGCGGGGCCCTCGTAGACTTCCACCGCGCCGGCATCCCGCAGCACGTCGGCACTGATTCCGCCGCAGGTGACACCCACGGCCGGGATGCCGAGGGCGGCTGCGGCTTTCATGTCCCAGACTGCGTCCCCGACGAAGATGGCGTTGGCCGGCTCCACCCCGATCGCCTTCAGGGCAGCAGCCAGGATGTCCGGAGCGGGCTTGCTCTCCTCGGCGTCCTTGGAGCTGGTGGCGGCATCGATGAACGCGTCAGCGTTGAGGATTCCCTTCATGATCTGCAGGTCTTTTTCCCGGGCCGACGAGGCCAGGGCGACGGCGAGGCCCCCGGCGTGGCACTGGGCCAGCAGGTCCTTCGAGCCATCGAAAGCACGTAACGCCGGCCAGTGGGCCGCATAGAGGGCGCCATGGCTGGCCATGATCACCTCATCAAGGCTGCGGTCCCGGCCGGACGGCAACAGGCTGTCCACCAGCCGGTCACCGCCCATCCCCACAAGGTAGTGGATGGAAGCCATCGGAATGTCGTAGCCGTACTGGCGGAAGGCGCCCCACCAGGAGATGGTGTGGAGGTACGACGAATCGATCAGCGTTCCATCAACGTCAAAGAGAACCCCCCGGCGTACACCGGGGGGCGTGTCCTGCTGGCCCATCAGCCCACCGCGGCCCGCCTGGCCTCCGGGGCCTTCTTATGCCGGGCAGCTTCTTCCTTGGGCGTTGCCACCGGCCGGACCCGTTCCCTAATCACCGTTCCGGCACCGTCCAGGCTTTTATCCCGAATCAGGCCCGTCCCTGCAATTTCACGGGCCATGGCCACTCCGGCCACCGCCGCCCGCTTCGTGGGAAAGGTCACCGAGATTGCCATCAGCTGCCCCGCTCCGTCCATCATCTTGACCCTGTAGCCACCGTCAGGGGCATCAACGAGCTCAAAATACCCGGCCATGCGAATCACTCCTCCTCCGTCAGTCACGGCATTGTGCTTGTGGAGCACTCCATGAGGTGTTAGTAAGTCTACTTATCTATTCTGCGAAGGGAAAGTTCGGCCCCGTGCCGGCGCCGCCTCAGCGCCGCCCCGCCGACTCCGGCGGGATAGGGGTGTCACTGCGCCGAACCGTATCCTGATGCAGCTCCAAAGCGCTAGTCACAAGGGCAAAGTGGCTGAACGCCTGCGGGGTATTGCCCAGCTGCCGGCCCGCACGGACCGCCCACTCCTCACTCAGGAGCCCCACGTCATTGCGCAGCTCCAGGAGCCGCTCGAACAGTTCGCGCGACTCCTCGTGCCGTCCGGCGCCGAGCAATGCCTCCACCAGCCAGAACGAGCAGGCCAGGAAGACGCCCTCGCTCCCCGGCAGGCCGTCGTCGCTCTTTTCCGGACGGTAGCGCAGCACGAACCCGTCCTCGGTCAGCTCGCGCTGGATCGCCTCGATGGTCCCGATGACGCGGGGATCGTCCGCCGGCAGGAAGCCCACGCGCGGAATCAGCAACAGACTGGCATCCAGCTCGGGGCTGCCGTACGACTGCACAAAAGTGTTGCGTTCGGCGTCGAACCCGTTGGCCATCACGTCCCGGTGGATGGTGTCCCGCAGCGCCTCCCACCGCTCCACAGGCCCCGGCAGCCCGGACTCCCTGACGCCTTTCACCATCCGGTCGGCGGCCACCCACGCCATCACCTTCGAGTGGGTGAAGTGCCGGCGGGGGCCACGCATTTCCCACAACCCGTTGTCCGGCTGGTCCCAGATGGTTTCCAGGTGGGTCATCAGGGCGCACTGCAGGTCCCACGAATCGTCCGGATGCTTCAGCAGGGAATTGCGGGTCAGCGCCAGGCAGTCCAGCACTTCGCCCCATACGTCCAGCTGGAGCTGTTCGGCTGCCGCGTTGCCGATCCTCACCGGCGTCGAATTCTCGTATCCCCTGAGCCAGGGCAGTTCCAGCTCGGGCAGGCGCCGCTCGCCGTGGATGCCATACATGATCTGCAGGTCCGCGGGGTCCCCGGCCACCGCACGCAGCAGCCATTCCCGCCAGGCCGCCGCTTCAGCGGTGTAGCCGGCGGCCAGGAGTGCCTGCAGCGTCATGGTGGCGTCCCTCAACCAGCAGTACCGGTAGTCCCAGTTCCGGGGACCCCCTGGCTGTTCGGGCAGGGATGTGGTCACTGCAGCCACGATGCCGCCGGTTGGAGCATAGGTCAGGGCCTTGAGGGTCACCAGCGAGCGCACCACGGCATCCTGGTACTCGCCCTGCACCGTGCACTGGGTGGTCCAGCCGCGCCAGAAGGCGAAGGTAGTGTCCAGGACCTTTTCCGCGTCCACCGAGTGCGGACGGCCCACGTGGCTCGGCGCCCACGTGAGGACGAACGGGACCCGCTCCCCTGCGCTGACGGTGAAGTCGCCCACGGTATGCATGTTCTCGCCATGCACCTCCGCAGGCGTCACGAAGTAGGCAGCATCCGGCCCGGCAATGGCGTGGAGGCCGTGCTTGTCCCGGCGCACCCAGGGAACGATGTGGCCGTAGTCGAAGCGCAGCACCAGCTCACAGTGCATCTTCACGGTGCCACTGACGCCCTCGACAATCCGCACGATGTCCGCCACGGAGTCACGCGGCGGCATGAAATCGATGACGCGCACCGTTCCGTCAGGGGTGTCCCATTCGGTTTCCAGGATCAGGCTGCCGTCCCGGTATCCGCGCCGGGTGCACGGGCCTCCGCTTTCGGGTGCCAGCAGCCAGCGGCCGGCGTCCGGCGTGTCCAGCAGCGCACTGAAGCAGGCCGGAGAGTCGAACCGGGGAAGGCACAGCCAGTCGATTGAACCTTCCTTGCTGATGAGGGCCCCGGTTTGAAGGTCGCCTACCACCGCATAGTCTTCGATTCGCGCCATGACCTTACACTGCCACAAACGCGCTTCCCGATCCGGGTGAATCGCAAAGGGCCCGGTGTAGCCTGCAGGGGTGGCAGTCCATATCGGCACCTCAGGCTGGAGCTATGACCACTGGGAAAACGTCCTGTACCCGCCCGGCCTGCCGGCAAAGGACCGGCTGCCGCACTACGTCTCACAGTTCAACACCGTGGAGCTGAATGCCAGCTTTTACCGCTGGCCCCGCGACACCACGTTTGCCGGATGGAACCGCCGGCTGCCGGCGGGCTTCAGCATGTCCGTCAAGGCTCCGCGTGGCCTGACGCACGCGCGGAAGCTGTACCAGCCCGAGGTCTGGGTGGACCGGATTGTCCGGTGCTGGCATGAGCTCGGGGACAAGCGGGCGGTACTCCTGGTGCAGCTGCCGCCGCAGCTGGAACGGGACGACGCCCGGCTGGACTATTTCCTGGCCGCCCTGCCGGAATGGATCCGCGTCACCGTGGAATTCCGCCACCACACCTGGAACTGCCCGGAAGTCCTGGCCATCCTGGAACGGCACGGCGCCGCCTACTGCATCATGAGCGGAGCCAATCTGCCGTGCCTGCTGCAGACCACTGCCCCGTTCACTTACGTCCGGCTGCACGGGCCCGATCACCAGCACCTCTACGCCGGCTCCTATTCGGACACGGACCTTCACTGGTGGGCGGACAGGATCCGCGGCTGGGCAGCCAACGGGCTGGACGTCTACGCCTATTTCAATAACGACGGCGGCGGGCACGCGGTGCGCAACGCCCGGACGCTGCGCGCCATCCTGGGCGCCTGACGTCACACTGTGCCGCCGGCTCCCCTATGCCGCCACAAGGGTGGCCGCCCTGTGGCAGAGTGGAACCATGGACCCGGCGCCGCAGAACCCGACCCAACCCGCAACCCAGCACGCTTCCGGGCAGCCGGAACGGATTCCGGAGAGCCGGCCCGAGCTCAACGGAAACCAGGCCTTCCGCCTGGCCCACCGCATCTCTGACGGGTTCAACAGCTTCAGGATCCGGCTCGCCAAGCGCTGGGACTTCGTGCCCCGGACCATTGCGTACCAGGGCTATGGATCCACCACCCGCGTCCGGGTCCTGGGCCGGGTGCTGATGACGCAGAAGCCGCTTCCCGGCAGCAAGGCCGAGCAGGAGGCCAAGAACGCCACCCAGAACGTCCGGGGCTGGCGTGCTTTTACCGGCGTGCCGCTGCAGTTCACCGACGTCGAGATCACCATCGGCGATGTATGACAGTTTTGGCGAGAACATCACCGAAACCACCTCCGCCATCGCCGAGGCAAACAATGCCATCTTCGCTATCAACGGCGACTACTACGGGTTCCGGGACACCGGCATCGTGATCCGCAACGGCGTGGTGTTCCGCGACGAAGGCGCCCGCCAGGGCCTCGCCTTCTACCGGGACGGCACCGTGAAGGTCTACGACGAAACCAGCACCACAGCCGAACAGCTGCTGGCGGACGGCGTCTGGAACACCCTCTCCTTCGGCCCGTCCCTGCTGGATAACGGCGAAATCGCCGCGGGCATCGAGGACGTGGAGGTGGACACCAACTTCGGCAACCACTCCATCCAGGGCGAGCAGCCGCGCACCGCCGTCGGCATCATCGATGAGAACCACCTGGTGTTCGTGGTGGTGGACGGCCGCAGCCCCGGCTACAGCGCCGGCGTCACCATGACCGGCCTGGCGGAGATCATGCAGGGCCTGGGCGCCACCACCGCGTACAACATCGACGGCGGCGGCTCGTCCACCATGTACTTCAACGGCGGCCTGGTCAACAACCCGCTGGGCGAGAACAAGGAACGCGGCACCTCCGACATCCTCTACATCGCCGGGTAGGCGGCCATGATCATCCTGATCCCGGCCTACGAGCCGGACCACCACCTGGCCGCCCTGATCCGCCGGATCCGCGCCGCAGAGCCGTGGACCGCCGTCGTGGTGGTTGATGACGGCAGCGGCCCCGCCTACAAGGACGTGTTCGACGACGTCAGGGCGCTGGGGTGCCACGTCCTCAGTTACGCACGCAACAGGGGAAAAGGTTTCGCCCTGAAGGCCGGCTTCGGCTTCATCGCGGACAACCTGCCCGGCCATGACGTGGTGTGTGCCGACAGCGACGGCCAGCACACCGTGACGGACGTCCTCCGGGTAGCCGGCAAGGTCCACGGAAACAGCGGCGACCAGCGGGGCGCGGCCACCATGGTGCTGGGCAGCAGGAGCTTCAGCGGCAATGTGCCTGCCCGCAGCCGCCTGGGCAACACGGCCACCCGTGCGCTGTTCACCCTGGCCACCGGCGAGCGCATCCCGGACACCCAGACCGGGCTCCGCGGCTACCCGGCCGCCATGCTCCCGTGGCTCCGGTCCGTCCGCGGCGACCGGTATGAGTACGAGCTGAACCTGCTGCTGGAAGCGAAGAATGCCGGCTACTCCATCCAGTCCCTGGACATCGCCACCGTGTACCTGGACCACAACTCCGGATCCCACTTCCGCCCGCTGGCAGACTCGGCGCGTATCTATGCCCCCCTCCTGAAATTCCTCGGCTCGTCCTTCACGGCATTCCTGGTGGACACCACGGTGTTCCTGCTGCTCACGGTGCTGGTGGATTCGCTGCTCCTGGCCGTGCTGGGTGCCCGGGCCGTGAGCTCCGCGGTGAACTTCCTGGTGAACCGGCACGTGGTTTTCGAACACGGCAAACAGCGCCCGGCACGGTCCGCGGGACTCCGCTATTTCAGCCTGGTGGCGGTGCTCCTCGCCGCCAACGTCGCGCTGATCTGGGCACTGGAAGCGATCGCCGTACCGGCCCTGGCGGCCAAGATCCTGGCCGAAGTCATGCTGCTCGCCATCAGTTTCTCGGTACAGCAGCGCTGGCTTTTCGCCCGGAAACAAGACCGGCCGCCCGCTGCTAAGCCGGCACGGGAAAAGGCCGGGAATGCTGCCGGCAAACCCCCGTCCGAAGCTCATATATCCGGCTAGGTTCCGTCACAGCACCTGCACAGTATCGCCGGGCATCGTAAGAATCAGCCCACCAAAAACCATTCCGGAGAATCCCATGAACCTCATTTTCATCCTCGCCGACCTGGCAGCCATCAGCATCCTCACCTTCGCCCTCTACCTTCGCCGCCACCGCCGGCGCGACCTGGTGGTCTCCTACCTCGGCATGAACGTGGGGGTCCTGGCCGTCGCCACCGCACTGTCCGGTTCCGCGGCCGGCCTGGGACTGGGGCTGGGACTGTTCGGCGTCCTGTCCATCATCAGGCTCCGCTCCACCGAACTGGCCCAGCACGAGGTGGCCTACTACTTCTCGGCACTGGCGTTGGGGCTGATCGCCGGGCTCGGCATCGAACCGCTCTGGCTGACCGTTTCGCTGATGGCCCTGATCCTGCTGGTGATGTTCGTGGGCGACCACCCCAAGGTCCTGCCGGCGCACCGGCACCAGACGGTCATCCTGGACCGGGCCATTGCCGAGGACGGCGAGCTGTACGCCCGGCTGGAGGAGGTGCTCCACGGCAAGGTCCACTCCGCCACCATCCAGCAGCTGGACCTGGTGAACGACAAGACCATCGTGGACGTCCGCTACGCCTACTCCCCTGCCGCCTTCGCCGCCCCTTCCGTCCCGGGAACCCTAACGGGATTTACGACGACGGCGCCGGCCCAAGCGGGCACCATCCCCGCCGCTGAGTACATCCCCAGCCCGGAGCAGCTTCCCGGCCACGTCCAGGCAGGCGTGCGATGAACCCGGCGGGCGCCGCCGTCGGGAATCTCCATCTGTTCCCCTCCGTAGGCCTGGCTGAACTGAACGCGGAGGCCGCACTCCAGACCCGTGTGGACCGGAAATACGTGCTGGCCACCGGGATGGCGCGGCACCTGCTGGCCACCTTCGGCGCGGAAATGCGGGTCCTGGAAATGGACGGAGCCCGCAGCTTCTCGTATGACTCCGTCTACTTCGACACCGCCGCCCTGGACAGCTACCTGCTGGCAGCCCACGGCCGGCGCCGCCGCTACAAGATCCGCACGCGGACGTACGTGGACAGCGCCATCAGCTTTCTGGAAGTCAAGACCGAGGGCGCCCGGGAAGCCACCGTGAAAGAACGTATTCCATACCGGCTGGAGGACCGTTCGCGGCTGACGGCGGACGGGCTGGACTACGTCCGGGAAACCCTGGCCGCCGCCGTGGGGTCAGTCCCCGCCGGACCCCTGGAACCGGTCCTCGAAACCCGCTACCACCGCACCACCTTCTACCTTCAGGAATCCGGCAGCCGGGCCACCCTCGATACCGGGGTGACATGGCAGCGGCCCGGCCGGGAGCCGTGGGTCCTGGACGACGCCGTCATCCTCGAAACCAAATCCGGCTCCACCGCTGGGCCACTGGACCGGCATCTGTGGGCGGCCGGCGTCAGGCCGTCGCGGATCTCCAAGTTCGCCACCGGGATAGCCGCCCTCCGGCCCGAGCTTCCCGCCAACCGCTGGAACCGCACGCTGTCCCGCAGCCTCCCCCTCCGTCCGGCCGCCTGACGGGCCCTCTCGGCCAGCCCCTTCTCCGTAACCACCCGCTCTCCCCCCACCCAAGGACACTCCATGAAAAGCCTCCGCACATACCTTTCCGTTGCCGCCATGGCAGCCGCCATCGGCCTGGCCGGCTGCTCCGTAGCGGGCACGTCCCCCACCGGCATCACCGGCACCGGTTCCTCAAGCTCGGCCTCCACCACCGGTTCTTCCAGCTCGGCCGGCACCACCACGGCCGTATCACTGGACACGCTTGCCCAGGACACCCACTTCGACGGCGATGACCTCACTTGGGATGCCGCCTCCGAGGTCGCCGTGACCCTCGCCGACGGTGCCAGTTCCGTGGCTTCCGGGTCCGCATCCGGGGTCACGGTGGAGGGCGATACGGTCACCATCAGCGCCGCCGGCACTTACCGCCTCAGCGGCTCGCTCACCGACGGCAAGATCGTGGTGGCAGCCGGCGAGGAGGATACCGTCCGCATCATCCTGGACGGCGCCACCCTGGCCAACTCCACGGGTTCCCCCTTCGTGGTGGAAAGCGCGGACGAGGCCATCGTCTACCTGGCGGACGGCACCAGCAACTCGATCAGCGACGCCGCCACCTATGCCGACCAGGGAACGGAGGCCCCCAACGCCGCCCTCTACTCCAAGGCCGACCTCACCATCGCCGGCCCGGGCACCTTGGCCGTGGACGGCAACTACAACGACGGCATTTCCAGCAAGGACGGGCTGGTCCTGGCCGGCGGCACCGTAACGGTGGACGCGGCAGACGACGGCATCGTGGGCAAGGACTACGCCGTGCTGCTGGACGGCGCCTACCAGGTGACCGCGGCCGACGACGGCTTCAAGTCCGACAACGAGGAGGACGAGGGCCGCGGGTGGGTCCTCCTCAATGGCGGCACCCTCAGCGTGACGGCCGGCGATGACGGGGTGAAGGCCTTCAACACCCTCACCATTGCCGCCGGCGACACCACCGTCAAGGAATCCGAGGAGGGCCTGGAGGCCCAGCACATCGTGATGTCCGGCGGCACCGCCACCGTCACCTCCAACGACGACGGCGTGAACGCCTCAGGGGGCAGCAGCACGGCCTCCGCCGGAGCAGGAGCGGGCGGCGGCATGGGCGGCGGCAGCATGGAAGTGGGCGATTACACCGTGGACATCAGCGGCGGCCTGCTGACCATCAACGCGCAGGGGGACGGCCTCGACTCCAACGGCAACGCCACCATTTCCGGTGGCACCGTGGTGGTGAACGGCCCCACGAACGACGGCAACGGTGCCCTGGACGTCAACGGCGAACTCGCCGTGACCGGAGGAACCGTAGCCGCTGCCGGCAGCGCGGGCATGGCAGTCACCCCCGGGGCGTCCTCCACCCAGTCCGGGGTGCAGGTGACGCTCGGCTCTTCCGTCCCGGCCGGCACCGTCATCCAGATCGCCGACTCCTCCGGGAGCGTGGTGGCAGCCTTCGTCACCACCAAGGCTGCTGCCTCGCTGGTCTACTCCTCGGCGGCGATAACGGCGGGAGCCGAATACACCGTCTACACCGGGGGCACGGCAACGGTGAGTACGGGCCTGGGTGAGGGCTCGCTCGACGGCGCCACGCAGGTAGGTACAGTCACCGCCGGCGAATACACGGCGGAGCAGGGCCCCGGCGGCGGAGGCGGCGGCTTCCGCCGGTAGCCCCGGCCCACTTCCGACGACGACGGCTGCCGGCCGCCGTCGTCGGAAGTTTGGGCGTGGCGCTACTTGGCCAGGAAGCCGAGCAGTGCCTCGTTGACCTCGGCGGCGTGGGTCAGGAGCAGGCCGTGCGGGGCCCCCTCGATTTCCACGTACTCCGCCTCCGGCAGGGCCTTGGCGAACAGCCGACCCGTGGAGTCGATGGGAAGGATGTTGTCCGCGGTGCCGTGCACAATCAGCGCAGGAACATCGATCTTGGGGATGTCCTGGCGGAAGTCAGTGATCCAGGTGGCCTGCGCGGCCACGGACGCGGTGGCACCGGAGCCTGCGGCCACGTTCCAGCTGGCTGTGACTGCCTCCTGGCTGAGGCGGGGCGTCCCCAGGAACGTGTCTGAGTTGTAGAAGTTCTTGAAGAACTCGGTGAAGAACGCATACCGGTCCGCGGTGACGGCTTCCTTCAGCCCGTCGAAAACCTCCTGCGGCACACCGCCGGGGTTGTCGTCGGTCTTGAGCAGGAAGGGTTCCAGGGACCCCAGGAAGGCGGCCTTGGCAACGCGTTCCGAACCGTAGGTGCCCAGGTAGCGTGCCACCTCGCCCGTGCCCATGGAGAAGCCCACGAGGACGGTGTTGCTGAGGTCCAGGGTGGTCAGCAGGGTGTTGAGGTCCGCCGCGAACGTGTCGTAGTCGTAGCCTTCGGTGGTCTTGCTGGATTTCCCGAAGCCGCGCCGGTCGTAGGTGATCACGCGGTAGCCGGCTGCCAGGAGGGCCGTGGCCTGCCGTTCCCAGGACGCCCCGTCCAGGGGGTAGCCGTGGATCAGCACCACCGGCTGGCCGGAGCCGTGATCCTCGTAGTAGAGCTCGATGTCGGTGCTGTTCTCAGTTCCAACGGTGATGAAAGCCATCGCGGCGAATTCCTTTCGAGACTGATCGGAGCAGGCAGGCGGCATGCCAATACCCGCGCAGTCCCTACTCTAGGACCGCTCCGGCCGTTCTCCTGCAGCCGCGGAGTCCCCTGTCCGCCTATTGGGAAGGCTGCGGCAGTTCACAGGTGATCTGCGGGTTGACGCCCATGTAATTCAGCGGCCCCGCAACGATGGTCACCGCAACCGTGCCAGCTTCTGCGCAGGACCCGGGGGCTCCGCCGAAGTAGCCCCGCTGCCAGGCGGCCACGCCGCCGATGATCAGCCAGATGACGATGAGGGCTCCCACGAATTTCATCTTTCCTCCATTGGGCTCTGCGACGGCTGTGGGATCAATTATGCGCGCCGCCGAGGGCAGGACGGAAAAAGCACCCCCGGTCCCGGGATGGTCCCGGAACCGGAGGTGCCCTTACTGCATCTGGACTGCCCTGTGCCCTGGTCAGGCCCTGGCGGTCTTGCCCGGCAGCGCCAGCTTGAAGATCTTGCCCCAGGTGGAGCCGACCTGCTTCAGCAGCGGACCGGTGGTGTACTTCAGCCCGTAGCGCTGGCAGATCTCACGGACCTTGGGCGCAACCTCGGCATACCGGTTGGAGGGCAGGTCCGGGAAGAGGTGGTGCTCGATCTGGTGCGAGAGGTTACCGGTCATGATGTGCATGAATTTTGAGCCGGAGATGTTGGCGGAACCGATCATCTGGCGGATGTACCAGTCGCCGCGGGTTTCGCCTTCCGCCATTTCCTCCGTGAAAGTGTCCGTTCCTTCAGGGAAGTGGCCGCAGAAGATCACTGCGTGGGCCCAGACGTTGCGCACGGCGTTGGCGGTCAGGGTTCCGTAGAGCGCCTGCTTTCCGGAACCGGTCAGCATGGCAACGGCGGGAGTAGCGGCGTAGTCCTTGGTGAACTGCGTGACCACCTTCTTGCCCAGGGCCTTGAGGTCCTTGAGCAGCGCTTCCTTGGACTTCTTGCCTTCCCTGAACTCCGTCAGTTCGAGGTCATAGATGGCGATGCCCCACTCGAAGAGGGGCGCCAAAATGGCGTTGTACAGCGGGTTGCCAAGGTTCATCGGCTTCCACGGCTGCTGTTCGTCCATCCGCAGGAGGTTGTATCCGACGTCGTTGTCCTTGCCCACCACGTTGGTCCAGCGGTGGTGCAGGTCGTTGTGGGTGTGCTGCCACGAGCGCGAGGGGGTGACAAAGTCCCACTCCCAGGTGGTGGAGTGGATGTCCGGGTCACGCATCCAGTCCCACTGGCCGTGCAGCACGTTGTGCCCGATCTCCATGTTTTCAAGGATCTTGGCCAGGCTCAGCAGGGTGGTGCCGGTGACCCAGGCAGCCTTGTTCTTGCCAACCAGCAGGGCAGCCCGGCCGGAGATTTCCAGGCCGCGCTGGACCTTGATCACCCGGCGAATGTAGGCGGCGTCTTCCGCGCCCCGCTTGGCCAGGACCTCGTCACGGATGGCGTCGAGCTCGCGGCCCAGCTCCGCCACCTGCTCGTCCGTCAGGTGGGCGGCCGCGGGCGGCCGTACGGTGGGGCTGCCGGACTCGGCAAGCTTGCCGGGGCGCGTCCTTGCGCTGCCGGCGTTCGCCCCTCCGGGGGAGGTGGCCTTGGTGGGTGAGATGACAGACATTATTCTGCTCCTCAGAGTTCGAGGTTGACGGGTCCGGCGGCTGCCGAGACACACGTTTGGATCAGTTGGCCGGGATCGCCGTGGATTTCCCCGGTTCGGAGGTCACGCACCTGGCCGGCCAGGAGCGGAGTGAGGCAGCTGTGGCAGATGCCCATCCGGCAGCCGCTTGGCATCAGCACCCCGGCGTCCTCTCCGACGTCCAGGATGGGGGTGTCGCCGTCGGCCTCCACCTCCCGGTCCGAGGCTTCGAAGGTGACCAGGCCGCCGTCGTGCCCCACACCCGCGGCAAAGGTGGTGTTGAACCTTTCGATCATGAGGTTGCCCGCGCTGCCGGCCACCGCAATGTCGGTGCCGGGCGCGGCTGTGGTGAGGGCGGCGCGGTTCCACAAGGCTTCGGCGTCATCCAGGAAGCTGTCCGGGCCGCAGGCGTAGGCGGCACGTTCCTTCCAGTCGGGGCAGATTTCATCCAGCTGGTTGGTGCTGGAAAAGTCCATCCGGCCCTGCTCACCGGTGAACCAGTGCGCCAGGCGGAAGTTGGGGAACTGGTCCGCAAGTTCGGCAAGTTCCTCGCGGAACAGGCTGTCGCCCGGCGTACGGGCGGAGTGGACGAGTACGACGTCGGCATCCGGGCGCCGCGGCACCAGCGTACGGATCATGGACATCACCGGAGTGATGCCGCTGCCGGCGGTGACCATCAGAAGCGGCCTGGGGTGCTCGGGCAGGACAAAATCGCCCTGCGGCGGGGCGAGGAACAGGACGTCACCGGGGCGCGTGGTCCGCACCAGCGTGCCGGACACTGCTCCGACATCCGTCACGGTAATGGCGGGGTCCTTGCCCGCGGCGGCACTGAGGGAATACGAGCGCCAGTGCCGGACACCGTCCAGCTCGACGCCGATGCGGGCCCACTGGCCGGCCAGGTGCGACTGCCAGCCACGTCCGGGGCGGAAGAAGATGGTGGCCGACTGGGCGGTCTCCTGGACAACCCGGGTGACGACGCCACGAAGCTGCCGGGCGGAAAAGACCGGGTTGAAGAGGGCAAGGATGTCCTCGGGAGCCAAGGGCGTGGTGAGGACCGAAGCCGCTTGGGCCAGCTGTCGTAGCCTGATCATGCAGTCAAGCCTAGGGCGGCGCGAGCCATATTTCTCTCTATCCGTCATATGACCGTCCTGCAGTCATGCTGGTTGGGGCGCTAAGCCCCCAAGCCGCACCTTAAGAGTAACGGCTGGGTCACGGAAATGGTTCCCGGCCGGTCACCGGTTGGACGGAATCCAGCCAAGGGACGGCGCGATGTGGCGTGCCAAGTGCCCCAGGAGTTTCGCGTTGAACTCGACTCCCAGTTGGTTAGGAACTGTCAGGAGCAGGGTGTCAGCGGCCTGGACAGCGGAATCCGCAGCCAGTTCCTCCGCCAGCCGGTCAGGCTCGCCCACGTAGCTCTTTCCGAACCGCGCCGTGAACCCGTCAATGATGCCCACCTGGTCCCGGCCGTCGCGGAGCGCGCTGCCGGCGAAGTAGCGGCGGTCCTCGTCGTCCACGATGGGCAGCACGCTGCGGCTGACCGAGATCCTCGGCTCATGGGAGTGGCCCGCCGCCTGCCAGGTATCCCGGAACAGCTGGATCTGTTCCGCCTGGAGTTCATGGAAGGGCACGCCGGTGTCCTCGGTAAGCAGGGTGGAGCTCATCAGGTTCATTCCGAGCTCCGCCGCCCAGACGGCCGTTTTGCGGGTGCCGGCTCCCCACCAGATCCGCTCCGCCAGGCCCGGCGACTGCGGTTGCACGGGGAGGAGTCCGGTGGCGGCACCGGCATACCGGGGGTCGGCTTCAGCCACTCCTGCCCCGGTGATCGCCTTGCGGAACACCTCGGTGTGGCGGCGTGCCATGTCGGCGTCCGTTTCACCGTCCAGGGGCACGTAGCCAAAAGCTGACGCGCCCTGCCGGGCCGGCTCGGGTGAACCGCGGCTGATGCCGAGCTGGAGCCTCCCTCCGCTGATCAGGTCAGTGGCTGCAGCTTCCTCCGCCATGTAGAGCGGGTTCTCGTATCGCATGTCAATGACGCCGGTACCGATTTCGATCCGGTGGGTGCGTGCTGCGATAGCCGCTAGGAGCGGAAACGGCGAAGCCTGCTGGCGGGCGAAGTGGTGTACCCGGAAAAAGGCGCCGTCCACACCGAGTTCCTCGGCCGCCACCGCCAACTCAATGCCCTGCACCAGTGCCTCGCCCGCGGTCCTGGTACGGGAGCCCTGTCCGGGTCCCCAGTGGCCGAATGAAAGGAATCCTATGCGCTCCATACCTGCCCCAACCTCCGGCTGCCCGGTGGCATTCCCGCGTTGCCGGCGTTCCCGGCTGGCATGATGGCCGGGTGGGTATCCCGGAAGAAACTGACAGTGTCCTCAAAACCATCGTGCTGTTCGGGCTGGCCGCCGTGGCAGAAATCGGCGGGGCGTGGCTGGTGTGGCAGGCAGTCAGGGAAGGCAAGGACTGGTGGTGGGCCGGACTTGGCGTGATTGCACTGGGCGCCTACGGATTCGTGGCCACCCTCCAGCCGGACGCCCACTTCGGCCGGATCCTGGCGGCCTACGGCGGGGTGTTCGTTGCCGGATCCCTGGCCTGGGGAGTGATTTTCGACGGTTTCCGGCCCGACCGGTGGGACGTGGCTGGCTCGGTCATCTGCCTGCTGGGGGTGGCAGTGATCATGTTTGCCCCGCGAAGCGCAGGCTAGCAGCAGTATTTACGGCCATGGGGCAGAATTTCCCCTGTGGAGCACGTGGACTACTGCATCATCGGCGGCGGCATTGTTGGCCTGGCAACCGCGTACCAGCTGCTGCGCAGGGAACCTGATGCGTCCCTGGTCCTGCTGGAAGCGGCGGATACCTTGGCCGCGCATCAGACCGGGCACAACAGCGGCGTCATCCATTCGGGAATCTACTACGCCCCCGGCAGCCTGAAGGCCAGGTTCAGCAAAGCCGGCGCCCGGCAGACCAAGGAGTTCTGCCAGGAGCACGGCATCCCCTACCGAGAGCCCGGGAAGCTGCTGGTGGCCACCACCCTGCTGGAACTGGAGCGGCTGGCGCAGCTCGAGGAACGGGCAGCGGTCCACGAACTGGACTATGAACGGCTGGACCGTCGGGAACTCCTCCAGCGCGAGCCCAATGTCACAGGGCTCGGTGCCCTGTTCATTCCCAGCACCGGCATCGTGGACTACCCCGCGGTGGCGCGGATGCTGGCGCAGCTGGTGGAACGGGAGGGAGGCCAGGTGTGTACCGGGGCCCGCGTCACCGCCATTTCCGAGCACACGGACCGGGTGGACGTCCGCACTGAGACCGGGGCGTACTCGTGCCGGCAGCTTGTGGCCTGCGCCGGGCTGCAGTCGGACCGTCTCGCAGAGGCGGCGGGGGTGGACATCGACGTACAGATCATCCCCTTCCGCGGAGAGTACTTTGAGCTTCCTGCCGGGAAGTCCGGCTACGTGCGGCATCTCATTTACCCCGTCCCCGATCCTGCCCTGCCGTTCCTCGGGGTCCACCTCACCCCCACGGTGCAGGGGACCATCACCGTGGGTCCCAACGCTGTGCTGGGAATGGCCCGGGAGGGCTACCCCAAGTTCTCGGTGGATTTCCGCGATGTGGCCCGCTACGCGAAGTTCCCAGGGCTGTGGCACGTGGCCCGCGCCAACGCCCTGACTGCTGCCCGGGAGGTCCGCAATTCCCTGTTCAAGGGCAGCTACCTGCAGGAATGCCGGAAGTACGCCCCGGGGCTGGCCAAGGCAGACCTGCTGCCGTACGAGGCGGGAATCAGGGCGCAGGCGGTACGCCGGGACGGCACGCTCATTCACGATTTCCTGCTTGCCGAGACCGACAGGATGATCCACGTCCTGAACGCCCCGTCCCCGGCAGCGACGGCGGCCCTGCCCATCGGCGAGCACCTCGCGTCGCGGGCGGCGCTGCGGAGATCCGCGTAGGGACCCAGCGCGGGCCGGGCGCGGACAGCGGCGCGGCTAAACTGGCACCGTGACCAACCGCCAGCAAGCGCCCGGAGACGGCGCACCGCCGTCGCGCGGCAGGATCGCCGAACGGCTGCTCCCCGGCGGCGAGGAACCGGACCCGAGGTTCACCCTCGCCAACGAACGGACGTTCCTCGCCTGGATCCGGACCTCCCTGGCCCTGCTGGCCGGCGGCATCGCCATCGAGGCGTTCACCTCGGACCTGTTCCTGGAACCTGTCCGCAAGGGCCTGGCCATCGTGCTGCTCCTGCTGGGCATGCTGCTTAGCGCCGGGGCCGCGCTGAGGTGGCTCCGCGTGGAACGCAGCATGCGGCACAAGGCGCCACTCCCCCTGCCGCTCATTGTGCCCCTGCTGGCAGGGGCAGGCGCGGTGGCGGCCGCCGTCGTCCTCGTTTTTGTCCTCTGGCGCTGACTCCGGTGGCACCGTCCGTTCCAGCTGGAGACACCCACGGTGATCCCGGCCTACAGCCGGAACGCACCTCGCTGGCCTGGGGCCGGACCATGCTGGCCCTGGTGACGGCTAGCGCGCTTTTCCTGCGTTGGCTGCCGCACCACGGGCTTCCCATCCTGCTGCTGTTCGCAGTCTCCGCCGGAGCTGCCCTGGCCATCTACCTCACGCAGCGCAGGCGGTACGGCGCCAGGTCGCACGGCGTCGCCCGGGAACACGTGGACGCCGACATTACGGCGGTGCTCTGGACGGCTTTCACGGGCATCGCTTTGGGAGCCCTGGGGATCGGCGTGGTGCTCGCCGGGTAGCGCCCGGGAAGGCTAGAACATGGGCAGGACGAAACCTGCCAGCAGCGCCACGGAGCCAATGGCCGTCAGGACACGCCCCAGCGCCGAGGCTGTTTTCGCCGCTTCCTCGGGCGTAGTGATCTGCCATTGCGTCGGGCGCTTGGGATGGTAGTAAATAGGCAGGGTCTCGCCCACCGCCAGGTCCCTGATGTCATGGGGCGACATGGGGGCGTTGTGCACCTGGTGCTTGCGGTCAAGCCACCTGAAGCCCACGCCGGTTTGGTCCGAGTAGACCACGGCCTCGGCCATGTCCCAGGGGTGCACGAAGCGGCGCTGGAAGCCCACATAGAAGAGCAACAGCAAGCCAACGGGCAGGCACATCCACGTCAGCATTTCCAGGATCGGACCTGCCATATCGAGCACATCGGGCATGACTTTGATGGTACCGCCCGGGGGCTGGTGGCATCAGCACGGACTACGTACGCTGGGGAGACCGGCCCGGACGAAGGGGAAACCATGAACGACGAAGACATCCTGACGCGCATTCAGGCCCTCGTGGACGAGGAGCATTCACTTCGGGAGGGGCCCGGGGAGGGCCAGGCGCCGGACCACGCCAGGCTCCGGCAGGTGGAGATCCGCCTGGACCAGTGCTGGGACCTGCTGCGGCAGCGCCGTGCGAAAAAAGATTCCGGCGAGAATCCCGACGACGCCGAGACGCGCCCCGTCAGCGAGGTGGAGGGCTACAAGCAGTAGCCCCCCACCCGCCGGCCGCCGGCCTAGCCAATTGGCTCGGGCATTTGCTCCACCACGTAGCTGGCTTCCACTGACAGTCCTGTGACCGGATCGGCCATTTCGACCTTCCAACTACGGGCGAACTGGTTGACCCCGCCGTTCATTGCCACCGTTCCGGAGATCAGGACTGTCCCTGGTGCATTGAG